>NZ_JBIBUF010000020.1:0-1076 GCF_043079125.1 Streptomyces sp. NPDC015242 | reverse complement strand
GGCGCGGTTGCGGCGCACGGAGGACCAGAAGGAGGCGCCGATCAGGACGACGCCGATCAGGCCGGTGATGATCTCGTTGATCTCGTACTGGATGGTGACCAGCAGGATCATGGCCAGCGCGCCGATGGCGTAGTGCGCGCCGTGCTCCAGGTAGACGTAGTCGTCGAGGGTGCCCTGGCGGACCAGGTAGACCGTCAGCGACCGGACGTACATGGCGCCGATGCCCAGGCCGAGGGCCATCAGGACGATGTCGTTGGTGATGGCGAAGGCGCCGATCACGCCGTCGAAGGAGAACGAGGCGTCCAGGACCTCCAGGTAGAGGAACATGAAGAAGGCCGCCTTGCCGGCCAGCCTCACCGCCGACTTGGGCTTGCCCTCGCGCTCGGCCTGTTCCTCGGCCTCGTGCTCGCGCTCCTCCTCCTCTTCGAGCTTGTCCTCGAAGTAGCCGGACAGACCACCGACGATCATGTACGTGATCAGACCGGCGATGCCGGACAGCAGGACCGTCTCCGCCTTGTCGGCGTGGGTGCCGCCGTGCTGGTGGGCGTGGGCGCCGAAGGTGATCGAGGAGATCAGCAGCACGATCAGGGCGATGCAGACCGACAGCATGTCGACCTTGCCGAGCTTGGACAGCGGCCGCTCCAGCCAGCCGAGCCACTTGATGTCCCGGTCCTCGAAGATGAAGTCCAGGAAGATCATCAGCAGGAACATGCCGCCGAAGGCCGCGATCGACGGGTGCGCGTCGGTCACCAGCTCCTGGTAGCGGTCCTTGTCGGTGAGCGCGAGGTCGACGGCCTCGATCGGTCCCAGCTGAGCGCTGATGGCCACGATCACGACGGGGAAGACCAGCCGCATGCCGAAGACGGCGATCAGGATGCCGATGGTGAGGAAGATCTTCTGCCAGAAGGCATTCATCTTCTTCAGGATCCCGGCGTTGACCACCGCGTTGTCGAAGGACAGCGAGATCTCGAGGATGGACAGGATCGCTACGACACCGAACGCGGTCCACCCTCCGTAGAAGACCGCTGCGACCAGGCCGAGCGCGGTGACCGCGAACGACCACCCGAAGGTTTTCA
>NZ_JBIBUF010000018.1:0-1552 GCF_043079125.1 Streptomyces sp. NPDC015242 | reverse complement strand
AACACAGTGGACGCGAGCAACTGAGGACAAGCCCTCGGCCTATTAGTACCGGTCACCTCCACCAGTTACCTGGCTTCCAGATCCGGCCTATCAACCCAGTCGTCTACTGGGAGCCTTACCCCATCAAGTGGGTGGGAGTCCTCATCTCGAAGCAGGCTTCCCGCTTAGATGCTTTCAGCGGTTATCCCTCCCGAACGTAGCCAACCAGCCATGCCCTTGGCAGAACAACTGGCACACCAGAGGTTCGTCCGTCCCGGTCCTCTCGTACTAGGGACAGCCCTTCTCAAGACTCCTACGCGCACAGCGGATAGGGACCGAACTGTCTCACGACGTTCTAAACCCAGCTCGCGTACCGCTTTAATGGGCGAACAGCCCAACCCTTGGGACCGACTCCAGCCCCAGGATGCGACGAGCCGACATCGAGGTGCCAAACCATCCCGTCGATATGGACTCTTGGGGAAGATCAGCCTGTTATCCCCGGGGTACCTTTTATCCGTTGAGCGACGGCGCTTCCACAAGCCACCGCCGGATCACTAGTCCCGACTTTCGTCCCTGCTCGACCCGTCGGTCTCACAGTCAAGCTCCCTTGTGCACTTACACTCAACACCTGATTGCCAACCAGGCTGAGGGAACCTTTGGGCGCCTCCGTTACCCTTTAGGAGGCAACCGCCCCAGTTAAACTACCCATCAGACACTGTCCCTGATCCGGATCACGGACCCAGGTTAGACATCCAGCACGACCAGACTGGTATTTCAACGACGACTCCACAACCACTGGCGTGGCCGCTTCAAAGTCTCCCAGCTATCCTACACAAGCCGAACCGAACACCAATATCAAACTGTAGTAAAGGTCCCGGGGTCTTTCCGTCCTGCTGCGCGAAACGAGCATCTTTACTCGTAGTGCAATTTCACCGGGCCTATGGTTGAGACAGTCGAGAAGTCGTTACGCCATTCGTGCAGGTCGGAACTTACCCGACAAGGAATTTCGCTACCTTAGGATGGTTATAGTTACCACCGCCGTTTACTGGCGCTTAAGTTCTCAGCTTCGCCCTGACGAATCAGAGCTAACCGGTCCCCTTAACGTTCCAGCACCGGGCAGGCGTCAGTCCGTATACATCGCCTTACGGCTTCGCACGGACCTGTGTTTTTAGTAAACAGTCGCTTCTCGCTGGTCTCTGCGGCCACCCCCAGCTCAAGGCGCAAAGCCCGTCACCGGATGTGGCCCCCCTTCTCCCGAAGTTACGGGGGCATTTTGCCGAGTTCCTTAACCATAGTTCACCCGAACGCCTCGGTATTCTCTACCTGACCACCTGAGTCGGTTTAGGGTACGGGCCGCCATGAAACTCGCTAGAGGCTTTTCTCGACAGCATAGGATCATCCACTTCACCACAATCGGCTCGGCATCAGGTCTCACCCTCATGTCATCCGGATTTGCCTAGATGACGGGCTACACCCTTACCCCGGGACAACCACCGCCCGGGATGGACTACCTTCCTGCGTCACCCCATCACTCACCTACTACCACCTTGGTTCAGCGGCTCCACCACTCCCC
>NZ_JBIBUF010000017.1:0-2141 GCF_043079125.1 Streptomyces sp. NPDC015242 | reverse complement strand
ACTCCCCGTACGACAGCCGCTCATCCTCACCCACCACCGCCAACCGACCCGGATCACGCACCACCTGCGCCTCGAACGCACCCGGCAACGTCCCCGCGACCACCGCACGCGCCGTGTCATTGACCTCACGGACCAGCCGGTCCCGCTCTGCCGCCGACAGCACGTCGACGTCCCCGAGGCGCACATCCGGGTCGGCGACCGCCTGTTCGAGGATGCTGACGAGGCGGGTGACGATGTCGACGGCCGTGGTGTGGTCGAACAGTTCGGTCGCGTACTCGAGCCGGCCGTAGGCGCGTCCGGACGCCTCCGGGACGATGTTGAAGAACAGGTCGAACTTGGCGGTGTCCGTGCCGGCCGGGACGAGTGAGACCCGCAGATCCGGCATCTCGATCTCCGGCCACACGAACTGCCAGGCCAGCATCACCTGGAACAGCGGCTGGTAGGAGGTGGACCGCTCCAGGTTGAGCAGTTCCACCAGCCGCTCGAACGGCACGTCCTGGTTGTCGTACGCGGCGAGTGCCTTGTCCCGGACCTGCTCGACCAGGTCGCCGAACGAGGGGTTCTTCGAGAGGTCGGCGCGCAGCACCCAGGTGTTGACGAAGAACCCGATCAGGTCGGCCAGGTCCTCGTCGGTGCGGCCTTCGATGGGGCTGCCGATCGTGACGTCCTCGCCGGCGCCCAGTTTCTGCAGGAGCAGCAGCAGTGCGGCCTGGACCACCATCGGGGCGGTGGCGCCGCGGTCCGCGGCCAGCTTTCCGAGCCCGGCGACCAGCTCGGGCTCCAGCAGGAAGTCGACGTGGTCGCCCTCGTAGCCGGCGACCGCCGGCCGCGGCCGGTCCAGCGGCAACTGCACCGGCTGCGGCACCTCGGCCAGTTCCTGCCGCCAGTAGGCGAGTTGGGGCGCGGCGACGCTTTCCCGGTCGCCGTCCTCGCCCAGCAGCTGCCGCTGCCACATCGTGTAGTCCTTGTACTGCACGGGCAGCGGCGCCCACGCCGGTGCGCTCCCGCCGTGCCGGGCCGTGTAGGCCGACACCAGGTCGCGCAGGAAGGGGGCCATCGACGCCCCGTCCGCGGCGATGTGGTGGAACACGAACGCCAGGTAGTGGGTCTGCGGGGAGACGCGGAGGACGGTGGTGCGCAGGGGGAGTTCCGTCTCCAGGTCGAAGCTCTCGCCCACGGCCTCGCGCATCGCGTCGTCCACCGCGTCCGCGGTGACGTCGACGACCCGGAACCGTGTGACCGCCTCCTGGGGCGACAGGATCCGCTGCTCCGGCATGCCGTCCGGGTTCTCGACGACCAGGGTGCGCAGGCTCTCGTGCCGGGTGACGACGTCCGCCACCGCCGAGGCCAGGGCTCCGGTGTCCAGCGCCCCGTCCAGGCGCAGCGCGAACGGGATGTTGTAGGTCGCGGACGGACCTTCCAGACGGTGGAGGAACCACATCCGGCGCTGTGCAAAGGACAACGGGATCATCGACGCTACTCCTAAACGTTGATCTGTCGCAGCCGGGGGCGGTTCGACGCGGCCAGCTTCTCGATCCGGGCCGCCAGCTGGGCGACGGTCGGATTGCGGAACACCGTCGTGACCTTCACGTCGACGTCGAGTTCGTTGCGTATGCGGCCGATGAGCCGGGTGGCCAGCAGGGAATGCCCGCCGTGAGCGAAGAAGTCGACGTCGATGCCGACCTCCTCCACCCCGAGCAGCTCGGCGAACAGCCGGCAGAGCACTTCCTCGTTGTGGTTGCGCGGCCCTCGTCCGGCGGCCGCCACCTCACTGTGGTCGGGTGCGGGGAGTGCCTTGCGGTCCAGCTTGCCGCTCGTGGTCATGGGGAACGCGGCGAGCGGGACGATCGCCGAGGGGACCATGTACTCCGGCAGGGACCGCCGGGCCAGTTCCGTCAGGGCCGCGATGTCCACGCCGGTGTCCGTCTTGCCGTCGCCCGGCACCACGTAGGCGACCAGCCGCTGGTCGCCGGCGCGGTCCTGGCGCACCACGGCGACCGCGTTGTCGATGTCAGGGTGGGCGGTCAGTGCCGACTCCACCTCGCCGAGTTCGATGCGGAAGCCGCGGATCTTGACCTGGAAGTCGGTCCGGCCCAGGTACTCCACCTGCCCGTCCTTGTTCCACCGCACCAGATCCCCGG
>NZ_JBIBUF010000016.1:0-51018 GCF_043079125.1 Streptomyces sp. NPDC015242 | reverse complement strand
GAACAACTGGTGTGCGTATGCCTCCGTTTGCAGGAGGCCCGGAACCATGCGGCACTCGTAGGTGTACAGGGTGATCGCCACCTGCTCCAGCTGAGTCCAACGTCGGAACCATGCCGCCAGACCCGGCTGCCGCTCCAGGCGTCCCGCTGCCTTCTGGAGGACGCCTGCCATACCCAAGGCCTCCTCCGCGCGCGCCACGAAAGTGGGATCCGGCATCCGCCTCCCCAACTCCACCGAAGCCACCGTGTGTTTGGAGAACCGCACCAGTTCCCCGAACTCCTCCCGGCTCAGCCCGGCGTGTTCGCGCAAGCCCTGGACCACCGCCCCGAACGTCCGCAGACTGTCCGACGACTCCGGCTCGCCACCCGTCCCCACCATGCCATCGACCACGGTCGGTCACCTCCCGCAGCATGGTTACGGGACGTCACCGGTACTGTCCAGTCCGTGACCGCGTACGCTGCCGCAGCGTACGCGGTCACGGCCTGGAGAATCGCCGTCCCCGCACGTCACATTGGGCGCATGACAGCGCCGATCAGCCGCAGCACCGCCCAACCTTCGGTTACCGTACGTGTGTTCACCCAGCGCCTCAGCTCCACGCCCCGCGGTGCCCGTCTCGCCCGCCGCCTCACGCTGAACCAGCTGCACTCCTGGGGCATCCCCTACGGCACGGACGTCTCCGACGCGGTCGGGGCGATCGTGGCGGAGCTGGCGGCCAACGCCGTGACCCACGGGCGCGTGCCCGGGCGGGACTTCGCGCTGCGGCTGGAACTCGCGCCGGGCCGTGTCCAGGTCGAGGTGGCCGATTCCCGCAGCGGGCCGCCCCGCCCGCCCGCACCCGGTGCCGTACGGCCGCCCCGGCCCCTCGACGAGCACGGCCGCGGGTTCGTCCTCGTCGACGCGCTCGCCGACCGCTGGGAGGTGCTCGACCGCGAGCCGCCCGGCAAGACCGTGCGGGCGGAGATCGACCTGCCGGAATGGATCGACGTCCCCGGCTCGAAATGACCCGCGGCGCCCCGGCGTTGGTGAGGGCATGACCGACAGACCGACGCCCCGCATCCTGTCCGACGAAGCCCTCTCCGGCCTGCTCGCCGCGCAGCGGTTCGGCACGCTCGCCACCGTCAAGCGCAGTGGCCACCCCCACCTGACCACCATGGCGTACAGCTGGGACGCCGAGTCCCGCACACTGCGGTTCTCGACCACTGCCGACCGCGTCAAGGTCACACACCTGCGCCGCGAACCCCGCGCCGCCCTGCACGTGCAGGGCGGGGACGTCTGGTCGTTCGCCGTCGCCGAGGGGGAGGCGGAGGTCTCCGCAGTCACGTCCGTCCCCGGCGACGCGGTCGGGCGGGAGCTGCTCGCGATGATCCCGGCGGACGCCGCGCCGCAGGACGAGGACGCGTTCCTGCGGCAACTGGTCGACGAGCGACGGGTCGTGATCCGGCTGCGGGTGGACCGGCTGTACGGGACGGCGCTCGACGTCGAGGGGTAGGGCACCTGCCCGGGGCGGGCGCCCGGTTGTTGCTGCGCGAACCATTGACGCGCAAGGGGTTCGATTCTACGGTCCCGTTCGAACTTGCGAGCACTGTTCGAGATCTCGACCAGTTGTGACACCCCCACCGCAAGGAGGACCCCCCGTATGAGCCGCACCCCCCTGCGCAGGCGCACCACCCTGCTCGCCCTCCCCGCCGCCGCCCTGCTGGCCCTGATCCCGGGTACGGCGTCGGCCTACCCGGGCCCCGGTCGCGTGACCGGCGACATCGTCACGCACGACCCGTCGATGATCCGCACCTCGTCCGGCCAGTACCTGCTCTACGCCACCGGCGGCGGCATCGCCCACAAGACCAGCGGCGACCGCACCGCCTTCCGCAACGGCGCCGACGCCTTCTCCAGCCGGCCGAGCTGGTGGCGCACCTACTCCTCCGTCCCCGAGGCCTGGGCGCCGGACATCTCCTACCAGGGCGGCAAGTACCTGATGTACTACTCCGTCTCGAAGTTCGGCTCGAACACCTCCGCCATCGGACTGGCGACCTCCACCACCGGCCAGCCGGGCAGCTGGACCGACCAGGGCCCGGTCTACACCTCCAACTCCGCCAGCGACTTCAACGCCATCGACCCGAACCTCTTCGTGAACGACGACGGCACGTGGTGGCTGTCGTTCGGCAGTTGGTGGACCGGGATCAAGATGATCCGCATCAACCCCGCCACCGGGAAGCAGCTGGCCTCCCACACCACCCGGTACTCGCTCGCCTCCCGCCCCACCGGGACCAAGGCGGTCGAGGCGCCCTTCATCGTGAAGCGGGGCGGCTACTACTACCTCTTCGCCAGCTACGACACCTGCTGCGCCGGCACCGGCTCCACGTACAAGGTGAAGGTCGGGCGTGCCACCAGCGTCACCGGACCCTACGTCGACAGGAACGGCGTGTCGCTGATGAACAACGGCGGCACCCCCGTCCTCGAATCGCACGGCAGCGTCATCGGCCCCGGCGGCCAGTCGATCCTGAAGGACGCCGACGGCGACCTGATCGTCTACCACTACTACGACGGCAACGACAACGGCACGCCCAAGCTCGGCATCAACCTCCTGAACTGGAGCAGCGGATGGCCCGTCGCCTACTGACCCTGCTGGCGGCCCTGCTGCTGGCCCTGTCCGCCGGGCAGCCGCAGGCGAGCGCCGCCTCCTTCACGAACCCCGTCAAGTCCGTCAAGGGCGCCGACCCCTGGATCTCGTACCACGACGGCAACTACTACCTGGTGACGACCACTTGGACCGACGTCATCACCATCCGCAAGGCCACCACCCTCGCCGGGCTCGCCACCGCCCCCAGCGTCCAGGTGTGGAAGGGCGACGCCGCCTCCCGCTGCTGCAACATCTGGGCGCCCGAGCTGCACTTCCTCAATGGCCGCTGGTACCTGTACTACGTCGCCGGGCAGAACGTGTCCGACTACAACCCGACCCAGCGCAGCCACGTCCTGGAGAGCGCCGGCTCCGACCCCATGGGGCCGTACACGTACAAGGGGCAGCTCAGCAGCGCGTGGATGCTGGACCCGAGCGTGCTGAACGTGAACGGCCGGCTGTACGTGCTGGGCAGCGCCATCACGGGCGGGACGCAGAACCTCGTCATCGCCCCCATGTCCAACCCGTACACCGTCAGCGGCTCCTACTCGACCATCTCGACTCCGACGTACGCCTGGGAACGGCAGGGCGGTACGGTCAACGAGGGCGCCGAGGTGCTCCAGCGGGGCGGCCGCACGTTCCTGATCTACTCGGCGAGCGGCTGCTGGACCCCCGACTACAAGCTCGGGCAGCTGGAGCTGACCGGCCCCGACCCGCTGGCCGCGTCGTCCTGGACGAAGAAGTCCACGCCCGTCTTCCAGCGCAGCGATGCCAACGGGGTGTACGGGCCCGGCCACAACGGCTTCTTCACCTCACCCGACGGCCGCGAGAACTGGATCGTCTACCACGCCAACGACTCGGCCTCCGAGGGCTGCGACAACGGCCGGACGACCCGTGCCCAGAAGTTCACCTGGAACGCCGACGGCACGCCGGACCTCGGCACGCCGGTGCGGCTGGGCGCCTCCCTCCCCGGGCCTTCCGGGGAACCGTCCAGCGCCTCCACCACGTACACGGTCACCAACCGCAACAGCGGCAAGTGCTTGGACGTGACCGGCGGTTCCACGGCGGACGGCGCCAACGTGGCCCAGTACACCTGCAACGGCAACACCAACCAGCGCTGGCGCCTGGAGGACCTCGGCGACGACACCCATCGCCTGGTGAACGTCGCCACCGGCAAGGTCCTCGACACCGCCGACTGCTCCTCCGCCGACGGCGCCGACCTGCGCCAGTGGTCGTGGCTGAACAACACCTGCCAGCGGTTCCGCTTCGTGGCCACGGACGGCGGCTTCGTCCGCATCACCAACCAGGCGACGGGCAAGGTGGCGGACGTGGCGGACTGCGGGACGGCGGACGGCGCGGACGTACGCCAGTGGTCATGGCTGAACAACGCCTGCCAGCAGTGGAAGCTGACGGCCGTGTAGCGCCGCCCCCGGGGGTGCGGGGAACCGCGCGACGGCCACGACGGCCCCGCACCCGCCGACCTACCCCGCCTGCCCCATCCCCGCCGCGTTGGGCCAGCTCTGCGCGGCGGGCCACCCGGTGGCCGGTGCCGGCGTCAGCCCGTTCGTGCCCCGCACCTGCGCGGCCGTCAGGCCACCCCGCGCGGGAACACCGGGCGGCGTGGGCCCGCTGAACGGCGCGGCCACCGGCTGGGGAGCGGGCTGCGGCACCTGGGGCTGGGGCGCCTGCGGCAGCGGCTGCGGCATCTGCGGCACGGGCTGCGGCTGCGGCTGCGGCATCTGCGCCGCGGCCGGCATCGGCATCCCGCCGCCCGCACCCGCCGGCACGGCGGACGCGGCGGCGGGGAGCGGCATGCCGATGCCGGCGGCCGGAGCGGGGACGGGGGCGGGCATCGGCGCGGCGGGCGCCGGTGCGGGGGCGAGCCCCGGGCCACCGGGACCCGCGCTCGCGGCGGCCGGAACCGCCGCCGGTCCCGGTCCGCCCGGACCGGCCATGGCCTGCGCCGCCAGCCCTCGCGTTCCCGCCCCGTTCGTCTCGCTCACCAGCCGGTCCACGGCCGCCGTACCCGAGCTGTAGCTGGTCCCGTTGCCCGGCTCGGATACGGCGGCTCCCCTCCTGGACGTCCCGTAGAGCACCTGTTCCAGGCCGGACACCAGGCGACGCACGTCCACCTGGGGGCGCACCACGAGACGCAGGAAGCGGCTGGACGAACCGATCTTGTTGCCGCACTCGCGGACCAGGATCCGGTGCTCGGTGAGCATCCGGTCGCGGACCACGGTGCCCTCGGCACCCACGGGCAGGCGCACGAAGAGGAAGTTGCCCTGGGACGGGTAGACCGTCAGACCGGGCAGTGCCGAGAGCTGGCTCGCCATGTCGAGGCGGTCCCGGCGCACCTGCTGCAGGCTCTGCGCGTACTCGGCGCCGTGCTCCTTCAGCATGAAGACGACGTGCTCGGCGAAGGAGTTGAGGTTCCACTTGGGCAGCATCGAGCGGACCCGGCCCGCGAGCGCCGGGTTGGCGACGAGGTAGCCGAAGCGGATGCCGTGCAGGCCGAAGTTCTTGCCGAGGCTGCGCAGCACGACAACGTTGGGGCGGAGCATCGCCTCCTGCACCACGGACGGTTCGGCCTCGGCGTCCGCGAACTCCAGGAACGACTCGTCGATCACCACGAGGTCGAGGTCGGCCATGGCGTCCATGAACTGCACCACGGCGTGCTTGTGCAGGAAACCGCCGTCGGGGTTGTTGGGGTTGCAGATCACGGCGACGCGCGTGCCCCGGGCGCGGATGAACTCGGCGTACTGCGCGAGGTCCAGGGCGAAGCCGCTGGACTCCTGGAGCGGGAACATGTCGACCCGCTTGCCGGTCTCCATGGGCTGGTCGGTCCAGCGGCCGAACGTGGGGACGGGGACGGCGAGGGACTCGCGGACCAGCAGGTGGTCGATCCAGGTGATCAGCTCGGTCGAGCCGTTGCCCATGGCCACGCACTGCGGGGGCAGCTGGAGCAGGCTGCACAGCTCGGCCGTGATCGTGTCGGCGCTGCTCGGGTAGTAGGTGATGATGTCCCGCAGCTTGCCCGCCATGTCCTCGAACATGGCCGGGGTGGGGAAGTAGGGGTTGCAGGGGATACAGAAGTCCACGGGGCCGGCTCCCTCGCCGCCCTCGCGTGTCAGAGCCGCCATCGACGGGCTGTGAGCCGCGGTACTGCGGAACAGCGACGTGACGTTGTCGGCCATGGAACCTCCGTAGGGGGCGGGCCCGTGGGGGACGGCCGGACCCGACGTTCAAGGGCGGCCCGCGCGGGGGAGCGCGGGCCGCCCTTACATACGGAGCCTCCGGTGACGCCGTTCAACCACTGAGACGTCCCTCAGGAAAATGTGTGCCCCCTGTGAAGACGGCTGAGGGCGCCCGGAGGGGCCGGGTCAGCAGCCGAACGTGTGGACCGTGGTCGTCCGGTACGTCTGCCCGGGCCGCAGCACCGTCGACGGGAACGACGGCTTGTTCGGCGAGTCGGGGAAGTGCTGCGTCTCCAGGCACAGCGCGTCACCCTGCCGGTAGATGCGGCCGGACGGGCCGGTGAGCGTGCCGTCGAGGAAGTTGCCGGAGTAGAACTGCAGGCCCGGCTCGTTCGTGGAGATCTTCATCGTGCGGCCGGAGGACGGGTCGCGCAGGGTGGCCACGGGCTCGGGCCGGGCGGTGACGCCCTTGTCCAGGACCCAGTTGTGGTCGAAGCCCTTGGCGGTCACGAGCTGCGGGTGGGAGACGCGTATGTCCCGGCCGATCGGCTTGGCCTTGCGGAAGTCGAACGGGGTGCCCGCGACCTTGGCCAGCTCGCCCGTGGGGATCAGGCCCGCGTCGGTGGGCGTGTAGCGGGAGGCGGCGATGTGCAGCTCGTGGTCCTCGATGGTGCCGCTGCCCTCGCCGGCCAGGTTCCAGTACACATGGCTGGTGAGGTTGACGACGGTGGCCTTGTCGGTGGTGGCCTCGTAGTCGATGCGCCAGTCACCGTGCTTGGTGAGGGTGTACGTCACCTTCGTCTTGAGCGTGCCCGGGTAGCCCATCTCCCCGTCGACGCTCGTGTAGTACAGGTACAGGCCGACGTCGGAGCCCTTCACGAACGGCTCGACGTCCCAGACGCGCTTGTCGAAGCCCTTGGCGCCGCCGTGCAGGCTCTGCTCGCCGTCGTTGACGGAGAGCTGGTAGTTCTTGCCGTCGAGCGTGAACTTGCCCTGGCCGATGCGGTTGCCGTACCGGCCGATCAGGGCGCCGAAGTACGGGCTGCTGGCGACGTAGTCCTCGAGGTTGTCGAAGCCGGCGCTGACGTTGGCGTAGCGGCCGCGGCGGTCGGGGATCTCCAGGGACTGCACGATGCCGCCGTAGGAGAGGACCTTCAGGCGGGTGCCGCCGTTCTCCAGCGACCAGAGGTGCACCTTCGTGCCGTCGGCGAGCTTGCCGAAGAGCGTCTTCACCGGCTTCCTGCCTCCCGTGGCGTGCGCCGTGCCGCCGAACGCGGTGGCGGCCATGCCCGCCGCCGCCGCTCCCGCGATGACCGTGCGTCTGTTCAGTTCCATGTGTGCGGCTCCCGATGAGGAAAGGGCCCCGCCTTCCGGCGGGGCCCGAGCTGACTTACGAACCGACCTTGCGCTTGTTCCACACGTCGAACCCGACCGCCGCCAGGAGCACCAGGCCCTTGATGACCTGCTGCCAGTCGGTGCCGATGCCGACGAGGTTCATACCGTTGTTCAGCACGCCCAGGACCAGGCCGCCGATGATCGCGCCGAGGACGGTGCCGACACCGCCGCTCATCGACGCACCGCCGATGAACGAGGCCGCGATCGCCTCCAGCTCGAAGTTGAGGCCGGCCTTGGGAGAGGCCGCGTTGAAGCGGGCGGCGAAGACCAGACCCGCCAGGGCCGCGAGCATGCCCATGTTCAGGAAGACCAGGAAGGTGACCTTCTTGTCCTTCACACCCGACAGCTTGGCCGCCGGGAGGTTGCCGCCGATCGCGTAGATGTGGCGGCCGATGATCGCGTTGCGCATCACGTAGCCGAAGCCGACGAGCAGCACGCCCAGGATGAGCAGCACGATCGGGGCGCCCTTGTAGCTGGCCAGCAGCAGCGTCAGCGTCAGGATGGCGGCGCCGATCGCGACCAGCTTCAGCAGGAACAGCTTGGCGGGCGGGACGTCGAGCGCGAACTCCTGCTGCCGCTTGCGGTCACGGACCTCCTGGAAGATCACGAAGGCGATCATCGCGAAGCCCAGCAGCAGCGTGAGGTTGTGGTAGTTCGTGTTCGGGCCGACCTCGGGCAGGAAGCCGTTGGCGACCTTCTGCAGGCCCTCCGGGAACGGGCCGAGGGTCTGGCCCTCCAGGAAGATCTCCGTCAGACCGCGGAAGATCAGCATGCCCGCCAGGGTCACGATGAACGACGGTATGCCGCCGTACGCGATGAAGAACCCCTGGACGGCGCCCGCCAGCGCGCCCACGGCGAGGCACAGCACCACGGCGAGCGGCCACGGCATGTCCTGTTTGACCATGAACACGGCGGCCATCGAGCCGACGAACGCCGTCAGCGAGCCGACCGACAGGTCGATGTGGCCCGCGATGATGACCAGCATCATGCCGATCGCGAGGATCAGGATGTAGCTGTTCTGCAGCACCAGGTTGGAGACGTTGCGCGGCAGCAGCAGGTCGCCGTCGGTCCACACGGCGAACAGGACCACGATCAGGCCCAGGGCGATCAGCATGCCGTACTGCCGCATGTTGCGGCGCATGCCGTCCAGCACCAGGGCCAGCAGGCCGTCGCCCGTGGCCCCTCCGCTCCTGCCCGGCGGCGCGGGGGCCGGGCTCTTGGCGGTCACGTCCGTGCTCATCGGGATACCTCTTTGTCCTTCGTCATCTGACGCATCAGCGATTCCTGGGAGGCCTCGGCCCGCGAGAACTCACCCGTCAGCCGCCCCGCGGCCATCGTGTAGATGCGGTCGCACATGCCGAGCAGCTCGGGCAGTTCGGAGGAGATGAAGACGACCGCCTTGCCCTGGGCGGCCAACTGGTCGATGACCGTGTAAATCTCGTACTTGGCGCCGACGTCGATACCGCGCGTCGGCTCGTCCAGGATCAGCACGTCCGGACCCGAGAAGATCCACTTGCTGAGGACGACCTTCTGCTGGTTGCCGCCGGACAGCTTGCCGACCGGCTCGAAGACGGTCGGCGCCTTGATGTTCATCGACTTGCGGAAGCCCTCGGCGACCTGCCGCTCCTCGTGCTCGTCCACCACACCGCGCTTGGCGACCTTGCCCAGGGCGCTCAGCGAGATGTTGCGGTTGATGGTGTCGATGAGGTTCAGGCCGTAGTGCTTGCGGTCCTCGGTGACGTAGGCGATGCCGTGCTTGACCGCCTCGGGGACGGACTTGGTGCGGATCTCCGTGCCGTCCTTGAGGACCGTGCCGCCCGCGTACCGGCCGTAGGTGCGCCCGAAGACGCTCATGGCGAGTTCGGTGCGGCCGGCGCCCATCAGGCCCGCGATGCCGACGATCTCGCCGCGGCGCACGTGGAGCGACACGTCGTCGCACACCTTGCGCTGCTGGTCGATCGGGTGGTGCACGGTCCAGTTGCGGATCTCCAGGGCGGGGGCCGCCCCCTCCTCGGGCTCGTGCGGCGTCCGCTCCGGGAAGCGGTGCTCCAGGTCGCGGCCGACCATGCCGCTGATGATCCGGTCCTCGGTGGTCTCCGGCGCCTTCACGTCCAGGGTCTCGATGGTCTGGCCGTCGCGCAGGATCGTCACCGAGTCGGCGACCTTGCGGATCTCGTTGAGCTTGTGGGAGATGATGATCGAGGTGATGCCCTGGTTCTTCAACTCCAGGATCAGGTCCAGGAGTTTGCCGCTGTCCTCGTCGTTCAGGGCGGCGGTCGGCTCGTCCAGGATGAGCAGCTTCACCTTCTTGGACAGGGCCTTGGCGATCTCCACGAGCTGCTGCTTGCCCACGCCGATGTCGGCGACGCGGGTGTCCGGGTGGTCGGACAGGCCGACCCGGCGCAGCAGTTCGGTGGCGTGCCTCAGGGTCTCGGTCCAGCTGATGATGCCCCGGGTGGCGTGCTCGTTGCCGAGGAAGATGTTCTCCGCGAGGGAGAGGTAGGGCACCAGGGCCAGTTCCTGGTGGATGATCACGATGCCGCGCTCTTCGCTGGCCCGGATGTCCTTGAACTGGCAGACCTCTCCCTCGAAGAGGATGTCGCCCTCGTAGGTGCCGTGCGGGTGGACGCCGGAGAGGACCTTCATCAGGGTCGACTTGCCGGCGCCGTTCTCCCCGCAGATGGCGTGGACCTCGCCCTGCCGGACGGTCAGCGTGACGTCCGACAGCGCCTTGACGCCGGGAAAGGTCTTGACGATCGAGCGCATTTCCAGGACGGGTCCCGCCATGGTCGTGCCTTCCAATCAGTGGTGAATCGTCGGTGGGTGGCGGGGCTTACTTGAGGTCGCTCTCCTTGATGTAGCCGGAGTCGACGACCTCCTTCTGGTAGTTGCTCTTGTCGACGGCGACCGGCTCCAGCAGGTAGGCCGGGACGACCTTGGCGCCGTTGTCGTAGGTCTTGGTGTCGTTGACCTCGGGCTTCTTGTCGTTCAGCAGGGCGTCGACCATGTTGGAGGCCACCTTCGCCAGTTCGCGGGTGTCCTTGTAGACGGTCATCGACTGCTGGTCGGCGATGATCGACTTCACCGAGGCGACCTCGGCGTCCTGGCCCGTGACGACCGGCAGCGGCTTGCTCTTGGAGCCGTAGTCGTCCGACTTCAGGGCCGACAGGATGCCGATGGAGATGCCGTCGTAGGGGGAGAGGACGGCGTCGACGCGCTCGGTCTTGTAGGCCGAGGTCAGGATGTCGTCCATGCGCTTCTGGGCGGTGCCGCCGTCCCAGCGCAGGGTGGTGACCTGGTTGAGCTTGGTCTGGCCGGAGCGGACGACGAGCTGCTTCTTGTCGATGTAGGGCTGCAGCACGTTCATCGCGCCCTGGAAGAAGTAGCGGGTGTTGTTGTCGTCGTTGGAGCCGGCGAACAGCTCGATGTTGAACGGGCCCTTCTTCGAGCCGTCCTTCAGGCCGAGCTTCTCGACGATGTAGCTGCCCTGCAGCTCGCCGACCTTCTCGTTGTCGAAGGAGGCGTAGTAGTCGACGTTCTGCGTGCCGAGGATCAGCCGGTCGTAGGAGATGACCGGGATGTTCGCGTCCTTGGCCTGCTGCAGCACGTTGTTCATCGACTTGTTGTCGATGGCCGCGACGATCAGCGCCTTGACGCCCTGCGTGATCAGGTTCTCGATCTGCGAGACCTGCTGGTCCGGGTCGTCCTCGCCGTAGACCAGCTGGGTCTTGTAGCCCTTGGACTCCAGGTCCCTCTTGACGTTGTTCCCGTCGGCGATCCAGCGCTCGGACGACTTGGTCGGCATCGCGATGCCGATGGTCCCGCCCTTGGCGCTGTCCCCGCTCTCCTCGCTGCCGCCCTCGCTGTTCTGCCCGCAGGCGGACAGGGTCAGGGCGAGGGACGCGGCTCCGGCTATGGCGGCGAGGGCGGCTCTGCGGTTACGCATGATCATCATCCTTGATGTGTGCAGGGCTCGGTCTGGGAGGCGCGAAGTCGCTCCGGTGGTCGTGCCGGAAAGACCGAGAAGAGATGTGTGGGATTGTGGTCGGCTGTGTCGTCTTTTGTAAGACGAGTTTCCGGAACGTTATGACGAGATTTCGAACCGTTGCAGATCGCCGGGCAGTCGCGAACCCAGCGGCGCCATGTCGCCGTCGGCTCCGTGACGGGCCAGGAGGTCCAGGGCGAGCCGGCCGCGCCGCACGCGTTCCTTGGCGGTGGCCAGGGTCAGCTCCCGCATGTGGTGCCCGTAGGGGTAGATCCCGGGCGCCTTCGACAGGCCGAACTTCAGGTAGAGCGGTGCGCCGCGCCGGATCAGCTCGGCGACCTCGTACATCCGGACGTAGCCGCCGAGGTCGTCGGGGGCCTCGATGTACATGTCCATGGGAGCGCCGGACACCCGGCGGATCTCGGTGAGGTGATCGAGCGTCAGGTCGCTCGGCACGTTGACCGAGTCGGCGCCGAGACGCTCGTAGACGGCGTACGCCGCCGGGTTGACGGGGCCGATCAGCGCGCTCACCTTGAGCGTGGTGTCGGCCGGGATGATGCCGGCCGCGCGGGCCCGGTGCAGCGTCCACAGCACGCCCTCGTCGGCGACGAGCAGGCACTTGACGCCCAGCTCCGTGGCCCGGACGGCGTCCTCGACGCACCCGGCGACCGCGTCGTGGCCGCGGGCGCGCAGGCCGGCCCCCCGTGAGTCGGTGCGCGTGGACCCGCCGATGTCCCACGTGCCGCGCGGGCCGGTGAACAGGCAGAGTTCGATGTCGCGCTCGGCCGTCGCCTCCACCATCTCGGTGATCTCGGCGTCGGTCAGCATCCACACGCCGCTGCCCTGGCTGATCCGGTGGATCGGCACGTCCAGCCGCGAGGCCTCCTTCAGGACCACGGCCAGCGCCTCCGGGCCCTCGCAGGAGGGGATCTCCGTGCGCCAGCGGCCGCCGCCGGGGAAGGAGTGCGGCGAGGCGTCGGCGGGATCGAGGGCGGGCGCGTTCAGGCCCAGGGTGGTGAGCGCCTGCTCACCGGGCCTGCGGGCGGCCGGGGCGGAAGCGTCGGTCACAGCAATGTCCTTCGGTTCGATATTTCGGACGAGGTTCGCGGCTCGGGGTAGGGCAAGGCTGGGTGTACGCCGGTACGGGGGCCGTCAGGTCGCCCCCGTACCGGCGTACGTCTACGGGCGGAGCAGCACCTTGCCCACCTTCGGATCACCGGCTCCCACCAGCTCGATGGCCTGCGGGAACTCGGAGAGCGGCAGCTCGTGCGTCACCAGCGGCAGCGGGTCGAGCAGCCCGGCGGCGAACACCCGCACGGTGTGCGCCCAGGCATCCGGCGGAGCACCGAAGACGGTGTGCACCTCCAGCTGCCGTACGACCAGGTCGGTCGGGTCGAGGCCCTCGGCACCCGGTGCCGGGATGCCCGTCAGGACCAGCCGGCCCCCGCGCCTGAGCAGAGCGGCGGAGAGCCGGGCGGCGTCCGCGGACCCGGCCGTCTCGATCACCACGTCGACGTCGTCCGGGAGCTGCTCGTCCTTGGTCCGGAAGTCCGTCGCGCCGTACTGCCGCGCCAGCGCCTCGCGGTCCCGGCGGGTGCCGACGACCAGCAGCTCCGCGGGCGAGTTCGCCTTCAGGAACTGCACGGCGAACATGCCGAGCGTGCCGGTGCCGACCACGGCGACCTTCTCGCCGGGCCGCGCGTTCGCCTTCAGCGCGGCGGCCGCGATGCACGCGGCCGGCTCCAGCAGCGCCGCCGCCGTGAGGTCGCAGCCGTCCGGCAGGACGTGCAGCAGCCGCGCCGGGAGCGTCAGCGTGGCCGCCATCGCGCCCGGCTGGGTGAACCCGGTCTCCTCGTACCCGGCCGCGCACAGGGTCGTGTCGCCCGCGTGGCAGCGGTCGCAGACCTGGCAGTTGCGGAAGCCCTCGCCGACGACCTTGCGGCCGACCAGGGAGGCGGGGACGTCCGCGCCCACGGCCTCCACCGTCCCGGACCACTCGTGGCCCGGGGTGAGCGGATAGCGCACATACCCCTCGGGGCGGTTGCCCTGGTACACCTCGCGGTCGCTGCCGCAGATGCCGGAGGCGTGCACGCGCACCAGGGCCTCGCCGGCCCCGGGCCGCCGGGGCTCGTGCGGGACGAGACGGTGCTCGCCCGGGGCGTCGATCACTACCGCGGTGCTCACGGGGCGCCTCCGGTTTTCGAAGGTTTCGGTGGCCGGTGCCGGGTTTCCGGGGGCCGTACGGTCACTGGGTGGCCTTGGGCTTGCGCTGCTCCCAGCCCTCCGCCCAGAGGTCGAAGCGCGCCTGCTGCTGCGGGAACTCGGCGGCGGCGTCCACGTCCAGCTCCACGCCGAGGCCCGGGGCGTGGGACAGGTGGAAGCAGCCGTCCTCCGGGTTCACCTGCGGCGCGCCCTTGACGACCTTCTTGATCTCCGCGTCCGCGAAGTCGTTGAAGTGCTCCAGGATCTTGAAGTTCGGGGAGGTGAACCCGACCTGGAGCGAGGCGGCCGTCAGCACCGAGCCGCCCACGTTGTGCGGGGCCACCAGCATGTAGTGGGTCTCGGCGGTCGCGGCGAGCTTGCGGGTCTCCCAGATGCCACCGATGTGGCCGACGTCCGGCTGGATGATGTCGACGGCCTGGTTCTCGAACAGCTCCCGGAACTCGATCCGGTCGTGGATGCGCTCACCGGTGGCGACGGGCATGTCGACCTTGGCGGCGACCTTCTCCAGGGCCTTCAGGTTCTCCGGCGGGACCGGCTCCTCCAGCCACGCCGGGTTGAACGGCGCCAGCTCCTTGGCCAGGCGCACGGCCGTGGCCGGGGAGAAGCGGCCGTGCATCTCCAGCATCAGCTCGGCCTCGGGGCCGATGGCGTCGCGGACGGCCTCGATCAGGGAGACGGCGTACAGGGTGTCCTTGTGGTCCAGCTCGAAGTGGCCGGTGCCGAAGGGGTCGATCTTGAGCGCCCGGTAGCCGCGCTCCATGACCCCCTGGGCGGCCTTGTGGTAGGCCTCCGGGGTCCGCTCGGTGGTGTACCAGCCGTTGGCGTACGCCTTGACCTTGTCGGTGACCTTGCCGCCCAGCAGCTGCCAGACGGGGACGCCCAGGGCCTTGCCCTTGATGTCCCAGCAGGCCATCTCGATCACGGCGATGCCCGACATCACGATCTCGCCCGCGCGGCCGTAGTCGCCGTACTTCATCCGCTTGACGAGGTCCTCGACAGCGAACGGGTCGGAGCCGAGAATGTGGTTGGCCTCGGCCTCCCTCAGGTAACCGAGAAGGGCGTCGGTGTGTCCCAGCATCCGGGTCTCGCCGACTCCGGTGATGCCCTCGTCGGTGTGCACCTGGACGTACGTCAGGTTGCGCCACGGCGTCCCGACCACGTGTGTGCTGATTCCGGTGATGCGCACGGCGATTGTCCCTCGCAGCTTCGTCGGCTCGGTTTCCGTCAGTGTTTCGTCCGTGTGCCCGTCATGCTGTGTTCGAGATTTCGGCACACGTTCGAAATGCTGGCGTGACAGTAAGGACGGGGCGGCGGGGGTGTCAATGGGTCGCGCGCATAACGGTTTCGACAGTTTCGAAACCTCGGCCGGGGTGCGTCCCTACAGAACCTTCACAGCTGGATCTAGGAACGTGACCCGCGCGGAACTTAATCTTCCCGCGTCATGGACTACTGCGACCCGTGCCGACGGCACCTCAACGGCGCGCTGGCCTGCCCCGGATGTGGCACCTCAGCGGAATCGCTGCGCTGGCGTGAGCCGGGGCAGGGCGTGTACGACGACGGCGCCGGCTCGGACGGCGACGCCGATGCCGTGGCCGACGCCGATGCCGAGGTCGACGCCGAGGACCAGGTCGCCGGCGAGGTCGCCGACGACACTGCCGAAGAGGCCGGTGACGAGTCGTCGGGGCGTGCCGCGCGCCGGCGGGGGCGCGGGCAGGGGCCGGCCGGTGACGGCCCGGGCGGGTCGAGCCGGCGTGACCGCAAGGCCGCGGCGCACCGCCGGCGGAGGCGCCGCACCCTGTTCATCGCGGCCGGGTTCGTCCTGGCGGCGGGCGGGCTGAGCCTGGCGGAGCTGGGCATGGACGCGCAGAGGGCGGCACCGAAGCCCGCGGCGGCCGGCGGGGAGTCGGTCGACGGCGAGGCGGTGGAGGCGGAAGCGGGCGAGCAGGGGGCGACTCCCGGCGGAAGCAGCGCTCCTGAGGGTTCGTCAGCGAGCCCCTCGGCCAGTGCGTCCGACTCACCGTCGGCTTCCGCGTCCCCGGAGGACGAGAGCTCGGAGTCGCCGGAGGGGGACGAGACGTCGAAGGGCCCGGAGTCGGCTCCGGCGGGCACCTCCCCGAGCGGATCGTCCCCTGCCTCGACGGCCACCGCGCCGGCCCCGGCGCCGACCCCCACCTCGGATCCGACGACCCGTCCTCCGGACCCGGATCCGGAGCCGTCTCCGTCGGAGACGTGCGACCGGTTCCTGTGGTGGTGTACGTAGCGCCTGACGGTGGGGTGCGGGTCGGGGCCGCGCCGGGGGGTGTCCGTCCTCGGAACGGCGCGATCGACTTGCGTGCCGACTGACTCCCCGTTGACGCGCCAACCGCTGCGGGCGGACACCCCCCGACACGGCCCCTTCCGTGCGTCGGCGGGTGCGGGAGCGTATCGGCCACCGCCCGGAATGCGCCTCAGATCCGTCGCAGCGCCACCGAGCTGTGGGGACCCCGTCCGCCCGGCTGCGGGCAGGCGTACCCCCGCTGTGCCGGGTCGCGCACCGCGCCGGTCTCAGCCCAGCATCCCCCGCAGCGCGTCCCGCAGAGCGAGTCGCTCCTCCTCCGGCAACCCCGCCAGCGGCTCCCGCGCGAACCGCAGCGACTCCCGCAGGCTCCGCGCCACCCGCCGCCCTTCCTCCGTCGCCGCAGCCACCTTCACGCGGCGGTCCGCCGGATCCGGCTGCCGCTCCACCAGCCCGCGTGCCTCCAGCCGGTCCACGATCCCGGTCACGTTCGACGGCTCGCACTTCAGCCGCTGCGCGAGCCTCCGCATCGGCAGCGGCTCCAGGCACAGCAGGCTCAGCAGCCGCGCCTGCGCGCCCGTCAGCGCGTGCTCCGCCGCCGCCGACTCGTAGTCCTCGTGGAACCGCGCCACGACCTCCCCGATCAGCTCGACGACTTCGAGGGTCAGGGGATCGGGGCGGGGGTGGGTCCTGGTCTCGGGACCCGGTGTGGTGGAGGCCATGCCGTCGAGGGTACCCGCTTGTTTGACAACCTGAAATATTCAGAGCACGGTTGTTTCAGGTACTGAAACATCTGCCGGAGACCGAAGGAAAGGCGCACCATGACCGACACCCCCACCCTCCCCGCCGTCAGTCGCGAGTGGCACCTGCTCAGCCGCCCGGTCGGCTGGCCGAAGCCCGAGGACTTCGCCCTGGTCGAGGCGGAGGTCCCGCAGCCCGGTGAGGGGCAGGTCCTCGTCCGGAACAAGTACCTCTCCGTGGACCCGTACATGCGTGGCCGTATGAGCGCCGCGAAGTCGTACGTCGCCCCGTTCGAGCTGGGCAAGGTCATGCAGGGCGGCGCCGTCGGCGAGGTCGTGGCCTCGAACGCCGAGGGGATCTCCGCCGGCGACCACGTGCTGCACTTCTTCGGCTGGCGCGAGTATGCCGTCGTGGCCGCGAAGAACGCCGTGAAGGTGGACCCGGAGGCCGCGCCCCTCTCGGCGTACCTGGGTGTGCTGGGCATGACCGGCCTCACCGCCTACGCGGGCCTGCTGCGCACCGCCTCCTTCAAGGAGGGCGACGCCGTCTTCGTCTCCGGCGCCGCCGGCGCCGTGGGCGGCCAGGTCGGGCAGATCGCGAAGCTGAAGGGCGCCTCGCGGGTCATCGGGTCCGCCGGGTCGGAGGAGAAGGTGAAGCTCCTCGTGGAGGAGTACGGGTTCGACGCCGCCTTCAACTACAAGGACGGCCCCGTGAGCGAGCAGCTGCGCGCCGCCGCCCCCGACGGCATCGACGTCTACTTCGACAACGTGGGCGGCGACCACCTGGAGGCGGCCATCGGCTCCCTCAACGAGGGCGGCCGGATCGCGGTCTGCGGCATGATCTCCGTCTACAACAACACCGAGCCCGCCCCGGGCCCGAGGAACCTGGCCCGCCTCATCCAGACCCGCGGCCGCATCGAAGGCTTCCTGGTCGGCGACCACTACGACCTGCAGCCGCAGTTCGTGCGGGAGGTCGCCCCCTGGGTCGCCTCCGGCGAGCTGAAGTACCGCGAGACCGTCGTCGAGGGCATCGAGAACAACCTGGAGGCGTTCCTCGGCGTGCTCCGCGGTGACAACACCGGGAAGATGATCGTCAAGCTCTGACCTTTGCTTGACTTTCGGTATGCGGTAACTTCTTTCCGAATCCGTCCCGGCCCGGGCGCGAGCCGCGGCGGACGACCGGAGGAACACCACCGCATGCCGATCCAGCAGTCCGACGTCCTGTACACCGCCGTGGCCACCGCAGAGAACGGGCGCGACGGCCGTGTGGCCACCGACGACGGCAAGCTCGACGTCGTCGTCAACCCGCCGGAGGAGATGGGCGGGAGCGGCGCCGGGACCAACCCGGAGCAGCTCTTCGCCGCCGGTTACAGCGCCTGCTTCCAGGGCGCGCTCGGTGTCGTCGCCCGTCAGGAGGGGGCCGACCTCACCGGTTCGACCGTGACCGCCAAGGTCGGTCTCGGCAAGAACGGGGAGGGGTTCGGGATCATCGTCGAGATCTCGGCCGACATCCCCGGGGTCGACCGGAGCACCGCCCGGTCGCTGGTCGAGAAGGCCCACGAGGTGTGCCCGTACTCGAAGGCGACCCGCGGGAACATCACCGTGACGCTGGTCTGAGGACCGTCGTTGCGTACACGGAGGCCGCACCCCTGGACGTGGGGTGCGGCCTCCGCCCGTGCCCGGTGTCAGGCGGCGAGCGCGGCCCGGTGGACCGCCCGCGCCAGCCGGTCGTTCTCCGGTGCCGCCCCGCCCGGGAAGGCGAACCGGCGGCGCGTGTAGCCGTACGCCAGGCCGCTCCACGGGTCCGCGAAGGCCTGGGACCCGCTCGCGCCGCTGTGCCCGATCGTCCCGGCGCCGAGGAACGGGTGCCACGTGTCAGCGGTCGTCTGGAAGCCCAGCCCGAACGACTTGTGGCTCCGGGCCACCAGGTCGTAGCCGACCGAGTGGTACTGGCCGAACTCCGCCACCGTGTCCGGCTTGAGCAGCGGCGCCCGGTCGCCCAGCTCGCTGATCGCCGCCGCGTACAGGCCTGCCAGGCCCCGCGCGGACGCCACCCCGCCCACCGACGCCGGGCCCTTCGCGCGCACCAGCGGCATGTTGGGCAGCGAGGCCAGGTCGGTCGGCTCGGCCGCGTTGCCGTTGAAGGCGATCGAGGCCAGCGTGTGCGGGCCCGTCGGCGCGGCGTCGAGGAGGGCCTGCTGCTTCGGGGTCGGGGCCATCGGCTGCGTCGTGCGGAAGCGGGGTTCCAGCGGGGCGGGCAGGCCCAGGTGGAAGTCCAGGGCGTACGGGGTCCGGATCCGCTCCTGGTAGACCTCCTGGAGGGTGCGGCCGGTGGCCCGGCGGACCACCTCGCCCACCAGAGCGCCGCTGACCAGCGCGTGGTAGCCGAACGCCGTGCCGGGACGCCAGAACGGCCGCTGGTCCGCGAGGCGTTCGGCGAGCTGGCGGTCGTCCGCCAGCTCCGCGAGCGTGAAGCCGGTGTCCGTGCCGACCACGCCCGCCCGGTGCGCGAGCAGGTCGCGCAGGGTCAGCGCCCCCTTGCCCTCGGCCGCGAACTCCGGCCAGTAGTACGTCACCTTGCGGTCCAGTTCGAGCGTGCCGTCCTGGACCAGGAGCGCCACGACCAGGTACGCGGCGCCCTTGGTCGACGAGAACACGCCGTAGAGGGCGTCCGCCTCGGTGCCCGCCCACAGGTCGACGACCCTGCGCCCGTGGACGTAGGCGCACAGCTGGCCCTCGTAGTCCGGCCGTTCCCCGGCCACGAACGCGGCGAACTCCTCGCGTACGTCCTCGAAGCCGTCCGCCACGGTGCCGTGGATCTCCTGCGTCATCCGCTCTCCTCAACCGAACCGCTGTGTGCCACTGTGAACAATGCCCTCGCCACCTGGGCGAATCCCCCCTTGGGGTGATCACGGAAGAGTGGTTCCGTGCCGAACAGGACCGTCCGGTCACCGCTGACCACGGCGGCCCGTCCGGCTGCCGCGGCCGGGCCGCCCGAACCGTCGCGCAGCGGGCGCCAGTGGCCGGAGACCAGCGGGTTCCCGGACGCGTACGCCTGCTCGACGCGCACCCCGGCGCCCAGGCCGGTGAACCAGAGCGGGGCGTAGACGAAGGTGTGGTCCGGCGCGCCTCTGGTGAGCGGACCCGGGTTGGTCACCCGCACCACGCCGTTCGCATCCGCGTCGCCCGCCACCGGCGTGACGGCCAGCCGGCCCGCCGCCGCGTTCAGGGCCGCGCCCGTCGCGCCCCGGCCGACCAGGCCGTGACGGCCGAGGAAGGCGTCCAGGGCACCGCGTGCGGGCGCCGTCAGCCGGGCGCGGTCCAGGCCGGCGGAGACGAACAGCACGTCCGTGCCGGACCAGTCGAAGCCCGCGTTCAGCACGGCCGTCGAGACCGGTGTGACGTCGAAGCCCATCTCCCGCAGGGCGAACAGCTCACCCGGGGTGACGGCGGCGGCGACGCGCAGCCGGTGCAGCGGGGTGGTGCCCGTGAGCCGGGTGGCCGTGAAGGAGACGTCGTGCGCGCGGGCGGCGGCGAGCGCCGCGCGGCGGGCCGAGGCGGGCACGACCGCGTTGCCGTCCGGGGTCTCGCGCACGGTGACGCCGTCGCGGAGGAGGGAGTTGAGGGCCGCGATCTCGCGCGGGTCGCCCAGGCGCAGCAGGAGGTCGCCGTGCGGCGGTACGTGTGCGACGGGGGCCGCCCCGGTGACCGGGCGCAGGGGCGCGCCCCGCAGGCTGCCCGAGGCCACCGGCTCGACCGTGGCGCCCCACAGCCGGCCCAGGCTCCAGCCGGAGATGTCGTACATCGCCGACACCTCGCCGCTGATGTCCCGGCCGTCGGCCAGCAGCACGTTCGCCATGCCGCGCTTGGGCTGGCGCATGTCGACGACGTACGAACCGGCGGGGTAGGTGCGTCCGGCGAGCCGGACGGCGCGGGTGGCGCGGGTGACGCGGACGTCGTTGGCGAGGAGGTGGTCGACCAGACGTGCGGCGGCCGGGGCGGAGCGCTGGGCACGCGAGGTGCCGGGCGGGATGACGTAGGCACGCGGGAAGGTGGTCGTGTAGACGTCCTCCGGGCCGATGCCGGGCACGCCGGGGACCGTCCGCGGGGACACCGGCACCTGCGGGGCGCCCGCAGCGCCGCGGCGGAACACCTCGATCTGGTCGGCGATCAGCGTCGTGCGCCGCTCCCGGACGTGCTCCAGGGTCGCGCGCACGGCCGCGCCCGCCACGGCCGTGTTGACGGCCGAGCGGCGGCGCAGCTCGGCCACGGGCAGCTCGTCGTACTCCTCGTTGTTCACCGCCAGCGGGATCTCCACGGTGTGGGCGGCGACCGTGCCGTGGAAGGCCGCGTACTGCGGGGTGAAGATCGGCGGCCAGTCGTCCCAGCCCTCCTCCTGGTCGCGGAAGGGGATCTGGGCCGGTTCGACGCCGTCCTTCGCGGGCGTGTAGCCGAGGGCGTTGACGGCGGACTCCATGCCGAGGGCGTTGGCGTAGGTGTTCTTCAGGAAGAGGTCGTACTCGTAGTTCTCGCCGTGCGGGGGAGTGGTGGGCTCGATGAGGGTGCCGTTGACGTAGCCGTGCAGGTCGAGCAGGACGGCCGGCTGGGTCTCCAGCTGGATGCGCCGCATGGCGCGGGTCTCGGGCTGGGAGGCGGTGACGAAGTCGCGGTTCAGGTCGAAGCCGCCCGCGTTGGCGCGGGTGCCGGCGATGCGGCCGTCCGGGTTGGCCGTGATGTTGAAGTACAGGCGGCTGTGCGCGAGGAGGTCCTTCGTCCTGGCGTCCCGTGCGGTCGCGAGCTCCTCGATGACCTTCAGGGAGGCGTCCGTGCCCTCCCACTCGTTGCCGTGGATGTTGCTGTTGACGAAGACCGGGGTCTTGTAAGTTCGCTTGATCTCGGGGGACTTGGCCGCCGTGGCCGGTGCGTGCTCGATGAGCTCGCGCATCCGCCGCTGGGCGCGGGCCTCGCGGGTGGTCTCCGGGGCGGTGACGGTGACCAGGTAGAGGCGGTGGCCGCCGGCCGAGCGGCCCGCCACCTCCACGCTCACCCGGTCGCCGAGGCGCTGCAGGGCGTTCAGCTCCGGCGCGATCCCGTGGTACGGGATGAGCCCCAGCTTCTGGGACCTGTCGCCGGGGTTCTCCGGGTCGGGGGAGAGCACCTGGCGGCGGGGATAGCCGCGGGTGTCCGCCGCGGGGGAGGTCTCGTCGGGCGCGGTCAGGGCCCGCCGGGCCGCGCTCTCGGGAGCCCGGGCCGCCCGGTCGTCGACGGGGGCGCCCTCCCGGGTGACGGGCTGGGGGTCGGCGCCCGCGGTGCCGGGGGCGAGCAGCAGCGAACCCGCCGTGGCGAGGCCGAGGACGACGGTCAGCGCAGGTCTCGCAGGAACGGTTCTCGTGGTGCGCACGCGTACCTCCTGTGGGGCTTCCTGAGATCGGTACGGCGAGGTGTACCGGTTCGACTCAACGGCAACAAGGGCGCGTTGGTGTCCCCGGTGACCCGGACGGCCCACCGGCGGGGCCCCTCGCGGCCCGGGCGGCCTGTGACAGCGGCGTGACCGGAGCGCGTCAAGAGCGCGACACCGGCCCGGATAGGGTCGTCCCATGCGCGATCTGGGGACGGGTTTCCGGTACTTGCTCAAAGGCCAGCGATGGGTGGCCCGGCACGGCAGGCAGTACGGCTTCGGGCTGCTCCCGGGCCTGATCACCCTGGTGCTGTACGCGGGGGTGCTCGTCGCGCTGGGCGTGTGGGGCGAGGACGCCGTCGCCTGGTCGACGCCCTTCGCCGACGACTGGCCGAACCCGTGGCTCGGGCTGTTCCGCGGCTTCCTGACCGCCGTGCTGTTCGCCCTCGCGCTGCTCCTGGCCGTCGTGACGTTCACCGCGGTGACGCTGCTGATCGGGCAGCCCTTCTACGAGAACCTCTCCGAGAAGGTCGACCGGGACGTCTCCCCGGACGGGCACGCCCCCGAGTCCGGCCTGCCGCTGTGGCGGGAGCTGTGGATCTCCGGCCGCGACAGCCTGCGGATCGTCGTGCGGGCCGCGCTGTGGGGCGTGCTCCTGTTCGCCTGCGGCTTCATCCCGGTGGTCGGGCAGACGGCCGTGCCCGTGATCGGGTTCTTCGTCACCGGCTTCTTCCTCACCGAGGAACTCACCGCCGTCGCCCTCCAGCGCCGGGGTGTGGAGCTGCGCAGCCGCCTGACGCTGCTGCGCTCCCGCAAGACCCTGGTCTGGGGCTTCGGCACGCCCCTGGCCGTGTCGTTCCTGGTGCCGTTCGTCGCGGTGTTCCTGATGCCGGGCGCGGTGGCCGGCGCCACCCTCATGGCGCGGGAGCTGCTGGGCGAGGAGATCCGGGAGAGCGACGAGGGTGGCGACCAGGCGGTCAAGACGCTTCGGTAGCCGCCTCCGTGGCCACCGTCAGGATCGTCCTCACCTGAGCGATGATGTCCAGCCGGTTGCGCACGAAGTCCGGGTCGGTCACCTCGGTGGTGTTCCCGGCGCCGAACTGCAGGACCGGGGTGTGCACGTGCCCGCCCGGCAGGACGTCGTGCAGGCCGAGCCGGTCGCGCAGCAGGGTCGCCCGGTAGGCGATCTCGTTGGAGAGGTAGTCCCCGCCGCCGCCCGCGCGCGCGGTCGAGCCGGGGGTCGGCCCCTCGGGGCGCACGACGGGCTGCGTGCCGCCCGCCGGGATCTCGGTGACGCTCGTGTTGTCGTACACGGGGAAGCGGCCGGTGGGCGCCGCCACGATCGCCGCGTACGGCAGCGTGGTCGTCGTCCACTGGGGCTGCGAGGCGGGGTCGGTGACGGGGACCGTCTCGGTGCGGCCGACGTTCTCGTTGTCCCCGAAGCCGCCCCGCCAGGCCCCGTTGGTCCGCTCGATGTCGAACCGCCCGACGCGGCCCTGGCTCACGGTCGTGAACAGGTCGACCTTCCCGAGGTGCGGCCGCAGGGCCCGCTCCACGGTGCCTTCCGTGAAGTCCCGCCAGCGCACCGGGAACACGGCCGTCTCGATCCGGGCCGGTCCGTCCGCGGTCTCGACGACCGTGCCGTCGAGGGCGAGCGCGGTGGCGCCGGAGGGGTTGGAGATGCGGATGTCCCGGTCCAGGGTGAACGGGTCGAAGCCGGTGAGCAGGATGCGCTTCAAACCCTTGCCGTGCGGGTAGCGCACGGCGCTCTGGCCGCGCGACGTGCGCTCCAGCTCGTCCAGCAGCGCGGCCCGCTGCCCGTCCGTCAGCCCGAACTCCGGCTCCCAGGTGCGCACTTCCCGGGTCATGCCGAGCCGCGCCCAGTACAGCGGCCGGTCGTCGTCCCGGCTCAGGTCACCGCCGGCGGGGCCGCGCCCCTGCGCCCGGTCCACGGCCCGCCGCCACAGCTGTGCCCCCTCGCGGGCGACGACCCGGCGCGCCTCCCCGTAGGAGCCGGCCGTGCCGAGCGCCCGGGCCAGCCGCGGGGCCACGGCGTCGAACCCGGACCGGCGCAGGATCTCCTGCGGGGCGGCCCGGTCGAGCCGCTGCTCCTCGACGGTGGGGGAGGGGGCCGCCTCGGCGGCGCTCGCCGACGGGGGAACGGTGAAGCCGGTCAGCAGCGCGAGGCCGAGGACGCCGAGGCGAACGCGTATGGAGTTCAAGGGGGTTGGGCCTTCCGTCACGGTGGGGGTGGCGTGGTGCCGGACGGCGGCAGTATCGCGTGACGGGAGTGGTCCACGCCATGGGGATCAGCGGGGGATCCTCGCCGCCGCCTCCCGCAGCGCGGCGAGGAAGGCCGCGGCGGCCGGCGTCGGATGCCGTCCCCGCACGCTCGCCGCGTACACCGCCCGGGCCGGCCCGCCCGTGTCGAGCACCCGAAGCAGCCTGACGTCCGGGCGCATGGACCCGGCCGCGAGCGCCGGTACCAGCGTCAGCCCGAGACCGGCGGCGACATGGCCCTGCTTGGCCGTCCACTCGCCGACGACGTGCGCGACCCGCGACCGGCATCTCCCGGCTGGAGGAATACGGTGCCGTGCGGCGGGAGTCCCTCACCGGCACCCCGCCGGCCGGCATGACCTTCGAAGCGTCCCGGCTGTTCCGCCCGGAGGCGCTCGTGGAGGTGGAGGCCGTGGCGGCGGTGCCCGCCCGCTGAGTCAGCCGCCGCTCTCGCCCAGCAGCGTCAGGAAGTCCCGGAACGCCGACGCCATGTCCACCGACTCCGGGTCCAGCAGCCACTGGTACTGCAGCCCGTCCAGGACCGCGACCAGGAGCGGGGCGGCCCGCTCGGGGGTGAGCCCGCCGGGCAGACGGTCGCCGTACTCGGCGCGCAGCACGTCCGCCATGCCGGCCCGCACCCCGACGTAGCGCTCGGTGAAGTAGGCGCGCGCCGGGTGCCCTTCGGTGACGCTCTCGCCGAGCAGTGCCGAGAAGGTCTGGACGATGGCGGGCCGCATCGCGTTGTACTCGACCAGCGAGGCCAGCAGGTCCAGGCGCAGCCGGCCGGCGGGCAGCGCGTCCCAGCGGTCCCGTTCCTGAAGGACCGCCACGAGCAGGGCCTCCTTGGTGGGGAAGTGGTGCAGCAGGCCCTGCTGGGTCAGTCCGACCCGGTCGGCGACCGCCGCCAGGCTCGCTCCCCGGTAGCCGCGCTCGGCGATCACCTCCAGGGCGGCCCGCACGATCTCCGCGCGCCGCTCCTCGCTCCTCGTCCTGGCCGTCATGGCGTCACCGTACGGCACCCCGAACACCTGAATGTCACGGGCGGATAACGAAACCTACCGTGTCACAGGTTCCGGGTGCACGATGGTGACGTCCAGCGGCTTTCGACGTGGAGGTGCCGACGTGGCGGAGACAGCGGAGGAACGGCGCGAGGTGGCCGTCGAGGCGGCCCTCGGCAAGCTCGACCTGGACGCCAGGACACGGCTCCTGGCCGGCCAGGACATGTGGAGCCTGCCCGCGCTGCCGGAAGCGGGCCTCGCGTCCCTGGTCATGTCCGACGGCCCGGTCGGCGTCCGCGGGGTGCACTGGAGCGCCGACGACCCGTCCGTCGCCCTGCCCTCCCCGACCGCACTCGCCGCCACCTGGGACCCGGACCTCGCCCACCGGGCCGGCGTCCTGCTCGCCCAGGAGGCCCGCCGCAAGGGCGTCCACCTGCTGCTCGCCCCCACGGTCAACCTCCACCGCTCCCCGCTGGGCGGCCGCCACTTCGAGGCCTACAGCGAGGACCCGTACCTCACCGGCCGGATCGGCGCCGCCTACGTCCGCGGCGTCCAGTCCGGCGGCGTCGGCACCACCGTCAAGCACTTCGTCGCCAACGACGCCGAGACCGACCGCCTCACCGTGAACAACCTCGTGAGCGAACGCGCCCTGCGCGAGCTGTACCTGGCCCCCTTCGAGGCGATCGTCGAGAACGCCCACCCCTGGGGCATCATGACCGCCTACAACTCGGTCAACGGCCCGACCATGACCGAGCACCACCACCTGGTCAACGAGGTCCTGCGCGGCGAGTGGGGCTTCGACGGCGTCAACGTCTCCGACTGGACCGCCGCCCGCTCCACCACCGGCGCCCTCACCGGCGGCCTCGACATCGCCATGCCCGGCCCCGGCACCGTCTACGGCGAGAACCTGGCGCGCGCCGTGCGCGCCGGCGAGGCCGACGAGGCGCTGGTCGGCGAGGCCGTCCGCCGCGTGCTGCGCCTCGCCGCCCGGGTGGGCCTCCTGGAGGGCGCCGACCCCGTCGTCACCGGACCGCCCCCGGAGGTCGACGGCGAGGCCCTCGCCCGCGAGATCGCCCGCCGCTCCTTCGTCCTCGTCCGCAACGAGAACGGCGCCCTGCCGCTGAAGCCCGGCCGGGTCGCGCTGACCGGCGCCGCGGCCCGCGACGCCCGCGTCCTCGGCGGCGGCTCCGCCACCGTCTTCCCGGCCCGGACCGTCTCCCCGCTCGACGGCCTGACCGCCGCCCTCCCCGAGGGCGCCCTGACCTACACCCTCGGCGCCGACCCCAACACCGAACTCCCCGTCGCCGACGCGGGCTTCGAGCTCCGCGCCGTCTGCCGGGACGCCGACGGAACCGTCCTCGGCACCCGCTCCGCCCCCAGCGGCCACATCCAGTGGATGGGCGCCGACCTCCCCGACGGCGTCACCCACGAGAAGCTGCACAGCGTCGAGCTGACCGGCACCTTCACCCCGCGCGAGACCGGCACGCACACCTTCGGCATCAAGGGCCTCGGCCCCTTCCGGCTGACCGTCGCGGGCACCGCGTACTACGACGACGTCCAGCGCCCCGACGGGGACGACCCGTTCCTCACCTTCTTCGGCCCGCCCGTGCCGCACGCCCGGGTGGACCTCACCGCCGGGGAACCCGTCGAGGTCTCCCTCACCCACACGGTCCCGCCGCCGGACGGTCACCCCATGCGCGTCATCGGCTTCACCCTCGCCCACCAGGACCCGCAGCGCGACCCGGACGCACTCATCGCCGAGGCCGCCGCGTCCGCCCGGGACGCCGACACGGCCGTCGTCGTGGTCGCCACCACCGAGCGCGTCGAGTCCGAGGGCTTCGACCGCACGGACCTGCGCCTGCCCGGCCGCCAGGACGACCTCGTGCGCGCCGTCGCCGCCGCCAACCCGAACACCGTCGTGGTCGTCAACTCCGGCTCCCCGGTGGAACTGCCCTGGCGCGACGAGGTCGCCGCCGTGCTGCTGTCCTGGTTCCCCGGCCAGGAGGGCGGCGCGGCCCTCGCGGACGTCCTCACCGGCGCCCACGAGCCCGGCGGCCGCCTGCCCACCACCTGGGGCTCCCTGGCCGACGCCCCGGTCACCCGGGTCGTCCCGGAGAACGGCGAACTCCCCTACGACGAGGGCGTCTTCATCGGCTACCGCGCCTGGGAGAAGCACGGCCGCACCCCCGCCCACCCCTTCGGCCACGGCCTCGGCTACACCGACTGGACCTACGAGTCGGTCGAGGTCGCCGGGACACCGCACGGCACCACCGCGAAGGTCCGCGTGCGCAACACCGGAGACCGCCCCGGCCGCGAGGTCGTCCAGCTCTACCTCGCCCCCGGCGAGGCGGACCCCACCCGCCCGGCCCGCTGGCTGGCCGGCTTCGCGAACGTCGAGGCCGCCCCCGGCGAGACGGCCGAGGCGACCGTCGAACTGCCGCGCCGGGCCTTCGAGATCTGGGACGAAGCGACCGACTCGTGGTCGTTTGTGAAGGGTTCGTACGAGATCCAGGTCGGACGCTCGATCGCCGACCGCAGGATCACCGCGACGATTAACGTCTGATCCGGGACGAGTTCCCCACCTGGCAGCCCCGGTCCGGGACCTGACCTCCGGACCGGGGCTCATGGGTTCACCGAGGACGTCCGTCCCGGGGCTACCGCACCCCGAACCCGTACACCGTCTCCGAGCGGAACACCTCGCCCGGCCGCAGCACGGTCGTCGGGAAGTCCGGCCGGTTCGGCGCGTCGGGGAAGTGCTGCGTCTCCAGCGCGACGCCGTCGCCGGGCGCGAACGGCCCGTCCAGGTGGTCGCCGGTGTAGAGCTGGAGGCCGGGCTCGGTCGTCGCCACCGTCAGCACCCGCCCGGACGCCGGGTCGTGCAGCTCGGCGACCTCCACCGGAGCGTCCGTCACGCCCTTGTCGAGCACGAAGTTGTGGTCGTATCCGCCGCCCACCTTGCGGGCGGCACGGAAGTCGAAGCGCGTGCCCGACACGTCCCGCGGGTCCCCGGCCGGGATCAGGTCCGCGTCGACCGGCGTGTAGCGGGAGGCCGCCAGCCGCAGCTCGTGACCGCCCGCGTCGCCGGAACCGGCCAGGTTGAAGTAGCTGTGGTTCGTGAGGTTCACCGGGGTCGGCGCGTCCGTCACCGCCTCGTACGCGATCCGCAGCGCCCCGTCCGCCCGCAGCGAGTACGTCGCCGCGACCTCCAGCCGCCCCGGGAAGCCCTCCTCGCCGTGCGGACTGACCCGCGACAGCCGCACACCGTGCTCGACCGGGGTCACGTCCCACACGCGCTTGTCGAAGCCACGCGCCCCGCCGTGCAGCGAGTTCGGCCCGTTGTTCGGTTCGAGCGCGTACGTCCGCCCGTCCAGCGTGAAACGGGCACCGGCGATCCGGTTGGCGTACCGCCCGACCAGGGCGCCGAGATACGGCTCCGGATGCGCGAGGTAGCCGTCGAGGTCCGGAAAACCGAGCACCACGTCGGCGGCCCGGCCGGCCCGGTCCGGCACCCGCACCGACTGCACGATCCCGCCGTACGAGAGCACCCGCACCCGTACACCCGCCCGCTCCAGGGTCCAGCGGTGCACCGGCGTCCCGTCGGGAAGTGTGCCGAAGAGTTCGCTCATGTGCGGAACTCTAGGTGAGCGGCTTTTCCGCCGTGACGGCGCGGTACGCGATCTCCGCCAGCCGGGCCTGTCCGTCCACGCTCGGGTGGAAGTAGTCCCAGCGGCTCAACTGGGCCGTGCCGAAACGGTAGTCGTACACCGCGCCGCCGTCGTGACGGCACCGCTCGTCCCGGGCGCAGACCTCCCGCAGCACCTTGTTGTACTCCTCGACCCGCTTCTGCACCGTGTTCCGCCGCAGGGCCGCCGACGCGTCCAGGGCCTGGGCGTCGCCCAGCATCGACGGGCAGATGCCCAGCCGCCAGACCTGTCTGGCCATCGAGCTGGTACGGCCCTCGGACCACAGCCGCTTCAGATCCGGCACGCTCGCCACGAACACCTGGGTCTTGGGCAGGGCCTTGCGCAGGGAGCGCAGGGCATCCTCGAAGTCGGCGCGGAAGGCGGAGACCGGGGTCATCGCGGAGGGCGTGGCCCGGCAGGCGTCGTTCGCCCCCATCAGCACCGTCACCAGCTGCGGCTTCCGCCGCACCGCCTGGGCCATCTGCCCGGGCAGGTCGGCCATCCGCGCTCCGGTCACGGCGTAGTTCCAGCTGTGCCGGGCGGCACCGGTCTTCCCCAGCAGCCGCACCGCGAGCGAGTCGACCTCGGGGCTGGCGCCGGTCGCCCAGGACGCCTCAGGGCAGTCCGACAGCACGTCACAGGCGTCGAAGGCGCGCGTGATGGAGTCGCCGACGGCGGCGACGGAACCCGGGCTGCGGTCCCACGGGGGCGTCGGCTCCGGGGACGGCTTCGCGCTCCGGGCCGGGGCGGCGGAGTCGCCTCCCACGGCATCACACCCGGCCACGCCCAGCACGGCCGCCGCGACCACGGCGAGAACACCCCGTGAACGGTGGCTCAGCGTCCGCATCCCTGCTCCGTCCCCTCGCCCGGCCGTCTCTTCCTCCCCAACCCATGAGACCGCACGAGGGTTCCCGGCCGATCAGGTGCAACGGCTCACACCCGTACAAGCGTCCCCCTGGGTGAATGGCGGGAGTTTCCCGGCACCTGGACCGACCGTACGTCACACTCCTCGCGCCCCCGCACGGTAGCCTCGCCATCAACGTGACCCGCCCGGTCACCGCCGTACCGCCCGTTCCAAGATGGTCCGCACTGCCCGGAGGTTCCGGTGACGACACGTGGAGTTCTGTACGTGCACTCGGCGCCGCGCGCGCTGTGCCCGCACGTCGAGTGGGCCGTCGCCGGGGTGCTCGGCACACGCGTCAGCCTGGACTGGATCCGGCAGCCCGCCGCGCCCGGCACCTGGCGTTCGGAGTTCTCCTGGCAGGGCCAGGCCGGCACGGCGTCCAAACTGGCCTCCGCGCTGCGCGGCTGGCACCTGCTGCGCTTCGAGGTCACCGCGGAACCCTGCCCCACCGCCGAGGGCGAGCGCTACAGCTGCACCCCCGACCTGGGCATCTTCCACGCCGTCACCGGCATCCACGGCGACATCCTCATCCCCGAGGACCGGCTCAGAGCGGCCCTCCAGCGCAGCCGGCAGGGCGAGACCGACCTGGAAGCCGAGCTGAACAAGCTGCTCGGCAAGCCCTGGGACGACGAGCTGGAACCCTTCCGCTACGCGGGCGAGGGCGCCCCGGTCCGCTGGCTCCACCAGGTGGTGTGAACGCCTTCAGGGGACGCGCCCCTCAGGGGCGCGGGGAACTGCGCGACCAGCCCCCACCCGCCCGCACCCGCACACAACACGACGCGAAACGGCGAGTGGCCCGGACTCACGGAGAGTCCGGGCCACTCGCCGTAAAGGCGAATCAAACCGTCCGGAACGCCAGCACCACGTTGTGCCCACCGAACCCGAACGAGTCGTTCAGCGCGGCGATCCGCCCGTCGACGGGCAGCTTGCGGGCCTCACCCCGGACGACGTCGGCGTTCGCCTCGGCCTCGGGGTCGAGGTTCTCCACGTTGATCGTCGGCGGAGCCACCCGGTGGTACAGCGCGAGCACCGTCGCCACCGTCTCGACACCGCCCGCGCCACCGAGCAGATGGCCGGTCATCGACTTCGTCGCCGACACCGCGATGTGGTCGGCGTCGTCACCGAACACCTTCCGCAGCGCCTTCAGCTCGGCGATGTCACCGGCCGGCGTCGACGTCGCGTGCGCGTTGACGTGCACGATCTCCGCCGGGTCCAGGTCGGTGCGCTCCAGCAGGTTCTGCAGGGCGTGCGAGATGCCCCGCCCCTCCGGCTCCGGCTGCACGATGTCGTGCGCGTCCGCGGAGATGCCCTGCCCGACCGCCTCGGCGTACACCCGGGCGCCGCGCTTGGCGGCGTGCTCGGCGGACTCCAGGACGACGACACCGGCGCCCTCGCCGAGGACGAAGCCGTCACGGGCGACGTCGTAGGGACGCGAGGCGCCCTGCGGGTCGTCGTTGTTCTTGGACATCGCCATCATGTTGCCGAACGCGGCGATGGGCAGCGGGTGGATCGCCGCCTCCGTGCCACCCGCGACGACGACGTCGGCGCGGCCGGTGCGGATCATCTCGATGGCGTAGCCGATGGCCTCGGCGCCCGACGCGCAGGCGGAGACCGGGGTGTGCACGCCCGCCCGGGCGCCGACGGCCAGACCGACGTTGGCCGACGGGCTGTTGGGCATCAGCATGGGAACGGTGTGCGGGGAGACGCGGCGGACGCCCTTCTCCTTCAGCACGTCGTACTGGTCGAGCAGCGTCGTCACGCCGCCGATGCCGGAGGCGATGACCGCGCCGAGCCGGTCGGGGTCGACGTTCGGGTCCTCGCCGGCCTTGGCCTCGAAACCGGCGTCGGCCCAGGCCTCCTTGGCCGCGACCAGCGCGAACTGCGCCGAGCGGTCCAGCCGGCGGGCCTGGGGCCGGGGGATGACCTCGGTCGGCTCCACGGCGACCGGGGCCGCGATCTTGACGGCCTGGTCGGCCGCCCAGTCCTGCTCCAGGGGCTTGACGCCGGAACGTCCGGCGACCAGGCCCTCCCAGGTAGAGGCTGCGTCGCCACCCAGCGGTGTGGTTGCGCCGATACCGGTGACGACCACGGTGCGATTGGTCGAGCTCACGGGAATTCTTTCTCCAACGGATCCGAGGATTAAGCGGCGCCACCGCCGGGTGGCGGGGCAGTCAGCCCAAGGGCCTGATCGGTCGATCAGCTCTGGTGCTTGAGGATGTAGTCGGTCGCGTCGCCGACCGTCTTGAGGTTCTTGACGTCCTCGTCGGGGATCTTGACGTCGAAGCGCTCTTCGGCGGCGACGACGACCTCGACCATGGACAGCGAGTCGACGTCCAGGTCGTCGGTGAAGGACTTGTCCAGCTGGACGTCCTCAACCGGGATGCCGGCGATCTCGTTCACGATCTCGGCGAGACCGGCGACGATCTCTTCCTGAGTGGCGGCCATGTTGGCGCTCCTTCGTAGATATCCAGAGGGTGTGGCAGGTGGTTCTTCCCGTCCCGGACCGCATGATCCGGCACGGAGTGCCTAGGGGAGGGTAACGACAGTCGCGGCGTAGACGAGACCCGCCCCGAAGCCGATGACGAGCGCGGTGTCGCCGCTCTTCGCCTCGCCGGTCGCCAGGAGCCGCTCCATCGCGAGCGGGATCGAGGCGGCCGAGGTGTTGCCGGTGGTGCGGATGTCACGCGCGACCGTGACGTGCTCCGGCAGTTTCAGGGTCTTCACCATCGAGTCGATGATCCGCACGTTGGCCTGGTGCGGGATGAAGACGTCCAGGTCGTCCACGGTGATCCCGGCCGCGTCCAGCGCCTGCTGGGCGACCTTCGCCATCTCGAACACGGCCCAGCGGAACACCGCCTGGCCTTCCTGGGTGATCGCGGGGAACTTCTCGACCGTCCCGTCGCGGTAGTCCGTCCACGGCACGGTCTGCTTGATGGTGTCGGACTTGTCGCCCTCGGAGCCCCACACGGTCGGGCCGATCGCCGGCTCCTGGGACGGGCCGACCACGACCGCGCCCGCGCCGTCGCCGAACAGGAAGGCCGTCGCACGGTCCTCCAGGTCGGTCAGGTCGCTCAGCCGCTCGACGCCGATCACCAGGACGTACTCCGCCGAACCTTCGACGATCATGCCCTTGGCGAGGGTCAGGCCGTAGCCGAAGCCCGCGCAGCCGGCCGAGATGTCGAAGGCGGCGGCCTTGGCGGTGCCCAGCTTGTCGGCGATCTCGGTGGCGACGGCCGGCGTCTGCTTGAAGTGCGAGACGGTCGAGACGATCACGCCGCCGATCTGCTCCGCGGAGATGCCCGCGTCCGCGATGGCCTTGCCGGACGCCTCGATCGACATCTGCGCGACGGTCTCCTCGGCGGAGGCCCAGTGCCGCGTCTCGATGCCGGAGCGCGAGCGGATCCACTCGTCGGAGGAGTCGATCGTCTCCAGGATCACCTCGTTCGGCACCACCCGGGTCGGCCGGTAGCCGCCGACACCGAGGATCCGCGCGTACGGGGCACCCTTGCCGGGCTTGATCTTCGCCATGCTCTCGGGCTCCTTCTCAGGCACTGTGCTCGGCGATGAGCTCGCGAGCCGCGTCGAGGTTGGCGGGGGTCTTCAGGGCCAGCGTCTTCACGCCGGGCAGGGCCCGCTTGGCGAGACCGGTGAGGGTCCCGCCGGGGCACACCTCGATCAGGGCCGTGACCCCGAGCTCCTTGAAGGTCTCCATGCACAGGTCCCAGCGGACCGGGCTGGCGACCTGGCCGACCAGCCGCTCCAGCACCTCGCTGCCGGTGGCGACGGTCTGTCCGTCCTTGTTGGAGACGTAGGTGACCTTCGGGTCACCGGTGCCCCGCGCTTCGGCGGCGGCCTGCGCCAGCTTCTCGACCGCGGGGGCCATGTGCCGGGTGTGGAACGCGCCGGCGACCTTGAGCGCGACGACCTTGCGCACGCCCTCGGGCTTGTCCGCCTCCAGGGCGGCGAGCTGCTCCTGGGTGCCGGCCGCGACGATCTGCCCGGCGCCGTTGATGTTCGCCGGGGTCAGGCCCAGCTTCTCCAGGTGCGGAACCGTCACGTCGGGGTCGCCGCCCAGCAGCGCCGCCATGCCCGTCTCGACGGCCGCGGCGGCCTCGGCCATGGCGAGACCGCGGGCGCGGACCAGGCGGAGCGCCTCCTCGTGCGGAAGCACCCCGGCGAGCGAGGCGGCGGTGAACTCGCCGACGCTGTGCCCGGCGAGCGCACCGACCTTGCGCGGAAGGTCGGCCGGGTCCTCGAACAGCAGGGACGCGGACACCATGCCGGCCGCGACGAGCAGCGGCTGCGCCACCGCGGTGTCGCGGATCTCCTCCGCGTCGGCCTCGGTGCCGTAACGGATCAGGTCGATCCCCGCGGCGTCGGACCATGCCTCCAGGGCACCGCGGACACCGGGGAGGTCGAGCCATTCGGTCAGGAAGCCGGGCGTCTGGGCGCCTTGGCCGGGAGCGACGAGTACGAGCACTCTCACACTCTCTCTTGGGTACGGGCACGGCCGCCCGTGGGGACAGGGACGAAGAACACGAGGGGGTTTTGTCGAGCCCCGACAAAACCTTAGGGCTGGAGATCTCCATCGACCAGACGCCCCAGGATCAGCGCGATCCGCAGCGTGAACGCAGAGCGTACATCGGAGGGTGACCAGCCGGTGACGTCAGTCACACGTCGGAGCCGGTAGCGGACGGTGTTGGGATGCACGAACAGCATCCGGGCCGCGCCTTCGAGGCTGCTCGCCTGTTCCAGGTAGACGCTCAGGGTCTCCAGCAGCGCCGCCCCGGCCTCCTCCAGCGGTCTGTAGATCTCCTCCACCAACTGCTCGCGGGCCGAGGGGTCACCGGCGATCGCCCGCTCCGGGAGCAGGTCGTCGGCCAGCACCGGGCGCGGGGCGTCCTGCCAGGCGGAACACGCCTTCAGACCCGCGGCGGCGGCCTGCGCGGACCGGGTCGCGGCCTGCAGGTCGGCCACCACCGGACCGGCCACGACCGGCCCGGCGGCGAACGGGCCGATCAGCGACTTGGCGACGGCCAGCGGATTGTCGCTGCCGCCCGCGATCACGACCAGCCGGTCGCCGAGCACCCCGGTCAGCACCTGGAGCTTGGCGTGCCGGGCCGCCCGCCGTATGGCCTCCACGGTCAGCTCGCTGTCCCCGTCGGGCGCCGTGCCGAGCACCACGCAGACGTGCTCGGGCGAGTTCCAGCCGAGGGCGGCGGCCCGGGAGACGGCGCCCTCGTCGGCCTCGCCGCTCAGCACGGCGTTGACCACCAGGGACTCCAGCCGGGCGTCCCAGGCACCGCGTGCCTCGGCGGCCTGCGCGTACACCTGGGCGGTGGCGAAGGCGATCTCGCGGGCGTACACCAGCAGCGCCTCGCGCAGGATGCTCTCGTCCCCGGGGGCCGCGACCTCGTCGATCGCGGACTCCATCACCTCGATGGTGGTGCGCACCATCTCCACGGTCTGGCGCAGAGTGATGGCCCGGGTCAGCTCGCGCGGCGCGGTGCCGAACACGTCGGTGGAGATGGCCTGGGGGGCGTCCGGGCGCCGGAACCACTCGGTGAACGCGGCGATGCCCGCCTGCGCGACCAGACCGATCCAGGAACGGTTCTCCGGGGGCATCGCCCGGTACCAGGGCAGCGTCTCGTCCATCCGCGCGATGGCCTGCGCCGCGAGCGATCCGGACGACTTCTCCAGTCGCTTCAGCGTCGCGGCATGCGGGTGGACGGGACGGGCTGCGGCTGCGTTCTTGCTGGTTTCGGGTTCGGGCACGGGGACAAGACTGCCTTATCCGGACGGGAGGGTGGGCCGCCGGGTCTACGGTGGTCCTCGTGATGGACATTCGGCGCGCCGGCGAGCGCTACCAGGGCGGCGACCCGGCGGCCGGAATCGAGACCCGGCACGCCTTCTCCTTCGGGTCCCACTACGACCCGGACAACCTCCGCTTCGGCGCGGTGCTCGCCTGCAACGAGGAGCGGCTCGCGCCCGGCGCCGGGTTCGACGAGCACCCGCACAGCCACACCGAGATCGTGACGTGGGTGGTGGAGGGCGAGCTGACGCACCGCGACTCCACGGGGCACGAGACGGTGGTCCGCCACGGCGACGTGCAGCGGCTCAGCTCGGCGGGCGGCGTGCGGCACGTGGAGCGCAACGACGGGCCGGAGCCCCTGACCTTCCTCCAGATGTGGCTCGCCCCGCTGCACCCCGGCGGCGACCCGTCCTACGAGGTCGTCCGCGGCATCGCCGACTCCACGCCCTACGCCGTCCCGGAGGCCGGCGCGATGCTGCACGTACGGCGGCTCCAGGCGGGGGAGCGGACGGCGGTGCCCGACGCGGCGTACGCGTACGTGCACGTCGTACGCGGCCGGGTGCGCCTGGCCGGCGAGGAGCTGGGCGCCGGCGACGCGGCCCGGATCACCGGCGCCGAGGGGCTGGAGGCCGACGCCGTGACGCGGGCCGAGCTGCTCGTCTGGGAGATGGCCTGAAGCTCCGGGCCGCGTCTAGAGCTCGGCCAGCACCGCGTCCGTGAAGGGCGGCCACGCCTCGATCGCCCAGGGCCCGAACGCCCGGTCCGTCAGCGCCACGCACGCCACCCCCGCGTCGGGGTCGATCCACAGGAACGTGCCGGACTGGCCGAAGTGCCCGAACGTGCGCGGGGAGGACGAGGAACCCGTCCAGTGCGGGGACTTGGAGTCGCGGATCTCGAAGCCGAGCCCCCAGTCGTTGGGGTTCTGGTGCCCGTACCCCGGCAGGACGCCCTTGGTGCCCGGGTAGTGCACGCTCATCGCCCCGGCGACCGTACGGGGGTCCAGCAGCCGCGGGGCCTGCACCTCGGCCGCGAACCGCAGCAGGTCCTCCACCGTGGAGACCGCGTCCTTGGCCGGGGAGCCCTCCAGGGTCGTCGAGGTCATGCCCAGCGGCTCCAGCACGGCCTGGCGCAGGTACTCGGCGAAGGGAATGTCGGTCGCCTTCGCCACATGGTCGCCCAGCTGCTCGAAGCCGGCGTTGGAGTACAGCCGCCGCTCCCCGGGCGGGGCCGTGACCTTGTGCTCGTCGAAGGCGAGACCCGAGGTGTGGGCGAGCAGGTGCCGGACCGTCGACCCGGCCGGGCCGGCGGGCTCGTCGAACTCGATCGCACCCTCCTCGTAGGCGACCAGCACGGCGTAGGCGGCCAGCGGCTTGGTCACCGACGCCAGCGGGAACCGCTGCCCGGCCGGGCCGTGCGTGCCCAGGACGGTGCCGTCCGCCCGGACGACACCCGCCGCGGCGGTGGGAACCGGCCAGTTCTCGATCAGCGCGAGGCTCTTCAGCGACATGCGATCGAGCCTATGCGCTCACAGCGTCAGCTCCAGCAAGGGGTCCGGCTTGGGCCGGAACCCGAGGGAGACGTACAGCGGCGCGGCCTCCGCCGAGGCGGTGAGCTGGACGCGCCGGGCACCGCGCTCGCGGAACCACTCCAGCAGCGTCGTCATGCACGCCCGCGCGTAACCCCGGCGCCGCGCCCCGGGGTCGGTGGCGACGCTGAAGACGAAACCGACCCTGCCCCGGGGGTCGCCCGCCCTGCCGATCCGGTAGTCGATCGTGCCCGCCACCAGCGAGGCCAGTGCCCCCGGCCGCTCCGGGTGGTCCACGACGAACGCCGCGAAGTCCCCGTCCTCGTCCGCGAGTTCGGCCCTGAGTGTGGGCAGGGACTCCTCGTGCCAGCCGACGGAGGGGTCGGCGGGGAACAGCGCGTCGATCATGACCTGCCGCAGGCGCAGGACTTCCTCGGCGTCCTGGGGCAGTGCACGGCGTACCGGAATCATGACTCCGTACGCTAACCAGCCGGATCGCGGGACGTCCTGCCGATTTCTTGCCGTCGCCGCTTGCTTGGAGCGCACTCCAAGGTTCTAGCGTGGGGACCATGACGGTGATGGAGACCACGGGGACCAGGACCGACACCTGCGCAGGCCCACCGCGGCAGAACCGGCGCCCGGACGGCGAGGACCGCTACACGATCAGCGAGGTCGTCGCTTTCACCGGCCTCACGGCGCACACCCTGCGCTGGTACGAGCGCATCGGCCTGATGCCGCACATCGACCGCTCCCACACGGGGCAGCGCCGCTACACCAACCGCGACCTCGACTGGCTCGACCTGGTCGGCAAACTCCGCCTGACGGGCATGCCGGTCGCGGACATGGTCCGGTACGCGGAGCTGGTGCGCGAGGGCGACCACACCTACGCCGAGCGCTTCGAGCTGCTGCAGACCACCCGCGAGGACGTCCTCGCGCGCATCGAGGAACTGCGCGGCACGCTCGCGGTGCTCGACTGGAAGATCAGTTTCTACGCGGACGCCGGGCGAGCCCTGGCGTCGGAGAGGTCCCGATGACGGACGGCAGGATCACGACGGCCCAGCTCGGCGACGACGGCCCCGAGGTGGGCGTCCAGGGCCTCGGCTGCATGGGCATGAGCTTCGCCTACGGCCCCTCGGACGCGGACGCCTCCCGGGCCACCCTGGAGCGGGCCCTCGAACTGGGCGTCACCCTCTACGACACGGCCGACGCGTACGGCGCCGGCGAGAACGAGCGCTTCCTGGCCCCGTTCCTCAAGGCCCACCGCGACGAGGTCGTCATCGCGACCAAGTTCGCCCTGTCCATCCCGCCGGACGACCCGACGCGCCGTGTCGTCCGCAACGACCCGCCCTACATCCGCCAGGCCGTCGAGGCGAGCCTGAAGCGCCTCGACGTCGACGCCATCGACCTCTACTACATGCACCGGCGCGATGTGAACGTGCCGATCGAGGAGAGCGTCGGCACGATGGCGGACCTGGTGCGCGAGGGCAAGGTCAAGCACCTCGGCCTGAGCGAGGTCACGGCCGACGAGCTGCGCGCCGCGCACGCCGTGCACCCCATCGCCGCCGTGCAGTCGGAGTGGTCGCTGTTCAGCCGGGACATCGAGCGGCACGTCGTCCCGGCGGCCCGTGAACTGGGCGTGGCCCTCGTGGCGTACTCGCCGCTCGGCCGGGGCTTCCTGACCGGCGCCTTCGCCCGGGCGGAGGAGCTGTCACCCGACGACTTCCGCCGCCGGCAGCCCCGCTTCACGGGCGACAACGCCACGGCCAACGCGCCCCTGCTGGAACTGATCCGCTCGGTGGCGAAGACCCACGACGCCTCCCTCGGCCAGATCGCCCTGGCCTGGGTCCACCAGCAGGCGACGCTCCGGGACCTGCCGGTCGTCCCGATCCCGGGCACCCGCAAGCCCTCCCGGGTCGAGGAGAACACGGCGGCGACCCGGATCGTCCTGACGGACGAGCAACTGGACCTGCTGGACGGCATCGCGGCCCAGGTGGCGGGCGACCGCTACGCGGACATGGCGTTCACGTCGGCGGGCCGGGAGTAGCCAAACGCCCTGAAGGGGCGCGGGGAACTGCGCGACCGGCCGCGTACGGCCCGCGCGCGCCGGCGCGCAGTGCCCCGCGGACGCTAGAGCTCCGCCAGCAACTCCGCCTTCTTGACGGAGAACTCCTCATCGGTCACCAGCCCGGCCTGATGCAGCTCCCCCAGGTGCCGGATCCGCTCGGCGATGTCCGCGGGGTCACGCCGCGGTGCCGGCACGGCGGCCACCGGACTGGACGTCCGCACCGCGGCCAGCACCGCCGCGGCGAACGGCAACGACTCGTGCACCGGCCCGTACCCCAGCCCGAACACCACGGCGGCCGGGTCCTGGTCGGCCTGCGCCGCGCTCTCCCCGGCGTCCCGCCGCAGCAGGCGCAGATGCCCCTCGAAAACCTCCGGCGAGCGCCACTCCACCCCGTTGAGCTCGCCGACGGAGAAACTCTGGTCCCCGGCCTTCCACTTCGCCGACGACGCCCCCGTCCAGAACCAGCGGAAGGTCACGGTCCGCCCGTCGAAGGACGCCTTGCCGTCGTAGGCCTTGAACGACAGCGGCCCTTTCGGCGGCTCCACGAGGAAGCGGTCCACGGGCCCCGACTCGGCCAGCAGCCCCCGCAGTTCGTCGGCGTAGTACTCCGCGAGCACCTCCCGCTCGGCGGGCAGCACCAGCCGGTAGGGGTCGCCGCTCTCCTTCAGCTGCCCGGCGGCCGCCTCCATCAGCGGGTCCGCCCCGGGCCGCGGTTCGACGCGCAGCACGACCGTGCCGCGCTTGCCCCGCGTCAGCGTCACCCCGGCGATGGCGTCGAGGGGCACACGCCGTTCACCGAGGGCCTGGAAGAGCTTGGGTGTTCGAATCCCCCGTTCGTAGCGGATGAGCACGGAGTCGGACTCGAACTCCCAGGCGGCATGAAATCCGGCCAGTACGTCACCCATGCGGCTCATCGTATGCGGCACGCGCCCCTCCGTCCCCCTCCCGGGCAGACCGCGGTTTCTTCGCCGCTACGCGCGTCAGGCCGCCGTCGCACCGGACAAACCGGTCCGGCAGACGCCGTCTTCGTGCGCGCAGTGCACCGAGCGGTATGCGCCGACGCCGATCTCTGCGAAATTGAACAGACTTGCGGTGCCCGGCTCGAAGTAGCCGGCGTGACCCTTCGCACCCGCCGCCGACAGCACCCGCGCCCCGAACCCGGCGGACACCGGATCGGCGCCGTGGCCCAGCCCGCCGAGCTCCAGGTACGGCACGTCCTGGATCCAGTCGTCGGCGTCGCGCATCGCCCACACCCGGGCGCCGGTGCCGAGGTGGGCCGCCTTCTCGACGCGCATGCCGGGACTGCCGGCCACCGCGATGTCGGACACCCGGTCCGGCAGGCGGTGCGCCGCGACCCCGCAGACCACGGAGCCGTAGCTGTGGCAGAACAGCGACACCGGGGCGCCGCCGGGCAGGGCCCGCACCAGCGAGTCCAGCCGCACGGCCCCGTCCTCGGCGCGCATCGCGGTCGCCGAGTCGATGCCGAGTCCGCTCGGCGCCGTGTAGTCGGCCCAGGCGATCACGGCCGTACGGGTCGAGGGGCTCGCCTGCCGCTCGGCCGCGTACAGGGCCCTGGCCATGCCGACGGGCGCCGCGTAGGGGCGGTGGGTGCGCTGGAAGGTGAGCAGGTCGGTGTCGACGCCGGGGACGACGACCGAGACCCGGTCCGCCCGGCGCAGGTCGCCGAAGACCTCCGCGACCCGGCCCGAGCCGTCCGGGTCGAAGGCCAGGATGCGGCGGCCCTTCTCCAGCAGGTCCTCGAAGCGGTGCATCCTGCGCCCGGCCTGGTGCTGTCCGGCCGGGGTGAGGCGCTTGTCGCGCATGCGTTCCCGCTCGACGTCCCGCGCCTTCGCCAGGGCCAGCCGGTTGGCGCGGTAGCGCAGCTCGACCGGAGCGCCGTTCATGTTGCCGACCGCGAGGGGGTACGTGCGGACCAGGCTCGCGCGGTCCCGCTCGCCGAGCGAGGCGAAGAAGCGGGCGAGCCTCACCGGCCCGGACTGCGGGTCCGGCAGGCGATGCCCGGCGATCCGGCCCTGCTCCCACGCGGAGAGCGAGGCCTGCAGCGGTGTGTCGCCCCGCTCGTTGCGCAGGGCCGTCCAGCCGGTGGTCGCCAGCATCACGAAGACGACGGCCAGAGCGAGCAGTGCGCGCCAGACGTTCAGTTGCGGGGAGGTGTCGAAGGAAGTCACTGAAAGGACACACTAGGAGAACGAGAGGGTCTCGCGTTAACCAAGTGACCGGGATCACGTTTCGGTGTGTGGGTCAGGGGGAGGGCTCCGTACGCCAGTTCCCGGCCAGCGCCGGCCCCACCTGATCGAGGTAGGCCGTGGTGAGGGCGCGCAGCCCCTCCAGGGTGAGGTCGTCCCCGGCGGACCACAGCCGCTCGGTGACCCGGATCACCCCGCCGAACACCGCGACGAGGATCCGCGGCCGCGGGTCCGCGTCCACGTCGAGCCCCTCGCGCTCGGCGACGATGCGGGCGAGCTGCTCCTCCAGTTCCGCCGCCCGGCGCAGATGGGCGGCGAGCAGCGCGGGCGTCGACTCGATCAGCCGGTAGACGCGCATGTGGAGGTCGATCGGCACGATCTCCGCTACGGCCTCGTGGATGGTGTCCCAGCTCTCCACCACGGCCCGGCGCAGCGCCTCCAGCGGCACCTCGCCCGGCGGTCGGGCCCGTACGGCGTCGACCACGAGGGCCTCCGCGAGCCGCGGCACGAAGAACGCCGTCTCCTCCTTGCCGGCGAAGTAGCGGAAGAAGGTGCGCTGCGACACGTCGACGGCGGCGGCGATGTCGTCGACGGTCGTCTCCTCGTATCCGCGCGTGACGAACAGCTCCAGGGCGGCCCGCAGCAAGGCGTCCCGGGTGCGCTGCTTCTTCCGTTCGCGCAGGTTCAAGGCGTTCCTTCCGTCCGCGGTGTTTCCGCAGCTCAGGCTATACGGAGATGTCGTGTCAGTTACCGACTAGTGAATCGGTTTGTCAATTGTCAGTGACTGTCACTAGCCTCGAACGTATGACTAGTCAGACCACCATCGACACGACGGGGCCGGGGGGCGACACACCGGCGACGCCGTCGGGCGCGACGCCGGGCAAGGGGCTGCGGGGGCACCCCTGGCTCACCCTCATCACCGTCGCAGTGGGGGTCATGATGGTGGCCCTCGACGGCACCATCGTGGCCATAGCCAACCCGGCGATCGGCAAGGACCTGGGAGCCTCCTGGTCGGATCTGCAATGGATCACCAACGCCTACTTCCTCGCCCTCGCGGTCTCCCTGATCACCGCGGGCAAGCTCGGTGACCGGTTCGGCCACCGCCAGACGTTCCTCATCGGCGTGGCGGGCTTCGCCGCCTCCTCCGCCGCCATCGGGCTGTCCAAGGGCATCACCGCGGTCATCGTCTTCCGCGTCTTCCAGGGGCTCTTCGGCGCCCTGCTGATGCCGGCCGCGCTCGGCCTGCTGCGAGCCACCTTCCCGGCCGAGAAGCTGAACATGGCGATCGGCATCTGGGGCATGGTCATCGGCGCCTCCACCGCCGGCGGCCCGATCCTCGGCGGTGTGCTCGTCGAGCACGTCAACTGGCAGTCGGTGTTCTTCATCAACGTGCCGGTCGGTGTCCTCGCCGTCGTCCTGGGTGTGTGGATCCTGCTCGACCACCGCGCCGAGAACGCCCCGCGCTCCTTCGACCTGCTCGGCATCGCCCTGCTGTCCGCGGCCATGTTCTGCCTCGTCTGGGCTCTGATCAAGGCCCCGGAGTGGGGCTGGGGCGATCTGAAGACCTGGTCGTTCATCGTCGCGTCGGTCGTCGGCTTCGTTCTCTTCGCCCTCTGGGAGACGAAGGTCAAGGAGCCGCTGATCCCGCTGGCGCTGTTCCGTTCCGTCCCGCTGTCGGCGGGTGTCGTCCTCATGGTCCTGATGGCCATCGCGTTCATGGGCGGCCTGTTCTTCGTGACGTTCTACCTGCAGAACGTGCACGGAATGAGCCCGATCGACGCCGGTCTGCACCTGCTGCCGCTCACCGGCATGATGATCGTCGGCTCGCCGCTCGCCGGCGTGATGATCACCAAGTTCGGACCGCGCATCCCGCTGGCCGGCGGCATGGCCTTCACCGCCATCGCCATGTACGGCATGTCCACTCTGGACGCGGAGACGGGCAGCGGTGTGATGTCCGTCTGGTTCGCCCTGCTCGGCCTCGGCCTCGCTCCCGTCATGGTCGGCGCCACCGAGGTCATCGTGGGCAACGCGCCGATGGAGCTCTCCGGTGTCGCCGGCGGTCTCCAGCAGGCCGCCATGCAGATCGGCGGCAGCCTGGGCACCGCCGTGCTGGGCGCGGTCATGGCCTCCAAGGTCGACAACGAGCTGGCAGGCAACTGGGCGGAGGCGGGGCTGCCCCCGCTCACCCCGGCCCAGTCCGAGCAGGCGGCGCTGGCCGTCCAGCAGGGCAGTGCCCCGGTGCCCCCGGGCACGCCCGAGCAGATCGCCGCGAAGATCACCGAGGTCGCGCACACCACGTTCATCGACGGCATGAGCCTGGCCTCGCTGACCGCGGCGGGCGTGGCCGCCGTCGCCGTGTTCGTCGCGTTCCTCACCAAGCGCGGGGAGAACGCCGAGGCCGGCGCGGGCGTCGGGCACATCTGACCGGACCGCCGCGGATCCCGGCCGAGTTCGCCTATCAGGGTGAACGAGGCCGGTGATCCCTCCCCTTCAGCCCCCCTCCCAGGTCACAGTGGGTCAAGTCCTCCGCAGGGCATGGAGGACGGACGCTGCGGCGCGCCGCCGGAGGGGGGTGGCGCGCAGGCAGCGGGATTGAGGGCCGTATCCGGGGTACTCGCCATGCCGTACCCGCATCGAACCCAACCGACTGAGGGTTGACGGGAGTTGATGATGGCGAGCTTCGGACACGGTACGCGCAGGCACCCCCGCTCACGTGGCCGGACGTGGTCACGTACCGGGCCGGATCGCGCGACGCTCGGAATCATCGGAGTCATCTGCGCGGTCGCCGGCTTCTTCGTGCTGGGGATCATCCTCGGCCCCGTGGCGATCGTCTGCGGCTGGCTCGCGATGGGCCGCAGCTGGGCGGGCTCCCGGCCGGTCACGGCCGTGGTCGCCCTCGTCCTGGGCGCCATCGACACGCTCCTGGCCCTGGTCTGGCTGGCGGGAGCGGCGACTCCGGGCAACGGCATGCTGTTCTGACGTGCCGCCCCGTCCGGGGACGTGAGGGAAGGCCTTCGGCGACCGCGCCGGGGGCCTCCTTCCTGTCACTCCACCGACGTCCCCTTCAGCGCCGCCAGTTCGCCGCGCAGCGCCCGGACCTCCTCCGTCAGCTCGCGTATGGCCTCGGTCTGCCGCCGCTCCTCGACGTCGTCCTTCTCGAACCGGGCGATGAACCAGGCGGCGATGTTCGCCGTCACCACACCCAGCAGGGCGATCCCGGACAGCATCAGCCCGACCGCGAGCATCCGCCCCAGCCCGGTCGTCGGCGCGTGGTCCCCGTAGCCCACGGTCGTCATCGTGGTGAAGGACCACCAGACCGCGTCACCCAGCGTCCGGATGTTCCCGTCGGGCGAGTCCCGTTCCACCGAGAGCACGGCCAGCGAGCCGAACATCATCAGACCGACCACGGCGCCCGCGACGTACGTGGTGAGCCGTATCTGGGAGGCCATCCGCGCCCGCTGGCCGACCAGCAGCAGCGTGGACACCAGCCGCAGCAGCCGCATCGGCTGCAGCAGCGGCAGCAGCACCGCCCCCAGGTCCAGCCAGTGCGTCCGGACGAACTGCAGCCGCCGCTCGGCCAGGGCGAGCCGGACGAGGTAGTCCAGCGCGAACGCCGCCCACACCACCCACTCGACGGCCGTGCAGACGCGCACCACCTCCCCGCCGGCGTCCGGCCGGACGATCGGCACCGCGTAGGCGACGGCGAAGGCCAGGGCCAGCCCGAAGAGGGGGCGCTGCGTGTGGTGTTCCCAACGGAGTCGGGCCGGCTGCTGCTGCATGGCCGCATCGTAGAAAACGTGAAGGGGTGGTGTGCCCACGGTGCACCCGTGAGGCTCACCACCCCTTGACAGGGTCTGTCCGCTATGCGTCGCCGCCCGCGGCCCCCGGGTCCGCCGCCGACACGTCGAGCAGCTGGTACCGGTCGATCGCCTGCTTGAGCACCGACCGGTCGACCTTGCCCTCACGGGCCAGCTCGGTCAGCACCGCCACCACGACCGACTGCGCGTCGATGTGGAAGAAGCGGCGGGCCGCGCCCCGGGTGTCGGCGAAGCCGAAGCCGTCCGCGCCGAGCGACTGGTACGGCTGCGGCACCCAGCGCGCGATCTGGTCCGGAACCGACCGCATCCAGTCGGAGACCGCCACGACCGGGCCCTGCGCGTCCGCCAGCTTCCGCGTCACGTACGGCACCCGCTGCTCCTCCTCCGGGTGCAGCAGGTTGTGCTCCTCGCAGGCCACGGCGTCGCGCCGCAGCTCGTTCCAGGAGGTCGCCGACCAGACGTCCGCCCGGACGTTCCACTCGTCGGCCAGGATCCTCTGGGCCTCGATCGCCCAGGGCAGCGCGACACCGGAGGCCAGGATCTGCGCCGGGGTCTGCCCGGCGGTGCCCTCGCTGAAGCGGTACAGGCCCTTGAGGATGCCCTCGACGTCCACGTTCTCGGGCTCGGCCGGGTGCTGGATGGGCTCGTTGTAGACGGTCAGGTAGTAGAAGACGTCCTCGCCGTGCGGGTGCTCGGGCGAGCTGCCGTACATCCTGCGCAGCCCGTCCTTGACGATGTGCGCGATCTCGAAGCCGAACGCCGGGTCGTACGCCACACAGCCCGGGTTCGTCGAGGCCAGCAGCTGCGAGTGGCCGTCCGCGTGCTGCAGGCCCTCACCGGTCAGGGTCGTGCGGCCGGCGGTCGCGCCCAGGACGAAACCGCGCGCCAGCTGGTCGGCCATCTGCCAGAACTGGTCGCCGGTGCGCTGGAAGCCGAACATCGAGTAGAAGACGTAGACCGGGATCAGCGGCTCGCCGTGCGTGGCGTAGGCCGAGCCGGCGGCGATCAGCGAGGCCGTGCAGCCCGCCTCCGAGATGCCGTCGTGCAGCATCTGGCCGTTCGGCGACTCCTTGTACGCCAGCAGCAGCTCGCGGTCGACCGACTCGTACTGCTGCCCGAGCGGGTTGTAAATCTTCGCGCTCGGGAAGAACGAGTCCATGCCGAACGTGCGGTACTCGTCCGGCGCGATCAGCACGAACCGCTTGCCGATCTCCTTGTCCCGCATGAGGTCTTTCAGGAGCCGGACGAAGGCCATGGTCGTCGCGATGGACTGGTGACCCGAGCCCTTCTTCACGGTCGCGTACGTCTTCTCCTCCGGCAGCGGCAGCGGCTCGGAGCGGACGACGCGGGTGGGGACGTAACCGCCGAGGCTCCTGCGGCGGTCGTGCATGTACTGGATCTCCTCCGAGTCCCGGCCCGGGTGGTAGTACGGCGGCACGCCGGACTCCAGCTCCTTGTCCGGGATCGGCAGGTGCAGACGGTCGCGGAAGCGCTTGAGGTCGTCAACCGTCAGCTTCTTCATCTGGTGTGTGGCGTTGCGGCCCTCGAAGTTCGGGCCCAGCGTCCAGCCCTTGATCGTCTTGGCCAGGATGACCGTCGGCTGGCCCTTGTGCTCGACGGCCGCCTTGTACGCCGCGAAGATCTTGCGGTGGTCGTGACCGCCGCGCCCCAGGTGCAGGATCTGGTCGTCGGTCATGTTCTCGACCATGGCGCGCAGCCGGTGGTCGTCGCCGAAGAAGTGGTCGCGGATGTACGCGCCGGTCTCCGTGGCGTACGTCTGGAACTGCCCGTCCGGCGTGGTGTTCATCTTGTTGACCAGCACGCCGTCGCGGTCCTGCGCGAGCAGCGGGTCCCAGGTGCGGTCCCAGACCAGCTTGATCACGTTCCAGCCGGCGCCGCGGAAGATCGACTCCAGCTCCTGGATGATCTTCCCGTTGCCGCGCACCGGGCCGTCCAGGCGCTGCAGGTTGCAGTTGACCACGAACGTGAGGTTGTCCAGGCCCTCGCGGGCGGCGATGGACAGCTGGCCCAGCGACTCCGGCTCGTCCATCTCGCCGTCGCCGAGGAACGCCCAGACGTGCGACTTGGAGGTGTCGGCGATCCCGCGCGCCTCCATGTACCGGTTCATCCGGGCCTGGTAGATCGCACCGATCGGGCCGAGGCCCATCGACACCGTCGGGAACTCCCAGAAGTCCGGCATCGACCGCGGGTGCGGGTACGACGACAGCGCGTACGGCGCCTTGGACTTCTCCTGGCGGAAGCCGTCCAGGTGCCGCTCGCTGAGCCGGTCCAGCAGGAAGGCGCGGGCGTAGATGCCGGGGGAGGCGTGGCCCTGGAAGAAGACCTGGTCGCCGCCGTCGCCCTCGTCCTTGCCGCGGAAGAAGTGGTTGAAGCCGACGTCGTACAGGGAGGCGGAGGAGGCGAACGTGGCGATGTGGCCGCCGACGCCGATGCCCGGACGCTGGGCGCGCGACACCATCACGGCCGCGTTCCAGCGGGTCGCGTTGAGGATCTTGCGCTCGATCTCCTCGTTGCCCGGGAAGAACGGCTCGCTCTTGGTGGGGATGGTGTTGACGTAGTCCGTGCTGCGCATCTCCGGCACGGCCACGCGCTTCTCGCGGGCCCGCTCGATCAGCCGGAGCATCAGGTAGCGGGCGCGTTCCCGGCCGCGCTCGTCGACGGCGGCGTCGAGGGAGTCGAGCCACTCCTGCGTCTCTTCGGGGTCGAAGTCAGGAACCTGACTCGGAAGGCCGCCAATGATGATCGGGTTGCGATCGGATGCGGAAGCCACGCTGTTCCTTACCTGTCGGAGGGCCGTGCGAGGGCCGCTGTTTCGCTGTCGTCGCTGGGCGTCGTCGCCGAGGGCTGCGCCGCTCCCCATGGTCCACCTCGCGGCCGTCGCGCGTCATCTCTACCGAGCGGTAACCCGAGCGTGCGATCGGTCCGTGACGTATGGGGCGAATACCTTCGAGTCTCGTACCCACGGACGATTCCCAAACGCCCAAACGGGGCAGAAAGGTGTGGTGTGCGTCACCAGGGGCCATGATGGTGTGCCTGAAGTTGCGGTGACACGGCCAGGATCGTCACCGTTTCGGCGGTCTGAACGGCCGGGTACTTGCGCGATCCGCCCCGCCCGTGTGGACTACGGCCAATGCTTCGCGCACGCGCGTGGCTGAGATATTTCCCAAAACATGATCAGGAGGCAACCCGTGAGCGCGACCGCGGACCACGCGGAGGAGCGGACGAACCCTGCCGCCAGGCTGGGGTTCCAGCCCGGGCAGGTGGTCCAGGAGATCGGCTACGACGACGACGTGGACCAGGAACTCCGCGAGGCCATCGAGGGCATCGTCGAGGGCGACCTGGTGGACGAGGACTACGACGACGTGGCCGACGCCGTTGTGCTGTGGTTCCGTGACGACGACGGCGACCTGACGGATGCGCTGGTCGATGCCACCACGTACATCGAAGAGGGCGGTGCCATCCTGCTCCTCACGCCGAAGACCGGCCGTTCGGGTTACGTGGAGCCGAGTGACATCTCGGAAGCCGCCACGACCGCCGGCCTGACGGCGTCCAAGAGCGTCAGCGTCGGCAAGGACTGGAGCGGGAGCCGCCTGGCGACGCCCAAAGCAGCCAAGTCCAAGCGTTAGCCGTACGGACCGTACGGACGGGGCGGGCCGGCAGCGTCGGCCCGCCCGCAGGCCTGCGCGGGTCCCTGCGTAGGGTGGTCGTCCCACCGGAAACCGCTCCACCGCTCCACGAAGGGACACCCGCGAGGATGGCGATCCAGGCCGGCGACAAGGCCCCGGACTTCGAGCTCAGGGACAACCACGGCAGGACCGTGCGGCTGTCCGGCTTCCGCGGCCGGCGGAACGTGGTGCTGCTCTTCTACCCCTTCGCCTTCACCGGCGTGTGCACCGGCGAGCTGTGCGAGCTGCGCGACAACCTGCCCCTGTTCGCCGACCGCGACACCCAGCTGCTCGCGGTCTCCAACGACTCCATCCACACCCTGCGCGTCTTCGCGGAGCAGGAGGGCCTGGAGTACCCGCTGCTGTCCGACTTCTGGCCGCACGGCAACGTCTCGCGCGCCTACGGCGTCTTCGACGAGGACAAGGGCTGCGCCGTGCGCGGCACCTTCGTCATCGACAAGGAGGGCGTCGTGCGGTGGACCGTCGTCAACGGCCTGCCGGACGCGCGCGACCTGAACGACTACGTGAAGGCGCTCGACTCCCTGTGACGCCACTCGGGCCCCAAGCGCTCGACACCCGCTGAAATGTCGGCTCCAGGGCCTGCGGGGTGCGGGAACCCGTCACTAGGATCGAGTCGTTGATCCGACATCCGAGCACAACGGGGCATCCCGCCCCTGACACCAATGGAGGACTCGTGGGAGTCAGCCTCAGCAAGGGCGGCAACGTATCGCTGACCAAGGAGGCGCCGGGTCTGACCGCGGTCATCGTCGGTCTGGGGTGGGACGTGCGCACCACGACCGGCACCGACTTCGACCTGGACGCCAGCGCGCTGCTGCTGAACAGCTCCGGCAAGGTCGCCAGCGACGCGCACTTCGTCTTCTTCAACAACCTCAAGAGCCCGGACGGCTCGGTCGAGCACACCGGTGACAACCTCACCGGTGAGGGCGAGGGCGACGACGAGCAGATCAAGGTCGACCTCGCCGGCGTCCCGGCCGACGTCGAGAAGATCGTCTTCCCGGTCTCGATCTACGACGCCGAGACCCGCCAGCAGTCCTTCGGCCAGGTGCGCAACGCGTTCATCCGCGTCGTCAACCAGGCCGGCGGCGCCGAGATCGCCCGGTACGACCTGAGCGAGGACGCCTCCACGGAGACCGCCATGGTCTTCGGTGAGCTCTACCGGCACGGCGCGGAGTGGAAGTTCCGCGCCATCGGCCAGGGCTACGCCTCGGGCCTGCGCGGCATCGCGCAGGACTTCGGCGTGAACGTCTGAGCCACCTGACGGGCCCCCGCGAGGGGCCCCGGGTCCTTTCTGTCCGGCGCCGCACGGTTTACGTGCGGCGCCGGACGTGCAGGACCACCTCAGTAACACCATCGGGGAGGGACATCAGCATGGGCGTCACGCTTGCCAAAGGGGGCAACGTCTCCCTGTCCAAGGCCGCACCGAACCTCACTCAGGTGATGATCGGGCTCGGCTGGGACGCGCGCTCCACCACCGGAGCCCCGTTCGACCTCGACGCCAGCGCGCTGATGTGCAGCGGCGGCCGGGTGCTCGGGGACGAGTGGTTCGTCTTCTACAACCAGCTCAAGAGCCCGGACGGCTCGGTCGAGCACACGGGTGACAACCTCACCGGCGAGGGCGACGGCGACGACGAGTCGCTGCTGATCGACCTCTCCAAGGTGCCGCCCCAGTGCGACAAGATCGTGTTTCCCGTCTCCATCCACATGGCCGACGAGCGGGGCCAGACCTTCGGCCAGGTCAGCAACGCGTTCATCCGGGTCGTGAACCAGGCCGACGGCCAGGAGCTCGCCCGCTACGACCTCAGCGAGGACGCCTCCACGGAGACCGCGATGATCTTCGGTGAGGTCTACCGCTACCAGGGCGAGTGGAAGTTCAGGGCCGTGGGGCAGGGGTACGCGTCCGGTCTGCGTGGCATCGCCCTGGACTTCGGGGTCAACGTCTCGTAACGCGTTATGAGCAAAACGCGGGGCCCCCTGGGGGTCGGAGGGAGCCCGACTAGACTTCGGCTTCAAAAGTTCGTAAAGCCGGGTACGGCGCGGGGGAGTGCCTCCCCCAGACTCCGTCTGGGGGGGACCCCCAACACACGATTGGGTAGCCAGTGGTTCTGAAAACCTTCGGGTGGTCGTTCGCGGTCACCGCGCTCGGCCTGGTCGCAGCGGTCTTCTACGGAGGGTGGACCGCGTTCGGTGTCGTAGCGATC
>NZ_JBIBUF010000015.1:0-70298 GCF_043079125.1 Streptomyces sp. NPDC015242 | reverse complement strand
TGAACAAGACCCACAACTCGTCCGGCACCAACCGCTCAACGAGATCCGTCATGCACCGATCAACGAGCGATCACGCCATAAGAAACGGCGTCTAAGCGTCGGCCACCTTCTGCGCCGGGCTGGTGAGAATCTTCAGCAGCGGGAAGCGGAAGGCGACCTCGACGGCCCAACCGGCCAGCCCGACCAGCAGCCGGATGAGGGTGAACAACCCGGACAGGACGAAGGCCAGAGACTGCGTCTTGAACGACACGATGGAGCCGCCCTGCGCGTTCAGCTCATAGCCGTTGATCGCCACCCCCTCGGAGGAGGTGATATTCAACGGGGCGAGAAGATCACCACTGTCGCTGTTGCTGCTCGCCGCATACACGACCTGGCTGTTCACCACGAGGAAGACGCCGGTGAACAGCACCACCAGGCCGGCCGAGCGGAGGGTCGCGCCCTCTGGGCGGATCATGTCAGTACCGCCTTGCCTCGGCCGTGCTGCACCGCCACACCAGGAGAGCGGTCAGGCCCGCGCCGGTGGTCACCAGCCCCCACGCCGCGCTGGTCCAGCCCGGCTGCTCGGCTGCCACGACCGCCTTTCTGTCGCGCCTGCAGGGGGCCTCGCCGAGGCCGATGGCGGGCTCGCACCGCTTCTGATCCGCGGGCCGGGGCTGAGCGGCGAAGGCCTGCCCCGTGCGGGGCCACCAGGATTCAGGCACACCCCTGCCGGCGGTCAGGACGAGCAGGCCCGCACAGGCGGCGATCACGGTGAGGACACCCGCGGCCGCAGCACGGCGTCGTAAGCGATCCCGGACGGAAGAGACCATCAGTGGTGTTCCTTCGAACGAGGCGCAGCCGTGTCGCTGGCAGGCGGCTCCGGCGCGGAGGGCGCCTCAGTGCTGGTGTGGCGTCCCGGTGTGGTGGTGATGGACGTGGTGATCCGCCCGATGCGGGGGATGAGGACCTTGACGCGGCCGGTGTTCTGCCGCGGGCACGTCAGCAGGAATTCGCCCTCCCGGCCTGCGTGGCCGACGGGAGAAAGGCCTGTGGTCACCAGCCGCAGCAACTGCGGGTCGCTCGGATCAAGGCCTACGAACTCCAGGCCGCGCCGGGCCCGTGCGCGGTCGGTGGTGCGGGCGAGCGCCCGATAGGCCATCAGGCCGCGGTCGGGGCCGAGTTCTTCGGCGTCGTGGGATCCGGCGATCAGGCCGGCGCCGTGCTTGCGGCCGTCGTGGAGGATTTCATGAACCAGCGCGGTGCCCTCGGCCGACGAGGTGAGCCAGTACAGCTCGTCCAGCACGAGTGCGGTGAACCGTTCGGGGTCCTCGAATGCGGTCTGCCGTGCGAGTGCGGCGATCAGGTAGAGCGCGGCGCGCCCGATCAGCGCCTCCAGCGGCTGCTGGTGCAGGACCTCGGGATTGCCGAAGGCCGCCTTGGGGGGAAGTTTCAGTCCGGCTGTCGTGATCACGATCATGTCGCGGGCGCTGGAGGCGTCCAGCTGCACGGGCGGCAGCGTGGGGTCGAACACCATCCGGGCCAGGGGGTTGGTGGCCACGACGCGGATGAGGCCGGCGAGGGCGGCGGCCGCGTCCTGCCGCTTTCCCACCTCGCTCGTGGCCATCTGCTGAAGGATCTCCAGCACGCGGTGCATGGACGGCCGGTCGCCGGCGGCGGCCTGCTCGACGGCGTGGTGCAGCACCTCGCCGCTGGTGCTCATCGGGCCGATGCCGAGCTGCAGGGTCAGGTAGGACAGGGCGTAGTGGCGGCCTTCGGGGCCTTCGAACATCCGCAAGGGGTCGATGGACACCTCGGCCTGCGCGGCGTCGATGATCTGGACGCGGCCCTGTGCCGCGGTGCGTGCGAAACTCGCCCACTCGCGCATAGGGGTGCGGTCGATGCAGATCGCGCAGCCGCCGCGCGCCCACACCGCCTCCGCGATGAGCTTTTGCAGCACGCTCTTGCCCGCGCCCAGGTCCCCGACGATGCCCATGGAGGCGGAGGCGTCGACCTTGGGCGCGTCCGCGACGTTGATCATCACGGGGCGGGTGGTGCCGCAGTCGAGGTCGATGCCCAGGAACATGCCGTTCGGGTCGCCGACCTCCGAGGCGGTGAAGGCCCCGCCCAACGCCCAGTCCTCGGAGATCTGGTGCTGGGTGAACTCCCGCACCACACCGTTGCGAGTGGTGCCGGGCAGGCCCAGGAAGAACAGGGCCTGCTGCAGGCCGGCCGGGCGCACGGCCCGGTAGTCCGCGCCCCCGAGCAGCGCTGCGAGCGCCCGGGCCCGGGAATCACACAGGGCGGCGGTCGGCCCCCACACGGTCAGGACGGTGACGGACTGCACCTCGACTTCGACCGACGTGCGCGCAAGGCGGGCGTCCAGCTCGCCCAAATCGCGGGCGGCCTCCGTCAGCGAGGCGGGCATGCCGGTGGGGCGGGCGTCGTACTGGTCGGCCTGGTCGATGAGTTCGTTCTTCTTGCGCCGCACCTGCTCGCGCGCCTTCTCCGCGGGCACGAGGGTGAGGTCGATGGTGTAGTCGACGGGGAAGTCCAGCATCTCCAGCTGCGCGAACAGATCAGCGGCATCCTGGGCGACGGCGGGCGGGCACTCGGCCAGCGCGAGCTGCGCCTGGTAGCCGACGCCGGTCTCGGATTCGACCTGCAGCCAGCGCCGCCCCAGCGGCGAGCCGGTCCCAAGGCGCCACCAGGCCGTGCGCCCCGACCGGGTGACAGATCCTGCGGGGTTGAGCTCGCCTGTGTCGTCGAGGTCAGGGTCGATACCGCCTTCCTGCAGACGCACCTGGCCCAGGTCGGCATAGCTGGGCGAACGCAGCACCCCCTTCTGCAGCTGCCCCCCGTACAGGCCGCTGGTTTCGGCCTCGGTCAGCAGCGGTTCGACCAGGCCGCGGTGGAGGGCGTGCTGGATCATCCACACGATCTCCGCCGGACGGGCGGGACGAAAGGCGATGCCACCGGCGAGTGCGGCCTCCACACGGGAGGCCTGCTCGCGGTAGGCGGTCACCTCCCGCCGGGCCACCGGCGCCGGCCGCATCCCCAGCGATGACGCCACCTCGACCCATGCTGCGCCCAGAAGCGCCGACACCTTAAGGTCGGCGGTCTCGGTGTGCAGGGGAACCGCCAGCCACAGGGTGCGGCGGTGCATCTCCTCGCCCTCCAGCAGGTCAAGAGTCGCCTCGACGTTCTCCACCCACGGGTGCGGACCCGACTGCGGAGTGGTGTCGGCCGGCTCGACGCCTTCGATCATGCGCAGGGCGATCTCGCCGGGATCGACCTGTGCGCACAACCCGAACAACCGCGGCGCCCCAGACAAGGACCGGACCAAATGTGTGATCTTGGCGAGTTGCTCGTCACGTACTTGGACGGGCGCGTAGGTGCCCGAGACGGTCTCCTGGTGTTGTCCTGAGGCGTCATCCGGTACCGGGTGCAGGCGGTAAACGGCCCACACGCTGCCGTGCGTCGACCAGATGAGGTGCCCGGCGATGTGACGGATCGGAACCTTCACCGTCCACCGCCTTGCTCGGCGAGCGCGAGCAGCGCATGGACTCCCGACACCGGCCCCACCGACCCGACAGACGCTGCCTGCCTGCGGTGGCCTGCGGACGAGTGGGGCGCGGCCGGGCCGGCGTGGGCCGTGGCCGCGCCGGCGGACGGTGCCCGGCGGGTGCGCCGCTTCGCTGCCCCGGATCTCTCGGTGGCGCCGCCGGGACCGGGTGGTTCCTCGATCATGAAGCCGCCGAGCAGCGGGCGGGCAGTGCGGTCACGGGCGGCCCGCCCTGCGATGCGCCCGCCCTGGGGCTGCCCCACGAGCAGTGTCCACCCCAGCGCCGCCTGCATCGGGGCACGGCCACCGATCCTGGGGCGCCGGACCGCCCAGATCGCCAGCAGCCAGGCCGCGATCGGGATCGGCCCCATCCATGACCACCAGCTGATGGACTTGATCAGAGTGAAGCCGCCGCCGACGCCGACCGCGATCTGGGCGGGCGTGTAGGGGCCGAGCGGGATCTTCCAGTCGGCGATTTTGCCGAGGACCCAGGGATGACGCCGGGCGGCGGTGTAGAAGCGCCCCACCCGCCCGGCAGTGGAGGCGGCGGTCACAGCGTGGCTCCCGTGCCGGCAGAGTGGGCGCGCGCTCCCGGACCAGCGCCGTGGACGATGCCAGGGACGACGGGTGCGCCCTTAGCGGGGTTGTTGACCTCGTCCTCGAACATGCTCGAGAGGTCCTCGCGGGAGTTGTACAACCCCAGTGCGATGATCATCAACAGCAGGGCGCCGATGCCGGCCTTGAGGCTGAACTTCTGGATCATGATCACGACGACCAGGACGAGCAGACCGGCCTGCAGCCCTTTGGTGGCCCAGTCCTGGAACATGCTGATCCACGAGTCGCCCAGGTCGTCCAGCTGACCGGCCAGGACCGTGTGATGCACCGTGTTCACCGGGCACCTCCCGCCGTTGCGGCTCCCGTGCCCAGCGCGGTGATCTCCCACCTGCCTGAGCGGGCCGCGAGGGTGAATTCGTAGGCCAGAGGCCATCGGCCGTCCTCACCGTGGGCTTTCACCTGCGCCAGGACGCGGGCCTTGGTGCCATCGGCCGGCACGGTCACCGCGGCCGCCGCTTCCTCGACGGCGGAGATCTGCCGCACTGTGACCGCCCGGTAGGGAACCGGAGAGACCGGGAGCAGCTTCACGCCGGGTGCGAGGTACCGGTCCACCTCTCCGGCACCGGTGAGGTAGGCAGCGAGGAACTCCCCGACGGCAGCGGACAGATCACCCTCCGGCACGCTCACCCGGTACGGCGATGTCGGCACCTCCGTCCGGGCCGGCCCGGCCACCACGCCCGGTGCCCCGGTCACCGTGAACGAGGCGCCCGTGCGATCGGTGGCCACCGGCACGGCGTAATGGAGCACCGAAGCGTCGGCGTACTGCACAGCCACCGTCACCGACCACACTCCATACGCACGCTGCGCAGTGCGCACCGCCGTCACCACCTCCGGTGCCGCCTGCGCACCGGCGGCTGGCTCGGGCAGATCGACGCCGGGCGCCATCGACTGCGCATGCCGGGCTTGCGCACTTGCCTCGTCCTTGGTGCTGCTGCGCAGCCACGTGTGGAGGAACAGCTGCGCATAGCCGGCCGGGTCGGCTGCCACCGTCGTGGTGGGTGCGGCAGTCGGCTTAGTCGAGGACGCCGCCTCGACCGTGGTCGGGGTGGAGGTGAGGGTGACGCCGAGGGCGATCGGGCCGGCCGCGATGACGGTCCACACCGCCAGGCGTGACACGCGCACCCGGCGCCGCATCGCCTCCAGCCGGGCGCCTGCCGCCATCGGAGCAACGGCCTCGCTGCGCGAAACCGGCTTGCCAGGGGACATGGTCGAACTCCCAGGTCAGAACGGACGCTTGCGCCCTCGACATAAGCGGCCGATCCCGACCTGACCACCGACCACGAGGCCCCGACCACGATCACGATGCGGATACGGCATTCGTGGTCACAGTGGTGGACAGCCCGACCATGAGTCCGACCACGGGGCGCGGGCGTGCCGACCACGGCTTACCTGTGCGTCAGACCGGGTTCTCAGCCTTGGAGCGCGGCATGTGACCTGCAGGCGGCTGCGCACGCTGCGTGGCCCTCGTGCCGCGATGGAGCCTGTGCAGTTGGCGTACGAACCTGCGCAGTAGAGACGCCCTCGGTCGGGTTGCGCAGCCTTCCCGCAGGCAAGCGACTGCGCAGACCTTGCGCTCTCGTCGTTCGTCCCGCGTATCGCGTACGCGCCGCACCGACTGGGTGCGTGGCCGAACCCGACCACGCGAGCGACCACGCCGGCGTGTTGACGGTGTTGCCCGATCGTGATCCGTGGTCGGGAGCGATGGCTGCCGACTTGGTCAGGGGAGGCGGTTGGGCTGTGGGCATGGCACCCCTACGCATCTGCCGATTGTGCAGCAGCAGCCTCGCCTTGGCCGGCCGGGTGCGCCGGTGTGCCCGGCGTAGGCGGTCATCGTCGCAGGAGCAGCGGTGAGCCGCTTCGGGGCGGGGATCCGCCGCGGCGTCATGAGCGCGGATCAGTTCACGCAGGTGGCCAATGCGCTGTTTCGCGATGGGCGGTTGTCGTTCAAGGCGAAGGGGATCTTCGGTTACAGCAGCACACACCGCAGCGGCTGGCAGGTGACAGTCGCTGACCTGGTGCGTGTGGGTCCGGACGGGCGTGAAGCGGTCCGCACCGGCCTGCAAGAGCTGGAGAGGCACCGGTATCTGATCCGGGAACTTCTGCGGCGCCCCGACGGAACCCTCGGCGAGATCATCTACTGCATCACCGACCGTCCCGCCACGCTGCACCTTGCACCGGCGGCCGAGGCCAGCCCTCAGGCCGCACCCTCGCCTGCCGGTCACGCTGACGGGGGGCGGGCGGGGATCCGCCGCGGGGTGATGGCAGCCGATCAGTTCACTCAGATCGCCAACGCCTTGTTCCGCGATGGCACATTGAGTTTCAAGGCCAAGGGGTTGTTCGGCTTGCTCTCCACGCACCGGGAGGGCTGGCGCATGAGCGTCACCGATATCGCCCGTGCGGGCAGGGACGGCGAATCCGCCGTGAGAAGCGGTCTGAAGGAACTGCAGAGCCACGGCTTCCTCGTGAGGGAACGCGAACGCGGCCCGGACGGCACTCTGGGCGCCGCCGCCTATGTCATCACCGACCTGCCCGCTCTGCAATCCAGCAGGTCACAGCCAGAGTCGGGTTCTCCACGCGTGGATGACCCTACGTTGGCTGACCGGGCCCTTAAGAACACCAACAGAAAGAAGACCACTCAGCAGAAGACCAGACCCCTCCCTCCCGTCGCCCGCCCCGCACGATCACGGCATCAAGCACCGCCACTGCGGACCGTGCCGGCGGCGACGGACCTCACACCCGGAGTGCGCCTGCTGCTTCAGATCGGCACCCAGCGTCCCGAACTCCTGCTGACCGGCCGCGCACTGGCGGATCAGGGCACAGCCGTGTCCGCGATGCTGAAGGCCGGCTGGACGCGCGAGCAGCTCAACCACGTCATCAGCGCTCGCCCTTTGCCGAGCCCGATCCGCACCACGGTCGGCGCGATCATCGCCGCCAGGCTCCGTGCCGCACAGGCGTACCCACCACCGGCCACTGTGGCCGAACCTCACGCCACCCCGGCAGGTGACCCGGTGGGGGAGCACTCGAGCACCTTGGCCGCCGCACGCACCGTGTCCGAAGCACTCGCTTACCGGGCCCTGGTCGAATGCGCCGGCTGCGGCGTTCCCGGCACCGCACCAGGCGAAGACCTCTGCCCGGCCTGCCTCAACTGGCCGCCCTGCCGCACATGCCCTGGCCCCACACCCCGGCGCGCACACCCCCACAGCGACGGCCGATGCACCACCTGCGCGTCCACCTCCACCACCCATCCAGAGGCAAGCCCTCTCACCGGCCGCTGAAGGAACGGCCCACCAGCACTCCACGCCGCACACACCACCGCTGAAGGGAACTGATCCCATGCCCGAGTCCGAGTTCGGCCCGGCTGCCCGCACCGGCGACGTCTACCTGCTCTTCGCCCATGAGCCGTACTACCCCGGCCCCGACGCCCGCGAGATCAACACCACCGTGGTGGCCGCGGACTCACTGCTGCACCCGCACGTACGCCAGCCCGACGGCGTGAAGATCCACGACTTACTCACCCGGGGACGCCAGCCGGGCGAGATCATCCCCCTGGCCACCCTCACCCACGAACTCAACGGAGGCGCCGCCTGGCCCAGCATCGGCGACTGGGAAGGCGTCACCACCGACCTGATCCAGCTCGTCCACACAGGCCGGTGCGACGCCCTCAGCCTCGGCCTGCCCGAAATCCCACGCGCCCTGCTCTGCACCGGGCCACACGGCCAGCTACGCGTCCACGACACCGCAGCCGACGACCTCGTCACCTACGGCCCCGCCGAACGCGCTGCGGCCCTGGACAAGGTCAGCCTGTTCCTGAACAGCCTCGCCACCGAGCGGCCTTTCTGGCCTGGCGACAGCCTCCTGCCCCCACTGGGCCGACTCACCCCAGGTCGCTAAACGGTGTGGGAGACACGGCAGCGATCCCATTCAGTCACGTCAACTGCGTACACTGTGCGCGTCGTGAAAGATCGCCATTCGGGCGGCCGAGGCCAGAATGCTCTGCCCGCGCATGGACAGCCCGAGTCGGTTCCAGTGGAAAATCACGTGGTAGCTGAGCACTTGCCTCAGCCCGCGATCGAGCGTGCCTTCCTCGACGGCGCGGCCGAGTATCTGCCCTGTGCTGCGGAACGCGGTGACCCACTCTGCGAAGGGATCCAGCGGCCCGTCAGGGCGGAGCATGGCGTCGCTGTCGGCGAGGAGCAGGGGCCTGATTTCCTCGGCGCGCGCGTGGAGGTGGTCTGGGGGGACGTCGTTGACGGCCGAGCGGTGCTCGTTCGTGATGACGTGGTGCCAGACGTCGCCTTGCTCGTACCACTCCAGTCCGGCCGCACGCATCATGAGGGTGCACAGGAGGACGGACAGTTCTCGTGGGCCCACGGTCAGGTTCCGGCGCAGTCGCAAGCGCTGTGCTTCCTGGCTGTCGGTGATGAACAGGGCGTGTGCGGCGGCCATGCTGACGGGGCCGCCGAAGGCGGCGGTTTCCGGTTCGTAGATGCCGGGCCACCACCGCAGCAGGTGCCCGTCGGTCACGAGGCGGTGCAGGCCGAGTCGGTCCTCCCCCTCTGCGGTGCGTAGCTCAGCGCCGGCACCCGGCTGGAGGCGGAGACGCAGTCGCCAGCAGGGGTGCTTCCTGGTGTACCACCAGCCGCTGATGAGGCTCGCGGATTCTGCGGCGTGCAGCAGGGGCAGGACGTGCGTGGTGAAGGCGTGGTCGGCGCTGGTCCAGTACGCGAAGTGGAGGTACGCCTGCCACCAGTCGTCCGTGGCGGTGGGTCGGGCGAGGGCCTGTCTGCCGGCTTGGTCGTAGACCGCGACAGCGTCGGACAGGGTCATCTCGTCGATGCCGTACTGCCGGGCGGCCTGGGCGAGCGGTAGGCGGCCGCCGAGGACAGTGAGGATCGCGCGGGGTACGGGATCCGGCTCCGGCTGAATCAGTCGATCAAGAGACATGCGTCCCATCCGGTCGTCGGGGCCTGTTGCGAGGCGAAGGTCGTGAGGGCGAGCGCGGTGCCGGCGTCTCCATTGATTAGCCCGGTTGTCGGGAGACCGCCGGGCCGGGCCTGCGCGGCGAGCATGTCGCCGAGGCGGCTAGGAAGGGCCTGAAGTCGGGCGTCGCGGGCATCGGCGGCTGCACGGACGGCGGTCTGGTAAATGCCTCCCCAGCCGTGGCAGAGGCTGGTGTCGATGACTTGGGCGAGTTGCGCGGGGTCGGTCAGGGCCCGGTGCAAGGCATCTTCGTAAAAGCCCTGGACCTCGGGAGCGCGCAGGGCGAGCCCGGCGAGTTGCCCGGCCCGTGCGATGCCGGTGGTGCCGTAGCACCAGCTGGGCCGGGCGGGGGTGTCGTGGTGGGGGTGTGCGCGCTCGAGGTCGCGGCGCGAGATGTGCTCGGGCCACCAGGGGCCGGCGGGTCCATGCTGGCACCAGGTGTCCAGATGCTCGCAGATGGTCCAGATGGCGTCGCGGTGGCCACGGACGGTGATGTTCCGGCGCATGGCCTGGGCTAGGAGAAGGAGCGGGCCGGTGATGCCGTGGGCGGCGCCGAAGTTGCCGTGTCCGCCGGGGAAGTGGGCGGATTCACCGCGGGCGGGGTCGTGGCGGACCCACCAACCCGGCAGTCCGAGGCCACCTGGGGCGAGCGGGCGGGTCAGGGCGACAAGGTACTCAAGAAGGCGCCGAAGCGCCGGCCCGTCAGGATCGGTGCGCAGCAAGTACGCGCCGATGCCGGTGAGACCGTAGAAGAGGTCGTACTCGGCGAACGTGGCGAGGTCGCGCTCGCGGATGCGGGAGCGCGCGGCGTCGACGCGGCGGTGAGCGAGATCGCTGATGTGCTTGTGGAGGCTCTTGCGAGCCGGCTCGTACAGGTGCTGGAAGGGCGGCGGGACGGTGGTCAGGAGGAAGCCGACGGCTGGGGCGCCGAGGAACAGCCCGGTGGTGTCGGCCGCACTGACATGCCCGGCGGTTGCGGTGGTGATCCACCGGTGGGCCGGGCGCCAGGAGCCGCCAGGGCGGCTGGCCATCTCGACGTGCAGCAGGCTGATTCCGGCTGCGCCGTCGGCGAGAGACTGCGCTGCCCATGGCGTGTGAGGGGGCGCGGGGGCGGGATCGGCCAGATGGACGGTGTACCGCTCCAGGATCGCCGCGGCGGTGGCGGCCGGTGTGGTCATCGGTTCGCCCTCCGGTGTTGCAGGGCTACGGTCCGTACGAGCCGCAATGTGGTCGCCTCGGCATTGGGGTCGACGTCCAGGGCCCGGACGTGGTGCTGGTGGAGCAGGGTCCGGGCGACGGCGAGTGGGTCGCGGTCCCCGGCCAGGGCCTGCCGGTAGGTTTCCAGGGCTACGGCGCGGGCCCGCCACGCTTCGGTCACGAGGGAGCCGCCGGGAAGAGAAGCGAGAGCGCAGGCACCTTCAGCTGCGCCGAGCTTGAGCACCTGATCGCGCAGCGTCCGGTCCAGTCGCCCTGTGCCCTGGGGGAGGTTGTGCACGAGCCACTCTTCGGCCTCTGGGGCGCTGTGTGCAAGGTGGGTGATGAGGTTCAGGGTGCTGGCTGCGGCGAGAGCCTGCGGGGTGAAGGCGTCGGCGCGCTCGGCGAGCCGGATCTGTGCGAGGGCGGCGGTGGAATCTGCCGCGAACACCTGGTGCGCGGCGTTCATGGCGGCCTGGCCGCCGAAGCGCCCGGTCTGCGGCTGGTAAGGGGCGAGGACGATCCCGGATGCCAGGTCGAGGCCGTACAGCTTGTCCGCCCAGCTATGGACGTGCTGGGCCGCGATCCCGTACGTATCCGGCGGCAGGTGCAGGGTGAGAGCAAGGTGCTGGTCGGCGTCCGGGCGGGCCATGTCCCGGTGGCGGGTGAACCACCAGGTTGGTGGAGGGTCGCTGAACAGGTCCAGGAGGCGGGGCAGGTGCTGGCTGAGGATCTCGTCGTAGCGGTCCGGGTGGGCGTGCAGTTGTACGTGGAGGACATCGCCGGAGCCCGGAAGGCAGCGCTCGGTGGCGGCCGGTGCGGCAACGAACGGCCGGCGCTTCTCGGCGGTTTCGGGTCGTGCGAGGGAGAGCCATATCTCGTGGGCCCGACCGATCCAGCCGTGGGCGTCACCGTCTGGGACTTCGCGCAGTTCCAGGCGCTGGGAGCGGTCGAGGTGCGCACGAAGTGCCCGCCGGTGGACCGGGTGGGACAGATCAAGGGGAAGGCGCTGGTCGTGCTCGATCATGGCGACGTTCAGCGGGACTCGGAGCCGCTCCTGCCAGGCCGCGAAGGCGTGCTCCCACTGGTCGATCGGGGCTTTGCGGCCGGGCAGGTTGTCGGCCATCAGTAGCCATCGGGCCTGGGTGAGGATGGTGCGGCGGTAGCGCACCCGTGGAAGGTAGGGGAGGCGGGAGGCGGCGCCGAAGGCGAACGGTTTGTAGGCGGCATACCGCGCGTGGCCCACCTCGGCGAGGAAGCGCGCCAAGGGCGGGGTCTGGGTGCCGGCTTCCAGGGCGTGTAGGACTCGCACGTTGAGAGGGCGACCGGTGGAGAGCTGTACGAGGTGGAAGCTGCGGGAGTCCGCGGTGACGGCGATGTCGGCGAGCTGAATTGTCGTGTCGTCTGCCGCCCTATGACCGGACAGCTCGATGACGTTCGGTAGCAACTGCGGTGTACGGGTGACGTTTTCGTTGCGGCGGCGGCGCGGTGGAAACACCAGCTGCGCGGCAAGGGTGCCCGGGGCGCTGCGGTAGGTGGCCGCGAGCGCGTCCTGCTGTTCGGGTGGCAGGACATGCGCGAAGCGGCCGGCCATGCTGCTTCCGGGCCGTGGCACGGAGGTCAGCAGCACGCTGAAGTGGCCGCGTGTCAGGGCTGTGGTGCTGGGGGCGTGGACCTCGAAGGTGGTCTCCAGCCGTGGTACGAACAGGCGATCGTCGTGACCGGCGGCCTGCTCCAGGGCGTCGATGGTCGCGTCTGTCAGCTGGAGTTCGTTGCGGCCGTCCATGAGGGCCTCTTGCACCAGGGCGAGCAGCAGTTCGTCCCGGTCGGTGAGCAGCTTCGGCGTGGCACCGCGCTCGGAGCCGACGTACCCGGCTGGCAGGCCCAGGCCGCTGTCGGCTACCAAGTCCAGCACCGGCACCAGGGCGCCGACGCCGTACCGGGCGCGGAACCGGCGGTGATAGTCGCGCCAGTGCTGGTAGCCGTAGGGCTGTGGGGTGGTTCGGTACAGGGCCGTGACGGCTGCTTGTACCTCCGTGATCACGGTCTGCGGTAGCTGTGCCTCGCAGTCCAGGGCCGTGTCGACGAAGAGCGGGGTCGAGGTGACGGAGGTGAGGGCATGCATCCGCTCGGCGATCGCGCTGACGCTGGTATCGGTGAGCGTCGGCTGATGGGAGCAGACGTCGTCGCGCACCGCGTACAGGGCGCGGACCAGTCCTGCACGTCTGGGACGGTTTCGGCGTGGTGCCGGTGCAGTTCGTTGCACAGGTGCTGGAAGGCGTCGACGGTGGTCAGGGGCGCCCACAGGCTGCTGATGAGGAACTGCTGGTCGATCAGGGCGATGAGGAGCGCGTCGATCTTTTCCGCGGTGGCCTGCGGGAAGCGGTCACGCAGGTGGGCGTGGAGATTTTCGTAGAGGATGGGGGATCGGGCCGCGGCCATCGCGGCGGCCACCGGCCGGGCGTTGCGGACCGATACCTCGACGGGGGCCAGGCGCAGGGCGTGGCCGTCGGCTGGCGGGCCCGGCGCGACGAGTCTGTCCCCGCGGACGCGAGCGGCGTTGTTGGCGGTGAGCGGTAACCGCGCCAGCAGCGCGGGGCTGCGCTGGAGGCGCAGGACCATGTCGGTGACCCACTCGGCGTCCGGCCTGATCAGTGCGCGGTGTTTGTCCCGCCAGCGCATGCTCGCCCGCTGTCCGACGGCTACGGGGGCGATGCCGGCGAACAGGCCCAGCGGAGTCGGTCGGTGCTGCCACCGCAGCAGGTAGGTGACCGTCGACAGCGCAGTGCGTCTGATGTGCCGGTGACCGGTCTGCTGGCCGCTTACGACGGCCTCGATGGCGTTGCTGAGGGCGGGGGTGGCCAGTTCTAGTGCGCTGCGGAAGTGCTCGCGCTGCCAGATGCGGTTCAGCCATCCGCGCGTGACGTCCGCGTCGTCCAGGTTGAGGGTGCGGGGTACGTCTGCCGGTCCGGGGCTGGTGGTGGCGCGCAGCATTGCGGCGCCCTGCCACTGATATTCGGGGACTGTTCGAGATGCCATGGGCCCTTTCTTTCGGGCTGCGCGCGGGAGGGGAAGGCGGGCGGCTGGTGGGCCGGATGCAGCGCTGTATCCGGCCCACCAGCCCGGGTTGGCTTGGGTCAGGCCGGGTCCTCCACGAAGGAGTTGCAGGCGGAGGAACCGGTCGCGCAGGTGGTGCCGCAGCCGTCGCCCGTGCTGCACATGAGCTTGCCGTGCGGGTGCTGGGCGATGACGACCTTCACGTCCAGGGGCGCGAAGTCGTCGTCCAGGTCGCCCACGAGGGCAGACGGAGTCACGGTGGCGCTCGTCATGGTGGTTCCCTTCCTTTTCCTCGAGTGGTGCGGGACGGCCTGACTCCCCGGCGCTATGCCGGGGGCCAGGAGAGTGCGATCCGGCTGTGCACCTTGTCGATGACTCGGTCGGCGGTGATCTGGTCGTCGGGGGTGCTGGCCGGATAGACCCGGATGATCGGGCTGGGGCCGCCGCGATGGTTGGCCTCCCAGTCGCGCAGCACGTCAGTGACCCTGTTGGCGAGGTGCTGGGCGTTCGGGCCGAGAGCGTGCACGCCGTACTCGACGTGCTTGTTGTCCTCGGTGCGGCGGGTGACGAGGTAGGCGAAGGAGTCGCCCTCGACGGCAGCGAGGGCGAACCGCTTGTTCGACGGGGCGACCACGCCGGTGTCCAGGTCCTCGTCGACGGCCATGATGCAGAAGCCCGGCAGAGCGATGGCCATCGTCATCTGCAGGGTGTCCAGGAGCTCTTGGAGGCCGATGGTGACGCCGGTCCACATCTCATGGCGGGGCGTGGTGACCGCGTTGTCCAGCCGGTGCGGATCGGCCGGCAGACCGTCGTCGAAGCGCAGGCCGATCTCTGGGGTGCCGTTGGGGAGGAGGAGTTCTTCCCGGTGGGCGGTCGAGCCCTGCATCGGCACGAAGCCGCAGATCAGCGCCGAGTCACTCTCCAGGTATGTGCCGTGCTCCCCACTGATCTGGGTGAAGGCGACGGAGCGGGTGAGGCCCCGCATGCGCAGCGGCACCACGAGCCGGCCGTGGGGCTTGAGCTGTGAGGTCCAGGCCGGGGCGATGTCCCAGGCGCCGGCGGTCACCATGACGACGTCGACTTCACCGAGACCGGGGATGGGCTCGGCCGCGTCAGCGGTGACGACACGAATCCGGTCGTAGCCGTGCTCGACTAGGAGCCGGGATGCTCGGTCGGTGACGGCGGGGTCGATGTCCACGGTGACGACCTCGCCGTCATCGCCGACCAGCTCGGCGAGGTACGCCGCGTTCAGCCCGCCCGAGCCGATCTCCAGCACCCGCATGCCGGGCTGCACCTTGGCCTGCTCCAGCATCATGGCCTGGATCTGCGGGGCCGAGACGGAGCTGAGCTGCACGCCGTGCTCGTCCGTCCTGGTGATTACGGCGGCATACGGGTCGTACGCCTTCTCCAGCGGCGTGTCGGGGGTGAACTCGTGGCGGGGCACCTTGCGCATCGCTACCTCGATCTCCGCCGAGAGGATCGTGCCGTCCGCGAGCAGCTGCTCCACCACGTCATTGCGTAGGCGGGTTGCCTCATCGGGCTCGACGGTCGTGTTCGTCATGAAGTTCCTTTGGTCGTACATGTTGGGGGGAGTGGACCGGCACCGTGCCAGTGGGCTGGGAGGGTATCGGCGAACGCTCTGCGTTCTGGCCGGCTCACCGACAGGATGGTGTGGTGGAGCTGCCGCAGATGTCACCCGTGCTGCACATCAACACCGTCTCGGTCGCCGGCGTGCCTTCGATGAAGGTGATGTCGAGCCCGAACGGGCCGGCATCGGTCTTCACGGAGTCCGCCTGCACGGGAGCGGTCGGCCTTTCGGCCTGGATGGCGGTCATGCATGCCTCCTAGCAGCGGGTGATGCGGGGTGCCGAGGCCCGGTCGGGTCCCGGTGCCGTTACCAGACGGCGACGAGCAGCGAAGTCGCCGGAAGCGGTCACGCGCCTGGGAGTCGGTGTGTGGTGCGGTCAGGCCGCGGCGGCCTGCGCGTGCGGGTGGTTCTTCGCGGCCTGGGCCAGTACCCGGGTGAAGTGCTCGGCGCGCTCGTTTCCCTCGGCCTCCTGGGCGCGGAGGTCCCCGAAGCGGGCCCAGTACCGCCGGCAGACGTCGCTGTCCATCAGCTGAGCGGCGTACCACGGCAGATGGCCGGCAGGGACGAAGCCGAGGCGGTCGCGCAGGCTGAGCATGCAGATGAGCTGGTTGGCCTTCAGCAGCTGCATGTACTCCTCGACGTCCATGTCCTGGGGCGTCCAGAGCTTGGCGATGTCCGGATTGGTGGACATGTGCGCGAGCCAGCCGAGCTGGTTCTGTGTGAGGACTGCATCGTTGCGCTCGGCCTGGTGCCGCGCGTCCTGCCTGAGCCGGGCGGTTGCGACCACGGCGGTGGTGAGGGACACGGCGACACCGGTAGCGATGACGGCGGTAGTGAGCTTCATGCGCGAACGGTCCTTCGACTGGAGTGAGGGCGCGGACGAGTATTCGGATGGTGAGCAGGCAGCGGCTTCGTTCATGCGGCTTCCGGGAACGCGTCGGCCAGCGTGCTTTCGACATGCGGCACCGAGGTGTACCTGCGACGCACCGTGTTGAGGGCGACCGCGATGGGTGGCAGCCCGACGCTGGCTCTTTGCTCGTTCAGTGATTCCGGTGCCCGCAGTGGGCACAATTCGATGCCGTCTGCTCGCAGGAGGAGCTGGGTTCCGTACTCCTGGGCGTGCCCGCTGGTGATGAGGGCGCGGTCATGCAGGTGTGCCCAGTGCTGAATGAGCGCGTCGCCGGCGTGGACCGCGCGCTGCAGCAGGGTGGTGGCGGCGCGCTGGAAGTCGGGTTCGTCATCGCTGTGCAGGGCGATGCTCCAGGCGGCGCGGGCGGCGGCCGGCCGACGAGGCGGTGGCCGGGCCAGTTGTGTTCGGCCAGGATGCGGCGCAGCACCTTGGTGTTGGCGTGATCGGCGTGACGGCTCTGGCCGAGTTGGACGGCGTCGAGCTGGTTGCGCACTCGTTGGGCCCGGTGCGTGGCCGAAGCTTGGGCGCGGGCGATCAGCTCGCGAGCGAGGTCGGGCCGTCTGGGTTGAGCGGTCATCACGTGCTGCCCCGTTCTTCCGGAGTGGCGGCGTGTGGCTCGTGGACGCGGCAGCCGATCAGTGCGCCCAGCCCGGGCCGACGTTCGGCGGCGATCTTGAGGCGGGCGACTCGGTCCCCTTCTTGTCCTGGGCCGGATCCCTGTACCTCCCAGCCCATGTTGGTGAGCCGACGCAGGAAGGTGGCGATGGGTTCGGCGTCGAGGGTGTGGCGGGCCAGTGCCTCAGCCCGTACGAGGGGGAGGTCGAGCCGGGCGGCGAAGTCGGATGCCCACAGGGTGATCAGCCGGGTGACGTCGTCGGGCTGGTCGGGCAGGGTGTGGACCCTTCCGAGGAAGAGGTAGGGGCCCTTGCCCCATCCGAGCCCGGGGTCGCGCTTGGGGATCATGCAGGCGAGCAGCTTGCCGTCCTCGAACAGCCCGGCCGGCTGCGTCTGCGGGTCGCGGAAGAGGGCCGGGATGTCGGCCCGGGCGCGCACCGGGAGACGGCGCAGGGCGAGCCAGCGCTGCCGGTCCTGCACGAGGGCGGCTGCCTCTCCACGTTCGGTGTCCGTGTGTAACGTGCGCATCTCGTATGCGGAGGCCAGGGGCGTCGGGGCGGCCGACGCCGCAGTCTGTCGCTCCCCGGCTACGGGAGTTGGGGGCCTGCTCACCGGCTGGCTCCGCTCCGTGTCGGCTGGGCCTGCTCGGCCGTCAGCAGGTTCCAGCCATGGGCCAGAATCACCAACTGGGTGGTGTCCTGTGCGCCCGTGTCGGCGAGGAGCTGGGCGAGCGCGGCGCGCAGGTCGGCCCGGGCGAGTTTGGCGGCGAGGGCGATGTCGCGGGCGTCGCTGTGCTCGGCGACGGCTCGAAGGAGCAGCAGTTGGTCCGAGCTGAACTCCGGTGCCGGCCTGTCCGTTGTGGGCGGGGCGACCTGCTGTTCGGTGATCAGGCGGTGGACGATCACCGGGCGCTTGCAGCGGGGCGGGCAGTGGAGGCTTTCCCGGATGTCGCGCACGTACTGGCGGACGGTCACGGCCGACAGTCCGGTGCGTGTGGCGACCTCCGGGAGTGTGAGGCCGTTGGCGAGGTGCTGGGCGAGGCGCTGCAGGGTCGGCGTTAAGGGAGTGATCGGTGCGCTGATCGTCATGGACGGGGTCACGGTGTCTCTTTCTCAGCTGAGTGGATGGTCGCGGGGAGGGTGCCGCCGGTCCCCGCGGGGTGAGGGGGCCGGCGGCACGGGGCCCGTGCGCGGCGGTCTGTGGATCCGCGGGCGCCGCGCACGGGGGCTTATGCGGCCGTGGGGTCGGGGCGTGCCTGGGTGTCTTCGGCGGCGAGGCGTTCGGACCACTGGATGTGGTCCTCGCCGTAGGCGGCGTCGGCCAGGCGGATGCGCTGGACTTCGCCGGTTCCGGCCGGTGGGTAGGTGTGCTGGATGTCGCGCCACAGGCGTTGGGGCCGTATCACCGAGCTGAGCTCTCCTGGCGGCACTTGACTCCTCCCGCTGGGGCGGCGGTTCCTGATGTGGCACTTGGCTGATTGCCAGCAGCGTGAACCGGTGCGGTGCGGTGCCTCCTCAGGCGCGGGGAGCGGGCCCCGGCTTGCTCTAGAACACAGCTGTGGAGGATCCCGAAGGTGAGGGATTGGTGCGAGGGACCCACGTTCAGTGGCGGTCGGTCCTATGGGTCGAGGGCGAGAGCCATGCCGATCACCAGGCCGCACGATCCGCTGATCATGATGATGAACAGAACTCCCGCGTACCGTCCGACGACGCGCTTCACAGCCCATACCGACTGTTGCTGTTCCTGACGGCCAGGCGGGCGCTCAGTTCCTCTCGCGTGCTGGGTGCTTTCACGGTCTCCGGGACGGCCTCCCACTCCTTCCCACCACCGATCGGCCTGAGGTGCACCCGTCCACCGAGCTCACCCATGACGACGCCGATACGTCCCCTAACGGTGTCCTTCGCAAGTTCACCGATGCCTGGTCTGGTCTGCTGGTTGCTCGCCATGCAGGGAGCATCGCGAAACCCGGACCATCGCCAAAAGGTCCGCCTGGTTACCCAACTTGGGTAACATCGCGGCTGGTACAGCACCAGCGACGTTGCGTTACTACCGCAGCGGGGGAGTCAACCGATGCCCGACGCCGACCGGCCCCAAGAATTGCCTGCCAGGTTGCTCACCGATCCGCAGATGATCGATGCCTGCCGGGCCCGAGACTTTGCCAGGGTGTTCCGGCTAGTGAAGACCAGGGCGGGCATCTACCCGTCGATGATCGCCAGGCGCTGCGATCTGACGCCAAGCCGTGTCGGTGAAGTGATCACAGGCAGTCGCAGGTTGCAGCACATGGACGTCATCGAGCGCATCGCGGACGGGCTGCGCATCCCGGGGCACATGTTGGGACTGGCCCGCCGATCATGGGAGACGCCGCCAACGCTCGCCATTGCCGAGCAAGAGCTCCCCCCAGCAGCGCTGCCCGAGCAAGAAACCCCCGCATCGTTGCCGAGCCCCGGCGTCGACAGCATTCTGGCCATGGCCGCCAACACGCCATTGAGCAGAGCGACCCTTGAAGCCTTCCAATCCTCCATTGAGGACTACTGGCGACGAGACGACCAGCATGGAGGGGAAGCGCTGAGGCCGGCCATTGTGGGACAGCTCCGTTTCGTGGTGGCGTTACTGAAGGAGCACCGACCGTCCTCATTGCAGAACGGTCTCTACCGGATCGCTGCTGAACTGGCACGGCTCACCGGCTGGACCTACTTCGATGCCCGCCAATACAGCCAGGCTCGCGTCTACTTCACCGAGGCGCTGCAACTGGCCAAGGAGATCGACGACCGCCAGTTCATGGCCAACGTCCTTGCGTGCATGAGCCTGCAAGCTACCTACCAGGACAAACCCGCAGACTCACTGGCACTCGTCACCGCCGCACAGGATCAGGCGCGCTCAACCCCCAGCACCACCCCGCGAGTGCTGTCCATGCTGTCCATGCGCGAAGCATTCGCCCACGCCACTCTCGGGAGCCGGGGCGCCACCTACCGCGCGATCAGCGAGGCTCACGACCATTTCGAGCAGACCCAGACCAGCGACCCGGACCCGTCGTGGGTGACATACTTTGATGAGCCAAAACTTATCGCAGACACGGGAATCGCCCACGGCCGGCTGGGAGAAGCTGCAACTGCGGAGCCGTTAATCATGGAGGCTCTCCGGCGGGAGGCCCGTACCAATATGCGAGGCCGTGCCTTCCACTCATTCTGGCTGGCACGGATGCAGCTAGACCAAGGCAAAATTGACCAGGCATGCCATACCGCCACACAGGCTCTAGAGCCTGCCTCGGCCGTGGCTTCGGAACGGGTAACCGGACACCTGCGCGAATTCTACGGTCAGTTGGCCCCACATAGGAATGAGCCCGAAGCCCTCGCCTTCGAGGCCAGACTGAGGGAACTCCTCGCACCTGTCAGCGGTTCGCTTCGTCCATGAGCAGATACAGCAGACCCACAAGCGAGCCACTGCTCACGACCTCCCGGCGGTCGATCATGCCGCGCACCTCTGTCAGGGGAATCCACTCGATGCGGTCGGACTCGTTCTTTTCCGTGGGCGGTCCGGTAAGAACCGCACCGTCGATTCGAAAGACATGATGCTGAGAATCGGTGATGCCATTGGCCGGCTCCGCGTAGATCAGGGGCTTGATGGGGCCGGGGCGCCAACCAGTCTCCTCCAGTACTTCGCGGGCCACCGCCTCCTCCGGAGTTTCACCTTCCTCAACCAACCCCATGGGCAGCTCCCAAGCCCAGGAGTCCGTGATGAAGCGATGGCGCCACATCATCAGAACCTCTTGACGATCGTTGACCACCGCGGCCACGGCCAAGTGCCGAAGACGGACGACGTGGTACTCCCACCTGCGCCCATCCGGCTGCTGGACGTCCACAAGACACAGGTTCACCCAAGGATTGGTGTAAATCTGGCGCTCACCGTGGGTCTTCCACTCCATACCTGCGGCCCCTCTCGCTCGGTCTCTAGGATCTCAGACCGGCACCGAGGGCACGCCAGTTCGGCGCATTTTTGCGTCATCCTGACGAGATGTCTGCAGGGGGGACAACTCGCGCTCGATCGCGGCAGCGATCGTAACCGGAACGGGATGCTGGAGGGAAGGGCGAGGGCCAGGCAGGCGACGCACCCGCTTTCACGCATGTGATGGCGCAACTGCGGGTTGCGCGCTGACGCGGGCGGCCCCGTACCAAGACGGGCATGGTCTTGGCGGAGTCGCCAGACAGATCGATGTCCCCGCGTCTGCGGAGAAAAGACTCGTCCGTGGACGTCAGCCGGACACGGCCAGGTGGAAGCCCCTTCGTCGGCAGGTAGGACGGCTCGCATCTGCAGACATACATCCAGCCCAGCGGACCACTTCCGCGTCGGTGGGGAGGACCACCCAGGCCTCCCCGCCCCGACCCGTCACGAAGGAACACCCCCGCGTCGGCGGGGAGGACGTCGCGGAGATCCGCGTCCAGGGCCTCGCTGTCGGAGCACCCCCGCGTCGGCGGGGAGGAGGCCGCGAGCGCAGCGCCCGCAAGCCAGGTGCCCGGAACACCCCCGCGTCGGCGGGGAGGAAGAGCGCACCAACGACCGCGCGGCAGCGAGGTCGGCGGACCACCCCCGCATCGGCGAGGAGGACAGCTCTCAGGTGCTGATCGCGTCCGCCGCGACCGGAACACCTGGCGTCGGTGGGGAGGACCGCATCGAGCTGGCGCCGGACGGCAACCTGTACGGAGCACCCTCGTCGGCGGGGAGACCGCGAGGCGCAGGACGACATCGAGCTTGAGAGTCGGAGCGCCCCCGCCTTGGCGGGGATTACATGTGCTGCGGACCCATCTCGGCGTCGGCGGACGGAACACCCCCGCGTCGGCGGGGAAGACGAACATGCCGGGCTCGCGCCTCGACATGACGACGGAACACCCTCACGTCGGCGGGGAGGACAGGGACGTGCCTCCTCGGAAGGTCGCCGAGGCCCGAACACCCCCGCGTCGGCGGGGAGGACAGGGCACTGCTCTGCGCCGCGGAGGTCTCGGCCGGAGCACCCCCGCGTCGGCGGGGAGGACGGCGGATCGGCGTCCAGGACGCGGGACCACTCCGGAACACGCCCGCGTCGGCGCGGAGGACGCCGCCGGTGACAATCCACGGCGGGGTGCAGGGCGGAACACCCCCACGTCGGCGGGGAGGACTGATGCGGATGCATGTGCGGGGCCCGCCTCCGGAACACCCCCGCGTCGGCGGGGAGGACCTGAGCAGGACGCCGCTCAGCGTCTCCGCGAGGGGAACACCCCCGCGTCAGCGGGGAGGTCGCCACCGGGCTGTACGCCGTGGTGCTGGCGTTCGGGACACCCCTGCGTCGGCGAGGAGGACACGAACTGCATCGACCACGCGCCCTCGAACGACGGAACACCCCCACGTCGGCGGGGAGGACAAGTACGACAGGAACTCGGCAGCCTGGATGGACGGACCCCCGCCGCGTCGGCGGGGAGGACGCCCCCAGCTCCAGCAGCTCCCGGTCCGCGTTCGGAACACCTCCGCGTCGGCGGAGAGGACGGCGCGGTGCTGACCGGCGACGAGGCCGCCCCCGGAACACCCCCGCGGTCGGCGGGGAGGACACGGGCTCGCCCGTCGCAGCACCGGCGGCCGGCGGAGCACCCCCGCGTCGGCGGGGAGGACTCAAAGCCCCGCCGGATCCCCGGCGGGGCTTCCGGAACACCCCCGCGTCGGCGGGGAGAACGCGGACTGGGCCCGGTCGGACACCCCGGCGGGCGGAACACCCCCGCGCGGGGAGGACAAGTTCGTACTCTGGCACCACTATTCCGGCTCCGCAAACACCCCCGCGTTGGCGGGGAGGACAAGCGCCACCGCACCCCTATCATCGGCGCCGGCGGATCACCCTCGCGTCGGCGGGGAGGACCCGCGCGCGGTGGTTCCCTGCGGCGGCCGGGGCGGAACACCCCCTCGCGTCGGCGGGGGAGGACTGGTGCGTGAGGCCCGCGCCGGGGACGAACTGCAGAACACCCCTGGGTCGGCGGGGAGGACGCGTCGCCACCGAGGATCACCAGAGACTCGGACGGAGCACCCCCGCGTCGGCGGGGGAGGACGGCTCCACGATCAACGACGCGCCGAAGCAGACCGGAACACCCCCGCGTCGGCGGGGAGGACGTGGCGGCGGACGCCCTCATGCTGCGCATGATCGGAACACCCCTGCGTCGGCGGGGAGGACTCGGCGGAGAGCGGGCCCGGGCCCGGACCCGGGTGAGCGGAACACCCCCGCGTCGGCGGGGAGGACGGCTCGCCCCAGTCACCCACCCACTCCTTCACCGGAACACCCCCGCGTCGGCGGGGGAAACGACGAAGCCGCCGGGATCCGCTGCCGTGTCCGCGGAACAACCCCGCGTCGGCGGGGAGGAGCCGGGAAGGAAGCGCGCCGGGAGCGGCGGGACCGGAACACCCCCGCGTCGGCGGGGGAGACACGGCGACCGGCGGGCTCGAGCTGCTTGTGCACGGAGCACCCCTGCATCGGCAGGGAGAAGGTGGTCTCCACGACGTTGAGACGCCAGACCCTCGGAGCACCCCCGCGGCGGCGGGGAGGACGAGGAGCTGTGGCCCGAGGCCCGGTCGGTCGGCGGAGCACCCCCGCGTCGGCAGGGAGGACGGCTCGGGCGGCGCCTACTACTACCTGGTCAACGGAGCACCCCCACGTCGGCGGGGAGGACAGGGCGTTGATGGTGACGGCCCCGTTGGCGATCGGAACACCCCCGCGTCGGCGGGGAGGACACCGCGTCCGCCTCCACGATCCGATCCGCACGCGGAACACCCCTGCGTCGGCGGGGAGGACCGCAGCACTGGCACCACCGGGCTCCTGAGGAACGGAACACCCCCGCGTCGGCGGGGAGGACCCGGGGTTGTCCGGGTTGGTCGTCGTGTAGATCGGAACACCCCCGCGTCGGCGGGGAGGACGAGCCGCGCGTCCCGCACGGTGGCGTTGGGGCCGGAGCACCCCCGCGTCGGAGGGGGGACGAGTGGGGCGTGGCCAAGCCCGAGGCCGAGTTCGGAGCCCCCCGTGTCGGCGGGGAGGACTCGACCGGGAGGTAGAGGCCGAGCGAGGCCCGCGGAACACCCCCGCGTCGGCGGGGAGGACGTACTGCGGTCCACCGGTCACGAGGGAGACGGCGGAACACCCCCGCGTCGGCGGGGAGGACGGGGATGGCAGCCCCGAATGACAGGCCCGAACCGGAACACCCCCGCGTCGGCGGGGAGGACGCCGGCGACAGCTTCTCCAGGGCCTCGGCGAACGGAGCACCCCCGCGGCGGCGGGGAGGACGGCGGTGCACTCGGGGGACGCGCACCGGGGCGCGGAACACCCCCGCGTCGGCGGGGAGGACTTGAACTCCCGCACCCCAGGCTGCGGCTCCGGCGGAACACCCCCGCGTCGGCGGGAAGGACAGCGCGGTGCTGACCGGCGACGAGGCCGCCCCCGGAACGCCCCCACGCTGGCGGGGAGGACTCGGTACGGGGAAGGGAAGCCATGCGAGAAGTCGGAACACCCTCGCGTCGGCGGGGAGGACGTGGGCGGCACTGAAGGGACCCGGGTCGACGACGGAGCACCCCCGCATCGGCGGGGCGGACCCCGGCTGGGTGCGATCGCGGACCGCCTCATGTGGAGCACCCCCGCATCGGCGGGGAGGACATTCCCGGAGGTGGCTGGCTTAGCCGCAGGCATCGAAACACCCCCACATCAGCGGGGAGGACCTCAACGTGCACCAGCTCGACCAGGTGATGCGCGGACACCCCCGCATCGGCGGGGAGGACGACGGCGCGACCCTGCAGTGCACCTGCCGGGACGGATCACCCCCGCGTCGGCGGGGAGGAGGCCGCGAGCGCAGCGCCCGCAAGCCAGGTGCCCGGAACACCCCCGCGTTGGCGGGGAGGACCCTGATAGGTCGACGAGCCAGCGCCCGGGAACCGAAGCACCCCCGCGTTGGCGGGGAGGACGTGTCGAGGTGCGCCGCGACGTGCAGCATGAGCGGAGCAACCCGCGTCGGCGGGGAGGACGTCTCGGACACGCAGCGCAGCATGCCGGACACCGGAACACCCCCACGTCGGCGGGGAGGACCCACCGGTCACGAGCCACGGCGGGGTGTACGGCGGAACACCCCCGCGTCGGCGGGGAGGACATGACGCCGGGGCACTCGGCGGTGCCGGGGGACGGAACACCCCCGCGTCGGCGGGGAGGACAGCACGGGCGTCATCATCGACGTCCGGGCACGCGGAACACCCCCGCGTCGGCGGGGAGGACCGTGCGGCCATCGCTTTGTCGAGCGCGAGCTCCGGAACACCCCCGCGTCGGCGGGGAGGACGGGCTCGACGCCTTCGACAACTGGGCCGCCACCGGAACACCCCCGCGTCGGCGAGGAGGACGCCGGCACGGTCGTCCCGTATGCCGACGGCTCCGGAACACCCCAGCGTCGGCGGGGAGGACCGGCTGGTAGGCCTCGCGGATCAGGCGGGCGGCGGAGCACCCCCGCGAGGACCGCAGCTGTGCGGCAGGCATGGACTCGAACTTCGGAGCACCCCCACGTCGGCGGGGAGGACCGCGCCTGGTCAAGGAGGGCGAGAGTACACGCCGAACCCCCCGTCGGCGGGGAAGACCCCCGGCTGCACCCGCACCAGTTCCGGCACACCGGAACACCCCCGCATAGGCGGAGAGGACGCCGAGAACCGGCGGATCCGCCGCTCCGCCTTCAGAGTCTCCGCGTCGGCGGGAAGGACAGCGCGGTGCTGACCGGCGACGAGGCCGCCCCCGGAACGCCCCATGCTGGCGGGGAGGACGTGTCGATCTCCTCGGACCGTGCCGCCCGGATCGGAACCCCCCCCCGCGTCAGCGGGGAGGACGGTCCGGACTCCATCCTCGGCCTCGTCGACTACGGAACACCCCCGCGTCGGCGGGGAGGACTCCTTGATCTTCTTCTCGACGTTGGCTAGCGACGGAATACCCCCGCGTCGGCGGGGAGGACCTGACGGAGTTCGGCGCCCGCGTCGAGGCTCGTGGAGCACCCCCGCGTCGGCGGGGAGGACCGAGCCCCGAGCATCGCGCGGATCTCCTCGTGCGGAACACCCCCGCGTCGGCGGGGAGGACCTGTACGACTCGGGCAAGAACGCGTCCAAGGGCGGAACACCCCCGCGTCAGCGGGGAGGACCACTTCGGGCAGATGGCGCTCAAGACCGGCGCCGGAACACCCCCGCGTCGGCGGGGAGAACACGGTGCGGTTGAGCAGCACCCACGTCTCGGGCGGAACACCCCCGCGTCGGCGGGGAGAACGGTCCGAATGGCGCCCCGCCACGTGCCGACTACGGAACACCCCCGCGTCGGCGGGGAGAACGAGGACTACGCCGCGCTGCGGATGCTGGGCCGCGGAACACCCCCGGCGTCGGCGGGGAGAACAACTCCGATGCGCGCTGCCGCCGCGCTGGCTGCGGAAAACCCCCGCGTCGGCGGGGAGAACCTCAGCGACGAGGCCGCCGATCGACGCGCACGCGGAACACCCCCGCGTCGGCGGGGAGAACGGCACAGCCTCGCGCAGCTCCCTGGTGGGGTGCGGAACACCCCCGCGTCGGTGGGGAGAACGGTGGAGCGGACGTCACCGTGGTCGGGTCCGACGGAACACCCCCGCGTCGGCGGGGAGAACGCCACCTCAGCCCAGTGGTGACTCGTCCGGGACGGAACACCCCCGCGTCGGCGGGGAGAACCGGCACTCCGGCCGGTGCGTGCCCTTGCAGACCGGAACACCCCCGCGTCGGCGGGGAGAACCTCTGCGTCGGACTCGCACTGGTGGCGGGGGCCGGAACACCCCCGCGTCGGCGGGGAGAACGAGTCCGGCTCCGCCACCGCCGGCACCGTCCGCGGAACACCCCCGCGTCGGCGGGGAGGACCAGTCGAGCAGGCGGACAGGGGGATGTGCGAGCGGAACACCCCCGCGTCGGCGGGGAGGACGTCACCATGCCGACCAGCTCTAGGAGCTGACCTGGAACACCCCCGCGTGGGCGGGGAGGACGGCCGCGATCCCGAAGTGCGCCGCCATGCGGGCGGAACACCCCCGCGTCGGCGGGGAGAACGAAGACGGGAGGTGGCGGCGGTGGCGAGTGAGCGGAACACTCCCGCGTCGGCGGGGAGAACGCGACCACCCGGGCGGACGCCCAGTGGATCGGCGGAACACCCCCGCGTCGGGGAGAACGGCATGACGCCTCCTAGGTCAAGGGACGGATCCGGAACACTCCCGCGTCGGCGGGGAGGACGCGATCCACTCCTCCTCGCGCTCCCGCTCGTCCGGAACACCCCCGCGTCGGCGGGGAGGACCTCTCCGAGGTGCGCAAGCGGTACCTGGACGGCGGAACACCCCCGCGTCGGCGGGAGGACGCATCAAGAGAGCGTCATCGATCTGCGATCTACGGAACACCCCCGCGTCGGCGGGGAGGACGAGGCGCTGCTCTGTCGTGGGTGGCGCCCGGACGGAACACCCCCGCGTCGGCGGGGAGGACCGCTGGAGACCGTTACCGGCGCAGACCTCCCCCGGAACACCCCCGCGTCGGCGGGGAGGACCGAGATGCACGCCACCTTGCGCAGCATGTTCGCGGAACACCCCTGCGTCGGCGGGGAGGACTTCCCGGCAGGAGGTCGAGGACTGGCTGGTGGCGGAACACCCCCGCGTCGGCGGGGAGGACTCGAAGCGGAAGACCGTGAGGCCGGCCGCCGTCGGAACATCCCCGCGTCCGCGGGGAGGACATGCTCGTCATCAAGGCCCTGGCCATCGCCTGTGGAACGCCTCCGCGTCGGCGGGGAGGACAGCGACAGGAAGTCGTCCATCGCCTTGCGGTACGGAACACCCCCGCGTCGGCGGGGAAGACGTGCCCGAGGCGCATTGGATCTGCGCGGACGTCGAAACACCCCCGCGTCGGCAAGGGAGACAGCCCCACCATCATGACCGACTCCCACCGAAACACCCCGCGTCGGCGGGGAATACGAGAATGCGCCCTCCATCGCCGGAACACCCCCGCGTTGGCGGGGAGGACGCGCTTCTCCCGGGCCTGGGGTCCGTCGATGACGGAACACCTCCGCGTCGGCGGGGAGATTGACGCCCCTACGCGCCCGGTGCAGGATGCCCGCGGAGCACCCCCGCGTCGGCGGGGAGGACGCTCGACGTCCGCATGGTGGCGCCCGTGATGACGGAACACCCCGCGTCGGCGGGTAGGACCCCACGCACCGAGTCGATGACCGGGGCCGGCTGACCCCCACGTCGGCGGAGAGGATGGGCACATCACCACCATCGGCGACCCAACGATCGGAACACGCCCGCGTCGGCGGGGAGGACCTCATCCGCACCGGCACCCCGCGCGCCGTCTACGAACACCCCCGGCGCCGGCGGGGAGGTCACCGTCCGCGACGCCCGCTCCTGGACCGGCTACGGAACGTCCCGCATCGGCGTAGGACTCGAGGCCCGCCTTCAGCGCGGGGCCGGCGTTCGGAATACCCCCGCGTCGGCGGGGAGGACGACCTGCACGCCGTCCGGTACGGCCTGGACGGCGGAACACCCCCGCGTCCGGCGAGGAGGACCCGTTCAACGGCTACGACGTCGAGATCAACTTCGGAGCACCCCCGCTTCAGCGAGGAGGACCGATACGTCGCCAGCCGCTCAGGTACCGGCCGCGGAGCACCCCCGCATCGGCGGGGAAGACTCGGGATGGTGGGACCGGGGCGGCCGGAGACGAACACCTCCGCGTCGGCGAGGAGGACGACCGGCGATGCCGCGGCGGGTCGGGACGTGACGGAACACCCCCGCGTCGGCGGGGAGGACCAGCGCGGCCCGGTCCTGGCGTGCTGCGGCCACGGAACACCCCCGCGTCGGCGGGGAGGACAGCACCGTCCGGGCGGTCCGCTCCGTCTCTTCCGGAACACCCCCGCGTCGGCGGGGTGGACCGTTATTACACGGCGGCCGGCGTGAACCCCAGCGGTACACCCCCGCGTCGGCGGGGAGGACCCACGGGTAAGAGTGCACGTCCCCGTGACGGGGCGGAGCACCCCCGCGTCGGCGGGGAGGACGCGAGGACCTCTGGGTCGTGCAGGCGCATGTCCGGAGCACCCCCGCGTCGGCGGGGAGGACGGGCGGCGCACGGCCACCTTCTTGCCGGTGACCGGAGCACCCTCGCGTCGGCGGGGAGGACCACCTGCCCCTCCTGCACCGCCGCGCCACCGCCGGAGCACCCCCGCGTCGGCGGGGAGGACGGCGTCGCCCGCCCCGTGTGGGCCGTCCTGCGCGGAGCACCCCGCGTCGGCGGGGAGGACGCCACCTGGGACGACGACGAATACGAGGCCTACGGAACACCCCCGCGTTGGCGGGGAGGACGCCGCCTTCTCCTGCTCTCCCGTCTTCGGCCACGGAACACCCCCGCGTCGGCGGGGAGGACCAAGGCACCGGTGGAAACGACGGAAGCTACAACGGAGCACCCCCGCGTCGGCGGGGAGGACCGCGACCGGCTCCATCTCGGGGGAGCGCATCGCGGAACACCCCCGCGTCGGCCGGGAAGACTTCACTCCCTCCGAAGCCGGCCGGCTGCAGGGCGGAACACCCCGCGCCGGCGGGGAGGACCTCGGCGCGCCTATCAGGACCCTCGGCAACCTCGGAACACCCTAGCGTCGGCGGGGAGGACACGAGCATGACGCCCGCCTCCACCTCGGTGCGCGGAACACCCTCGCGTCGGCGGGGAGGACGGCGTCGCTCCGTTTCCGCAGATACCGGTCCGCGGAACACCCCCGCGTCGGCGGAGAGGACGTCTGGGCTGCGGCCTGGGCGGCGACGGGAGCTGAAACACCCCTGCGTCGGCGGGGACGACCAGGCGGCGGCGAGCCCTGGTGGAGCACCTGGCGGAGCATCCCCGCGTCGGCGGGGAGGACGACGGCGTCTACGTCATCCACTGGCTCGATGACAGAGCACCCCCGCGTCAGTGGGAAGGGCGTGACGAACCACTTCCATAGCTCTTCCGGAACGCTCCTGCGGCGGCGAGCAGGAAGCAGGCGGCGCGCTTTACATGTTGTGGTGTCAAGGTGCGTGCGATGCGGGCTCGCTGGTTGTGACTTTATCGGTGGGCTGCGAAGTCTTGGGCTGTGGCCGGAGGACCGGTTGTTGTCGAGGATGAGAATGTCGGCAGGCGCGCCGGGATGGGCTGCACAAGATTGAGCGGTTGGCGTGGCGGCCGTGGCGGCTGCCACGAGAGGCGGGGTTTCGGGCGTTGTTTCCTCGGGGGAGCGGCCGCATCCGGTGCAAGGGGCGGTTGAAGTGGTGGTCGGCCGGATGCGGGCGCCGGGGTTGATGCTTGCAGGCTTGCCAGACGGAGCACTCCTGTGTCGGCGGGGAGGGCAAGTCTTGGTGGGGCGCGCACCTGGCCAGCGTGTTGAAGTGGGGCACGAGGGTGCTGTTGGGGGTCTGCTGCACGCCTACGCCCTCATACGTCGACGCGCTCGGGGCGACGGGTGCCGTCCGGCGGAGCAGGGAGGGCCGGATCGCTTCCGCTCGCGTGGAGTCGGCATCGGCTGCTTGTAGCCGGGCGTCTTGTCTTGCGGCGTGACCCGGCTGCGCACGATGTGTTCGGCAAGCGGCAGTGTTTGCACATAGGAAGGGGTGACGGACCCCTGGGGTCCGTCACCGTTGGCTCAGAAGAGCCAGCTGACGAGTTCGTTGATCAGAGCACGGATCACCGCGCTGACCACTACGCGTGAGGTACCGAGAAGTACCTCACGGCGCAGGACGAACTTGTGCAGGAACCGGGACATTGCATCTCCAGAGCGCAGACTGGGCCGAGGTTGCGCCACATCCCTCGAGAGGGTCGTGCGTTCGTCTCGGCGTTGTCGTCGCCTGGAGAATCAATGAGGTTCCGCGCACCTCCCAGGGAGGCGTGCAGCGGTATGTACTCTACGGCGGATACACGTTGGTGTGGCGGTACTTGAGGAATTTCCCCCCTCCGGTCTCCGCAGAGGTGCAGCAGGATGGGGGGAGTTGTGGTCAAGTCGTCTTGCCGCGACCTTTTGAGGACGCCTGCACTGCATCCGCGACAAGGAGCACCCCCATGTCCCTGGACTCCCGCCTGTGGGGCAAGGCTGCCGGGCTGGGTAAGAACGCCCGCGGGGCGCACCGCACGCACCCTTTGATCTGTCATCTGCTGGATACGGCAGCCGTCACGGAGGTCGTCTGGGATGAACTGCTGACCTCGCATCAGCGGAGCATGGTGGTCGGGGCGCTGCAGGTTCCGGACGAGGAGGCGCGGGCGCTCGCGGCGTTCTGGGCGGGTCTGCACGACATCGGCAAGATCAGTGTGCCGTTCCAACTCCACCGCAGCGGCCCGAAGAGCGCGGATGGAGTGCTGCTGGCGCAGGAGTTGGGTGGTGAGCAGGGGTACGGATTCGCGGCTGACGCCGCGCAGGACCGGCTGTCGCACGAGGCGGCGGCGCACTGGTGGCTGACGGGGATCTTCGAGGAGATCGGATATCCGTCGTCGAAGCGGCGTCCGCAGTCCCAGCTCAGTCACGCGGTGGCCCAAATGCTCGGTGGGCACGGCGGTCGCTACCACCCGGCCGTCTACGGCAAGGATTACAGGTGCCCGGTCGCCCGTCACCCCGGTCTGGGCACGGGTAGTTGGGAGGAGCAGCGGCGGGTCCACTTCGATGAGGTGCGCAGAGTGACAGGGGCGACCTCGGTTCCGCAAGGGCGGATGACGCCGGGAGCGGCTGTCGTTCTGACGGGGTTGGTGACCCTGTCGGACTGGCTGGCCAGCATCGAAGTGGAGATCCGGGCCAGGCTCAGGGAGCAGGGATGGGCTGGGGCTCCTGAAGACCTGGACGCTTACTGGCAGATCGCCCGCGAAGCGGCTTTGCGTCTGGTGCACAAGACCGACCTGCTCGGGACGGGTTTCGCCCGGCCGAATCCGGTCCGGTGTGCGGGGGAGACCAGCCTTCTGGCCAGCATGGAGGGCCAGTTGCCTGATGTGGTGACCGAACACGGTCCGGGCTTGGTGGTGGTGACGTCTTTGCCGTCGGAGGAGCGTACGGAAGCGGCTCTTCGCGCAGCGGCGGTCCTCGGGCATGCGGCGGGAGCGCGCGGTCTTTTCTATGCCCTGCCGACCGGTTCATCGGCCGACAGCCACATGGCGCAGGTGCATGCTTTCGCTGAGCGGGCCCTGACGGGACCCTGGCGGTCGCTTCTGCTTCACAGCTCTTCGCGGTTGAAGCCGGCGGAAGCCGCGAAGCAGTGGGCGCAGTCCCATGCGGCCGGTGATGTCAGCGCGGAGCCTGGTGAGGAGTGGGTCCTGGCAGCGAACAGCTGGCTCAACTCCCATCATCGCGCACTGCTTGCTGCGCTGGGCACGGGGACGGTGGATGAACTTCTCCAGGCGGTCTTGCCGGTGAGGTTCAACGTGATGCGACTCTTTGCCTTATCCGGCAAGGTCGTCGTGGTGGACGAGGCCCATGCCCGCGGTGCCTGGGGGCAGAAGCTGATGCTCCGATTTCTGGAGTGGGCCGCTGCGCTGCGCATTCCAGTTGTCCTGGCCGCGATGTCTGCGGACAAGTCGATTGATGCGATGCTGGCGGCCTATCGCCGTGGCGCTGGAGGAGGTAGGGAGCCGATGATGCAGCCTCGCCGGCTGCCGGCGTGGTCGTTCGTGGATGCCCAGTCCGCAGGCGGGCACCTGCCTCGGCAGCCTGCGCAAGCCGTTCGCGCCAGCACGCTCAGTATCAAAGTCGTTGATGGTGCACCGTACGACGAGATCCAGGCGGCTCTTGGGCCCCTGGTCGAGGCCGGCAACGGCCGGGCCGTCGTCTACCGGTCAACGCCTGCGGAAGCCATCCGTACGTTCCGTCAGCTCTCGCAGGACCTGCCCGACCTCGATGTGACCCTGCTTCATGAACAGATGCGCAATAAGGACCGATGGCGGCGTCTCGCGGCCTGCCGGAAAACCTTCTCTCCCGACGGCGGCATCAGCGGCCCTTCCGCGCTGGTGACGACGCCGATGCTGCAACACGTCAGAGGTCTGCGATTCGACCTCGTCGTATCGGGGCCGGCGCCGCTCGCGGACCTGCTGGCCCGTGCGGCACAGAGCGCGGGTGACCAGCCGCGGCTCGTGGTGCTCCGAGCGGACAACAAATCCGAACTGGATGACATCGCCCTGGTGCGGCGTACGGACATGGTTCTGGGGGCCGGCAGGACGATTTCGATGCCGGAGGAAGTGCCCCTGCTGTTGGATGAGGTCTACGGCGACGAACTCGTCGACAGGCTGGGGGAGGCTGCGGCGCGTGAGCTTCAGCAGCTGGACAACCGGCGGACGGTCCGAGAACGAAGGGCCACCGGTACTGCAGGTTGGCTGCAGGTGCCGGGGCCGCGGGAGCTTGATGGCGATCTCGGCTTGCTGAGCCGCGACCACCCCGGTATGGAGCCCGAATTGCTCGCCTCCGTGCTCGGCGAGGAGATGGTGCATGTGGTGTGCCTGTACCCGGGGTCTCTGCTGGAGGACGGGGTCCTCACGGAGAAGCTTGCACGCGATTCCAAGCGCAGACCGAAGCCGGGCCAGCTTGTCCCCTACCTGATCCCAGTACCGCAGCGACTCGTCGACGGCGTGGCGGGCGATGCAAACAGCGTCTGGCGCGACATGGCCGCCCTCAAGACTGTCCTCCGGCTGAACATGACCTGGGAAGACGGTACGTGGGTGCGAACCGGCGAGGGGCACCGGTTCCAAGTAGACGAACTGGGCCTGATGGTCGACCGGTTGCCGTAACGGCCCACATCCTTACCGGTTGTCCTTCTAGGATCTGGTGACGCGCAACGATGGGGGGAGGGGCGTGAACACGTCTGCGTCGAATCTGATCGACCAGCCATGGATTCCGGTCGCATGGGTGAAGGGGCAGTCGGGCCCACCTGAAGTGGGGCTCAGGGATCTGTTTGTGCACGCCCGAAAGATCCGCACTCTGCTGATCCTGGAGGCTCCGGCTCACTCGGCGCTGCTGCGCGTGCTGTACGCGCTGACCGCCAGGATCACCGCTCTGGACGAGGCAGGGCCCGGAAGCTGGGGCGACCGGCGGGAACAGGTCCTCGAACAAGGGTTTCCTGAGCAGAGCATCGACCTGTCTGACGGTCGCAAAGCCGGCATCGAAGGCTACTTCGGTCAGTGGAGCCACCGCTTCAACCTGTTCGACGGCGATCGTCCGTGGCTCCAGGACCCCCGCCTCCCTGACCAGTGCGACAGGAACAACACTGCCGGCGTCCACAAGCTGGTCATGAGCCGGGCAGCAGGCAACAACCACTCCTGGTTCGAGCACTGGAGCCACGACACTCCCGTGCCCCTCGATCTTTCGCAGACGGCATTATCGCTGCTGACCTGGCACTACTGGGGAGACCCCGGCGCCCTTTCGCGACGTGCGGTCGGGCACGTGAGGAGCCACTATGCGAAAGCTTCACCACTGCGAGCCGCGCTGTCGTACCACCCGCAGTGCGACAATTTGCTCCTGACTCTGCTGGCCGGTCTCACACCGCCGGACGGCGACGTCAGCCGGCACACGGACCTGTGCCCATGGGAGCGCGAAGACCTCCCAGACCCACTCAAGCCGATGCCCGAGCCGCAGGGCCCCTGCTCACGGCTCACCGCCTGTTCACAGCACGCACTCTGTCTCATCCCCGCCCCGGACGGCGAGCATACGGCCGACGCGTACATCACCTGGGCTTATGACGCCGAGCGGATCCGGCCGGAAGACGACTACCTGATCTGGGACATCGCCAAGGACGGGAAGACATCCCCCCGGCTCGCATGCTCCTCCCGTTCTCTGTGGCGCGACATCGACGCCCTCCTGCTCAAGCAACTGGACGACGCAAACCCCATCCAGCCGAAGGTCATGGACCATGCCTTCGACGTCAGCGAGTACTTACGGGTACGCGCCCTCGGCTTCGAACAGGACGCCAGCCAGGCGGCCAACCACCAGTACGTCGACTCCGTGACCCCAGTGCTCCTCTCCAGAGTGGAAGAGGATGCGGCGAGCACCGAGCGACCCGTACGCCAGCTCCGCGAACTCGGCGAGCTCTTCGGGCACCGGCTGGAGCAGGCCACCAAGGAAGCCTGGCTGAAGTACACGGACGACAAGAAGAACGACCCGGGGGCCTGGCTGGACGCGGTCGCGGCACGGTACTGGCCATCGGCGGAGGACGAGTTCTGGTCGCGCTTCCGACAGTTGACACGCTCCGGCGGCCCCATGACCACCGGATTCGACTTCGAGGCCGCATGCCGAGCCTTCGGACGGCACGCGCTCGACGCCTACGAGGCAGTGACCGACTCCGTGACGCGCACACCACGAGGCGCCAAGGCCGTCACCAAGGCGAAGGCCATCATTCTGGCCGCCCTGAAAAACCCGCACAAAGCGATGGAGCAACCGGCGACGAAAAGTGCGGCCAAGAAGCCGTGACCGTCGCCCGCCGACCCGAGGACAAGCTGTGACCTTCCAAGCTTCCGAAGCGAGCAAGCGGCAGAGGAATGGCGCCACGTACGCCGCATTCACCGCACACATTGAACATCTGTGCCGCACAGACCCCGGTGCCCGTGCGGCGCTGCGCGCGGGCCTGCGCCGCGACCTGGACCACCCGCGCACACGCCCCATGCACCGGCTACTGACGCCGCGACTGCCGGAAGGGTGCGACGACAAGACAGCGCAAGCTCACTACACAGTAGCCTCGCTGATCGCGGCTCAGCCCCGCCACGCCTTCTCACCCGACCCGGAAGGCGACGAAGACACCGCAGACGAACACGAGGCGGCAAAGAAGCAGGCTCCTCGAGAGGAGGGAGAACCGGACGAGAGGGGGACTTCGCCCGGGCCGACCCCGTATGGCTCCTCATTCGGTGCCACCCTGGGCCAAGCCGTCACCGCAAAGGGCACCTCGATGCGGATGGGCGCCGCAGAAAGCCGTATCAACCTCCTGACGCGGCAGAGCCTGCGCGGTATCCACCTGCACCTCCCTGCGGCGGTGAATCAGGTACGCACTACCGACGCCTCCATCGACTGGGAACAGTTGCTGGCAGACCTCGTCGACTGGCCGTACCAGTCGGGACGTATCAGCCGCCGCTGGCTGCAGGACTTCTACCGGATCACGGCCGGCGCCGACCAGGACTGACCCTCACCCACAGGAGATCCCCAATGAACCTCAAGCCACGCTTCATCGACATCCACGTCGTCCAACCAGTCCCCTACGCGAACCTGAACCGGGACGACACCAATTCGGTAAAAAGCATGCTCTATGGCGACGCCCTGCGTACCCGCATCTCCAGCCAGTCCTGGAAGCGGGCCACCCGCAAGCACTTCCAGGACACGCTCGGCGAGAACGCGCTGCGCACACGCCGTATCGGCGAGCGGGTCGCCGAGGTGCTTCGCGAGCGTGGGTGGGACAAGGCGCTCGCCGAACGCGCGGGCGCGCATGTTGCGGCGGGGAGCAGCATCAAGTGGGAGGTGGCCAAAGGGAAGGACAAGCAACCCATCACGAACAAGGTCCTGACCAACGCGCTCGTCTATCTTCCCGAAGACGCTGTCGAGGACTTGGCCGACATCGCCGAAGCCAACAAGGACGCGCTCACGACCGACTTCACCGGCAAAGGAAAGAACAAGCCCGAAAGCGCCCTGAAAGGGAAGATCGACAAGATCCTTGTCAAAAGGAACGGGGTCATCAACCTCTTCGGACGCATGCTCACCGAGGTCGACCAGGCCAATGTCGACGGTGCCGTCCAGGTCGCGCACGCCTTCACCACACACACCACTGAAGTCGAACTCGACTACTTCGCAGCTGTCGACGATGTCACCGAAGCGAAGGATGATGAAACGGGCAGTGGCCACATGGGCACTGCCGAATTCAGCACCGGCACCTTCTACCGGTTCGCCACCGTCGATCTCAACGAACTCGTCAAGAATCTGAGCGATGACAGCGACATCGCACTCGATGCCGCCCGCGAGCTCGCCGGCCAGTTCCTGCTCTCCTTCATCGAGTCCCTGCCGCAAGCGAAAAAGAACTCCACCGCCCCGCACACCATCCCGCATCTGGTCCACGTGGCGGTCCGCTCCGACCGGCCGCTGTCGTTCGCCGCAGCCTTCGAAGAACCCGTACGATCAGCCGGACACGGCGGCTTCGTCGCGCGCTCCGTGGAGAGCATCGATGCGTACGCCAAGGCCGCGAACACCCTCCTCGGCCCCGACCGAGTTCTGCACGCGGCACATGCTTCCCTCCAGTTCGACAAGCTCGAGCACCTCGGCGAGCGCCACTCGTCCTTCAAGGCTCTCGTCACCGCAACCGTCGACTACGCTCTCGCCGAGGCCCCGCAGTGACCGACCGCCCCTCCCAAGGGCTGCTGTTGCGTCTGGCAGGCCCACTCCAGTCCTGGGGCACACACAGCAAGTACGCACGACGTGACACAGCCCGATTCCCCACCCGGTCGGGCATCGTGGGCATGCTAGCCGCAGCTCTCGGACGAGGGCGCCAGGCGCCCTTGGACGACCTCACCAAGCTGTCGATGACCGTACGTGTCGACCGACCCGGTGTCGTACTGTCCGACTTCCACACCGTCGGCGGTGGACTGCCCGCCGATGAGACAGTGATCACCGTCGACGGAAAACACCGCCCCGAGGGTAAGGGCACTCTGGTATCCAGACGCCAGTACCTAGCCGACGCTGCTTTCACCCTCGCGCTGACGTCCGATGATGAAGCGCTGCTACACGCCTGCGCCGCCGCCCTGCGTGACCCGTACTGGCCGCTCTTCCTCGGCCGCCGGTCATGCCCGCCAGAAGGCCCGATCCTGCTGGGCTACGGGGAAGATCCGCTGCGCCACCTGGTACAGCTGCCCTTAGCGGCCAAGAGGCCGCGCAGCGGCCGGCAGCCGGTTGAGTTCTACGGCGACAGACCGCTCGGTGCGCTCCCCGTGAACTCCGACGCCCCCGACAAGGGCGACGGGGATCACCACAGCGGCGAGGTCACCGACGAGCCCATGTCATTCGCACCACTGGCACGCCAGTACCGGCCTCGGCCGCTGTATCGGCGTGCCGTGCACCTACCGGACGCCGCCTACAAAGGCTTCGGCACCCGCTACCTGGAGACGCTCCAGAGCTACATCGACACCCACTTCGCGACGGCGGAAAGGAGCACCCGGTGACTGCATGGCCGGACCCCATCGTGCCCTGCTCTCGCGAGGCCCGCCGAACTGAGCGGCAATGTGCAAGGCATCCGACTGCGCCAGCGCATGGTGCAGATGTTCCCCGACACGCTCCAAGCGGCGTACGACTCCTGCTACACCCTCATCGACGCTGCCTGCTCCGCCACAGCGCGGCCGCGAACAGGCTCGTACTACGGCTGGCCGGCCCGATGCAGTCCCGAGGCGAACGCAAGGCGTTCACCCCCGACGGGGACACCGCCCCGCTCCCCAGACGCTCCGGGCTACTCGGCACGCTTGCCGCGGCGCAGAGCATCACCCACCAGGACACAGCCGCACTCGACCGGTACGAGGCTCTGGAGTTCACCGTTCGGGTGGACCGGCCAGGCGGCCGGCGAAGCAGACGTGCACACCGCGTACGCCATTCCCCTCTGCCTCGCCCTGCACGGGCGCAATTACGCCTGACGCCAGCTCCACCGCACCAGGGAACGCTACTCCCGGCACCTGGCTACCGGCCTCACACCTTGCCAACGAAGCTGGTCCACTACGCCATGAAGGAGGCCGCCGCATGAGCCCCCGCGCGGCTCTCGCCCGCATCCGCCTCAATCCCCACAGCCGCGCCGTCCAGCGCGACCTGCGCAATGCTACCGACATGCACCGCACCCTTATGCGTCTGGTCCCCGACGGCCTGGGCGGCAGTCCCCGGCAGGCGGCCGGGCTCCTGTACCGCCTCGACGTAACCGACACCTTCAGCACCCTCCTGGTCCAGGCCGCCACCCTCGACCTGAAACGCCTGCCCGACGACTACGGCCACGCCGACGTCAAAGACCTCGCCCCCGTGTTCAACGCCCTAGAGAAGGGCCTGGCCGTCCGCTACCGCATCGTCGTCAACCCGGTCAAAACCGAACGCCTGCCACTGGAGAACAAGGGCCGACGTGGCAAACGCATCGCACTCACCGGACCGGACGCCGACCAATGGTGGACACGCCGTGCCCACGAGGCCGGACTGCAGCTGACCACAGCGCTGCCCACCCCGGTCGCTGCGGTGCACGGCAGCCGCGACGGCGCCACCGTGCGGCACCACTTGGTGCGCTACGACGGCACCGCCACCGTCACCGACCCTGACGCCCTGGCCGAGGCCGTCCTGGTCGGCATCGGGCGGGCCAAGTCTTACGGCGCTGGACTGCTCAGCCTTGCCCGCGCGGCCGCATGAGCCCACCTTCGGACAGCGGCCAGACCCATAAGCGCCTGGCCGCGACGGCCCTGGCCTTGCACTCTCCGGCGTCGCCGACTTCCTGTACTTCGTTTGCCTCGACGTCCTTCTCGCCGAAGGGAGAATGTCCGGACCCCGCATGCGGATCGCTCAGCCGGTCCCCCGTCCCCCCTGTTGGTGCCGGGGGCGACCTGTGGGGAGGGGCTCCCCCCACGTGGGTGAGGAGGACCCCACGGTGCGAACTCGTACGAGTGGGACGACGGCACACCCCCGCGTCGGCGGGGAGGACCGCAGTGCCAAGGGGACGGCGTCGCTGGTCGGCAGAGCACCCCAGTGGTGGGGGAGGACTCGGCCCTCCAGCTCACGGACGAGCAGAACGACGGCACACCCCCGCGTCGGCGGGGAGGACGCTCAGTACCCACACGCCACCCAAGTTGGGCGGGACACCCGGGGCGCGGCGATGGCGTGGTGCAGCGATCCGGGCGGACCCCCCGCGTCGGCGGGGAGGACTTCGACTCACTGTCCTTTCTGTACCTGGACATGGTGCGCGTGGTGCAGGACGACACCGGAGTATGCGCGCAGATCCAGATCGACGAGCACCGCACCGATCTCGTCTACATCCCCACCGCAGCCCTGTCCTGCCTACTCCTGGGCCCCGGCGTCTCCATCACCACCCCAGCCTTGACCACCCTCGCCCGCCACGGCACCAGCGTCGTCTGCGTCGGAGCGGGCGGCGTCCGCGCCTATGCGGGCATCCTCCCCGACTCCCTCACCACCCACTGGCTCGAACAACAGGTTGCAACATGGGCTGACCCCACGCGGCGCCTCGAGATCGCCGTCGGCATGTACCGGATGCGCTTCAAGGACGCCGAGGTGCCCCAATCCGTCACCCTGGAACAACTGCGCGGGTTGGAAGGCCAGCGCATGAAAGCCTTCTACAAATCCTTGCGCAGCAGCACGGCATCGGACGCTTCCGCCGCAACTACCGGCCCGGCCAATGGGACAGCCAAGACCCCGTCAACCTCGCCCTGTCCGCCGCCAACACCTGCCTGTACGGCGTGGTCCACGCCGCACTGCTTGCCCTAGGCCTCTCCCCAGCCCTCGGCTACGTCCACACCGGCACCCAACACGCCTTCGTCTACGACGTCGCCGATCTTTACAAAGCCGACGTCACCCTGCCCCTTGCCTTCGCCCTCCACAACTCCGACAACCCCGAACAACAAGCCCGCCGCCGCTTCCGCGAAGACCTCCGACTCCTGCGCCTCCTGCCCCGTATCGTCCAGGACGTCCAGTCCCTGCTGACCTCGCCCCACCCCCAGGCGGCCACAGCCGGTGACGACGCCGACGAGGAACGCTCCGAACGACGTGACGTGCAGCTGGTTAACCTCTGGGACCCCAAGAGCGGAATCCTCCCAGCAGGCGTCAACTACGCCAACGGGGACACCTGATGCCCTCCATGGTCGTCATCGCCACCACCGCAGTCCCCGACCACCTACGTGGCGCCCTCAGCCGATGGACCAGCGAAGTAGTACCCGGCATCTTCATCGGCAGCGTCTCAGCCCGCGTCCGCGATCAACTCTGGCGCGCCGTCACCGAAGTCGTAGGCAACGGCGCCGCCGTCCTTGTCCACCCCGCCACCACGGAACAGGGCTACGCCATCCGCACCGCAGGAACCCGACGCCGGATCCCCGACGACTTCGACGGCCTTACCTTGATCCGCATGACTGCTGCACCGAAAGTAAAGGAAAGGCAAACCCTCTCTTAAGGTCCAGGTCAGGAAGTGTCCTCCCCGCCGACGCGGGGGTGTTCCGTCGGGGATGGTGGGGAGCTCCGCGGCGGGTTCGTCCTCCCCGCCGACGCGGGGGTGTTCCGCGGCCCCGATCCGGAGCCGTCGAATGGTCGCCGTCCTCCCCGCCGACGCGGGGGTGTTCCGCCCGCCAGCACCCCACACGCCACCCTCGCCGAGTCCTCCCCGCCGACGCGGGGGTGTTCCGACTCGCGGTATGACCGACAGCGAGCCCACGAGGTCCTCCCCGCCGACGCGGGGGTGTTCCGGCGCTGGAGACCCTCATCATCCGCCTCCGGGGGTCCTCCCCGCCGACGCGGGGGTGTTCCGCGTGCGGCCACCCACCGACAGGGCCTCCTCGCGTCCTCCCCGCCGACGCGGGGGTGTTCCGACGCTGTCCACGGACACGAGCCTGCTCACCGAGTCCTCCCCGCCGACGCTGGGGTGTTCCGAGTTCGGGCCGGTCGCGCCCCACACGTACGGGGTCCTCCCCGCCGACGCGGGGGTGTTCCGGTCAAGGACCCGGCCGACCGGGCGCAGATCGCGTCCTCCCCGTCGACGCGGGGGTGTTCTGCCCTCCGGGTGTGCGGCGGCGGTGCGCAGCCAACGGCGCTGCACCGGAGTGAGTCCTCCCCGCCGACGCGGGAGTGTTCCGGCGTCGCGCACGAGGCAGCCCGAGCCGGCGGCGTCCTCCCCGCCGACGTGGGGGTGTGCGGGCGGAGAAGCCGCAGGAGCCGAAGGCGTCCGGGTCCTCCCCGCCGACGCGGGGGTGTTCCGACCGGCCGGACGGAGACGCCGGAGTCCCTGATGTCCTCCCCGCCGACGCGGGGGTGTTGGGAGGGGAGATCGGTGATTGCGACGTCGGATGGGACGCGGACGACGAGTACGAGCGGGTGCGTGTGGTGATCACGGCCAGGTGCCGGGGCGGGGAGCCGTCGACGGCCCGCCCGGGCGCCTGAGGTTCTTCCTTGGCTCGTCAGGGCTTGGGGAGCGGCAGGCCAGGCATCTGTGGGCGCCGCAGGTGCTGCCCGCCGTCGTAGACGTGCAGGGTGAACGTCTCCGGCCCGGGCCGGCCTGCTTCGTCGTACGCGGACAGCACGCGCTCGATCTGCTCCCACAGCCGCATCGGGCCGTCCTCGCGCACCTCCCATCGGCCCTCGTGCGGGGTGAGGGTGGCGGCGGAGCCGGTCGTAACGTCGACCAGGTGCACGACATCGCCGATCGTCGTCATCTGCGCGTCAGGAACGGCGCACTGGGCGAGGAACCTCAGGTGAAACGCTTCCTCGGTCCCGGCCGTGATGCGCTGCGGTGAGTACCGGGCTGCCCGTCCCGTCTCCGGGAGCCTGGCGGCCCAGTGGGCGGGGTTGCCGAACGCCGGCGCCGCGTGCGTACGGGCGGACATGAACGACACGGTGCCGCCCAGCAGCTGTCCCTCGGCGGTGCTGTCACCGTTCACGGTCAGCAGGACGCGGGCGTAGCCGTATAGCCAGCCGGAGAGGGTGAGGAGGATTTTCCCGCCCGGCCTCGCCTGCGCCAGCAGCGCGGGCGGCACGGCGCGGAAGGAGCAGGCGGCCACGATCCGGTCGAAAGACGCCTCCGGCCAGTAGCCGTACAGTCCGTCCGCCACCGCCAGGGTCGGGGTGTAGCCGCAGCCGTACAGCGCGCTCGCGGCCTGTTCCAGCCGGTGCGGGTCGACCTCGATCGAGGTGACTGCGGCGGAGCCGAGGCACTCGCAGGCGAGCGCGGTGGAGTAGCCGGTGCCGGTGCCGATCTCCAGCACCGTGTGTCCTTCCTGCACGTCGGCGTCCGTCCACATCCGTACAACGAGTGACGGCAACGTGGACGATGAGGTCGGCGCCCCGCCGTGCCGTACCAGCGGGGCCTTCCAATCAGGTTCGTCGCCGTCGAACTGCGTGATGAGCGTCGTGTCGGAGTACGCGGCGCCCAGCCACCGGCCGTAGTCGAGTTCGGCGGTGACCGGCTCCCACACCGTCGGCCCCTGCCCGTCGCGCTCTTCGGCGGGCAGGTAGAAGGCCGGCACGAACCGGTGTCGGGGGCACCGCTTCGACTGCCGCCCGCCAGCCGGGATCGGTAAGCACACCGTCTTCGGTGAGGGCCTTGGCCATCGCCTCACGAAGCCGGGCGGCATCGGTCTCCAGCTCGGTGGGCCTCGTCATCGCGCCCCGCCTCCTTCCGTGCTCGTACTCAGGATGTCGGCGAACGCCGTCGTGATGTCTGCGGCGTCGGGCAGCCAGCCCCACTGGCCATTCGGATTGCATCCGATGAACACCCAGTCCTGCGGGATGTCGCCGGCGCCGGTCAGGGCGAAATCGAAGCAGCCGAAGACCAGGCCGAAGGCGTTCAGGTAGCTGTGCAGGGCAGCCTCGATGGCGGCCGGGACGGCGATGGGCGCATGACGGAGGGCGTCCCAGTCACCGCGGCGCCAGTCCAGCGCGCCGTCCGGTGCGGCGATCTGCTGGGCGAAGACCCGCCGACCGACCACCGTGACGCGCACGTCACCAATCTTGGGGATCTCAGCCTGGAACAGGTGCGCGGTCACCTTCAGCGAGTCGTCGAACGTGTCGGGGGCCACGCGCTGGGCCCAGATGGCCCCGGCGCACCCGTCCTCGTCGCGGGGCAGGCCGCGGAACGTCTTGTAGATCACCGGCCCATGCTCGGCCGCGAACTCGCGGGCGTGCTCCACGTCGTTGGTGACCAGCGTCGGCGGCACTGCCAGCCCGAGCTGGGCAGCGGTCTGGAGCTGGGCGGGTTTGAAGTCCGCTGCCGTCACGGCGCCAGGGTGGTTGACGTACGCCGCGCTGTGCAGGTGGCTCAGGATTCCGCCGAGTTTGTGAGCACGGCAAGATCGCCTATCAGGCGGACGGAGGCTCCCGGACGCCGGGAAACCGCCCGCCGACACAGGCGGCCCTGGAATGATGAATCACTACATCGCATCAGATGGCCAAAGGGGACGCATGGGCCTGCACATTTCGCGGATCGAGATACGTAACTTCCGCAACTTCCGGCACTTGGTCGTCGATGACTTCCCCGCCCATGCGGTGATCGTCGGCGAGAACGGTGTCGGCAAGTCGAACCTGTTGGAAGCGATCCGCCTGGTCCTCGACCCGTCCATCTCCGACGCGCGGCGCATGCTGCGCGAGGAAGACATCTGGGAAGGGGATCCCGCAGGCCTCGCCGGTGGAGCCGAAGTGACCATCGTGGTCGAGCTGCGAGGTTTCGACGACGACGCTGACGCCAAGAGCATCCTGTCCAGCGCCACGGTGGACTTCGACCCCTACGTAGCCCGGCTGACCTACCGCTTCGCCCCGCGTCGAGAAGTAACAACCGCCGATGACTCCCAGGTGCAGCCCACCAGTCGGCCGCTGACCGCGAAGGACTACGACGTCGTCGTCTTCGCCGGCGACCGCGAGACCAACGACGTGCGCGCCATCCGCCGCGAAGTGGCCCTGCGCGTCCTGCCGGCCCTGCGCGACGCCGAAGGAGACCTGCACAACTGGCGGCGCAGCCCGATGCGGGACCTCCTCGAACGTCTTCCCCTGGCCCCGGCGAACCTGGAAGCCACCGCCTCGGCGATCGCCACCGCCGTCGACCAGCTCACCAAGGACGAAAACGTCGCCAAGCTGGAGGGGCGCCTGACGGACCGGCTGGGAGAGATGTTCGGGCCGCGCCTGGCCGTCCAGCCCACCCTCGGCTTCGCCTCTTCCAAGCCGGACGAACTGATCCGCGCCGTACGCCTGTTCTTCGACACGGCCCGCCGCAGGAGCATCTCCGACACCAGCCTGGGCAGCGCCAACGTCATCTACCTCGGCCTGCTCCTCGAGGCCCTCAGCCAGCAGCGACTCGACGAAGAGTTCATCGCCACCCTGGTCGCCGTGGAAGAGCCCGAGGCCCACCTCCACGTCACCCTCCAGCGACACCTCTTCGGGTACCTGCTGCGCACCGGGCCGTCGCTCATCCTCACCACCCACAGCCCGCACATCGCCGCCGTCGCCCCGGTCCGCTCCTTCATCGTGCTGCGCGCCACGGAGAACGGCACGACCGGCGCCACCACGGCCGCCCTCCCCGTCAGCGACGAGGAAGCGGAGGATCTGGAGCGCTACCTCGACGTCAGCCGTGCCGAGGTCCTCTTCGCCTCCGCCGTGGTGCTGGTCGAAGGACTGGCCGAGCTGTACATCCTCCCCGCCCTGGCTGAAGCCGCCGGGTTCGACCTCGATGCCTACGGCACCGTGGTGGCCAGCGCCCATGGCACCGACTTCAAGCCCTACCGGGCGCTCCTCGGCCCGAAGGGCCTTGACACCCCCCATGTGGTCGTCACCGACGGAGACGCCGCCGGCGACAAGCGCGGTGTGCGGGAAGCTGGCCTCAAGCGGGGCGCGAAACTCCACCCGGAGGCGTCCCGCGGCAAGGCACTACTGGAGCAGATTGCCCTTCTTCCGGAAGTCGGTGCAGCCGACTACCAAACGACCCGCGATCCCCTCGCGGCAGAGTTCCAGGGCCACGGCATCTACATCGGTGCCCAGACCTTGGAGACCGACCTGTGCTCTCTGTTCGGCGAGCAGATCATCCAGGCCTTCGAGGAGCTGAACAGCAACTCCACCGCGCGAGACGACGTGAGCCGCGGGGTCGCCAACGAGCGGAACACGACCGTCGACCCCGAGCTGCGGAAGAAGATGCTCAAGCGGATCGGCGCCCTCGGCAAGGGCCGCTTCGCACAGCGCCTCGCCGCACACATCGCACAGGTCGACCTGCAAGGACGCATCCGAGCCGCAACCCAGACCCCCTGGAACCTCCCCCTCGACGAGCAGGCCCTGCGCCGCCTGGGCACGGCTTCCTACATCTTCCTAGCAATGGAACACATCAGCCTTGCGGCCCGTGGAACGTCACTGTTCCCCGGCCCCACGACGCCACACGTCAACGGGCAGGGTAGTGATGCAGGTCAGTGACACCCTGCTCGCGGAGCTCGACAGTCTGCACCCCAAGCAGCGGGCCGCCGTTCTCCACGACGGCAACGTCGTTCTACGGGCCGGACCCGGAAGCGGTAAGACGCGCACCCTCGTCGCCCGGATCGCCTACGTCCTCGAGACGCAGATCTCGTCCTTCCGCGGCGTGGCCTGCATCACCTACACCAACCCGGCGGCCGAGGAGATCCGCCGCCGCGTCCACCGTAGCGGCGTGCGCGCCGAGGGGCGGATCACCTGCTCCACCGTGCACGCCTTCTGCCTGAACCAGATTCTGCGCGCCTTCGGACACCTGACCGGGCAGCCGACGCCTGAAGCGGGACAAGTCCTCAGCAAGGCGGCCATCGAGGCGCTCCTGCAGCGCTGCTTTGACCAGGTCGGCATCAGCGAGGTCCTCGCGCAGCACCGCGTGCCCCAGAACACCAAGATCCGCCGGGCCCTGGCCTGCAACGAGGCCCTGGACAGCTTCGACCCGCGGGAAGTCCAGGCCGCACGCCTCTACGACGAACAACTCGTCCTCCGAGGCGAGATCGACTTCGAGGCCATGGTCATCCGGGCCGTGCACCTCGTCAGGGAGCACGCACATGTCCGCGACCTCCTGCGTGCCCGCTTCCCCCACCTCGTCGTCGACGAGTACCAAGACCTCGGCGGAGTCCTTCACGAGCTCGTCCTCGCCCTGCGCGACATGGCCGGCATCACCGTCTTCGCCGTCGGGGACACTGACCAGTCCGTCTACGGCTTCACCGGTGCCGACGCCAAGTACCTGACCGAACTGGCAGACCGAGAGGACTTCCGTGATCTCGAACTCGAGGTCAACTACCGCAGTGGCCAGGACATCATCACCGCCGCCGAAGCCGCCCTCGGACATTACCGAGGCCGCCTCGCCCCCGAAGGCGCACCCCCTGGCGACGTGAACCTCGAACAGGTCGAGGGCGGCCTCCAAGACCACGCCCGAGTGACCTGCGATCTTGTCGAACAGGCGCAGAGTGAGGGCATCAGCCCTGAGCGGATCGCCATCCTCTACCCCGCTCGCGGTCGCCTGCTCGACGACGTACGCCGTGAGCTCACCCGACGCGAGCTGGACTTCCGGCACGAGGGCGACGACAAGCTGCCCGCCGGCAGCCTTTCCCGCTTCGTCCAGCGCTGCGCGGCCCGCGCAGTCACCAACTACCAGATCCACGCCGCATCCGGCGCCGACCGCGCCGACATGCTGCGACGTGCGCAAGCGCCGTCCCTTGCCTCCCTGGCCCGCGCCCTCACCACACTGCGCACCGAGGCTCAGCTCGCCCCGCCTCCCTCGCGGCTCTTCCTGCCCAGGGCTCTGCAACAGTGCCTCGACCCCGGGAAGCTCTACCCCGCCGACGCTCCGGCCCTCACCTGGCTGGAGCAACTGCGCGCCGGCTTGGCTCTTGACGAGGTAGCCGCAGGACACCCTGATCAGGACAACACGAGCAGCCTCGACGACCTGGCCGGTCTGTGCCGGTCCAAGGATCTTGTGCTGCAGGACCTCGCGCGCGGCGAGAAGTCGTCGGGAACTCGACTACGCGGAGCGTTGCCTCGCCTCCGGCACCGGTTGCGACTCGCTGACCGAGAACACGCGGGACAACTGGCCGGACGTACCGTTCGACGCGGTCTGCAAGGACGGCGACAAGTGCACCGGCAACACCGGCCCGACATTCTTCACCCGCAAGCGGCTGACCACCCTCACCACCTACGCATGGAACGCAGCGGCCACCACCCCCAACTTCGACCCGGTGGACGTCTGGTCCCTCAAGCAGAACTACCTCGACCCCGGTGACACAGGAGACTCGACCGATCAGTCGCTGTGGCTGGACGAAATAAAGCACACCGGCAAACGCGGCACCGACCTGGCGCTGGACCCCGTCAAATTCACGCACGAAATGCACGCCAATCGGGTCGACGGAACCGACGACATCCTGCCCCTGAACAAGCCACGCCTGAAGACCGTCACCTCGGAAACCGGCGCGCAGACCATCGTCACCTACCTGGACGCCGACTGCGCCGTCGGCCAGACCATGCCCAAGGCCGACCAGAACACCAAGCGCTGCTACCCGGTGTACTGGTCTCCCAACGGGGAGAAGGAACCCCTTCTCGACTGGTTCCAGAAGTACCCCGTGAGCTCAGTGCAGACCACCGACCCGCGCGGCGGCTCGGAGGCAGTGCAGCACGCCTACCAGTACTCCGGCGGCGGGGCCTGGCACTACAACGAAGACCCGCTCACCCCGACCAAGGAACGCACCTGGTCCATCTGGCGCGGCTTCGAAAAGGTCACTCACCTCACCGGCATCTCCACCGGCACCCAGAGCAAGACCGTCACCGTCTACCTGCGCGGCATGCACGGCGACCGCGTCCTGGGGCCGGACGGCAAGACCCCCGACCCAGACGGCCGTAAAACGGCAGAAGTCTCCGGCGTCAAAGCCGGCCCGATCACCGACTCCGACCAGTACGCCGGATTCACCCGCGAGACCGTCACCTATAACGGCACAGCCGAAGTCGCCGGCACGATTAACGATCCCTGGTCAAAGCGCACCGCAACACAGCACAAGTCCTACGCGGACATCGAGGCCTACTACGTCCGCACCGGAGCCAGCCACTCCCGCACCAACATCACCAGCAAAGTCGACCCCTACGACCGCATCCACACGGTCAAAACCACCTACGACGACTACGGCATGACCGCCACCGTCGAAGACCAAGGCGACACCGCGACCGACGGCGATGAAAAATGCACCCGCCTCTGGTACGCCCGCAACGACACCAACGGCATCAACACACTCGTCTCCCGCACCCGCGTCACCAGCAAGCCCTGCGCCACCACGGAAGACGCCCTGGATCTGCCGGCCGACGCCAGCAGGCCCGGCGACGTCGTCTCCGACACGGCCGTCGCCTACGACTCGACCACCTGGTCCTCGAACCAGAGCCCGACCAAGGGCGAGGCCCAGTGGACCGGCCGCGTCCAGGGATACACAGCGGCCAACAATCCCATCTGGCAAAAGCAGACGACCACGACGTTCGACACACTCGGCCGTCCCCTCACTCTCAAGAACACCAATGACCTGCAAATCTCACGAACGACCTACACCCCAGCAGCGGCGGGTCCGCTGACGGCGACTGCCGTCGAGGACGCCAAGCTGTACAAGTCGACGACCACTGTCGACTTCGCCACGGGTGCCCCGCTGAAGGTGACGGACCCCAACAGCAAGGTCACGGAGACGGAGTACGACAGCCTCGGCCGCCTGACCAAGGTGTGGCTGCCCAACCGGCTCAAAGTCCTGAACAAAACACCGAACTTCGTCTACGCCTACAACGTCACCAGCTCGGCCATGTCCTGGGTATCCACCGCAACCCTTAAGGGCGACGGCTCCGGCTACAACACCTCCTACACCTTCTACGACTCCCTGTTGCGCACCCGGCAGACCCAGACCCCAACCCCGCAGGGCGGCCGCCTCATCTCGCTGGCCCTCTACGACACCAGAGGCCTGGCTGTCAGCCAGCAGTCCGACATCTGGGACAGCACCTCAACACCAGCGTCCACACCAGTAGAAACCTCCGCCGGCCAGGCACCGATTCAAACGGACACCACCTACGACGGCGGCGGCCGCCCGACCAAAGCAGTCACCAAGACACACGGCACCACCCGCTGGACCACCACCACGTCCTACACCGGTGACACCGTCAGCACCAGCGCCCCCAAAGGCGGCCAAGCAACCGCCACGGTGACCAATGCCCTCGGTCAGCTCACAGAACGCCGCGAATACGGCGGAGCACAGCCCACCGGCACCGACTACACCACAACCAGCTACGCCTACACGCCGGCCGGCCAACAGAAGACAATCACCGGACCCGACCAAAGCAAGTGGTCCTACACCTACGACCTGATAGGCCGCCAGGTCACGGCCACCGACCCGGACAAGGGCAAGAGCACTACCGAGTACAACACCCTCGACCAGGTCATCAGCACCACCCCGAACGACGACCCGAACAAGAAGCTGCTCTACGAATACGACGATCTCGGCCGCAAGACAGGCATGTGGCAGATCGCCAAGACGGACGCCAACAAGCTCGCGGCCTGGACCTTCGACACCCTGGCCAAGGGCCAGCCGGACAGCTCCATCCGCTACGACGGAGGCCTGACCGGAAAGGCCTACACCCAGAAGGTTACCTCGTACGACGCGCTGTACCAGGCAACCGGTAGCCAACTGCTCCTGCCCGACACGGACCCCTTGGTGACCGCGGGCATTCCCAAGACGCTGTCGTTCAGCACTGGTTACAACGTTGACGGTACGACCAGCCAGTACGCCTCACCAGCCGTCGCCGGTCTGCCCGCTGAGACCGTGTCTTATAAGTACGACTCGACCGGCCACCAGATCAGTTCGACCGGCACCACCGGCTATCTGCAAGGCGCGCGGTTCTCTCCTCAGGGCGACCTCAACCAACTCGCCCTTGGCATGGACCCGGGAGACTCAGCGAAAAAGGCCTACCTCAACTGGGCATACGAGTCAGGCACACGTCGACTCACTCGAGCTTGGGTCACCGACGACGTGCATGGCTACATGCCACAGGAGCTGAAGTTCACGCAGGACGACGCCGGGAACGTCACGTCCATTTTCGACGCCACCAATCAAGGCGGCACCACCAAGCCCGACTACCAGTGCTTCGCCTACGACGGCTACAGCCGCATGACCGAAGCCTGGACGCCGAAGACCGCCGACTGCGCAGCAACAGGGCGCGTGACGTCTAATATCGACGGCTCCGCCCCCTACTGGACTTCCTACACCTACACCTCCGCGGGGCAACGCAAGACCGAAACCAAGCACACGTCGACAGGCGACCAAACCACCAACTACACCTACGACGACACGACAAAGGACAACAAGCCCCACACGCTGGACGCCACCAGCGGCGCCCGGGCCAGTAGCTACTCCTACGACGCCAGTGGCAACACAACATCCCGCCCAGGCGGCCCCACGACGCAGCAGACGCTGACCTGGAACGCCGAAGGTAAACTAACCAAGCTCACCGAGAACACGAAGGAAACCACCTACCTCTACGACCCGGCAGGCGAGTTGCTGCTGCGTAGGGCTGAGGGTGACGGTGACACCGTCCTCTATCTGCCAGGCGGCAATGAGGTCCGTCTCACCATCAAGGGAACAACGAAGACCCTCTCCGGTACCCGTTACTACACCGCCAACGCCCAAACCATCGCGGTGCGCACAGCCGTCTCGGGTACCACCGGTACGAAACTCAACTTCCTGGCCGCAGACCACCATGGCACGTCGAGCATTGCCCTGGACGCGACCACATACGGGGTCACCAAGCGCTACATCACGCCCTTCGGCGATGTGCGGGGCACGAAGGCGAACGCATGGCCCGACGACAAAGCCTTTCTCGGCAAGCCGGCAGACGCGTCCACGGGCCTCACTCACGTTGGCGCCCGCGAGTACGACCCATCGATCGGCCAGTTCATCAGCGTCGATCCAGTACTTGTGCTCGATCAGCACCAGTCCCTCAACGGCTACGCCTACGCGAACAACACGCCCGTCACATCCAGCGATCCGACAGGATTGTGCATAGACCCTGGCAACGGTCATTGCATGCCTGACGATGGCGGAAAGCTGGGGCACCAGAAGCCGGACAAGCGTTATGGCCCGCCGCCCTACGACGGCCCCTACGACGGGACACGCGAAAGTGTTGGCCTCGGCGGCGGAACGGCGAGCGCCGATAGCTCCGGTAGCACCAGCAGTGGTAATTACACCTGCACTGGTGTCGGCCTCATCTGCAAGCCCAAAACCGGCCCGGGGGACTCGAGTAGCAACGCAGGAAACTATCTCTCTAGTCTGCTGTCAAACCAAGACTTCTGGTCTGGTCTCCTGGAAACGGTGGGGGGAGGTTTCGGAGGCGCCCTAGGAGGCTCACTTGTTGTTTCCGGGGTTGTGGAATGCGCAGTGGGTGTCCTCTGTGTAGCGGGTGTCCCATCCGTGGCTGGCGGCGCAGGACTTGCCGTAGCCGGCGGCGGGTTGATCGACTCCGGCTCGGATAAAATGGGGCGCGCGTTTCGTGAGGCCGATGGTGCCGCAAGCGGAGGGGTTCGACTTACCGATGAGGAAGGACTCGCCGCAGCGAAGGCGGCGGCGAGGAAGTTCACGCAACCTGGCGGCACTAATGGGGCACTCTATGTGGAAGGATATGATGACACCGTTGCTTTGTCTTCTGGAGCGAATAATCTCCCTAGGGGCTATATAAGACCGCCGGGAGCAAACACGTCAAATTATCACCATGCGGAGGCTCAGGCTGCTGCCCTGATGCGTGACAAGAGCTGGGCAAACGCCCATCTTTACATCGATCAAACGTACATATGTGGACGTTGCTTCGATCATCTTCCGAGGATGCTGCCGAAAGATGCAACACTGCGCGTCACCTGGCGTAATACCTTCGGTGATGTCGAAACTCATTCGTTCATCGGGAAGTAGATAGAAGGGCGCCCAGCGCTTTCTCTGGATCAAGGTGTCTGGGGAAAGCGCTGGGCCTTTTCTTTCTGTGAAATTGAAGTCAGTCAGTACCACTCAGTATCCGGTACATCTTCCAGATAGGTGAGCGCGGAGGCGTTCGTAGCGCCAACCTGAACTTCACTGTATCCAGGCTTGTCTCCCCAGGGCTCATGGTCTTCCATTGCCGGCCCGACGTCTGCAATTACTTCATCACTCATGAAAATACGATGGCCCGGGCGAGGCCAATGCCATTCTCCAAAGGCCACTTCTGTCAGTGGTGAGATGATTTGGTTCACGTGCTCGTTCTTCACTGACTCGCATGACTTTGTGTGCGGCGCATTAGAGGCAGCTTCGTTAATTGCATTGTGGACCAAAAACTCCGCGAGGGTTTCCGTGAGTCGCTTCCACTCCCCATAGAGTCGTCCCTCGTAAACAGTGTCCGGTCTGATAGGGTCGAAACCCCAAAGTGCATCTCCTGGATCGGTCATGAAGACTACCTTGCCGCCCTTGATGGCCATTTCTCCCGGCGTCAGAAATTTCTTGTTTCGTACCAGGGGTTGGGGCCATCTTGCTTCGAGCGCATGCCACCCTTGCAGTGGTTCCGGTAGAGCCAGGTACTCGCGGGATGTAGTTACTCCTTGGCTGAGGGGTGGCCCGTACCATGCGGCCAGAAATTGATGCAATTCGATACTGGAAGGGTCAATCATGCAATCATTATGGCACAATTGATGGGGTCACTGAGGAAGTCGCCCGGAGTTGCTGCTGACGGCCAAGGCTCTGCCCGATCGGGGCCGTGATGCTGCAAGCAGGCTGGAGTGCGGAGCAGCTCCGCCACGTCATCACCGGGCGGCCACTACCCGCACCGGTGCGGCTTTCGGCGCGATCATCGCAGCTGGGCTGCGCGCAGTCCAGGCCTACCCGCCGCCCGCCACCGCGACCGGCCACCACACCACCACCCCCCCAGCCGCCCGAGCCAGCCCCCGAGCAGCACGCGGAGCGCTCCTTGGAGAACTCCGCGGGCGCCGGCGGCTCCTCGAGCCGTCACAACACCCAGAGCCAGGCGTACGCCGCCGCGAGGATCCAATGGTCGAACGACATGGACGGCAACCCCCGACCCCAAGGATCCCAACCCGATCGTCAAGGTCTACGACACCTACAAGAAGGGCGTTGTCGCGACGTCCGTCCACGGGCAACCAGTGCCAGTGGTTCGAGACCGCCTTCATGGACACCCCGCTGCACGCCACCAGCAGAACCATGGAGCCCTTCGCGTTCGACCCTCACCATGAATCCCGCGCTGCCGTCAGCCCGGGGACGATGATGCACCAGGTGGCTCAACCCTTTGCCCGGCTCGTCATGGGAGACCTGAACGAGTTCATCAACCGGTGGGCCGACTGGCTCGCCCAGGCGGCGACCGGCCCACTCGCCCACCCCAGCCTCATGCCCGAACGTGACCCCCAGGGCTCCTGGAGGTGATGACCGCACGGGGCCGTCTGACGGCTGTCCCGATCGACGCGGACGTGGTTGTACGGAGCGAGTGTGAGCCGGGATGCGAGGGCGACTCGGCAGGAGAGACAAGGTCTTGGGCTCTTCGTCGGCCGTGGTCGGTGAGGAGCCCCTCCCTGCACTGCGTGTGCTCTTCGCGTTGCGCTGAGGGCGTCTTGCCGTGCCGGTGCGGGGCAGGCGTACTGGGTACCTCGCCCCTGCACGAAGACCAGTTATGACCACCTCCCGCGAACAGCTGCCTCAGGCCGATGGAATACGTGGCGGGTTCGGTAATCCAACGGACGCGTTCGGGTGGTGTCGTCAGAATCGGATCAGCAGCCTCGACAACGTTCCCGACGAAGAACTCGCCCGGCTCCATCCCGCGCGGGACGAAGACGAACAGCCGGTCCGGCCCTGCTCCCGCTGAGGCACGAAACCCCTGCTGCACCGGCACGGCCCGCCAATGACCGGCGTCTGGATGGAACTCTGCCCGGCCTGCGACGCCCACCGCCCCGCCGCCCGCGCGTTCATCCAGTGGCACCGCGACCCCGACCGCGCCCCGAAGGCGCTGCCGAAGCTCTTTGAGGACTGGGAGACCGGGACCATGCACGCTCACGGCTGGACACGGGCCCGCAGCCTGAACCACCACCCAGCCCAGCGGCCCACCGGCGTCCTGTTCCACGCGGACCCGGCTGACGCCAGGGCGCGTGAGGTGCGGCAGGCGTAGGCCTACCGGCCACCCGCCCCAGGGGGCGTTGGATGACGCGCCTGCCGCACCGGAGAGTGTAGCGTCACAGGTGAACTTCATCGGCCCTGGTGACTGTGCGGCGCAGGGAGCCTTGCTGGTCGTGAACGGATCGCGCCTTTTCGGGGAACCCGCGAGCGCGGTGCGTCCATGGGAGCTGGTGCGGCCAGTTCCGCCCGCGCTCGCGGGGCGGGGAGCTGTGAGACGCATGGTCGTCGCCCGTGCGCAGGCCGCTGGCGCGTCCATGTAAAAGTGCTGGTGAGCATCTGAGGAGACAGGAAGCTTCCGGCTATGGCTTCCTCCACCTACGGCAGATTGCCTGATCCTCTGCGGCAGCGATCCCACAGCCAGCGGAGGGACATTCGCCCGCACCCTGAGTACGCAGTTGGTGTCGCGATGACGCTGCGCGATCAGCGGCAGGTACATCCGACCGTGTCGAGCAACTTGATCATCACGGCAGATAGCTTGGTCGTCTACGAGCATCTGTGGACCTGCGACCTGCGCCTTCGCGCCACCATCGAACTAAGCGTTGTCCCGTAAATGATCTGCGGCATGCTGGGTGACCAGTGTCGTTCCCCGGTCACCCAGCGAGGGTTAGGTTGTGGAGGCGGGCGATGCCGAGCATGGCGTGGTGGACGCCGTCACCTTTGAGGCGGCAGTCGCGGAGGATCTTCCAGGTCTTCATGCGAGCGGAGGCGTGCTCGATGCGTGCGCGGACCCTGCGGTGTGAACGGTTGTGCTCCTCTTTCCAGGCTGGAAGGCCGGCCTGGCCGGGTGCGCGGCGGTGCGGGATGACCAGGCCGGTGCCCCTGTAGCCGCCGTCGGCGATCACCGTGGCTCGACCGACGGCGGCCTTGGCGCCGGACAGCTCCCATGCCTTGCAGTCGTTGCGGTTGCCGGGCAGCGGTCGGCCGACGGCGACGACGAGCCGAGTGTCGGCGTCGATGACGACCTGGTGGTTGGTGGAGTACCGGTAGTTCTTGGACTGCTCGGCGATGCTGTGGTCGCGGGTGGGGACAAGGGTGCCGTCCACGACCAGGACGGTGTCCGTGCGGAACCGTTTGCGCTGCTGGGGTGCGAGCGCTGGTCCGAGGTGGTCGATGATCCGGTCGGCCGCGGACTTGGACACCCCGAACAGCGGGGCCAGTTGGCGCAGGGTGAGGTTGGTGCGCCAGTAGGCGGCCACCAGCAGCACCCGGTCCTCCAGCGGCAGGCTCCACGGCCGGCCCCTGCGAACCGGGTCGGCGCCCTCGCGCCGGAGCGCGGTGATCAAGCTTGCCGAATTGCCTCGGGCTCAGCCCGCTGAACGGGGATATCCACGCGGGGTCCGAAGCCGTGATGACGCCAGCCATTTCAAGATCATCGCAAGTGGCCGGGGTGCCTCTCCCTGTTCAGTACGTTTCAAGGGCTGGAGGAAGGCTCGCGGCCGTGTGCGCTTCCGCAATGTTAAACACACTGGCGCAAGCCGGACACTCTGCCCGGCCAAAGACGTATCTGATCCCCTCGGCGAGCCGCTGTTGCCCGTCCCGGCCGGCTGTGGCGTGCATCCATCGGCCCGGGTCGCGAAGCTCCTCGGCCGGGGCGGGCAGCAGTGACCGCTGCTCGATGTCGCCCTGATCCCAGTCTCGAATGGCCGCGTAGCAGCCGTAGTCGCCGACGGCGATGGTCACCTCCGCTTCGCAGCCGGGGCAGGACACGGCATAGAAGTCGTCGGCGAAGTCTCCCAAGGAGGCGCTCCAGTGGTACTGCCCTGCAAGGGCAAGCAGGTCACCGAAGAGCCGGTTGTAGTCGGCCGGACGCGTCAGAAGCCTCTGGTCCACGAGTTCCCGCAACCGAGTGACCTCGTTCGGACAACCCGCGAGCAGAGCTTCACCGTCGGGGTGCCGCAATGTGCCACGCACGATGGCACTGGCCAATTCGAGTGCCTGGACACACGCGGGAGCGAGAGCTGCCAAGCGCGGGAGAGCAGCGAAGCTCGCCGCGGAGACCGTCTCACCGTGGAGGCAGAGACGGTCCCACAGCTCGTCCCATGCCTCCGCTGCTTCCTCTCGCTCCACCTGATCCAGGAGCAGTGGCACTCGCCCAACCGCCCCGTGAGCATCGACCACCTGCGTCCAGTCCGTCACGAGGGCATTCAACTGTTCCCACAGCCACGCTGCCAACCTGCAGAAGAACAGGGCCACGAGCTCCCGAGTCATTGCGGGACAGCCCTTAGACGTCGTTTCTTATGGCGTGATCGTTCGTTGAACCGTGCATGACGGACCTGGTTGAGCGGCTTGTGCCAGACGAGCTGTGGGTGCTGTTCCGACGGGTGGTGCCGCCAACGGTGGTGGAACGTCCGCAGGGCGGTGGCCGACGCCGAGCGGGTGACCGTGAAGCCTTGGCGGCGATCATCTTCGTTGCGACGTCGGGCTGCACATGGCGGCAGTTGCCGCCGGTGTTCGGTCCCGCATGGCCCACGGTCTACCGCCGGTTCGCCCAGTGGAGCCGGGACCGGGTCTGGGCCAGGCTCTACCGCGTGATCCTCGACGAACTCGGGGCACGGGGCGAGCTGGACTGGTTGCGGTGTGCGATCGACTCGGTCAGTCTGCGGGCCGCAAAAGGGGGCCGCTGACGGGACCGAATCCGACCGACCGCGGCAAGCTGGGATCGAAGATCCACCTGATCTGCGACCGGAACGGACTGCCGCTGTCCCTGGGCATTTCCGGTGCGAACATGCACGACAGCCTGGCCTTGGAACCGCTCGTGCGCGGCATCCCGCCCGTCCGGTCCCGCCGCGGCCCTCGGCGCCGACGGCCGGCAAAGCTGCATGCGGACAAGGGCTACGACTACGACCATCTGCGTCGATGGCTCCGTCGGCGGGGCATCCGCCACCGCATCGCCCGCAAGGGCGTCGAGTCCTCGCAGCGGCTGGGCCGGCATCGCTGGGTGGTCGAGCGAACCGTGTCCTGGCTGGCCGGCTGCCGAAGGCTCCACCGTCGCTACGAACGCAAGGCCGAACACTTCCTTGCCTTCGTCGGCATAGCCGCGACCCTGATCGGCTATCGCCGAGTGGTGGGCCCGCTCAGGGCCTGAGCCGGTTCTGCTGCACGTCGAAGCAGACCAGTCCCATGGAATCCGCCACGGTTGCTGCGTAGGCCGATGCCTCCTCGGCCATGCTCCAGCGCATGGGGAAGTAGATCAGCGGGCCGCTGGCTTCGCTGATCAACGGGCCGGTCGACCAGGGCGAGGTGTCCTCGTCGTCCTCGGTGATGTCGCACCACCGTTCAAGCAGCGCAGCCACATAGGCCGCTATGCGTTCGGATGGAGGCTCTTCCACCCCGCCGTCGATGTAGCGGTCGTACAGCTCGTTAAAGACTCGGCCGGCAGTCTTGTCGTCCGCCGGCCTCTCGCCTTCCCAGACAGCCAGGTCGTAGCTCATGCCAGGAGACTCTCACGCCGCTCTGACAGCCATAAGAAACGACGTCTAAGAACACCATGAGTAAGAAGACTGAGAAGCAGAACACCAGCCCCTTCCGTCCGTGCGCCCACGGCGACGCACCGCGCAAGGTCGCGGGCCCGGACCAGCCGCATCCGCCGGCCGCTCCCGCCCCGGCTCCGCCTGCCGATGAGCTGCATCCGGGGATCCGGCTCCTGCTGGAGATCGGAGGAAGCCGCCCGGAGTTGCTGCTGACGGGCAAGGCACTGACCGATCAAGGACGCGTGATCACCGTGATGCTGGAAGCAGGCTGGAGCACCGAGCAACTGCGGCACGTCATCGCCGGCCGGCCCCTGCCCACACCGGTGCGGACCTCGGTCGGCGCGATCATCGCCGCCCGCCTGCGCGCCGCCCAGGCCTACCCGCCGCCCGCCACCGCGACCGGTCACCACACCCCATCCCAGCCGCCCGACCCGGCCCACGAGAAGCACGCGGCGGAGCGCTCCTCGGCCGCGGCCGCCGCCCGCACAGTGACAGAGGCCCTGACCTACCGGGCGCTCGTGGAATGCGCCGGCTGCGGCGTGCCCGGGACGGCACCCGGCGAGGACCTGTGCCCGGCCTGCCTGGGCTGGCCGCCCTGCCGCACCTGCCCCGGCCCCACGCCCCGGCGCGCCCACCCCGATGGCGACGGCCGCTGCACCACCTGCGCCACGGCGTCGGCCGGCAGCGCGAGCTTGATGCGCGCCAGCGTTGCAGAGCGGGACTGATGCCGTCTTCACCCCCAGCACGATGCCGCGAAGAGTATTCGTGAAGGTAGTCGTGGGTGCATACTCGGTGGCATGGCAGATACGACGGTGAAGATCGACACGGAGACCAGGGACCGGCTGGCCAACATTGCGGCCGCTCGGGGCACCAGCGTGCGGGCGCTCCTGGCGGACCTCGCGGTCCAGGAGGAGAACCAGCTGCGCCTGGCCGATGCCACCGCGGCGTTCCGCGAGGTGGTCGCCCGGCCAGGCATCGCCGAGGCTTTCGACCGTGACTTCGGAGGGCTGCCCGAGGGCGTCGACAGCGCACGCCGGGCGGCTTGATCTTGGACCTGCACATCGACATCCGCTGGCTCCTAGACCGGCAGGAGGACCTGCTCGGCAAACAGCTCACCGTGCGCGACTACTCAGGCCTCGTCGCCGCCGTCGCCCGCCACCGCGTCAACACCCCGAGCATCGAGGTCGGCGCGCCGGACGCCTTCTGGCGCGCGGCCGCCCTCCTGGAGCAGATCGTCCTCCTGCGGCCGCTGCCGGCACGCAACGAGTACTTCGCCTACGGCGTCGCCATCGCCTACATCCGAGCCTCCGGCGAAACCATCGACGACTCCTACACCCCGTGGCGCGACCTGATCACCGACATCCGCGCCCTGCGCCTGACCGTCTACGACATCGCCGACCGGCTGCGCTCACTGACCGCGCCGTAACCCCGGAGCACCCGCACCTCGGGACCAGCGGCTGACGCGGCGAACACCTCGGCGCCCCGGGCAATGCCCGGGGCGCCGAGGTGAACCTGCCACACTGGCTGCGCCAGCCAAGCGAGATCGTCACAGATCTGTCCAGGGGCGGGGTTCGCCGTCGGCCAGCGGCGTCCACACATCCGCGGCGGGGCCGTGCTGTTCGAGGTCCTCGAGCACGGCCGCCCCGAGTGGCACCTGGCGGGCGAGCGCGGCGACCAGCGGGTGCTGCGCGGCCATCGCCTGCAGGTCGCTGATCCTGCCCTCCAGCCTGGTCCGCGTAGCGCCGGTCAGAACGAACAGCAGCCGGGGAAAAACCGGGTACCAGCGCATCCAGCCGGGCTCCGCGGCGGCGTTCCTACGCCGGCCGACCGGCTGGGCCTCGTACTGATGCAGCCGCGCGTACTCGATCAGCTTCACCGCCAGACGCTCACCGCTCATGGTGGCGCGGTCGACCTCCACGAACGCGCGCAGCTTACGCCGCTGCTCGCCCTCGACGGCCGTGTAGTACAGGACGGCGTCGGCCACCACCCGCTCGCCTTCACCGATGGCGTGCGACACCTCCGGTGTCCAGTCCCAGGGGCCGTGCTCGTGCCCGAGCCGACGGGCATCAGCCGCGAACGCCAGATGGGCGCGCACCACGGTCAGGGTGTGCGCCGTCTTCAGCGAGGCCGCGGTCGTGGAGGTGATGGGGTACGGCGGCCGGCCTCGCAGGACGGGCAGGTCCCGGGTCAGGCGCGCCCCGTCGGGGGTGAGGTACCAGGCTCGGGTACGGGAGCGGTCGGAGCCCGGAAGCACCGTGTAGTCGACGAGGCCGTCGGCGCGCAGCTTGTTCAGAGCGCGGGAGATCAGCTGCCGTGTGCCGTCCGGGCGCAGCATCCGGCGCAGTTGGCCGGTGGTGGCGATGCGGTGCTGGGCGAGAGCTGTCATGAGCTGGTGGCTCAAGGTCTCGCTGGGAGACGGATGGGGATCGTGTGTTGCTGCAGGGGAGCAGGACATGCGGCTTCCTTCTCGGCACGCGCCATGTGGACCCAACCAAACACGGGCCGTTCAACCGACGGCATCAGGTACCGATCAGAAAACCCAGGCACCATGACCAGACCACCGACCACCAAGGCCCGACCAGAGTCACGACTGAGAGACATCCTGCTGCTCGGCGCCGTGGCCGGTCCCCGAGTTTCGGGTGCGCATGGAGCATCGCGAGGATCGCATCGCAGGGGCTGCGCCCTCGATCACAGGATGATTTTGAAGGCTTTGAAACGTGGACGATGGCCGGTCCGCAGCAGCATGGGCTGCTGCGGGGCGTAGTGGCGAGCTACGCCATGCCGGCCATCGCCTGCGGCATCCGGCCCGCAGGGATCAACAACCCATAGCCGGGTACCGCGTCCGTTGGGGCGGTGGCCTCGTGGCCACCACCGGGTGTTACCTGTTGCGCGCAGCCTTCTGCTCGAGGATGCGCCGGCGGGTCCACCGGCGCTTTCCGCCACTTTCGGTGAGCGCATCCGCTGTCTTCAGCAGCGGCAGGTTGCCCTGGGCGAGGCTGCTGCTGAAAGAGGCGATGCTCTTGAAGCCGAGCAGGGCAGCGGCTTGGGTTGCTCCCAGCAACTCGTCGGGATCTCCGTCGACGGGGACATCCGGCAGCGGCCGCGTCGGACGCCCGGTCACTTTGCGTCTGCCGACGCCAGGGCGGGTGGCCTTCCAGTCCAGCAGGGTCTGCACGCGCCACCTGCGTCGCTGGTAGGGCCTCTCCGCGGTGCCGAGTTCCTCAACGACGTCGGGTTCGGGGAAGTAGCCGGGGTGATCGCGCAGGTAGTGGTTGACCTGCTGAGTGTTCTTGTAACCGAGGAACTTCGAGGCCTCAGCGCTGGTGAGCAGCTGGTCCGGGTCGAGCTTCGGGGGCTTGTGCTCCTGCAGGCGAGACGCTTTGCGTTGAGTGAACCACTTGTCCACGTCCACCTCGTCCCACTGCCGAGCGCGGCCACGGTGGCCGACGACATCCGGGAACCCGGTGGTCTCCCGATCGAGGTACAGCGAGCTGATGCGCGCCGGGGTGAGTCCGTACTTCGCGGCGATGTCCGCGGCCTCGACGACACGCCGTGCGGAGCGGGCCATAGTGTGGACGTCCCCTCGTGTGTCGCGAGTCGGCCTCCCCGACCCGCAACACGCATAATGGCCCAAGTTTCATTCGGGTGTCCAGCTCGACGCCCGTTTTCCGGACACCAGGGATGCCGGTGCTCACTCCTCGGGGAGGAGGCTGATCCCTCGGTGGGCGGCGTCTTCCACCATGGCGGAGTAGGCGAGTGCCGCGGGGGTCATGTCCCATTCGGCCAGGGCGAGGAGGAGCACCATCTCTTCCCGGTCCCGTGAGGCGTCGTAGGGGACGTTGGCTGCTTCGGCTGCGGATGCGAGGTTGGCGGTGGACAGTCCCTGCAGGCGGGTCGCGGTCGCCTGGTGGGTCTCCTGCAGGCCTTGGTGGTAGAGCACGTTGCCTTCGCGCAGCAGGTTCAGGAGGTCCTCGCCGTCGGCGGCCGGTGCGGCTGCGGACAGTTCCAACAGGCGCTGGGTGCTGGTCGTCATCATGGTCAGTATGCCTCTCTGGAGGAACGGGGAGGGACAGTCAGGGGGCGGTAATGCCTGCGTTGCAGCCGTCGCAGGTGGGGCCGGAGGGCGGGCGGGCCGCCAAGTTGACGGCCTTGCGGGGCGGCTTCTGCAGGGCATGGCGCACTTGCTGCTCGAGCAGGTCCATGTCGGCGCCGTCGTCGGGCAGGACGATGCCGGGGTCGGGAGCGCCGGGCCTGCGGCTGGCTTCGATCAGGTCGGTGATGCGCCAGTCGGGGCGGAAGCTGTCGCCGCGGGTGGATTCGACTTCGGCATACAGGGCGGCGAGCCGGGGCCGGCGGGCGATGGCCAGCAGCAGGTCCCGCTTGGAGGCGAACACGCACAGCGAGCACGAACACCGGCTGGTCCCCCGCCAGTCGTCCGCGCCCGGGTGGGAGTCGTAGGTCCAGTGGTGGGGCACGGGCGCGTCCTGGTGCCATTCGAGGACGGCGGCGGTGGGCCAGTCCTTGACCGGCAGCCATTCGTCGACGATGCGGGCGCTGTTGGTGAGGACGTTGCGGTAGGCGGGATGGCCGGCCCGGTCGCGGCTTTCGTCGGCGCGCAGGCCCATGACCTTGAGGATGCGTACGGGGCGGCCGAGCTCGCGGCGCAGTCGCCGCACGAGGGGTGTCCAGGCGCTGGAGATGATCGACTCCTTGGCGTACTTGCGGCAGTAGGGGCTGCCCATGCGGGGGAAGCGGCCGTAGGCGGCGATCTCGGTGAGTAGGAACGCGGGCCGTGCGACTTCCACATGCCGTTCGGGCGGGATCCCGCAGGCCGCGCTCTGGGCGGCGGCGAGCTCGGACATCGACGGGTAGCGCGTGCCGTCGATGTGCACGGCCGGCCACTCCAGCGGCCCGAGCGTGGCGTGGTAGGTGATCACCCGGTCGGTGACCCCGGCCGCCGCGGCGTCCTGCATGAAGGACCACAGCATGACGCTGCTGTCCTTGCCGCCGGACAGCTGCGGTGCGAGCAGGTCGTAGGCGGCCAGGTCGGGGCTGGGGGAGGGGCAGACGGTGGGCAAGGCGGGCATGACTGCTCCAGGCAGGGTCCGGGGGAGGGGGTGGGTGGCTGTCACCGGGCGGCCGGCTCGGGGTCGGGACGGCGCGGGTAGGCCGGTCGCGCATCGAAGCCGATCTTGATGCGGGCGCGTTGTCGCCGGTTGTGGCCGAGCGGGAAGACGTACCTGTGACAGCCGCGGTGGCGAAGGGCACGGGCGCCGACCGCCTCCAGGGCCTCTCGCAGCCACACCGCGGGATCGCACCCGGCTCGCGGGACGGGGGCGCCCAACGCGATCAGCCGGGACTCGACGTACTGGTGACCTTGCTCCTGGCGGCGGACCTTCTGCGCGGACCGGTCGTTGAGCACCGTGCCGTCGGGCAGGACCTTCAGGGTCCGCGCGGTCGCCCTGCCGGCGTAGATCCCGTTCGTGGCCTGGTAGATCCGGCCGCAATGTCCCGGCATGATCAGACGGCCGGAGGCGGTGCGCCGGGGGACGGGGTCGGCGAAGGACACCACTCCGCGCACACCCGCGGCGAGCAGCTCGGTGTGGCAGCGGGCCAGGAACCAGCTTTCGGAGTTGCCCGGGCACTCGTCCAGGAGCACGAACCGCGAGCATTCGAGCGCTTCCGTGACGGGGGCCAGGTCCGGCAGTGCCTTGGTGAGCACGGCCTGGTTCACCGGTACGCCGAACACCGCCACGCCGCTCAGCCGCCGCTCACCGGCCGAGACGTCGTACAGGCCGAACCTGCGCACGGCTGCCGGGTAGGAGGCGGAGTAGTGATGCGTGCGGACGAACGCTTCGGCGTCCTTCTCGCTGATCTGCTCCACCTCGTAGTGGCGAGCGTCGAACCCGCCTTCGCTGACGTGCCGCCAGGAGTGCGTGCGCTCACGCCACCGCTGGCACCAGGGCGACGAGGTCGGCACCTCCGGGAGGCCGTCGAACGGCAGCGCCTGCTGGACCGCGGCCATCACCGCTCCCTCCGGTCCGCGGCTACGTGCGCCTGCAGCGCGCGGGCAGAGGCGAACGGTGGCTGCGGACGTGGTCGTCGTTGCGCCGGCAAGGCGCGGGAAGGTCGTCATGCGTCATCTCCGGGCAGAGAGGGAGGGGGTGCGGCTAGGAACGGTGCGGTCCTCGTCGGGCCGGGCGGCCGGGCGGGCGGCCGGGAAGTTCAGTTGAGGGGGAGCGGGGTGGGGGTGCCGGAGAGCAGGGCGTGCCATTCGCGTTCGAAGGCGTCGTCTTGCTTGTCGATCACGCGGGCGGGGGCGGTGACGAGCAGTTCCTCCGCCATGGGCCAGTTCTCGCGGCGGGGGCGGAGCCAGGCGCGGGCGCGTCCGTAGAGCGGGTCGCGTTCGACGTCGATGCCGTGCCGCTCGGAGACGCTGATGAGCCGCTGGGCCAGTCGCTGCGGGCGGCCGAGGTCGATGCGTTCGGTGGAGCGCATGACCGGGCGGCGCTTGCCGGTCTCGGACAGCAGGAACAGGCGGCGCACGTGGTAGAGCGCCCAGGGCATGTCGAGCTCGCGCTCGAAGGCCTCCAGGCAGGCGCGGTCCTCGGGCCGGTCGGCATCGAGGAGTTCGAGCAGGCTGCGCTTGCCGTACAGCTTGGCGTTGGGGTTCAGGCTCATCGCCGTGTACTCCAGGCGCAGCACCTCACCGGCGATGTCGGGGTGGGCGCGCATGCGCTCGAGGTGGGCGGGCAGCGAGCCCATGGAGACGGGGAAGCAGCAGAAGGTGCAGTACGACTTTGGCCAGTGCACGCCGAACCGCTCCAGCAGGTAGTCCTCGCACTGCCGGCGGTGCCAGCCCCAGTCGCGGAGCGGGTAGACCCCGGTGCGCCCGGGGATCTTCGAGGCGGCCGCGTCCCCGAAGCAGCGCCCGGGCTCGTCGGCGTTGAAGCCCATGATCTGCCGGAACGGGCGCCCGCCCATCACCGGCACGAGCCAGCGGTCCCCGACTTCGCCCTTGGCGCGCAGGCTGCACTTGCGGGTGCCGGCCTGCTGGGGGACGGTGCCGACGGACTCCAGTTCGTCCCACAGCGTCCAGGGCCCGCGGGTGAAGAGCCGCTGAGGATGTCGGGAGTCGTCCAGGACCGTGATGCCGGCCGCCTTCAGCTGCCCGGAGCGGGACAGCTGCACGAAGCGCACGCGGTGCTCGCGCAGCAGCGGCAGCATGAACTCCTCGACCAGCAGCCGGGTCTCGGGCCATTCGCTGCCGGTGGCCATGTACAGCACCACGGTGCGCTCCAGGTCGATGCCGTGCGCGGCGGGGTCGGTGAGCATGCGGGCGAGGTAGGCGGTGGAGTCGGCGCCCAGGCCCCAGTTGATGACGGTGTCCACCTCCTCGTCCCGGCTCAGGCCGGGCAGCGGCGGCGTGTGGACGGCGGCGGGCATGGCGGTTGTTCACTCCTTCGCGGTGCGCTCGGGCAGGCGGTGGGCTCGGGCAGGCGGTGGGCGGGGATGATGAGGACCTGGTCGTCGGCGGGCCACGGCGGATAACCGGGCGGGGACGGGCGGTGGTCACCTTGCGGCGTGCCTCTCGTGCAGTGCGGCGGCCGCCGCCCACCACGCCTCGCGCAGCGCAGGATCCTCGCGGGTCTGCTTGCACAGGCCGCGGTGCTCACCCATGCCGCCGGACAGGGGCGTGTGCAGGTGAGGGATGGCGGGGCGCAGGAGTGCGGCGTAGTCCTGACCGCCGAGGAAGATCACGTCGGCGTCGTGGGTGCCGAGTCCCGCGGCGTGGTCGGCGATCCGCTCGGGGGTGACGGCCCGCTCGTCGCCGATCGTCACGTCGTACGGCAGCAGCGGACGCTTGAGATCGACCAAGCCGTGCAGTGCGGACATGATCCGGATCAGCGAGGGGTCGGTGAGGGCGTCGGCCGCCAGGCGCAGCGACCGGTGGTACAGGCCGGTGTACAGCTCCCCCGCGGGGTAGCCGGCGTTGACGTTGCCGTAGTCGTTGAAGCCCGGGTGCGGCTTCTTCCCGTTCCCGCACGCGATGATGACGAGCCGTCGCCGCTGCACGTCGATGCCGCCGCGCTGGCGGGCGTACATCCGGCCGGCCGGTGTGAGGTACAGCGAGCTGCATCGGCCGAACTTGGTGGCGTACCCGGCGGCCCGGACGGCGCGCAGCGTGGGTGCGCGGAACCACTTCTGGCCGGCCCAGTACACGTCGTGGTCGTCGCGGCCGGGCACGCGCTGGTCGGGACGCCCGGCAGCCGTCACGACCGCCTCGTGCTGCACCCCGGGGAGCTTCGGCAGGATCGGCTCGGCGGATGGGGTGTCCGGCGTGCGGCCGTGCTGCTGCCGCCACTCCTCGAGCGCAGCCTGCCCCTGCTCGGTCATCCGGTGGGTGCCGCCGTCGCCCGTGTGGGGTGCGACCATGCCGTCTGCCACCAGTTTGGCCATTGTGGCGGGGTGGCCGGAGACGACGCCGTTGTCGTTCTGGTCCAGGGCGCGTGCGCCCTGCGGGGTGAGCTGGGACATGGGTGACTTCCTTCCTGCCCGGCCCGGGCAGTGAGCAGGGTGCAGTGGTGAGGGGGTGGAGAGATGCGGCAGCGTCCTTGGGGCGTGACGGGCGTCCCGCGGACCAGTGCCGACGGAGTTGCGGCGGTCCGGCGGGCTGAGGCGTGGGGAAGCCTCTTGGGCGCTGCGTGGGGCTGGGGCGCGGTGCGGCCGGAGGTGTCAGAGCAGGGCGAGCGCTTGGGCGGGGTGCGGGCAGAGCACCGCGCGCTGTTCGGCGATCAGGCGTGCGGTGCCGCCGGCGCGGATGTCGTCTTCGGCGGGCGGGGCGGTGAGCAGCGGACGGTGCAGGTCGAGTGCGGCCTGGGCGGTGCGCAGGGTGTGGCTGTGGTCCAGGGCCTCGATCAGGACCACGGCCTTGGACAGGGCGGCCAGGAGGCGGGCGCTGGCTTGGTGGGTGGCGCCGCTGGCGGGGGTGCCGGGCGGGTAAAGGCTGATCACGGCGCCGCCGCCGGTGGGGATGCGTTTCATCAGGGCGGCGTGGGCGTAGGGGTGGGCGCGGTCCAGGCCGCGGGGCAGGACGGCCAAGGTGGCCCGCCCGGTGAGCGCGGCCGCCTGGTGGGCGGCGGCGTCCACACCGAAGGCGAGGGTGGCGGTGACGGTGTGTCCGGCTTCGGCGATGGCGTGGGCGTAGTCCTGGGTGGCAGTCAGGGCGTGGGCGGTGGCGTTGCGGTTGCCGGTGACGGCCACCGTGCTGGCGGTCAGCTCGGGCAGGTGCTCACGGCCCAGCACCCACAGCCCCAGCGGCTGGCGTTCGCCCAGCACGGTGAGGGCGGTGGGCCAGCCCTCGTCGGAGCGGATGATGAACTGGCAGTACAGCAGGAACCTGTTGAGTTCCTCCTCGGGCCGGTACCGCGCCAGGCGCCCGCTGGCGTCTGCCTGCACGCGCTGCTGCCACACGTCGGCGGCGCTGTGCGCGGCGAGGTCCTCGGCAACCTCCTCGGGGGCGAAGTGGGCGGCGAGCGCGGCGAGCGCGGACCGCTCGGACGGAGTGCGGGCAGCAGGCATGACGGTTCTCCGGAGGGAAGGCGGCGCCAGCGGTGGAGCGGCGCAGTAGGGCATGGCAGGGGGGCAGGGGCAGGGGCAGGGGCAGGGGCGGGGGGCAGCGGGGCGCTGGCAGGCGAACCGGCGCCCCGCGAGGTGGTGCGGGCAAAAAGGGGGAGGAGTGGCGGTGCGGTCCCGGCAGGCGAACCGGTTCCGCACCGGATGGCGCGGCGAGGAGCGGGCTGTCAGCGACCGGCGTTCGGGGAGAGGGCGTCGGCCGGGGTACGGGCGGTGGTGCGGTGCCATCCGGTGGCCCGACGCTGCTCCCACCAGGCGGGCGGACCTCCCGTCTGACCGGCGGGGCCACGGGCACCGGCTGCGGCGGGCTGCGCCGCCGGGGCAGCGACCGAAGCGACCGGCGCGGTGGGGGAGATGGGGGCGGCGGCGGCCGGGCTGGGCAGGCTGGTTTCGGTGTAGGCGATGCGCTGGCGCAGGCTGATGCCGAGGTCGTCGACGCTCAGGTAGACGGCGTTGTCCCGGATCTCGGTGACGCGCCCGGTGACCAGCACGCGCACGCCGTCGACGAGGGACTCGGTGGCGTTACGGGCCAGGTCCCGCCAGGCGGTGCACACGTAGCGGATGGGGGCCCCGTCGCGCCACTGCTGGGCGGCGGCGTCCCACTGGGTGGTGGTCTGGGTGAGGCGGAAGCGGCAGACGGCGACACCGGAGTCGGTGAATCGGACTTCCACGCTGCCGGTCACGGTGCCGGACACGTGGGTGACGGACGGGGCCATGCGAACACCTCCTAAGTCAAATAATAGTGCGAGTCAGTGTGGGGTCAACCCCCCTTGCGCTGCATCGTGATGGCCGTGCGGTTGGCGAGCCGTCGAAGGCGGGCCTTCCAGGCAGGGATGCGGGCCGGGACCGACCGTGCTCCGAGGGTGCTGAAGACGGTGGCGTCCTCGACTTCCACCTGGAGCGGGACGGTGCCGTCGGGCCGGACCAGTTGCTCGTGGGTGGTGTCCAGGTGTACGGAGATGCGGACGGCGCGCATGTCGGGGTCGAGGTAGGCGAAGACGAGGATCCCGGCGAGTTCGATGCAGGGCAGGCCTTCGTCGTCGGGGCCGGCCATGGGGTGGAAGACGGCCGCGCTGTTGGCTTCGGCGCAGGCGTCGGGGTCGGTGAGGTTGAGCGGGGAGGGTGTGCTGATGTGGCGGGAGATGTCGTCGGTGTAGAGGGTGTAGCCCTCGTCGCCGCGGTGCCGGTCGTTGCCGTAGTAGAGGTCCACCGCCGTCTGGTCGTCGGCCGGAGGGCGGTAGGGGACACCGTCCTGGTCGCTGACGTTGTCCCAGCAGCCGCGCACGTGCTGCGCGAGGGAGGCCAGGGCGGAGGCGTGGTCGGCCCACAGCGTGATGTCGTCGCCGTGCCGGTCCCACTGGCGCAGCACCCACGCCCGGCCGTTCACCTGTACCGCGACGTCCTTGGAGGTCGCGAAGTTGAAGTGGCTGAACCACTCGCTGAGGATGTCGGCGGTGTCCGCGCCCGGCCATTCGCCGGTGCGCAGCTGGAGGCTGTCCATGAGCTCGGCCAGCTCGATGATGGCCGCGCCCTCGGGCGTGGCCGCGTCCGGTGTGATCCGCACGGGAGTCTCCTTTCATGGGGCGGGGTGGTCAGGACTCGTTCCACAGGGCGTTGAACTGGTCCATCAGGTGCTGCTGGTGGGGGGTGAGGGTGGCGGTGCGCAGCAGACGCCGGCGCAGGACGGGCACGTCGACGCTGATGCCGATGGGCGCATCGGGCCGGTCGGGCGCGCAGACGATGCGGTAGCTGGAGGTGTGGATCATCCAGGCCTCGTAGCGGTCGGCCGGGTGGCCGCTGCGGGCGGTGTGGCCGTCGTCGGGGGTGCGGGCCGGGCACGGGCAGGACGGGTCGGTGCAGGGGCGCCCGGCGGGGTGGGTGGCCAGGACGGAGGTGCGCCGGTAGTGGGTGGCGGTGCCGTTGAGCATGGGGCAGTGCGCGGCCGTGTAGGGCAGGCACTCGGGGTGCAGCGCCGGTTCCGGCGCATGCCCTCGGACGGTGTCGGCCGGGCGGACGACCAGGTAGCACCGCTCGTCGAGCGGCTGGCCGCAGATCTGGCACAGACGCCGCAGGAAGGCGGTGCGGGCCCGGTCGGCGTCCAGGCTGCCGAAGACGGCGTGCCCGCCGTGGATCAGGGACACCCACGGCACGACCAGCCCGCCCGCCAGCGGCCGGCGCGCACAGCGCTGCGGTATGGCGTGCATCTGTCTTCTCCCATCGGATCGAGGAGCGGGCCACGGGGCGTCAGGTGCCGGGCGTGGGAGGGTCGGTCAGGAGGTCCTCCCAGCGGATGTAGCGGCAGCCGGTCGCCTCGTGCAGGCGCAGGTGCAGCCAGGCAAGGCCCTGCCCGGTGTGGAGGACGGCTTCGGCGCCGATGGCCGCGGCCCGTGGGTGGGCGGTGTCGTCGCCGGGGTCGGCGAGGGCGAGGATCAGTCCGGGGCGGTGGGGCATGTGGCGCAGGGTGAAGGCGCTGTAGCTGCGGTCGTCCAGGATCACGAGCGGGGCGAGCTGGTACTCCTCAGCGCTGAACAGCGGTGAGGGCAGCCGCCGCAGCGGAACCGCGCAGGGCAGCAGACCGAGCGGGTCCTCGTCGGGACGGTCGCTGATGATCAGCACCGGCGTCCACGCTTGCTCTTGAGGTGCTGGAGCTGAGTTGGGCATGGCGGACGGGTCGCTTTCGACATCGGGGACGGAAGTCAGAGGTGAGGCGGGAGTCGGATGAACCGCGCGGGCCATCCCGCCCCTGTGCCGGTCGGGCCGCCCAGGGCCCTTTCCGGAGCGGTGGGCGACAAGTGACAAGCCCGGGGGGGT
>NZ_JBIBUF010000014.1:0-120918 GCF_043079125.1 Streptomyces sp. NPDC015242 | reverse complement strand
TGGGCAAGTCCACCGTCGGGCAGCTGCTGGCCGGGCGGCTCGGGGTGGCCTACCGGGACACCGACGACGACATCGTCGCCGAACAGGGCCGGACCGTCGCCGAGATCTTCGTCGACGAGGGCGAGGACGCCTTCCGGGCCGTAGAGAAGGCAGCCGTGCGCAAGGCGCTCGCCGAGCACGACGGCGTGCTCGCCCTCGGCGGTGGCGCGATCCTCGACGCCGGCACGCGTGCCCTGCTCGCCGGGCAGCGGGTGGCCTACCTGTCGATGGACGTCGAGGAGGCCGTCAAGCGCACCGGCCTCAACGCGGCCCGCCCGCTGCTCGCGGTCAACCCGCGCAAGCAGTGGCGCGAGCTGATGGAGGCCCGCCGGCACCTCTACGAGGAGGTCGCCACGGTCGTCGTCGCCACCGACGGCCGGACGCCCGAAGAGGTCACCCAAGTCACCCTTGACGCACTGGAGTTGAAGGAAGCATGAGCGAGGCAGTGACGCGGATCCAGGTCGCCGGCAGCGCGGGCACCGACCCCTACGAGGTCGTGGTGGGCCGTCGGCTCCTCGGTGAACTCGGCGGCCTGATCGGCGGCAAGGCCAAGCGGGTCGCGATCGTCCACCCCGAAGCCCTGGCCGAGACCGGCGAGGCCCTGCGCGCCGACCTGGCCGAGCAGGGCTACGAGACCGTCGCGATCCAGGTGCCCAACGCCGAGGAGGCCAAGACCGCCGAGGTCGCCGCCTACTGCTGGAAGGCGCTCGGCCAGTCCGGCTTCACCCGCACCGACGTCATCGTCGGGGTCGGCGGCGGCGCGACCACGGACCTCGCCGGTTTCGTGGCCGCGACCTGGCTGCGCGGGGTGCGCTGGATCGCCGTCCCGACCACCGTGCTCGCCATGGTCGACGCTGCCGTCGGCGGCAAGACCGGCATCAACACCGCCGAGGGCAAGAACCTCGTCGGCGCGTTCCACCCGCCCGCCGGTGTGCTCTGCGACCTGGCCGCGCTGGACTCCCTGCCGGTCAACGACTACGTCTCCGGGCTCGCCGAGGTCATCAAGGCCGGCTTCATCGCCGACCCGGTCATCCTCGACCTCATCGAGTCCGACCCCGAGGCCGCCCGCACCCCGGCCGGTCCGCACACCGCCGAGCTGATCGAGCGCTCCATCCGGGTCAAGGCCGACGTCGTCTCGTCCGACCTGAAGGAATCGGGGCTGCGCGAGATCCTCAACTACGGTCACACGCTCGGCCACGCCATCGAGAAGAACGAGCGCTACAAGTGGCGCCACGGTGCCGCCGTCTCGGTCGGCATGCACTTCGCCGCCGAACTCGGCCGCCTGGCGGGCCGGCTGGACGACGCGACGGCCGACCGCCACCGCACGATCCTGGAATCGGTGGGGCTGCCCCTGCACTACCGGCACGACCAGTGGCCCAAGCTGCTGGAGACCATGAAGGTCGACAAGAAGTCCCGCGGCGACCTGCTGCGCTTCATCGTCCTCGACGGCCTGGCCAAGCCCACCGTCCTGGAGGGACCCGACCCGGCGGTGCTCCTCGCCGCGTACGGCGAAGTCGGGCAGTAAGTCCACCGGCGCGCCTTCCGCCCGAAATCGCCTTACGGGGCCGGGCACTTCGGACCGCCCCCGGCCGTTCACACATCGACGACCGGGGGCGGTACCGTTCGGTAGCAGCGGGTTCCGCCCCGCTGTCAGCGCCCATCGCCTGTACGAGACGGAGTGGCACCGGATGCAGCACGCAGTGGGTTCTCCGCTGCCGCCGCCCCATCAGCCGGGGCACGGACCGGCCGTCGGCTGGTCACCGGCCGCACACCACCCGGGTCCTCACCACCCGGGCGCGCACCAGGGCTCCGCGCCCGTGCCCCCGCCGCCCCCGGCGCCGGGGTATCCCGCGCCGCCGCCCGGACCGGCCGCGCCGCCTCCCCAGGCCTCCGTTCCTCCGCCGCCGGACACCACCGGCCATGTGCCGCTGCCGCCGGGCGGCCCGGTCGCCATGCCGAGCGCGCCCCCGGCCGCGACGGCTCCCGACCCCTCCGGCACGACGCTCGCCGTCCTGCTCATCGGCCCCGCGGGCGCGGGCAAGACCAGCGTCGCCAAGTACTGGGCGGACCACCGCCGCGTGCCCACGGCCCACATCAGCCTCGACGACGTGCGCGAGTGGGTCCGCTCCGGCTTCGCCGACCCCCAGTCCGGGTGGAACGACAACTCGGAGGCGCAGTACCGCCTCGCCCGCCGCACCTGCGGCTTCGCCGCGCGGAACTTCCTGGCCAACGGCATCTCGTGCATCCTCGACGACGCGGTCTTCCCCGACCGGCCGGTCGTCGGCCTCGGCGGCTGGAAGCGCCACGTGGGGCCCGGCCTGCTGCCGGTCGTCCTCCTGCCCGGTCTGGACATCGTCCTCGAACGCAACGCGGAGCGCTCGGGGAACCGGCGGCTGTCGGACGAGGAGGTCGCCCGTATCCACGGCCGGATGGCCGGCTGGTATGGATCCGGCCTGCCGATCATCGACAACTCCCAGCTGGACGTCCCGGACACGGCGAGGGTCCTGGACGAGGTCCTGGCCAGGTCCATCGCGAGCCCGCCGCAGTGGTGAACGCCCCGTAGGGACGGGGAGAACCCGCGCCCGCCCCACCGGCGCGCCGCCCCCGGACGTCCCGCTGCCCCACTCGGCCTCTCCCGAACGGCGCCGGACCCGGGAAGCTCATACGCTCGGGTCATGTCAGAGGTGTACGCGGCCCGCCGGACGCGTCTGAGGGAATACTGCAACGCGGGCGGCAGCGCGGCGGCGCTGGTCTCCCGCCCCGCCAATGTGCGCTATCTCGCGGGCGCCGCCCCGCGCGGCGCCGTCCTGCTGCTCGGCAAGACCGAGGATCTCCTGGTGTGCGCCGGCGCGTCCGCGGACCGCCCCACACAGGAGCGCCCCGACGACGCCCTGCGCGTCCGGACCCTGCCCGGCGCCGCGGGCGGTGATCCGGCCGTCGCGGCGGCCGGCATCGCCCGGGACCAGGGCGCCGACTCCCTCGCCGTGGAGGAGCACCACCTCACCGTGGCCCGGCACAGAGCCCTCGGCTCCGTCGCCCCCCGGCTCCGCCTGGCCAACATCGGCGGCGCGGTCGAGCAGCTCAGGGTCGTCAAGGACGAGGAGGAGATCTCCTGCATGCGCATCGGCGCCGAGATCGCCGACCAGGCCCTCGGTGAGCTGCTGGAGTCCATCCTCGTCGGCCGCACCGAGCGCCACCTCGCCCTGGAGCTCGAACGGCGCCTCGTCGACCACGGAGCCGAAGGCCCGGCCTTCCCCACCTCGGTCGCCACCGGACCGAACGCCGGACGCCCCGGCCACCGCCCCACCGACCGCCGCGTCGAGGAGGGCGACTTCCTCTCCGTCTGCCTCGGCGCGACCTACCGCGGCTACCGCTGCGAGATCGGCCGCACCTTCGTCATCGGCACCGCGCCGGCCGACTGGCAGATCGAGCTGTACGACCTCGTCTTCGCCGCTCAGCGCGCCGGACGCGAGAGCCTGGTACCCGGCGCCGCCTGCCGGGACGTCGACCGTGCCGCCCGCCAGGTCCTGGACTCCGCGGGGTACACGGAGGGCCTCACGGCCCTGACCGGACACGGCGTCGGGCTCGAAATCGACGAGGACCCTCAGTTGAGTCCCGCGGCCATGGGTAAACTGGACGCTTGCGTGCCGGTCACCGTCGAACCGGGGGTCCACCTCCCGGGCCGGGGCGGTGTCCGGATCGATGACACGCTCGTCGTCCGCCCCGAGGCGGACGGCGGACCCGAGCTACTCACCATCACGACCAAGGAGCTGCTCGCCCTCTAGGAAGGTGCGTGCACCGGGGTCGTACGTCAGTCCAGGAGATTCCGCAACCGTGGCTTCCACGAACGACCTCAAGAACGGCATGGTGCTCAAGCTCGAAGGCGGCCAGCTCTGGTCCGTCGTCGAGTTCCAGCACGTCAAGCCCGGCAAGGGCCCGGCCTTCGTGCGCACCAAGCTCAAGAACGTGCTCTCCGGCAAGGTCGTCGACAAGACCTTCAACGCCGGCGTCAAGGTCGAAACGGCCACCGTCGACAAGCGCGACATGCAGTTCTCCTACATGGACGGCGAGTACTTCGTCTTCATGGACATGGAGACCTACGACCAGCTCATGGTCGACCGCAAGGCCGTCGGCGACGCCGCCAACTTCCTGATCGAGGGCTTCACCGCCACCGTCGCCCAGCACGAGGGCGAGGTGCTCTTCGTGGAGCTGCCCGCCGCCGTCGAGCTCGTCGTCCAGGAGACCGAGCCGGGCGTCCAGGGCGACCGCTCCACCGGTGGCACCAAGCCCGCCACCCTGGAGACCGGCCACCAGATCCAGGTCCCGCTCTTCATCACCACCGGTGAGAAGATCAAGGTCGACACCCGCACCAGCGACTACCTCGGCCGGGTGAACAGCTAACCGTGGCTGCCCGCAACACGGCCCGCAAGCGCGCCTTCCAGATCCTCTTCGAGGGGGACCAGCGCGGCGCCGAGGTCCTGACGGTCCTCGCGGACTGGGTCCGGCACTCCCGGTCGGACACCCGCCAGCCGCCGGTCAGCGAATACACGATGGAGCTGGTCGAGGGCTACGCGGAGCACGCGAAGCGCATCGACGAGCTGATCGCGCAGTACTCGGTCGGCTGGACGCTGGACCGCATGCCGGTGGTCGACCGCAACATCCTGCGGCTGGGCGCCTACGAGCTGATCTGGGTCGACGAGACCCCGGACGCCGTCGTCCTCGACGAGATGGTGCAGCTGGCCAAGGAGTTCTCCACGGACGAGTCGCCCTCGTTCGTGAACGGCCTGCTCGGCCGGCTCAAGGAGCTCAAGCCCTCGCTCCGCCGCGACGAGGCCTGAGCCAGACAGCAGGACGGAATGCCGGAGGGCCCGCAGCGGTGACGCTGCGGGCCCTCCGGCACACCCGACGGCCGGGGACGGCCGAGTCCGTCGGAACGCCGCCGGGGTGGCCGGAACCATACGGTTCCGGCCACCCCGGCGGCACGTTTCTGCTGGGCCCCGCGGAGCGGTCAGCCCTCCTCGTGAGAGGCCACCGCGCGGCGCGCGTCCGCGTCCAGGACACCCCAGCTGATCAGCTGCTCGGTGAGCACCGAGGGCGACTGGTCGTAGATGACGGCGAGTGTGCGCAGGTCGTCCTGGCGGATCGAGAGCACCTTGCCGTTGTAGTCACCGCGCTGCGACTGGATGGTGGCCGCGTAGCGCTGCAGGGGGCCCGCCTTCTCGGCCGGCACCGTGGCCAGCCGCTCCAGGTCCAGGACCAGCTTCGGCGGCGGCTCGGCGGCACCGCCCGGGGTCGTGCCCGGGAGCAGCTCCTGCACCGGAACGCCGTAGAAATCCGCCAGCTCGGCAAGGCGCTGCACTGTCACGGCACGGTCGCCGCGCTCGTACGAACCGACCACGACCGCCTTCCAGCGTCCCTGGGACTTCTCCTCGACACCGTGGAGGGAAAGGCCCTGCTGGGTGCGGATGGCCCGGAGCTTGGCCCCGAGCTGTTTGGCGTATTCGCTGGACATATAGCTCCCCGGCACTGTGTCGACGCGTCTGGCGTGGGTGCCAGCCCGCGCGGCTGGTAACTCACTGTGAGGTTACGCAGCGTTACTCTGCCGCGTCAAGCCGAATGGTCCGCACCGACTCTTCCGTGGTATCGGCACCCCGTTGGGCCGAATAGGTGATCCGAGGGGGCCGTCCGGGGGATCGTGAGGGCCTGCTACCGTGGATGGCGCAATCCCGACGTCCTTTAAGGTCCGTCCCGTGAGGCGGAGAAGGAGGTCCGTTTCATATGGACACGCACGACGCACAGTCCGGTGCCCGGCCCGTTCTCGAAGGGCCCGACATCGCGCGGGTACTGACCCGCATCGCCCACGAGATCGTCGAACGCGCCAAGGGCGCCGACGACGTGGTGCTCCTCGGCATCCCGACCCGGGGCGTCTTCCTCGCCCGGCGGATCGCCGACAAGCTGGAGCAGATCACCGAGCGCAAGGTCCCCTGCGGCTCGCTCGACATCACCATGTACCGCGACGACCTGCGCATGCACCCGCCGCGTGCGCTGGCCCGCACCGAGATCCCCGGTGACGGCATCGACGGCAAGCTGGTCGTCCTCGTCGACGACGTGCTCTTCTCCGGCCGCACCATCCGCGCCGCCCTCGACGCGCTGAACGACATCGGGCGCCCGCGCGCGGTGCAGCTCGCCGTGCTCGTCGACCGCGGCCACCGCGAACTGCCCATTCGCGCCGACTACGTCGGCAAGAACCTCCCCACGTCGTTGCGGGAGACGGTCAAGGTCCAGCTCGCCGAGGAGGACGGTCGCGACACCGTGCTGCTCGGCGCCAAGCCGGACGCCCAGTAGCGCCTCGGGCGTACGCCGCTGTCGTACGCCGGCTCAGTGCGCGCGTCCGCGCGCCCGTCTGCCCCGAATCTCCCGTTTGAACTGCCTAACGGAGCCTGACAGATGCAGCGTCATCTCATCTCGGCCGCCGACCTCACCCGCGACGACGCCGTCCTGATCCTCGACACCGCCGAGGAGATGGCCCGGGTCGCCGACCGGCCGATCAAGAAGCTGCCGACCCTGCGCGGCCGCACGATCGTCAACCTCTTCTTCGAGGACTCCACCCGCACCCGCATCTCCTTCGAGGCGGCCGAGAAGCGGCTGTCCGCGGACGTCATCAACTTCTCCGCCAAGGGCTCCAGCGTGTCCAAGGGCGAGTCCCTGAAGGACACCGCCCAGACCCTGGAGGCCATGGGCGTCGACGCCGTGGTCATCCGGCACGGTGCCTCGGGCGCCCCCTACCGGCTGGCGAACTCCGGCTGGATCGACGCGGTCGTCGTCAACGCCGGCGACGGCACCCACCAGCACCCCACCCAGGCCCTGCTGGACGCCTTCACCATGCGCCGCCGCCTGATCGGACCGGACGCCGGACTCGGCCAGGACCTCGAAGGCCGGCGCATCACCATCGTCGGCGACGTGCTGCACAGCCGGGTCGCGCGCTCCAACGTCGACCTGCTGCACACCCTCGGCGCCGAGGTCACCCTCGTCGCCCCGCCGACCCTGCTCCCGGTCGGCGTCGAGACCTGGCCCTGCGAGGTGTCCTACGACCTCGACAGCACCCTGCCCAAGTCAGACGCGGTGATGATGCTGCGCGTCCAGCGCGAGCGCATGAACGCCGCGTTCTTCCCGACCGAGCGCGAGTACTCCCGCCGCTACGGTCTCGACGGCGAGCGCATGGCGCGGATGCCCGGGCACGCCGTCGTGATGCACCCCGGCCCGATGGTCCGCGGCATGGAGATCACCGCCGAGGTCGCCGACTCCGACCGCTGCACCGTCGTCGAGCAGGTCGCCAACGGAGTCTCCATCCGCATGGCCGTGCTGTACCTGCTGCTCGGTGGAAACGAGCCCGCCGTCACCCACCCCCGTACCGAGGAGAAGTAAGACAGATGAGCAAGACCCTGATCCGTGGTGCGAAGGTGCTCGGCGGCGAGCCGCAGGACGTGCTGATCGACGGCGGGACCATCGCCGAGGTGGGCAGCGGGCTGTCCGCGGAGGGCGCCGAGGTCGTCGAGGCCGGGGGCAAGGTGCTGCTGCCGGGCCTGGTCGACCTGCACACCCATCTGCGCGAGCCGGGCCGCGAGGACTCCGAGACCGTCCTCACCGGCACCCGGGCCGCGGCCTCCGGCGGCTACACCACCGTCTTCGCCATGGCCAACACCTTCCCGGTCGCCGACACCGCCGGCGTGGTCGAGCAGGTCTGGCGGCTCGGCAAGGAGCACGGCTACTGCGACGTCCAGCCGATCGGCGCCGTCACCGTCGGCCTCGACGGCAGGAAGCTCGCCGAGCTGGGCGCCATGCACGAGTCGGCCGCCGGCGTCACCGTCTTCTCCGACGACGGCAAGTGCGTCCACGACGCCGTGATCATGCGCCGGGCCCTGGAGTACGTGAAGGCCTTCGGCGGTGTGATCGCGCAGCACGCGCAGGAGCCGCGGCTGACCGAGGGCGCCGAGATGAACGAGGGCGTCGTCTCCGCCGAGCTGGGGCTCGGCGGCTGGCCCGCGGTGGCCGAGGAGTCGATCATCGCCCGGGACGTCCTGCTCGCCGACCACGTCGGCTCGCGCGTCCACATCTGCCACCTGTCGACCGCCGGGTCCGTCGAGATCGTCCGCTGGGCCAAGTCCCGCGGCATCCAGGTCACCGCCGAGGTCACCCCGCACCACCTGCTCCTCACCGACGAGCTGGTCCGCTCCTACAACCCCGTCTACAAGGTCAACCCGCCGCTGCGCACCGAGCGGGACGTGATGGCCCTGCGCGAGGCGCTCGCCGACGGCACGATCGACATCGTCGCCACCGACCACGCCCCGCACCCGCACGAGGACAAGGACTGCGAGTGGGCCGCGGCCGCCATGGGCATGGTCGGCCTGGAGACCGCGCTGTCGGTGGTCCAGGAGACGATGGTCGACACGGGCCTGCTGGACTGGGCCGGCGTCGCCGACCGGATGTCCGTCAAGCCCGCGCAGATCGGACAGGCCACGGGCCACGGCCGTCCCGTCTCGGCAGGTGAGCCCGCCAACCTCACCCTGGTCGACACGGCATACCGTGGGCTGGTGGACCCCGCGGGCTTCGCCTCGCGCAGCCGCAACACCCCCTACGAGGGCCGTGAGCTGCCGGGCCGTGTGACGCACACGTGGCTGCGGGGCAAGGCCACGCTCGTCGACGGGAAGCTCACGTGACACCTGTACTCCTGCTGGCCGCCGAGAAGGAATCGGCGGAAGTGACCGACTGGGCCGCCCGCATCGGCTGGGTCGCCGGCCTCGCCCTGTTCGTCGCGCTCGTCTACTGGCTGATGCGCGAGGGCTGGAAGTGGCGCGGCACCCTCCAGGGCGACCTGCCCGAGCTGCCCGTCAGCCCGGACGACCCGGGCCCCGCGCTCCTGACCATGACGGGCCGGTACCACGGCTCCACCACCGCCGGGCAGTGGCTCGACCGCATCGTCGCCCGGGGGCTGGGCACCCGCAGCCGCGCCGAGCTCACGCTGACGGACGCCGGCCTGGACGTCGTACGACCCGGGGCGAGCGACTTCTTCGTGCCGGTGGCGCAGCTGCGCGAGGCCCGGCTCGACAAGGGCATCGCCGGCAAGGTGCTCACCGAGGGCGGCCTGCTGGTCGTCACCTGGGCGCACGGGGACCGGCTGATCGACTCCGGCTTCCGCTCCGACCACGCGGCCGAGCACACCGCGTGGGTCGACACCATCAATTCCATGATCGAGAAGAACACCAGGGAAGGCGCCGAACGATGACCACCTCCACCAGGGGAGCCGTGAAAACTCCCGCCGTACTCGTCCTGGAGGACGGCCGGGTCTTCCGGGGCCGCGCCTACGGGGCCGTGGGGGAGACCTTCGGCGAAGCGGTGTTCTCCACCGGCATGACCGGCTACCAGGAGACCCTCACCGACCCCTCGTACCACCGCCAGGTCGTGGTGATGACCGCCCCGCACGTCGGCAACACCGGCGTCAACGACGAGGACATGGAGTCCAAGCGCATCTGGGTCTCCGGTTACGTCGTGCGCGACCCCGCGCGCGTGCCGTCCAGCTGGCGCTCCCGGCGCACGCTGGACGAGGAGCTGGCCGCGCAGGGCGTCGTCGGGATCTCCGGCATCGACACCCGCGCCCTCACCCGTCACCTGCGCGAGCGCGGCGCCATGCGCGTCGGCATCTTCAGCGGCGACGCCGTCCAGGACGACGCCGCGCTCCTGGCGCGCGTGCAGGAAGCGCCGCAGATGAAGGGCGCGAACCTCTCCGCCGAGGTCGCCACCACCGAGCCCTACGTCGTCTCCGCGATCGGCGAGAAGAAGTTCACCGTCGCCGCGGTCGACCTCGGCATCAAGGGCATGACCCCGCACCGCATGGCCGAGCGCGGCATCGAGGTGCACGTGCTCCCGGCCACCGCGACCGTCGAGGACGTCTACGCGGTGAACCCGGACGGCGTGTTCTTCTCCAACGGCCCGGGCGACCCCGCCACCGCCGACCACCCCGTCTCGGTCATGCAGGGTGTCCTGGAGCGCGGCACGCCGCTGTTCGGCATCTGCTTCGGCAACCAGATCCTCGGCCGCGCCCTCGGCTTCGGCACCTACAAGCTGAAGTACGGCCACCGCGGCATCAACCAGCCGGTGCAGGACCGCACGACCGGCAAGGTCGAGGTCACCGCGCACAACCACGGCTTCGCCGTCGACGCCCCGCTCGACGAGGTCTCCGAGACCCCGTTCGGCCGAGCCGAGGTGTCGCACGTCTGCCTGAACGACAACGTGGTGGAGGGCCTTCAGCTGCTCGACCGCCCCGCCTTCAGTGTCCAGTACCACCCCGAAGCGGCAGCGGGCCCGCACGACGCCGCCTACCTGTTCGACCGCTTCGTCTCCCTGATGGAGGGCCAGCGTGCCTAAGCGCACCGATATCCAGTCCGTCCTGGTCATCGGCTCCGGCCCGATCGTCATCGGCCAGGCCGCCGAGTTCGACTACTCCGGCACCCAGGCGTGCCGCGTGCTGAAGTCCGAGGGCCTCAGGGTCGTCCTCGTGAACTCCAACCCGGCGACGATCATGACCGACCCGGAGATCGCCGACGCGACCTACGTCGAGCCGATCACCCCCGAGTTCGTCGAGAAGATCATCGCCAAGGAGCGCCCCGACGCGCTGCTGCCCACCCTGGGCGGCCAGACGGCCCTGAACACCGCCATCTCGCTGCACGAGAACGGCGTCCTCGACAAGTACGGCGTCGAACTGATCGGCGCCAACGTCGAGGCCATCCACAAGGGCGAGGACCGCGACCGGTTCAAGCTGGTCGTCGAGGAGGTCCGCAAGAAGATCGGCCACGGCGAGTCCGCCCGGTCCTACATCTGCCACTCCATGGACGACGTCCTCAAGGGCGTCGAGGAGCTCGGCGGCTACCCGGTCGTGGTCCGTCCCTCCTTCACCATGGGCGGCGCCGGCTCCGGCTTCGCGCACGACGAGGAGGAGCTGCGCCGCATCGCCGGCCAGGGCCTCACGCTCTCCCCGACCACCGAGGTGCTCCTGGAGGAGTCCATCCTCGGCTGGAAGGAATACGAGCTGGAGCTGATGCGCGACAAGAACGACAACGTCGTGGTCGTCTGCTCCATCGAGAACTTCGACCCCATGGGCGTGCACACCGGGGACTCGATCACCGTGGCGCCCGCGATGACGCTGACCGACCGTGAGTACCAGGTGCTGCGCGACGTCGGCATCGCGATCATCCGCGAGGTCGGCGTCGACACCGGCGGCTGCAACATCCAGTTCGCGGTCAACCCCGAGGACGGCCGGGTCATCGTCATCGAGATGAACCCGCGCGTGTCCCGCTCCTCGGCCCTCGCCTCCAAGGCCACCGGCTTCCCGATCGCCAAGATCGCCGCCAAGCTGGCCGTCGGCTACACGCTGGACGAGATCCCGAACGACATCACGCAGGAGACCCCGGCCTCCTTCGAGCCGACGCTCGACTACGTCGTCGTGAAGGCCCCGCGGTTCGCCTTCGAGAAGTTCCCGAGCGCCGACTCCACCCTCACCACCACCATGAAGTCGGTCGGCGAGGCCATGGCCATCGGCAGGAACTTCACCGAGGCCTTCCAGAAGGCCCTGCGCTCCCTGGAGAAGAAGGGCAGCCAGTTCACCTTCGTCGCTGACCCGGGCGACAAGACGGCGCTGCTGGAGCAGGCCGTCCGCCCCACCGACGGCCGCATCAACACCGTCATGCAGGCCATCCGCGCGGGCGCCACGCCCGAGGAGGTCTTCGACTACACGAAGATCGACCCCTGGTTCGTCGACCAGCTCTTCCTGATCAAGGAGATCGCCGACGAGCTGGCCGAGGCGCCCGAGCTGACCCGCGAGCTGCTCGCCGACGCCAAGCGGCACGGCTTCTCCGACCAGCAGATCGGCGAGATCCGCGGCCTGCGCGAGGACGTCGTCCGCGAGGTGAGGCACGCGCTGGGCATCCGCCCGGTCTACAAGACGGTCGACACCTGCGCCGCCGAGTTCGCCGCGAAGACGCCGTACTTCTACTCCTCCTACGACGAGGAGAGCGAGGTCGCGCCCCGGACCAAGCCGGCCGTCATCATCCTGGGCTCCGGCCCGAACCGCATCGGCCAGGGCATCGAGTTCGACTACTCCTGCGTCCACGCCTCCTTCGCGCTGAGCGACGCGGGCTACGAGACGGTGATGGTCAACTGCAACCCGGAGACCGTCTCCACCGACTACGACACCTCCGACCGCCTGTACTTCGAGCCGCTGACGCTGGAGGACGTGCTGGAGATCGTGCACGCCGAGCAGCAGGCCGGACCGGTCGCGGGCGTCGTCGTGCAGCTCGGCGGCCAGACCCCGCTGGGCCTGTCGCAGGCGCTGAAGGACAACGGCGTGCCGATCGTCGGCACCTCCCCGGAGGCCATCCACGCCGCCGAGGACCGCGGCGCCTTCGGGCAGGTCCTCAAGGAGGCCGGCCTCCCCGCCCCCAAGCACGGCACCGCCACCACCTTCGCCGAGGCCAAGGCCATCGCCGACGAGATCGGCTACCCGGTCCTGGTGCGCCCCTCCTACGTCCTCGGCGGACGCGGCATGGAGATCGTCTACGACGAGACCCGCCTGGAGTCCTACATCGCCGAGTCCACCGAGATCAGCCCCTCCCGGCCGGTCCTGGTCGACCGCTTCCTCGACGACGCCATCGAGATCGACGTCGACGCCCTCTACGACGGCGAGGAGCTCTACCTCGGCGGCGTCATGGAACACATCGAGGAGGCCGGCATCCACTCCGGCGACTCGGCGTGCGCCCTGCCCCCGATCACGCTCGGCGGCTTCGACATCAAGCGGCTGCGCGCCTCCACGGAGGGCATCGCCAAGGGCGTCGGCGTGCGCGGCCTGATCAACATCCAGTTCGCGCTCGCGGGCGACATCCTCTACGTCCTGGAGGCCAACCCGCGCGCCTCGCGGACCGTCCCCTTCACCTCGAAGGCGACGGCGGTGCCGCTGGCCAAGGCCGCCGCCCGGATCTCGCTCGGCGCGACCATCGCCGAACTGCGCGAGGAGGGCCTGCTGCCGAAGAACGGCGACGGCGGCGAGCTCCCGCTCGACGCGCCGATCTCCGTCAAGGAGGCCGTCATGCCGTGGTCGCGCTTCCGTGACGTGCACGGCCGCGGCGTCGACACGGTCCTCGGCCCCGAGATGCGCTCCACCGGCGAGGTCATGGGCATCGACGCGGTCTTCGGCACGGCGTACGCCAAGTCGCAGGCGGGCGCCTATGGCCCGCTGCCCACCAAGGGCCGCGCCTTCATCTCGGTCGCCAACCGCGACAAGCGCTCGATGATCTTCCCGGCCCGCGAGCTGGTCGCGCACGGCTTCGAGCTGCTCGCCACCTCCGGCACCGCCGAGGTCCTCAAGCGCAACGGCATCCACGCCACGGTCGTGCGCAAGCAGTCCGAGGGCGTCGGCCCGAACGGCGAGAAGACCATCGTCCAGCTCATCCACGACGGCGAGGTCGACCTCATCGTCAACACCCCCTACGGCACCGGCGGCCGCCTCGACGGCTACGAGATCCGGACGGCGGCCGTGGCGCGCTCCGTGCCCTGCCTGACGACGGTCCAGGCGCTCGCGGCGGCGGTCCAGGGCATCGACGCCCTCAACCGCGGCGACGTGAGCGTCCGCTCCCTCCAGGAACACGCGGAACACCTGACCGCGGCCCGCGACTAGCAGCCCCGAGGGGGACACCGGAAACGGTGTCCCCCTCTTCGTGAGGACAGCACGTCCTCGTGAGGACACCATGTACAAGATCTTCTTCCGACTCGTCTTCAAACGGCTCGACCCGGAGCAGGCCCACCACCTGGCCTTCCGCTGGATCCGTCTGGCCGCCCGGGTCCCGGTGCTGCGCACCTTCCTCGCCGCCGCCCTCGCGCCCCGCCACGAGGAGCTGCGCACCGAGGCCCTCGGCCTGCGCATGCACGGCCCCTTCGGGCTCGCGGCCGGCTTCGACAAGAACGCCGTCGGCATCGACGGCATGGCCATGCTCGGCTTCGACCACGTCGAGATCGGCACGGTGACCGGCGAACCGCAGCCCGGCAACCCCAGGCAGCGGCTGTTCCGCCTGGTCCAGGACCGCGCGCTGATCAACCGCATGGGCTTCAACAACGACGGCTCGCTGCGCGTCGCCGCCCGCCTGGCCTCCCGGACCCCCGTCTTCCGGACGGTCGTGGGCGTCAACATCGGCAAGACCAAGGCCGTACCCGAGGAGGAGGCCGTCGCGGACTACGTGAAGTCCGCCGAGCGGCTCGCGCCCCACGCCGACTACCTGGTGGTCAACGTCTCCTCCCCGAACACGCCCGGCCTGCGCGACCTCCAGGCCACCGAGGCGCTGCGCCCTCTGCTGAGCGCCGTCCGCGAGGCCGCCGACCGGGCCGTGTCATCGCGCCGCGTCCCGCTCCTGGTCAAGATCGCGCCGGACCTCGCCGACGAGGACGTCGACGCCGTCGCCGACCTCGCCGTGGAACTCGGCCTGGACGGGATCATCGCCACGAACACCACCATCGCGCGCGAGGGACTCGGCCTGAAGTCCGACCCGGCGCTGGTCGGGGAGACCGGCGGCCTGTCCGGCGCGCCCCTGAAGGAGCGCTCCCTGGAGGTCCTGCGCCGCCTCTACGCGCGCGTGGGCGACCGGATCACCCTGGTCGGCGTCGGCGGCGTCGAGAACGCCGAGGACGCCTGGCAGCGCATCCTGGCCGGCGCCACGCTGGTCCAGGGCTACAGCGCCTTCGTCTACGAGGGCCCCTTCTACGCCCGCGCGATCCACAAGGGCCTCGCCGCGCGCCTGCGCACCAGCCCGTACGCCACGCTCGCCGACGCGGTGGGCGCCGACGTGAGGAAGACGGCATGAGTGGCCCCGAACCCTTCGGCGCGCGCCTGCGCCGGGCCATGGACGAGCGCGGCCCGCTGTGCGTGGGCATCGACCCGCACGCCTCCCTGCTCGCCGAGTGGGGCCTGAACGACGACGTGGCCGGTCTGGAGCGGTTCAGCCGCACGGTCGTCGAGGCGGTCGCCGGCCGGGTCGCCGTGCTCAAGCCGCAGAGCGCGTTCTTCGAGCGCTTCGGCTCGCGCGGCGTCGCGGTGCTGGAGAAGTCCGTCGCCGAGGCCCGGGCGGCGGGCGCGCTGGTCGTCATGGACGCCAAGCGGGGCGACATCGGCTCGACCATGGCCGCCTACGCCGAGTCCTTCCTGCACAAGGACGCGCCGCTGTTCTCCGACGCGCTGACCGTCTCGCCCTACCTCGGCTACGGCTCGCTCGCCCCGGCGGTCGCGCTGGCCCGGGAGAACGGCGCCGGGCTGTTCGTGCTCGCGCTGACCTCCAACCCGGAGGGCGGCGAGGTGCAGCACGCCGTGCGTCCCGACGGCCGGAACGTCGGAGCGACGATGCTGGCGCACCTCGCCGCGGAGAACGCGGGGGAGGAACCGCTGGGCTCGTTCGGCGCGGTCGTCGGCGCCACCCTCGGTGATCTCTCGACGTACGACCTCGCCGTCAACGGCCCGCTCCTCGCGCCCGGCATCGGCGCCCAGGGGGCCACGCCGGCCGATCTGCCCTCGGTCTTCGGCCCGGCCGTGCGCAATGTCGTGCCGAACGTCAGCCGGGGAGTGCTACGCCACGGTCCCGACGTGGTCGCTCTGCGTGACGCCACGGAGCGGTTCGCGGAGGAGATCCGGCACGCCGTGACGGCGGCCTAGGCGGTCCAGACCATACCGCGAGACCTCCGGTGAGTGGTCCGGGGGGCCTCTGAGTCTGAATACATCCTCAAATCCGGGGCAGTATGTCCTAAATGTCCGTTCAGATGAAGGCTGACCAGGACTTTTCCGCTGTTCTCGCTGACTCTGGCGCGCTTGCCCGCTAGTCTCCGACGAGAGAGCGGGCAAGTGTGTGTTGCTCGTGGCTCCCCAGGTGTGGGGCGACTAGGTTCCTCACCGGTCCGTATCCGACAGTTCGACATCCGAGGTGACGTAGGCGTGGCTCTTCCGCCCCTTACCCCTGAACAGCGCGCAGCCGCGCTCGAAAAGGCCGCCGCGGCTCGCCGGGAGCGGGCCGAGGTCAAGAATCGACTCAAGCACTCCGGCGCCTCCCTCCACGAGGTCATCAAGCAGGGCCAGGAGAACGACGTCATCGGCAAGATGAAGGTCTCCGCCCTCCTGGAGTCCCTGCCGGGCGTGGGCAAGGTCCGCGCCAAGCAGATCATGGAGCGACTGGGTATCTCCGAGAGCCGCCGCGTGCGCGGCCTCGGTTCCAACCAGATCGCCTCCCTGGAGCGCGAGTTCGGCAGCACCGGTTCCTGAACCGGTCACTCCGGGGAAGCGAGTAACGGGCACTCCGGGATTGCTGGATAATCGCTGCATGGCTGCAACACCCCGGGGGACGACCCCCGTGCCCCCGGACGTACGTCCGCGGCTGACCGTGCTCTCCGGCCCCTCCGGGGTCGGCAAGAGCACGGTCGTCGCTCATATGCGCAAGGAACACCCCGAGGTCTGGCTCTCGGTGTCGGCGACGACCCGCAAGCCGCGCCCCGGCGAGCAGCACGGAGTCCACTACTTCTTCGTCACCGACGACGAGATGGACAAGCTGATCGCCAACGGCGAGCTGCTGGAGTGGGCCGAGTTCGCCGGCAACCGCTACGGCACGCCGCGTGCGGCCGTGGCGGAGCGCCTGGAGAAGGGCGAGTCCGTCCTGCTCGAGATCGACCTGCAGGGTGCCCGCCTGGTCCGGGAGTCGATGCCGGAGGCCCAGCTGGTGTTCCTGGCCCCTCCCTCCTGGGAGGAGCTGGTGCGCAGGCTCACCGGGCGGGGCACCGAACCGCCCGAGGTGATCGAGCGCAGGCTGGAGGCCGCCAAGATCGAGCTGGCCGCCGAACCGGAGTTCGACACGACGCTGGTCAACACCTCCGTCGAGGACGTGGCGCGCGAGCTGCTAGCCTTGATGAACGTCGTGTGACCATCGCTGGCCGATCCGGTCCTCGCTGATCAAACCGACAGAATCTTTCCCATCCATCGGAAGGTAGAGCGTGTCCTCTTCCATCTCCGCGCCCGAGGGCATCATCAACCCGCCGATCGACGAGCTCCTCGAGGCCACCGACTCGAAGTACAGCCTCGTGATCTACGCGGCCAAGCGGGCCCGCCAGATCAACGCGTACTACTCGCAGCTCGGCGAGGGTCTCCTCGAGTACGTCGGTCCTCTCGTCGACACGCACGTCCACGAGAAGCCGCTCTCGATCGCCCTTCGCGAGATCAACGCGGGGCTGCTCACGTCCGAGGCCGTCGAGGGCCCGGCGCAGTAAGCAGCAGTCGCAGCTTGACGCTGACTTTCCACAGGCCCGGCAGGTCGACTGCCGGGCCTGTGGTGTGTCATGGAGTCGTACGGTGGGACGGTCGCCGAGGTCCGGGCAGAGACAGGGAGAGACGTGGACAAGCCGAAGGTCGTACTGGGGGTCAGCGGTGGCATCGCCGCGTACAAGGCCTGTGAGCTGCTGCGGCGGCTGACGGAGTCGGGCCATGACGTGCGCGTGGTGCCCACCGCGTCCGCGCTGCACTTCGTCGGCGCCGCGACCTGGTCCGCGCTCTCCGGCAAGCCGGTCTCCACCGAGGTCTGGAACGACGTGCACGAGGTGCCGCACGTGCGCATCGGGCAGCACGCCGACCTGGTCGTCGTCGCCCCGGCCACCGCCGACCTGCTCGCCAAGGCGGCCCACGGCATCGCCGACGACCTCCTCACCAACACGCTGCTCACGGCCCGCTGCCCCGTCCTCTTCGCCCCCGCCATGCACACGGAGATGTGGGAGCACCCGGCCACCCAGGAGAACGTGGCGACCCTGCGCCGCCGCGGCGCCCTCGTCATCGAGCCGGCCGTGGGCCGCCTCACCGGCGCCGACACCGGCAAGGGCCGGCTGCCCGACCCGGCCGAGATCTTCGAGGTGTGCCGCCGTGTGCTCGCCCGGGGCGTCCGCGAGCCGGACCTCACCGGCCGGCACGTCGTGGTCAGCGCCGGAGGCACCCGCGAGCCCCTGGACCCGGTCCGCTTCCTCGGCAACCGCTCCTCCGGCAAGCAGGGCTACGCCCTCGCCCGCACCGCCGCCGCCCGGGGCGCCCGCGTCACCCTGATCGCCGCCAACAGCGCGCTGCCGGACCCGGCCGGGGTGGACGTCGTCCCCGTGGGCACGGCCGTGCAGCTCCGTGAGGCGGTGCTGAAGGCCGCCGCCGACGCCGACGCCGTGGTCATGGCGGCGGCCGTCGCGGACTTCCGCCCGGCGGCGTACGCGGCGGGGAAGATCAAGAAGAAGGACGACCAGGAGCCGGAGCCGGTCACCCTGGTGCGGAATCCGGACATCCTCGCGGAGATCTCCGCCGAGCGGGCCCGCCCCGGACAGGTCGTCGTCGGCTTCGCCGCCGAGACCGACGACGTCCTCGCCAACGGCCGCGCCAAGCTGAAGCGCAAGGGCTGCGATCTGCTCGTGGTGAACGAGGTGGGGGAGCGCAAGACGTTCGGCTCCGAGGAGAACGAGGCCGTCGTGCTGGGCGCCGACGGCAGTGAGACGCCCGTGGCGCACGGACCGAAGGAAGCCCTGGCCGAAACGGTGTGGGACCTGGTCGCCGAGCGCCTGCGCTGATGTTTCCGGCGCTTCGCGGCTCCGTGAAACCCGGCCGGTCGGGGCGTGGCGCCTCTGGTCAACGTCGCTCGGCATTGGGCAGAATGCCCGTGCCGCAGGTCACAGCACTCCCGAGTGGCGAGACGGGGGGACCGTGGCCGAAGCGTGACCGATAAACTGTTCCACGGACGGCGCCGGGTGCAGCCCCCGCCGTCCGCCAATGATCAGCCAGCAGCCGCTGCAACCCCAGGGAGCGTTGTGTCCCGTCGTCTGTTCACCTCGGAGTCCGTGACCGAGGGTCACCCCGACAAGATCGCTGACCAGATCAGCGACACCATTCTCGACGCGCTCCTGCGCGAGGACCCGACCTCCCGGGTCGCCGTCGAGACCCTGATCACGACCGGCCTGGTGCACGTGGCCGGCGAGGTCACCACCAAGACGTACGCGGACATCGCGACGCTGGTCCGGAGCAAGATCCTGGAGATCGGCTACGACTCCAGCAAGAAGGGCTTCGACGGCGCCTCCTGCGGCGTCTCCGTGTCGATCGGCGCGCAGTCGCCCGACATCGCCCAGGGCGTGGACACGGCGTACGAGTCCCGTGTCGAGGGCGACGAGGACGAGCTCGACAAGCAGGGCGCGGGCGACCAGGGCCTGATGTTCGGCTACGCGACGGACGAGACGCCGACGCTGATGCCGCTGCCGATCTTCCTGGCCCACCGTCTGTCCAAGCGCCTGTCCGACGTGCGCAAGAACGGCACGATCCCCTACCTGCGCCCGGACGGCAAGACGCAGGTCACCATCGAGTACGACGGCGACAAGGCGGTCCGTCTGGACACCGTGGTCGTCTCCTCGCAGCACGCCTCCGACATCGACCTCGACTCGCTGCTGGCTCCGGACATCAAGGAGTTCGTGGTCGAGCCGGAGCTGAAGGCGCTCCTGGACGAGGGCATCAAGCTCGACACGGAGAACTACCGCCTGCTGGTCAACCCCACCGGCCGCTTCGAGATCGGCGGCCCCATGGGTGACGCCGGCCTGACCGGCCGCAAGATCATCATCGACACCTACGGCGGCATGGCCCGCCACGGCGGCGGCGCCTTCTCCGGCAAGGACCCGTCCAAGGTCGACCGCTCGGCGGCGTACGCGATGCGCTGGGTCGCCAAGAACGTGGTCGCCGCGGGCCTGGCCACCCGCTGCGAGGTCCAGGTCGCGTACGCGATCGGCAAGGCCGAGCCGGTCGGTCTGTTCGTCGAGACCTTCGGCACCGCCAAGGTCGACACGGACCGGATCGAGAAGGCGATCGACGAGGTCTTCGACCTCCGTCCGGCCGCCATCATCCGCGACCTCGACCTGCTCCGCCCGATCTACTCCCAGACGGCTGCCTACGGCCACTTCGGCCGCGAGCTGCCCGACTTCACCTGGGAGCGCACGGACCGCGTGGACGCGCTGCGCAAGGCGGCCGGGCTGTAACCAGCCCCGACTCCTCAAGGCCCGGTCCCCTGCGGGGGCCGGGCCTTCGCCGTGCCCCGGGCCCTCCCGGGCGCCGCCTGATGTCAGTGGTCTTTGGTAAGAATGCAAGCGTGAGCAGCGAGAACGGACAGGCGGACGGCGGCGCCGAGGGTGCGCCGCCCGAGCAGCTCGCGCTCATCCGGGAGAGCGTGCGCAGGGCGCGGACGCCGCGTGCCAAGCCGCGGACGTGGCGGGGCGCCGCGCTCGCCAGGGAGCTGCCCGTAGCCCGGGTGCTCGTCGACAAGGGCGTGCTCCACCTCGACCGGTACTTCGACTACGCCGTGCCCGAGGAGCTGGACGAGCAGGCCCAGCCGGGCGTGCGGGTGCGGGTGCGGTTCGGGGCCGGGCGGCACCGGGTGCGGGAAGGACGCCGGGAGGGCGGCGGGCTGATCGACGGCTTCCTCGTCGAGCGGCTGCCCGAGTCCGACTACTCCGGGCCGCTGGCGGCCCTCGCCCAGGTCGTGTCGCCCGAGCGGGTGCTGAGCGAGGAGCTGCTGGGACTGGCCCGGGCGGTCGCCGACCGCTACGCGGGCAGCCTCGCCGACGTCCTGCAGCTCGCCGTGCCACCGCGCAACGCACGGGCCGAGCGGCGTGCCTCGCCGGAGCCCCTGCCGCCGCCCCCGGCACCCGAGGCCGGCTCCTGGCAGCGGTACGAGCGGGGAGCGGCCTTCCTGGAGTCCCTGGCCTCCGGCGGCGCGCCCCGGGCCGTGTGGAACGCGCTGCCGGGCCCGCAGTGGAGCGAGGAGCTGGCCCGGGCCGTCGCGGCGACGCTCGCCTCCGGCCGCGGGGCGCTCGTCGTCCTGCCCGACGGACGGGCCGTGGCCCGGGTCGACGCCGCGCTGACCGCCCTGCTGGGCCAGGGACGGCACGCGGTGCTCACCGCCGACGCCGGCCCCGAGAAGCGGTACGCGCAGTGGCTCGCGGTCCGGCGGGGCTCCGTGCGGGCGGTGGTCGGGACGCGGGCCGCGATGTTCGCACCCGTCCAGGACCTCGGGCTGGTCGCCCTCTGGGACGACGGGGACGACAGCCACAGCGAGCAGCACGCCCCGCAGCCGCACTCCCGCGAGGTGCTCCTGCTGCGGGCCGCCCAGGACAAGTGCGCCTTCCTGCTGGGCAGCTGGTCCTGCACGGTGGAGGCCGCGCAGCTCGTCGAGAGCGGCTGGGCGCGGCCGCTGGTCGCCGGGCGGGAGCAGGTGCGCGCCGCCGCGCCGCTCGTGAGGACCGTCGGTGACGGGGATCTCGCACGGGACGAGGCCGCCCGGGCCGCCCGGCTGCCGACCCTGGCCTGGCAGGCCGTCCGGGAGGGGCTGCGGCAGGGGCCGGTGCTGGTCCAGGTGCCCCGGCGGGGATACGTGCCGCGCATGGCCTGTGCCGCGTGCCGGGCGCCCGCGCGGTGCCGGCACTGCTCCGGGCCCCTGGAGGCGCGGGACGGCGGCGCCCTGTGCTGCGGCTGGTGCGGTCGCGCGGAGGAGAGCTGGCACTGCCCGGAGTGCGGGGGTTTCCGGCTGCGGGCCTCGGTGGTGGGGGCGCGGCGCACGGCCGAGGAACTCGGGCGGGCCTTCCCTGCGGTGCCGGTGCGCACCTCGGGACGCGAGCACGTACTGGACACGGTGCCGGGGGCGCCCGCGCTGGTGGTGAGCACCCCGGGGGCCGAGCCCGTCGCCGAGGGCGGCTACGCGGCGGCGCTGCTGCTCGACGGGTGGGCCATGCTCGGCCGCCCCGATCTGCGGGCCGGGGAGGACGCCCTGCGCCGGTGGATCGCCGCGGCCTCGCTCGTCCGGCCGCAGTCCGCGGGCGGCACGGTGGTGGTCGTGGCCGAGCCGACCCTGCGGCCGGTGCAGGCGCTCGTCCGGTGGGACCCCGTGGGGCACGCGGTGCGGGAGCTCTCCGAGCGGGCCGAGCTGGGGTTTCCGCCGGTGTCCCGGATGGCGGCCGTGTCGGGCCCGGCGGAGGCGGTCGCCGACTTCCTCCGGACGGCCGAACTGCCGCCGGAGGCCGAGGTGCTGGGCCCGGTGCCGCTGCCCGTCACGGCGGCCGGGCGTCCGCGGCGGACGGGGGCGCCGCCGCCGGGGGAGCAGTGGGACCGGGCGCTGGTCCGGGTGCCGCCGGGGCGGGGGGCGGCGCTGGCCGCGTCGCTGAAGGCCGCGCAGGCCGCGCGGATGGCCCGGGGGAGTGCGGGCGGGAGCGGCGCGGGAGCCGGGGTCTGGGTGCGGATCGATCCGGCCGACATCGGCTGACCGGACCGTCCGGGAGCGGGGCTCCGGCCGGCGTCGGCCGGCAGACGTGGGGGCCAGGGTCTGCTGGGTTCGGTTGGCGGAACGTCGGGTGCTGGGGTCCACCGGCTGGGTCGGCAGGTGTCAGGGGCGGGGTCTGCTCGGTTGGTTGGCGGAACGCCGGGGAGCGGGGGTTCACCGGCTCGGTCGGCAGCTGACCGGGGCCGGATTCCGCTCGGCCTGGTCGGCGGAACATCGGACGCCGGGATCCGCTCGGCCGGCAGTCGGGAGCCGGGGCGCGTCGGCCCCGGAACGCGGCTGCCCTCCCGGACGAGGTCCGGGAGGGCAGGTCCGGGGGGATCCGTCAGCCGTTGCGCGGGCCCGGGAAGGCCGTCGGCCTGGCCTCGTCGCGCAGGACCGGGCTGCCCGCCGTGGGCTGCGTCGGCATCGAGCGGGCCGCGGGGACCGTGGGGAGGCCGGTGGTGACATTGACCGGGCGGCTGCCGGTCGGCTCCGGCGTGCGCTCCGGCTCCGCCGCCGCGGTCTGGGCCGTGGCCCGGCGGGCGCCGTAACGGCGGTGGACCGCCTGCTTGGTCACGCCGAGCGCGGAGCCCACCGCGTCCCACGAGAAGCCGAGTGAGCGGTCGAAGTCCACGGCCGCCGTGACCAGGGTCTCGACACTGTCCCGCAGCTCCTGGGCGAGACGTACGGTCGGGGCGGGGGCGCGTCCGTAGACGACGAAGCCCGTGGAGGGGCCGGAGCGGCGCGGGCGGTAGACGTTGCCCAGCTGGGCGGTCAGGGTGCGCAGTGCGTCCACCTGCCGGCGGACCCGCTCGATGTCCCGCACCAGCAAGTGCAGGCTGGCCCGAGCCTGGGCGTCGTGGGTTGCGTGGTCGGCCATGAACAAGCCTCTCGAACCGGCGTTGAAAGGAATGGGCCGCGATCGCGGCCCGTTGTGGTCAACTCTGTCTTGACCAACGCGGATTCGCTCCGCTGGTCACGGTGTGGGGGCGTGGGGGCATATGCGTGCGCCCGTTTGCGCGGGGCGTGCGCCTCGGACACCGGCCGTCGGCAGCGAACCGTTCCCGGCTCATAGACTTGGGCGTTGCACGTGATCGCCCCCGACCGAGAGGCCGCCACCACCCCATGAAGCTCGTCTTCGCCGGTACCCCCGAGGTCGCCGTTCCCGCCCTGGACGCTCTCCTCGCCTCCGGGCGGCACGAGGTGGCCGCCGTCGTCACCCGGCCCGACGCGCCGGCCGGGCGCGGACGCAGGCTCGTCGCGTCCCCCGTCGCGGAGCGTGCGGAGGAGGCCGGCATCGAGGTGCTGAAGCCGGTGAAGCCGAAGGACCCCGAGTTCCTGGAACGGCTGCGGCAGATCGGCCCGGACTGCTGCCCGGTCGTGGCCTACGGCGCGCTGCTGCCCCGGGTCGCCCTCGACATTCCCGCACACGGCTGGGTCAACCTGCACTTCTCCCTGCTGCCGGCCTGGCGGGGTGCCGCGCCCGTGCAGCACGCCATCATGGCCGGGGACGAGATCACCGGCGCCTCCACGTTCCTCATCGAGGAGGGGCTCGACTCGGGTCCCGTGTACGGCACGGTGACCGAGGAGATCCGGCCCACCGACACCAGCGGGGACCTGCTGACCCGGCTCGCCTTCGCCGGGTCGGGGCTGCTCGCGGCGACCATGGACGGCATCGAGGACGGCACGCTGAAGGCCGTCCCGCAGCCGGCCGAGGGCGTCAGCCTGGCCCCCAAGGTCAACGTCGAGGACGCCCGCGTCGACTGGAACGCGCCCGCGCTGCGCGTCGACCGCCTGGTGCGGGGCTGCACACCGGCGCCCGGCGCCTGGACCACGTTCCGCGGCGAGCGCCTGAAGCTCATCCAGGCCGTCCCCGTGCCCGAGCGGACGGACCTCGCGCCCGGGCGGATCGCCGCCGGCAAGAACAGCGTGCACGTCGGGACGGGGTCGTACGGCGTGGAGCTGCTGTGGGTGCAGGCGCAGGGCAAGAAGCCGATGCGGGCGGCGGACTGGGCGCGCGGCGTGCGCATCGCCGAGGGGGAGCGGCTCGGGAGCTGACCGGCGGGACCGCCCGGCGGGTGGCCGTCGCCGCTCGCCCGGCGCGTCCCGTCTCCTGTCGCCCCGCCCGTTTCGTTCCCCTTCCCCCTCACCCCGGCCGCACCGCGTCGCGGCGTAGGCTGGAGCGCGCACCTCCTCTGATACCCGGAGCACCTTTTTCGTGAGTGACCAGCCCCGTCGGCCCCGCCCGTCCGGCAAGCCCTACCGTCGGCCCCAGAAGGACCCCGTCCGTATCCTCGCCTTCGAGGCGCTGAGGGCCGTGGACGAGCGGGACGCCTACGCCAACCTCGTCCTGCCGCCGCTGCTGCGCAAGGCGCGGGACAAGGGCGACTTCGACGCGCGGGACGCGGCGCTCGCCACCGAGCTGGTGTACGGGACGCTGCGGCGGCAGGGCACGTACGACGCGATCATCGCGACCTGTGTCGACCGGCCGCTCGGCGAGGTCGACCCGCCGGTGCTGGACGTGCTCAGCCTCGGCGCGCACCAGTTGCTCGGCACGCGCATCCCGACGCACGCGGCCGTGTCCGCCACCGTCGAGCTCGCCCGGGTCGTGCTCGGCGACGGGCGGGCCAAGTTCGTCAACGCCGTGCTGCGCAAGGTCGCGCGGGAGGACCTGGACGGCTGGCTGGAGCGGGTCGCGCCGCCGTACGAGGACGACCCCGAGGACCATCTCGCCGTGGTGCACTCGCATCCGCGGTGGGTCGTCTCCGCGCTGTGGGACTCGCTGGGCGGCGGGCGCGACGGCATCGAGGAGCTGCTGCGGGCCGACAACGAGCGGCCCGAGGTGACGCTCGTGGCGCGGCCCGGCCGGGCCACCGCCGGGGAACTGATGGCCGTGGACGCCGCCGTGCCCGGGCGCTGGTCGCCGTACGCGGTGCGGCTGAGCGAGGGCGGTGAACCCGGCGCCGTGCCGGCGGTGCGCGACGGGCGCGCGGGCGTGCAGGACGAGGGCAGTCAGCTGGTGGCGATCGCCCTCGCCAACGCCCCGGTGGAAGGTTCCGACCGGCGGTGGCTCGACGGGTGCGCCGGTCCCGGTGGCAAGGCGGCGCTGCTCGGCGCGCTGGCCGCCGAGCGGGGTGCCCTGCTCGTCGCCTCCGAGAAGCAGACCCACCGAGCCGGGCTGGTGGCCCGGGCACTGGACGGCAACCCGGGGCCGTACCAGGTGATCGCCGCGGACGGGACCCGCCCGGCGTGGCGGCCCGGCAGCTTCGACCGGGTGCTGGTCGACGTGCCGTGCACCGGCCTCGGCGCCCTGCGCCGCCGCCCGGAGGCACGCTGGCGGCGCCGCCCCGAGGACCTGGAGGGCTTCGCTCCGCTGCAGCGCGGGCTGCTGCGTACCGCCCTGGAGTCGGTGCGGGTCGGCGGCGTCGTGGGCTACGCGACCTGCTCGCCGCACCTCGCCGAGACCCGGGCCGTGGTCGCCGACGTGCTCAAGCAGCACCCGGAGACCGATCTGATCGACGCCCGGCCCCTGCTGCCCGGCGTGCCCGACCTGGGCGACGGTCCGGACGTGCAGCTGTGGCCGCATCTGCACGGGACCGACGCGATGTACCTGGCGCTCATTCGCCGGACCGGCTGACCCCCGCGCCGACGCTCTCCCGGGACGCCGCACCGCCGTCCTCCCGCGCCAGCCGGTGCGGCCACCACACCTTCGGGCCCACGTCCAGGAACAGGGACGTGACCAGGACCGAGCGCACGATGAAGGTGTCGATGAGGACGCCGAGGGCGACCGCGAAGCCGATCTCGGCGAAGCCGACCATCGGCAGGGTGCCGAGGGCGGCGAAGGTGCCGGCCAGGACCAGTCCGGCGGAGGTGATGACCGCCCCGGTGGCGGCCAGGCCGGTGACCACGCCCGCTCTGGTGCCCTGACGGGCCGCCTCCTCGCGGATCCGGGTGGTCAGGAAGATGTTGTAGTCGATGCCGAGGGCCACCAGGAAGACGAAGACGAACAGCGGGAAGTCGGTCGCCTCGCCCGCGTAGTCGAAGACGTACCGGAACGCGAGCGCGCTGATGCCGAGCGCCGCCGCGAACGACAGGATCACCGTCCCGATCAGCAGCAGCGGGGCGACCAGCGCCCGCAGCAGGACGCCGAGGATCAGCAGCACCACGAGCAGCACCAGCGGGATGATCAGCAGGTTGTCGTGCGTGGTCGCGCGGTCCATGTCGAGCAGGGCCGCCGTACCGCCGCCCACCTGGGCGTCGGCGTCCGGCACCGCGTGCACGGCGTCCCGGACCCGTTCCACCGTCTGCTTGGCGGCCTCGCTGTCCGCCGGGGCGGTCATGGTGGCCTCGAACAGGACCCTGCCCTCGAAGGCCGGTTTCGTGCCGGGCGGCAGGCCGAGGGACTGGGGGACCACGCCGGGCGTCCCGGCGACCGCGCGGCCCACCTGCACGGCCTGCGCCTGGTTGCTGATGATCACCAGGGGATCACCGCTGCCCGCCGGGAAGTAGCGCGCCGAGACCTCCTGGCCCGTGATCGAGTCGGGTTTCCCGGTGAAGGCGTCGGCGTTGCTGATGCCTTCCGCGCGCAGCTGGATCAGGCCCAGCGAGCACACCGCCAGGGCCAGGGCCGTCACGGCCCAGGTCATGCGGGGGCGGCGGGCGATCCGGCGCCCGGTGCGCGCCCAGATGCCGTGCTCGGTCGGGTCGGGCGCGCCGTAGTGCGGGATCACCGGCCAGAAGATCCACCGGCCGACGACCACCAGCAGGGCCGGGAACAGGCTCATCATCGCCAGCAGGGCGACCGCGACCCCGATCGCGGCGACCGGGCCCAGGCCCCTGGTGGAGTTCATCTCTGCGGCCAGCAGCACCAGCATGCTCAGCACGACCGTCACGCCGGAGGCCAGCACCGCGGGGCCGGCCCTGTGCAGCGCCAGGGCCATCGCCTCGTGCCGGTCCTCGTGCCGGCGCAGTTCCTCCCGGTAGCGGGCGACCAGCAGCAGGGCGTAGTCCGTGCCCGCGCCGAAGACGAGCACCGTGAGGATGCCGGCGCTCTGCCCGTTGACGGTCAGGCCCGCGTGCTCGGCCAGCAGATAGATCAGCGCCTGCGAGGCGAACAGGGCGCACACCACCGCGATCAGGGGGACCAGCAGAAGAGTCAGGCTGCGGTAGGTGATCAGCAGCATGACGACGACGACCGCCATCGCCGAGAACAGCAGCGTCGAGTCGATGCCCTCGAAGGCCTCCGCGAAGTCCGCCGAGGTGCCGCCCGGGCCCGTGATGTGCACGGCCAGTCCGCCGCCGCCCTCACCGACGTCCTCCCGGATCGAGTCGACGGCCGGGGCGATCCGCTCCCAGCCCTTCTCGTCCATCGTGATCGGCACGAAGACCTGCGCCGCCCGCGGATCGGCCGGCCGGTCGAAGACCGGGCCGCGGGTCCGCTCGCCCATGATCCCGTGGTCGCTCAGCTGCTTCAGCTGCCGGACGTCCTCGGCGATCTCCGCCCGGTCCTGCGGGGTCAGGCCGCTGTCGCGCGCGTAGATCACGATCGCCGGGATCTGCTCCGGCCGGAAGTCCTCGGACGCCTCCAGCACCTGCGTCGACTCCGCGGACCCCGGCAGCCAGGACGCCGCGTCGTTGTCCTGCGCGTCGGTGAGCTTCATGGCGAACGGCGCGGCCACGAACAGCACCACCAGCCACAGCGCCACCACCAGCCACTTGGCCCGTCGCCCGCAGACGAGATGCGCTACGCCCTGTCTCATGGCAACCCCCTCCGCCGCGGCGCCCCGTGAGGCGCGCGCGGAACCGTGCGGCGGGCCGCTTCCGGCCCGCACCCGACAGACCACCCGGGACCGATGCTCACAACCCCCGCGGGGCATGGCAGTCTTAGGACATGGCCGTGCAGATCAACCCCAGCATCCTGTCCGCCGACTTCGCCCGCCTCGCGGACGAGGCGAAGGCCGTGGAGGGAGCCGACTGGCTCCACGTCGACGTCATGGACAACCATTTCGTCCCGAACCTCACGCTCGGCGTGCCGGTCGTGGAGTCACTGGCCCGTGCGACGGACACCCCGCTGGACTGCCATCTGATGATCGAGGCCCCCGACCGCTGGGCGCCCCAGTACGTGGAAGCGGGGGCCGGTTCCGTCACCTTCCACGTCGAGGCCGCCGCCGCCCCGGTCCGGCTCGCGCGGGAGATCCGGGCCAAGGGCGCCCGCGCCTCCATGGCGCTGAAGCCCGCGACCCCCATCGAGCCGTACGAGGACCTGCTCCCCGAGCTCGACATGCTGCTGATCATGACGGTCGAGCCGGGCTTCGGGGGACAGGCCTTCCTCGACATCATGCTTCCGAAGATTCGCCGCACCCGCGAGTTGATCAACAAGCACGGCCTCGAGCTCTGGCTCCAGGTAGACGGCGGAGTCTCCGCGTCCACCATCGAGCGCTGCGCGGACGCCGGAGCCGACGTCTTCGTGGCCGGATCGGCGGTCTACGGGGCAAACGACCCGGCAGAGGCGGTACGTGCACTACGCACCCAGGCCGAGGCGACGACGGCGAAGGCCTCCTGGGCCTGCGACCACTGAGCCACAGCAAAGTGAACGGCTCTCATCAGGGCTGATCATCCGCGCCGGATCTGCAAGGATGAACGGCGAATCCAGAGTGTGAACAGCAGTGAGGAGATCGCCGTGTCGGGTATGTCGGCGGGCCGGTCAGCCATGCGGATGGGACCCGCTGAGCTGGTGCAGGCGGCGGCCATGGCCCGCCGCTTCTACCTCGAGGGGAAGTCCAAGATCCAGATCGCCGAGGAGTTCGGCGTCAGCCGCTTCAAGGTGGCCCGGGTCCTGGAGACCGCCCTCGAACGGGATCTCGTACGTATCGAGATCCGTGTGCCTGCGGAGCTGGACGCCGAGCGCTCGGACGCGCTGCGCGCCCGTTACGGCCTCAGGCACGCCGTCGTGGTCGAATCCCCGGCCGAGGCCGAGGAGACGCCCGACCCCGAGAACCTGGGAGAGGTGGCCGCCGACCTGCTCGGCGAGCTGGTCGACGAAGGTGACGTGCTGGGCCTGGCCTGGGGCCGCTCCACCATCCACATGGCGGCGGCGCTCGACCGGCTGCCCCCGTGCACGGTGGTGCAGCTGACGGGCGTGTACGACGCCGGGACCGCCGAGCGCGGCTCGGTCGAGGCCGTGCGCCGCGCCGCCCAGGTGGCCGGCGGGGACGCCCACCCGATCTACGCGCCCATGCTGCTGCCCGACGCGGCCACGGCCGCGGCGCTGCGCAACCAGACGGGCATCGCCCGGGCCTTCGAGCACTTCGACAAGGTCACCGTCGCCTGTGTCTCCATCGGCTCCTGGGAGCCGGGCATCTCCACGGTCCACGACATGCTCAGCGACGAGGAGCGGGCGCACTACGCCTCCCTCGGGGTCGCCGCCGAGATGTCCGCGCACCTCTTCGACGCCGAGGGCCGCCGGGTCGGGCGGGACCTGGGCGAGCGGTGCATCACCGTCAAGGCCGACCAGCTGCGCCGGATCCCCGAGGTCGTCGCGATCGCGGGCGGGCAGCGCAAGGGGCCCGCGATCGACGCGGTACTGCGCTCCGGTCTCGTCACCAGCCTGGTGACGGACACGTCGGCCGCGGACTACCTCATGACGGCGGGCCCGGCGCCGAAGCCCGCGCTCAACCGGGCCGACCCGGACGGGGTCTGACGGGTGGCGGACCAGGCGCACGGGGTACCGGACGACCCGGCCGGCCGGGTCGTCCTCGTCCTCGACCTCGACGGGGTCACGGACAAGGCGGGCCTCATGGACCGCTGCGCCCGTGACCTGTCCCTGCCCGCGTGGTTCGGCCGCAACTGGGACGCCCTCGCCGACTGCCTGTCCGACCCCGCGCTCTGGCCCGAGGGCGCGGGAGAGCGGGGGCTGCTGGTCGTCGTCACGGGCTGGCGGGCCTTCGCCGGGGCGCGGCCCGAGGAGTGGCAGGTCGCCGAGGAGATCTTCGCCGAGGCGACGGACCGGGGCCCGGGTCTCTTCGTGACCCTGGGCTCCTGAAGGCGCGCTTGGAGAATCCTCCGAACACCCCCTGACCAGCCTGGACGATCTGTCGGGGGTGGTTCGCGCGCCCGGCATGGGAGAATGAAGTACGTGCTCTTTTCCCCCTGGCCGGCCGGTCGGGGGGTCACCTCTGATCGACTGGGATGTGCAGCACGTGCGTTTCCTCAATGACATCCAGCCCGGGTACGACCTGACGTACGACGACGTCTTCATGGTGCCGAGCCGCTCCTCGGTGGGCTCCCGGCAGGCCGTCGACCTCAGTTCCCCGGACGGCACGGGCACCACCATCCCGCTCGTCGTCGCCAACATGACCGCCATCGCCGGGCGCCGCATGGCCGAGACGGTGGCCCGCCGCGGCGGCCTGGTGGTGATACCGCAGGACATTCCGATCGACGTCGTCACCGACGTCGTCTCCTGGGTCAAGAGCCGCCACCTGGTGCTGGACACCCCGATCATCCTGTCCCCGCACCAGACCGTCGCGGACGCCCTGGCGCTGCTGCCCAAGCGGGCGCACAACGCGGGCGTCGTCGTCGACGAGGACCACAAGCCGGTCGGCGTGGTCACCGACTCCGACCTCTCCGGCGTCGACCGCTTCACGCAGCTCTCCGAGGTCATGTCCCGGGACCTGCTGCTCATCGACGCCGACATGGACCCCGGCGAGGCCTTTGGCACCCTCGACCACGCCAACCGCCGCTACGCCCCGGCCGTGCACAGGAACGGCACGCTCGCCGGCATCCTCACCCGCAAGGGCGCCCTGCGCGCCACGCTGTACACCCCGGCCACCGACGCGCGGGGCCGGCTGCGCGTCGCCGCCGCCGTCGGCATCAACGGCGACGTCGCGGGCAAGGCCGAGCAGCTGCTGGACGCGGGCGTCGACACCCTCGTCATCGACACCGCGCACGGCCACCAGGAGTCGATGATCAGCGCCCTGAAGCTGGTGCGCGACCTCGACCCGCAGGTGCCGGTCGTCGCGGGCAACGTGGTGGCCGCCGCGGGCGTGCGCGACCTCATCGAGGCGGGCGCCGACATCGTCAAGGTCGGTGTCGGCCCGGGCGCCATGTGCACCACGCGCATGATGACCGGCGTCGGCCGGCCGCAGTTCTCCGCCGTGCTGGAGTGCGCCGCCGAGGCGAGGAAGTACGGCAAGCACGTGTGGGCCGACGGCGGTGTCCGCCACCCCCGCGACGTGGCCATGGCGCTCGCGGCCGGCGCGTCCAACGTGATGATCGGTTCCTGGTTCGCGGGCACCTACGAGTCCCCGGGCGACCTCCAGCACGACGCCCAGGGCCGCGCCTACAAGGAGTCCTTCGGCATGGCCTCCGCCCGGGCGGTGCGCAACCGCACCTCCGAGGAGTCGGCCTACGACCGGGCCCGCAAGGCGCTGTTCGAGGAGGGCATCTCCACCTCCCGCATGTTCCTCGACCCGGCCCGCCCCGGCGTCGAGGACCTGATCGACTCGATCATCGCGGGCGTCCGCTCCTCCTGCACCTACGCCGGCGCCGGCTCCCTGGAGGAGTTCGCCGAGAAGGCCATCGTCGGCATCCAGAGCGCCGCCGGCTACGCCGAGGGCAAGCCGCTGCACGCCAGCTGGAGCTGACCGGCCCAACTGCCGTCCCTACGGCCCCCGTTCCCCCTGCCCGGCAGGGAGGGGCGGGGGCCGTTCGCGTGCGCCCGCGCAACGGTCGAAAGCGGCGGTGCAACGAACCTCCGGTCAGCCCCCAGGCACGCAATGATCTTGCGTGGATGCGCAAGGTTGCTGCATTTCGACAGCAACGCCCCTCCTCATAGGCTGTCGCCTCGTACGTGGCGTGGCGGGGACTCCGCTCGACGGGTCCCTGCTCAAGGGTGCCCGCGGTCCCTGCCGCCCTGACCGGCAGCGATGAAGGAGCCAGCGCGTGCTCGACCAAGGCGCACCCCCGCAGAACCCAGGCCAGACAGCCGCCCCCTCGTCCCCGGGAACCGGCGCGCGCCTCATGCGCCGCAAGCCCGTGGAACGCCTGGTCGCGGAGGGTGGCCAGGGCGAGGGAGGGTCGCTGCGGCGCACCCTCGGGCTGTGGCAGCTCACCATGATCAGCATCGGCGCCACCCTCGGCACCGGCATCTTCGTGGTCCTCGGCGAGGCCGTCCCGAAGGCGGGCCCGGCCGTCACCCTCTCCTTCGTCATCGCCGGCCTGACCGCCCTGTTCTCGGCCCTGTCCTACGCCGAACTGGCCGGCACCATCCCGGTCTCCGGCTCCTCCTACTCGTATGCGTACGCAACGATGGGCGAGCTGATCGCCTGGATCTGCGGCTGGTGCCTGGTCCTGGAGTACGGCGTGTCCGTGGCCGCCGTCGCGGTCGGCTGGGGCGAGTACCTCAACGAACTGCTCGACGGGACCATAGGCGTCACCATCCCGGCCGCCCTGTCCGCCCCGCCCGGCGACGGCGGCGTGTTCAACCTGCCCGCGCTGATCGTGGTCCTGCTCGCCATGGCGTTCCTGCTGGGCGGTGCCCGCGAGTCCGCCCGCGCCAACACGATCATGGTCGTCGTGAAGATCGGCGCGCTGGTGCTGTTCTGCGCCATCGGCGTCCAGGGCTTCCGCTCCGGCAACTACGAGAACTTCATGCCGCTCGGCATGGCCGGGGTCAGCGCCGCCGGTGCCACGCTGTTCTTCTCCTACATCGGCTTCGACGCCGCCTCCACCGCCGGTGAGGAAGCCAAGGACGCCCAGCGCGACCTGCCCCGCGCGATCATGCTGTCGCTGGTCATCGTCACCGCGCTGTACGTCCTGGTCGCCGCGGTCGCCGTCGGCGCCAAGCCCTGGCGGAACTTCACCGACTCCGAGGCCGCGCTCGCCCAGATCATGCGCGAGGTCACCGGGCAGACGTTCTGGGGCACGCTGCTGGCGTTCTGCGCCGTCATCGCCATCGCGAGCGTCGTGCTGACCGTGCTCTACGGCCAGACCCGCATCCTGTTCGCCATGTCCCGCGACGGCCTGGTGCCCAAGGTGTTCGCGCGGGTCCACCCGAAGACCGGCACGCCCCGTGCCAACACCCTGATCGTCTCCCTCTTCTGCGGCGTGCTGGCCGCCGCGATCCCGCTCGGCCAGCTCGCCGACGCCACCAGCATCGGCACCCTGTTCGCCTTCGCGCTGGTCAACGTGGCCGTCGTGGTGCTGCGCCGGACCAAGCCGGACCTGCCGCGCACCTTCCGCGTGCCGCTCTCGCCGGTCCTGCCCGCGCTGGGCTTCGCCTTCTGCGTCTGGATGATGGGCAGCCTGTCGACCGTCACCTGGGTGGTCTTCGGTGTCTGGATGGCCGCCGGGCTCGTGTTCTACTTCGTGTACGGCTACCGCCGTTCCCGACTGGCACCCTCCGAGAAGTGAACGACCCACAGTGCTGAACGATCTCGACGAACGCATCGTGCACGCCCTCGCCGAGGACGCCCGCCGCTCCTACGCCGACATCGGCCATCTCGTCGGCCTGTCCGCGCCCGCCGTCAAACGGCGCGTCGACCGGCTGCGGGCCACCGGTGCCATCACCGGCTTCACCGTCCGCGTGGACCCGGGCGCCCTCGGCTGGGAGACCGAGGGGTTCGTCGAGATCTACTGCCGCGGCAACACCTCCCCGGAGACCATCCAGCGCGGCCTGGAGCGCTACCAGGAGGTCGTGGCCGCCTCCACCGTCACCGGGGACGCGGACGCGATCGCGCAGGTCTTCGCCTCCGACATGCGGCACTTCGAACGGGTCCTGGAGCGCATCGCCGGGGAGCCGTTCGTCGAGCGGACCAAGTCCGTGCTCGTCCTGTCGCCGCTGCTGCGGCGCTTCTCGTCGGGGTCGCCCACGTAAACCCGTGGCCCGGTCCTCACGCCGGGCCTAGCATCGGTGTCATGACCTGGCGACATTGATCCACCCGCCGTGCCTCCCGGGGACCGCCCCGGCCGCCGTACCTCCGGCGTCCGATCGGTCCTCACGGGAAGGCCCCATGACACTCTCACCCGCACGCGTGCCCGTCACCGGTGTCCGGCGGCTGACGACCACGCTGTACGGCTACGCGTTCCTCGACGACTTCGTCCTGCTCTACCCGGTGTACGCGCTGCTGTTCGCCGACACCGGCCTGTCGCTCTGGCAGATCTCCTCCCTGTTCGCCCTGTGGTCGGTCACCGGCGTGCTCCTCGAAGTGCCCTCCGGCGCCTGGGCCGACGCCGTCTCGCGCCGCCGGCTGCTGTGGATCGGCCCGCTGCTCACGGCCGCCGGCTTCGCACTGTGGACGGCCCTCCCGTCGTACGGGACCTTCGCGGCCGGCTTCGTCCTGTGGGGCGCCGGCGGCGCGCTCGGCTCCGGAGCGCTGGAGGCCCTCGTCTACGACGAGCTGGACCACCTCGGCGCCACCGGCCGGTACGCGCGGGTCATGGGCCGGGCCCGGGCCGCGCGGCTGACGGGCACCGTGGCCTCCCTCGGCCTCGCGGGGCCCGTGTTCGCCCAGGGCGGGTACGCGGCCGTCGGTGCCGCCAGCGTCCTGGCCTGTGTGCTGACCGCCCTGACCGCGGCCCGGCTCCCCGAGCACCGGAAGCGCCCGGGGGCCACGGGCGAGAACTGGGCGGTGACCCTGCGGACCGGGCTCGCCCAAGTCCGCAGGGACCGTGCGGTGCGCGGCGCCCTGCTGCTGGTCCCGGCCGTCGCCGCGGTGTGGGGCGCGCTCGACGAGTACACCCCGCTGCTGGTCCGGGACATCGGCGTCGCGGAGACGACGGTGCCCTACCTGGTCATGCTGATCTGGGCGGGGGCCACCGCCGGCGGCCTCCTGGCCGGACCGGCCGAGCGCCTCGGCACGGCCGGGTTGGCGGCCCTGCTCGCGGGCGGAGCGCTCGCCCTGGCCGTGGGCGCCGCCTCCCGCTCACTCGCGGGTGTCGCCCTCGTGGGCCTGGCCTTCGCCGCGTTCCAGCCGGCGGAGGTGCTGGCCGACGTCCGCCTCCAGCACCGGATCGAGGAGTCGCGCCGGGCCACGCTCACCTCGGTGGCGAGCCTGGGCACCGAGCTGGCCACGGTCGCCACGTTCGGCGGATACGCGCTGCTCGGTGCCGGCCTGCCCCACGGCACCGTCTTCGCGGTGCTGGCGGTGCCCTACCTGGTGACGGCCCTGGTGCTGGTCAGAAGTCGGGCTGCCAGGGCACGACCGTGAAGTCGCCCGTCCCCTTCGCGACCTTCTCGAAGGGGGCGGAGCTCACGCACTTGGGCAGCCCGTCCATCTCGGCGGGGGTACCCGTGGCGGCCCAGCTGTAGCCGAGCCGGTCGTGGCGGCCGAGGTCGTGGACGGTGACCCCGACCCGCTTGCCCTCGACGCCCGGCAGGTCGGACTCCGTGACGATGCCCGAGACGACGGCGACCTTGCCGCCGGTCAGCAGGCAGTCGACGGCGACCTCGGCCCGGGCCCCGCTGCCGTTCCGGTAGTGGCTGAACGCGAAGGTGCCGGTGGCCTTCATCGGGTCGGCCTCGTCCTGCGCGGCCAGGTGCGCGTCGAAGGAGAAGGTGATGTCGTCCCCGGCCGAGCGGTGCAGTTTGGCGGTGCCGGTGAGGGCCGCCGCCTCGCGCGGCCGGTCCGTCACCGGTGCCGCCGTCGCGTGCGGCCGGGGTGCTTCCGACACGGCCGCCCCGGGCGGCCGGGGTGTCTCCGACGCGGTCGCGGCCGAGGCCGCCCCGGCGGTGAGCAGCAGTGCGGAGCCGAGCACGACGATCTTGGTACGCCGCTTCATCTGGGTCCCTTTCCGCAGGTCGAGTGGACAGCCCCCACTCTCCCGGCCCGGTGCGGACGGGACATCGCGCTGCGGACGGGACCCCGCCTCCGCCGTGCGGCGGAGAGGACCGGACCGGACCCCGCTCCCAGGAGGAGCGGGGCCGGGCCCGAAGTCGCGCAACGAATCGCCGCCGGCCCCGCCAAGCGCGCAACGAACCGTCCACCGGCGCGCAACGGCTCCCGCTTGTCCGCCCTGGTCAGCCGCCCGTACCGTCTACGTGGCCCCTTCAACCATCCGGTGGGCCCTCCAGCCACCCTTCCGCCCCGGTGAGGAACACGCATGCGCACCGCCCTGCTCCAGAGCTCCGGCCGCCCCGGCTCCACCGTCGAGAACCTCAAGGTCCTCGACGAGGCCGCGGGCCGGGCCGCCGCCGCGGGAGCCGGGCTGCTGCTCACGCCGGAGATGTTCCTGACCGGATACGCGATCGGCGACGACATCGCTCGGCTCGCGGAGCCCGCCGACGGCGACTGCGCCGACGCGATCGCCGAGATCGCCACGAGCCACGGCCTGGCGATCGCCTACGGCTACCCCGAGCGGGACGGCGAGACGGTGTTCAACTCGGCCCAGCTGATCTCCGCCGACGGCACCCGGCTGGCGAACTACCGCAAGACCCACCTCTTCGGCTGCTTCGAACGCGACCACTTCACGCCCGGCGAGCAGCAGGTCGTCCAGGCCGAGATCGACGGCGTGCGCGTCGGCCTCCTCATCTGCTACGACGTGGAGTTCCCGGAGAACGTCCGCGCGCACGCCCTGGCCGGCACCGACCTGCTGGTCGTCCCGACCGCGCAGATGCACCCCTTCCAGTTCGTCGCCGAGTCGATGATCCCGGTGCGGGCCTTCGAGAGCCAGATGTACGTCGCGTACGTCAACCGGGTCGGCCGCGAGGGCGAGTTCGAGTTCGTGGGCCTGTCCACGCTCGCCGGGCCCGACGGCATCGCCCGGACCCGGGCCGGGCGGGGCGAGGACCTCGTCCTGGCCGACGTCGACCCGGCCTTCCTCGCCGCGTCGCGCGAGAACAACCCGTATCTGCGGGACCGGCGCCCCGGCCTGTACGGGTCGCTCGTCTGACACCGCCTCACCCGCCTGTTCCACCCCTCTGTGCAAGGAGTCCGCACCCCATGACGTCCACCGTGCCCAACGCCGTCGAGCACGCAGACGCGCAGCAGCCGCCGATCACCATGTTCGGCCCGGACTTCCCGTACGCCTACGACGACTTCCTCGCCCACCCCGCGGGCCTCGGCCAGATACCCGCGACCGAGCACGGCACGGAGGTCGCGGTCATCGGCGGCGGCCTGTCCGGCATCGTCGCCGCGTACGAGCTGATGAAAATGGGCCTCAAGCCGGTCGTCTACGAGGCCGACCAGATCGGCGGGCGGCTGCGCACGGTCGGCTTCGAGGGCTGCGACGACTCCCTCACCGCCGAGATGGGCGCGATGCGCTTCCCGCCGTCCTCCACGGCCCTGCAGCACTACATCGACCTCGTCGGTCTCCGGACGCGGCCGTTCCCCAACCCCCTCGCGGAGACGACCCCGTCGACCGTCGTCGACCTCAAGGGCGAGTCGCACTACGCCGAGACGATCGAGGACCTGCCGCAGGTCTACCGGGACGTCGCCGAGGCCTGGGGCCGGTGCCTGGAGGAGGGCGCCGACTTCTCCGACATGAACCGGGCGCTGCGCGAGCGGGACGTCCCGCGCATCCGCGAGATCTGGTCCAGGCTCGTCGAGAAGCTCGACAACCAGACCTTCTACGGGTTCCTCTGCGACTCCGAGGCCTTCAAGTCCTTCCGGCACCGGGAGATCTTCGGGCAGGTCGGCTTCGGCACGGGCGGCTGGGACACCGACTTCCCGAACTCCATCCTGGAGATCCTGCGTGTCGTCTACACCGAGGCCGACGACCACCACCGCGGCATCGTCGGCGGCTCCCAGCAGCTGCCGCTGCGCCTGTGGGAGCGCGAGCCGCAGAAGATCGTCCACTGGCCCCTGGGAACCTCGCTGGCGGGCCTGCACGAGGGCCGCGCCCCCCGCCCCGCGGTGACCCGGCTGCACCGCACGGCCGGCAACCGCATCACGGTGACCGACGCGCGCGGCGACATCCGCACCTACAAGGCGGCGATCTTCACCGCCCAGTCCTGGATGCTGCTGTCGAAGATCGACTGCGACGACTCGCTCTTCCCGATCGACCACTGGACGGCCATCGAGCGCACCCACTACATGGAGAGCTCCAAGCTGTTCGTGCCGGTGGACCGCCCGTTCTGGCTGGACAAGGACGAGGAGACCGGCCGGGACGTCATGTCGATGACGCTCACCGACCGCATGACGCGCGGCACCTACCTGCTCGACGACGGCCCGGACAAGCCCGCCGTCATCTGCCTGTCGTACACCTGGTGCGACGACAGCCTGAAGTGGCTGCCGCTGTCCGCGAACGAGCGGATGGAGGTCATGCTGAAGTCGCTCGGCGAGATCTATCCCAAGGTCGACATCCGCAAGCACATCATCGGCAACCCGGTGACCGTCTCCTGGGAGAACGAGCCCTACTTCATGGGCGCGTTCAAGGCGAACCTGCCCGGCCACTACCGCTACCAGCGGCGCCTGTTCACGCACTTCATGCAGGACCGGCTGCCCGAGGACAAGCGCGGCATCTTCCTCGCCGGCGACGACATCTCCTGGACGGCCGGCTGGGCCGAGGGCGCGGTCCAGACCGCCCTCAACGCGGTCTGGGGCGTCATGCACCACCTCGGCGGCACGACCGACCCGACCAACCCGGGCCCGGGCGACGTGTACGACGAGATCGCGCCGGTGGAACTGCCGGAGGACTAGTCCCGGAACGGCGGTTCGGCCAGCGGCGTGAGCAGCATGCGCCCCGCGAGTCCCACCGCCGTGTCCAGGCGTTCCGTGAACTCCCCGGCGATGTCGGGGAGTTCACGCAGGGCCCACAGGGCGCGGGCCGCCGTCCAGGCGGCGTCGCGGGCCCGGTCCAGGCTCCAGGAGCCCAGCAGGTGCGTCAGCGGGTCGGCGATCTGCAGGAGGTCGGGGCCCGGCATCAGCTCTTCGCGGATGCGCTCCTCCAGCGACACGAGGAGATCGCCCACGGTGTCGAACTCGTCCTCCAGCTCGGCCGGAGCGCAGTCGAGCGTACGGCAGGTGTCCACGACGGCCAGCGCGAGATCGTGCCCGATGTGCGCGTTGATGCCCGCCAGCGCGAACTGCAGCGGTCGTACCCCGGGATGGCGGCGGAACTGGAACAGCGGCCGCCAGCAGGCCGGTGCGCGGCGGTCCCGCGCCGCCGCCCCGACGGCGTCCAGATACCGCCGCGCGAACCGTACGTCCAGGGTGATCGCGGCGTACGGGTCCGCGAACCGCCCCGCGTCGACGTACCCGTCCACCGTCTCCGTCACGGTGAGATAGACGCGGTTGAACACCGCCACCCCGTCCCGCGGGTGCAGGGCCGCGTCGAGGGCGCGCATACGGCGGATCACTGCGTCGACCGGTGTGTCCACGGCTGGGGGGACTTGTTCGCATCGCGGCATGCGGGCAGAGTCCCAGCTCTAGGCTGGCGGGAGTACCGGCGGGCCCGGCGCTTCCCCGAAACGGGGGAACACCGCCCGCCGCAGGGGGAGGGGGGAGCGACAGCGTGGCAGGCTCGCGTGCCCAGCGCCTGGCCGCCCGCAGGGCCGCGCGCAGGCGTGCCGCCCGGCGCGGCGCGATGGTCGCCGTGGCCTCCGTCGTGGTCGTGGCCGGAGCGGTCGCCGGAACGCTCTCCGCGCTGGACGGCGGACCACGCGGTACCGGCCGGGCCAGGACCCCCGGGGTGACCGCATCCCCACGGCTGGCGCCCCTGCCGGCGCTGCCGGCGCCGTCCCCGTCAGCGGCCGAGTCGTCGGCTTCCGCTGCCCCGGGCGCCAGTGCCTCGCCCCCGCCGTCCCCGTCGAGGAGCGGGGCCGTGCGGCACCGGCGCAGTGCCCCGGCCGCGGGCCGGCTCTACCGCCACCCCGACTCCCAGGTGCTCGACTGGGTCCGCACCCACTCCGGCGACCCCCGGCACGCGGTCATCGCGTCCCGGATCGCCGCGCGGCCTGCCGCGGTCTGGTTCGCCGAGTACGCGCCGCGGACCCTCACCGACCGGGTCGCCGCCGTCACCTCCGGCGGGGCCGCCCAGGGCCGGGTGCCGGTCCTCGTGCCGTACGCGATCCCCGGCCGGGACTGCGGCGGCCACTCCCAGGGCGGGGCGCCGGACCTGGACGCCTACGACGCCTGGATCGACCGGTTCGCCGAGGGGCTCGGCTCCGGCGAGGTCATCGTCGTCCTGGAGCCGGACTCGGTCGCCCAGGCCGGGTGCCTCTCCGCCGGTGAGCGTGCCGACCGCTTCGCCTCCCTGGCCCGGGCCGGACGCGTCCTGAAGGCCGCCAACCCCCGGGCCCGCGTCTACTTCGACGCGGGCCACTCGGGCTGGAACGCGCCCGGCAAGCAGGCCGCCTGGCTGCGGCAGGCCGGTGCCGCCTCACCCGAGTCCTCGGACGGGATCTTCAGCAACGTCTCCAACTTCCACACCACCGCCGACGAGATCGCCTACGACCGGCGGGTCCTGGACGCGCTCGGCGGACCGGCGGGCCTCGGCGCCGTCATCGACACCAGCCGCAACGGCAACGGCGCCCCGGCCGACGGCGAGTGGTGCGACCCCGCGGGGCGCAGCCTCGGCCGGGCCCCGACCCTGGCCACCGGTGAGCCCCGGATCGACGCCTACCTGTGGGTCAAGCTGCCGGGGGAGTCGGACGGCTGCAAGGGCAGGCCGGGGACCTTCACCGCCTCCTACGCCTACGACTTGGCGTCGTCGTAGGAAGAGGTGCCCTCGTCCAGCAGCGGCGTCTGCGTCTTCAGATGGGCCGGGGCGAAGGCGCGCAGCGCGTGGTAGCCGGTGATCACGACCACCGTGCCGAGCGCGATGCCGCTGAGCGAGAAGGTGTCGGTGAACTCCAGCGACACGTTGCCGACGCCGATGATGATGCCCGCCGCCGCCGGGACCAGGTTCAGCGGATTGCGCAGGTCCACCTCGGCGTTGATCCAGATCTGCGCGCCGAGCAGGCCGATCATGCCGTACAGGATGACGGTGATGCCGCCGAGCACTCCGCCCGGGATCGCCGCGACGACCGCGCCGAACTTCGGGCAGAGGCCGAAGAGCAGGGCGAAGCCGGCCGCCGCCCAGTAGGCGGCCGTCGAGTAGACGCGGGTCGCGGCCATCACGCCGATGTTCTCGGAGTAGGTGGTGTTGGGCGGGCCGCCGACCGCGGTGGACAGCATCGAGCCGACGCCGTCGGCCGCGATCGCCGTGCCGAGCTTGTCGTCCAGCGGGTCGCCGGTCATCTCGCCGACCGCCTTCACGTGCCCGGCGTTCTCCGCGACCAGCGCGATGACGACCGGCAGGGCGACCAGGATCGCCGACCACTCGAAGGACGGCCCGTGCAGCGTCGGCAGCCCGATCCAGTCGGCCTGGCCCACGCCGGAGAGGTCCAGCCGCCAGTGGTCGGTGACCTTGCCGCTGCCGTCCGCCGAGTGGATCTTCCCGAAGACCAGGTCGAAGACCCAGGAGATGCCGTAGCCGAAGACCAGGCCGAGGAAGATCGCGATCCGGGACCAGAAGCCGCGCAGGCAGACCACCGCCAGGCCGGTGAACAGCATCACCAGCAGGGCCGTCCACTGGTCCTGCGGCCAGTACGTCGCGGCCGTGACCGGTGCCAGGTTGAAGCCGATGAGCATCACCACCGCGCCGGTCACGATCGGCGGCATCGCGGCGTGGATGATGCGGGCCCCGAACCGCCGCACGGCGAGCCCCACGAGGAACAGCGCGGCGCCGACGACGAACACCGCGCCGGTCACGGTGGCGCTGCTGCCGCCCTGCGCGCGGATCACCGCGGCCACCCCGACGAAGGAGAGGGAGCATCCCAGGTAACTGGGCACCCGGCCGCGCGTCGCCACCAGGAACACCATGGTCGCGACGCCCGACATCATGATCGCGAGGTTGGGGTCCAGGCCCATGAGGACCGGGGCGACGAAGGACGCCCCGAACATGGCCACCACGTGCTGGGCGCCGAGCCCGGCCGTGCGGGGCCAGGAGAGCCGCTCATCGGGCCGGACCACCGCACCGGGCGCCGGAACGCGTCCGTCGCCGTGCAGTTTCCAGCGGACGCCGAGATCCATGGGGGTGTCGCTTTCGTCGTACGGGCAGCTGAGTCCGGACCATTGTCCGGGCTGACGGGGCATGCTCCGTACACATGAGCGGACGCTTAGGATGGCGGTCGCTGTAGTGACCACCGATCCGCACGCCCAGGAGCCCCGCCCGTGACCGCCGAAGCCCTTCCCGCCCCCGCCCTGTCCCACGGCCGGCTGGTCCCCGTCACCGTCCACTTCGACGACCTGGACGCCCTCGGCCTGCTGCACAACGCCCGCTACCCGCTCATGGTGGAGCGGGCCTGGACCGACCTGTGGCAGGAGCGCGGCATCCGTTTCGAGGGCGACTGGGCGGCCGCGGGCGACGCCTGCAACGCGGTGAAGGAACTGACGATCACGTACGAGGCCCCGGTGACCCGGCCGGGCCCGTACGCCGTCCACCTCTGGCTGGAGCGGCTCGGCACGACCGGGCTCACGTACGGGTTCCGCTTCTGCTCGGCCGACGGCGTGACCACCTACGCCCGCGGGACCCGGGTGCTGGTCCGGCTGGACGCCGCCACGCTGCGCCCGGCCCCGTGGAGCGAGGAGTTCAGGGCCGCGGGTCGGGAACTGCTGCGTCCGGCCGGCTGATCTTCACCCGGTCGCCGGGGCGCAGCACCCGGGCGAAGGCGACCAGGCCGCCCGAGAGCAGCGTCACCAGGCAGAACGACACCATCAGGCTGGTCGCCTGGGCCAGCATGCCGATCGCGCTCGGCGCGATCAGGCCCGAGGTGTAGGTGATGGTCGCGACGCCCGCGATGGCCAGGCTCGGGTTGGCGCCGCTGCGGCCCGCCGCCGCGAAGCACAGCGGCACGACCACGGCGATGCCCAGTCCCATCAGCGCGAACCCGGTCATGGCCACAGCGGGGTGCTCGGCGAGGACGATCAGCAGCCCGCCGAGGACGGCGAACACCCCGCTCGCCCGCACGGTCCGCACGGCTCCGAAGCGGTCCACCACCTTGTCGCCGGCGATCCGGGCGACGGCCATGGTGAGCGTGAAACCGGTGGTGCAGGCCGCGGCGAGCCCGGCCGAGGTCTCCAGCTGCTCCCGCAGGTAGACGGCCGACCAGTCCAGACTCGCGCCCTCCGCGAAGACCGCGCAGAACCCGATCGCGCCGATGAGCAGCGCCGAGCGGGGCGGCAGCGCGAACCGCGGCGGCGGCTCCTCGTCCTCGGCGGGCTGCAGGTCGAGCACCCACTGGCAGGACAGCACGCCGACGACGGTGAGGACCGCGGCCGCCAGGACGTGGTGCAGCCGGGCGTCCGAGCCCAGGTGCGCGGCGAGCGTGCCGGCCGCGGAACCGACCAGGGCGCCCGCGCTCCACATGCCGTGCAGCCCGGACATGATCGACCGGTCCAGACGGTTCTCGACCTCCACGCCCAGCGCGTTCATCGCCACGTCCGCCATACCCGCCGTCGCGCCGTAGACGAACAGGGCGAGACAGAGCGTGAGCAGGTTCGGCGCGAGGGACGGCAGTACCAGCGACAGCGTCCACAGGGCGATCAGGCCGCGCAGTGCGTTGCGGGCGCCGAAGCGGTGGCTGACACTGCCGGCGAGCGGCATGGCGAGGGAGGCCCCGAGCGCGGGGAAGGCCAGGGCGATGCCCAGCTGACCGGCGCTCACGCCCGCGTGGTCCTGGATCCACGGCACCCGGGTGGCGAACGAGCCGGTCACGGCGCCGTGCACCGCGAAGACGGCGGCCACCGCGTACCGCGACCGCTTCACCTCGCGCTGTGCGTCGACCACGTTGCCCATTCTGCGGTCCCCCTCCTGCTCGCTCACGTGCACCCTGTCGTGCCGCCGTAAACTATCAGGAACCCTGCCTGATAATAAGAGGGTCTTCCCGCCGGGCCCCGGCCGAGAGGGCCTGGCGATCTGGAAGGATCCCCGGCATGCCCGCATCCCCGAGCACCGCCCGGGCCATCAACGACCGGCTCGCCCTGCGTCTGCTCCAGCAGGAGGGCCCGCTGACGGCAGGGCAGTTGAAGCAGCTGACCGGACTGTCCCGGCCGACCGTCGCCGACCTCGTCGAACGCCTCACCGCCGCCGGCCTGATCGAGGTCGTCGGCGAGACGGGGGAGCAGCGGCGCGGGCCGAACGCCAAGGTGTACGGCATCGTCGCCGGCCGGGCGCACCTCGCCGCGCTGGACATCCGCACCGAGGGCGTGGCCGTTGCCGTCGCCGACCTGGTGGGCCGGGTGCTGACGGAGGCGTCGGTGCCGATCGGCGGGGACACGGGCACCGGCCCGGCCGTCGAGCAGGCGGTCGCGCTGGTCGAGCACGCGGTCAAGGAGGCCGGGGCGGACCGGCTGCACACCGTCGGCATCGGCGCCCCCGGGCTGATCGACCCGGCCAGCGGCGAACTGCGCGACTCCTCCGGGCTGCCCGAATGGCACCGCCGGCTGGTCGCCGCCCTCCAGGAGCGGCTGCCCGAGGCGCGGGTGCGCGTGGAGAACGAGACGAACCTCGCGGCCGTGGCCGAGCAGCGCGACGGCGCCGCCCGGGACCGGGACACGTTCGTCCTGCTGTGGCTGGGGCACGGCACGGGAGCGGCGGTGGTCCTCGACGGGGCGCTGCGCCGCGGTGCCTCCGGCGGCACCGGTGAGATCGGCTTCCTGCCCGTCCCTGGCACCACCGCCCTGCCGACCGCCACCGACTGCGAGGGCGGTTTCCACTCCCTGGCCTCGGCGGCGGCGGTGGTGGACCTCGCGGCCCGCTGCGCGGTGCCGCTCGCCGCCGGTCACCGGCCGGCGGAGGCCGGGGCGCTGCGGGCCGCGGTCGCGCTCGTCCGTGAGGCGGCGGGCCGGGGGACCGCGGCCGACGCCCCGGCCACCCGTTTCCTGGACGCCCTCGCCGACCGGCTGGCTGTCGGGGTCGCCTCGGTCGTCGCGATCCTCGACCCGGGGTGCGTGGTGCTCGGGGGCGAGGTCGGGCAGGCCGGAGGCGCGGAACTCGCCGCGCGGGTGCGGGAGCGCCTGGCCCGGATGACGCCGCTGCCCACCGAGGTCCGCGCCAGCACCCTGGGCGGCGGCGCGGTCCTGCGCGGTGCGCTGCTGACCGCTCGGGACCGCGCGCAGGACGAGTTGTTCACGCGGGCAGGGGCAGGGCCGCGCCGGTAGCGCCCGGCGGCGACCCGGGCGCCGCGCTTGGGAGGCCCGACGGCGGGCAAGGGCCGTCGTCACCGCCGCCGGGCCGGTCTGTGGGGGGTGGGAGGTGCCGACCCTGGCGCTGACCCTAGAAAGGACTAGACCACAGCGTCAATAGGTGTGTACCAAGCCGGGTCGCGAGCCGAGTGCGGCGCCGGGCGCGGGAGTTGGGCGCGCGGTCGCGCTCGGGAAGGAACGCGACACGTTCTGTGAGGCACCCCACATTCCTCACCCGTCTGGACCTCGATCGGCCGTGGCACACTGGCCGTGTACCAGTAGCAGCGCACTCCGGGGTCGGTGAAAGTCCGAACCGGCGGTTACAGTCCGCGACCCGGTCGCCTCCAGCGACCGGTTGACCAGGTGAAATTCCTGGACCGACGGTTAAAGTCCGGATGGGAGGCAGTGCGCGGCGAGCGGGCATCCGTGCGCGCCGCCCGAGAAGTCCGTCCCCAAGGCGGACTCCATCCGGCGTCGCCCCGGTGTTCCTGCTCGTACCTCTGTCGTCATCGACAGCCCCGGAGTCCGTGCCCGAAGAGGCAGGAGGACCCGGGAAGTGTTCACCGGAATCGTCGAAGAGCTGGGCGAGGTCACCGCCGTCGAGACCCTCGACGACGCCTGTCGCTTCCGCCTGCGCGGCCCCGTCGTCACCCAGGGCGCGAAACACGGTGACTCCATCGCCGTCAACGGCGTCTGCCTCACGGTCGTCGACCACGAGGGCGACGAGTTCACCGCCGACGTCATGGCGGAGACCCTGAACCGCTCCAGCCTCGGCGCCCTGCGGGCCGGCTCCCGCGTCAACCTCGAACGCCCCATGGCCGTCGGCGACCGCCTCGGCGGGCACATCGTGCAGGGCCACGTCGACGGCACCGGCGAGATCCTGGAGCGCAAGCCCTCCGAGAACTGGGAGATCGTGAAGATCTCCCTGCCCGCGGACCTCACCCGGTACGTGGTCGAGAAGGGCTCCATCACCGTCGACGGCATCAGCCTCACCGTCGTCGACGCCGGCCCCGGCCACTTCACCGTCAGCCTCATCCCCACCACCCTCGACCTGACCACGCTCGGCCACAAGCAGCCCGGCGACCCGGTCAACCTCGAAGTGGACGTCATCGCCAAGTACGTCGAGCGCATGCTGGGCGACCGCGCGCAGGGGGCGACCCGGTGAACACCCTGAACTCGGAGGCCTTCACCCTCTTCGGCCAGCACATCAAGTGGGCCGACATGATCGGCAACCTCTTCGGCCTCGCCGCCCTCGCCCTCGGCTGGCGGCGCTCCATCTGGACCTGGCCCGTGCAGTTCCTGGCCGGCCTCATCCTCTTCGGCGCCTTCTTCGGCCACCTCACCGGCAGCGCGGGCAAGCAGGCGGTCGTGGTGATCGTCGCCCTCTACGGCTGGTGGCAGTGGCGGCGCGGCACGGGCCAGGGCGAGGACGGCCACATCGCCGTCCGGTTCGCCACCTGGCGCGAGCGCGCCGCGATGGCCGCGGCGGCCGCCGCCGGCACGGTCGCGGTGGCGCTGCTGTTCACGGCCTACCCGAAGCTGTCCTGGGACCCCTGGCCGGACGCCTACATCTTCGTCGGCACGGTCGTCGCGATGTACGCCCAGGCCCGCGGCATGGTCGAGTTCTGGTTCGCCTGGCTGCTCGTCGACCTGGTCGGCGTGCCCCTCAACTTCGCCAACGGCTACGCCTTCTCCGGCTTCGTCTACGTCATCTACGGAGCGCTCGTCCTGTGGGGCCTGCGCGACTGGTGGCTGCGCTCGCGTCAGGCCGCGCGGCCCACCCTGGAAGGAGCGCCGGCATGAGCGCCGCACCGATCCTGTACAGCACCGACGGCGAGTTCGAGGACCTCGCGCTCGACCCCGTCGAGCAGGCCGTCGCCGACATCGCCGCCGGCCGCCCGGTCGTGGTCGTCGACGACGAGGACCGGGAGAACGAGGGCGACCTCGTCATCGCCGCCGAGAAGGCCACCCCCGAGATCGTCGCCTTCATGATGAGCGAGTGCCGCGGCCTGATCTGCGCCCCCATGGAGGGCGACGAACTGGACCGGCTGAACCTGCCGCAGATGGTCGACGACAACACCGAGTCGATGAAGACCGCCTTCACCGTCTCCGTCGACGCCTCCGCCGCGCACGGCGTGAGCACCGGCATCTCCGCCGCCGACCGCGCCACCACCCTCCAGCTGCTCGCCGACGGTGTGTCAGGGCCCGGCGACTTCGTCCGCCCCGGCCACATCTTCCCGCTGCGCGCCCGGCCCGGCGGCGTGCTCGCCCGCAACGGCCACACCGAGGCCGCCGTCGACCTGGCCCGCCTCGCGGGTCTGCGTCCGGCCGGCGCCATCGTCGAGATCGCCGGCGAGGACGGCCGCATGCTGCGCCTGCCCGAACTGGTCCCCTTCGCCCGCAAGCACGGCCTGACGATCATCTCCATCGAGGACCTGATCGCCTACCGCCGCAGCAGCGAACCCACCGTCCGCCGCGAGGCCACCACCCGACTGCCCACCGCCCACGGCACGTTCACCGCCCACGGCTACCGCTCCACCGTCGACGGCGTCGAGCACGTCGCCCTGGTGCACGGCGAGATCGGCGACGGGCAGGACGTCCTGGTGCGCGTCCACTCCGAATGCCTCACCGGCGACGTCTTCGGCTCCGCCCGCTGCGACTGCGGCCCCCAGCTGGACGCCTCCCTGGCCCGCATCCAGTCCGAGGGCCGCGGCGTGGTGGTGTACCTGCGCGGACACGAGGGCCGCGGCATCGGCCTGATGTCCAAGCTGCGCGCCTACGAACTCCAGGAACGCGGCCGTGACACCCTCGACGCCAACCTCGAACTGGGCCTGCCCGCCGACGCCCGCGACTACGGGGCCGGCGCCCGGATCCTCGCCGACCTCGGGGTGCGCAGCGTGCGGCTGCTGACCAACAACCCCGACAAGACCGACGCGCTCGTCCGTCACGGCATCACGGTCAAGGCCCGTGTGCCGATGCCGGTCAGCGCGGGCGAGCACAACCTCCGCTACCTGCGCACCAAGCGGGACCGGATGGGCCACGACCTGCCCTGGCTGGACACGACCACCGTGCCGGCCTGCGGCAACCAGTAACAGAGCACAGAGGGAGCAACGTGAGCGGCAAGGGTGCACCGGAACTGTCCGTACGCAATGTGGGTGATCTCCGGGTCGCCGTCATCGCGGCGCAGTGGCACGAGAAGGTGATGGACGGTCTGGTCGACGGCGCCCTGCGCGCCCTGCACGACCTGGGCATCGACGAGCCGACCCTGCTCAGGGTCCCCGGCAGCTGGGAACTGCCGGTCGTCGCCAAGGTGCTCGCGGGCCGCGGCTACGACGCGATCGTCGCCCTCGGCGTCGTCATCCGCGGCGGCACCCCCCACTTCGACTACGTGTGCCAGGGCGTCACCCAGGGCCTCACGCAGGTCTCCGTCGACACCGGCGTCCCCGTCGGCTTCGGCGTGCTGACCTGCGACACGGAGGAGCAGGCACTGGACCGCGCCGGAATCGAGGGCTCCAGTGAGGACAAGGGCCACGAGGCGGTGACGGCCGCGGTGGCGACCGCGGCCACGCTCCGCTCAGTATCCGAACCCTGGCGCTGACGGAAGCCACCTGTGGCATAGGCTGAGCGTCACCATGTCCAAGAAGACGTTCGAGGAGCTCTTCACCGAGCTCCAGCACAAGGCCGCCCACGGCGACCCCGCCTCTTCCCGCACCGCAGAGCTGGTCGGCAAGGGCGTCCACGCCATCGGCAAGAAGGTCGTCGAGGAGGCCGCCGAAGTGTGGATGGCCGCCGAGTACGAGGGCAAGGAGGCGGCAGCCGAGGAGATCTCGCAGCTGCTGTACCACGTCCAGGTGATGATGGTCGCCCGCGGCATCTCCCTCGACGACGTCTACGCCCACCTGTAAGCCGCGTTCCGTTCCCGCACCGCACCCACGCAAAGGAAGCCGACCTCATGCTGCGCATCGCCGTCCCCAACAAGGGTTCCCTGTCAGGCCCTGCGGCGGAGATGCTGCATGAGGCCGGCTACCAGCAGCGCAGGGAGTCCAAGGAACTGCGGATCGTCGACCCGACCAACGAGGTCGAGTTCTTCTACCTGCGCCCCCGCGACATCGCGATCTACGTCGCCTCCGGGCAGCTCGACATCGGCCTCACCGGCCGGGACCTGCTGATCGACTCGGGCGCCGACGCCGAGGAGATCCTCCCGCTCGGCTTCGCCCGCTCCACCTTCCGCTACGCCGGCAAGCCCGGCACCATCAGCGGCCTGGCCGACCTGGCGGGCAAGACCGTCGCCACCTCCTACGAGGGCATCGTCGCCGGCCACCTCGCGGAGCACGGCATCGAGGCTTCCGTCGTCCACCTCGACGGCGCCGTCGAGACCGCCATCCAGCTCGGCGTCGCGCAGGTCATCGCCGACGTCGTCGAGACGGGCACCTCCCTGCGCAACGCGGGCCTGGAGGTCGTCGGCGAGCCGATCATGCAGTCCGAGGCCGTCGTGATCCGCCGGACCGGCGCCGACCCCGACGACCCCAAGGTCCAGCAGTTCCTGCGCCGCCTCCAGGGCGTCCTGGTGGCCCGGACGTACGTGATGATGGACTACGACTGCCGCGTCGAGCAGCTGGAGAAGGCCGTCGCCCTCACCCCCGGCCTGGAGTCGCCGACCGTCTCCCCGCTGCACAACGAGGGCTGGGTCGCCGTCCGCGCCATGGTTCCGGCCAAGGAGGCGCAGCGGATCATGGACGACCTGTACGACATCGGCGCCCGGGCCATCCTGACCACGGCCATCCACGCCTGCCGTCTCTGAGAGGGCGTGACACCGATGTCCGACCTGCCCGCCCTGCCCGTCACCTTCCGGCCGGGCAGCACCCGCGCGGTGCTGCTCGGGGCCGCCGTCGCGATCCTGCTGGTGATCACGGCCGTCGCGATGCTGCTGGAGCAGCTCAGCACCGGCGAGCGGCTCAGCTTCGTGCTCACCGCGCTCCTGCTGGACGCCGTGCTGCTCCTGCTGGCGCGGCCCAAGGTCGTCGCCGACGAGGACGGCGTCACCGTGGTGAACCTCACCAACAAGCGCCGGCTGGAGTGGGCGGAGATCCTCCAGGTGACCCTGCGGCCCGGTGACCCGTGGGTGTTCCTCAACCTCAGCGACGGCACCAGCCTGCCCGCCCTGGGCATCCAGCCGGGCATCGCCAGGCAGCGCGCCATCGCCGACGCCCGGGCCCTGCGGGCGCTGGTGGAGGCCCGTTCCGTCGCGGACCCCGAGGGGCGTCGGAGCTGAGGCGTGGCAAGCCGCACGGTGGTCGCCACTGCCGCACCGGGCGGTGTCTTGATTAATCTGTTGGCGGAGGCGCGACGGACGCGCCTCCGCCCCTGCTGCCCCGCCCGGTGCGCAGAGGCTTCCTGCTGACAGAGGAGTGACCCCCTCCGGCGATGGACGGATCGTCCTGCAGTACCTGCGCCGCCCCCTGCCGACATAGCGCGGACCGTGTCCGCGACCGTGGCGAGGCGGCGGCATCATGACCATCCCCCTGCTGCTCCTGGCAGCCGCGTTCCTGCTGATCCTCGCCAACGGATTCTTCGTGGCGGCCGAGTTCGGTCTCGTGACGGTCGAACGGGCCGAAGCCGAGAAGGCCGCTGCCGAGGGTGACCGGCGCGCCCAGCGCGTCGTCGCCTCACTCAGGGAACTGTCCTTCCAGCTCTCCGGCACCCAGCTCGGCATCACCATCACCTCCCTCGTCGTCGGCATGCTCGCGGAGCCGGCGCTCGCGGAGCTGCTGCACGGCCCGTTCACCTCGATCGGCGTTCCCCCGGGAGCCGTCTCCGGTGTCACGGTCGTCGTCGGCATGCTGGTGGCCTCCGCCGTGCAGATGGTGATCGGCGAGCTGCTCCCCAAGAACTGGGCCGTGTCCAGGCCGCTGCAGGTCGCGCGTTTCGTCGCGGCGCCGCAGCATGTCTTCGCCCGGCTGTTCCGGCCCGTCATCGCGGGCCTCAACGCCGTGGCCAACCGGCTCGTGAGGGCCCTGGGCTTCGAGCCCGCCGAGGAACTGGCCTCCGCCCGCACCCCCGGCGAGCTGGTCTCCCTGGCCCGCCACTCCGCCCTGGCCGGCGCCCTCGAACAGGACACGGCCGACCTCTTCGTACGGACCCTGTCGCTCGGTGAGCTGACCGCGCAGCACGTGATGACACCGCGTGTGAAGGTCAGCGCCCTGCAGTCCTCGGCCACCGCCGAGGACGTGGTCAACCTGACCCGTGCCACGGGCCTGTCCCGTTTCCCCGTCTACCGGGAGCGGATCGACGAGGTCGTCGGCATGGTCCACCTCAAGGACGCCCTGGCCGTGCCGGTGCGGGACCGGCTGCGCACGCCCGTCGGCCGCATCGCCCGCCCGGCGCTGCTCGTCCCCGAGACCCTGCCCGTCAAGCCGCTGCTGACCCGGCTGCGCAGCGAGCAGCCCATCGCGGTCGTCGTCGACGAGTACGGCGGCACGGCCGGTGTCGTCACGCTGGAGGACATCGTCGAGGAACTCGTCGGCGAGGTCCGCGACGAGCACGACGGGCACGACCTGCCCGAGCTGGCCTCCGCGCCGCCGGAGGACGGCCGGCCCGCCTGGGACGCCGACGGCAGCTGCCGCGTCGACGTGCTCCGGCGCATCGGCCTCGACGTGCCCGAGGGCCCCTACGAGACGGTCGCTGGCCTGATCGCCGACCTGCTGGGCCGGATCCCGGCCGTCGGCGACAGGGCGGAGCTGCCCGGCTGGCGCCTGGCGGTCCGCCGGGTCGGCCACTACCGCGCGGAGCGGGTCCGGATCGTGCGGACGGCCCCCGTGGCCGCCAGGGTGGAGGCCGTCCGATGAGCGTGCTCCAACTGCTCTTCGCCGCGCTGCTCGTGCTCGCCAACGGCTTCTTCGTGGGCGCCGAGTTCGCGCTGGTCTCCGTCCGCCGCAGCCAGATCGAACCCCTCGGCACGGCCCGCGCCCGCCAGGTGCTGTACGGCCTGGAGCGGCTGCCGCAGATGATGGCGGCGGCCCAGTTCGGCATCACGGTGTGCTCGCTGACCCTGGGCGCGGTCGCCGAGCCGACGGTGGCGCATCTGCTGGAGCCGCTCTTCGAGCGGGTCCACCTGCCCGAGGGCATGATCCACCCGCTCACCTATGTGATCGCCCTGGCCGCCGTGGTCTTCTTCCACCTCGTCATCGGCGAGATGGTCCCGAAGAACCTGGCGATGGCGGCGCCCGAGAAGGCGGCGCTGTGGCTCAGCCCGGGCCTGGTCTGGTTCGCCCGCTTCTGCAAGCCGGTCACCTTCGCCCTGGGCGCCGTCTCCCAGGGCATCCTGCGGCTCTTCCACGTCGAGCCCAAGGACGAGGTCGAGGCGGTGTTCACCAGCGAGCAGCTCAACCGGCTCGTGGAGGACGCGGGGCAGGCGGGCCTGCTCGACCCGGAGGAGGCCGAACGCCTGGAGGACGCGCTGGAACTGGGCTCCCGCCCGGTGACGGACGTCCTGCTCCGGCGCGAGTCCCTCGTGACGGTCAGCCCGTCGGTCACCCCGGCGCGCATCGTCGAACTCACCGCCCGCACCGGCTACTCCCGGTTCCCGGTCGCCGCGGACAACGGCGCGTTCATGGGATACCTGCACGTCAAGGACGTCCTCGACCTGGAGGACTCGGACCGGGCCGTGCCCCAGCAGCTGTGGCGGCCCATGACGACCCTGCGGTCGGAGCTGCCGCTGGACGACGCGCTGACCGTGATGCGGCGCGCGGCGACGCACCTGGCGCAGGTGGCCGACGGCTCCGGCAAGGTGCTCGGACTCGTGGCGCTGGAGGACGTGCTCGAACTGCTGGTCGGGGAGGTGCGCGACCCCGCACACCGCCAGGTGCGCGAGGTCCGGCTGACCGAGCCGAGGTCGGGCGAGGAGGTACTGGCGACGTAGGGCCGGTACCTCACGGTCCGGGCGGGTCCTGCGGGCCCCGCCCGGACAGCACCTCCCCGTACGCCTGCATCAGGTCCGGCAGCCGCAGCGTCGCCAGGTCCTCCCGCCCCAGCGCCCCGGGGTACACCGACAGCCGCAGGTCCCGGTACGCGCAGCTCTTCTCGTACAGCGTGCGCAGGAACCGCCCGTTGCCCAGCTCGTCGATCCAGCCCTGGTCCACCACGTGCCCGGCGATGGACCGCAGCTCGTCGAGGGCCTCCTCGTCCCAGACGTCGCCGTTCTCCGCGGCGAGCACCTTGCCGATCTCGGTGAGTTCGAGGGGGCGGTAGGAGGGGAAGTCGACGCGTGTGGTGAAACGGGAGGACAGCCCGGGGTTGGCGGCGAGCAGCCGGTCCATGCCCTCCGGGTAGCCGGCCAGGATCACGACGAGGTGGTCGCGGTTGTCCTCGGCCCGCTTCAGCAGCACTTGCAGCGCCTCGTCGCCGTACGCGTCCCCCTTGCCGTAGCCCGAGTTGGACAGCGCGTAGGCCTCGTCGACGAAGAGGACCCCGCCGAGGGCCGAGTCGATCAGCTCGTTCGCCTTCACGGCGGTCTGCCCGAGGTACTCGCCGACCAGGTCGGCGCGCTGTGCCTCCACGAGATGGTCGCCGCCGAGCAGCCCGAGGGCGTAGAAGACCCGGCCGAGGATGCGGGCGACGGTGGTCTTGCCGGTGCCGGAGGGGCCGGAGAAGACGAAGTGGCGTTTCGGCGGCTGGACCGGCAGCCCCTGGCCCGCGCGCAGCCGGGCCATGTTCAACTGTGCCGACAGCGCTTTCACCTGGCGTTTCACCGGTTCGAGGCCGACCATCCGCTCCAGCTCGGCGAGCGCCTCCTCCAGTAAGGCGGGATCGGTGGGCCCGGTCGGCAGGGACGGCGTCGGGCCGGTCCTCTCGCGGACCGCGGGGCGGGGGACCGGCGGCGGGGGAGCGGAGGGGGCCGGTTCCAGGTCGGGCAGCCTCAGGTCGCGTCCCTCGGTGCCGAAGAGCGCGTCGAAACCGTCCGGCCCGTCGACCGCGTCCTGCCCGGCGCCGGTGAGCGTGATCGCCGCCAGGCCGGTGGCGTCGTCGTAGCCGTCGCCCTCGGCGATCGCGGCGAGCCGGGCGGAGGTGTCCATGAACGCCGGGTCGACCCGGTGCACGGCCCGGTACAGCGGGAGCGCGGCGGCGCTGCGGCCGGTGCCCTCGTGCGCCCGGGCGAGCCAGTAGCGCAGTTCCTTGCGCTGCGGCTGCTCGCTGCGGCAGCGCATCAGCGCGGCGGACAGCAGCGGTTCGGCCTGCCCGTACATCTCCAGCCGGACCCGGGCCATGCCGCCGAACAGCCCCGCCTCGATACCGAGCACGGGGTCGTCGAGCAGCGGGTCGGTGTGCCGGACCAACTGCTCCCAGTCCTTGACCAGATAGGCGCGGCAGGCGTGCAGGAAGCGGACCTGGTGGTCGGTGTCCACCGGCGGCAGCCCGGCGAGGGCCCGGTCCAGCTCGGGGACGTGGCGGCCGTCCAGCCAGTGGGAGGCGTGCGCGAGCAGCAGGTCGCGCGGGCTCTCCAGCACCGGCTGCACCCACCAGCCCAGCCAGTACCAGGAGTTGAGGGTGCGGCGGTAGCGGGTGCGCTGTTCCCCGAAGCGTTCGCGGTGGCGGAACATCCGCAGCAGCGCGTTCGTCGTGTCCACGCGCAGCGCGTGCAGCCCGAGCCAGCCGTCGGCCATCCCGGGGTCCATCCGCACGGCGGCCCGGAACTCCTCCTCCGCCTGCGGGTAGGCGCCCATGGTGTACGCGTCCACGCCCCGCAGCCAGGCGAGGTCGGCCGGGGCCTGAGGGCCCTGCGTGCCGAAGTCCATCCCGTCCCCCACGAAGCGTGCCCCCGTCGGTATGCCAACGAGCCGTCCCCCGGCCGGCTTCCCTGCTCGAACCGCTCTGCCCCGGACGGGAGTTGCACCGTGCGCGCAGCAACCGTCCGCAGGTCGCGACGAGGGCATCGTACCCGCGGGGGCCGCGCGCCCGTAGGGTGCCGCACGGCCTGTTCGGCGAGGTGGGAGCGGGTGGGCGCGGGCGCGGACGGTGACCGAGGGTGATCGCTCGGCGCCGCGCGGCGCCCGGAAAAGCGGGGGAGGGCAGAACGAAGCCCCCGATCACGGGGGAACAACCGGGGGCTTCGCGTCTGCGGGCGGCTCCGAAGGGCCGCACATTGAGAACGTAAGACCTGTACGGCCCGTCGGTCAAGCCGAGTTGGGGCACTCGGGGAAGTCGTCCCGCAAGGGTCTTCACAAGTTCAGCACACTGCGGGCGGCTCGTCACCCTGAGTGAGGGAATGGTCCGATGCGGAGCTCCCCGCGGGACCCGGCAGCACCTCGTACCCCGTCTTCTTCTGGCGTACCAGAAGGTCAGCGAACGGCCGTGAGGGGTCCGCGGCCAGGTGCCGGCGCTCGGCCGGGACCCATCCGTCCCAGAACTCCCGCTGTTCCTCCCCGTCCCGCGACCGTCCCCGCGCCCATGCCTCCTCGCGCGGCAGATCCATCCACAGCAGCAGCGCCAGGTGGGGGCGGAGCGCGCGGCGTCCCGCCCCCACGCCCTCCAGGAGCACCACCGGGGCGGGCGGCAGCGCGCGCGCCGGGCCGAAGCGGCGGGCCCGCCAGTCATAAGGGAGGTAGCGGGCGGTACGGCCCCGGCTCAAGGGCTCGATCACCTGCTCCAGCAGGCGCCCGGTCCAGTCGAAGAGCTCGTCGTGGCTGGCGATGTCGTCCAGGCGCAGCACCGGCGCGTCGTCCAGTGCCGCGGCCAGCCCCCGGGCGAACGTGGTCTTCCCGCTGCCGGCGTGCCCGTCGACCCCGACCAGCCGGACGGGGCCGCAGGAGGGACGCAGGCGGCGGATCCGGGAGGCCAGGTCGCCGGGGACGGGTGCGGGGCGGAAGGGCGCAGTCATCTCGCCCAGCACTCTAACGACGCGCGCGCACCGCCCGGACGACGGTGCCGCCGGCCGGTGTGCCACTGGTCGACGCCAATATTGGTGGGCGCGGCACGGGCCGAAGTGCTGGCAGGACCAGGCCGGCTGTGCTCATATGTGGCGCACACACGGATACGACCGGCCGTGTACCGGACCTGCCCCGCCCCTGCCCGACTCCGACCACCGGGGGTCCCGCCATGAGCAGAGTCGACCAGCCGTCCCGCAGAACCGTCCTGGCCGCCGCGGTCGCCGCCGCCGTCACCGGAAGCGCGGGTCCGGCGGCCGCCGATCCCGAGGCCGCCATGACGACCTACCCAGCAGCCGCGGACCGGGCGGCCCCGGCCCGCACCGTGGACAACCGGGCCTGGTTCACCCACGGAGACTGGTGCTCCGGAACCGCCCGGGGCACCCGGGCCGTCGCCGGGACCCGCCCCGGCCTGGCCCTCGCCACGCCCGCGGGCACCACCGAGTACGCCGACCCGCACACCGGCACCACCGCCGCCTGGGAGTACGGCACCTGGACGTCCCCCTCCCACCGGCTCACCGTCCCGGCGACGGAGGCGATCGTCTCCTGGAACGCGCACACCCCGCCCGGCACCTGGATCCAGGTCGAGGCCCGGGCCACCTACGGCGACGGCACCAGCAGCCCCTGGTACGTGATGGGCCGCTGGGCCGCCGGCGACCAGGACGTCCGCCGCACCTCGGTCGACGACCAGAGCGACGGCAGGAGCACGGTCTGGACCGACACCCTCGCGGTCGACGACCCCTCGTCCGGACTGCGCCTGACCGCCTGCCGGCTGCGCCTGACCCTGTACCGCAAGCCGGGTGGCCGCGCCACGCCCACGGTGTGGCGGCTGCACGCGATGGGCTCCGACGTCCCCGCCCGCTTCACCGTCCCGGCCTCCGCGCCCGGCCCCGCGAGGGAACTGGCCGTCCCGCGCTACTCGCAGGAGATCCACAAGGGCCAGTACCCCGAGTACGACAACGGCGGCGAGGCCTGGTGCAGCCCCACCTCCTCCCAGATGGTCGTCGAGTACTGGGGCGGCCGGCTCAGCCCCGAGCAACTGGCCTGGGTGAACCCCGCGTACGCCGACCCGCAGGTCTGCCACGCGGCCCGCTTCACCTACGACCACCAGTACGGCGGCTGTGGCAACTGGCCGTTCAACGCCGCCTACGCGGCCACCTTCCCGGGGCTCGGCGGCGTGGTCACCCGGCTCGGCTCGCTCACCGACCTGGAGACGCTGATCTCGGCCGGCATCCCCGCCATAACGTCCCAGTCGTTCACGAAGGGGGAGCTGACCGGCGCCGGGTACGGCACCGCCGGGCACCTCATGGCGGTCATCGGCTTCACCGTTGACGGCGACGTGATCGCCAACGACCCCTACTCCGCGAGCAACGAGGCCGTCAGACGCGTCTACCGGCGGCGCGAGTTCGAGAACATCTGGCTGCGGACCAAGCGGTACAACAGCTCCGGCGCGGTCGCCTCCGGCACCGGAGGCGTGTGCTACCTCTACTTCCCGGCGGCCCCGACCGCGGCCCAGCGCACCGCGCTCGGCTCGGTGGGCGTGCGCGTGTGACCAAGCTCTCGGCCGTATAAGCCGCTCCGGGTGGCAAGGTGGGACAGAACGCCGGGGGGAAGTCCGTCCGCACCACCGAATCAGCGAGAAGCCATGACCGCGCACTCCGCCACCGCCTCCGCCACCACCACCCGGGTCCGCACCGGCGGGCCCCGGGAGGACGGCCCGAAGATCGTCGAGCACGTCATGGGCTGGGCGCTGGTCGTGGTCGTCGCGATGCTCGTGACCCAGCTCGGGCTGCTGTGACCTGACCCACGCCGCGGGTGTGGGGCCTGCCATACTGCGGAGGTCCCGCCCCCGCCCGTGAGACCAGGGTCGAAATTGAATATCAGCCCCCAGCCCGCCGCGCGCCCCCGGGCCCGCGGCACCGAGCGCTCGACGGCCCGCCGTGCCGAACTCATCGCCATCGGGCGGAGGTTGTTCGCCGACACGTCCTACGACGCCCTGTCGATGGACGACATCGCCCGGCAGGCGCACGTCGCCAAGGGGCTGATCTACTACTACTTCCAGTCCAAGCGCGGCTACTACCTGGCCATCATCCAGGACTCCGTCACCGAGCTGCTCACGCTGGCGGCCAGCGGCCCCGAACTGCCCCCGGTCGACCGGGTGCAGCGCACCGTCGACAGCTACCTGCGCTACGCCGAGCACAACCAGGCCGCCTACCGCACGATCGTCAGCGGCGGCGTCGGCTTCGACACCGAGGTGCACGCCATCCGTGACGGGGTGCGCGCGGCCGTGGTCGCCACGATTGCCGAGGGCGCGTACGGCCGCGCCGAGGTCACCCCGCTGGCGCGCATGGCCCTGCTGGCCTGGGTGTGCGGCGTGGAGGGCGCCACGCTGGAGTGGATCGACCGTCCCGAGCTGCCCCGCGCGACCATGCGCGAGCTGCTGGTGAAGACGCTCGGCGGCGCGCTGCGGGCCATCGAGGAGCTGGACCCCGCCCACCGGGCCCCGGAGCCGGCCCGCCGGGGCACATGAGAAAGGGCGGAGGGTCCGCCCGGACCCTCCGCCCCCTCGGCCGGCCTTACTTGATGGCCTTGATCAGCTCACCGTTCGCGGTGTCGCCGCTCAGCTCCCAGAAGAACGTGCCGCCCAGCCCCTGCTGGTTCTTGTAGTTCATCTTGGTCGCGATGGTCGCCGGGGTGTCGTAACTCCACCAGTCGCTGCCGCACTTGGCGTACGCCGTGCCGGCCACCGTCCCCGTCGCCGGGCACTTGGTCCTGAGGACCTTGTAGTCCTCGATGCCCGGCTCGTACGTGCCCGCGGCCGGGCCGGTCGCGGTGCCGCCCGGTGTGGCCTGGGTGACGCCGGTCCAGCCGCGGCCGTAGAAGCCGATGCCGAGCAGCAGCTTCGAGCCGGGGATACCGAGGCTCTTCAGCTTGGCGATGGTCGCCGAGCTGTGGTTGTCCGCCTTCGGGATGCCGGCGTACGAGGTCAGCGGCGAGTGCGGGGCCGTCGGACCGGCGGCGTCCCAGGCGCCGAAGAAGTCGTACGTCATCGGGTTGTACCAGTCGACGTACTGGGCCGCGCCCGCGTAGTCGGCCGCGTCGATCTTGCCGCCGGGGGTGGCGTCGGCGGTGATCGCCGCGGTGACCAGGTTCTTCGAGCCGAACTTGGCGCGCAGTGCCTGCATCAGGTCCTTGAAGGCCGCCTTGCCGCTGGTGTCGCAGGTGGCGCCGCAGGCGTTCGGGTACTCCCAGTCGATGTCGATGCCGTCGAAGACGTCGGCCCACTTGGAGTTCTCGACCAGGTCGTAGCAGGACTGCGCGAAGGCGGCCGGGTTCTTCGCGGCCTCACCGAATCCGGCCGACCACGTCCAGCCGCCGAAGGACCACAGGACCTTCAGGTCCGGGTGCTTCTGCTTCAGCTTGCGCAGCTGGTTGAAGTTGCCGCGCAGCGGCTGGTCCCAGGTGTCGGCCTTGCCGTCGACGGACTCGGCGGCGGTGTACGCCCGGTCGGTGGCCGCGTAGGCGTCGCCCATGGCGCACTTGCCGCCGGTGACGTTGCCGAAGGCGTAGTTGATGTGGGTGAGCTTGGCGCCCGAGCCGGACGTCTCGATGTTCTTGACGTGGTAGTTGCGGTCGTAGGTGCCCCATTCGGTGAAGTACCCGAGGACCTTGGAGCCTGCCTTGACCTGCGGTGCGGCCTTCACGTCCGCGGCGGCCTCCTGAGCCGGGGTCGCCGCGGTGGCGGTGGTGCCCGCGCCGGCCAGCAGCCCGGCGCCGAGGACGGCGCAACAGGCCGCGGACACCAGGGCCCGGAAGCGGGACGGGTGGGGGGTGTGCATCCGGTGTCTCCTCGTGGGGGGAGGGGAACGCCGCGCCCATTGGCATGAACGCGGTGAATCGGTGGAGCGAAACAGTAGGAGGACTAGACCAGTTGGTCAATGGTGCGGACCAATTTCGCCGCTCCGTCCCCGCCCGGCCATTTCTTGGAGTAAGCGGTCGTTAACTGGTGACGGGATGCCTCCGATCGGGCATACTCACAGCGCACAGCCGCTGGTCAGCAGCTTCCGCGACCCGGGACTGCAAGCATCGGCCAGGCACCAGAACGACCCGGCGGCGTCGCCCCCACCCACGGGCCCGTCCGCCAGCGCCCGACAGGGAGGAGAGCGTCGCCATGCCCGACCGCGCCCCGCAGCCGGTGGACCGACAACTGCCCACGGAGGAGGCCCGGGACCTGATCTCGCTCGTGCGCGACATCGCGCAGCAGGAGATCGTCCCGAAGGCCGCCGAGGAGGAGGACGCCGGCCGGTTCCCCCGCGAGCTCTTCACCCTGCTCTCGCGCTCCGGCCTGCTCGGCCTGCCCTACGACTCCGAGTACGGCGGCGGCGACCAGCCCTACGAGGTCTACCTCCAGGTCCTGGAGGAGCTCGCCGCGGCCCGCCTCACCGTCGGCCTCGGCGTCAGCGTGCACACCCTGGCCTCCTACGCCCTCGCCGCCAACGGCACCAAGGAGCAGCAGGTCGAGCACCTGCCCGCGATGCTCGGCGGTGGCCTGCTCGGCGCCTACTGCCTCTCCGAGCCGCACTCCGGCTCGGACGCCGCCGCCCTGCGCACCCGGGCCGTGCGGGACGGTGACGACTGGGTGATCACCGGCTCCAAGGCCTGGATCACCCACGGCGGCATCGCCGACTTCTACACGGTCATGGCGCGTACCGGCGAGGAGGGCCCGCGCGGCATCACCGCGTTCCTGGTGCCCGGGGACGCGCCGGGGGTGAGTGCCGCGCCGCCCGAGCGGAAGATGGGCATGAAGGGCTCGCCCACGGCCCAGGTCCACTTCGACGGCGTGCGGGTCCCCGACGCCCGGCGTATCGGTGAGGAGGGGCACGGCTTCGCGATCGCCCTGTCGTCCCTGGACTCCGGGCGGCTCGGCATCGCGGCGTGCGCGATCGGCCTGGCGCAGGCCGCACTGGACGAGGCCGTGTCGTACGCGACGCAGCGGCGCCAGTTCGGCAAGCCCATCGCGGACTTCCAGGGGCTGCGCTTCATGCTCGCCGACATGGCGACGCAGATCGAGGCGGGCCGCGCGCTCTACCTCGCGGCGGCCCGGCTGCGCGACGCGGGCCGGCCCTTCGCCCGGCAGGCCGCCATGGCCAAGCTGCACTGCACGGACACGGCGATGCGGGTCACCACCGACGCCGTGCAGATCCTCGGCGGCTACGGCTACACCGCCGACTTCCCGGCCGAGCGCTACATGCGCGAGGCCAAGGTGCTGCAGATCGTCGAGGGCACCAATCAGATCCAGCGCATGGTCATCGCCCGCCATCTCGTGGGTCCAGAGGGACGCTGAACTGGTCCAGGCCCCGCCAGGGCGCCGCGAGCCGCATCCACTCGGGATCGTGCCGGCCCGGCAGGGTGCGGCCGCCCTCGGCCCAGGTCCGCATCAAGTCGCGGTAGATCGGCGGGTCCTGATACCGCGGCGGACCCGGCCGAACCGATTCTGCGGGCGGCGGGACGTACAGGAGGCGCTGACGCCCGGTCGCTGAGGAGATGGGGGTCATACCAGGGCAACGCGGCAGAGGCCGGACAGGTCACCGGACGGTGGAATCGGCCGTGCGTTCAGGGCGCGTCCGGCTCCGGGCGCACCGATCCGCACCACGGCGGTCCACGCCGTGGTGCGGGACAGTCACTGGGTGGGGCGAGCGGCGGGCCGACCGCGCTCAGGCCGCGTCGCGGCGCATCACCGGGACCCTGATGGGGCGCGAGCCCGGGCCGCCGACGTGCGAGAAGGGCTGGGTCCGCCAGTCGAGACCCTGAGGGAGCGTCAGCAGCAGCGCGGTGTCCTGCTCCTGCGGCTCCACGGACTCGTCCGCGGGGCGGGCGTCGGCGGCGCTGCGGCCGGTGCCGGCACAGACCGTCAGCCCGAACGGGTTCCACGGCGAGGCGCACAGCGCGTGCTCCGGCAGCACCTCCTCGTCCGCCAGCAGCGCGATGGGCTGCGCGCAGTCCGGGCAGACGACCCGGAACATCTCGAAGGTGTCGTATGCGTCGAACTCGTCGTCGTAGGCGTCGGGTTCGACGCCCTCCGGCTCGGGCTCGACGACGAGCTGGTGCCGCTTGGGTGCGGTGCGACCAGGGCGCTTAAGACTCTGCATTGGGTACTCCCCCTCGGGCTGGGCCGTATCAGGCACTGCGGCCTCGACCACAGCAAGCACTTCCCGTCCCCCCTGGGCGGTAATCACGAGAACATCACGGAGACTGTTCGAGCGATGTGGCGTTCGTCACATGCCGAGTGCGGGCGTCCCCTCCGGCGGGTTTGTCCCCCGAACGGCTGACCGCCGTCCTCCGGCCACATCACGAACCGGGCATGACCTGCGCTGCCGAGGTATCGGAGGAGATCAACCGCCCTGTAGGTTCTTGCGCCATGGAGGAGCTGGACCGACAGATCGTGCAGCTGCTCGTCAAGGACGGGCGGATGAGCTACACCGACCTGGGCAAGGCCACGGGGTTGTCCACCTCGGCCGTGCACCAGCGGGTGCGGCGGCTGGAGCAGCGGGGCGTCATCAGGGGCTACGCGGCGGTCGTCGACCCGGAGGCGGTGGGGCTGCCGATGACCGCGTTCATCTCGGTGAAGCCGTTCGACCCGAGCGCCCCGGACGACATCGCGGACCGGCTCGCCGGGGTGCCGGAGATCGAGGCGTGCCACAGCGTGGCCGGCGACGAGAACTACATCCTCAAGGTGCGGGTGGCCACGCCGCACGAGCTGGAGGAGCTGCTGGCACGGGTGCGGTCGCTGGCCGGGGTGTCCACGCGCACGACGGTCGTGCTGTCCACGCCCTACGAGGCCCGGCCGCCCAGGATCTGACCGGCCACCCCTTCGCGGAGCGGGGGAGCGGGGCCTGTGAAACTGTGCTCCATGAGTGAGTCCCGCACCCCGCCCCAGACCGTCCTGCTCCGTCGCGGAGAGGTCCACAGCCCCGCTGATCCGTTCGCCACCGCCATGGTCGTCGAGCGCGGGCAGGTCGCCTGGGTCGGGTCCGAGGGCGCCGCCGACGCCTTCGCGGACGGGGTCGACGAGGTCGTCGACCTGGACGGGGCGCTCGTCACCCCGGCGTTCACGGACGCGCACGTGCACACCACGGCCACCGGTCTCGCCCTGACCGGACTCGACCTGTCCCGCGCTCCCTCCCTCGAGGCCGCCCTCGCCCTCGTCCGGGACTTCGCCGCCGCCCGCCCGGCCGACCGCGTTCTGCTCGGGCACGGCTGGGACGCCGCACGCTGGCCCGGCGGCCGGCCGCCCACGCGGGCCGAGCTGGACGAGGCCACCGGGCACCGGCCGCTGTACCTCAGCCGGATCGACGTCCACTCGGCGGTCGTCACGACGGCCCTGCTCGACCTCGTCCCCGGCGCGCCGCGCGAGGACGGGCCGCTCACCGCCGACGCCCACCACGCCGTCCGGGCCGCCGCGTTCGCGGCTGTGACGCCCGGGCAGCGCGCCGACGCCCAGCGCGCCGCCCTCGCGCACGCCGCCTCACTCGGCATCGGCACGGTCCACGAGTGCGCCGGCCCGGAGATCTCCTCCGAGGACGACTTCACCGGCCTGCTGCGCCTCGCCGGCGAGGAGGCCGGACCGCGCGTCGTCGGCTACTGGGCCGAGCGGGACGTCGCCAAGGCGCGCGAGCTGGGCGCGGCCGGCGCCGCGGGCGACCTGTTCGTCGACGGCGCCCTCGGCTCGCACACGGCCTGCCTGCACGAGCCCTATGCCGACGCCGGGCACACCGGCCGGGCGTACCTCGACGCCGCCGCCGTCGCCGCGCACGTCGTCGCGTGCACCGAGGCGGGGCTGCAGGCGGGCTTCCACGCCATCGGCGACGCGGCCGTGGACGCCGTGGTCGAGGGCGCCCGGGCCGCCGCCGAGAAGCTGGGTCTCGCCCGGATCCGGGCCGCACGGCACCGCGTCGAGCACGCCGAGCTGCTCACCCCCGAGGCGATCGCCGCCTTCGCCGAACTCGGGCTCACCGCCTCCGTCCAGCCCGCCTTCGACGCCCTGTGGGGCGGCGAGGACGGCATGTACGCCCAGCGGCTCGGAACGGACCGGGCCCGTGCCCTGAACCCCTTCGCCGCCCTGCTGCGCGCCGGTGTGCCGCTCGCCTTCGGTTCGGACAGCCCGGTCACCCCGCTCGACCCCTGGGGCACGGTGCGGGCCGCCGCCTTCCACCGCACGCCGGAGCACCGCGTCTCCGTGCGCGCCGCGTTCACGGCGCACACGCGCGGCGGCTGGCGGGCCGTGGGACGCGACGACGCCGGGGTCCTGGTCCCGGGCGCCCCGGCCGACTACGCCGTGTGGCGCACCGGCGAACTCGTCGTCCAGGCCCCCGACGACCGGGTCGCCCGCTGGTCGACGGACCCCCGCTCCGGCACCCCGGGCCTGCCCGACCTGACCCCGGGCTGCGACCTGCCCGTCTGCCTGCGGACCGTGGTCGGCGGGCGCACGGTCTTCGTACGGCCGGGCGAGTGATCTACGAGGGTGGCGCGCGTGCGAACGGGCGCCGCGCCCCGCGCGCGCGACCTGCGCATCCACCGCACTGACCAGGGCTTTGCCGCCGGATGCGCAGGTCGGACGGCTGTTGACAGGCGGCCGCGGGGGGCCGGTAGGTTCGGCCGGGTCCACCACCGGACGCCCGACCGGGGAGCGTTCGCGCACTCGCCGCAGCGCCGCCGGGTCAGGGACGGTGTGCCGCACCGGGGCACCGCCACTGGGAGCCAGGCTCAGGCCGGCGCAGCGCCGAGGGAACGTTCCGGCCGGTCGGGGAGGTGTGACCCCGGGTGGGGCCCGGGCGCTCAGTAGACAACGGCTTTCGGTCGATCCGCAGCCGGCGGATCCGAGGTCGGCCCGAAGGGCGCCGGGCCCCCATCCGCCGTCCGCGCGCGCCGCGAGGGCGCATTCCTGCCCGCGTCCCGCGGATTCGACACCACCATTCGAACGTCCTGTCACGTCATCGCAGGCGAGGGCCACTATGGTGGACCCCTGCGTACGGACATGAAGGGGCAGCAGTGAACGACGGCGACGGAACCCTCGCGGCAGAAGCCCAGGGGAGGAAGTTCGGCCCGCTCGGCATGGCCTTGGTGATCATCCCGACCTACAACGAGGCGGAGAACATCAAGCCCATCGTCGGCCGGGTGCGCGAGGCCGTCCCCGAGGCGCACGTGCTCGTGGCCGACGACAACAGCCCGGACGGCACGGGCAAGCTCGCCGACGAACTGGCGGTCTCGGACGACCACGTCCACGTGCTGCACCGCAAGGGCAAGGAGGGCCTCGGCGCCGCCTACCTCGCGGGCTTCCGCTGGGGCCTGGAGCGCGGCTACGGGGTGCTGGTCGAGATGGACGCCGACGGCTCCCACCAGCCCGAGGAACTGCCCCGCCTGCTCACCGCCCTCAAGGGCGCCGACCTGGTGCTGGGCTCGCGCTGGGTGCCGGGCGGCCGGGTGGTGAACTGGCCGAAGTCCCGCGAGGTGATCTCCCGGGGCGGCAGCCTCTACTCGCGGCTGGCGCTCGACCTGCCGCTGCGCGACATCACCGGCGGCTACCGCGCGTTCCGCCGCGAGACCCTGGAGGGCCTCGGCCTCGACGAGGTGGCCTCCCAGGGCTACTGCTTCCAGGTCGACCTCGCCCGCCGCGCCGTCAAGGCCGGATACCACGTGGTCGAGGTGCCCATCACCTTCGTCGAACGTGAACTCGGCGACTCGAAGATGAGCCGCGACATCCTGGTCGAGGCGCTGTGGCGGGTCACGGCCTGGGGCGTGGGGGAGCGCGTCGGCAAGGTCACGGGGCGCGGTTCCCGGCCCTCCGCGCCGTAGCACCCCGCGGCCCCGCCGCTCCGCCGTACGCGGAAGCGGCCTGCCCGGGGGCTTATCCCGCGCTGAGCCGTGGCCAGGCACACTGGGGGCATGACGACTGGCGCTCAGATCCCCAGCCACCCCGCCCGGCCCCGGCGCTCCCGGCTGCGCACGTTCCTGCCCCTGGGGTTCGCCGCCTGGCTCGTGCTGGAGATCTGGCTGCTCACCCTCGTCGCGGGGGCGACGAACGGCCTGGTGGTCCTTCTGGTCCTGCTGGCGGGCGCCGTCCTCGGCTCGGTGGTGATCAAGCGGGCCGGCCGGCGGGCCTTCCGCAGGCTCTCCGAGGCGCTGCAACAGCAGCAGAGCGGTGTGCTGCCCGAGGCGGCCCGGCCCGACAGCGAGGGCAACGGCCTGATGATGCTGGGCGGCCTGCTCCTGATGATCCCCGGCCTGGTGTCGGACGCGGTGGGCCTGCTCCTGCTGCTGCCCCCGGTCCAGAAGGCCGTGAGCCGCTCCGCCGAGCGGACCTTCGAGCGCAAGCTCCGCGAAGCGGACCCGGGCAGCCTGGGCGGCGCCTTCCGGCAGGCCCGTATGTACCGGCCCGACGGCAAGGTCGTCCAGGGCGAGGTCGTCAGGGACGAGCCGGGCGGTGCCCCGGAGCGGCCGCGCCCGCCGCTGACGTACTGATCGGGGCGCGAGGACAACCGCGCCACCGCATGACAAAACCGCGGGCGCCGTACTTCCGTACGGCGCCCGCGGTTGTCGATGTGCGCTGATCGATCGCCAGGCCTTGCGGGGACCTAGGCCGACTTGCGGCTGTCCCGGGGATGAACCGCGATGTTCATCGCACCGGAGCGAAGAACCGCCAGACGCTCCTCGAGGACCTCTTCGAGTTCCTCGCGGGTGCGCCGCTCCATCAGCATGTCCCAATGCGTACGCGCGGGCTTGGCCTTCTTCTCTTCCGGGCCGTCGCCGTCCACGAGGAGTGCCTGGGCCCCGCAGACCTTGCACTCCCACTCCGGCGGGATCTCCGCCTCGACCGAGAAGGGCATCTCGAAGCGGTGCCCCTTCTCGCATGCGTACTCCACGGCCTGGCGCGGGGCCAGGTCGATGCCGCGGTCCGTCTCGTAGCTGGTCACCACGAGGCGCGTGCCGCGAAGAGCTCGCTCACTCATGAATCGTGCCTCCCGGGCTTGTCGCCCACAGGACAGGTGTCGCTGTCGTCGTCATCCGGTCAACGTCCGGTCGGCGGTAAAGATTCCCGTTCCGAGTCCCGTTCCGGGTCATGCGTCGCCGTCGTAGCCGCCCTTGTTGTACCCACCGACGCCCGGTTTGTCACATCTGATGGCAGATGTAACCCAGCGTTTCGCCATCTTTGACGCGCAGTAACGGTACGCCTGGCAGGCCAAACGCGTACACTACAGCCCTTTCGCGCTGAGTGCTAAATCCTGTCAGGAACCGGGTTCCCCGCTTTTGCCACGGCACGCCGCACCGGTACCCGCGCGAGCAGGACGAAACCGAGGACGAAGAAGACCACCAGCGAGATGATCGCGTCCCGGTAGCTCCCGGTCAGCTGGTAGGTGAGCCCGAAGAGCAGTGGCCCGAGCCAGCTCATCCCGCGGTCGCTCAGCTCGTAGGCGGAGAAGTATTCGGCCTCCTTGCCGGGCGGGACGAGATGGGAGAACAGGGAGCGGGACAGCGCCTGGCTGCCGCCGAGGACCAGGCCGATCCCGGCGGCCAGCACGAAGAACCACACGGGCGCCCCGGCGGGCAGGAAGAACCCGGCCGCGAGCGTCACCGTCCAGGCGACCAGCGAGCCGAGGATCGTGCGCTTGGCGCCGTACGTCCGGGCCAGCCGGCCCATCGTCAGCGCGCCGGCCACCGCCAGCACCTGCACCAGCAGGACGGCCCCGATCAGGGTGGACTGACCGAGGCCCAGCTCCTCGGAACCGTAGACCGAGGCCTGGGAGATCACCGTCTGGATGCCGTCGTTGTAGACGAGGTAGGCGAGCAGGAAGGCGAGGGTCAGCGGGTGGCGGCGCATGTCGCGCACGGTCGCGGCGAGCTGCCGGAAGCCGGGGAGCGCCGCCTTGCCGGCGCTGTGCCTGCGGTCGCGCAGCCGGGTCAGCGGGATCAGCGCGAAAGCGCCCCACCACAGGCCGGCCGACGCCAGGCAGATCCGGACGGCCGTGCCCTCCGAGAGGCCGAAGCCGTCGTGCCCGGTGTAGAGGACCAGGTTGACGACGAGGACCAGGGAGCCCGCCGCGTAGCCGAAGGCCCAGCCGCGCGAGGACACCGCGTCCCGCTGCTCGGGCGGGGCGATCTGCGGGAGGTAGGAGTTGTACAGCATCATCGCGACCGACTGCGCCGCGTTGGCGACGATCAGCAGGGCGCCGCCCAGCAGGTAGCGGTCGCCGTCCAGGAAGAACATCGCCGTGGTGGCCCCGGCGCCGGTGTACGCGGCGGCCGCGAGCAGGGGCTTCTTGCGGCCCGTGCGGTCCGCGGCGGCTCCGACCAAGGGCATGACCAGTACGGCCACGATCACCGACAGGGACACCGAGTAGGCGAAGAAGGCCCCGGCGCGCACCGGGACGCCGAGCGGGTGGACGTACCCGTCGGCGTCCGCGGCCGACTCGGCGACCGAGGTCAGGTAGGGGCCGAGGAAGACGGTGAGCACGCTCGTGGAGTAGACCGAGCAGGCCCAGTCGTAGAAGTACCAGCCGCGCTGCTCGCGTCTGAGATCCGCCCCGTCGGCGGGCGGTGTCCGCAGGGTGTCGGTGCCCACCCGTGCCCTCGCTTCCCCGTGAACGCGCGGAGGCGCCGGGCCCGGGGTCTCAGACCCAGACGCCGCGGTCCTCCATGACCGTGCGCAACGTGTCGATGTGATCGGTCATGATGCCATCCACGCCGAGGTCGAGAAGCCGGTGCATGCCCTCGGGATCGTTGACCGTCCAGACGTGCACCTGCATCCCGCGCGCGTGGGCCGCGCGGACGAAGCGGTGGTCGACGATCCGGATGCCGGACTGCGTCCGCGGCACCTGCGCGGCGACCGCCGAGCCGCGCACCGCCGCCGGCAGTCCCCACGAGCGCAGCCGCAGACCGAGCACGCCCCGGGTGCCGAACGACGTGGCCAGCCGGGGTCCGGCCAGGCGCTGGGCGCGCACCACCCGCGCCTCGGAGAACGAGCCGAGACAGATCCGGTCCCAGGAGCCGGTCCGGCCGACCAGGCCGAGGAAGGGGAGCAGGGCGGCCTCCGCCTTGACGTCCACGTTCCAGCGCACGTCCGGGAAGGTCTCCAGCAACTCCTCGAAGAGCGGTACGGGTTCCCGCCCCGCGACGCGCGCCTGCCGCACCTCCTGCCAGGGCAGGTCGGCGATCCGGCCCGCGCCGTCGGTCACCCGGTCCAGGGTCGTGTCGTGGAAGGCGACGAGTCTGCCGTCCCGGGTGGTGTGCACATCCGTCTCGATGTACCGGTATCCGGCCTCCACGGCGACGCGGAACTGCCGCACCGTGTTCTCCAGGCCGTCCGCGGCCCCGCCCCGGTGGGCGAACGCGATCGGGCCGGGATGGTCGAGATAGGGGTGGCGTATCCGCGGGGTCACGGTCGCAGTATCGCTCCTTCCGGTTGACCGGTGGCAACGACCGTGCTGCCGGGGGATGCCGCGGGAACGGCGAACACGCGCAGGAACAGCTGGGCGAGCGGGCCGATGGACAGCGCGTAGAGCAGGGTGCCGATCCCGACGGTGCCGCCCAGCGCGAAGCCCGTCGCCACGACGGTGAGCTCGATGCCCGTGCGGACCAGGCGGAGGGAGACGCCCGTGAGCTGGTGCAGTCCGGTCATCAGGCCGTCGCGCGGGCCCGGGCCGAACCGGGCGGCGATGTAGAGGCCGGTCGCCGCGCCGTTCAGGACGATCCCGGCCGTCATCAGGGTCACGCGCAGGGCCCAGCCGTGGGCGCCGGGGACGAGGGCCAGCGTCGCGTCCATGGCCATGCCGATCACCAGCACGTTGGAGACCGTGCCGAGGCCCGGCCGCTGGCGGAGCGGGATCCACGCGAGCAGGACGGCGGCGCCCACGATCGTCAGGACGACACCGATGGACAGTCCCGTCCGTTCGGCGAGCCCCTGGTGCAGGACGTTCCAGGGCTCCAGGCCGAGCCCCGACCGGACGAGCAGCGCGGAACTCGCGCCGTAGAGCGCGAGTCCCGCGTACAGCTGGACGAGCCGCCGGGCGAGACGTCCCCGCGTGGCCATGATGTGCCCCCGTGTGGTGTTGGTGGACTGATGCATGACACCCTGTGGCGTGGATGGAGCTGCCATCCAGGGCCAATCCGGGGAAGGTGGACTGATTCCGATGGCGCAGTGGACCTCGGCCGTGGGGGCGGCACAGCTCGCCCGGCTGCTCAGCTCCCAGCAGGACCGCCCGGCGGGGCCCGGCACCCGCCGCCCGCCCGCCTATCGCGCGCTCGCCGACGGCATCCGCCTGCTGGTGCTCGAAGGGCGGGTTCCGGTGGCCGCCCGGCTGCCCGCCGAGCGGGAACTCGCCCTGTCCCTCTCCGTCAGCCGTACCACCGTCGCCGCCGCCTACGAGGCGTTGCGCGGCGAGGGGTTCCTGGAGTCGCGCCGGGGCGCCGGCAGCTGGACCGCCGTGCCCGCGGGGAACCCGCTGCCCGCGCGCGGGCTGGAGCCGCTGCCGCCGGAGGCCCTCGGCTCGATGATCGACCTGGGCTGCGCCGCGCTGCCCGCCCCCGAGCCCTGGCTCACCCGGGCCGTGCAGGGCGCGCTGGAGGAACTGCCGCCGTACGCGCACACGCACGGCGACTATCCCGCCGGGCTGCCGGCCCTGCGCGCGATGATCGCCGAGCGCTACACCGCGCGCGGCATCCCCACCATGCCCGAGCAGATCATGGTGACGACCGGGGCGATGGGCGCCATCGACGCGATCTGCCACCTCTTCGGCGGCCGGGGCGAACGCATCGCCGTCGAGTCGCCCTCCTACGCGAACATCCTGCAGCTGATGCGGGAGGCCGGGGCCCGGCTGGTGCCCGTCGCGATGGCCGAGGGGCTCACCGGCTGGGACATGGACCGCTGGCGCCAGGTCCTGCGGGACGCCGCGCCTCGCATCGCCTACGTCGTCGCCGACTTCCACAACCCGACGGGCGCGCTCGCCGACGAGGACCAGCGGCGGCGGCTGGTGGACGCGGCGCGGTCGGCGGGGACGGTGCTGATCGCCGACGAGACGATGAGCGAGCTGTGGCTCGACCCGGAGGTGCGGATGCCGCGGCCGGTGTGCGCCTTCGACCCGGCCGGTTCGACGGTGATCACCGTGGGGTCGGCGAGCAAGGCGTTCTGGGCCGGCATGCGCATCGGCTGGGTCCGGGCCGCTCCGGACGTGATCCGCAGCCTGGTGGCGGCGCGGGCCTACGCCGATCTGGGCACGCCGGTGCTGGAGCAGCTGGCCGTCAACTGGCTGTTCGGCACGGGGGGCTGGGAGCAGGCCGTGGAGGTGCGGCGGGAGCAGGCCCGGGCGAACCGGGACGAGCTGGTGGCGGCCGTGCGCCGGGAGCTGCCCGGGTGGGAGTTCGAGGTGCCGCAGGGCGGGCTGACCCTGTGGGTGCGCACCGGGGGGCTGTCCGGGTCGCGGCTCGCGGAGGCGGGGGAGCGCGTGGGTGTGCGGGTGCCGTCCGGGCCACGGTTCGGGGTGGACGGGGCGTTCGAGGGGTATGTGCGTCTGCCGTTCACCGTGGGCGGGGCGGTGGCCGAGGAGGCGGCGGTACGGCTGGCCGCGGCGGCCGGCCTGGTGGAGTCCGGCACGGGCGGGGTGGGGGGCGCGGAGGCGCCGCGTACGTTCGTGGCGTAGGAGTCCGGGAGCGCGGGGCTTCGGGGCGCAGGGGGCGGAACGAGGGGGCGGAACGCCCCCTGCGCCCGGCATCCGGCGGGGCTAGCCCCGCTTCGTCTCCGCCGGTTTGGTGAGGACCGGGACGGGGTCCGGCAGGGGTTCCTTGGTGAGGACCGGGACGGGGTCCGGCAGGGGTTCCTTGGTGAGGGTCGGGACGGGGTCCGGCAGGGGTTCCTTGGTCAGGACCGGGACCGGGTCCGGCAAGGGCTCCTCGGTGAGGTCCGGGGCCGGCTCGGGCTGGGGTTCCGGCGGCCGGGGTGCCGCCGCCGCGGGTTGCGGTTCCGGCTCCGTCGGTACCGGCTCCGGCTCGCCCGGGGTGCCGTCCGGCTCCGGGACCGTCTCCCCGTCCGCCGGGGTGGTGCGGGGCGGCAGGAGGGCGAGGACCGCCTCCCGGTGTGCCTCGGGCGCCGCGTCGTCGAAGGGGTTCGGCGTGGCCGGGACCTGGAGGCGGTGCACCGGGCCGGTGCCCAGACGGGCGTAACCGCGGCCGGGCGGGATCTGGTCGATCGGCGTGGTGTGCGGGGGCACGCCCAGGACCGCCTCCAGCTGGTCCGCCGTCGCGGGGCCGAGGACCACTCGCGCGCGGGTGTGCCGGCGCACCGGCTCGCTGAGGGCCTCCCAGCTGTCCAGCTGGTCGGCCACGACCACCGTCACGTTCGCCGGACGGCCGTGCCGCAGGGGCACCTGGAGGAGGGACTGCGGGTCCTTGCGGTCGTCCGCCGCCGCCAGATGCGTGAAGGCGGTCGGCCGGTCCAGGAGGATCCACAGCGGCCGCTTGGTGTCGTCCGGCGGGGGGTGGCCCGCCTGGTGGGCGCGGTTGGCCGCGATGAGACGGCGTTCCGTCTCCGTGGCGGCCCATTCCAGGCTCGCCGTCGCCCCGCTGAGACCGCACTCGACGGCCAGTACGCCGTCCCGGCCGGTCAGGCAGGCGTACTCGCCGGTGCCACCGCCGTCGACGATCACCACGTCACCGTGCCGGAGCGCCTGCAGGGCGAGGGAACGCAGCAAGGTCGAGATGCCGCTGCCCGGCTGGCCGAGGGCGAGCAGGTGAGGCTCGGTGGAGCGCAGGCCCGTGCGCCAGACGACCGGGGGGACGTCCCGCTGCTGTTCGCCGAACCCCAGGGGGAGGGTGCGGCGGACCTGGGTCGGGTCGGTGAAGCCCAGGACCGTCTCGCCGGGCGCGGTGACGAAGTGCTGGGCGGTGATGTCGACGGGGAGGGGCAGCAGCACGCCGAGCGTCAACTGGTTGCCCTCCTCGTCCCACGTGAAGTGGTATTCGCGGCCCCGGCCGGACTTGGCCGCGAGGAGGTGCTCGATCCGCGCGCGGGCCTCCGCCTCACCGTCGGTGAAGTACGCCGGGTAGCGCACCACGAGGTGGGAGATCCGGCCGCCGCCGTCGAACGCGTAGGTGGGGAACGCCTTGTCCCACGCGCCGCCGTGCGCGTACAGCGGCTCGGGGTCCTCGGCGGTGGAGAAGTACGGGACGAGCGCCTCGTACAGCGACTTCAGGCGCTGCGTCTGCGACTCGTCGGGCCCGTCGGGAGCCGCCGGGGCGCGGTCCCGGCCCTGCCAGGCCGCGGCCGCCATCAGGGTGATGGCGGCCAGCAGCGGTCCGTACGGCACCAGGGCCACGACCAGGATGACGGAGGTCACCAGGAACAGCAGCGCCCCCCGTCTCTCCTTGGGGGTCTCGGTCCATCTGCGCCGCCCGGCCGCTGCCAGCCGGCGCAGACCCCGCGCGATCGTGATCAGCGGGTGGAGGACGTCCGTGGCGCTGTCGGCGGCCGTCCGGGCCAGCTCCCGGCTCCGGGCGAGCTGCGCGCTGCCGTTGCTCAGAATGCGGGGAAGGGGACGCCGGGCCACTGCTGCCTCCAGTCGGTGCGTACGGGCGGGGTGCGTACGGGGAGCGGGGCCGTCAGAACTTGATGCCGCCGAGGAGGCTCGCCAGGCTCTCGCCGCCCGCCTTGATGCTCGGGGCGATGGCCGTGCTCGCCAGGTAGAAGCCGAAGAGCATCGCCACCACCGCGTGGGAGGCCTTCAGGCCGTCCTTGCGGAAGAAGATGAAGACGACGATGCCGAGCAGGACCACGCCTGAGATGGACAGGATCATTTGAGTTCTCCTGGTTCGCGGGGACAGTCACCATGAGTACTTCCAGGCTCACAGGATGTATCCATACGATAAAAGGTGCAACTGGGTGAAATTCCGACGATTTCCCCCGGCTGGCGGAGTGGTCCGTGGTCCCCGAGAGGGGGCCTGTTGCGCTCGGGCACGTCTGTGGTGATCTTTACCTCGGGCACATCGGGTCATGTGCCGCGCGAGCCAGTACCCTGGCGATTCACTCGTACGGCCGCGCCCCGCGCGGCCCTGCACCACCTGGCGTGACGCGATGGAGAGGCGGTCCACCGGATGACCGAAGCCCCCGACCCCGAGGTCGTGGAGCTGGCGACCAAGATCTTCGATCTGGCCCGGCGGGGACAGACCGAGGCGCTCGTCGCGTACGTCGACGCGGGCGTCCCGGCCAACCTCACCAACGACCGCGGCGACTCGCTCGTGATGCTCGCCGCCTACCACGGCCACTCCGACGCGGTGCGCGCGCTGCTCGCCCGCGGCGCCGAGGCGGACCGGATCAACGACCGCGGCCAGACCCCGCTCGCGGGGGCCGTCTTCAAGGGCGAGACGGACGTGATCAAGGCCCTCCTCGAGGGCGGCGCCGACCCCCGGGCCGGCACGCCGTCGGCCGTCGACACGGCCCGCATGTTCGGCCGGACAGAACTGCTCGAACTGTTCGGCGAGCACTAGGCCGACCGGTCCGACCTGCAAGGACACCAGGAACGGGGGAGGCGGAACGGGGCCGCCGAAATTTCGGTCGCGGCAGACGGAAGTGCCGGGTCATCATGACGACGTGGTTCACGGACGTGATGGTTGGGCAGGTGTTGCCGCACCGCGCGGGCCGTGACGCGGTCCGCAAGGGCCACCGACGAGAGGCAGAGGAAGATGGTCTACAGCAAGCAGGAAACGGCGGGCACTCCGACGTGTTGTCACGCGGCCAGGTAGTACACGTCCCCGGTTGCGTCGACGCTTGATGTGAGGCTGTTTCCCATGTTCGATCCGGTCATAGCGCCCAGCGGTACGCTGCTCGGCCTGCTCCAGCGGGGCCGCGGCGACGGCACACTGCACGCGCTCACCGCCCCGCGCCCCGAGGCGCTCGCGGCGCTCAACCACTGCGTGCTGCGCGATCCCCGCCACGACTGGCAGGTCGAGAACCGCTCCCTCTACTACGCCCGCCTCTACCTCGACCTCGACGGGGAGCTGGACGAGATCGAGGCCCACCTCTTCGACGCCGAGGACGTCCTCGACGCCGACGAGTCGCGCACCGGACTGGCCCTCGCCGTCCTCGGGCACCTCGCCTCCTACGGCAGGCGCGACGCGCTCGAACTGCTGCGCAGGTACGCGGCCCACGGCACCAACTGGGCCTGGGCCCTCGACGAACTGGCCCTGCGGGACGACGACGCGGGTCTGCGCGCGCTGGCCGCGCCCGTCCTCGCGCGGTTCCCGGCCGATCCGGAGGGCGAGGCCGAGCTGGCCGCCGCCGTCCGCGACGCCTTCGAGCCCCGGCCGTGGCGGCTGTGGGCCGACGACCCCCGCGCATCCGTCGCCACGCGCGTGCGTGCCGCCCACGAAGCCGGCTGCTTCGACCGCTGGCAGCGGCAGATGCGCCCCTCCGGGCCCCGCCCCGGATGGAGCGTGCAGGCCGTCTTCGACTGGGCCCAGCAAGGCCTCGAACGCGGCGCCGCGCTCCACGTCCCGGCCGCCCGCTGTCTCAGTGCCGTGGCCGGACCCGAGGACCGCGCCGAGATCGTCGAGGCGGCCAGGGAGGGCGGAGACGGTGCCCGGTGCACCGCCCTGCGCTACCTCGCCGACGGCAACGATCCCGACGCCCTCGACCTGATCGAGGGCGCCGTGGCCACCGGCTCGGCGGTCGTCGTGGACGCCGCCGTCGACGCCTTCGAACGGATGCGCTCCGTCGCCGCCGTCGACCGGGCGCGCGGCTGGGCCCGACGGCCCGACGCGCTCGGCGCCGCCGCCGGACGCGTCCTCGCCTGCCGGGGCGGAGCCCAGGACCGCGACCTGGTCCTCGCGGCCCTCCGGGAGGCCGTACGGGGCGAAGGCCCCGACGCACCGACCCTGTGGACCCTCGTCGACGGCACTGGACGGCTCGGCATCGCCTGCGCCGCCCCCGTCCTGCGCCACGTCTACCGCGAGACCGCCTCCTCCCACCTGCGCGGCCGGACCGCACGCGCTCTCGCCGCCACCGACCCCTCCTTCGCCACCGGCTTCGCCGTCGAATGCCTCTGGGACTGCGAGGAGACCACCCGCGAACTCGCCGCCCGGCACGCCGAGACCGGAGACGCCCGCGTCGTGGAACGCCTGCGCCGGCTCGCCGCCGACCCCGCCGAGGAGGCCGAGGTCCAGACGGCCGTACGCAGCCGGATCGGCCCGGGGGAAACCACCGTGTGACCCCCTCCGCGAGGGATTGCCAAGGCCGCATCAGGCCAGGGAGATGAACGTCGGGTGACCCGCGGGTCAGGAGGGCGTGGATACGGCCTGACCTGCGCGGGTGCGCCTCGGAACGCTCATGGGACGTTCCTCGGCCGGAAAGATCGACGTTGACGCGGCCACGTCCGGCACGGCGACAACACCGGTATGCGTGTCGTCATCGTGACCGAATCCTTTCCCCCCGACGTGAACGGCGTGGCCCACTGCGCGCTCCAGACCGCCCGGCACCTCGTCGAGCGCGGTCACGCCCCCGTCGTCGTCGCCCCGGCCCCCGCGCCGGGCAACAAGCCCGACGCGTCCGCGCCGTGCCCCGTCGTCCACGTCCCCTCCCTCCCGCTCCCCGGCTACCCCCAGGTCCGCGTGGCCCTCCCCAGCCGCCGCCTGGCCGCCACCCTCGTCGAGCACCGTGCCGACGTCGTCCACCTGGCCAGCCCCTTCGTCCTCGGGGTGCGCGGCATGGCCGCCGCCGCCCGGCTCGGCATCCCCGCCGTCGCCGTCTACCAGACCGACCTGGCCGGATACGCCCGCACCTACATGGGCGCGGGCGAGGCCGCCGCATGGCGGCGCATCCGCTCCGTCCACGGCGCCGCCGACCTGACCCTCGCGCCGTCGAGCGCCGCCCTGAACGACCTGGAGACCCACGGCGTGCCCCGGGTCAGGCTGTGGCCGCGCGGTGTCGACACCGAACGGTTCCGGCCCGGCCGCCGCGACGAGGCCCTGCGCCGGGAGCTCGCGCCGAACGGCGAGCTGATCGTCGGCTACGTCGGCCGGCTCGCCCCCGAGAAGCAGGTAGAGCTCCTCGCCGGCGCCTGTGGTCTGGACGGCGTCCGCGTCGTGATCGTCGGCGACGGCCCCAGCCGGCCCTCGCTGGAGCAGGCGCTGCCCGGCGCCGTCTTCCTCGGCCGCCGCACCGGCGACGACCTCGCCCGGGTCTTCGCCTCGCTGGACCTGTTCGTGCACACCGGCCCGTTCGAGACGTTCTGCCAGACCGTCCAGGAGGCGATGGCCAGCGGCCTGCCCGTGGTGGCACCCGCCGCGGGCGGACCGCTCGACCTGGTCGCGCACGGGCACACCGGGCTGCTCGTGCCGCCGCGCGACGAAACCGCCGTGCGGGACGCGGTCCGGGCCCTGGCCGCCGAGCCCGCGCTGCGCGCCGCCTTCGGCACCGCCGCGCGCGCCACCGTCGAGGGCCGCACCTGGGCGGCCGTCGGCGACCAGCTGATCGGGCACTACGCGCACGTGCTCGCCGGGCGGCGGACGGCGGTGGCGGCATGAACGCCCACAGCGCCGGCCGCGGACTGCGGATCGTCCGGCTCGCCAACTTCGTGGCCCCCGCCTCCGGCGGACTGCGCACCGCCCTGCGCGAACTCGGCAGGGGCTACCGGCAGGCCGGCCACGAACCCGTCCTGGTGGTCCCCGGCGAGCGGGCGAGCGACCGCGAGACCGAGCAGGGCCGGGTGATCACCCTTCCCGGCCCGCTGCTGCCCGGCACCGGCGGCTACCGCGTCCTCACCGACAGGCGGCGGGTGGCCCGGCTGCTGGAGGACCTCGCGCCTGACCGGCTGGAGGTGTCCGACCGCACGACCCTGCGGTGGACCGGCAAGTGGGCACGACGCGCCCGCGTCCCGGCCGTGATGGTCTCCCACGAGACCGCCGACGGCGTCCTGCGCACCTGGGGCCTGCCCGAGCCGGCCGCCCGGCGTGCCGCCGACGCCCTCAACGTCCGGACGGCCCACACGTACGCGCGCGTGGTGTGCACCACCGAGTTCGCCGAGCGCGAGTTCGTGCGGATCGGGGCGCGCAACGTCGTCCGGGCCCCGCTCGGCGTCGACCTGGTGCGGCGGCACCCGGACCTGCGCGACGCGGCGCTGCGGGCGCGGCACGCCCGCGAGGACGAGACGCTGCTGGTGATGTGCTCGCGGCTCTCCGTGGAGAAGCGGCCCGGCACGGCGCTGGACGCCCTGGAGGCACTGCGGCGGCGCGGCCGCCGGGCGGTGCTGGTGGTGGCCGGGGACGGCCCGCTGCGGACGCGGCTCGAACAGCGGGTGCGCGCGAGTGGCCTGCCCGTCACCTTCCTCGGGCACGTCTCCGACCGCGCCCTGCTCGGCGCGCTCCAGGCGTCCGCCGACGTGGCCCTGGCACCCGGGCCCGCCGAGACCTTCGGCCTCGCGGCGCTGGAGGCCATGGCCTGCGGCACACCCGTGGTCGCGAGTTCCTCGTCCGCGCTGCCGGAGGTGATCGGCTCCGCCGGGGCCGTCGCCGCGGACCACGGGGAGGCCTTCGCGGACGCCGTGGACCTGCTCCTCGAAGGCCTGGAGGCGGACCGCCGCGAGGCGGCACGCGCGCGTGCGGAGTGCTTCGGGTGGGACGCGGCGGTCGACGCGTTCCTCGCCGCCCATGACGCGGCCGTACCCGTGCGGCCGTTCCTGCCGGAGGGAGTGGCATGAGATCCGCCCGGCACGACGGTGCCGCGCGCCGCGAGGGGCCGCTGACGTTCGTGGCCCTCGGGGACTCGCTCACCGAGGGCGTGGGGGACCCGGTGGACGACGGGTGGCGTGGCTGGGCCGCGCTGCTCGCCGCCGGGCTGGGCGAGGAAACCGTCCGGTTCACCAACCTCGCCGTGAGCGGCGCGCAGACCGGGGACGTGCTGGAACGGCAGCTGCCCGCCGCCCTGAAGCTGCGGCCCGGCCTCGTGTCCGTCGTCGTCGGCGTCAACGACACCCTGCGCTGCACCTTCGACATCCGGGCCGTGGCGGCCCGGCTGGACCAGGTGTACGCGGCCTGCGCCGGGCAGGGCGCGGTCCTCCTCACGGCCTGCCTGCCCGACCCGGGGACCATGCTCGGGCTGCCGGGGGCGCTGGCGCGTCCGCTGGCCCGGCGGCAACGGGCCGTGAACACGGTGGTCCACGCCCTGTCCGAGCGGTACGGGGCGCTGCACCTGCACGCCTGTGAGGGCGACTGGGTCACCGACCGGGCCATGTGGAGCGCGGACCGGCTGCATCCGGGGGAGCGGGGGCACCGGCAGCTGGCCCTGCGCTTCCACGCGCTGCTCGCCGGGCACGGGCTCGCCACCGGGCCGGCGCCGTCCCCGGAACCGGACTCACCCGGCCCGACGGCGTCGGCGAGCCTGTGGTGGCTGGCCACCGCCGGCACCGGCTGGGTGGCCCGCCGGTGCACCGACCTGCTGCCCCAGCTGCTGACCCTGGCCGCCGACGAACTCCGCCACCGCGCGCGGGGCACCAGCGCCCGGCTCGACCTGCGGGCCTCGGCGGCCGTGTCCGCGGCCCTGGCCGCACTGTCCCTGGGGGAGCAGACGGAGGTGGCCTGACGGGGACCGTGTCCCGCGGGGCGCGGGCAGCTGCGCGAACGGCCGTCCCCGTCGTGCGGACGGCGTCCGACCGGGACCTGCCTAGCGGCGGCGTACCGCCACGAACCGCACGGGGGTGCCGGGCACGGCCTGGGCGGCGGCCGGGAGATCGGCGGGGCGGACGACAGCGATCACCGGGTAGCCCCCGGTCGTCGGATGGTCGGCCAGGAACACCACCGGACGGCCGTCCGGCGGGACCTGCACGGCGCCCAGCACCATGCCCTCGCTGGGCAGTTCCCCGGGCCGGCCCCGCTCCAGGGCGGGCCCGTCCATGCGCAGGCCGATGCGGTTGCTCGCCGGGGAGACGCGGTAGGCGCGGGAGACGAAGGCCCCTAGCGCCTCCGGTGTGAACCAGTCCGCGCGCGGGCCGAGCGTCACCCGCAGGACCAGCTCGGCCGGCGGGGCCGGCTGCGGGGCGACGTCCACGCGCGCGTGGACCCCGGAGGGCCGGCCCAGCGGCAGCACCGTGCCGTCCGTGAGGGGCGCCGGGCCGAGCCCCGACAGCAGGTCGGTCGAGCGGCTGCCGAGTACCGGCTCGACGGCGACGCCCCCCGAGACGCCCACGTAGGCGCGCACACCCGACAGGGCCGGGCCGATGTCCAGCAGCGCGCCGCCCGGCACCCGCACCGGCGCGCCCCAGGCGGCGGGCCGCCCGTCCACCGTGACCCGGCAGGGGGCGCCCGCCACCGCCACCGTGACGGCCGAGCGGGGCCGGACGGCACAGCCGTCGAGGGTGGTCTCCAGTACCGCCGCTCCGGGACCGTTGCCGGTCAGCCGGTTGACGAGCTGCGCGGCGGGTCCGTCCAGTGCCCCGGAGCGGGGCACCCCGAGGTGGGCGTGCCCGGGCCGGCCCCGGTCCTGCACGGTGGTCAGGGCCCCGGCGCGTACGACGGCGAGCGCGCGGTCCGTCATGACCCCGCCTCGGGGACGAACCGCACGCGCGCCCCCGGCGACAGCAGCGCGGCCGGCACGCGCGCGTGGTCCCACAGCACGGCGTCCGTCGTGCCGATCAGCTGCCAGCCGCCCGGCGACGAGCGCGGGTAGACGCCCGTGTACGGGCCCGCCAGCGCCACCGACCCGGCCGGGACGGCCGTGCGCGGGGTGGCGCGGCGCGGGACGTCGTAGCGGGGCGGCAGGCCGGTGAGGTAGCCGAAGCCGGGTGCGAAGCCGCAGAAGGCGACCCGGAACTCGGTGCCCGCGTGGATGCGGGCGACCTCCGGCTCGGGCACGCCCCAGTGCGCGGCGACGTCGGCCAGGTCCGGGCCGTCGTAGCGCACGGGCAGTTCGATGACGTCACCTGCGGGCGGGGGAGTGGGCGGGAGGTCGGCGGCGGTCAGTTCGGCGGCCACCCGGCCCGGCGCGTCGAGGCCGTCGAGCAGGACCGTGCGGGCCGCCGGGACGATCTCGCGCGCGTGCAGCGAGCCCTCCGCGCGGCGCCGCAGCAGCTCGGCGTGCAGGGCCTGCGCCTCGTCGCCCGAGGAGACCTCGACGAGCAGGGCGTCCTCGCCGACGGGCAGCACCTTCATGCGAACGCCTCCACCCGGACCCCGGAGGACTCCAGCCGCTCCCGGACGCGCCGGGCCAGCTCCACCGCGCCCGGCGTGTCACCGTGCAGGCACAGGGACCGCGCGCGCACCTCGATGCGCGCCCCCGACTCGGACACCACCTCGCCGGAGGCGGCCAGACCGAGGGACCGTTCGACGACGGCGTCCGGGTCGGTGACGACCGCGCCCTCCCGGGAGCGGGGCACGAGGGTGCCCGCGTCGGTGTAGGCGCGGTCCGCGAACGCCTCCGTGACGACCGGCAGCCCCGCCTTCCCGGCCAGCTCCAGCAGGCGTGAGCCGGGCAGGCCGAGGACGGGCAGCGCCGCGTCCGCGAGGAGCACGCCCTCGACGACCGCGGCGGCCTGCTCCTCGTCACGCACGACCCGGTTGTAGAGCGCCCCGTGCGGTTTGACGTAGGCCACGCGGGAGCCGGCCGCGCGGGCGAACACCTCCAGGGCGCCGATCTGGTAGGCGATCTCGGCCGCCAGCTCGGCGGGCGGCACGTCCATGGCCCGCCGCCCGAACCCGGCCAGGTCCCGGTAGGACACCTGGGCGCCGATGCGCACCCCGCGCTCGGCCGCCAGCGCGCACACCCGGCGCATGGTGACCGCGTCCCCGGCGTGGAAACCGCACGCCACGTTGGCGCTGGTGACGACGGACAGCAGCCGTTCGTCGTCGGTGAGCCGCCAGCGGCCGAAGCCCTCGCCGAGGTCGGCGTTCAGGTCGATGCAGGCCATGAGTCCAGTGTCTCCTGTCAGGCCACGCGGTACTGCTCGTCGCGGGCGTCGGTGAGGAACATCTGCCCGGGGGCGTGGGTGAGGGCGAACGGCGGGCGGGAGGCCATGACGGCCGCCTGCGGGGTCACCCCGCACGCCCAGAACACCGGGATGTCGTCCGGCTCGGCCTCCACCGGGTCGCCGAAGTCGGGGCGGCCGAGGTCCTCGATGCCCAGCGCCGAGGGATCGCCGCAGTGCACCGGGCTGCCGTGCACCGCCGGCAGCAGACTGCTCTCCCGGATCGCCGCCGCCAGGTGCCGGGGCGGCACCGGCCGCATCGACACCACCAGGGGTCCGTGCAGCCGCCCCGCCGGACGGCACTGCCGGCTCGTCACGTACATCGGGACGTTGCGGCCCTGTTCGACGTGGCGGATGGGCACGCCCGCCTCGCTGAGCGCCCACTCGAAGGTGAAGCTGCACCCGATGAGGAACGACACCAGGTCGTCCCGCCAGTACCCGCGGACGTCGGCCGGCTCGTCGACCAGCTCGCCGTCCCGCCAGACCCGGTAGCGCGGCAGGTCCGTGCGCAGATCGGCGCCCTCGGCGAGCACGGTCGTCCAGGACCCGGCGTCCGTGACGTCGAGGACGGGGCAGGGCTTGGGGTTGCGCTGGCAGAACAGCAGCATGTCGTAGGCCCAGTCGGCGGGCACCGAGATCAGGTTGACCTGGGTGTGGCCGCCCGCGACCCCGGCCGTCGGGCCGGTGAGGCCGTCGCGGAAGCGCGCCCGGGCCGTTTCCGGGCTCCACGCGCGCGCGTGCCCGTCGAGAAGGACCACGGGGCGGTCCTCGGTGCTCGTGCGGTTCACGTGAGCTCCTTCCCGCGCGTCTCGGGCAGCCCGAGCAGCGCCAGCGCCGCGATGCCGTAGCCGATCGCGCCGAAGACCAGCGCGCCGCCCACGCCCCAGCTGTCCGCCAGGAATCCGACCGTCGTCGGGAACACGGCACCCACCGCGCGCCCGGTGTTGTACGTGAAGCCCTGTCCCGTGCCGCGCACGGCGGTCGGGTACAGCTCGGCCAGGTACGAGCCGAAACCGCTGAAGATCGCCGACATGCAGAACCCGAGCGGGAAACCGAGCACCAGCAGCAGGGTGTTGGCGCCGCTCGGGATGTTCGCGTACGCCAGGATGCAGAGAGCCGACAGCAGCGCGAAGAGCCAGATGTTGCGCCGCCGGCCCAGCTTGTCGGTGAGGTAACCGCCCGTCAGGTACCCGATGAAGGCGCCCGAGATGAGGAAGGTCAGATAGCCGCCGGTGCCCACGACCGACAGGTCGCGCTCGGACTTCAGGTAGGTCGGCACCCAGGTGGCCAGCGTGTAGTAGCCGCCCTGGACGCCGGTCGACAGCAGTCCGGCGAAGAGCGTCACGCGCAGCAGGCCGGGCTGGAAGATGGCCCGGAACGAGCCCTTCTCCGCGCTCTGTTCGCGTGCCGCGGTCGCCGCGGGCGCGTCGTGCACACTGCGCCGCAGCCAGATGACGAGCAGCGCGGGCAGCGCCCCGGTCCAGAACATGATGCGCCAGGCCAGGTCGTCGTCGACCAGCGAGAAGACGACGGTGTACACGATCGCGGCGAGGCCCCAGCCCACCGCCCAGGAGCTCTGGATCGCGCCGAGCGTGCGGCCCCGGTGCTTGGCGCTCGCGTACTCGGCGACCAGGATGGCGCCGACCGCCCACTCGCCGCCGAAGCCGAGGCCCTGCAGGGCCCGGAAGACCAGCAGCGTCTCGTAGTTGGGCGCGAAGCCGCAGGCGACGGTGAAGACCGCGTACGTGATCACCGTGATCATCAGGGCCTTGACCCGGCCGATGCGGTCCGCGAGGACGCCGGCGAGGGCGCCGCCGACCGCGGAGACCACCAGGGTGACCGTGGTGAACAAGCCCGTCTGGCCGCTGTTCAGGCCGAAGTAGGCCGACAGCGCCACCATGCTGAGCGGCAGTGTGAAGTAGTCGTACGAGTCCAGCGCGTAGCCGCCGAAGGCGCCGGTGAACGCGCGGCGGCCGCGCGGGCCCAGGGCCCGCAGCCAGCCGAACGCCCCGTCGTCGGAGGCGGGTCCAGCGGGCGCGGAGCGCGTGTCGTCGGTCAGGGCCTGCGGTGGAGGGGTCGTGCTCATGGGCACCTCGCAGAGGGAGGACGGAGGGTGCTGGGTGTGAGCCGTGCCGTGCGGAAGCGGTCGGCGCCGCGGTGCGGGGGAGGTGACGCCGTGCGTAGCACCGTAGAGGATTGTTCAACGATCCCTCAATACCCATGTTGGTTCGTTCTTGGGATCTGCGATTGAATCCCGGCATGGCAGAGCAGCTGAAGGACCTCGCCGACGACCGGGCCCTCCTGGGGCGCACCAGCACCGCGGAACGGGTCTCGGACATCCTCAGGAGCCGTATCGCCGAGGGGTACTTCCCGCCCGGGACGCGGCTGTCGGAGGACAGCATCGGCGGCGCGCTCGGTGTGTCCCGCAACACGCTGCGCGAGGCGTTCCGGCTGCTCACGCACGAACGCCTGCTCGTCCACGAGCTGAACCGCGGCGTCTTCGTCCGGGTCCTGGCGGTGGAGGACGTCGAGGACATCTACCGCACCCGGCGCCTGGTCGAGTGTGCCGTGGTCCGAAGCCTGGGGGAGCCGCCCTACGGGCTGGACGGACTCGCCGCCGCGGTGGAGGAAGGGCGGCGGGCGGCCCGCGAAGGTGACTGGAAGGGAGTGGGTACGGCCAACATCCACTTCCACCGGGAACTGGTCGCGCTCGCCGCGAGCGAGCGCACGGACGAACTCATGCGCAGCGTCTTCGCCGAACTGCGCCTGGCCTTCCACGTGGTGGACGAGCCGCAGCCGCTGCACGAACCCTACATCGCCCGGAATGTCGCCATTCTGGAGGCCCTTCAGGCCGGGGACCGGGCCCGGGCCGAGAGCCTGCTCGCCGGTTATCTCGACGACTCGCTGGAACGGGTCGTCGAGGTGTACCGCCGCCGGGTCGGCGAGGACGGCTGACGGCTGAGGCCGGGGCGGTCGAGGGCCGCGGGCGGCGGGGGCCGGGCGACAGGTGGGGGCCGGGCGACAGGTGGGGGCCGGGCGACAAGCCGGGGCCGGGCGGCGGCGGAGGCGTACCGCGTCGTTTGGGATGATGTCAGACCCAGGACCTAGTCTGTGCACCGTGACTTCGCCTGCAACGACGGACAGCGTTCCGCCCCAGCTCAGCGCGGGGCCGCGCCCCGCGCCGGGGCCGGCCGCCGACGAGGGCCTGGCGCGCCGCCTGCGCGCGCTCGCCTGCACGGCGCCGCTGCACGACCTCGACGCGCGCAAGGCCAACCTGGCCGGTGAGTACTCGGTCTACGGCATGGCGGAGGTCGCCCTCGCGGCCATCGACCTGGTCACCCTGAACATGGACTTCGACACGGGCGCGGACCACGACCAGATCGTCGCCCGTCTCATCCCGCGCATCGCCGCCCAGGCCCCGCAGCGCCCCGCCGCCGAGCACGAGCGGGTGGCCCGCTGGGTGCTGGAGAACCTGATCAACGTCGGCAGCGTCGACCGCGGCTTCCGCGCGGTGTACGGCACGTTCGGCGCGGACGGCACGTACGTGCGCCGTGACTACGACTTCAAGCTGATCGAGGAGGTCCCCGGTCCGGGCGGCGCGGTGTACCTGCGCACGACGGACGAAGCGGTCAACGTCCTCGTCGGCGCCCTCGACACGGACGTCACCAGCGCCCAGATCGCCGCCGAGGTCAAGCTGGAGGTGCTGATCAGCCGCGGCCGCCTCGCCGACGCCCAGCTCGCGGCGGAGCAGGCCCGCTACCGGACCGTGCAGTACGCGGAAACCCTGCGCAAGGCCCTGGACGCCACCCGGCGCAACGTGCGCGCGGTCGACTGGCTCAACGCCGTCCCCGACATGATCGCCGAGGCCCTGGAGCACGTGGCCGACCGCTACCGCCACGAGAACGCGATCCTCACGAACATCCGCAAGGCACGCGACGAGTCCGAGGAGCCGGAGCACAAGCGCCGCGCCGCCGAGCTGGTCGACATCGTCAAGGACTGCATCCGGCGGCACACCCAGTTGCAGTCCCGGCTGCTGGAGGCCGGGCCCCTGTTCCGCGCCGAGCAGGACCGGCAGGCCTTCGCGACCCCGATGACCACCTCGGGGACGGACCTCTACGGGCACCTCCTGTCGCCCCTGCTGCCCCTGCCGCTGGAGCAGGCCGTGCGGGTCACGGACGCCTTCTTCGGCCGGGGCACCGGGCTGCGCACGCCCGTGTCCGTCCGGATCACCGACCTCGTCGACATACTGCTCACGCCGCCCGTCGAACGGGAGCACCTAGGCGCCGAGATGCCCGAGCCGGACCTCATCGCCACACCGGACGACAGCCGGTTCAGCGAGGAGCAGATGGCGGCGGCGCAGGAGCTGCTCGACCTGCCGGCGGACGCGCCGCGGCGGTTGTCGGGCCTGCTGGCCGAGGCCCGCCGGCAGGATCCCGAGCTGCCGTACCTGGTCGCGTTGCTGGCGGTGCACGCCGCGAGTCCGCCGGTCGGCACGGCCTACCGGCAGGGGGAGCAGAAGCTGCTGTTCGCCGTCGACGACGGGACCGAGCTCGACGACCCCGAGTTCGGCGGGGCCGATCTGATCGTCGGCACCGCGCTGCTGGACGCGGCGGGGATGGCGGCGGACAGGACGGAGGCCGCGTGATGCCTCCCCCGGTGGCCGGCCGCGGCGCCGTCGTGGCCGGTCGCGCAGTCCCCCGCGCCCCTGAGGGCGTGGGCCGCACTCTCGTCTACAAGGTCAAGGAGTTCACGTCGTGAGCGAGCACGTCGAGTGGGGCGACGCGGAGAGCCCGGCCCCGGCGGCCACCGCGGCCGTCACACCGGCCGACGCCGCCGACGCGGCGCGGCTCGTGTCGTTCGGGCTGCAGCCCAAGCTGCAGCCCGCCCGCGACCAGGAGTACGCGGACCTGCTGCGCCGCTACCGCGAGGACCCGCCGTTCGCGCGGCTCGCCGACGCCGTGGCCACCGGCCTCGGCCTGATCGTGCTGGAGGTGTCCCCGCGCGCGGGCATGGCCGTGACCGCCGCCGAGGACTCGGTGTTCGCCGTCCGCATGGGCGACTACGCGCGTCGCACCTCCGCCGACGGCGGCGACCGCTTCCTGCACGGACTGGCCCATCTCGCGGTCGCCGCCATGGCGTTCCCCCGGCCCGAGGACCTCGCCGACGACGGCTACATCGGCCGCGTCACGGTCAACGGCGTCGACGCCTTCGTGCGCCAGGCCTGCCGCCGCCTGGAGGAACGCGCCGCCGAGCAGGGCGAGAACACCGACCCGGCCACCGACGCGCCCGGCCTGGAGGCCGCCTGGCGGATCTGGATGCGGCGCAGCGCCACCGGCGCCACCAAGGACGCCCGCCGGCTGGCCGGTTCCACCACCGGCATCGTCGCCAAGGCCGTCGCCTTCCTCACCGACTCCGGCTTCCTCCAGCGCACCGGCGACGACAACGGCGGCACGTACCGCACCACCGCCCGCTATCAGCTCCAGGTCCGCGACCTGGCCGGCAGCGCCGCCCTGGCCGAGCTGCTGGAGCTGGGCGTCGTCCCGGTGACCGACGGCACCCCGACGCTGCTGCCCCCCGAGGAGAGCGACGACCTGGACCTGGTCGCCGACGCCGGGCTGCCGTTCCACTCCTCCTGAACTCCTCCCACCTGACGAAGACCTACGAGAGTCCGCCATGTACGAGCTGTCCCGCGTCCGCCTCTACTCCATCGGGCCCGCCGGTGCGCGCTACGCCGACACCGTGCTCGACCTGCGGGGCGTGGGCGACATCGTGCCCGACCCCGCCCCCACCCAGGCGGAGTTCTTCGAGGAGGAGCCCGTCGGACCGCCGCGCCGCCCCGCGCCCGCGGGCGTGCTGTTCCTGGAGAACGGCGGCGGCAAGTCGGTGCTGCTCAAGCTGATCTTCTCCGTGATGCTGCCGGGCCACCGCAACACCCTGGGCGGCGCCAGCTCCGGCGTGCTGCGCAAGTTCCTCCTCGCCGACGACTGCGGACACGTCGCGCTGGAGTGGCAGCACGTGCTGACCGGCGAGTGCGTCGTCGTCGGCAAGGTCAGCGAGTGGCGCGGGCGGCAGGTCTCCAGCGACCCGCGCAAGTTCGCCGAGGCCTGGTACTCCTTCCGGCCCGGCCCCGGGCTGAGCCTGGACAACCTCCCCGTCGCCGAGTCCACCGCCGTACGTCCCCCGGTCGAAGGCCAGTCGGGGGCGCGCGGGCGGCGCCGCACGATGAAGGGCTTCCGCGACGCCCTCACCGAGGCGGGCCGGACGTACCCGCACCTGGAGGTGCACTGGGAGGAGATCCACGACCGCTGGATCGAGCACCTGGGCGACCTCGGCCTCGACCCCGAACTCTTCCGCTACCAGCGTGAGATGAACGCCGACGAGGGCGAGGCCGCCGGTCTCTTCGCGGTCAAGAAGGACGCCGACTTCACCGACCTGCTGCTGCGCGCCGTCACCGACACCCGCGACACCGACGGACTCGCCGACCTGGTCAGCGGCTTCGGCAACAAGCTGGGGCGGCGTGCCGAGCTGATGGCCGAACGCGACTTCACCGCCGGCTCCGTCGACCTGCTCGGCCGGATCGTCGAGGCCGCCGAGGCCCGCTCGCGGGCGCGGGACGTCCACACCGCGGCCGAGCGCCGCACCCGCACCCTGGCGCGCAGGCTCTCCGCGCGCGGGGTGCGGGAGCGGGCCCGGGCCGCCGATCTCGCCCAGCGGGTCACCGCCGCCGCCTACGCCGTCACGCACGCCGAGGCGGCCCGCGAGCGCAGCGCGCTGATCTCCGCCGAACTCGCCTACCGGCACGCGTCCCTGGCGCTCGCGGCCGCGGAGAAGTCCGCCGCCGCGCAGAAGCGCGAACTCGCCGACGCCCGCACGCTGTTCTCGGCCTGGCAGGCCGCCGAGGCGGTGCTGCGCCACCGCGCCGCCGCCGACCGCGTCGCCCGCGTGTCCGCCGCGATCCAGGAGGCGGAACGGGACGCCGCCCCAGCGCTGGCCGCCCGCGCGAAGGCGGCCGTCGACCTCGTCCGCGCCCTGCACGCCGCCGCGGAGAAGGCCGAGCAGCTCGCCAACGAGGAGGAGGAGCGCTCCGCCGCCCTCCAGGAGGTGAGCGACGCCGCCTACCGGGACTCCACCTCCGCCGCCACCCAGGCACAGCGGGCCCGCAGCGAGATCGGGCACCTCAAGCAGCGCCTCGCCGAGGTCGAGCAGGAGACCGCCGAGGCCGTGCGGGCCGGCTGGCTCGACGACAGCGCGCCGGACGCCGACCCGGCCCGCGCGGCGCTCGCCGCCAGCGACGCGGAGAAAACCGCCGTCGCGGCCTGGGACTCCGCCCGCGAGGCCTCCCGCCGTGCCACGGAGCACGCGCGCGAGGCCGCCGCCACCGAGACCCGGGCCGAACTGACCGCGGCCCGCGCGGCCGACGCGGCCACCGCGGCCGAGCGGGCCTACGAGTCCGAGCGCCGCACCGCCGAGGCACTGGCCGGCGAGGAGCGGCTGGCGGAACTGCTCGGCCTGGCCCCGGGAACGCGCCCGGGCATCCCGCAGCCCCGCCCCGCCGCGGACGGCCCCCAGCCGCAGCACGCCGCGGAGGGCGAGCCGTCCGCGGTGTCCCCCTCCGCCGAGCAAGCGCTCACCCCCGGGGAGCTCGACCGCTGCGCCGAGGACCTGCGCGCCCTCCTCGACGACGCCGTCTCCTCCGCCGAGCGCCAGCTGTTCGACCTGCGCACGGCCGCCGCCGACGACGCCCGCATCCTCGGCGCCCTCGGTGACGGCGGGCTGCTGCCCCCCGGCCCGGACGTGCTCGCCACGGTCGAGTTCCTCGGCGAGCACGGCATTCCCGCGCTGCCCGGCTGGCGCTACCTCGCCCAGGCCGTCGACCCGGCCGACCACGCCCGCGTGCTGGCCGCCCGCCCCGAGCTCGTCGACGGCGTGATCATCACCGACCCCGATTCCCACGCCCGTGCCCGGCAGGCACTGGGCGACGCGGCGCTGCTGCCCCGCTCCGCCGTGGCCGTCGGCACCGCCGCCGCCCTGCTCGCCCCGACCCCCGCCCCGGACACCGACGACGGCGACGTCTTCCTCGTGCCGCCGAACCCGGCCATGCACGACGAGCACGCCGCCGACGAGGAACGGCAGGCGCTGCGCGCCCGGGCGACCGAGCGGGACGAGGAGATCCGCAGGCTCGCCGCCCGGCTCGGCAAGGACAGGGAGCTGGCCGCCCGGCTGGCCTCCTGGCGCACCGGCTGTCCCGCCGGCCGGCTGACCGAACTGGCCCGGGCGGCCCACGACACTCGGGTGTTCGCCGAGGAGACCGAGGCCGAACTGGCCGAGGCGCGCACCGTCCGGGCCGAGGCCGACGAGGCCGCGGCCGAGGCCGCCCGGGTGCGGGACGAGCGGCAGGAGGCGGCCCAGAAGGCGCGCCGCTCCGCCGACGCCCTCGCCGGGCTCGCCTTCCGCCTGCGCGAACGGGCCGGCTGGCAGGCCAAGCTGCGCGAACTGGCCGACGAGGCGGCCGAGTCCGAGGCCGGCGCCCAGGCCTGTCTGGAGCGGGCCCGGGCCGCCGACGAGGACCGGCGTGCCGCCCAGCGCGCCGCCGACGACGCCCGCCGCACCGCCCGCGCCCTGCGCGCCGAGCGCTCCGAGATCGCCGGCGCCCCCGACGACGTGCCGTCGGACGACGCCGACGCCCCCAAGGCGTCCCTGCCCGCGCTGCGCGAGGCGTACCGGGCCGCGTCCCAGGTGTACGAGAAGGTCGGGGTGGGCGCCGACCTGCGCGCCGAGCAGGCCCGTGCGGAGAGCGACGAGAGCGCGGCCCGCGCCGAACTGGACCGGCTGAGCAACAAGGTCCGCACGCGCGCGGAGCAGCTCCTCGAATCCCCCGACGGCTCCGACGGCCCCAGCCGCCAGGCCGCCGCCGCCCGGGCCGAGGAACTGGTGCAGTTGCTGGAGACCCGGATGTCGACCGCGAGCGAGCAGCTCGGACGGCTGCGCGGCGAGGCCGAACGGCTCGCTCCCGAGGACGGCGAGGCCCACACCGACCTCCCCGAGGAGCTGCGGCCGCGCGACGCCGAACACGCGCAGACCCTGCTGCGCACCGCCACGGCCGAACTCGCCTCCCACACCGAGGCGCTGAACCGGGCCCGCGAGGCGCACGCCGAGCTCCTCGACGCCCACCGCGCCGCCGAGGACGCGGCGGGCGGCTTCGACGAGATCGCCGCGATGCTGCGCGACCTGCTGCGCGAGCACCCCACCGAGGAGGAGCAGGAGGAGACGGAGCCCTACCCCGGCAGCCCGGAAGAGGCCCGGCAGTCCGCCGCCGAGGCCCGCCGGTCGCTGCGCGGCTGCGCCGCCGACCTGTCCGCCGCCGAGGCCGCCGTCCGCGAGGCCAGCGACGTCCTCGTCCGGCACGCCAACTCCACGCGCTACGAGCAGGTCCGCACCCCGGCCCGGCAGCAGATCCGCGAACTGCCCGCCTCCGCGCTGCCCGAGCACGCCCAGAAGTGGGCGGACGCCTTCGCGCCCCGCCTGAGGGTCCTCACCGACGAACTGGCGCAGCTGGAACGCAACCGCGACTCGATCACGGACCGGCTGCGCGGTCTGGTCGAGTCGGCCCTGGCGACCCTGCGCTCCGCCCAGCGGCTCTCCCGGCTGCCCGAAGGACTCGGCGAGTGGTCCGGGCAGGAGTTCCTGCGCATCCGCTTCGAGGAGCCCGACCAGGCCACGCTCACCGAGCGGCTCGGCGAGGTCGTCGACGAGGCGACCCGCGCCGCCGTCAAGAAGAACTCCGACCTGCGGCGCGACGGTATGTCCCTGCTGCTGCGCGGCGTGGCCGCCGCCCTCCAGCCGAAGGGCGTCGCCGTGGAGATCCTCAAGCCCGACGCGGTACTGCGCGCCGAGCGTGTGCCCGTCGGGCAGATGGGTGACGTCTTCTCCGGCGGCCAGCTGCTCACCGCCGCCATCGCCCTGTACTGCACGATGGCCGCGCTGCGTTCGAACGACCGGGGCCGCGACAAGCACCGGCACGCGGGCACGCTGTTCCTCGACAACCCCATCGGCCGCGCCAACGCCACCTACCTGCTGGAACTGCAGCGGGCGGTGTCGGACGCCCTCGGTGTCCAGCTCCTGTACACCACGGGCCTGTTCGACACCACCGCGCTGGCCGAGTTCCCGCTGGTCATCCGCATGCGCAACGACGCGGACCTCCGGGCGGGCCTGAAGTACATCAGCGTCGAGGAGCACCTCCGCCCGGGTCTGCCGCAGCAGCCCCGCGCGGGGGAGGCGGTGCACAGCGAGATCACGGCGACGAGGATGTACAAGCGGCCCGTGTCATGAATCCTCAGTCGGCCGCCGGCGTGGCGAGGGGAGCGGCGGCCGGGAGCTGCGAGCGGTGCTCGGCGAGCACCCCGGTGCGGTGCCGCTGGACGTACCAGTAGTAGGCGAAGCCGCCGCCCGCGATGACCGCGACGAACAGCACCGCGCCCCAGCGCAGGTACCAGTGGTAGGGCTCCGTGGCGTTGTAGACCGCGGCCCGCGGCCAGATCAGGTTGAGCGTCATGGCACCGCCCCACAGCACGGCCAGGATGTTGACCGGCAGTCCCCAGCGGCCCAGCGAGAAGCGGCCCTCGCCCGCCGGCTGCCACCGGCCCCGCAGCCGCGCGATCAGCAGCGGCACCGTGACGCCCAGATAGGCGAGGTAGATCATGACGATGCCGATGCTGGTGACGACGGTGAAGATCTGCGGCTGACGGATGTTGACCACCAGGATCGCCAGCGCCAGCACCCCGATGATCACGGTCGGCAGGACCGGGGTCCGGAACCGCGGATGGCACCTGGCGAGCTTCGCGGACGCCGGCAGGTTGTTGTCGCGGGCCATCGCGAACGCCAGCCGGACCGCCGCCGTGTGCACCGCCAGCGCGCACACCGTCACCGCGATCAGCACGCACCACAGCATCGCCTTGCCGGCCGTCGGGCCGAGCACGTCCAGCACGATGTACTGCAGACCGTCCGTGGAGAGCTTCTCGCCGTTCAGGGTGGACACGCTCATCAACGCGAGCAACAGGATCAGCCCGCCCAGGACGAACGACGCGACGATGGCCCGGATGATCGCCCGGGGCGCGTTCCGCGTCGGGTTCAGCGATTCCTCGCCGAGCGAGGCGGCGGTGTCGAAGCCGTACATGACGTACGCCGAGGCCAGCGAGGCCACCAGGAAGGCGCCCAGGTACCCGTTGCCGTAGCCCGCGCCGGTGCCGTGCGTCTCCATGACGACCTGCGGGCCGCGCGTGATGTGGACGGCGAACAGGACGATCAGGACGACGGTGGCGATCAACTCGATGAACACGCCCGCCGTGTTGATCCGGGCCATCAGCCTGACGCCGAAGGCGTTCACGAGGGTCGTGAACAGGATCAGGACCGCGGCCAGGACGACCGCGTTGGTCGCCACGTCGTACGTGCCGGTGCCGTCCCCCACGAACTGGAAGAACGACGAGATCTGCGGCAGCGTCAACTGGTAGGCCAGCGCCACGGCCGCTATGGACACGATCGAGGCGATCAGCATCATCCAGCCGGCGAGCCAGCCGAGGTGCGGATTGCCGGTCTTCTTCGACCAGTTGTAGACGGAACCGGCCACGGGGTAGCGCGCGGCGAGCTCCGCGAAGCACAGCGCGACCGTGAACTGGCCGGCGAAGACCATGGGCCACGACCACCAGTAGGCGGGTCCGCCGCTGCCGTAGCCGAAGTAGAACAGCTGGAACGTCCCGGTCAGGATGGAGATGTAGCTGATGCCGGCGGCGAAGGTGTGGAAGGTGCCGAGGGTGCGCTTCAGCTCGGGTCTGTAGCCGAACGCGGCGAGTTCGGCGTCGTCGTCGCCGTGGGTGCCGGTGGACTGTGCGGCTTTTCTCATGGGCGGTTCCTCAACGGGTGTTCCCTGGGGCCGGTGGGGCCGGATGGACGGGTCCGTCGTGCTCGCCCCCCAGCCGTTCGAGGAGCCACGCGTGGAAGGTCCCGATGTGGTGCTCGCTGGGGACCAGCACACCGCCCTCGCGGTACGCGCGGGAAGACATCGCGGGCTGCGTTCTTTCACAGGCGGCGAAGTCCTGGGCGTTCACCCGGTGAAAGAGCTCCACGGACTTCGACACGTCCGCGCCCGACTCCACCACCTCCGGCGCGTACAGCCAGTCGCACTCGACGACCGTGCGGTCCTCGGCGAGCGGGAACATGCGGTGCAGGATGACGTGGTCGGGGACGAGATTGACGAACACCGTCGGCTTGACCGTGATGGCGTAGTAGCGGCGGTCCTGCTCGGCACTGACCGCGGGGAGCTTCCCGAAGCCCTCGCTGCCGTCGACGGTGAAGCCCTCGACCGCCTCCCCGAACCCGGCGCCGTGCCCCACGTAGTACTGGGCGGCGTAGCCGCCGGCGAACTCGGGGATTACTTCGGTCAGTTCGGGGTGGATCGTCGCGCAGTGGTAGCACTCCATGAAGTTCTCGACGATCAGTTTCCAGTTCGCCTTCACGTCATAGGTGATGCGTTTGCCGAGCGCGAGGTTGTCCGTGCCGTAGTGCTCGATCGCGGCGGCGTCGCCGAGCCGTTCGACGGCCGCGTGCACCACCGTGTCCTCGAAGGAGGGCGGTTCGTCCGCCAGGCACACCCAGGCGTAGCCGAGCCACTCGCGCAGAGCCACCTTGATCAACCCGTACGCGACCCGGTCGACGTCCGGCATCCTGATCAAGTTGGGCGCGGCGATCAACGTGCCGTCGAGGTCGTACGTCCACGCGTGGTACGGGCATTGCAGCGTGCGGCGGATCTCGCCCGCCTCTTCCGTGCACAGCCGGGCCCCGCGATGCCGGCAGACGTTGAGGAAGGCGCGCAGATCCCCCCTGCGGGTCCGGGTGATGATGACGCTCTCACGGCCGACCCGGACGGTACGGAAGGCGCCCGGCCGGTCCAGGTCGGAGCTGCGGACCGCGCAGAACCACAGTGACTCGAAGACGTGCTCCTGCTCCCGCCGGAAGACGTCCGGGTCGGTGTAGCAGCGGCCGGGAAGGGTGGCGATCAGGCTCGGGGTGCGCGGGGTCGTCGTCACGGGGGAACGCCTCCTACCGGCGAATGCGGGACATCTTCGGGTCGAACAGCGGCTCGTCGGCGACCGTGGCCGGGACCTTCTCGCCGAAGTACTCGATGTGCACGCCCGTGCCGGCCGTGAGCCCGGCGGGCAGCCAGGCGTAGGCGACGCAGCGGCCGAGGGTGTAGCCGTACGACGCGCTGGTGACGTATCCGGAGGGTGCCCCGCCGGCGTACACGGGCTCCTTGCCGAGGACGACGGCGGCCGGGTCGTCGAGGAGGAGCGGCGTGAGGCGGCGGGAGGGCTCCTGGCGGCCGCGCAGCGCGTCCTGCCCGACGAAGCCCTCCTTGTCCATGCGCACGGCGAAACCGACGCCCGCCTCGAACGGGTCGTCTTCGCCGGTCATGTCGATGCCCCAGGCCCGGTAGCCCTTCTCCAGGCGCAGCGAGTTGAACGCCGAGCGGCCCGCCGCGACCACGCCGAGCTCCCTTCCGGCCTCCCACAGCGTGTCCCACAGCCGGAGCCCCAGGTCGGCCGTGGTGTACAGCTCCCAGCCCAGCTCACCGACGTAGCTCAGCCGCAGCGCGGTCACCGGGACGTGCCCGACGTAGGTCTCCCTGGCCCGGAAGTAGCCGAACGCCTCGTGCGAGAAGTCGTCCGGGGTGAGCGGCTGGACGAGGTCGCGGGCGAGCGGGCCCCAGACCCCGACGCAGCAGGTGCCGGAGGTGATGTCCCGGACCACCACGTCGCCGGGTGCGTGACGCAGGAGCCGGTCGTGGTCGGCGGGGGAGTTGGCACCGACCTGGAAGCGGTCCGGGGCGAGACGGGCCACGGTGAGGTCGGACCGGATGCCGCCGGCCTCGTCGAGCAGCAGGGTGTAGGTGACAGCGCCGGGCTTCTTGCGCAGGTTGTTGCTGCTCATGCGGTCGAGGAAGGCGAGGGCTCCGGGACCGGAGACCTCCAGGCGGCGCAGGGGCGTCATGTCGTAGAGGGCGACGCCCTCGCGGGTCGCCCGCGCCTCGGCCGCCGCGACCGGGGACCAGTGGCGGGCCGACCAGGCGTCGCGTTCGGGGAGCGGGCCGAGGGCGTCCACCAGCGGGGCGTTCGCCTCGTACCAGTGCGGGCGTTCCCAGCCCCCGCCCTCCAGGAAGTACGCGCCGAGCTGCTGCTGCCGGGCGTAGAAGGGGCTGACCCGCAGCGGACGCGGCTGTTCCATCGGCTGCAGGGGATGGATGACGTCGTACACCTCGACGAACTGCCGCGCCCCGCGCTCCAGGACGTACGACGGTGACCGCTGCGCCTCCTCGAACCGTGTCAGGTCGCACTCGTGCAGGTCGAGCGAGGGCCGCCCGTCCACCATCCACTCGGCGACCGCCCGGGCGACGCCCGCGGAGTGCGTGACCCAGACCGCCTCGGCCAGCCAGAAGCCGCGCAGGTGCCGCGACTCGCCGAGCACCGGCATGCCGTCCGGGGTGAAGGAGAAGACGCCGTTGAAACCGGCCTCGACGCCGGCGTGCCGCAGGGCGGGCATCAGGCGCCGGCAGTCCTCCCAGCTCGGGGCCCAGTCCCGCGCCGTGAACGGGTACGAGGAGGGCATGTCCATGTCCCGGGCGCGCGCCTCGTCGTACGGCGGGACCGCGAACGGGTCGACGGGCAGGGGCCGGTGGGCGTAGGAGCCGATGCCGAGGCGGTCGGTGTGCTCGCGGAAGTACAGGTCCCGGTCCTGGAAGCGCAGGATGGGCTTCGAGGCCTCCGCGGTGGCGCCGCTCAGCTCCGGCAGCGGCCCGGTCCTGGCGTACTGGTGGGCCAGCGGCTGCAACGGCACGTCCACCCCGGCCATGCGGCCGATCACCGGGCCCCAGAAGCCGGCCGCCGAGACGACGTGGTCGGCCGGGAAGGTGCCCCGGTCGGTGGCGACGGCGGTCACCAGGCCGCCTCGCCGTTCGATGCCGGTGACGGTGTGCCGCTCCAGGAACCGGGCGCCCCGCGCGGTGGCCCGCATCATCTGGGCACGGGCCGCGAGCAGGGCCCGGGCCAGGCCGTCGTCGGGGGTGTGGAAGCCGCCGAGGACCACCGACTCGTCGATCAGCGGCCACAGTTCCTTGCAGCGTGCGGCGGTGACGACCTCGCCGCGCACCCCCCAGGAGGCGGCGTACCCGGCCCTGCGGTGCAGCTCGGCGAGACGCTCGGGCGTGGTGGCCAGCTCCAGGCCGCCCACCTGCTGGAAGCAGGGGACGCCGTCGACGTCGAGGGAGCCGAACTTCTCCACCGTGTAGCGGGCGAAGGCGGTCAGGGTCCTGGACGGGCTGGTCTGGAAGACGAGACCGGGCGCGTGCGAGGTGGAGCCGCCGGGGGCGGGCAGGGGTCCCTGTTCGAGGACGGTGACGTCGGTCCAGCCGCGGGCGGTCAGCTCGTCGGCGAGGGAACAGCCGACGATACCGGCGCCGACGACGACCACGCGGGGGTTGACGGGTGTGCTGGACATGCCCCTCCTTGCCGGGACGGGGGAAGGCTTGGGGGAGTGGGGCGTGCGGGGGAGGTGCGTGGGTCCGGTGCTGTGGAGGCCCGGGTGCCGGTACGGGCCGGCGGCGGAGGTTCAGGGAGCCGGGACGTTGCGCCGCTCGGCGGCGATCGTGGTGTCCGGGCCGTGCCCGGCGTGGACGGCGGTGGCGCCGGGCAGGGGAAGCAGCCGGCCGCGCAGGGACGCCTCGATGGCCGGGCGGTCCGAGCAGGAGCGGCCGGTGGGGCCGGGGCCGCCGTGGAGAAGGGTGTCACCGGTGAACACGGCGTCGAGGAAGGGAGCGTGGAGGGAGCAACTGCCCCAGGTGTGGCCCGGGGTGTGGAGGACCCGGACGTGTATGCCGGCGACCGTCAGGATCCGGCCGTCCACGAGGTCGCCGTCGGGTGTGCGGGCGGGGTGCGTGCGGGACCACAGCTCGTGGTCGTCGGGGTGGAGCAGGACGGGCGCGCCCGTCAGGACGGACAGCCGGGGTGCCGCGTCGACGTGGTCGTCGTGCGCGTGCGTGCAGGCGATCGCGGTGACCCGGCGCCCGGCTACGGCCCGGTGGATCGCCCGGGCGTCGTGCGCGGCGTCGACGATCAGCACCTCCTCGTCGTCGCCGACGAGCCAGACGTTGGTGGCGACGCCGAACGTCTCCCCGTCCGGGCCGGACGTGCCGGAGGTGACGACGCGCTGCACGCGCACCGCGCTCACCGGACGACCACCGGGCGCGGCACCCCACTCCGGCGCGTCGTCGCGACCGCCTCCTCCACCTCGACCGGTGCGCCCTGCTCGACAGTGTCTACGGCACGGACCTCGTGAGGCACGACCAAGCTCCTCTGCTTGTTGCGCAGCGCACGATGGGTTGCGCGATGAGGAACATAGTGGGAATGCCGTCCGGCGGCCGTCAAGACGCCCGGCCCCGATTCACGTCGACGTGGGGAAAACGGCTGGGAACCCACGAAGTCCGCCCGCACACAACGGCGCGGGACCCAGGACGCACACCTGGTCCCGCGCCGTGCGCCCACGCCGGGGCCACCCGCCCGGCCGCGTCGTCAGAAGCCGTACCCCATACGGCGGGACAGCTCGGCCGCCGCCGCCTCGGTCCGCTTGGCGACGTCCGGGAGCCGCTCCGGGCTCAGCCGGTAGACCGGCCCCGAGACGCTGAGCGAGGCGATCACCGTGCCGTCGTGCGCCCGGACCGGGGACGCCACGGCCGCCAGCCCGATCTCCAGCTCCTCGACCGTGATCGCGTATCCCTGCTCCACCACGGTGTCCAACTCGCCGCGCAGCAGGGACGCGACGGTGACGGTGCGCTCCGTGAAGCGGTGCAGCGGGCGTGCCAGCAGGCCCTCGCGCAGGGTGGCGGGGAGGTGGGCGAGCAGCACCTTCCCGCTGGACGTGGCGTGCAGCGGCGTGCGGCGCCCCAGCCAGTTCTGCGCCGTGACCGAGGCGGTGCCCCTGGCCTGCATGATGTTGACCGCCGCGTCGTCGTCCAGGACCGCGATGTTGACCGTCTCGCCCAGTTCGTCGGCCAGTTCCCGGCAGACCGGGACGCCCTCCTGTGAGACGTCCAGCCGCACCGCCGCCGCCCCCGCGAGGCGCAGGACGCCGGCGCCCAGGTAGTACTTGCCGCGGTCCTTCGCCTGGGCCACCAGGCCACGGTTTTCCAGGACGCCGAGCAGGCGGAACGCCGTGGACTTGTGCACGTCCAGCTCGTCGGCGATCTCGGTGACGCCCGCCTCGCCGTGCCGGGCGAGGATCTCCAGCACGCTCACGGCGCGGTCCACGGACTGGACGGCGCTCGCCGCGCCTCTGCCGACCGGCTTCGCCGCGCCGTCCGTCGCCTGTTCCTCGCGGGAGGAATGCCTCTGCGCGCGGGCCATGGCCAACTCTCACCACCTGTGGGCCCCTCTTCGGGCCGCATCTGAGGGAAACCCTTGACGCGACGGATGCCCCGCCCGGATTCTGTTGCGCACAGCGCTCGCTCGTGCGCCATGTGAAACATCATGTTACCGAAGCGTCCGGATCCCGGAAGGGGACGAGCGCCCAGCCCGGTGTCGCCTCCGACGGCCGGGCCGGACGACCTGCACCGACGCCCTTCCGTGTCCGGAGCCGCCCCGTCCGGCACTTCACCCATTGTCTGCAGTCTGGCCGAACGGTCCGGCCCGTCCGGACCGAGAGGGGGGCCCGTGATTCCCGTCTGCCGCCTCGAAGACCTCCCCAAGGGCGAGTCCGTCCGCGTCGAGACGACACCGCCCGTCGCCGTGTTCCACACCGACGACGGTGATCTCCACGCCATCGACGACACCTGCACCCACCAGGACGCCTCCCTCTCCGAGGGCTGGCTGGAGGGCTGCCTGGTCGAATGCCCGCTGCACGCCGCCTCGTTCGACCTGCGCACCGGCCTGCCCACCTGCCTCCCGGCCCGCCGCCCCGTCCGCACCCACCGCGTCACCGTCGACGACGGCGTGATCCACGTCCACCTCGCGGCCGAGGAGGGATCCGCCGCGTGAGCGGGGAAGCGGGAGCAGTGGGGTGAGCGGGGGAGCAGGGGCCGACCGCGTGAGCGGACGAGGGGACGACCGGGTCCGGCGACGGCCGGGACCAGGAACGCGCGCCGATCCCACCCCCGGTCTCCGCCGCCGGACAGTGGACGAGCGTGCGGTCTACGAGTGGGACAACTGCCCGGCCCCGCTCCGCCGGCGTATCCGCGCCTGACCCCGTGCCGCGGCCCGCTCCTGACGCCGGGCCCGGCGCCGCTCACGCCGCAGCGCCCGAGCCGTGCTGCTCGGCTCGGACACCACGCCGTGGCGCTGGTTCCAGACCTGGCGGGTCACCCACACGTCGAGGGCCCCCCACGTCGCCGCGATCGTGCTGACCACGCTGCTGATCACCATCGGGAACGCCAGCCAGGAACCCGCCATCGTGCACAGGAAGGCCACCATCGCCTGGATCAGCGTCACCGCGATGAGAAGCACCGCCCGCACGGCCGCCGTACGGACCGGATCCGGCAGCCGGCGGCGCCGCGCCGGCTCCTCGACCCAGAGGGGCCGGTAGTACTGCTGCTCACTGCCGCCCCGGTCCACGGGCCGGACCCGGCCCACCGCCCCAGCCGGCCGAGCCGGCTCCGCCGGCCGGACCCCGTCCGCCGTTCGTGCTCCGTCCGCCGAGGGAACCCGGTCCGTCGGATCGCCGCGATCGGCCGCCTCGGATATCCGATGCCCCGTCACCCGCGCCCCGCCGACCCTGGACGCTTCGCGCCGCTCCGCCGTGCCCATCACCGTGTCACTCCCCACCGCCAGCAGACCGCTCGCTCGTTTCCGAAGACCCGTGCTCCCCAGTGGCTGCCCGGCTTGCGCTGTTTTACGCCGCCCGGGTGCAGGATGCGGCTCCTGTTGCCGATTCCGCCCCCGTTTCCCGTAGTGAAGGACGAACGACCCGTCACGAAGATTCCCGGGAACCGAAAAAATTCGGCCAACCGCCTTGGCCGGCCCCGACGGCGGCCCCGCGCCGCCACCACCGGTTTCGGGGAGACAACTCCCGCAATGCCGGGACAACTCGGCGTGCCTCGCCGCTGGCGCGGAAGGTCGGCCTCTGGCCCGGTCTTCGAGTTCGCTGTGCGTCGGTAGTAGGCTCGCGCCGTTTGTTGACGCACATGTGTACCCCCGGTAGCCCCGGGGGCCCGAGCTGGGGGAGGCCATGCGCTTTCGCGGGAAGTCCATCCGCCGGAAGATCGTGGCGCTGCTTCTCGTGCCGCTGGTGTCCCTCACCGCGATCTGGTCCTTCGCCACCGTGCTCACGGGGCGTGAGGCGGCCGACCTGTTCGACGTGTCGACCGTCGTCGAGAAGATCGGCTACCCCGTCGAGGACACCGTCCGCGTCCTCCAGGAGGAACGCCGCCAGACGCTGGTCCACCTCGCCGACCCCCGCGCCTCCGACGGGCTCGCCGCGCTCCGGCGCAGCCGCACCGCCACCGACGAGGCCGTGGGCGGGATCCGCCGCAACGCCGGGGACCCGGACGTCCGCGAGGCGATGGGCGAGGCCGGCGACGAGCGGCTGACCGCGGTCCTGGACGCCTTCGAGGGCATCGAGTCACTGCGCCGCAGTGTCGAGGACGGCACCGTCGACCGCTCCCAGGCCCTCGATCTCTACAACCGGCTCGTCGACCCCTGTTACGTGCTCCTCGCCGACCTGCACGTGGTCGACAACGTCGAACTCGACAAGCAGTACCGCGCGCTGGTCAACCTGGCCCGCGCCCGCGAACTGCTCTCCCGTGAGGACGCCCTCCTCGGCTCCGCCCTCGTCGTCGGCCGGATCACCCGCTCCGAGGAGCGCGACATCTCCGCCCTCGTGGCCCAGCGCACGTTGATGTACGACGTCAACCTGCACCTGCTGCCCGTCGCCGAGCGCGACCGCTACCAGACCTTCTGGAAGAACGCCTCCTCCGCGCCCCTGCGCGTGGCCGAGGAAGCGGCCCTGGACTCGGGAGCCGGGACGCCGCGCGGCGTCACCGCCAAGAGCTGGGACAGCGCCGCCGGCAACGTGCTCGACGAGCTCGGCACCCTCAACGACCAGGCCAACGACCGCTACCAGGACCGCGTCCACCCGGTGGCCGTGGGCGTCATCACCAAGGTCGTCATCGCCGGCGCCCTCGGCCTGATCGCCCTGCTGCTCTCCCTGTTCCTGTCCGTGCGTGTCGGCCGCACCCTCATCCGCGACCTGAGGCAGCTGCGCCTGGAGGCCCACGAGGCGTCCGGGGTCCGGCTGCCGAGCGTGATGCGCCGCCTCTCCGCGGGCGAACAGGTCGACGTCGAGACCGAGGTGCCACGTCTCGAGTACGACAAGAACGAGATGGGCGAGGTCGGCCAGGCCCTCAACACGCTGCAGCGCGCGGCCGTCGAGGCCGCCGTCAAGCAGGCCGAACTGCGCGCCGGCGTCTCCGAGGTGTTCGTCAACCTCGCCCGCCGCAGCCAGGTCCTGCTGCACAAGCAGCTCACCCTGCTCGACGCGATGGAGCGCCGCACCGAGGACACCGAGGAACTCGCCGACCTGTTCCGCCTGGACCACCTGACCACCCGCATGCGTCGGCACGCCGAAGGTCTCGTGATCCTCTCCGGTGCCGCGCCCTCCCGGCAGTGGCGCAAGCCCGTCCAGCTCATGGACGTCGTCCGCGCGGCCGTCGCCGAGGTCGAGGACTACGAGCGCATCGAGGTCCGCCGCCTCCCGCGGATCGCCGTCACCGGTCCGGCCGTCGCCGACCTCACGCACCTCGTCGCCGAACTGCTGGAGAACGCCACGGTGTTCTCGCCGCCGCACACCGCCGTCCAGGTCCTGGGCGAGCGCGTGGCCAACGGCTTCACCCTGGAGATCCACGACCGCGGTCTCGGCATGGCGGCCGAGGCGCTGCTCGACGCCAACCTCCGGCTCGCCGAGACGCCGGAGTTCGAGCTGTCCGACACCGACCGGCTCGGCCTGTTCGTCGTCAGCCGGCTCGCCCAGCGGCAGAACGTCCGGGTCTCCCTGCAGCCCTCCCCGTACGGCGGCACCACCGCCGTCGTCTTCATTCCCGACGCCCTGCTGACGGACGACGTGCCCGACACGAACGGCGTCGGCTTCCGGCTCGACCGGCCCCAGCTCACGGCGCACGAGGGCGCGCCGCAGGACGGCCGCCGTGCCGCCCTGTCCAAGGCGTCCGGATCGCGCTCCGGCCTGCCGGCCTCCCTGCTGGACGGGCCGGTGGAGCTGGAAGGTCCCGTCGACCTGGACGCCCTGGACGACTTCCCGGACGCCGTCGAGGGTGACGACGGCGAGCACGGCGGCCTCTTCCGCCCCCGCCACTCCCTCACCCGCGCCCCGGAGGAGACGGCCGGCCGCCGCTCCGACGCGTCTCAGCCGACCGGAGACGTCCGCGGCGCACGGGAGGGCACCGAGGCCGGGGGCGAGCTGAACGCTCCGGTCCCGCTGCCCCGCCGCCGCACCCCCAAGCTGGTCAGCTCGCACGGCCGCCCGGTCACCGAGCAGCGTTCCCGGCGGGGCAAGGCCGACGAGGAGGTCCCGGACGCCCGCAAGAGCGCATCGGGGCCCGCGGTCTCTCCCGCCGCCTCGCTCCCGTCGCGTCGCCGTGGTGAGGAACCCGCCGGCGGACGGCCCGGCGAACGGCCCGGACCGGAAGCCGCGTCCCCGCTCCCCGCGCGGCGCCGCACCGACGGCGCCCCGGCGGGCGGCCCGCGTCCCGAGCCGCAGCCGGACACGCCCCCGCCCCTCCCGTCCCGCCGCCGCGGAACGGAACCCGCGGCCCGGGAAACGGATCCCGTGGCCCGGGGAACGGACCCCGCGGGCAGGGAATCCGACACCGGGAGCCGGGGACCGAACACCGCCGGCGAGGGCACGGACCCTCGCTCCACCCCCGCACGGCCGGGCCGCGGCGCCGCCCGCCCGGGCGACGACGACTCCGGCACCGCGCCGCTGCCCCGGCGCGTCAGGCAGGCCAACCTGGCCCCGCAGCTGAAGCGCGGACCCGATCCGCGCACCGACGACCGGACGGATCCCGCCGAACGGGACGCCGACGAAGTACGCAGCCGTATGGCTTCGCTCCAGCGCGGCTGGCAGCGCGGCCGTAGGGAGAACGCCGCGGGCGACGCAGCGCCCGGCGGCACAGCACCACAAGGAACGACAGAGGGGGACGGTCGATGACCGCACCGAAGGCGACCGGCCACACCGCGAACGGCAAGGGGGAGCTGAACTGGCTCCTCGACGACCTGGTGGACCGCGTCGCGAGCATCCGCAAGGCGCTCGTGCTCTCGAGCGACGGCTTGCCGACGGGCGTGTCACGGGACCTGACCCGGGAGGACAGCGAGCACCTGGCCGCCGTCGCCTCGGGCTTCCACAGCCTCGCCAAGGGCGTGGGGCGCCACTTCGAGGCCGGCAACGTCCGCCAGACGGTCGTCGAACTCGACGACGCCTTCCTGTTCGTGACCGCCGCCGGCGACGGCAGCTGCCTCGCCGTCCTCTCCGACGCCGACTCGGACGTCGGCCAGGTCGCCTACGAGATGACGCTCCTCGTCAAGCGGGTCGGTGTGCATCTGGGCGCCGCTCCGCGCACCGATCTGCCCGCGGGCGGGTAGTGGGATGACATGAGCGCTGACGGTCAGGGAAGAAGCCACTGGTTCGACGACGAGGCCGGACCGGTCGTCCGTCCGTACGCCATGACGCGCGGCCGCACCAGCAGTCAGGGCCAGCACCGCCTGGACCTGATCGCGGTCGTGGTCGCGGAACCGCACGCGGACGACCCGGAAGCGGACCACATGCTCTCCCCGGAGCACGTGGACATCGTCGAACTGTGCCGTGAGGACCCGCAGTCGGTCGCCGAACTCGCAGCCGAACTCGACCTGCCCATCGGGGTCGTTCGGGTCCTCGTCGGCGACCTCGTGGACGCGGAGTTCGTCCGCGTCAACCGGCCCGTGCCTCCTGCCGAGTTGCCGGACGAGAGTATTCTGCGCGACGTGATCAACGGCCTGCGGGCCCTGTGAGGAGCGCCAAGGATCGCGACCCCGGTGGCGGAGGCTACGGTCCGCCGTCGCACGACCCCCATCAAGCAGGATCAAGCAGGAGAAGAGACCGATGATCTTCGGGCGTTCTGAGCGCGGCAAGCCTCCGGTCGAGCCCGTCACGCTCAAGATCCTGGTGGCCGGCGGCTTCGGCGTGGGCAAGACCACGCTCGTCGGCGCGGTCAGCGAGATCAGGCCGCTGCGCACCGAGGAACTGCTCACCGAGGCCGGACGCCCGGTCGACGATCTCAGCGGTGTCGAAGGCAAGCACACCACGACCGTGGCCATGGACTTCGGCCGCATCACCCTGCGCGAGGACCTCGTGCTGTACCTCTTCGGCACCCCCGGGCAGGAACGGTTCTGGTTCATGTGGGACGAGCTGTCCGAAGGAGCGCTCGGGGCGGTCGTCCTCGCCGACACCCGCCGCCTGGAGGACTGCTTCGCCGCCGTCGACTACTTCGAACGGCGCTCGATACCCTTCCTCGTCGGCGTCAACTGCTTCGAGGGCGCCCCCCGTTACCCCGTCGAGGATGTCCGCCGGGCCCTCGACCTCGACGCCGGGGTGCCGCTGCTGATGTGCGACGCCCGCGACCGCGAATCCGTCAAGGAGGCGCTCATCGGCGTCGTCGAGCACGCGATGGCCTTCGCGGCCGGCCGCCGCGAGACGGTGGCCAACTGACGCCGCGGGAACGCGGGCGCGGCCCGTACCCCCGCCGACCGGGGTACGGGCCGCCGTACGGGAACGCCGCTGCGCGCGCGTGCGGTCAGCTCTCGCTCTCCTCCCAGCCGAAGCTCTTCTCCACCGCCTTGCGCCAGTTGTGGTACTCGCGGTCCCGGACCGACGCCTCCATGGAAGGCGTCCACTCGACGTCCTTCTGCCAGTGCGCCTTGAGTTCGTCCAGGTCGTTCCAGACGCCCGTGGCCAGGCCGGCCGCGTAGGCGGCGCCCAGACAGGTGGTCTCGGAGACCTTCGGGCGCACCACCGGGACGTCGAGCACGTCCGCCTGGTGCTGCATCAGCAGGTTGTTCTTCGTCATGCCGCCGTCGACCTTCAGGGTGGTGATGCGCACCCCGGAGTCCTGGTACATGGCGTCCACGACCTCGCGCGTCTGCCAGCTCGTCGCCTCCAGCACCGCGCGCGCCAGGTGTGCCTTGGTGACGTAGCGGGTGAGACCGGTGATCACGCCACGGGCGTCGGAGCGCCAGTACGGCGCGAACAGACCCGAGAACGCCGGCACGATGTAGGAACCGCCGTTGTCCTCCACGCTCGCCGCGAGCGGCTCGATCTCGTCGGCGGTGCGGATGATGCCGAGCTGGTCCCGGAACCACTGCACCAGGGCACCCGTGATCGCGATCGAACCCTCCAGGCAGTAGACCGGCGCCTCGTTGCCGATCTTGTAGCCCATCGTGGTGAGCAGACCGCTCTTCGACGCCACCGGCCGGTTGCCCGTGTTGAGCAGCAGGAAGCTTCCGGTGCCGTAGGTGTTCTTCGCGGTGCCCACGTCGTAGCAGGCCTGGCCGAACACGGCGGCCTGCTGGTCGCCGAGCGCCGAGGCCACGGGTACGCCGGCCAGCTGCCCGACCGCGGTGCCGTACACCTCGGCGGAGGAGCGGATCTCGGGCAGCATGGCCTCCGGGATGTTCATCGCCGCGCAGATCGAGGAGTCCCACTGGAGGGTCTCCAGGTTCATCAGCATGGTGCGGCCGGCGTTGGTCACGTCGGTGACGTGCTGCCCGCCGTCCGTGCCGCCGGTGAGGTTCCAGATCAGCCAGGAGTCCATCGTGCCGAAGGCGATCTCACCCCGTTCGGCACGCGCGCGCAGGTCGGGCACGTTGTCGAGCAGCCAGGCCGCCTTGGGCCCGGAGAAGTACGTGGCCAGCGGCAGCCCCGTCTGCTCGCGGAACCGGTCCTGCCCGTCCGAGCCGCCCAGTTGGTTGCACAGGGCCGCCGTGCGCGTGTCCTGCCAGACGACGGCGTTGTGCACCGGCTTGCCCGTCGCGCGGTCCCACAGCAGCGTCGTCTCGCGCTGATTGGTGATGCCCATCGCGCTCAGCTGATCCGCCCGCAGACCGGCCTTGGCCAGCGCGCCGGCCACGACCGCCTGCGTCTTGGACCAGATCTCGGTGGCGTCGTGCTCCACCCAGCCCGGCTTGGGAAAGATCTGGCGGTGCTCGCGCTGGTCGACGGCGACGATCGCGCCGTTCTGGTCGAAGACGATGCAGCGGCTCGACGTGGTGCCCTGGTCGATGGCCGCAACGTACTTCTCGGCGTTGTCCGTCATGACTACCCCTCGGGCTCGTTCAGAAGGCTGCGTTGTAGATGACGCCACCCAGCAAGCCGCCGATCACCGGACCGACGACGGGGATCCACGAGTAACCCCAGTCGGAGGTGCCCTTGTTCGGGATCGGCAGGACGGAGTGGATGATGCGCGGTCCGAGGTCACGGGCCGGGTTGATGGCGTAGCCGGTGGGACCGCCCAGGGACAGACCGATGCCGACGACCAGCAGGGCGACCAGCAGGATCACGATGCCGGATCCGTAGATGCCCTCCCCCTGACCCGCGATCTGCCCGATGCCGATGCCCTCCACGTGCCGGTTGTTGCCGACCAGGGCCAGCAGGGGCAGCACCAGGGCGATGGTGGCGAGGATCTCGGTGATCAGGTTGGCGACCGGGTTCCGGATCTCGGGGATCGTGGAGAAGATGCCCAGGGTCGGGACCGGTTCGTCGGCCGTTCCCTCGGTCGTGCCGCCCTTGCGCGTGTTGGCCTGGAACTGGGCGAAGTACACCAGGTAGGCCAGCACGGCCCCGAGCATGGCACCGGCCATCTGTCCCAGGACGTAGACCCAGACCTTGTCCCAGACGCCGGTGTCGACGGCGAGGCCGAGGGTGACGGCCGGGTTGAGATGTCCTCCGGAGAGGGGAGCGGCGGTGTACGCGCCGGCCAGCACCGCGAAACCCCAGCCGAACGCGATCACGATCCACCCGGAGGCCCGCGCCTTCGAGAACCTGAGGGTGACGGCGGCGCACACGCCGGCACCGAACAGGATCAGGATGGCGGTGCCGATCAACTCGCCGAAGAAGATGTCTCCGTTACTCATGGCGGCTCCTAGGCCGTGACCCGGGACGATCCACCCCGGGCCTCACGTGCAGGGTGCGTTTTCCCATGGCTGCTTCAGCCGAGGGCAGGGAGGTCCCGCGCCCCGCCCGGCGTCCGTGACGGCGTGCCGTCGCAGCCGACTCGCCCGTGGGGGAAGGGGCCTTGGCGCCGGCGCGTCCGCGCGCCGCAGTGCCGGAATACGCCGAGTATGTACGGCGATGTCGACTGACACCGGAAGTGTTCACCGGCATCCGAAAGGCGTCAAGGTCGCCGACCGCAACGGTTGACGGCCGTGTGACGGTCGCCGGGCGACTGCCGGGCCGGGGCCGGTTGCACGGCCGTGGCGGCGCCCGGGGGCTCGTCTGTCTGTTCAGGTCTGGTTCGGACCCGCGCGCCGCGGGTGCGGCCCGCGAGGCCCGGTGGATGGTGTCCGGCCTCCGCCCGGTGCCCGGCCGTACCGAACCTCGCCGTCGGCACTCGCTCAGCCGTCCCCGACACCGCGCTTGCTAGTGTCCAGGATCTACCTGACCTGGCGGCTTCTCAACCGGACGGGCTGATTCCTCCGAGGGGACGGACGCGGCCCCGTCCGGCCGGGGCACCCTGAGCCGTACGGCACCGCCCCCGCTGCGGCTCGGCCCCGGCCCTCCCTCTCCCCGGCCCTCCCTCTCTTCGGCCCTCCCTCTCCTCGGCGGCCGGGCCACCCCGGTGCCGCCGCCCGGACATTCCGCCGAAGAAGACCCACCTGGCCTGCCGGAGGTCCCGCCGCCCTAACGCCCGCCCGGCTCCGCCACCCCGCAGCCCGCCGGTGCCGCCGCCGGTGCCATCCCCCGGCGGGTCTCGTGACCGGGCACCCCGGCCCGGCCCAGCACCCAACTCGCCCCGCGCAGCGCCTTCGCCGCCTTCTTCAGCGGTGCCAGACATCCCGCGGCCTGCCGGTGATCCGTCACGCTGCCCGGCGCGCACACCACCGTCGCCAGCGACAGGGTGACCGGCCGGCCCCCCGCCGACCAGGGCGCGTCCAGGACGGAGGAGGCCAGCGGATCAAGACCCTCCGGATCGGTGAGCACCAGGAAGTCGTCCCCGCCGATGTGCCCCACACGTGTGCTGTCCGTCGCGGCCTGCTGCAGGGCCCGCCCCACGGCCCGGATCAGTTCGTCGCCCGCCGCGAACCCCGCCCCGTCGTTGACCTGCTTGAAGTGGTCGATGTCCAGCCAGCTCAGGGCGAACGGCCGCCCGGCGGCGATCCGCCGGTCCACCTCGCCGGTGATCGCGTCCGAGCCCGGCAGCCGCGTCAGCGGATTGAGCCCGGCCGCTTCCTCCACCCGCGTCTCGGCCAGCGCCCGCACGAGGTCCGCCAGCCGGACGACCCCCACGCACCGTCCGTACGCGTCCACCACCGCCACATCGTCCGAGGTGCGGTCACGCGCGCCGACCGCGACCACGTCCAGGACCTCCCAGGCCGTCGCGTCGACGCCCACCGTCCGGGGCGGGTCCCCGAGCTTGGCCGCAGGCCGGTCGGCGTACAGCGCGTGCCCGTAGCGTCCCGACATCGACAGCAGGAAGCGGGAGCGGTGCACCGACCGGACGGGCACCCCCGCGGGGTCCACGAGCAGCACGCCGGACACGTCCGGTGACCCGGTCAGCAGCGCCCGGACCTGGCCCGCCGACGCCGTGGCGGGCAGCAGCGCGGCGGGCCGCACGAACTCCCGCACCGACGGCCCCGGCCGCGGCGCGCACAGGTCGGCGGGGGAGCGCGGCGGGACGTACACGTCCGCGGCGGGCAGCCGGGCCGGCGGCGCGAACAGCTCGCCCTGCGCCAGCTGGGCCCCGGCCGCCAGGGCCGCGGCGCACTGTCCCTCCGTCTCCACGCCCTCGACGGCCAGCAGCGCGCCCAGCTCGTCGCAGAGCGTCCGCATGGACCGCACGACCGCAGGCCGCGCCAGCAGCGAGGCGTCCAGCTTCACCAGCTCCGGCGCGAGGTCGCCGAGCAGCCGCAGGGGCAGGTCCCCGTCGCCGACCCCGTCCGCGCAGATCCGGAAGCCCTGGCGGCGCAGCGCGGCCACCGCCTCCAGCAGCGCGGGCTGCGGCACGTGCGCGTACGGCGGGCAGAGGTCGATCGTCACCTCCCACGGGAGCCGTCCGGCCTCGCGCACGGCGTCGTGCAGCGACGGCAGCCCGCCGAGGTCGGCGAGGGTGCCGGCGAAGACGTTGACGTACAGCGGGAGCAGCGTCTCCTTGCGCACCGCCGCGCGGACCGCGGACACGGCGAGCCGGCAGTCCGACTCCGGATCCCGCCGGGCTTCCGCGAGGATGTCGCCGCTCTCCGGGCGGGCGAGTATCTCCAGTCCGGCGACCGCGCCGGTCGTCAGGTTGACCACCGGCTGGAAAGCGAAGCGGAGAGTGTCCGTCCAGGAGTGCACGCGAGCATGATGGCGTGACCGGCGTACGCCCGAGCGCAGTTCATGAGACGTTCACGCAGCATTCCGGCGCGGTCACAGAGCGTAGGAACGGGGAGGTACGGGGGCACGGCCCGCACGAGAAGGGCAGGGAGCTGACGCGCCGTCGGCGGGCAGTCGCCGCACCGCGCTTCCGCAGCGGCACCCGGGCCTGGTAGACGCAGGGGCATGACCCGACTCACCACCGTGGCACGCGGCCTGCTCACCACGCTCGCCGCCTTGCTGTCGGCGACCGTCCCCACCCCGGCAGCGCAGGCCAGGACCGAGCCCGAGGCACCGCGGGACTTCGTGGCGCTGCGCAGCGTGGACCCGACGATCCTCCAGGAGATGCGCTACTTCACCCCGCACAACTTCGTCGGCGAGCGCATCGACGGTTACGTCCAGCCGGCCTGCCTCCTCACCCGCCCCGCCGCCGACGCACTCCACCGGGCGCAACGGAAGCTGCTCCGCAAGGGCTACACGCTCAAGGTGTACGACTGCTACCGGCCGCAGCGCGCGGTCGACCACTTCGTCCGCTGGGCCCAGGAACTCGACGACCAGGCGATGAAGGGCGAGTTCTACCCGAACGTCGACAAGACCCGGCTGTTCAGCGACGGCTACATCGCCGAGAAGTCGGGCCACAGCCGTGGCTCGACACTCGACGTCACCCTCGTCCGGCTCCCGGCTGGACCGGCCCGCCCGTACCGCCCGGGAGAACCCCTGGTGCCCTGCGTGGCGCCCCAGGAAGAGAGGTTCCCCGACAACTCTGCCGACATGGGAACCGGCTTCGACTGCTTCGACACCCTCTCGCACACGCTCGACCCCCGCGTCCAGGGCATCCAGCGCGCCAACCGGCTGCTGCTCAAGAGCACCCTCGAAGGCCAGGGGTTCGTGAACCTGGCGGAGGAGTGGTGGCACTACACCTTCAAGCCCGAGCCCTATCCGGACACCTACTTCGACTTCCCCGTCTCCAGGAGGTCGCTCGGCCACCCGCACTGAGCCCGCCCGCGACGTCGTCCGAGTGATCGGCTACAGTCCGCCGCGTGTCCGAAACTCAGCACTCCAGTTCCAACTCCGCGCCGGACTCCCACTGTTCGAGCTGCGGCGCGCCCTACGGAGAGGGCGTCTCCGGCTGGCCCCGCACCTGCCCCGCGTGCGGCGCCGTGGCCTATCGCAACCCCCTCCCGGTCGCGGTGGCCCTCCAGCCCGTGTACGACACCAAGGGCACCGCCCTGGTCGTCATCACCCGAACCGTCGCGCCCGCACGCGGGGGCGTCGCCCTGCCCGGCGGCTACGTCGACCACCGTGAGGACTGGCGCCAGGCCGTCGTGCGCGAACTCGCGGAGGAGACCGGAATCGACGCGGCTGCGCGCGACGTACGGCTCGTCGACGCCATGAGCGCACCCGACGGGCACCTGCTGCTCTTCGGTCTCCTCCCGGGACGCCCGGCGGAGGGCCTGCCGCCCTCCGCCGCCACGGACGAGACGGAGGGCTGGCACCTCCTGCGCAGGCCCGAGGAGCTCGCCTTCCCCCTGCACACCGTGGCCGTACGGGCCTGGTTCGAGGGCCGCTACTGACCTCGGGGCCCACCGGCCCCGCGGACCCGCACCGGGTGGGACGGCTCGCCCCCGCCGTCCTCCCGCTCGACGATCAGCCGCGGGCCCGCCCACCGGGCCGTGTAGCGCTCGATCTCCGGCTCGTCCCAGCCCTCGCCCCCGTCCGGCACGACCAGCCCGCTCCCGGTCCGCCCCCGGGCGGGCGCCCACACCTCCAGCTCCAGACCCCCGTCCTCCCCGCGCACGGGAAGAACGGCACCCGCGCGCGCGAACACCGGAACCCGGGACACGGGCGCGTCCACCAGCACCTGCGCCGGCCCCTGGTACGCCCGCTCCGTCAGCGTGTCGTACCAGAGCCCCCGCGGCAGCCGCACCGCACGCCGGTCCACGCCCGGATCCAGCACCGGCGCCACCAGCAGGCAGTCACCCAGCAGGAAGGCGTCCCCGCAGTCGCGCAGCGCCCGGTCCTCCGGCGCCGTCCACCACACCGGCCGCACGTAGGGCGCCCCGGTACGGCGGGCCAGATGCGCCAGCGTCACGAAGTACGGCAGCAGCCGGCGGCGTTCCATCAGCGCCACGCGCGCGTGCTCCAGGACCTCGGAACCGAACTCCCAGGGCTCCCGGCGCCCCGCCCGCGCACTCGCGTGGGTACGGAACAGCGGCAGGAACGAGCCCAGCTGGAACCACCGCAGGTACAGCTCGGGCGACGGGTCCCCGCCGAAGCCCCCGACGTCCGGCCCCGCGTACGGCACGCCGCACAGACCGAGGCCCAGGACCAGCGCCAGGGACGCCCGCAGACCGGGCCAGCCGGTGGCCGCGTCCCCCGACAACGTCCCGCCGTAGCGCTGCATGCCGGCCCACCCCGAGCGCGAGAGCAGGAACGGCCGTGCCTCCGGAGCCAGTTTCCGCAACCCCTCGAAGGCCGCCCTGGCCATGCACAGCGCGTACACGTTGTGCGCCTCGCGATGGTCACCACCCCTCCCCTCCAGGGCGTGCCGTGCCGACCGGGGCAGGGTCGGCTCCCCGAAGGCCGTGAACGAGGTCGGCTCGTTCAGGTCGTGCCAGAAGCCCGAGAACCCGTGCGCCAGCCGCTCCTCGTACAGACCACCCCACCACTCACGCACGCGCGCGTGCGTGAAGTCCGGGAACACCGCCTCCCCGGGCCCCACCACCCCCTCCACGACCTGCCCCACCGCGTCCCGCACGAACGCGTCCCCGGCCGTGCCCGCGTCGAACACGGCGTTCCCGGCCACCGCCTCGACGCCCGGGCCGACGACCGACACCAGCCGGACACCGTCCCGCAGGAGCTCCTCCGCCAGCACGGGCAGCTTCGGGAAACGGTCCTCGTCGACCGTGAACACCTGATGCGCGTCCAGATGATCGATGCCGAGGTGCACCGCGTCCAGCGGCAGACCGTGCTCCACATACCCCGCGACGACCCGGCGCACCTCCTGCTCACTGCCGAACCCCCACCGCGCGTGGTGATGACCCAGCGCCCAGGCGGGCGGCAGCGCGGGAGCCCCCGTGAGCGAGGCCCAGGCGAGCAGCACGCGCGCGGGGGTGCCCACCATCACCCAGCAGCGCAGCGGGCCGCCGTCCATCCGCAGCTCACTCGTCCCGGCCCGGTCGTGCCCGGAACCCGCGCCCTCCTCTCCCTCCCGCAAGGTCACCGTGCCGTCCCACGTGCTGTCGTGGAACACCAGGTGGGTGCCGCCGTCGGCCACCACCATCTGCACGGGCATCGTGACGGAGAGCGGGTCGTCACCGGGCCCGGAGGCCCGTCCGGGGCCGGTGTTCCACAGCCGGTACGCGCCGTCCGGCAGCCGCGGTCCCGACGCCCGTCCGCCCAGCCCGAAGAACCGGGCGTCGGCGGCCACCTCCGACCGCTGCATCCACCGCGCGGGCCCGCCGCCCACCGGCTCCCACCACCGCGGCGGCAGATCACGCCGCAGCGTCACACCCCCGGGCGTGCGCACCTCGACCGCGCCGTGCCGCGACACCACGACCGTGACCCGCTCCGCCACCACACGCCAGCCACCGTCCTTGTCCGGCTCCAGCACCGCCCGGGGATCCGGCTCCGGACAGCGACCGGCCAGCGCATACGACGGCTCCGGCTCCGCGCCGTCCCAGCCCCAGAAGACGGCGCCGTTCACCGCCACGAGAATCCGCAGGTCGGACCGGCTGAAGCGGACCACACCGCCCCCCGGCCCCGGTTCCACCTCCCGCACGGCCCCGGGCACCCGCGCCCGCTCCGCCCCGCGCGCCGGCAGCCCGGTGGCGTCGGCCCGCCGCCTGCGCCACGCTGCTCGTACGGTACGCACACCCTGCGCTGCCCCCACCGAGCCCACCGCTTTCACCGAACGCACCAGGTCACGACCGTTCATGCTGCTCACCCTGCCACTGACCGCCGCCCGAGCGCGTCGCGTTCAACTGCCGTTCACCCGTGCCAAGACCACATCTTCACGACACGGACTATGTGGGGCGCACCCTGGTGCCGAAGTCGATCACGTGGCATTGTCCGTCCCAGCCGCGTCACGCGCACACCCCAGCCCGTGCGCGGAGGACGCACACGACGCGCACAGTCCGGGAGCCGACCATGTCGACCGCAAGTCCTCAGCCGCTCTGGCAGCCAGACCCCGAGCGCATCGCACGGGCACGGATCACCAGCTTCCAGGCCTGGGCCGCCGACCACCACGGCGCCCCCGCCGACGGCGGATACGCGGCCCTGCAGCGCTGGTCCGTCGACGACCTGGAAGCCTTCTGGACCGCCGTCACCGAGTGGTTCGACGTACGGTTCTCCACGCCCTGCGCGCGCGTGCTCGGCGACCGCTCGATGCCGGGCGCCCAGTGGTTCCCCGGCGCGACCCTCAACTACGCCGAACACGCCCTGCGCGCCGCCGGCACCCGCGCCGACGAACCCGCCCTCCTCCACGTGGACGAGACGCACGAACCGCGCCCGGTCACCTGGTCGGAACTTCGCCGCCAGGTCGGCTCCCTGGCCGCCGAACTGCGCGCCCTCGGCGTCCGCCCCGGGGACCGCGTCAGCGGCTACCTCCCCAACATCCCCCAGGCCGTGGTCGCCCTCCTCGCCACAGCGGCCGTCGGCGGCGTCTGGACCTCCTGCGCACCCGACTTCGGAGCGCGCAGCGTCCTGGACCGCTTCCAGCAGGTCGAACCCGTCGTGCTCTTCACCGTCGACGGCTACCGCTACGGCGGCAAGGAACACGACCGCCGCGAGATCGTCGCCGAACTGCGCCGCGAACTGCCCACCCTGCGCGCCGTCGTGCACATCCCGCTCCTCGGCACCGACGCACCCGAGGGCGCCCTGGACTGGTCGGCCCTCACCTCCGCCGACACGGACCCCGTCTTCGAGCAGGTGCCCTTCGACCACCCCCTCTGGGTGCTCTACTCCTCCGGCACGACCGGCCTGCCCAAGGCCATCGTCCAGTCCCAGGGCGGCATCCTGGTCGAGCACCTCAAGCAACTCGGCCTGCACTGCGACCTGGGCCCCGAGGACCGCTTCTTCTGGTACACGTCCACCGGCTGGATGATGTGGAACTTCCTCGTCTCCGGCCTGCTCACCGGCACCACGATCGTGCTCTACGACGGCAGCCCCGGATACCCGGACACCGGGGCCCAGTGGCGGATCGCCGAACGCACGAAGGCCACCCTCTACGGCACCTCCGCCGCCTACGTCATGGCCTGCCGCAAGGCCGGGGTGCACCCCTCCCGCGACTTCGACCTCTCGTCCGTCCAGTGCGTCGCCACCACCGGCTCGCCCCTGCCGCCCGACGGCTTCCGCTGGCTCCACGACGAGGTCCGCGACGACCTGTGGATCGCCTCCGTCAGCGGCGGCACGGACGTCTGCTCCTGCTTCGCCGGAGCCGTCCCCACCCTCCCCGTCCACGTCGGCGAACTCCAGGCGCCCTGCCTGGGCACCGACCTGCAGTCCTGGGACCCGAGCGGCAACCCGCTCATCGACGAGGTCGGCGAGCTGGTGGTCACCAACCCCATGCCGTCGATGCCCATCCACTTCTGGAACGACCCCGACGGCAGCCGCTACCACGACAGCTACTTCGACACCTACCCCGGCGTCTGGCGGCACGGCGACTGGATCACGGTCACCTCACGCGGCTCCGTGATCATCCACGGCCGCTCCGACTCCACCCTCAACCGTCAGGGCGTCCGCATGGGATCCGCCGACATCTACGAAGCCGTCGAGCGCCTCCCCGAGATCAAGGAATCCCTGGTCATCGGCATCGAGCAGCCCGACGGCGGCTACTGGATGCCCCTCTTCGTCCACCTCGCGCCCGGCGCCACCCTCGACGACGGACTGCTCGACCGCATCAAGCGGACCATCCGCGAGCAGCTGTCGCCGCGCCACCTCCCCGACGAGATCATCGAGGTGCCCGGCATCCCGCACACCCTCACCGGCAAGCGCATCGAGGTCCCCGTCAAGCGCCTCCTGCAAGGCACCCCCCTGGAGAAGGCGGTCAACCCGGGCTCCATCGACAACCTCGACCTGCTGAGCTTCTACGAGGACCTGGCCCGCAAACGAGCCTGATCCGCGGCACACCCCGTCACCGAGGCTCCCGGTCCGGACTGTCAGTGCTGGCGATTACTGTGAGTGAGCATTGATCGACCGTGCACAGGGGGAAACACATGGCGCACACCGACAGCCGGACCATGCGACGCGTCCTGCGCCGCGAAATCGCCGGCACCATCGGCCTGCTCACCGACGAACACGACTTCCGCGCCATGCGGCGCTACCGCACCTTCACCTTCGACGACCACGCGACCTACCTCAAACAGGTCGAAGGCCTCCTCCGGACCCGCGCACTGCAGGGCAGCCACACCGCGGTCGCCCTCTTCGACCCGGAGGAGTACGCCGACTTCTGCAGGCGGAAGGACCTGGACCCGGACCGCCCGTCCAGCCGCACCCGCTTCACGGCACAGCTCGCCCTCACCGGCCCGACCCTCCCGTACGACGGCCGGCCCCTGCCCGACCTGCTCACGGCCCTGGTCGACGAGGCCGTCCGGCAGGCCACCTGGGAGTACGCGACCACGCTCCTCGCCCGCCTGGGCGCCTGCGCCTCCTGCGGCGAGGACATCGGACGAGCCGCCTTCACCCGCGCCGCGGACCTCCTTGCCCGCATCCTCGACACCGCCCCACCCGGCGACCGGCACCTCGTCTGCAGCGTCACCGGATCACCCGAGACGCTCATCGCAGCCCTCCACACCGACGGCACCGGGGACGCTCCGGCACTCGACGAGTCCGAGGCCCTCGAGTTCACCACCGTCCTCGCCCTCGGCCTGGCCACCGAAAGCCCCGGCGGACTCGTCGTCCGCGTCAGCGCCCCGGACACCCCCGACCGGGTCTACGGCTGGCGCCTCCGCTCCCACGGACTCGCCCCCCTCACCGCGGGAGAGGTCTTCGACGCCTACTGCACCGACATCGAATCCGGCGACCTCATCTCCCCGGAATCCAACGTCGACTACTGCCCGCCACCCGACCTCGGGGAAGAGGCACCCCGCCAGGGGCACCACCACTGAAAACCCTGAAGGGGCGCCCCACCGCGGTGGAGCGCCCCTCCGGGACCGTCATCGGCCTGCCGAGCCGGACCTACTCGCCCGAGAGCACCGCCTGCGCCGCACTGCGCGCGTCCTCGGCACTGTCCGTCGCACGCGCCGCCGCGGCAGCGCGCTCGCACTGCGCCAGCGTGTACTTCGCGAGAGTCGCCCGCACGTAGGGGATCGACGCCGCACCCATCGAGAGAGAGGTGACGCCCAGACCGGTCAGCACACACGCGAGGAGCGGGTCGGACGCGGCCTCACCGCAGACACCGCAGCTCTTGCCCTCGGCCTTCGCAGCCTCGGCCGACAGCGCCACCAGGTCGAGCAGCGCGGGCTGCCACGGATCCTGCAGCCGGGAGACCGCCCCCACCTGCCGGTCGGCGGCGAAGGTGTACTGCGCCAGGTCGTTCGTCCCCAACGACAGGAACTCGACCTCCTGCAGGATCGAACGCGCCCGCAGCGCGGCCGACGGGATCTCGACCATCGCACCGAACTTCGCCCGGAGCCCCGCCTCACGGCAGGCGTCCGCGAACGCCCGTGCGTCCGCACGGTCCGCCACCATCGGGGCCATCACCTCGAGGTGGACCGGCAGGCCCTCAGCGGCCTTGGCGAGCGCGGTCAGCTGCGTGCGCAGGACCTCCGGGTGATCGAGCAGGGTCCGCAGGCCCCGCACACCCAGAGCCGGGTTGGGCTCGTCGGACGGCGTCAGGAAGTCGAGCGGCTTGTCAGCGCCCGCGTCCAGCACCCGCACCACGACACGCCCCTCGGGGAACGCCTCCAGCACCTGCCGGTACGCGGCGATCTGCTTCTCCTCGGACGGCGCCTGCTTGCTGTCGTCCAGGAAGAGGAACTCGGTACGGAACAGACCCACACCCTCAGCACCGGCCTCGACCGCGGCCGGCACATCGGCGGGGCCGCCCACGTTCGCCAGCAGCGGCACCTTGTGCCCGTCCGCCGTGGCGCCGGGCCCGGTGGAAGCGGCCAGCGCCGCCCGCCGCTCGGCCGCAGCGGCTTCGAGCTGAGCCTTCTTCTCGTCGCTCGGCTCCACGAAGATCTCACCGGTGCTGCCGTCGACAGCGATCATCGTGCCCTCGGCGAGCTCACCCGCACCCGGCAGTGCCACCACGGCCGGAACGCCGAGCGCCCGGGCCAGGATCGCGCTGTGGCTGGTGGGACCCCCCTCCTCGGTGACGAAACCGAGCACCAGGGTCGGGTCGAGCAGCGCCGTGTCGGCCGGCGCTAGGTCACGGGCGACGAGCACGTAGGGCTCGTCACTGTCCGGGACACCCGGCATCGGGACTCCCAGCAGACGGGCGACGATCCGGTTCCGCACGTCGTCGAGGTCGGCCACGCGACCCGCGAGGTACTCACCGGCGTTCGCCAGCAGTTCGCGGTAGGACGCGAAGGCGTCGTACACGCCCCGCTCCGCCGTGCTGCCGACGGCGATCCGCCGCTCCACGTCGGCCATCAGCTCGGGGTCCTGAGCCATCATGGCCTGCGCCTCGAGCACCGCCTGGGCTTCGCCCCCGGCGAGATTGCCACGCGCCATCAGGTCGGCGGCCACAGCCTCCACGGCCTTGCGGGCGCGCCCCTGTTCGCGCTCCGCCTCCTCCGCCGGTATCTGCTTCGCGGGCGGCTCCAGCACCGCCGTTCCCATATGCCGAACCTCGCCGATCGCCACACCGTGGCTGACGCCGACGCCTCGCAGCGTTGTCTCCATCTCACCCGTCTCCGATAGTGCGGCGGGCCCCGCCGCCGCGTTGGTTGTCGTACTCGCCGTCATGCGACGGCACTGACATCACTTCCAGAGGAAGAGACTGTCGCCGGCCTTCACATCGCCGTTGTCGCGAAGATCGGAGAGGGCCTCGGCCGTGGCCTCCAGCGCCACCACGGGACAGACCGCGGACTTGCCGGCGGCCTCGACGGCGGCCGGGTTCCAGCGCACGATGCCCTGCCCGCGCCGCACGGTGTCGCCCTTGTTCACCAGCAGCTCGAAACCCTCGCCGTTGAGCTGCACGGTGTCGATGCCGAGGTGGGTGAGCACGCCGTGTCCGCTCTCGTCGACGACGACGAACGCGTGCGGGTGGAGGGAGACGATGACGCCGTCCACGGGTGAGACGGCCTCGGAGGGCTCACGTACGGGGTCGATCGCTGTACCCGGGCCGACCATGGCCTGGGAGAAGACCGGATCCGGCACGGCTGCCAGTCCGATGGCGCGTCCTGCGAGCGGGGACGTCACGGTGGTCATGGGAAGCCTCCCAGGGGTGGAGATCGATATGGCCGTCCCTGTAGGTACCGGACGGCACACTGTTCAGCAGCGTATGTCACCTGAAGTGCCGGTTCCGCGCGAGCACCTCGAAGTGGTCTAGACCATACCGCATATCGATTTGCACCCGCTCCGCCGCCGCGTGTACAGTCGTACTCCTGCTTGGGGCTGAGCGACGCACGCGTCCTGGCCCGGCAGCAACCAAACTCGTCAGATCCTATCTCTGGGTCACCTTCTGCATGCCTGCAGGACGGTGGTCAGAGGGTCGGAAAAACACTGATAGAGTTTGGAACACCGAAGGGAAGCGCCCGGAGGAAAGCCCGAGAGGGTGAGTACAAAGGAAGCGACCGTTCCTTGAGAACTCAACAGCGTGCCAAAAGTCAACGCC
>NZ_JBIBUF010000013.1:0-124440 GCF_043079125.1 Streptomyces sp. NPDC015242 | reverse complement strand
TGAACAAGACCCACAACTCGTCCGGCACCAACCGCTCAACGAGATCCGTCATGCACCGATCAACGAGCGATCACGCCATAAGAAACGGCGTCTAAATAGATGCGACCTCACGCCCCAGGTGGACTCCTGTTCGTAGCGCTCGGTCTCATCCTTGTCGCCGCCGGCTGCCTCTGGAGAGGACGTGTCCTGCGTCCCCTCTCGGCGAAACGCGCCCAAGCAGCCGTGATCCGGGATCGTTCCAGAAACCTGCTGCGCTCTGCGGACATGGCAATCGCCGGAGCGCGTCGACGCGCTGCACATGGCGAACCGGCCATCGTCACGGTCGGAGACGTGACCAGGGTGGCGCGCCAGCACTACGGGTACCGCTTTGTGGAACGCGAAGAAGCAGCTGCCGCCCTCCGGCAGCGCTATGAGGCTGCCGACTGCCGGGTGGACTGCATGACCGACGCTTTCAACTGACTGCCTCCCCGGCAAGTGCTTGACGCCAGAGGCGCCGGAGCTGTCACCTGATAGATGGTCACGCTGAAAATGCTCACTGACTGGAACTCAACTGGGCCTTTTGGCATGGCGGAGCAATAGCAAACCGAAACCCGCCGCGACCAACGGTGCCGCGTGAATACCTGTGAGCCTGGCTCCCATCACAAGCATGACGATGACCGATATAGCCATGACCGTCGCGAGTCCAATGAGGTAGTAGGCCAGAATACGCAGGATTGGCTTTGATTCGTTTCTCATTGACATGCCTCACTTCTGGCACCAACGCGCGACAGCAACCATGACTGCCTCGACAAGCATTGCCCCCATGAATACAAGAATCTCTCAGCAGTCAGATAACCAAGATCCTTTCCTGCAGGATTCAAAAATGCAGCACTGATACACAACCTCCACATCTTCACAGCGACCCGGCCGCCCTGAGGTGGCACATGACCCTCAGCTCAGGATCAGTGCCACCTCCTTCCATTGACACAGCGGCGGCCGTCCGTCTCCGATCCACGATCCCGCGAAGGGCTTTACTGATCCACACAACGACCGAACCGGCCAACGTGATCACAGGCAGTCGGCGACTTCAGGGACGCCGGCACACCGTTGAGCGGCCCGCTGAGGCCGCTCTGACGCCGGCGCACTTCCGGGTGTCAGTGAGCGAAGTCAAGTTACGTATTCGGCTCGTCATGTCGGAGGGCAAGGAAGGAACCCAGAAACAGCAGGCTTGAGAACATGACAGCGAGATATCTAGGCATATGGGCGATCACCATGCCTGCTCCTGTGACGCACCCTGCCACGAAAAGCATTGCAGCGACTCGCCGTCGGATACGCCTCACTTCTGTTGTTTTCGATAATAGAGGATAATTCCGAATACGCACGCGACGGCGGCGATAAAGATGAATGGTCCCCACCCTTCGGGAATCCACCACCCTTTACCTTCTGAGGCGATTGGAATCACGAGTTCTCCTCGATGTAAACGGGGCGGCGCTGGGTGACGCCGCCCCGTGCCGGGCTAACTATGACCAGGCTTCAACAGTTTGTTCTTCGGCGAAAGAGCCGGCATACTCACCGGCCACCATGCAGGGGACAGCGGCAACCGCTGCTCCGGTACCTCCCGTGAGAGCCCCGGCTACGCCGATGCAGGTTCCCTCAACCGCTTTGCCGAAGGCCAGACCGAAGGTGATACCGGCAGCCCTGCCGAAGTCGCCGTCTAGGGCTGCGTTCCATGCCTTGCCCACGGTTGCTGCATCGTTGCCGAGTGAGAGTGCGTCCAGAGCTGGCCCGAACGACAGCGTTCCGTCGGGGTCGATGCGGTTGACGGGGTCGCCTTCGGCGTAGAGGTAGGGGTTCTTTTCCCGGCCGGAGGGGTCGGGGCTGGTGAAGCGGCCGATGTTGGGGTCGTAGTAACGGGCCGAGAAGTGGTACAGGCCGGTCGGGTCCTGGAAGCCGCCGGCGAACCGGTAGGGCTGGGAGATCTTCTCGGTGGTAGTGGCACGCTCGACGCCTCGGGGACTGTAGGCGTAGTTGTTCACCTTGGTGCCGGTCTCGTCGGCGAGCGCGACGACGGATCCGATCGCGTCGGTGAGGTAGTAGTACGACTTGCCCCCGGTCGTCATGGAGTTCAAGGTGCCCCCGGGTTCCCGGTTGAATCCCATGTCGATTCCAGCCGTGGTCTTGGCCGACAGGCCGAGGGGGCCGTTGTGGAAGAAGGTGTCGCCGAGTTTGATGCGCTCGCTCTGGTCGGTGGAGCCGTACTGGCCGGTGTAGGTCTTGCCGGCGACGGTGAGCGATGTCAGCTGGCTGTAGTCGGACCAGGTCTCGCCGGTGCGGGTGCCCTCGGGTGTGGAGGCGCCGGCGGTTTCGTTGCCGATCTTGTCGTAGGACCAGTTGGTGGTGGAGCCGTTCTTGGCGGTGATCTGCTGGGCGTCGTTGATGGTGTAGGTGGTGCCGCGGGGGCAGCCGGGGTCGACGCCCTGGCTGGTGAGGTTGCCGGCTAGGTCGTAGCAGTACTGCCAGGAGGAGTTGAGGGTGGTGCCCTTTTCCTCCTTGGCGTAGGAGAAGCGGCCGGCGCTGTCGTAGGTGTAGGTGGTCTTGAGGCCGGTGGCGGCGTCGGTGCGGGTGCGGATCTTGGTGCCGTCCGTACCGGCGTTGGAGTAGGAGTAGGCGAGGTCGACCAGGGTGCCCTTGGGCGAGGTCGCCTTGATCTTCTCAGGTCGGCCGGACTTGTCCGGGGTGATCTCCTGGACCGTTCCGCCGGGGTAGGTCGTCGTGGTTCGGAAGTCGTTGGCGTTGTACTTGTACGTGGTGGTCTTGCCGGTCGGGTCCTTCAGCTCCACGAGCCTGTTGGCTTCGTCCCAGGTGTAGTCCGTGAGACCGGCCGGGTCCTCGTAGGTGTCGACGTTGCCTGCGGGGGTGTAGGTGAGGATGGTCTGCGAGCCGTTCTGCAGCGTGCGGATGGTCTCCCGGGAGAGCGGGTCGAACTGGTAGGCCGTCACGCCGGTGCTGTCGTCGCGCTGCCTGAGGTTGCCGTCGCCGTCGTAGTGGTAGCGCACGGTGGCATTGGTGGAGGACACCAGGATGACGCGGTCGCGGTTGTCGTACTGGTACACCGTCTTGATGCCGCGACCGTCGGTGACCGTCTCGGGGCGGCCCTGTGCGTCATAGGTGTATGTGGTGGCGCCGAGTGGGGCGGGCGGGGTGACCTTGGACAGGTTGCCCTTGGCGTCGTAAGTGAACGATGTCGAGACGGACTTGGTTGCCGTCATGGCTGTGGTGGCCTTGCAGATCTGGCCTTCGAAACCACCGCAGGTCGGTGTGGCCGGGTTGTAGTCGAAGGTCCGCTTGCCTCCGCCGGTGCCCGTGACCGCGACGGACTTCGTGTTGCCCGCGGTGTCATAGGTGTAGTCGGTCTTCTCGCCGTCGGCACTGGTGAGCGTGCCGGGCAGGTCTGCCCCGGAGATCGTCTGGTACCCGGTCATTGATGCGGTGGCCCCGGTGGGCAGCTTTGCCGAAGTGGGGTTGTTGCGGGAGTCCCAGCCGTAGTCCGTGATGTTCCCGGTGGCACCGCCGACGCCCATGGCGTCCTCAGCGGTGTCGATGTTGTGGTTGGGATCGAAGGTCTGCTTGCGCGAATGGTTGAGAGCGTCGGTGACCTTGGTGACGCCACCGTCGGCGTTGTGCTCGTACTTCGTGGCGTGCTGCTCGGGGTCGGTGACCGTCGTGATTCCGGCTGCGGAGGGATCGGCGTTGGAGTACGCGTAGGTGTAGGTGGGCCCGGTGTGGCCGGAGCCGTTGAAGTCGGTGGCCCTCAGCATGGACCGCACACGGTTGCGGTCGTCGTAGGCGAAGACCGTGACGCGCCCCTCGGGTGTCGTGATCTTCGTCAGCCGTTGTGAGGAGTCGTACCCGAAGAGGGTCGCCTTGCCCTCGGTGTCCGTGGTCTTCGCCAGGTCGCCGGCTGCATTGAGGTCGAAGACGGCGGTGCGGCCGGTGTGGTCTTTGGCCTGCCACTGACTCGCGTCCGTTTTGACCAGGTCGACCCAGCGTCCGGATCGGGTCTCGGTGAGCTTGAAGCCCTTGTGCTCGGCACCCTCGTCGTGCTGGTCGACGGTGATGGCGCCCTTGTTCTTGTCCGTCACCTTGGTGAGCGTGCCGTGCTCGTCGTAGGTGTCCTTCGAGCCGGACTTGCGGTCGGTCAGGGTGTAGGTGCCGTCGGCGTTCTTCTTCAGGTCCTTCGAGTAGCCCTTGGGCGTGGTGAAGGTGCCGTCGGCGTTCTTGGTGAATCGGACGGTGGCGCCGGTGGCGTCGTAGAGAACGACCTCGTTGGTGAAGAGGTGCAGGTATCGCTCGTACTCCTGCCACCACCGCTGGGACACCTTGCCCCACGGCGCGTCGAAGGAGTTGTAGGTCCGCGCCAGACGCAGTTTCTGCCCCACGCCGGCTATCTCGAAGTCGGTGGCGGCGAGCATCAGGTTGCCGGTGGAGAGGTTGATTCTCGCTACCAGCGAGTCGGTGATCCGGAACTCGCTGAATTTGTGCCAGGGCACCGCGCCCTGGTCCTCCGGGACGTACACCGTCGTCGCCGCTTGGGTCTGCGCTGAGGCCGACGGCGCCTTGGACGGGTTGTTGGTCTCACCGGTGCGGGCGCGCTGCTTCTGTTCCGCCCGCCACGCAGCCTGTTCCGTTGTCGGCTCGAGCTCGGCCTCCCCGGGTACCGGTTTGTTCGTACCGACCTTGACCGGCGGAACCTGGAAGTCGGTCTTCTTACCCCACGCCGAGGTCTGGCCCGGATCGTCGGGTGTCGGCGCGGCAGATGCCGACGATGTCGGAGCGATCAGCGCCAGCGTGGCCAGTCCGGCAACAAGCCCATAGCGCAACGATTTGCGACCACGTCTGCCAGACGTGCCGAAGGCACGTGGATACATGAATTCCCCCCACAGGAAGTCAGACCCGACGACCCCAACGGTCACCGAGACCTCACAACCTGTCACAAGAAGCACACAAGTCAGCGCGCTATGCCCGGAAACTTTCTTCCCATGCGGCACGGAATCAGCCATACCTCTTCTGGCTGCTTCAAGCCTTGTTAACTCAGTAAACTGGATAATTGCAGCACATACCGGTGCTATCCGAACCTTACGCGCCCTTTCCTGAACGACCGAAACAGAAAGCACTGACCGGGAGTCGGGCGCTTCCTGTTAACTGTGCCCGCATTTTGGGCAGATCGCTTCTCCTGTAGATCGTTAGCTTTGCATCGGTTTGGCCCACTTCGGTACCATAAATTGATGTGATTTTTATGCATTCGCAAGTTGTCCTACGGCAAACGGAACGCTTGTGCCGCATGTTGTTCGGCACCTTTCCGGCAAATAAATACAATCTGCGCGGGGTCGTTGATGCCGACCGCACAGTGGTCGCCTGCTGCTAACTTCGCTGCTTCCATGACGCTCGGGCTCACAACGCTGGCCGAGCTCGACCTCGTCTGATGGTCGGCCCGGCTGGTCTCGCGGCAGCGGACCGGCCGGGTCCCTTCCCCTACGCCCCGAGCGATCTGACGGCGCAATTCACCGTTCCGGGCCGGTGGGCGGCCGTCACCGCGTAGCGTCACCCCCAGCAATGCAGTGACCATACGGTCACACAAGGTCGCAGCCTGGGAGGGTTCGGAGAGCATGGTGACCGCCGGGACGTACTGGCTGTGGCAGCAGCTCGCCGTGAACGAGGCACTGCCGGACGAGGCGCTCCCCACGGTGGTCGAGGCGCTGTGCGCGACCTCCCTCACCCCCTACGGCGTCGACAGCCGCGGCGAGGAACGCCGCGCCAAGGCCCTCGCGGACGCTCTGCCCGTCCTGCTCAGCCGCGTCACCCGCCCCAGACTGCGCCGCCAACTCCTCCAGCAGGCCGACGACAAGCAGCTCGCCGAACTCGCCAGCCAGGGCGTCGTTGTGGCCGGCGACCTGCCGACGATCCTGCGCACCCACCGCCCGACGCCGGGCCTGGTCATCGGCCTGGCCCGCCACCCCGACCAGGTCAACGCCGCGATCGGCCTGCTATCCGGCATGCACGACACCGACCTCGAGGACGTCGTCACCGACTGGGACCCAGGCCGCCACCGGTACCGGCCGGACGCCGAACCGGCCCCACCCATCCCTCCGGCGCTCTTCGACGCCGTCCTGGAGCACGCCCTCACCCCACTCGCCCGGCTACTGAAGGACCCCCAGCACGAGGAATGGCAGTTCGCACAACGTGTCGACCGTGGCCTGCCCCACGAGTTCGGCGAAGGCGCTCCCTGGCGCATCCTCGCAACCTGCCCCGACCGCTGGCACGACCTGGTCGAACACCCCACCCTCGGCACCGCCGTCCAGCACCTCCTGCTGGACCAGGCCGAGGTGGAGGCACGCCGCAGCCGCATGATGGCGTCCAGCAGCTCCTCCCTCACCGCAGACCCGGACGACGACCCGGCCGACCAGCCCGAGCCGGAGCCTGCTCTCGACACCGCCCTGCTGCGGGCCTGCCTGCCCGCCCTGTGCCTGCCGGAGATGGCCGGCCTGCCCAAGCCGGGCGTGAACGCCCGCCACCGGCTCCACCACATCGCCAACCGGGTCCGCTACAACCCCCGCCTCACCGACATCGCAGCCACCCAGCTGCAGGCGGCCGCCGACGAATGCGTCCGCCGCGGCCGCCTGCTCACCCCACCGCGCAACGACGACCACAAGCATCGGGCCGTCGCGATCGCCGAGGACCTGGCCCTGCTCAGCACCAACCCCACGCACCTGGCCAAGGCCTGCGCGCTGCTGGCCACGCTGGAACAACCCGCCGTCGTCTCCACCCCGCCCAGCCCTCGCCTGTCCCGCATCACCGCCGACACTGACCTGCTCAGTCCGGTCCGTCTCCTGGAGCACAACTACCAGCACCGGCGCGTCGCCGCGCTGACCGCACTCGCCGGCAACCCGCACACCCCGCCCGCCGCGGTCACCGACACCCTCCCCGGGCTGCACCCACTCGAACTCGCCTGGATCGGCCACCAGAACGACGTCCCCGACTGGCTGCACACGGCCGCGGCCGCCCTCGCCCCGGCCGACACCAACGAAGCCGTGCTGCGGCTGCTCACCGACGACGAGCTCGACCGTCACCCCGACCCGGCCGCCGTGCTGCAGTCCTGGCTCGATGCCCCGGAATCCGAAGGGCTCTGGTCACGTCGGGACGTCTACCGCGCCGTCGTGAAATCCCGCTACCGCACCCTGGAGCACCTGCGCCAGATCCCCGCCGACGAAATCCTCGCCCGCCACGAACCCGAAGTCGCCCTGCAGATCCTGCTGGACCACTGCGGGCGCAGCACCGACCGGTGGGAAGCACTCGCCGCCGCCATGACCTTCGACTACGACGACGAGAAGATCACCTTCGGAGAGCTCCTCGACTCCCTGGCCAGCGCGACCGGGGAACCGTGGAGGGGGGAGCAGCACAGCGCCACGGCGTTCTCCCCAGCGGGCACGGACAGTCATACCGGCGCTCCTTGCGCTGCCCTTCCTTGAACGCTCCGTCACAGCTGGTGCACTTCTTCGCCGACTTCCCCGCCTCTTGGGGCTGACGGGTGGGGTCGTACGAGCCCCGGGACAGCTTCGGGGCCAGGGCTGGCTGGGTCTCCTGCGTGCCGTCGGGACGCACGATAGTCACGTCCGAGGCCGGCGGCCGGTCGTACGACGGGAGCTCCGGCGCGGCAACGTACGACTGCCCCTTCGGGCCCGGCCACTGACGATGCTTCGACATACACGGCAGCGTAGCCACCGGCTCGGACGGGCGGCAGGGCGCGAACTGCCGCCCGTACTGCGCACCGAGTCGGCGTGGCAGGCCGCCGGCCTGGCTGGGTGGGGAAGCCGCCGCGTGGCCTGGTCGTCGGCGACGTCGTCCTGATACTGGTGGCGGCCGCCATTCGCCACCTCCCTGACCTTGGCGAGCGCGTCCTGGGCGCCGCGCCACTGCTCGATCGCGGCGGCCCGCTTCTGGGGGTGTTGAGGACCGTCTCGGCACCGGCCAGCAGCACGGCGAGCAGATCCGAGCCCCGGAGGGCCGGGCCGCCTCGCTGCGGAAGTGCAGCCAGGCTTTGACGTCGGTCACGGTCCATCCGGCATCAGCGACGGTCCGGGCCACCCCAGCGATCCGGGGCACCGAGCAGCCGCGCAGCCAGTCCAGTTCCTGGGTGAGGGCCCGGCACACGGCACCACCCCGGCGACCCCTCGCGCCGAGCAGGACCATGCGTCACCGGCCCTCGGCGACCCTGCGCGGCGGTTCGCTGGACCTGCCGCTGCCCCTTGCGACGTGAGAGACAGAGGCCATGGAGCGCGAGGGCCGATGGCCCGGCCGCACGACAGGGCCCCGGGCGGTTCTCCGGGGCCCGCATCGGTCACCGCCGCAGCGGCGCCGAGCGCATGTCCGTCACGCCACGCAGTGACAACCACCACCGGAGAGCCTCGCGCACCGTCGACTTCAGTGGCCAGCCGTACATCACCCGGCACGTGCTCGGATTTGCGGCCACGCTGGTTGCGGGCCGCCTGGATCGGGAGTAGCTGGTTGTCCGAGGCCGTGCTCGACTCCGGGAACGCCCGCCGGCTCAGCTCCCGCATCGTCCTGGTCTGCCGCTCGACTGCGTCGGAGAGGCCCGGGCCGACAGGCTGCGCGGGTGCGCCGGACTGGTGCTCAGCCAAGATGCCCGGTAGCACGGCGAGGCTGTGCAGGGGGTGTGGTGTTCACCGGTGCCTCCCGCGCTTTCCAGGTCCCGGGTTCGCGCCCCACAGCATCTCGATCTAGGAGAGCCCTTGTCTGGATCCCCCTTCGAGCGCGGGATCAAACGCCTTTGGCGTCGCTCCGCGCATGACCATAACAAAGCTGCAGTCCGGGGCGACACGCCCGTCAACACTGAGGCAACACCGGTCACCACGCCGCCCGTGCCGCATTCCCCCGCTGCGGCAGGCACTCCGGTCCTCCTCGTCGTACCGGGCTCGAATGGCGCCGTGGAGCTGGTGACCGCCCTGGTCACTGTGGCGTTGTGGGCGGTCATCACTTGGCGTGCCCGGCGCGGAGAGCCCCCTGTGACCTGATCATCCCCAGGCCGACGTCCCCTCGGTCTGCGACGTGATCTACCTGCATCCGCACGACGAAACGGATGCTCCCACACCGCTCTCCGTCACAAATCCCGGGCGACGATCCCCATTTCGTCGCCCGGGAAAGTCACCGGTAGAGGAAAAATGCCACGATGGGGCACACTTTCTCGCACCCCACCTGCAAGCACTGCGGCGCCCAGCGGCGTCATCAAGCCACCGGCCGGCCCGGCGAATACTGCAGCACCAAGTGCCGCCAGGCAGCCCACCGGCAGCGCCAGGCCGCTGCGGATCCGCCGGACACCGAGGAGTTCGACCAGGCCCTGCGTATGCAGCTGACCCAGATCGCTCGCGCAGCCCACAGCATCCTGGATGCGCTCGACCAGCCGGAGACGCCCGTGTCCGCGCCCCTGGAGCAGATGGTGCGCCTCCAGGTCCTCGCCGAACACCTCACGCCCCTCATGGTGGCCCGCACCCAAGCAGCGCGGCGCGTCATGGGAACGCATCGGCGCAGTGCTCGGCATTGGAGAGGACACCGCGCGCAAGAAGTGGTCCCTGCCCACCCGCCGCACATCACGCCCCGTCCCGGCGGCGCCCCCATCGCCACGCCCGGCCTCGCGCCCCGGCGCCGTTCCGCCCCGTGACCCTGACAGCGCCGGCGACGGCCGGTCACCCACCGCGCCACCCCCGAGCACTGCGGCGGCCTACTTTTCCCCCCTTGCCGGACAGGACCTGGCCACGGTCCTCAGCAGCCTCCAGCGTGCTTCCGGACTCAGCCTCCGAACCCTCGCCAGCCGCACCGGCCTGTCGGCCAGCTACCTCTCCAGACTGATGAACGGCGAGCGCTTACCCGCCTGGAAGAAACTCGCAGTGCTCGCCCGCGCGTGCGGCGCAGACCCGGAAGTCCTGCGCCGCGTCTGGAAGGCATCCAGTGCCCGACGCGAAAGTCAGCCCAGGCCCACATCACTCGCCTCCGCCCTGCGCTTCCTGCACCAGCGTGCAGGCAGTCCCACTCCCTGGGCCATCGCCGTCACCAGCGGCAACGAACTCGATCAGGACCACATTGCCGCCCTGCTCAACGGCACGGCCACCGGCGACTGGGAAGACGTCCATCGCCTCATCCAGCTCCTGGACGGCGAACCCGCCTACTTCTTACCGCTGTGGGAAGCCGAAGCCACAGCACAACCTGCAGCCACACCCGACACCGCCGCCAGCACACCCCCCAGCAAACCGCCCGTCAGCGAAGGTCCACCGCCGGCCATCACGCGTGTCGAGGAACTCCTGGCCGCCTTCAAGGACGCACTCGGCTCCGCGCGCATCCCCCCGCCCTCACCCGCCCGCCGGTGCCTCGCCGCACCCATCCCCGGCGCCACCCATTGGAGCGGCCGCTAACCCGGAAAGCCTTCGCAGCGGCACCCGGCCTCCGGGCGCGCCGCGAGGGCGGCTGCAGTGCCGGGTGACTACACCGGGGTGTCTGCCGGTGTCGGACCAGCCCAGCACCTCGTCCCCCTCCTTCAGGTGGTCGACGCCCTCGCCGACGGCGTCGACCACACCGGCGATCTCCCCACCGGGCACGGCGGGCAGCGTGGTCGGGAAGATGGCCTCCATCCCGCCGGACCGGATCTTGCCGTCCACCGGGTTGACGCCGACGGCCCGCACGCGAACCCGGACCTGGCCGGGGCCGGGCTGGGGAACGTCGATGTCCGCCTCGTGCAGGACCTCGGTGCCGCCGAACGTGTCGAAAACGATGGCCTTCATGACTGCTCTCCTCGGAGTGAGATGCCACACCGACCACATTCTGTGGCCGACCACATAAACGTAGCACCGTTTATGTGGCTAGCCAAGTAATTGTTGAGAGGGGCTCCCGCGCATGTTGATCCGCCCTTCGTCCAGAAGGGTCCTCAGAGCACTCCCTCGTCCTCCCAGCCGTACTCGGGGCACGGCAGGGGGTCCGTGACCCAGCCCGCTGTCAGCACCAAGCGCGTGTGGCGATGCAGGGCGAGGAAGCCGAAAGGCCGGTCGAAGACGGCACTGATCCGGGTGGTGACGTAGCGGAGGTCGGGTAGGCCCCCGGCGACCGCGCTGAACGCCGTCACCGCGGCAGCCTCAAAACCCGACGCGCCGAACTTGGCCCGTGTGTTCTGCTCGGCCGACCCGATGGCGAGCGGGAAGCCGCTGATGCCGGGGAAGTGTCCGCGCGAACGGTCCCGAGCCGTCGTGAGACCGAACAACCGGTGCAGCTTCAGCAGATCGTGGCTCGCGTTCATGTCGTACGCAACGGTCGTCACCTCCAGCCACGGCGGCTCGGGCCGGGTGTTGCGCAGCTTCTCCACGCGCAGGCCGGGGCCGACGTCCCCATAGGGCAACAGCGGTCCCGGCACGACCGGGTACCGGCCCGCGAGGATGCCGACCCCGGCTTCCAGCACCTGCCGCGGCTTCATGTTCTCCTCGCCGAGCAGCAGGTGCACGTCCAGGGCGTTGTTCCCCAGCACCTTCAGTTCGGTGACGTGTCCGCCGGGTGTGTCCGCCACCCCGATCCGGTCCAGTACGGCACTTGAGCGCTGCAGCCCCAGCCTCGGTTCGGCGGCCCAGGGCTCGTACGCCGTCTCCAACGGCACCTCGGTGAACGGGCTCAGCCACTGTGTGCGCATGGTCAGCGCACTCGCCAGCACCATCTCCGAGTCCTCGGTCAGCGTGACCGGCATACGGTCGATCAGCCCACCGGTACGCTTCGCCGTCCACGCGTCCAGCGCTCGATGGTCGGCCGCGCGGTCCCCGGTGAGCACCCCGTGGACGTCGGCCGACAGGCCCGCCTCCCACTCCTCCCGCAGCTCCAGCGTGCGCTGCGTCCACAGCCCCAGCGCCGTGTCCAGACCTCGCATGGCGCCCATCGCGGCAAGCAACTCGCGTGCGGCGCCGGCTGCCTGCCCGGCGTCGATCCCGAGAGCCTCCGCCAGTTCTGTCCGCGCCTCGCCCGCGGCCCCGTCCGCCAGGTGGGCCAGCAGCGGCCACACACCCGCCGCCGAGAACACCGTGCCGCCCTCCGGCACACCCGCCCACCGCGCGGTCAACTCGTTCACCGCGCGGACCGTCGCCGTCGCGACTCCCATGACACTCCCGTCGTCAGCACGCCCACGGTGCGCAGTCCCACTTCTGCACCGGCGTCGCCGCCATCCGCCCGCCTGGAAGCACGGTACCTGTCCCCCCCACCTCCGCCTTCGGGCTAGCGCGTGTCTCTTTGATGGGTTGGTCAGTTGATCAGATGTGCCTGTCCGATTAGTGATCACTGATGCGATGTGGGACCGGATCGCGCCGCTCATGCCGGCCGATCCGGCCCGCGGCAGGCGGTGGGCAGACCATCGCCGCACGCTTGAGGCCATCGCGTGGAAATACCGCACCAACTCGCCATGGCGGGACCTACCCGACGAGCTCGGCTCATTCCAGACCGCCCACAAACGGCTGATCAGATGGGCCATCGACGGCACCTGGGAGATGATCCTTGCCGCCGTCCTGGCGGCGGCGGACGCCGATGACGACATCGACTGGACGGTGTCAGTGGACTCCACGGTCGTCCGGGCTCACCAGCACACCGCCGGAGCGCTCAAAAAGGGGCGGCCCACCGCGGCGAGCCGGCCAATCACACGCTCGGACGCTCCCGCGGCGGGCTGAGCACCAAGGTCCACCCGGCCGCAGATGGCCACGCACGGCCCCTCGCCTTCGTCGTCACCGCAGGCCAGGCGGGTGACGCGCCCGCCTTCGAGACGGTGATGTCCCGCATCCGCGTGCCCCGCGCTGGCCCCGGTAGGCCCCGGACCCGGCCCGTGGCCGTTCTGGCCGACCGCGCGTATTCCTCACGTGCCATCCGCAGCCACTTGCGGCGCCGGCGTATCCGCGCGGTCATCCCGCAGCCGTCCGACCAAGTCGGCCACCGCCTGCGGCGAGGCCGACTCGGTGGCCGCCCGCCCGGCTTCGACCGCGAGGCTTACAAGCAGCGGAACACCGTCGAGCGGTGCATCAACCGCTTCAAGCAGTGGCGCGGCCTGGCCACACGAACCGACAAACTGGCAATCGCCTACCAGGCCGCACTCCACCTCGCAGGCATCCTCATCTGGACCCGACGCTGACCAAAGAGACAGAACCTAGCCGGGCAGCTGCACGTGGTGCTGGAGGATCGGGTCGTAGAACAGGAGGGGCTGGTCGACGCGGGCTGACAGCTCCGCCCGGTAGGCGGTGCCGTCGTCGACAGCATCGTGCACGGCAAGGAGCTCGGGGAGGTGCCCGTTGAGGTCGCCGAAAGCGTGCTGTGCGGCCCGGGCGCCGTCCCACAGCTTCCCTGACGCCTTGGCCTGCGGGACGGACACCTGGTGAACCCGGTTTCCGTGCGCGGCCAGCTAGCCGCCCGCGCGCAGGAGCCGCGAAGAACCGTGGCAGTCTTCGGCTACGCGTACGACACGGGCCCGGCCCTCCGACTCTGTTGGGGCCGGGCCCGTGTCGTATGCCGGCCCCGGTCGGCTGGCCTTCAGTTGTGGAGAGGTTGGCGGACTCAGCGACGGCGGAGTTCCCCGGACCATTCCCGGAGCCGGTCTTCGAGGGTGAGGTTGTCACCCCGGGCCACGGTCTGCAGCAGTTGGGCGCACACGCTCGCTTCGGCGGCGAGCCCGGCCGGGCTGCCCAGGACAGGGAAGGCTGCACGGACGCGGGCGGCGACGTCCGGCTGGAGCAGCGAGTAGGCGTAGAGCATGGCGGCGTCGAACCCCTCGGGGGCCTGCCCCCAGCCTTCCCAGTCGAGAAGCCGCAGAGGCTTGGTGAGGTTCGCCCAGTGCAGGTCGGCGTGGGCGGTGGTCCAGTTGGTCACGGCGGGGGTCGGGATGCCGACGAATTCGGGGATGGCCCGGTCCATGTACTGCTGACGTACGGCGACACGGGCGGTGACGGTTGCCGACACTTTCTCCAGTGTCTTGGTCAGGTCGGCCCACCAGGAGCGGGGCAGCTGGAGGTCGTGCTGGAGGATCGGGTCGTCGGACAGGACGGGCTGGTCGAGGCGGGCTGACAGCTCCGCGCGGTAGGCGGTGCCGTCGTCGACGGCGTCGTGCACGGCCAGGAGCTCGGGCCGGTGCCCGTCGAGGTCGCCGAAAGCGTGCTGTGCGGCCCGGGCGCCGTCCCACAGCTTCCCTGATGCCTTGTCCGCCGGTGCGGACACCAGCCGTAGCCACGCCGGGGCGCCGGCCGCGGTGCGGGCCGGGGCGCCCAGGGTGCGTCCGGCCCACCCCCAGAACTCGCCGTCCGGCTCGACTCGGACGTCCAGGGCCTTCGCGGCGCGGGCGTGGTGGGTGCGCATGCGCTGTTCGGTGTCCGGGTCAGGGGAAGGCGAGTACATGAGTGATCTCCCGCAACTTGGCGGCGAGGGAGGGTTGGGCGACGGCGTCGGCCGCGTCCCTCCAGTGTGGCGTACTGGAAGCGGCGATGAGGACGTCCGTCACTCCTGGGGCATGACGCGACGGTGAGAAGGCACGCCTGGGCGGGGGTGAGGCCGGGCTGGATGAGGTCGGCGAGCTCCTGGTCTGCCATGCCGGGGAGCTCGCCGCCGTGCAGCGGCGCGGAGGCCATCACCCGCAGCCCCGCGTCGGCGGCGGCCGGGAGCGGGCCCCGGCCGTCCAGGGCTTGGACGATCGGCGTCATCATCACCAGGCTGACCGGCATCTGGACCGCGACCAGGTGGTGCTCCGGCCCGCCGACGGCTTCGGCGGCCAGGGCGAGCATCTCCCCCACCGTGAGCGCTTCTTCTTCCAGACCCGCCCAGGTGGCGATCCCGTACCCGGCCACGTTCCCGGCCGCCACCTCCTCATCCAGGATCACGAAGGCGTCCCGCATCGCCGGGTGCAGGGCGAGACGGTCGCCGGGGTGTGCGCGTTCCGGGTTGTGCAGCAGGACCAGGTCCAGCCGCTCACGTCCGAGCTGCTCACGGTTGCGGCGGATCTGCCAGCGCACGTAGTCCGGGGCGAGGCTGTGCCCGGTCACCGCCTGGTCCTCGGTGAGGACACCGGCGTTCACGGCGTCGGTGCCGGTGGCCGCCGTGAAGTACCCCGCTTTCGTGGAGACCCGCAGGGACGGGTGGGCGGCCAGGACCGGAGCCAGCAAGTCCTGGGCGCGGCCCGAAGCGTAGTTGGGGGCGGTGTCGATCCAGTGCGCGCCGGAGGCGGCCGCACAGGCAGCCGCCTCCGGGATCACCCGGCACCGGTAGGTGCCCAGTGCGAGTCGTGCCGTCATAGCAGGCTCCCCACCACGGCGGCCTGCCCTGCGACGAGCTCCTGGATCAGCCCGGCGACGTCCTCCAGGGCGAGGCCGGCCGTGTCGGCGAGCGTGGCCAGGTCCACGGTGCGGCCGTCGACCAGCGGGCGCAGCACCGCCTCTGCCTCGGGGGCGAAGTCGTACACGGTTCCGGCGGCGGACAGGGTCGCGGCGTCGTCGCCGACGTCGAGCACGGCGCGGGCGGTGGTCAGACGCACCCGCAGGTACGGGTCCGCCGGGATGCCGTCGATGTACGGCAGGCTTGGCACCATGCGGCCGACGGCCTGGCCGTCCATCGCGGACCGGTAGCGGGCGAGCAGCCTCGGGTCGTCCATCAGTTCGGCGAGCCGCTTGCGCATCCCGTCCACGGCGTCGGCCTGGACGTCCGGCCCGGCGTGCAGCGGCAGGTCGCGGCGTCAGTCCTCGTGCGTGAGCAGCTGCTCGGACACCCACGCCATCAGGTACGTCGCGGTGTGGGTCTGAAGGCCGCAGGTGACGTGCAGGGACCGGGTGCCCTGGTCGGCGGAGACCGCGTGCCACACACCACGCGGCACATAGAGCCGTTCGCGGTGCAGTGCCTGGGCGAGGAAGTCCTCGCCCAGGCGTGCCGCGATGGACAGATCCGTCATCGCGTCGGGGCTCCCGATCGTCAGTCGTTGCCGTCGCTGCGGCCGGTGCCGCCGCCGTCCGAGGAGATGGCGTTGCGGTTGCGGGCGGCGACGATCCGCTGCCGGGAACGGACCAGACGGCCGGACTGCGGCCCGGGCGTGGCGGGCGAGGGCGGGACGGGACTGGGCATGAGGACCCTCCTCCTGATCGGTCGGCCGGACCCCGGACAGCCGCGGCCGTGACACCCGTCAGTACAGCCACGGCAAGGGCTGGCGATAACCCCGTGACGGGCCCCCACGGTGGGTATGGTCGGGGGACTGACGCCTGTCCTTCCACGCGATTCAGGGGACTTGTGGACGACTTACCGCCGTCACCCGCTCAAGTGCCGCGCCATCTGCTGGCCGACCCGGCGTTCGTCGGGGCTCTGCGCGAGCGGGACTTCACCACGGTGTTCGCCATGGCCCATGACGCGGGGATCTCCTTCAACCGGATCGCCGAAGCATGCGCGCTCAAAGCCGATCGCGTCAGCCAGATCGCCCGGGGCACCGCAGCTGTCACCGCGCTGGCCGCTGTCGAGCGAATCTCTGGCGGTCTGCGCATTCCCGGTGCCTTCCTGGGACTGGCTGCGCAACCCTGGGAGGACACCGCCGTTCTCAGCTCGGAACGCCACCATGGAGTTGATCCGATGAAGCGCCGCAACCTGCTGCGCGGCGCACTGGCCGCCGGCCTCACCGCTCCGGCCCTCGCCGCGCTCACCGCCGCCCGGACCGACCTCGACCAGACCCTCTCCCCCGACGCCCCCGAGGCCCTGGCCGACCTGGAAGCCGCTGCCGAGAGCTACGGGTACGGCTACCACGGCCAAGCCCCCACACGCGTCCTGGCCGATCTGGTCACCGACTTCACGACCCTGCGCCCGCTGCTCACCGTCCCGCAGCCCGCCCCGGTACGGGCCAGGTTGTGCCGCACGGCCGGGCAGATGGCCGGAATGACCGCGATCGTCTTACACGACCTGGGCAGCCGTAAGGAATCCCGCGCCTGGTTCGCCACCGCCGCCCGGGCCGCCGCCGAATCCGGCGATCCCCAGCTTCACGCCTGGGTCCTCGCCCGGGAGGCCATGGTGCCGCTCAACTACGGCGCTCCGAAAGCGGCGGCCCGCCTCGCCGAGCAGGCCCGCCAGGCTGCCGGCACCCGGCCGACGGCCGCTGCGGTGCTGGCGGCCGCGGTCGCCGCTCGCGCGTATGCCCTCAACCACCAAAGCGAGTATCGAAGGCGGGTGGGCGGCCGCCGCGGGTTCCACGTCGCAGGCGGTTGGCCAACTGGTCGCGGCGTTCGGGGATCGTGGCAACGATGCCCCGGCGCCGCAGCAGGTGGCGTATCGCCCGGCTGGAATATGCCTTGTCGCCCAGCACCCGCGTCGGTGTCGTGCGAGGTCGGCCCGTAACGGCGCGCGGGATGCGGATGCTGTCGAGGGCCTGGCCGAAGGCGGTGGCGTCGTTGACGTTGCCGGGTGTGAGGGTGATGGACAGCGGGAGGCCGCGGTCGTCGACGGCGAGATGAACTTTGGTGGTCAGCCCGCCCCGGGATCGGCCGAGGGCCTGGCGCGCCTGCGAGTGGCCCGGATTCCCCTTTTCCGGTTCGTCCCCGCACGCGGCCCCTTTTTACGGGCGCCGGCCGCGTGCTGGTGAGCTCGGTTGATCGTGGAATCGACAGCGACGGTCCACTCCACCTGGCCCATTGCGTCGTCGCGGACCTGGACGTGTTCCAGTAGCTTCGCCCAGGTCCCGTCCGCTTCCCAGCGGGCGAACCGCTCGTAGACGGTCTGCCAGGGGCCGTACCGCTCGGGGCGATCGCGCCACGGAGCCCCGGTCCGCAGCCGCCACAGCACCCCGTTGATCACCTGCCGGTGATCACGCCACGGACGACCGTGTCCGCCCACCCGCGGCAACAAGGGCTCTATTCGCTCCCACGCCGCATCCGTCAGCTCACCTCGACCTGCCACAAGATCAATGATCAGACCGGCTATAGAGTCCCGCCTGTGGCGAATCATCAAGACGAGACCAGGGCGGCCTACGACGGAGTCGTCGAGCTGTACGCATCACTGTTCGCGGACCGGCTGGAGACACAACCGTTTGCCCGGGCCATGATCGGCACCTTCGCCGAACTGGTGCGCGCGACAGGCAACCTGCAGACAGCGGACGTCGGGTGCGGGCCCGGACATCTGACGGCCATGCTGCACGAACTGGGCCTGGACGCCTTCGGACTCGACCTCTCCCCTGGCATGGTCGATCACGCCCGGCGGGCCCATCCGGCACTGCGCTTCCAGGAGGCGCGGATGGAGTCCCTGCCGATCGAAGACGGTGTACTCGGCGGCATACTGGCCCACTACTCGATGATCCACACCCCTCCGGGAGAACTCCCGAAGCTGCTCGCCGAGCAGGGACGCGTCCTGGCTCCGAGTGGCCTGCTCCTGGTCTCCTTCTTCGGGACCGACGGACCGGAGCCGGTCCAGTTCGACCACAAGGTGACACCTGCCTACAGTTGGCCGGCGGACCGCCTCGCCGAACTGCTGGCCGATGCCGGGCTTGTTCCCTTCGCCCGGCTGCTCCACGATCCGGCCTCTGAACGGGGTTTCCTCGACTCCCACCTGCTGGCCCGCCGTTCGTAGGTCCTGCCCGGCAATGCCCGCCGGGTGGTCACTCCGGGCTGCCGGCCAGGCGGGCGCTCGCTGATCCGACGGAAATTGTCAGACAGGCCCTAGGTCGTGTCCGCAAAGTGGTTGTCGCGTTGGTCTGTTCGTGGTGCGTCGTCATGAGCTGACTGATGAGTCGTGGGCGGTGATCGAGCCGTTGCTGGCCCCGCCTCGGATGGGGCGTCCGGTGCGGGATCGCCGTCAGGTGGTCAACGGTGTCCTGTGGAAGCTGTCCACGGGTGCGGCCTGGCGGGACCTGCCCGAACGCTACGGCCCTTGGAAGACGGTCTACGAACGCTTCCGCCGCTGGTCGGCAGACGGCACCTGGGACCGGCTGCTGGCCCACGTCCAACAGCACTCTGACGCCGTTGGTGCCGTCGACTGGACTGTGGCATGCGTCGACTCCACGACCGTGCGGGCCCACCAGCATGCGGCCGGGGCCCGAAAAGGGGGCTCTGGCCGGGTGAGGCGATCGGCCGGTCCCGCGGCGGGCTGACCACGAAGATCCACCTCGCCTGTGATGGACAGGGCCGACCGCTCGCTTTCACCATCACCGCCGGCAATGTCAACGACTGCACGCAGTTCGAGCAGGTCATGGCCCGCATCAGCGTGAGCCGGTGCGGGCCCGGACGGCCCAGGACACGACCCGAGCAGGTCGTCGCGGACAAGGGCTACTCGTCCACGAAGATCCGCTCCTATCTGCGCAGGCGAGGCATCAAGGCCGCGATCCCGGAACGGATCGACCAGATCAACGGCCGTATCCGGCGAAGAGAAAGCCGCTGCCGACTCGACCGGGCCGCATACTGGCGCCGCAACGTCGTCGAGCGCTGCTTCAACAAGCTCAAGCACAACAAGGCCCTCGCCACCCGTTACGACAAACTTGCCCGCCACTATCAGGCCCTGGTCACCATCGCCTGCCTACAGCTCTGGCTCCCCTGACATTGCGGACACGACCTAGCACCCCTTTCATCAGCATCCGACCCAGGTGGCTGACGGGGACCCGGGGAATGCATCTGGGCATGTCCTGAACGCTGCTACAGCCCATACGCGCGTTACTGCCTGCGCAGTTCGATCACTGTGATGTCGGGTGGTGCTCCGACTCGGATGGGTGGCAGGGATGCTCCGACTCCACGAGAGACGTAGAGCTGTGTACGGTCGATGGTGGTCAGTCCCGCTGTGAGGGGCTGGGTCAGTGGCACGAGCAGGTTGCCGGGGAAGAACGCTCCGCCGTGTGTGTGCCCGGACAGTTGGAGATCGACTTTGTGTCGGGCAGCCTGGTGCACCTGCACAGGTTGATGGGCGAGCAGGACCACGGGGTGGGAGGTATCGCGGTTGCCGAGGGCCCTGTCGTAGTCGGGCGCGTCATGGTTCTGCCGGCCTGTGACGTCGGTGACGCCCGCCAGGTCGATGGCTCCGCCCCCGTGTTTGATCAGTGCCCGGGTGTTGCGCAGTGTGGTGATGCGAAAGTCGGCGAGTGTGGCGATCCAGGCGTCGACATCGTGGCGGTAGTCATGGTTTCCCGTGACGAAGAAGGCGCCGTGGGTTGAGGACAGCCGGGTGAGCGGCGCGGCGTGGGTGGCCAGGTCGTCGGCGCTGCCGTCGGAGAGATCTCCCACGATGGCGACGATGTCGGGCGAGGTGTCGTTGATCATGCGCACCATGCGTGCGGTGTGGGAGCGGCCGAAGAACGGCCCGAGATGGAGGTCGCTGGCCATGGTGATACGCATCCCGTCCAGCGAGGGATGCAGTCGGCGCAGGGCGACGGGCACGACCTTCACATCGGGTGCTCCCAGGCTGCGGTGGAAGCCGTAGCCGGTGGTGGCCGCAGCGGTTCCGGTGGCGAGCAGCGCGACCGAGCGCGCGAGCACGAGGCGACGACGCAGTAGCTGCGATGATGCGTCTTCGGCCTTTCGGGTATTCGTGTCGTCCATGATCGAAGTGGCGCCGGAGTGACCCTGTTGCACGACCAATGCGTGAGGGGTCTGTTTGGGCACTATTGTGGTGGATCTACTGCGGCGTCGCAGCGTACGAGCCGTGAGCCGTACCGGTAGTTCGAGCGCGACGAGAGTCATCAGCAGGTAGGCGGCCAGGGCGACCCAGAGGAAGGCCGGCCAGGCCAGCCAGGCGATGCGGGTGGGGTTCGCGTACTGGGCGGCGAGGACACCGGTGGGCACCAGGACCGTGAGGGCGACTGCCGTGGTCCTCCCCGCGCGGCGGAGCCGGGTGGATGTCGTGACGTCCTTGACCAGCCGCAGGTAGAGGTAACGGTGGGCGGCAGCGGGGGCGGCGATGCTCGCTGCGGCGATGGTGGCGTCCTGGGCGAGGGTGCTCACGCCGTTGCCTGGGCCGGCGGGAACGGGCTGGAGAGGGGTCCCCCGTCGTGGGTGATGCCGGGGTTACGGTGTCGCTGCATGGCGGCGGGGTGCTCCAAAAAGGTTGTTGCCAGGCTGAGTTGGCTGGTCGCAGTCAGTGGTGCCTTGGCGGCGGGACGGTCACGGCGGAGGAGGGGATGCGGGGCCGGGTAGCTGCTTGTGCACGCTCACCGCGGGCGGCCGAGGCCCACGTCGTAGGCGAAGATGACTGCCTGGACACGGTCGCGGGCGTCGATTTTTGCCAGGATGCGGCTCACGTGGGATTTGACCGTCGACTCGGCCAGGTGCAGGTGGGCGGCAATCTCCGTGTTGGACCATCCCGCGGCGATGCCGGTGAGCACCTCACGTTCGCGTTCGGTCAGGCCGGCCAGTTGTCGTTGCCGTTCCGCGCCGGCGACGGGAGAGCTCGGCGTTCGCTGTGGTGGTGCGGTGGTGAACGCGTCGATGAGTCTGCGTGTCAGGCTGGGCGAGATGACGCTGTCGCCGGCCGCCACCGATCGGATGCCGACGACGAGTTCCTCAGGGCGTGCGTCTTTGAGGAAGAAGCCGGCGGCGCCGGCCCGCAGGGCCTCGTAGGCGTACTCGTCGAGGTCGAAGGTGGTGAGGACCAATACCCGCGAGCGGCCGCCGGATCCGACGATGCGGCGCGTGGCTTCGATGCCGTTGACGCCCGGCATCCGCACGTCCATCAGGACGACGTCCGGGCGGAGTTCCGCGGCCAGGCGGACAGCCTCCTGGCCCTGGGAGGCTTCGCCGACGACTGTGATGTCCGGCTCTGCTTCGAGGAGCATGCGAAAGCCCAGTCGTTGCAGGGTCTGGTCGTCCACGATGAGGACGGTGGTCATGTGCGGCTCTCCGTGACGGCGCTGGTCAGGGTGCGGGAGGTGCTGAGGATGGTGTGCACGCGCCAGCCGCCGACGGGCGTCGGGCCGGCGCTGACGCGGCCCTGGTAGAGGGCGGCGCGGTGGCCCATGCCGGGCAGGCCCTGCCCGCTGTGCCTGCCGTGCTGTTCGCTGCGCGACGCGCGGGACGGTCCCGTGTCCTCGACGGTGATGTGCAAGGACTCCTTGTTCCTGTGCAGGCCGACGGACACGGTGGTGTCGGGTGCGGCATGTTTGAGCGTGTTGGTGAGGGCTTCCTGCACGATTCGGTAGACGGTCAGTTGGAGGCCGGGACTGAGCAGTTCCAGGTCCCCGTCGGCGTGGAGTTCGGCGGTGGGGCCGGCGGCACGGACGCGGTGGAGCAGCGCGGGCAGGTCCCGAAGGGTTGGCTGCGGGGACAGCGAGGCGGTGTCCCGCTGTGTCGCGGAGTTGTGGGCCACGATGAGCAGACGGCGTAGTTCCGCGAGGGCTTCGCGCGCGCTGTCGCCGATGAGGCCGAGGGCGTCCGCGGATTTTTCCGAGCGGGATCTGGCCAGGGCTGCCGCTCCATCGGCAAGGCCGATGATGACGGCAAGGGTGTGGCCGAGGATGTCGTGCATCTCGTGGGAGATGCGGGTGCGTTCCGAGGCCGCCGCCAGGCGGGTCTGCTGGTCCCTCTCCGTTTCCAGAGCGACGATGTAGGCCTTTGCCAGACGCCCGGTGAAGGCCAGTCCCGCGCAGGCGATCACGACGAGCAGGGCCAGCAGCGTGACGATCTCCGGGCGCTTGACGTGTCGCAGCTGGCCGCTCCCCCAGAACACGGTGAGCCAGACGATCAATTGGACGGCGGTGATGGTGCACGCGAGGGCCAGCCGGCGATGCGTGCCGTAGCGGCCCATGTTGTACAGCGCCACGATCCGGGCCGCGTCGGCGCCGTTGAGGATGTTCAGGGGCAGCGCGAGCACGGACGCGGTGGTGGTGATCGCGAAGACCAGGCCGGGACGGCGTTCTCGCCACAGCAACGGAACGGTGTAGGCGAGGGTGAGGACGATTTCGGCGGGCAGGTAGGCGAGGTTGGCCGGATTGAGCAGGGAGGGCAGTCCGAGGACGGCGCAGAAGAGGGGCACAGCCCACAGCCGCAGCCAGGGGTGGTCACGATCGAGCATGCGCCACGTGGCCAGCCCGCTGATGATCGACACCGTGACGCGGTGCTCGGGGTCGCTGGTCAGCAATCGCGGAAGCCGCGAAGCATGTGGTGAGGCGCCGTGTTCAGGGTCGGCGGTGGTCGGCTCGCTCATGCGGATGGGGGCCTTTACGTTGTCCGGGCGGGCTGCCCGTCTCTGTGTGGGGAGGATGAACCGGCGGACGGGGGCGGGCGGGGCCCGGACGGCTGATGTGCGGTGCACCGTGTGCTGTCCGGGCCCCGGGGACCGCCTGCCGCACCCCGGGGGACGGTGGCGGCAGGCGGGGCCGGTGCGGGAATGCGCCTACCCGAGGGGGGTGGGCGTCGCCGGCTCCTGGTGGCTCTGTACGGGAATGCGGGACTGGCGGTCGCGTTCGGCCAGAACCTGGCGCAGCTTCGCGCCCTCCACATCCACGTCGGGCAGGAGGCGGTCGAGCCACCTGGGCAGTGCCCAGGCCCGTGCACCGAGCAGGGCCATCACGGCGGGGACCAGGGTCATGCGGATGACGAAGGCGTCGAAGAGGACTGCGGTAGCAAGGCCCATGCCGATGGACTTCACCAGGGCGACGTCGTCCAGGAGGAAACCGGCGAACACCGAGATCATGATGACGGCGGCGGCAGTGACCACGCGGGCGCCGTGACGGAAGCCGGTGATGATCGCCTCGGTGGGGCCGGCGCCGTGGACGTACGCTTCGCGCATCCCGGAGACGAGGAACACCTCGTAGTCCATGGCCAGCCCGAAGACCACCCCGATCAGCAGGATGGGCAGCAGGCTGACGATCGGGGCGGTCTCATCGATGCCGAACACGTCCTTGAGCCAGCCCCACTGGAACACGGCGACCAGTACTCCGAGGGTGGCGACGATGCTGAGCAGGAAGCCGGCCGCGGCCTTGATCGGGACCAGGACCGAGCGGAACACGAGGAGCAACAGGATCAGCGCGAGGCCGACGACGACGGCCAGATAGGGCACCATCGCCTCACCGAGTTCGGCGGAGACGTCGATGTTGAGCGCCGTCATGCCGGTCACCATCACCTGCGTGCCGCTGCCTTGTTCCACTTCGTCGCTGCGCTCGCGGATGTCAGCGACCAGATCGACCGTCTCCTGACTCGTGGGCGAACTGCTGGGCACCGCGGTGATCAGAGCAACGTCACCGGCATCGTTGAAGACCGGAGGCCGGACGGTGGCGACATCGTCGAGACCGTCCAGCATGGCGGAGGTGTCCTTGGCCGCGGTCTTGGCGTGTTCGCTGTCCCGAGCGTCGACGACGATGGTGAGCGGACCGCTGAAGCCCGGCCCGAAGCCCTTGCTGAGCGTGTCATAGGCCACGCGTTGCGTGCTGCCGGGGGCGGCCATGCTGTCGTCGGGCAGGGTCAGCCGCAGCGACAGTGCCGGTATGGCCAGCACGCCCAGGCCGACGACGGAGGCCAGCAACATCTTCCAGGGGTGGCGGGTGACGAAGCGGCCCCAGCGGACACCCATGGTGACGCGCCGGCCGCGTTGCTCGGCCCGCACGCGGCGTGTGGTGAGACGGCCGTCGGCCACGCGGGTGCCGGTGAAGCCGAGCGTGGCGGGAAGGAGGGTGAGCGCGACCAGCACGGCGACGGTAATGGCGAAGGCAGCGGCCAGGCCCATGGTGGTGAGCATCGCGATGCCGATGACGCTCAGACCGGCGAGCGCGATGATGACGGTCAGACCTGCGAAAACCACCGCCGAGCCCGCGGTCCCCAGTGCACGCCCGGCGGCTTCCTCGGGCGTGTGCCCCTCACGTAGCTCTGTCCGGTAGCGGGAGACGACGAACAGGGCGTAGTCGATGGCCACAGCCAGCCCCAGCATGAGTGCCAGCGTCTGCGCGTTGGAGGCCATGTCGACGAACGACGAGGCGACCGTGATGGAGCACAAGGCGATACCGACGCCGATGATCGCGGAGAGCAGCGGCAGTCCGGCCGCGACCAGCGAGCCGAAGGTGATCACCAGCACGAAGGCGGCGACCAGCAGGCCGATGAGTTCGGCGGCGTTGCTCCCTTCCTCCTCCAGCACGGCGTTGCCGCCGAGGCTTACCCTCAGGCCCGATTTCTCGCCCCTGGCCGCAGCTTCGTGCAGGGCCTCCGACGCGGCCGGAGTGATGTCGGCCTGCGGGACGGCGTAAGTCACCTGGGCGTAGGCGATGCTGCCCGAGGAACTGACCAGGCCGCCGGTGAAGGGGTCGATCACGCTCGCCACCTGCGGCGCCCTGCGCAAGTGGGCGACCAGGGATTCCACCTCCTGCCGGTGCGCGGCGGACGTCAGCTTCTGCCCGTCCGGAGCCTCGATGACCACACGGGCCGTGGCACCGGCAGCCGAGGCTTGCGGGAACTCCTCCTGCAGCAGATCGATGGCCTGCTGCGACTGGGTTCCGGGAAGCGTGAAGTCGTCTGTCGTGCTGCCCGACACGCCGCTGACGCCGATGACTGCGGCGACGAGCACCGCGATCCAAGCCAGCAGCACCAGCCGACGCCGCCGGAAGGCGAGCCGGCCGAGCCGGTAGAGAAAAGTGGCCACGAAGTGCACTCCCACCAGGAGAGGAACGGATGTGTGAGGGCGAGCCCGACAGGCTCCGCCCATGAACGTAGGCGTCAGGTGCGGCCGAGAAGAGCTACTGGAGGACCAATCCGCGCCCGGGGCAGTACCCCGGTACCGGGCGGTGTCCTCCTCCAGTGGGGCGTCGGGTCTCAGCCGGCCGGATGGACAGCGAGAAGCTCCGTGGTCGCGTCCCACAGCTCCCGCTGTGCGCGCGGATCGCGGCCGGGCTCGGGGCAGGGCAGGGGACGGGCGCCGCGGGCGGAAAAGTAGCCGCCGGTGGTGCCCGCGAAAGCCGGGTCGGTGGCCAGTCGCACGATGATGCCGGCGCCCTTGCGGGGATCGCCGATGTTCAGCGTGTTCAGCACCCGCTGCAGGATCGCGGAGCCGGGCAGGTCCCGGCCGAGGCCGGTGGCATTGAAGCCGGGGTCACAGCAGTTCACGGTGACCCTGTCCGCGTCCAGACGGCGGGCCAGTTCCTGCGTCCACATGATGGTCATCAGCTTCGTGCGCCCGTACAAGGACATCGACTCCCGGCGGGTGTAGGGCTCGGTGCGCCGCAGGTCCTCAACCGGGGAGATCGTGCCGGCCTGCCGCGATGCTTCGGAGGCGACGTTGACGATGCGGGCCGGTGCCGAGGCGCCCAGCTTTGCCGTGAGCACTGCGGTCAGGACGAACGGGCCGAGGTAGTTCACCGCCGTCATCTCCGCGAGGCCTTCGGTGGTGACACGTTGTGTGAAGGCGTGGAGACCGGCGTTGTTGACCAGGACGTCCAGACGCGGGTAGCAGGCGGCGATCTCCTCGCCGGCGCGGCGGGCCTCGGAAAGCAGGCCGAGGTCGGCGTGGAAGACGTCGACGGGCTCGTCGGTCACCGCCTTCAGGTCGGTGACGAGTGCCTCCGCCCTGTTGCGGGAGCGGGCCACGGTGCCGATGCGGTAGCCCTGGCGGGCCAGCTCGAATGCGGCGATGCGGCCCAGTCCGGAGGTGGCTCCGGTGATCACGGCAACGGGACGATCCATCCCACAACCCCTTTCATGAGGTACCTCATGATGCTGTTGTGCGAGGATACCCGAACCATGGAGCAGCACGAATCGCCAACGCCGGACAACCCTCCGGAGCAGGTGGGACTGTCCTTTCTCACCCTCGCGTACAGCCTGCGCGAACAGGTCGACCAGCACATGCTGGCGGCCGCCGGCCTTTCCCTGTCCCGCACCAAGGTCCTTCAGGCCCTGGCCGACCGCGGCACGCTCCACCAAGCGGAGCTTGCCGCCTCCCTCGGCCAGGCTCCACGCTCCGTCACCCAGATCGTGGAGGGCCTTGAGCGCCTCGGCATGGTCCTCCGGACCGGCGACCCCGGGGACCGTCGCCGCAAGATCGTCGCCCTGACGAACGCCGGCCGCACAGCACTGGCCGCCGCGGAGCAAGCGGGCATGACCACACTCAGGCAGTACTTCGGCTCGCTCGCACCGCACGAACTGGCCGCCCTTGACGCCCTGCTCGCGCACCTGAACACCGCCATCACCGACGACCGTACCGGCTGACACGCGGCGCATCAGCACTTCCCTTTTCCTGGCCTTTCGGGCTGTTCTGGGGGATGCGCCCCCAAACGTGGGCGAGTGCTGCCTCGCGACAGGCCGTGGCGGACACCGCGTCGGGTGCCGCGGACTGGACCAGGACGTGGTCCGGCTCCGGTGCTGGGGTGCGGCAGGCGGCCGTGTGTCGTCGTCTTCGGGAGCTACCGAGAAGGGGGCGTCCGGCACGTCATCGGGCAGGTCGTCCCGAGGGGGGAGGTCATCGCTGCGCCTCCTCGGGCCCGGCCGGCTCCGGTGCCGGCGCCCGGGCGGGCGTCGCGGCGCCGGGGCCGTGGGCGGCGGCGAGCTGCTGCACGAGCAGGCCGAGCGAGGGCAGCAGCGCCACGACCGCGGCGAGGTGTCCCAGCACGGTGGGGTCAACTTGTCCCTCACCAGGGCTGAAACCGCACTGGGGATCGTTCGCTTCCGATCATCATCCATGCAATTGCACAGCTACCGCCCAGGGACGGGCACCATGAAGGGGACGCCTGAGCGACACACCTTCCCGTCTGGAAGGCGCGCGGGTTCCCTCGTGCTCAAGGAACCCCAGGAGGGCCCCGTGCCGCTCCCGTCCGGCACGTCGAACCAGCCGGACGGGAGCCAACACTCCGCCGGCCCCTGAACATCACCTCGCCCAGCATCCGACCTTGCCGAGGTACCGAGTCCGCTTACTGACGAGCGGGGCTGCAGCACCCCAAGGCCCATCGAAAGGCGGTCGCGCCGAGCCAGTGCTGTACTTGGAAACAGCACTTCTCACCTCTGGAGGGCGCCATGTGCCCTTCTCCACCACCTGACGCGAATGACCGGCGCGACCAGCCCTGGCGGCCGGTTTCCCAGGGCCCGCGTGGTCCCAGACGCCCCAAGCATCCCTGGATCACCACAATCCTCGTCCTTTTCGGGCTTCTTGTCCTCATGGGCGGCCTCGGGTCGCTGCTTGACGGGAGCCAGGAGGACACGTCCAGCAAGACCGCACCGACGGAGGCCTCCGCGACTCAGCCGTCCGGGAACCCTGGCCCCGGCTCGCTCGCAGGTACGACGAAGCCACCTGCCGAGCCCCCCGACAAGCCCGCGGCCGCGCCGTCCACGAAACCCAAGCCACCCTCGACCGCTCCGACGGGCGCGGTGGTGCTCCGCGTTGTCGACGGTGACACCCTCGAAGTGCGCGGCGACGGCGGGGTTCTGCCGAAAGACACCGCGGCCCGGGTCCGGCTTCTGGAGATCGATACCCCGGAGCGAGGTGCCTGTTTCTCCGATGAGGCCACCGCCCGCACCACCACGCTCCTGCCCCCGGGCAGCCGCATCCGCGTCGAACGGGACGTCGAACTGACCGACCGCTATGACCGGTATCTGCTGTACGTGTGGAACGAGCAGGGAACCTTCGTCAACCAGTCCCTCGTTCGCAGCGGCCACGCCGAGGCGGTCCTCTACCCGCCCAACGACAAGTACTGGACCAGGATCTCCGACGCCGAGGACGCCGCCCAGCAGGCCGGAGCCGGCCTGTGGACCGCCTGCCCCGAGCAGCCGGAGGCCTCCTCCTCTCCCCCGCACTCGCCTGTCTCCGCCCCGGAGACCCCGGCGCGCCCAGACCTCCCGCACGGGCCTGACGCTGGTGCGCCCGATGTGGACTGCTCGGACCTGTCAGGCCTCGTCCGGGTCGGCCCCGACGACCCGCACCGCCTTGACCGGGACGGCGACGGCATCGGCTGTGAGGCCAACTGATCGGCCGGCCGCGCCCGGCGGCGTACCCGGCCGGTTGAAGACCCCCGCTCGGCAGAACCTGCCGGGACGCCCAGGCGTCGCGCCAGGCATGAAGCAGATCAACGAGTCACATGTGGCAGTGCCGGGCCTGGCGGTCGTGGAGGTCGCGGCCGCCGATGACGACACCGCCTTCGCCGTCCAGGAGCTGCTCGGCGCGCGATGCGCCATCCCGCCGGCGGACCATACGACCCGGGCCCCCGGCGAGCCCGGTGTACGGCTGCGCTGCTTCCTGGAACTGCGTCAAGCGCCTGACGCGTAGCGCTGCGGGAGGCAGCCGTTCCGCCGTTCGTGAGGGGCCGGTGCGTGAGGTCCTTGCGGTGGTGGAGGCGGGCGCGCGCGGCGGCGGGCGTGGCCGGTTGTGACGCTCCCGCGGCTCGGCATGCGCGGCGGCACCGTGGTGCGGCGGTCTGGCGCGGCGGGGAAGCAGGGAGCCGCCGGGAAGCCCGGGGCGGCAGGGAAGCCGGGGGCTGCCCAGCCGAGCTCGTCCAGCAGCCGGCGCACCGGGGCTCGCCAAACCAGACGACCCGGGCTACGAGGGATCACGCGCTCCTGCGCGGTTTGCGCCCTGATGTCTTCTTGGCTGCGGTCTTCTTGGCCGGCTGCTTCTTCGTCGTCTTCTTCGGCATGTCGTGGATGTCGGCGTCCTCGCCGCGGTCGGCCCGTGCCTTCTGTACGGACTGGGTCAGGGCGGCCATGAGGTCGACGATCTGGCCCGGCTCCCCCTCCGGCTCCGGCACGGCCGGCGGCTCGCGGTGCTCCCGCTTGGCCTCGATGATCTGCTCCAGAGCCTCGGTGTAGGTGTCCTGGAACTCTGCGCCTTCAAGGTCCTCGCGGGTCATGCTGTCCATCAGCGCCAGAGCACCCTCGATCTCCTCGTCGGACAGCTCCGCCGGCAGCGGCAGCAGTTCGCCGGGGTCGCGGATCTCATCGGGCCAGCGCATGGCGTGCAGCACCATCACGTCGTCACGCACCCGCAGCAGCCCCGCGGCATCAACGTCTTCATCGCCGCGTATCGGTACATCAACGGCGCGGGCGGGTGGCTGCGCATCGCCGGGGCCCAGCCTTCAGTCACCTGCCAGCGGCCGGGCGTCACCTGGCGCGGCTCCCACGCCCAACCGAGCCGGGCGGACAGATCATGCAGGAAGTACAGGGTGTAGAGGGTGTCGGCCGCGACGATGTTCGATACCAGGGAGTCCGCCGACAGGTTGCCCCATTTCCCGTCGTGCGGCCGCCGGGCGCGAACCGACACGACCGAGTGCGAGTGAAGCAGCGGCCTCGATTCCGTGGGCCCTGGCTCGTAATGCCGAACACCGCGACCACTAGCCTGTCCTTGACCCGGGCCCTCTGCTTGCCGCCATCCTTGCTGCGCGATCGATTCCTCCAACCACGCCAGGGGCTTGTCACGGGCGAGTCGTCGCACAGCTCCAGCACCCGGCGGTGCTCGTCGTCCTCAGCGCCCGCCGATTGTGTGCCGTCGGCGGGGGCGGAAGACCAGGTCAAGCTCAGCAGGGCTGTCCGAACCAGTGTTGCTTGCTGACGCTGTCCACGTCGTTATAGTTCCGCATGGAAACCGTACCGGTGTTCCACCCGGTCAGGTAGCGGTTATAGACGTGGTTCTTCCACAGCGTGCAACCGTCCCAGGTGCCCCATACCTGGCCGCCATCTGCACTGCTGCACGGCGAGAGATAGACACCGTCCCCATCGGTGTCCAGGCACATTCCCGTGGAAGTGTTCTTGTACATCCCTCGGTTGGTGCCGACCTCCACCCAGGACCATGAGGTGCTGGCGTCTCCGCAGTTGGACTGGGCGACGGTGTGACCCGACCAGCCGGCCAGGCACTTGCCGGTGGCGCCGTTCCGGGGAGTGAACGACGAGGCCGCGTCGGCAGGGGAGGCAGCGACCGTGAGTGCGGTCACCGCTCCCACACCAGCCAGGACGGCAGTCATCTTCTTGCGCATGTCGAACTCTTTCTCATCGGTGCGTACGCACAGGCCAAACAGCAGCGCACGCGTTTCTTGCTACGTAAGGTGTGCGAACGGGTAGCTTGGTCCGGCGCACTCCGTGGAAGCCGGGGCGTGGATCAGGTGGCCAGGAGGCCACACAGCCACTGTCGGCGTGCTCGCTTGGCCCGTCGCGCCAGGGCTGTCCGGGGGGCGAACTCGTCAAAGCCGTGGAAGCCGCCCGGCCACACGTGCAGCTCGCACTGGACGCCGGACTGCCACAGCCGGCCGGCGTAGCCGACGGTTTCGTCGCGGAAGGTTTCCGCCGAGCCGACGTCGAGGTAGGCCGGGGACAGACGCATCAGGTCCTCGGCGCGGGCCGGGGCGGCGTACGGTGAGACCTCGGGGCCACCGGCGGCGCCGTCCAGATAGGCGTTCCAGCCCGTGGCATTGGAGGCGCGGTCCCACAGACCGCGGTTCTCCATCTGGCGACTGGAGGGGGTGTCGTTGCGGTCGTCGAGCATGGGGGAGAGCAAGATCTGGCCCATCGTCGCGGGGCCCCGCCGGTCGCGGGCCAGCAGGGCCAGGCCCGCGGCGAGTCCTCCACCGGCGCTGGCGCCGACCAGGACGATTCGGTCCGGGTCCGCCCCCAGTTCCGCGGCGTGTTCGGCGGTCCACAGCAGACCCGCGTAGCAGTCCTCCAGCGGTGCGGGGTAGGGGTGTTCGGGGGCGAGCCGGTATTCCACCGACACCGTCACCGTCCGCAGGGCCCGCGTCCACTCGAGGACGTCGGAGACGAGATGCCGTCGGCTGCCCGCGATCAGGCCGCCGCCGTGGACGTAGTACAGGACCGGGAGGCGTTCCGCCGGTGTCGCGTCGGCGGGCCGGCCGATCAACAGGGTGACGTCCGGATTCCCGTCCCGCCCAACGACCGTGCGCTCCGCCCAGGCCAGTTCTCCGCCGGCCCTCAGGGTGTCGTCGTCGAGCGCACCGGCCCCGATGGCGGTGCGCGTCGCCGGGATGCTCTCAGGGGTCAGTGCGGGCCGCTCCCCCATCTCCCGTATTACTGGGACCAGTTCGGGGTCGTAGGGCAAGGGTGGCGATGCGGCGGGGGCGGTCATGCCGGGGCGGGTGGTGTGGGCCGGGGTCAAGTGCTTGGTCATGTGCGGTCTTTCCGAGGTGTTCGTGGGCGTGTGCCGGGGCGCCTCCCCGGCGCCCAGCACACCCCGCTGCGGGCTGTTCAGGGAAGTGCTTCTTCGGTATGCCCCCATGCCGCGACGGCATGGCGGCGCTGTCGGCCTCACGTCAGCCGTCCACGGGCAGGGCCGTGACCGGGCTGGTCCGGGCCGCGCGGCGGGCCGGCAGGGTACCGGTGGGGGCGGCTAGGACGAGGACGACAGCGGCTAGTTGGAGCAGGGGAATTCTTTCGGTAACTGCTTCTGAGGTACGGCCGGACCGGCGTGGAAGGGATGCCCGGACAGCCTCGCCGGGCGGAAGGGACCGGCGCATCGGCCGCGAGACAGAGCTTGCGCGTCACCCGCCGCCCGGGCATGCGACTTTCGGCCGGTCTACGGCGCCGTCCACTGACGAGCGCCGGGCCCGCCCCCCCTGCCGGGCGGCGCCCGGATACCCGACACGTCGCTGCCGCACACGAGCACGAAGGCCACCGGGAGCGACCGGGATCCTGGCGACCCGTGGGTGACGAAGGCCCACGCCGGCACGCCGGTGCCTTCAGTAGGCTCGTCGTGGCCCTCGACCCGGCACACGCTGTACGTCGACGCCGTAGTCCTGCTGCCCGTGCTCCGCTCCCCCACCCGTTAGCCGGACGCACCGGGTAAAGCGGGGAAGCGCCGAGCGCGACGTCGGTGTACTGCCTCGAAGGCAGCGGCGCCGCCGCGAGCACCCGGGCCGCGCCGTCCCCGCTCGGGGGGCGCGGCCCGGGTGCTTGTCATGCGGACAGAGCCGGGGTCGGGACCTCGGTGTCCGCGTCGCGGTCGGTGGCCGGCCGGGCGGCGTTCCGGCGGCGCAGTGTTAGCGCGATGGCCACCCCGAGCAGGGTGAGGGCCGCCGCGGTGAACCCGGCGGTGCGCAGGCCGGGCACGAGGCTGGGTCCGGTGGTGGCGTGGGTGCCGTGGGAGGCCACGGCGATCAGGACGGCCAGCCCGACGGCGCTGCCGATCTGCTGGGTGGTGGAGGCCATGGCGGAGGCGATGCCCTGGTGGGCGGCGTCGACGCCGGTGCCGGCCACGGCGAACATGGCGGTCCAGGCCAGGCCCTGGCCGAGGCTCAGCAGGGTCACGCCGGGCAGCAGCGACAGGTAGCCACCGGTGGGCGACAGCGCCAGGGCGAGGACGGCCATGCCGGCGGCGCCGAGCAGCAGCCCGGTGAGCAGGGTGGTGCGCGTCCCGACCCGGTCCAGGAGCTTCTCGCTGGCCTTGGTGCCCACCATGCCGGTCAGCGCGGACGGCAGGAAGGCGAGGCCGGTGGCCATAGCGCTGTAGTGGTGCACGTTCTGGAGGTAGAGGGTGAAGAAGTAGTACTGCGCACCGAAGGTCCCCATGAAGATGAAGGTGACGCCCATCGCTGCCACGAGGTTGCGGTTGTGCAGGAGCCGCAGCGGCATGAGGGGATGCGCGGTGCGTGCCTCCACGGCGAGGAAGACACCGATCAGGGCGAGTCCCCCGAGGAGGGCGGTCAGGACCTGGACGGAGGTCCAACCCGCCTCGGGCCCCTGCACGACACCGAAGACCAGGGCGGTGAAGCCGACCGTGGCCGACAGCGCGCCGGTCATGTCGAAGCCGCGGCCGCGTTCGCGGGGGGCGTCCGGGGTGATGGCCTTCCACGCGACCGCGGCAGCGCCGAGCGCCAAGGGCACGTTGACGTAGAAGACGGCTTCCCAGCCGAGGTAGTTGGTGAGCAGGCCGCCGAGGAGGGAGCCCAGGGCGAGTCCGACCGCGCCGGCGCCGCCCCACACGGCCAGCGCCCGGTTGCGCTCGGCGCCCTCGCCGAAGCTGGTGTTGATCAAGGACAGGGTGGCGGGCAGCAGCAGGGCACCGCCGAGGCCTTGGACGGCACGGGCCGCGACGAGCACGCCGGGTCCGGTGGCGAGGCCGCCCGTGAGGGAGGCCAGCCCGTACAGGACCAGTGCCGTGGTGAACATGCGGCGCCGGCCCAGCAGGTCGGCCATCCGGCCGCCCAGCAGCAGGAACCCGCCGAAGGCGACGGCGTAGGCGCTGACGACCCACTGGAGGCTGTGGGCGTCGAAGCCGACGGCCCGGCCGATCTCGGGCAGCGCCACGTAGACGATGTTGTAGTCGATCGCGCTGATGAACTGGGCGAAGGCCAGGAGAGCGAGCAACAGCCCGGTTCCCCGACGCTTGGGCATGACAGGTCCTCTCAGAATGAGCGGTCGATAGAAGTAAGCGGTTAACTGCTTACTTATTGAGTCAAAGAGAAAGCCACCGAAGTGGCCCGTGTGGGCAGGGATCAGCCGCGCAGGGTGCGCACCCAGGGGGCGTCCACCGTGTCGGCGCCGACGGCCAGCACCACGTTGCCGAGCAGGGCGTCGGCGAAGTAGCGGCGCAACTGCCCATCGGAGGCCCCGATGTACTCGACCTGCTTGGCGTAGCAGGCGCGCACGGCCTCGCCGATGACAGGCTCGACGGCCGCGCAGTTGCCGTGCATCAGGATCATCAGCACGTCACGGTCGGCGATGACGTCCTCGTACGAGGAGCTGAGGACGGCTTCCGGGTCGGCGGTGGCGACCTTGGCCACCGCGGCGGCGGCCTCGCGCAGCACGTTTGAGCAGTGGTCTATCAGGGCGGCGAATAGGCACTCCTTGTCCGGGAAGAGCCGGTAGAGATAGCCCTGCGAGATACCGGCGGCCTTGGCGACATCCATGGTCGAGGTGCCGTCGTAGCACCGCACGGCGAGCATCTTGATCGCCGCGCTCATCACGGTGGGCCCGCCACTCCTCGGCTGTGGAGCGCTGTCGTGTCCTCGCGATGCTCATGAAAGTAATTAACCACTTTCATAATCGGACGTCAACCTGGCTCTGCGCCCGGAGCTGTAGTGCGCCGGGGTCAGCGCGTGGCGGCGCCCGTACGGTGATTCCGGGCGGTCGATGTCGACGCGGTCAGCGGAAAGCGCGCCGCAGGACGGCTCGGCACCGCCACGGATCAGGCCTCCCCGGCTCAAATCCGGCCGACATCTCGATTGAGCGGGCTTCGGTGGCGCCCGGTCCGCCCCGGCGACGTGATTTCCGGCCGCACCGCGAAGGACTCGAGCTCGTTCTCGGATGCACGCCGAACCGTCTCGCGCAAGTGCGCCCGCCGGCCCCCGCCCTCCCGTGCGGACCGGGAGGCAGCGACAGGCGTCCCGCTCGGCGGGGCCCGCCGCCCTCGGACCACCCAGCGTACCGGCCCCCAACCGCACCGGATGCCGTGAGCAGAGTCTCAGGCGTCCTGCCCCGGGCGGTCCGGCACACGGTCGTCATGCGGGACAGTCCGGATCAGCACCCGGCCGATCGTTCGCCGACGCGGTGTGCGCGGGAACCCGGTTGCCGCGTCGACGGGCTGTCGCTGACGGATTCCGCCTCCAGACAGTCCGGTCACGGCCCCGCGCCTCCCTCGATGCCCTCGATACTGGGCAGTGGCGGGCTGGCGCGTACCCCCGCTTCGGCGCCGACCCGGACACCCGCCGATCGCGGTCGCTCGTCCTGGCCTACGGCGGGGCGCCTGGCCCTGTCACGGCGCGCACTTCGCGGCCCGCCCGGCAGGGAGGTCCATATCGCGCCCGCCGGCACCCACGGGGACCGGCGCCCGTGAGGCCGGCCGAGGACCGCCGCGGTTCACGGCCGCCGGGACGAGCCGGCGGATCACGGCCTCACACGGCGGGGCCGCGGGTCAGCAGCGCCGAGATGCCGTGCTCGAAGCGCTCATCGAAGGAGGCGGCGCCCAGATGCGCGAGCACCCGGTGCAGCGAGGGATGGTCCGCCTCGGTGACCGCCTGGGCGAGGCGGTCCTCCAGGGCCTCGGGGACGGCTTGCTCCTCCTGGGTCAGGCCGAGGGTGAAGTACATGACCGCCCACGCGGTCCAGGCCGCCCGGCGGTCGTCCATGCCGCTGTCGAGCAGGGCGCCGACGAGGGTGTCGGCGAAGCGCAGGGTGTGGGCTTCAGCGGCGTACGTGCCGGTGACCAGCGCGGCGCCGTCGCGGTGGGCGAGGAGGGCCCGGCGGTAGCGGCGGGCCAGTTCGCGGGTGCGTTCGTCCCAGGCATCCGGCAGACCCTCAAGCGGAATCTCACCGACGATCGCGTCGGCCATCAGCTCCAGCATCCGGGGCTTGGTCTTCACGTGCCACAGGACCGTGTTCATCCGTACGCCGAGCCGTCCGGCGACGGCGCGGGTGGATAGGGCGTCCCGCCCTTCCTCGTCGAGGAGTTCCACGGCGGTGCGCACGACGGTGCCCGGATCCAGCCGGGGGGCGCGGTTTTCGGCCGTCGGTTGCCTTTTGGTCATTGACCTAGTTTACTTCACGATGCGCCCTTGGTCACCGACCAATGTGACTCTCGGGCGGTCACCGACCGGCCATGTCCGTTGCAAGCGGAAGAACTGGCGCAGGGAGAAGAAATGGAACAGCAAGTCGTCATCGCCGGAGGAGGGCCCGTCGGGCTCTGGCTGGCAGCCGAACTCCGGCGCGGGGGTATCTCCGTTACCGTCGTGGAAGAGCGCCCTGAGCGGGACGGGCGCTCCAAGGCACTCACCGTCCACCCGCGCACCGTCGAGGTACTGGCCTCGCGCGCAGTGCACGAGCCCTTCCTGGCCGAGGGCCTGCCCATCCCGTCCGGCCACTTCGGCCTGCTCGACGACCGGTTGGACTTCCGGAGACTGGACACCCCGTTCCCCTACACACTGGCCCTGCCGCAGGCGCGCACCGAGGAGATCCTCGAGGAGCACGCCCTGTCGGTCGGCGCGCGGATCCGACGCGGGCACCGCGTCACCGCCCTGACCGAGCACCCGGACGCGGTGACCGTGCGGATCGAGGGCCCCCGGGGACCGTACGAACTGCGGGCCGCCTACCTCGTGGGCTGCGACGGCACCCGCAGCACCGTTCGCCAGGCCGCGGGTATCGGCTTCCCCGGCAGCCCGTCCACCGTCCTGGGCTTCCTCGGTGACGTCACCCTTGAAAGCCCGCCGCCACCCGGTTTCAGCGTGTTTACCGAGGCCGGCACGCTAATGGCCGCCCAACTGCCCGGCGCGGTGTACCGGCTGGTCGGCATCACCCCCGACGACCTGACCACCACCTGGCCCGGCGAACTCACCATGGGCGAGCTGCGGGCCAAGACGATCGCCATCGCTGGCCGGGACTTCGGCATCCGGGAGGGTCTCTGGCTGTCCCGGTTCGGCAACGCCAGCCGCCTGGCCGAGCGGTACCGCAAGGGACGGGTCCTGCTCGCCGGCGACGCCGCCCACCAGCACTTCCCCGCGGGCGGTGTCGGCATGAACGTCGGCCTCCAGGACGCCCACAACCTCGGATGGAAGCTCGCCGCCGTGCTCAGCGGCCGCGCTCCCGAGCCGCTGCTGGACACCTACCACACCGAACGCCACCCCGTCGGCGCCGACCTCATCCGGGCGAGCCGTGCCCAGACCGCCCTCATGACCGCTTTCTCACCGGAAGGCAGGGACCTGCGCTCGCTGCTCAGCCAGGCTGTCGCCACCCAGCCGGAGTTCAACCGGAACCTGGCCGAACGCCTCACCGGACTGGCCGTCAACTACCCCCCGGCCGACCCTTCGGCCCACCCCCTCACCGGCACCCGCGCACCCGACCTCGCCTTCGCCTCCGGCGATACGGCGACCGAGCCCGGTGCCTCCTCCCTGCTCGCCCTGCTGCGCGCCGACCGATACACCCTGCTCGACCTGACCGGAAGCGCCGACGGACCCCTGCGGGCCCTGGCACGGCCGGGGCTCGCCGTGCACGCCCGGTCGCTCGCCACACGCCCGGACGGGTGGTCCGAGGTGCGGGCGGTCCTGCTCCGCCCGGACGGCCACCTCGCCTGGGCCGGGACCACCGCGGACGACGCAGACCTGGCCGCAGCCGCCAACCAGGCGCTCACCGCCCTGCACGGAGGCCGCCGTGACGCGTGATCGCACCTCCGTGACCGTGGCGGAGTGCCTCTCCGCGCACTTCGCCAACTGGGCGTCCAGCACCTCTTCGGTGTGCCGGGTGACTTCAACCTGACGCTGCTAGACCTGATGTTCGCCACCGGCAACCAGCAATGGGAGGGCTCCCCCAATGAACCGGGCGCCGGCTGCGCGGCCTGGCCGCGCTCGTAACGACGTACGGCGTCGGGGAACTCAGCTGCACCAACGCGGTCGCGGGCAGCCGGGTGGGTGTGGCCGGGACTGGGCGGTTGGGGGCCGGGGGCGAATGCTTGGGCATGCGCGGCCTTTCCGAGGTGCTCGTGGGTGGCCGGTGCCGGGGCGCCTCCCCGGCACCCAGCACTCCCCGCCGCGGAGTTCAGGGAAGTGCCCTTTCGGCATGCCTCCATGCCTCGATGGTATGGCAGTGGACCAGCCGTCGCCGCGTCAGCCATCTACGGCCAGCGCGGTGACCGGGCTGATGCGGGCCGCGCGGCGGGCGGGGAGGGCGCCGGCGAGACCGGTGAGGGCGGCCAGGACGAGGACGACGCCGACGAGTTGGAGCACGGGGAACTCGGTCGGTACGTTGGCCCCGGTGGCGTTGACGAGGAGCCAGGAGTAGGGGACGGCGAGCAGCAGGCCCATGGCCGAGCCGATGATGCCGTACAACGTGGCTTCCAGGGTCAGGGCGGTGGTCAGGCCACGGCGGGAGAGACCGACCGCCCGCAACAGTCCTGCCTCGCGGACACGTTCCACGACTGACAGTGCCGTGGTGGAGCCGACGCCGGTCACGGCGATCAGCACGGTGAGGGCAATGAGGGCGAGGACACCACCCACCGCGATGCCGAGGTCGGCGGTCTCGCTGTCTCGCCCATCGGCGATGACCTCGATGTACACCTCGTCCTGCGGACCCACGGCGGACCTCAGCGCCTTGAGGGCGTCCGCGCGGCCCTGCTCGCCGGCAACAACGGCGTCGGCGACCAGACCAGTGGGTCCGCTGGGCAGACCGAGGCGGTCCAACTCCGCCGGATCGGTGAGAACGCCGGCGTTGAGCGGAGCCCCTTCAACAACGGCCACCACCTCGACGTCGGCCGTCCGGGCGTCGCGGGTGAGGGTGACGGTGTCACCGACGTCCAGGCCCGCGTCCCGCGCTGTGGGTCCGAGCAGCGCCACTCGTCCCGGTCCGAGGGCGTCCAGGGAACCGCGGTGGGCACGGTACTTGCCCCAGGTCGAGAGTTTTCGCAGGTTGAGGTCGACAGCCTGGGTCTCCTCGCGCAGGTCACCAATCCGCACCAGCGCACTGCGCTGGGGAAGTACCCGGGTCAGGGTCTCGGCCCGGCGCACCTCGGCCACCAGCTTCGGCGGAAGCGGATCGAAGGCGGCGGAGTTCAGCCAGAAGTCGCTCGGTGCAGTGGCGGTGACGTTGCGCTCTGCCATGACCTTCATGGAGGCCGCGCCCACCAGCACCACCCCGGTCATGGTCACGCCGAGTGCCACGACGACGCTCACCGCGGCGGCCCGCCGCGTTGCGGCGCCGACGCCTTCGACAGCGAGCCTGCCCAGCGGACCGGCCTTCCGCAGCGGCCGGCCCACCAGGTTCAACAGCGGCCGGACCAGGACCGGGCCGAGCACCACAAGCGCGAAGTACGCCAGCGCGCCTGAGAACACGATCAGCAGCAGCACGAGTTGAGCGTGGTAGTCCTCGTGCCCGGGCCGGGGAAGCTGTCGCGCGGCGACTACTGCCAGCACGACCGCCACTGCGGCCAGAGCGCAGCCGAAGACCGCGCGGGCCCGTCCGATGCCCTGGCGTGCGGCACTGGTCGCGGCGGTGCGCAGCGCCTCCAGAGGGGAGACCCGGGCAGCGCTCGCGGCGGGAGAGAGGGCTGCTGCCGCCGCCATGGCCACCGCTCCCAACATCACGGCGGCTGCCGGGGTCAGGGGGACGCCTGGGGCGGAGAATCGGACGCCGAAGAGCGTCAGCGCGCCCGGCAGGAGGTTACCGGCCAGCGCTGCGGCGCCCACACCGACCAAACCGGCGACGGCTCCGGTCAGGGCTCCTTCCACGGCCAGCGCCCGGGCCAGAGGTTCACGGTCGGCGCCGACCGCGCGCAACAGGGCCAGCAGGCGCAGCCGTTGGGCGAAGACGATCCGGAAGGTGGAGGTGGAGATAAGGGTTGCCGCCAGCACCGCGACCGTCAGGAAGACCGAGACGAGGGAGAAGAGGTTGCCGTAGCCGTTGATGAGGTCCCGTTTCTCCTGCTGGCGGATTTGTTCGGCTGGGACGACGGCGGCCTGTTCCCCCGGCCCTTCGGCGAAGGCAGCCGACTCCAGGCGTGTGCGAATATGTGGCACGTCGGCGCTGTCCGTGAGGCGTACCTCTACCTGGCCGAGGTAGCTGTCCGGTTCGCTCAGCCCGGTCACGGTGGTGTCAGGGGCGAAGGCCTGCTCACCGCCAAGGCCTCGCATGGTGGGCGTGTCGACTGTGGCGACGGCGAGCCCAGTGATCCGCAAGGTGACGAGGCGATCGGATCCAGTCTTCACGGTGACGGTGTCGCCGGTGCCGAGTTCGAGCCGCAAGGCGGAGCGCCGTGTGAGGGCGATCTCGTCGGGTGCGGCCGGGTAGCGGCCTTCCAGCAGGCGCACCTGGGAGAGCAGGCCGGCTCCGGGATCGGCGGTGACGCTGATGTTGGCGGCGGCGGGTCGGCGCAGCTCGAGGAAGGCGGTCGTCCGCGCTTGGGCCTCGGCGACTCCCGGCACCCTGCGGATGCGCGGCAGCGCGGAGGTGCGCACGGGCGCGTCGAGGGTGCCGACGACGTAATCGGCCGCTGAAGGTGTGCCGCGATGGGTGTCGAGGATGGTGCGTTCGATTGTGCGGTGCGCGAGGACGGTGGCGAACACGACGAACGCGGCGACGGCGACGGCCAGGCCGGTCAGCAGCAGCAGCCCGGGGCGCTGCACGGCGCCTGAGAGCTGGATACGCGTGAGGGTCATCGGCCGGCCGCCAACTGGCGAAGGGCGTCGGTGACGGAGGCGGGCTCGGGCCGGTCGATCTCGCCGGCGAGCCGGCCGTCGGCGAGCAGGATCACCCGGTCGGCGTGGGACGCGGCGCCCGGGTCGTGGGTCACCATGATCACGGTCTGCCCGTATGCGCCCGCTGCCTCGCGCAGCATGGCCAGCACCTGTGCGCCGGAGCGGGAGTCGAGGTTGCCGGTCGGCTCGTCGGCGAAGACGACCTCGGGCCGGGACACGAGGGCGCGGGCGAGGGCGACGCGCTGCTGCTGCCCGCCGGACAGTTCGGCGGGGCGGTGTCCGAGCCGGTCGGCCAAGCCAAGGGATGTGGTGAGGCGGTCCAGCAGCTCCGGATCGGGCTGACAGCCGGCGAGATCCAACGGGAGAGTGATGTTCTGTTCAGCAGTGAGCTGCGGTAGCAGGTTGAACGACTGGAAAACGAAGCCGATCCGTTCTCGCCGGATCTGGGTGAGGATCCGCTCGGGCTGGATGGTCAGGTCGGTGTCCGCGAGCAGTGCCTGCCCTGATGTGGCCCGGTCCAGCCCAGCCAGACAGTGCATGAGGGTGGACTTGCCTGAGCCGGAAGGGCCCATGATGGCGGTGAAACGGGCGGGGGCGAAGGCGACGCTCACGCCGTCGAGAGCACGGACGCGCGTCTCGCCGGTGCCGTAGACCTTGACCAGGTCGACAGCAGTGACGGCGGCGGCCGTCGAGGGTCCGGCCCATTGGGTGGTGGCGCGGTGTGTGAGAGCGGGCGGAGGGAAGGACATCGCGGAACTGCTCCTGGGGGTACGGCCGGGCCGGCATCGGAGGGGTGCCTGGACAGCCTCGCCGCGGGGCAGGGGCCGGTACATCCGCCGTGGGACAGATCTTCGGCGTCACCAGGGCCCATGGCATCTGACTTCCGGCTGATCCGGTGGCACCACTCCGGCGGCTGTCGTGACGCCGACATGGAGGTCCTTGCCAACGTCCGGAACGACGCGGAGGCCATCCGCCTGCCCGCTGCGGGTGCACGTCCGGCTGACACGGGCCTACTCCCCGTCCATGGCCGATGACGGGGTCGCCGCCGTGGGCACGGCGGGCGGCAGCCTCGGCTTCGGGTTCGGTTTGGTCGCGATGCTCGAGCGGGTTCTCATAACGGGTGGCTGATCATCGCCGTTGAAGAGAGGATGAGGGCTGGGCCGTCGACGCCGTGCTTCCCCTGGCCGACGACGAGGACGGGCCATGATGCAGTGGACCTGGCTGCCTTCCCGGGAGACCGAGGTCGTCCGGGCGCCTGCCCATTGAACCTGGTCGGTTGACGCCGCCGATTCCCGTGAGGGGGCGGCAAAAGCCGCTCGCCAGTGAGGTCTGCATCAGGATCGTCTGCCAATCACGACGCCGGAGTCCGCGAGAACACCCTGCCTGTGGGAAGCGGTCGTCATCTGCCGATGAGTCCGCCGTCGCGGGACGCATCGGCGATGACTTGACCCCCCACCTAAGAGAGTGGTTGATTACTTGTATGAACACCGCGAGGACAAGGCAACGCTCCACGGCCGAGGAGCGGCGGGCCACCGTGATGAGCACGGCGATCAGAACGTTCGCCGTGCGTGGCTACTACGGCACCTCGACCATGGATGTCGCCAAGGCCGCCGGGATTTCGCAGGGCTACCTCTACCGGCTCTTCCCCGACAAGGAGACCTTGTTCGCTGCACTGATCGACCACTGCTCACACCTGCTGCGGGAAGCCGCCGCCACCGCAGTGGCCAAGGTTCATACCACCGACCCGGAGGCCGTCCTCGCCGCTCTCAGCTCATCGTATGAGGATGTCATCGCCGACAGGAACGTACTGATGATCTTGATGCACGGCAATTGTGCGGCCGGTGAGCCTGTCATCGGCGAGGCCGTCCGCGCCTGCTACGCCAAACAGATCGAGTACATCCGGGCCGTCTCCGGAGCCTCTGACGATCAGTTGCGCCGCTACTTCGCCGACGCCCTGCTCGGCAACGTGGTGCTAGCCGTCGGCGCCGACACGGTGGACGCTCCCTGGGCGCGCACTCTGCGCGGCTGATCCTCACCACCTCCGGGCCTCTTCGGCGGCCATTCACCAACCCGAGAAGTAATCGGTCAACCGCTTATACGGTTGGAATCTTCAGGCTGCTTCTCCAAACCGTGCACCAGTACAGCGCCAGGACGCCGGCGTGGCCTTCCTGCCGTCCGCGCTGACCGGCATGGCGGACTCAAAGGTCAGCGAGAGTTCCTCGGGCGCGTCGGCACCCGCACAACATTGGGGTTGGACTGGTGCTGGGTGCCGCTGACGTGGCCTTGCTGGCCTTGGCCCTGCCACCTGCCAGTCACTCCCCGCGCTACTGCCGGGCATCGTCCTGCTCCCGAGCCCGCTCTCTCGCCCTGACGCGGACGACGGCCGCTCCCCCGAACCAGGAGCGGCCGTCAGGCCGTTGCTCCGACGGAACGTGATCGCAGCCGGTAAAGGTCAGCGAGTCGGGCCTCAAGCCGTCAGGCGCCCGAGCTGAAGAGCCGGAATGACGCAGGTCCCGCTCACCGAGGCGTGAGCAGGACCTGCCGGCAGGAATGAGAACCGCAGAGCGCTGGTCACCGACCGAAGGCGGAGACCATGTCCTCAGCACCTCCCCCCAGAGCCTTGATGGCGATCAGCGGGTTCCAGAAGTCCACGTAACGACTGATCTTCCCATCGACAGTCTCAACGACGGAGATGTAGGTCTGGTTGTAAGGTCGGCCGGTCGCGCGCGCGGTGCCGACGCTCTTGAACTCGGCGATGACCAGCGACGGGTCGACGGTCTCGTGGAAGCGGAGGTCGGTGAACTCGACCTCGAAATGCTCGGGGAAGTTCTTCATGTAGGCGAGCAGTTCCTCCTTGCCGGCGACGCGCGTCGGGTAGCCGTCCGGCCCGTAGGGGAACTCGAGCACGCCCTTCTCGGTGAACAGGTCCACCCATTCCGGGATGCGGCCGGCCGACAGTCGGTCAAGGTGACTGCGGAAGGTTTCCTGCGCGGCTGCGCGGACCGAGTCAACGCTTTCGACGGCGGTGGTGTCGGTCATGGGGACCCCAACCTTTCTTGCCTATAGATAAGCGGTCGTTCACTTACTTGATGGGACGAGCGAACGTAGCTGGACTACGAGGCGGGGCGCAGGTGCACCGGTCGCATCCGAGCCCGTCGCATATAAGTAATTAACCACTCGCATATCTTCATGTCAACCATGAAGTCCACCTCGCTGCGGGCGGACCGGGGGGCGGGCATCCGCCTTCAACCGCGAAGGCCGCTGTCCCCGGAGCGGCGCGATGGCTCGACACCACCATGTGGGTCCTCACGGTGTGCCGGGGACATGGGACGGATGGAAGGCGAAGGGTGAGGACGGAACCTTCCCCGAGGACGCTGGACAGGCTGTCGCCACCCAGCCGGAGTTCAACCGGAACCTGGCCGGCCGATACGGCGACCGAGCCCGCTGCCTCCTCCCTGTTCGCCCTGCTGCGCGCCGACCGATACACCCTGCTCGACCTGACCGGAAGCGCCGACGGACCCCTGCGGGCCCTGGCACGGCCGGGGCTCGCCGTGCACACCCGGTCGCTCGCCACACGCCCCGACGGGTGGTCCGAGGTGCGGGCGGTCCTGCTCCGCCCGGACGACCACCTCGCCTGGGCCGGGACCACCGCGGACGACGCAGACCTGGCCGCAGCCGCCAACCAGGCGCTCACCGCCCCTGCGGCGGGTGACTTCACCCTGACGCTGCTCGTCCTGCTCCTCGCCGCCGACCACCAACATAGGCCGCTACGATCACGCTGAGCGCTTGCACCCGCGGCACCGGTCGTGCAGGTCGGCAGCCGGTCTCACCGTCCTGAGACCCGGTGGTCGGTGAGCATGATCCTGCGGGCAACCAGGAATGTCACGGGCACGGCCACCGCTGCCGCGGCCAGCGAGGCGATGCGGCTATCAACGTGAGCTTCGCGGACCAGAAGGTACAAGCCCCCAGTGCTCACACAGAGATTGACAAGGACCGACAGAGGAAAGCGTAGGAACTTCCGCCAGCTGACCTCCGTCCGGTAGGTGAAGCGAGCGTTGAGCAAGAACGATGACACGGTGGCCAGGGCGAAGGCCGACACATGCGCCGCCGTATAGGGCAGGAAAGTCAGGAGCAGCAGATAGAGCGCGTAGTACACAGTCGTGTTCACCGCACCGACGAGGGCGAAGCGCGGCAGCTGCGCGTTCATCGCCGTCCCTTGGAACCGGCGGAGGAGGTGAGGGCCGGAGCCGAACGGGCCGACAGGTGATCCTCTTTCAGGATGTAGTGCGGCCGTCGCTTCACCTCGTGGTAGATGCGTCCGACGTACTCCCCCACCACGGCGATCATGACCATGTGCACGCCCGCCAGCGCGGTGACGGCCGCCAGTAGCGTCGCGTAGCCGGGCGTGTCGACGCCGCCCACCACCACAGCGGCGATGATCCACACCGCGTACAGGCCGGCGCCCAGCGTCAGGGTCGAACCGAGGTGAAGCGCGGCGCGCAGAGGCCTGGTGTTGAAGGAGAGCACCCCGTCCACGCCGTAGTCGAAAAGACCGGTAAGACTCCACTTGCTGCTGCCGTGCTCCCGCACGGCGTTCTCATAGGCGAGGGTGGTGCTGGGGAAGCCGATCCAGGCGAAGAGACCTTTGGAGAAACGGTTGGACTCGGTCAATGTGAGGACCGCCCTGACCGCCCGACGGGACAGGAGCCGGAAATCGCCGACACCGTCGACGAGTTCGACGTCCATGAAGCGGTTGACGAGCCGGTAGTACAGGCGTGCTGTAGCGGTGCGCAGTGCTCCGTCACCGGTCCGCGTCCGCTGGGCGATCACCTGGTCGAAGCCCTGCCGGTGCAGGCTCACCATGCGCGACAGCAGTTCCGGCGGGTGCTGGAGGTCGGCGTCCATGAGCACGACGGCGTCCCCGGTGGCTTCGCGCAGTCCGGCCAGCATGGCCGCCTCTTTGCCGAAGTTGCGGCTGAACGAGAGGTACCGCACCCGTGCGTCGCTCTCGGCGAGCCGCCGCAGCGCAGGCAGTGTGCCGTCGGTACTGCCGTCGTCGACGAAGAGGAGTTCGTAGGTGTACTCGGCGGTGGCTATGTGGTCGGCCACGCGCCGGTAGAAGTGTTCGATGACGGCCTGCTCGTTGTAGCAGGGCACGACGAGGGAGATCAGCACGGCTTGTCCAAAGAGGTTGTTCGGCCGCGCAGGGAGCGCAGACCGGCGAAGGTGCACAGGGCGAGAAGGGCGATCAGCGCGACACAGGTGCCGGCGCGCAGGCCCGGAGGGCGGAACTCACAGCGGAGTTCGGTGGCCCGGCCGTCGAGCGGGACGGCGATCAGACCGAGTCGGTGCTCGGCTGGGCGCGGCGAGTCGTCCCCCGTGGCGCAACGCCAGCCGGGGATGCGGGGGGCCGCGAGTACCGCGACTCCGGTGGATCTGGGAGGCAGCGTCGCGCGGACGGTGTGGCCGTCCACGTGGACCGCTCGTGCGCCTGTGGCCCTGAGGCGCTCGGCGGCGGCGCGCAACCGGTCGGTGTGCAGGCAGCCGACGGCATCGGTGGGCAGAAATCCGCCGTGTTCCGGATCAAGCCGGATCGTGAAGCGGCCCGACGCGGGCACGGTTCCGAGGAACTGGACGGCTGCCGTCTTGGTGACGGGGGCCTGGTCGGCCCGGAACCGGCCGGTGGGCAGCGGCTCTCGGCCGTGCGCCTGCCTGGCGGTCCCGGAGTAGCGCGGGGCCCACAGGTGCAGGCCGGTCCCTGCGGGACATGTCCCGCTGACCCGCCAGCCGTCGCTGCGGCCAGGGACGGCGTGGCGGCCGTCCTCGGGGCGGACGGGAGAGCCCGCGCGGGCGAACCTCAGCCGGGGCAGCGTGTACACCTTTTCCCCCAGCATCAGCTCCTGGTTGCGGAAGGCCGAGTCACCGAACTCGCGCCGGAGGGTGGCCGGGTGCACGGTTACCAGGGGCGGGACCGGCCGGCGCACCACGTCGACGGTGTTGGCCGCGTCCGGATACCAGTTCTGGTGCGGGTCGGGTGGGGTGCGCAGGCGCGCGCCCACGGAGAACACGACGTCCACGACCGGGTTGTCCACACTCTGCACCGACCGGCCCCGCGAGGTGTGGCCCCCGCCCAGGGCCGTGAGTGTTCGAGCCAGGACGTCGGAGGTGACACTGCTGTAGTACGCGCCTCCCTGTCCGCCGACGACCAGCGGGTCGTTGCCGACGGTCTGCTCCCGGCCGGGGTCGGTGCGGTAGCGGGGCCACGCGTCCACGCGGGCGATCGCCGCGCGCTGGGTCTCCTGCCGTTCGCCCCAGGGCGCGTAGTCGTCCTTGCGGGCGACCCGCAGCCGTTCGGTGTATGCAGTCGTCGCCACGGACTGCCCGATCAGGGCACAGCACAGCAGGGCCAGACACCAGGACGCCGTTCGAGATGAGCGTCCTAGGGTCCCCGGCGGACGCGCCAGGTACCACAGGGCGACGCCGGCGAGCGTCGTGCCGGCCGCTGTGGCGGGCAGCGTCCACGCGCTGGCTACGTCGCTGTCGCTTGCGAGCGCGGCGAAGGCCGCAGTGAGCGCGAGGGCTGCCAGGAGCGGCCGTCCCTGCGGCGGTCCGTAAGCGAAGGACGTCCACGCCGCGACCACCAGCAGGCCACAGACGATGAAGGCCGCCCGGTAAGGGCTCCCGTTGGGCGTGGCGAAGCCGTTCCACATGAGGTTGGTGGGAGTCCATTGCAAGGAGGCGGCCGCCGCGAGGACGAGAACGATCAGCGCTGCGCGCACGCGCCGGGGAACCGCCCGGTTGAACGGCAGGCTCAGCGCAAGCAGCAGGGCGACGGCGTCGACGTACAGCGCCGGGCTGGAGAAGCTGTAGGTGACGGGCAGCAACCGCGTCAGCAGGTCATCGGCCGCGATCGGTGTGAAGGACCCGGTGCGTCCCGGGTACGCGTATCGCGTACCGAAGTACACGGTGAACAACACGGGCGCGGCCAGGCCCACGCCCAGAACCCCGGCGAACGCGGCACGCAGCAGCACCGCTCCTCGTGCGCGCCAGGGCAGAGGTGCCGCCCCCAGGCGGGCCAGCAGCAGGAGGCCGGCGGCCAGGGTAGCCATGTAGGCGGTGTAGAAGTTGGCGACCCAGCACAGCGCCATGACGAGGGCACTCAGCACCGTCCGCCGGCCCGCCAGTGCCCACTCGGTCACCAGGAACAGCAGGGGCAGGGCGATCAGGCCGTCCAGCCACATCGTGTTGTAGACGGCGTCCGCGAGCGCCCAGCCGCATAACCCATAGGAGGCTCCCAGCAACCCGGCGGCCCACCATGCGCCGCTCCGCAGCCGCAGCAGGTAGGCGGCCATCAGAGCCGCGGCCACGGCCATCTTCACCAGGGTGATCACGAAGACGGCGACGTCGATCCGGTCGCGAGGGAAAAAGGCCACCAAGGGGGCGAAGGGACTTGAGAGATACGTTCCGTAGTCAGGCAGGAAGCTGGAGCCGAAGCCGGATTGCCAGTTGAGGAGGAGGTCGCCGTCCGCCTGTCCGTGCAGCAGGTCCCACAGGCGGGTGTGGAAGGGCACGTACTGGTTGCCCAGATCGTTCACGTTGCGCGTACGGTCGCCGAATGGAAAGGCTCCCGCGGTGGCGTTGCCCGCGCACAGGACCAGCAGCGTGATGGCGGCGGCCACCAGGGACGCGCGCCGCGCGTTTCCCGGCGGCCCGGTGGCTGTTTTGGTCTGAGTGTCGTTGTTGCTCTTCACACTCAGGACTGTCCACCGGGCGGATCGGGTCGCAGTGACCTGTGCCACACGCAGGGGTGAGGGCGAGCCGGGGCGGATCCGCGTGATGCGTCCGGTCGGCACCGAAGGACTATCCGCGGCGGTCGCCCGGCGTGACGCACATCATGGAGACGACCCGCTGGGAGCGGACAGGACGGAGCGTGGATCTTTCTCTACGTGCTCGAATACGAGCCGGTGACACTCAGGCGTTCGCACAGCTCTTCCGGGAGCACGCGCAGGCCGTGCACAGCCACGCCGCACGGTGGCTCGGCGATCCCACCACCGCCGAGGACGTCGTCTCGCTGACCTTCCTTGAGGCGTGGCGTCTACGGGAGAAGCTGTTGGACGACGACGGCGCCGCGCGGTCCGGCTACGAGGTGGACGTCGGTGACGGTCTGCGCGCCTGGCTGTTCGGCATCGCCACCAACGTGCTGCGCAACACCCGCCGTGCGGCCCGTCGGCACAGAGCCGCGCTCGACCGGCTCCCGAGGCACCGTTCCGACACTGACTCGGTGCCCGACTTCACTGATGCGCTGGTCGGCCGCATGGAGGACGCCGAGCGTCTCGCCGCCGCGCGGGTGGCGCTGGGGGAACTGCGCCCGCGGGAGCGCGAGGTGTTCGCCCTGTGCGTCTGGTCCGAGCTGAGTTACGCCGACGCCGCAGCCGCGCTCGGGGTGCCGGTCAGCACGGTGCGGTCCCGGCTTTCCCGGGCCCGGCAGCGGCTGCGACGCCTGGCCGAGAGCGAACTTGCGCGTCATCCCGGCCGGGCAGCCGCTCGTGACCGGAGAAGAAACGAGACGCCTGTCCGCCGGCGGACAGGAACCGGGTGACCGGGCCGACACGGCCTCGTCGACACAGGAGTGACATCGATGAATCCCACCGAACGCGAAGAACTGGCGCGGCTGTTGCCGACCCCGGGTGCCCCCGTTCTGCCGAATGACCGCCTGACCCAGTTGGAGTCCCACCTCATGCAAGAGATCACTCGCGACGCGCCCTCACAAACCACCCGCCCGGCCCGGGAGGGCCGGTCCCCGTCCCGGTCGTTCCGGCGTCTCGCCGCGATCACCGTGCCCCTCGGCGCCACCGCGGTCGTCGCGACCATGCTCACCGTCGGCAACGGCGACAGCGGCGAACCGTCCACCGATCCCGAGGCGGTCCGGCTGCTGAACCGCATCGCCACGGTTGCCGCAGCCCAGAACGCCCCGCGGGTTCGCGACGACCAGTACATCTATACCGTGACCCAAGGCACTCAGCAGATCATGGACCAGGGCTGGGACACCTTCCGCCGCTCGGACTGGCAGGCCGTCGACGGCAGGCGCGACGGACTGGCTCGCATCACCGTGCTTGCAGGACCTTCCGGCAAGGGCACCAAGGACATGAGGCTGCAGGCCGACCCCAACAGCACCACTTACCGGGAGCTGCAGGCTCTTCCGACAGACCCCGATGCTCTGTACGAGCAGGTCTGGAAGGAGACGGAGGGTCAGGGACCAACCCATGAGGAGGCCGCTCTGGAGATGATCGGCTCCATGCTGCCGGGAGCCTCGCTGCTGCCCGAGGTGGACGCGGCCCTCTACCGCGCTGCAGCTCGGATCCCGGGTGTGACCGTGGTACCCAGTGCGAAGGACGCCGCCGGCCGGGCAGGCGTCGGTCTCGCCTTTGGCGACGGTAAGGACCGCGACGTGTGGGTCTTCGGAGACAAGGACCTGAACTACCTCGGCTCCGACGAGGTCGCTCTGCTCGACGTCGGCGTCGTCGACGAGCCCGGGCACACCCCGGCCGACTGACAACCACGGGTAAAGCGAGAGCCGCCCGGGGCTTGTCTCGCGGGTACTTCCGCGGGCAGGGCAGCCCAGCTTTGCCGCTCGCGACGGCGAGCTGCCCTGTCCACGGAGGCCGCCATCACGGAAGCAGGCGTCAAGGGTGTTGACGACGGAGCGGTGGCGGCGAGCGTACGGCTGTCATCGCACGCGCTCAGGGGTTCTGCGCAGCGGGTCCGGCCCGCTGCGTCACGCGGCGAGGCCGTGGGGGGAGTCCACTGTGCGACGGCGGATCTCTGACTTTCGGCTGATCCGGTGCCCTCCGTACGGCCACTATCGTGTCGTCGATGCTGAACGAACAACCACCAGCTGGCTGGTCCGGGGCGGGCAGGGCGGCCGGTCTCGTCGCTCTGGTCCTGCTGGGATTCGCCGACACAACCTTCGGCGACACGACGACACTGGTGACCTCCTCGGCCAAGGGCGGATCGGCGCTGGCCGCCGCCGCGCTGTGGCTGACAGCCGGATCGCACGCGCGGCACCGGCTGTCGTCGCTCGCCTTGGTTGTGGCTGCTGGTTCGCTCGGTGTCACCGCGCTGCTGATCGCTGCAGAGGCCGATGGCCTGTGGGGGTGGGCGGAGGTTCTCGCGCTGGTGCTGCTCGTGATCACCGTGACCCATCGCGGGAAGGGGTGGGCCACGGCCCCGGCGGTGGTGGCCCTTGGCCTGGCGCTTTGCGTCCAGCCGTACCGGACTGCCGCCGAACATTCCGTGCCCTCGCTCTCCGACCACGCCGGGCTGTTCGGCTCGGTGCAGTGCCTGGCTGCTGCCGTTGCGGTGGGCGTCGGTCTGTACCTGCGCTTCCAGGCGGCCTCGCACGAGCGGCTGCTCGCCGCGGTGCGCGCCGAGCAGCGCGCGGAGTTCGCCCGGGACCTGCATGACTTCGTCGCCCACCATGTGACAGGCATCGTCGTCCAGGCGCAAGGCGCCCGTTACGTCGCCGAACTCGCCCCCGAGAGGGCGCTTGACGCCCTTGAGCAGATCGAGTCGGCGGGCACCCGGACGCTGAGCGCGATGCGGCGGATGGTCGGTGTACTGCGCGAGGCGAGCGAGGACGTACCTCTGGCGCCGCCGGTAGGTCTTAGTGAGCTGGCTCCCATGGTGAAGGAGTTCACGGCGGCGGGCGGGCCCCGTGTCGAGCTGTCCGTCGATGACGTGGCGGAGGACCTGCCGGTGGAGGTGGCGTCCACTCTCCACCGGGTCGTGATGGAAGCACTCACCAACGTGCGCAAGCACGCAGGCGCCGCGCGTGTGGTGGAGGTCGACATCCGCCGCACACCCGACCGATTGTCCGTCCGAGTGGCGGACGACGGGGCGGCGCGGCCCGCCCGATGGTCGCGGTCCGGGTTCGGGCTGGCCGGACTCGCCGAACGGGTCGGCACGATCGGCGGCCGCATCGAGGCCGGGCCGGGAACCGACGGGGGGTGGGTCGTGACGGCTGTCCTGCCCGTGAAAGGCTGTGGCGTGAGCGATGAGGACGGCGCGGTATGACGATCCGGGTGTTGGTCGCAGACGACCAGGCGATGGTACGGGCCGGTTTCGGGATGATCATCGGGGCGCAGCCGGACATGGAACTGGTCGGTGAGGCCGCGGACGGCGTAGAAGCCGTCGAACTGGCCACGCGGCTGCGGCCCGACGTGGCCCTGATGGACATCCGGATGCCCCGCATGGACGGGTTGCGGGCGCTTGAGCTGCTCGCCGGGCCGGACGTCGCCGATCCGGTCAGGGTCGTCATGGCCACCACCTTCGACCGGGACGAGTATGTCCACACAGCTCTGCGACGCGGCGCCTGCGGCTTCCTGTTGAAGGACGCGGGCCCCGCGCTGCTGGTGGAGGCGGTCCGGGCGGCCGTCTCCGGCGAAGCCCTGATCAGTCCGGCGATCACTGTGCGCCTGCTACGGTCCCTGACCGTTCCGGTACCGGCCCGGGACGCCAATGGGCTGTCCCCCAGGGAGTGCGACGTGATGCGGCTGGTCGCCCGGGGGCGCACCAACGCGGAGATCGCACAGGAGTTGGTTATCACCGTCGGCACGGTCAAGAGTCACCTCAGCAGCATCCAGACCAAGTTGTGCGCCCGCAATCGGGTCGAGATCGCCGCTTGGGCTTGGGAGCGGGGGCTGGTGGGCTGAGGAACCCGGTCCGCGTGTGCGGCGGGTGTGCCGGGCCGGGCGCTCCCAGGCCCCGGCTCGAGTGGCCGTGGCCTGGGAGCGCGGTGACGCTCAGCGCAGGGAGGCCTTGTCGGTGGTGCCGTAGCCGAGCGGGGTAAGCACCTGTATCTGTGGTGCGCCGGTGAGCAGTTCGCCGACCCGGCTGAGGGCTTCGGCGAGCCAGGGCGCCGTGTTGTGGTCGTCGAGGTCCTGCTGGGAGGCCCACTTTTCGATGACCACCACGGTCAGTGAGTCGTCCGCCACCTCGTGGGCTGCGTAGGTGAGGCAGCCCGGTTCCTGGTGTGTCTGCTTCACCACCGAGGCGATGACGCCGCGGGCCTCGTCGGCCCGGTCGGCCCGCAGGTGCAGGGTGCCGATCACGATGACAGGTTCCACTGTCCGTTCCTTTGCTGTGCACGCCGGGCGTTCCGGCTGACGGCCAGCGAACCACCTGGTTTGGTGGGTGCGGAAGGTCCGATCCGGCATGCCCCCATGCCGTGCGCGCATGGGGGGCGGGCGTCTGTGAGGGCGAGCCGGGTCGGGCCGGTCCGCCGGGGAACCAGTCCGGAGACGGATGGGAAAAACATTTCGTTGCGGGCAACCGGGCCGGTGGGCCAGAGGGTTTACCCGATGTGGGAGATCCGAGAACGGCACAGGCACGATGGCGGGGACATGTCCGGCGCGACAGACGACAGAACCGGTGCGCGGGACGGCCAGGAGTCCAGCGTGCGAGATTTCGAGGAGTTCGTCGAAGCGTGCGGGCCGCGCCTGTTGCGGATGGCATGGCTGCTGACAGGCGACGCGCACCTGGCCGAGGACCTGTTGCAGACGGCGCTGGCCAAGGTGTGGCCGAAGTGGCCTCGTATCGCGCGGGAACACCCGGAGGCGTACGTCCGCAAGACGCTGCTCACCACGCACGCCTCGTGGTGGAGGCGCCGCTGGCGGGGCGAGGTGCCGCATGGCGAAGTCCCCGACCGGCCCGCGGGCGGCGACCCGTTCACCGGCGTGGACCTGGAGCAGGCGCTGTCGGTCACTGTGCGGCAGTTGCCACCGCGGCAGCGCGCGGTGCTCGTACTGCGCTACTTCGAGGACCTTTCCATCGAGGAGACGGCGGACGTCCTGGGGTGCCGGCCGGGGACGGTCAAGAGCCAGGCTGCCAAGGCCCTGCGGACGCTGCGAGGGCTGCTCGACGGCTCCTCCCACGTCCCGGCCGACGGTCACCGGCCACAGGAGCGCGGACCGCGCTCCGCGAGCGGAAGGGGAGGGCGGTCGCGTGCCTGATGCCGAAGACGGACTGACCCCCGTGCGCGAACCGGCCGAAGTGCGGGCGCTGCTGGAGCGTGCGGTGCCGCAGCTGACCCCTCCCGCGGACCGTATGGGCCGGATCCGGCACCGCGTCCGGCGACGCCGGCTCAGGCGGACGGCCGCGGCCGCCGCCGTGGCCCTGGTGGCGGCAGCGATCGCCGTGTGGCCCGGCACGGGCTGGCCACCGGGCCGGGAGCCGGCTTCCGTCCCGCCGGCCGCAACTGCATCCGCGGACACGCACGAGTGGGTCGTACGGTTCCCCGATGCCGGGAGCCTGGTCTTGACGCTGCCCGACGGCTGGCAGGCGCGCACAGTGGCGAGAACGGACCGCCCGACTATGGTCTACGCCGCTACGCAGTCGCTCTCCCCCGGCGCCGTCGAACCCGGCTGCGCCGAAGGCGTCGCGCACCGCAGGGATGCCTTCGCCTGCGCGCCGCTGACCGCTCTGAAGCGCGGTGGCGCCATCGTCAGCTTCGCACCAGTCGAGGCCCCGGACACCACCCTGCCCCTGACCGCCACGTTGTCGCCGACGGCCACACTCGGCGAGGCGTGCAAGGGCCTGGGCGGACGGCTCGAGTACCCCGCCCGGTCCGTGGTTCGGTCCGCGGACGGTGCCTACGCCCTCCAGGTGAGCATCTGTCTGGGCGAGCCCTCGCCCCGGCCCTACGCCGCCGACAGCGCAGTCCCATCGATGCCGTCCGCTTCCCCCGGCGGCCGCGGCGGGCGGCCGGACGGCCCCGTGCCCGGCTTCACCGTCGCCCCGTCAGCCGGTTCTCCCGACGCCTGGGCCAGCGTGCTGCAACAGGTGCAGTCGCTCATCAGCACTCTCCGCTACGGCTGACGCGCCGACTTCCTCTTTCCCATCTCCTTCTCGCGAGAGGTTCCTCAGCCATGCCCATACGCCCTGGACGCCCGCTCCCCGCAGCCGTCACTCTGAGTGCAGTACTCCTAGTGAGCGGCTGCATTCCGTCCGCCGATGACACGGAAGCGGCAGCGCCGGCCGCTACCACCCAGGCCGGCGTGGCCGGCCGGCCGACCGTGCCCGATGCGCGGCCCCAGCCGGTACGGAGTGAAGCGCCCTTGCCCGGTGTGGGCTCGGCCATGCTCGACGACATCCCCGCCACCTCCCGTCAGGTACTGCTCGTCACCGGCGACGGCGCAGACGAGAACACCGCCACGGCCGTGTTGTACGAGCGCACCGCCGCCGGCTGGGAACCGGCCGCGGGGCCCTGGCCCGCGCACAACGCGCTGAAGGGCTGGACCGACGACCACCGCCTGGGCGATCTGCGCTCACCCATCGGCGTCTTCGGGCTCACCGACGCGGGCGGCCTGCTCCCCGATCCGGGCACGCGTCTGCCCTACGACCATTCCTCGGCGTTCAGCATCTCCGGCACCGGGTTCGAAGGGGAGCCGCTGGCGGGCTCGTTCGACTACGTGGTCGCCATCGATTACAACCGCAAGCCGGGCACCACACCGCTGGACTGGACTCGGCCGCTGGGTGAGGACAAGGGCGGTGGCATCTGGGTGCACGTGGACCACGACGGTCCCACTCAGGGCTGCGTCAGCATCGCCGAAGGGCACATGAAGGAACTGCTGCTCGCCCTTGATCCGGCTCTGGACCCCGTCATCGTCATGGGGGACGCGGCCGCACTGGCCCACTGAGCACCGATCCGGACCGGCCCGGACCGCGGATCGGTCGCGCCGGATCAGTGATCCGGGGAGGTGGTCAGTGCGTCGACCAGTTGCCGGGCCCGGGTCTCCTCCCCGAGCAGGAGCGCCACCAGCGAACCGGTGCCTGCGTCGTCAGCGGCGGCGCCCGGACCTGCCACCTGGTCGAAGTACCGCTCGGCGGGCCGCGCGTCGGCCGTCAGGCGGATGCGCCCACCGGTCAGGACAGCATGCGTCAAGGCATAGGTCAGGCCCAGGCCTGCCAGCCGCTCGCCGCCCGCGAAGCGAAGGGCGAAGGCGGAGTCCCCCGCCCCGGTCAGGTGCGGGTACCGGAGCGCGACCTCATGGGTGGCCAGAACCCCCAGCAGGATGTGCTCCGTGCGCACCGCGGCGTCGCCGAGTCCACGTGCCTGTTCGTAGCTCTCCTGACGGACCCACTCGACAGGCATCGAAGCCCAGTTGACCCCGCCGCCGCGGATCAGCCATCGCTTCCAGGGGCGCATGTGCCGGTAGGGGCGGCGACCGAGGAGGGCGTCGCGAGTGGCGTGCAACAGGGGGGTCAGGCCGTCCTCTCGTGGGCTGCCGGCGCCACCGTCGAGACGGGCCCGTAGAGCCTGTGGTGCGACGCCGCAGGCTGCCAGTGTCTCCACCGCACGGTTGTCGTCCTCCAGCAGACCGCGCAGCAGGTGCACCGCGCCGAACTTCGCCGCGCCATCACGCCGGGCGTGTTCCATCGCGGCGGCCAGCGCCTTGGCCGCGGCCCCTGTGAAACGGAGGCGCCGGTCACCGTCGTCCCCGAGGACGTCCGGCGCGGCCACACTCGCGCCGGTGTCGTCGTCGCCGCTCCAGGCACCGACGCGGCCCTCCCGGTCCCGCAACACCGCGAGCAGCGCGACCTTGGTCGCCCCCTCGTCCGCGAGTGCTTCGCGTGCGGGCCCCTTGACCGTAGTGAGTCCGGCGAGCAGGTGCTCGGTGCCGATGGGGTCTTCGGCTGTTGCCCGGGCGCCGCGGGCAGCCCCCAGGACTCCCACGGTCCTCCACTCCGGTTCCTTGATCGCTTCCATGCGGTCCTTCTCCTTCTTGTCGTGCGGCCTCGCAGGCCGGGGCTCTCGGCCCGGGCGGGCCGTGCCGCTCACTGTGCCGGGCGCTCGCCGGTACCGGGGTGTACGGGCGGGGGCGCGGCCGGTGCACCGGATCCGTGAGGTGGTTCCGGGCGGTGTCCGGGGCCGTACGGCGTTGTGGCCGTCGGCGCCGGGTACGGATCGGGGGCGTACGCGACGTGTGAGGTGTAGTGCGGCAGGGTCGACAGCGTTGTGGGACGGGCGATGACCGCGGGGATGGCGAGGCGCTGCGGCGGTTTGCGGCGTGCGAGCCACAGCACCGCGGCGGCGTACAGCAGGCTCGTCATGGTGTCGACGGCGGCGATCTGCCAGGGCAGGTCGGCTGCTGTCTCGTCGGAGGCCAAACCGTCGACGGTTGTGGCAGCGAGGCCGAAACCCATCAGGTTGTTCATGACGTGCAGAGCGACGGAGGCCTCCAGCCCTCCGGTGCGTATGGTCAGCCAACCCGCGATCAGGGCGAACACCAGCAGGTCGGCGAAGCCCCACGGGGTGCCCCAGCCATGGGCGGCGGCGAAGAGCACCGCCTGTGGCAGCACCGCGCACCACGGCGAACGCAGGAACCCGCCCACCGCCTGCATCATCCAGCCGCGGAACACGTACTCCTCGGCTGCCGCCTGCAACGGTACGAACACCGCCAGCACCGCCATCGAGGTGAGGAACGCCGGCAGACCCACCCACTGGTCCGTAGCGGTGGACTCCTCCTCGCTTGTGGGGAGGAGGAACGAGGCCACGGCGAGCAGCGCGACGGCCGGTACCGCAACCGCCGAACAGCGCATCAGCCAGCCCCAGCGCAGCCTCCCGGCTACCGACGAGACGCTTCCGGCTGGTCTGCGCTCCGTCCAGCGTACGGCCAGCAGGACCAGCGGAAGCATGAAGGCGATGTATGACAGTTCCAGCGCGGTGGTGGGCAGCAGGCCGAAGTCGATGGAGCCGTCCCGCAGTTCCGGCCGGCCGGCGACCGTGCCGACGGCGTAGGAGACGGTGTCGACCACGATGACCAGCAGCAGCCAGCCACCGGCCAGCAGCGGCACGCCCAGCAGCGGCCGCCACCACCGGTGGCGGCCGGTGAGGCGGGCCAGCCGGTGGTATGGGAGGGACGTCGAAGCAGCAGGTGTTGTCATGTCCAACAGCATCCCGCTCACCCGTGCGCGCGGCGTCCGACGTCGGCAGGAAAGGCATCTCTACCTCAGGTTGCAGATGCGGACCGGTACGCCGACACCGGCTCACCCCCGACGGGCTCAGTACCCCGCGCGGGCCGGGTCGTCGGATGTGCCGCGGGGACGGACGAGGCCCGACTCATAGGCGAGGATGGTCGCCTGAACCCGGTCACGCAGGCGAAGTTTGCCGAGCAGGGCGTTGACGTGGGACTTCACGGTGCCGGTGGTCACCCCGAGCCGGTCACCGATCTCGGCGTTGGTCAACCCGGAGGCGATCAGCACCAGCACTTCCCGCTCCCGGGGGGTCAGACCGGCCAGCTGCCCGGAGATTTCGGGCGGTACGGGCGCCCCGCGCGCGAACTGCCCAATGAGTCGGCGGGTGACGGCCGGGGCCAGGATGCCGTCCCCCGCGGCGACCACCCGGATGGCGGCGAGGACCTCATCGGGCAGGGCGTCCTTGAGCATGAAGCCGGACGAGCCGGCGCGCAGCGCCTCGTACACGTAGACGTCGAGGTCGAAGGTGGTCAGGACGAGGACCTTCGGTCTGCTCTCCAGGGCGGTGATCAGGCGGGTCGCGGTGAGGCCGTCCATGCCGGGCATGCGGATGTCCATCAACACCACGTCAGGGGCAAGTCGTTCGGCGAGGGCGACCGCTGCCCCGCCGTCACCGGCTTCGCCCACCACGGTCAGGTCAGGTTCGGCGTCGACGACGGCGGCAAACCCGGCGCGCACCACCGCCTGGTCGTCGACGACCATCACGCGTACGGCGATGACGTGACCTCCTGGCTGACGGCCCGGTTCGGTGTGTCACCGGCGGGCAGGGACACGCGCAGCGTACCCGCCCGGTCGACCGTCAGTTCGCCCTCCCCCGCCTCCACCTGGACGCGCAGCCGTTCGGCCACCGGTCCGGCGGCTGCCAGAAGTACCCCGGTGACCGTGAGGTGCACCCGCTCCCGGCGCCGGCGCAGCGTAATCCGTACCGGTCCGCGGTCCCCTGCGCCGAGCGCCGCCTCCACCACCCGGTACACCGTCAGAGACACCGCTGCCGGCAGGCCCTCGGCGGCTCGGGGCAGTCCGTGCGACGTCACCTTCCGCCCGGCGGCGCGCCAGGTACGGCACAGCTCGACGAGGTCGGCCGCGACCGGCTGCGGAGCGTGCCGCGCCTCCTTGGTGCCGCCGCGCAGGCTGCCCAGCAGTTTCCGCATCGCCGCAAGCGCCGCCCTGGCCTCGGTCGCGACGTCGTCAAGGTCCCCGGTACCGGACCGAGCCACCATCCGCTCGGTATGTTCCATTACCTCCCTGTGCAACTCGGTGGCAATGCGTCGGCGTTCGGCGGCGGCCTCGTCGGCGGCCCGCCGTTCGGTATCGGCGAGCGCGCCGCTCTCCCGCGTCACCACCCGCAGCCGGCTTCTGCGCGCCGCCCGGCCCGTCCCCCAGGAGACGAGCAGCAGCGGGCCCGTGGCGCACAACAGCAGCGACGCCGTCCAGCCGACAGCCACCGGATCGTCCGCTGGCGAGAGCACAAGCACCCCGTCGACCACGGCCGTCACTGTCATCGCGGCCACCATGTTCACGGTGGCGGCCAGGACCGCGCCGAGGCCGCGCACGGTGTGCCGGCCATAGGCGGCGACCGCGTACGCCGCCATCGCCTCGCTCACCACGGCGCCTGGCAGCAGGCTCGCCCAGGCCGGCGGGACCAAGCCGGCGGCGCACGCGGCGGGTAGCGCCCAGACGGTCGCGGCCACCGCGCACAGTGCGGCCCAGGGCGCCTGCCGCCGCCACAGCAGGGGCAGCGCGTGCATGGTCAGCAGCGCCGCCAGTGCGAGCAGGCCGGCCGGGTCGCCGGGCAGCGCCCCTTCCACGATGGCGGAGAGCAGTGCGAAGAGCGGCACCATCACGGCGGTGAACATCAGGCAGGCGTCTGTCAGTCGCTGCTCGCGGCGCGGGGTGGGCCGCCGGGCGGTCTGGTCCGGGCGGACGGGTCCGGTGTGGTCCGGCAGGGTCGCGCGCACCCGCCAGCCACCGTCCGCGGCGGGCGCCGCCGTCAGGTCGCCGCCGACGGCCGCTGCCCGTTCGCGCATGCCGGTAACGCCGTGGCCCGAGCCGAGTCCAGTGGTGGCCCGCAACCGGGCCTGGGTGGCGCGTGGCGCATCATTTTCCACCGTCAGGTCGAGGACGTCGCCGTCACGCCGGATGCGGACGCGCACAGGAGCGCCGGGGGCGTGCCGCAGTGCGTTGGTCAGGGCCTCGCGGACGATGGCGAGGACGGTCTCGGCTGCGGGGCCGGCGAGGTCGTCGGGCAGGTCGGCGTCGACGGGCCGGCCGAGCCGGCCGAACGCGGCGATGAGGTCCCGCAGCCGTCCGCTCACCGGCCTCGCTTCGGGCGGCTCAGTGTCGCGTAGGACGGTGGCCAGGCGGCGCAGCGCAGTGCGGGTCTCCTCGCCGGTGCGCACGGCGAACGATGTGGCCTCAGCGACGAGTTCCGGCCGTCCGGCGCCGAGCCGGCGGGCCGCGTCGACCGTGACCACCACGGAGGTGAGGTGGTGGGCACTGACGTCGTGCAGTTCTCTGGCGAGCCGATGGCGCTCGGTGTCGGCGGCCCGCCGACTGTCCTGCTCGGCCCGGGCCAGCCGGCCAGCCGCCGCCCACCGGCCCCCAAGCCACTGCCGCCGTGCTTCTCCCAATCCGGCGCACGCCACACACAGGGCGGCGGTGATCGCCAAGTCGGTCAGCGACACCGGTACGGAGCCGGAGCGCAGGGCGCCCGGCAGCCAGCCGCATGCGACGGCGGCGGCGGTAGCGGCGGCGGTTACCCGGCCGCCGCAGCGCACCGCCACGGAGTACAAAGCTGCGAACGCGCTGATGTTGCTGAAGTGTTCCGGGGCGGTCGTGGTGCCGATGACCGTTCCGGCCAGAGTTCCGGCCAGGGCGCGGAGCGGATCGTGGCGGCGCCGTCCCAGTGCGACGAACTGCAGGAGGAGGGCGATCGTCAGTCCGGCGGGGGGCAGCACATTGTGCGGCGGGCCGCCCCACACCAGGACAGCCAAAATCACCGCGTTGGGCAGCGCGAGGGTGGTGGGCAGGAGCCAGTTACGCAAAGGTTCCATGTCGGGTGCGAGCGTAAGCGACGTATCGGGCGCGTACGGCACCGGCGTCCGTCCCCGGCGCGCGGCGTACGGGCGGTATCGGTTCACCGGCTGTCCCTCGCGCCGGACCGGGGTCAGGAGAGGGAATCCGGTGTGGCGGCGGGACGGGTGTCCGCCCGGTCGCCTCGGTGTCCGCGGTCGGCGTCGCGTCGGCGCAGCCGGTGGTATGCCGGGGCGAGCAGCGTGGCCACGAGCAGGCCGCACGCTGCCTGGAAGGTCCAGCGGAGCCAGCCGTCAGGGGCGCCGTGGATACGGTCCAGTGGGAAGTTGAGAGGGTAGGCCATCACGGCTCCGATCAGCAGCAGCCACCAAGGGCCGGACCAGCGGCCCTTGGCGAACGCGGCGACGCCGAGGGCGAGTGCGATGATCACGGCCGTCACGACGGTGAAGAGGACAGACATAGGGGACCACTTCCTGCCCTGCCGGGCTGGTGAGGAACGGATGCGAGGGGTGTGGCAGGAGAGCCGGGCCGCGTCGCCGGAGAACACCGCATGCGGCCAGCGGCCTGGCTGCCCCGCCCAACACTGGTGGGTGTGACATCAGCATTGCGCCCGCAGACAGCCCATTCGTCGTCCAGCGGTACGAAGCCGGTCTATGTCCCAGGGTGGAGACGGCACCCGGTGGGGGAAGCGGTGGTCAGCGTGACACGGCGTCGGCTCGTGACGCTGGGCCCGGCACCGTCGCCACGGATCGGGCCACGCTGCTCGGTGGCGGGAGGTCGGGCCGAGCGGCGGGTGTGGCGTGCGCGATGAAGCGGTGCACGTCGGTGGTGGCTCGCTCCCGGACCCAGACCAGGTGGAGCGGCAGCCGGGGGCCGTCCGCCAGCGGGATGCTGACGGTCCCCTCGGGCCGGCCGGCGCCGTTGTCCGGATCCGCGGTGAAGGCCACGGCCTGTCCCAACCGGACGACGGCCAGCATCTGCAAGCCGTCGCTCACTTCCACACCCGGGCGTCCAGGCGGTCCGTCGGGCCACAGGGCGGGGTCGCTCAACGAGGCGCTCGCACCCAGCCAGCGGATCACCGGCTCATCGGCGAGCTCGGCCAGGGTGACCGACCGCCGCTCGGCCAGCCGATGCGCCGAGCCGACCAGCACGTGGCCACGTTCGTGACGCAGGAGCCGGGCGGCGAGGTCGGGGGCCGTTACCGGGCCCCGCCACAGCGCGATGTCTGCCTGCCCGCAGCGCAGGCGGGTCAGTTGATCGTCGATGGTTCCGACTGAGACCTGCGCCCGGTACGGGGCGCGAGCCTCGTTGAAGGCGCGCACCAGGCGGTCTAGTAGCAGCACGTCACATCCGGGGCCGCTGACTGTCACCACGGAAGTGGCGGCGGCTTCCCGGCGTACCTGGGCGGTCGCCCTGGTGGCCTGGGCCAGCAGCGCCTTGCCTTCCTCCAGAAGAGTCCGGCCGGCTGGCGTAAGGGTCACGCCTTGCGGACTGCGGACCAGCAGTGCGCTGCCCACGGTCCGCTCCAGTGCCTTCACGGCACGGGAAAGGGCCGGCTGGGTCATGGCCAGCCGGGCAGCGGCCCGGGTGAAGTTGGCCTCCTCGGCCACGGCGACAAAGTAATGGACCTGCCGCAGCTCTAGTTCGGGTTCAGCCATGCCCGTCATGCTTCCACGTGCGGATATGCCGGTGCGGCATCGGGTTATGCGGGCTGCATGCTTCCACTTCACGCACTCCTGCGCGGTTTGCGCCCTGATGCCTTCTTCGCCGCGGTCTTCTTGACCGGCTGCTTCTTCGTCGTCTTCTTCGGCATGTCGTGGACGTCGGCATCCTCCCCCCGGTCCGCCCTCGCCTTCTGCACGGACTGGGTCAAGGCGGCCATGAGGTCGACGATCTGGCCCGGCTCCCCCTCCGGCTCCGGCAGGGCCGGTGGCTCGCGGTGCTCCCGCTTGGCCTCGATGATCTGCTCCAGAGCCTCGGTGTAGGTGTCCTGGAACTCTGCGCCTTCAAGGTCCTCGCGGGTCATGCTGTCCATCAGCGCCAGAGCACCCTCGATCTCCTCGTCGGACAGCTCCACCGGCAGCGGCAGCAGTTCGCCGGGGTCGCGGATCTCATCGGGCCAGCGCATGGCGTGCAGCACGATCACGTCGTCACGCACACGCAGCAGGCCCAGGCGTTCCCGCCCGCTCCAGGCGTACTTGGCGACGGCGACCTTGGCGGAGCGGCCCAAGGCCTTCGCGAGGAGCTTGTAGGGCTTGTGGGCGACCGGCCCGGACGGCTGGAGGTAGTAGCCCTCGCCGATCCGGATCGGGTCGACGGACTCCAAGGGCACGAACGCTTCGATCTCGATCGCCTTGGCGGTGGGCAGGGGCAGGTCGCGCAGTTCGTCGTCGCTGATCGGGATGACCTGCTCCTTGGTGAGCTGGTAGCCCTTGCCGATCTCGTCGCTCGTGACCTCGCGGTCCTCGGCCTCGCAGAACTTGCGCACCCGCACGCGGCCCATGTCCTCCAGGTGGTACTGGTGGAACCGGAGACTGTGATCTTCGGTGGCGCTGACGACGTTGACCGGCACGGTGACCAGACCGAAGGAGATGGCGCCTGACCACACGGTTCGGGGCATGAGGTACCTCCGCGCTAGCCCCGAGCAGCACCAGCCTACGAGCGGCACAGCCGCCGCGCACGCGTGCACCCGCCGGCTCGGCAGGGTGGGGGTGTGCGTCCGCGGAACGAGGAGGTGCTGTGTCGGCGGGCGGCGATCAGGGGAGCTCGTCGCTCTTCGGGATTGGGCTATGGGCCGAGGTTGACACGCATGCTGCGTGCGGCCGCTGGGGCACGTCTCGTGGGGGCCGTGGACTTCTCGAATTGGGGCCCGCGGTGCCGTGCGAGACGCGTAGTGTCGACCGTGAGCGTAATCGTGTGGACACGTTGAGTCGTCCCCTGTCGCTCGTTCTCAGACCGTGCACGTTGCCTGGGCAGAACGAGAAGTTTCATGACACCCCCCGCCGCTTCCGATCTCGACGCCGTCGCCAGCCTGCAGGTGACCGGGGCCGGGCCCGCTCGTGCTGATGGCGGCGATGGCCCACGGCTCCAGCCTGATCACCGGCCTGTCGCGGGGCCAGGACGTGACGCACACGCTGCGCGCGGTCGAGCGCTTCAGTGTGATCGTCACCGATGCGGGTGACGGGCGAGTGCGGGTGGAACGGCCGATCCGGCACGAGCCGGACGATGGTCTCGACCACGGCAACGCCGGCACCGGCATCCGGCTCACGGCGGGGGTGTGCGCGGGCATCGACGGCATGTCGGTGCTGACCGGGGACCGGTTCCTGCGCCGGCGCCCGATGGAGCGGATCCCCGCGCCGCTGCGGCTGATGGGGGCGAGCGTGGACGGCCGCCAGGGCGGGAAGCTGGCGCCGCTGGTGATTCGTGGTGACTCGCTGACCGGCATCACCTACGCCCCCAAGGTTGCGTCAGGGCAGGACAAGGGGGCGCGGCTGCTGGCCGGTTTGTCGGCTACGGGGCCGACCGCTGTGGAAGAGGTGCATGCGACGCGCCGGCACACCGAGGAGATGCTGCCGAGTTCGGAGCCCGGGTGCGGGTGGACGCTCACCGGGTGACGGTGGAGCCCGCCAGGCTGACGGCGACGGACGTCAGCGTGCCGGGCGACCTCAGCCAGGCGTGCTGCGACGACCCGGTTCTGGCGGTCCTCGCAAAGAAGCGCCTGTGACTCACGCTCGATCCAGCCGCGGCCGTAGCCGACCGCCTCCCACCGGTCGTCGGTGAACTTCTGCCCGCAGTCCTTGCGCACCGGCCGCCGCGCCTCCCGCTCCGCAGTCATCCAGACGACGTGCGGCACGGCGAGTTCTGATCTGCCGCTCCCCCCGTCGGCGCACAAACAATGTGCTGCGACCACACGCCACCCGGAGGGAACACATGCCGTACAGGATTCATTTTTCCATCGAGGATCTCGCCCGTACCCGGATCGCGGCGAGACCTAATCCCATGCTGGAACTCAGCACTGCCGTCCGGCAACTGCAATGCACTGACCATGCCGTACGCCTGCGCGCCTGGCGCCGCGAGGCCGCCAACGCGTTGCATCCTCGAGCCCGCATGGTGCTGGACATGATCCCCGCACAGGGATGGGTACCGAGCTTCCTCGCCCCAGCGGCAACGGGCACGCCGGAGGAACTGCTCAAGCAGGTTCTCGAGACACCTCGGGCTCGGATACAGGCCGAACTCGAAGGTCTGGCCGCACACCGACCGCTGCCAAAATGGCTGCAATATCTGCCGGACGATCCGGAGATACGGCGCCGGTTCAGCGCCGCCCTCTACCACACGTACGATTCCCTGTTACGACCGTACTGGCCGCGCATCACGGCTCTCACCGCGGCGGACAGTGCCTTACGGGCACAACAGCTCCTATCCGGCGGGATGGAAAACGTCCTGCCCCGGTTGAACCCGCCCAGAGTGCAATGGAAGGCCCCCGTGCTGGAGGTGACCATGGCCTCGGGGCTCGACGGGGACCTGTACTTGCAGGGCCGCGGGCTGCTGCTGGTCCCATCAGTGTTCGGAGTCGACGGCCCCGTGATCGACCCCGATGCCGAACCTCAGCCCCTTGTCACCTATCCCGTCGGCACAAATCGTTCGCCCGTGCGCCTCCTCCACGACGTACTGTTCGGCTGCACGCCCACCGCCTCCCGTTCGCTGGCCGCCGTCCTCGGTCTCACCCGCGCCACCGTGCTGATGGCCGTAGCCAACCGTCCGGGCTGCTCCACCACCGAGTTGGCGGCGAGCGTGGGTATCGCAGCGGCGAGCGCGAGTGAACACGCGGCCGCGCTGCGCGGCGCCGGGCTGCTGCACACCGCCCGGCTCGGCAGGATGGTCGCGCACAACGCCACCGCCGCTGCTCACGCCCTGCTCGAAGCCTCGGGCACCTGAAGGTCAGCGCACCCAGCGGGCCCGCTCGACGGTGGTGAGCCACCTCTCGCTCAACGCCCGCAGCTTCGCAAGATCGTCCTGCGGAAGGTGAGCAACCCTGGCGCGCCGGGCCTGGAGCAGGGCGGTGGGCAGATGGCTGCGCGCCGCGCAGAGACCATCGGCGACCGCCAGCTCGACCTCCTTCCTCTTCAAGTCCGCCGCGGCGCCCGGTCGTCGTGCGGCGTCACGGACCGAGGCGCGGGCGGCATCGGGATCAGCATGATGATGACCGCTTCGCAGCATGCAGGACCGCCACGTGGCGAGCGCCGAGGCGTACGCCGGCTCGTACTCGGCCCCGTTTGTCACGCGGTCGTCGAATTGCTGTGGCAGGTAGTCGAGTCGGGCCCACGCGTCGACGCCCCCAGCGAGCTTCCGGCGGCTCTGTGCGATGCAGCCAGCAGCGGGCACAAACGCCTTCGCCTCGCCCAACAAAGGCACGGTGGTCTTGGGTGCTCCAGGTCCGAATTGCGTCTTGGTATATCGCCTTTGCTCCTTCTGCGACAACGTGGCCGTGTCGTGATCCGGCTCGGCCTCCGCGCTTCGTGTCCCGGTCGTGACTGCGTCCACGATGCCGTACCCGACGCGTCTGCGTTCTGCCATGCCGATCACCGCGGCCTCGTCCTCGGGGACGGGCAGCCGCAATCGGGGCGCATGTGGCGGGGTCAGTCCCGCCCGGCGCAGACAGGCCCGGTCCAGCGCGTCGACAGCCCATTGCAGTTGTTCGGCGTCCGCCGTCCACCGGCCCGAGCGGGTCGCCAGGTCGATCATGACCGGGGTGGCCACGAGGCCGGGCCTGGCCGGCCGCGCCTCCGCGCAGCCGGCCAGGATCAGGCAGCCGATCAGGACGCCGACCGCCCGTCGCCTCACCTGGGCGAGCACCAGTGGTTGGAGCTGATCGCGTCGTTGAAGGACGCGTCGTTCCACCCGACGGCCATGTCGTTGACCCGGTCGCCGATACTCAGGCTGTGGTATCGGCCCTGATAGTTGGCGTCGGTCCAGAAGTAGACCGTGCACTGCCTGCCCTGGTTCTCGACCGAGCTTATGCAGTCGTTCCAGGTCCCCGGGTAGCGGGTGCAGCCGCTGCTGTTGGACAGGTTCCTGTAATTCTCGTTGTCACCGGAGACCTTGCCCATCGTGCCACCGCGGTAGTTGTTGACCCAGAAGCAGGCGTAGCCGCTGTCCACCGGGCACGTCTCGGCCTGAACCCCGGCGCTCGCCTGGGCGGCGGGCGCGGCTCCGAAGAAGGCGAGCGCGAGGGCGGAGGCGGTTCCCACCAGCGTTGCTGTGGTCTTCCCTATCAGTGCCATCAGGTCGGATTCCCTCTCGGTCTTCGGCGCGTGCCGCAGTGATCTTGCCGTGCCTGCGGCAAGGTCCCGTTCGCACGCCGTGTCGTCATTGGCGAGTCACACCTTCCTGTGCCGCCGGGCACCGGGTCGATCCATTCGGCCCACCCCGAAAGGTGAGGCGTGCAGGCCGGACCGTGCGACGCCAGGTCCCCGGATCGGCCCCAAGGGCACCCCCCCCCGTAAACCGGAACCAAGGCCGTACAGCCGCCGACGGTCCCCCTGTCCCGATCAGCTCGTCGGGGCGCGGGTGCGGTTGTGGCACGATGTGCAGACCGCCACCGGTGACGTGCAGCTCTCGAAGCCCTGTTTACCGCGCACGGCCTGGCCGAACCGCTGACGCGGTGCCCCTGGACCATCGCCGCAGCCGTCGCGCAGCAGTGGCTTCAGTGGACGGCGGCCGGGCTTGAGGACTTGTGCTTCAAGAGGCTCGATGAGCCCTACCTGCCCGTGCGCTTCGATCAGCCTGGCCTACTGCGCCGAAAGCGCCCTCGTACGCCGCGGCCTCGAGGCGGCCGCCGCCGACGCCCGATCCGCCCTGGACACCGCGCTCGCCACCGAAGCAAGCCGCTGCATCAAGCTCGTCAACGACGCCGCCAAACGGATCACCCCTTACACAAACTACCCGGCCGTGCGGGACCTGCAGGCCCACATCCAAGCCCTCCCCCAGGCCGTCTCCTGGTCGCAACCGGCCACTGGAGCGTGCGGTTGATGCACCGGTCGATGGTGCTGCGCTCCCCCGGTGTGCGCGGTCAGCGGGGATGCGGGCGCTGCCCGGCTGTTTGCGGACGCCGCCTGTGCAGATCGTGTGCGCACGCGTGACGCGCTGTCCGACCCGTAGTTGACCAGGGCATCGCGACACGTCCGTCCCCCGAGCGGATACGCGAACAGGGTGTCCGGCCTTACCTCGGTCCGCACTCTCCTGGCACAGCGCCCGGCTCCACCCGTCAGCGTGGAGCCGGGCGCACCCTGCCGGCCAGGTCCGTACCCGCGTCCTCGGCACGGTGGTCGGTCTCCAGCGGCACCGGCACACCGACCACCGGTGCTGGCGGGCGGCTCTGTGTCCTTCGAACGGGTGAAGGTCCTCATCCCGCGCAACCACCGGACCCGGCATGGGTGTCGTGCACCAGCGACACCACCCGCTCGACTATGAGGAGCCCGCTCTTGCGCAAGAGCGTCGTCACGGCGGCCGCTGTTGCGGCCGGCACCCTGACCGCCGTTCCCGCGCACGCCGCCGAGTACAGCTCGGCGCTGAAGATCCGCGGAGTACAGTACGACGCGCCCGGCCGGGACTCCAACAGCTGCTCCTCGGGCAACACCGACCAGGAGTACCTGACGGTGAAGAACTACTCCTCCCGGACGACGATCAACCTCAAGGGCTACGTCGTCAAGGACGCCACCGGCAACCGCTTCACCTTCACTGCCAACCACTACCTGCAGCCCGGCGACTACGTGAAGCTGCGCGGCGGCCACGGCACCGACTCCGACACCCACAACGTCGTCTACCGCGACAACTGCAACTTCCTGTGGAACAACGACAAGGACACCATCTACCTGTACAAGCCCTCAGGAAGCCGCGCCGACGTCCACGCCTACACCAAGTCCAGCAACGACCCCGACGGCAACGGCTACATCAGCTTCCACTGACACGAAAAAGGTCGGGGCCCCGGCATTCCGAACCGGGGCCCCGGCCTTCCGTGGGGAAGAGGACCGCTCAGGCCGCGAGAGGCGCCTTCCGCACCGTGCTGCGAAGCCCCAGGGCACAGGCGACGCCGGCGGTGAAGGCGAACAGCACCATCACCGCGTTGACCAGCACGTCCGGTCCGGGCATCCTGCGCCAGCGCGTTGGACGTCGCCGCCCACACGCCGAGCACCTGCGTGACAGCCACGAGGCCGAATCCAGCGGCACGCGCCCACGAGGGGCCCTTGTCCGCGAAGGTGGCGAGCCCGAGCCCGGCCGCTCCCCAGAGCAGCAGAAGGACCGTCAGCCCTTCGGCGGCGAGGAAGAGGACGCCGCCGAGACCGCCGTACCCCGCCTCGTCCGTGTGGTCACACCACGGTGCCGTGATTGCTTGCGCGACCTCGCATGCTGATCACAGCGGCAGTTGTATACCGAGTTCCTGCACGGCGAGCGAGGGCGGCCCGCCTTCGGAGCGTTCGGTCTTTGAGCCCTTGATGCGGGGTTCGAGGGTGCGGGGGCCGACGGCTTCGGCCGGGGCGCTGTTGGCGTACAGGCCGTCGGGCTGGCTGTCGCGGTCGTGGGGCAGGAGCCAGAAGACGCGGCGGCGGAAGGTGCCGGAGGCGCGGGAGGCTTTCGCGTCGGGGCCCAGGACGGCGTAGCCGACCATGCGACCGTCGCGGTGAGTTTGGCGTTGCCGCGGTCGGTGAGAGTGTCCGGGAGCAGGCCGTTGGCGGTGACTTCACCGAGCGGCCGCTCGGTAGCGGCCTGGGCGGGTACCGGCACAGTGGCGGCTTGGTTGCGGATCTGTGCGGCGACGGTTTCGGGGTCGAAGTCGAAGAGGGTCTCGTTGCGGGGCGACGTCACAGGCACCTCCCGCTGGCGTGGAGGGGCCGTTGCATGCCGGCGGCGAGGCCGCTGCGGATGATCTGCTGGATGCGCTGCTCCTGGCCCGGGCGGGCGGCGGCCGCGGTGTCCTTGAGAACCTGTTCGGCTTCCTCAGGCAGGCGGCCGGCGGCGATGAGGCCTCCGAGGGTGTAGGCGGCACGGTGGAGAGTGTCGGATAACCCTGCGCCTTCGGCGACTTGACTGCAGGCCTCCACGGGCGCCAGGAGGGCGGCAAGGGTGTTCCCGGCTTCTAGGCGACTGCCGCCGGCAGCGAGGACGGCCTGCTGGGCGCGTGGCGGCACGGGCCGGTGGGTCGGGGACGCTGGGTGCCGGCAGGTGCCCGGTGCGGTCGAGTTCCTGAGCCAGCCAGAGCGGGAGGGCGGCGGACTTCACGACGCCGACGCCCACGTTGGATAGGGCGGGCTGGATCCAGTTTGCGAGCACTGAGCGGATCCGCTCCTCACCGCGGCCCCGGACCGGCTCGACGGGCCAAGTCATGTGCGTGGTCCTGCTTGCCGTCGTCGACGCCGATCACGATCATGCCGTCGATAGTGGTGGAAGTTCTTCTTTCAATCGAGGTCGAGGTCTTTTCGGATCTGGTTGTCGACTGCACGTAGCAGATTGTCCTCGGTGAGGTCGTCGGGGTGTCGCCCTAAGGGGGCGGTAAGCCATGCGGGCAGAGCCACTGCACTCCGACTTGTTCACCACGTGCTGCTGACAATCGCCAGCCGCGATGTGCAGCAAGTACCCGCACGTCATCAGCAGCACGCGACCGCCACCCTCCGGCGGTCGCCCGGCGGTCGTCGTGTCGACCGCTTCCAGGTGCTGGCATATGCCAACTGGTATGGATCCGTGCTGGCTGGGCCGATGCCGCAGCGCTGGGCCCCGGGGCGCGGCACTGCGTTCCAGGGCAGGAACTGGCCTGGCCGGCGCGCGGTGCCCGCATGCGGCAACCGCGTCCGGGATCGTCCTGCTCACCAGTTCCCGGTGAAGAGGTGGGCGAGGGCCTGGGGCGAGTTCGACGCGTTGGCGGCGTTGGAAAAGGCGATGACGAGCGCAACAGCCGCCAAGAGCGCTGTGACAGCGGCGCCCGTGCTCGACGCCTTCTTGGGCTGCCCGTCCAAGGCCCTCGACCGCTTCCACAACATGATGCTTGTGCCGGCCGATACGCAGGTGATCACGCCTGCCATCGCGGCCAGTACGGCGTGATAGACGGCGAATTCCCTGACCATGAAGGCGAAGACCGGGGAGGCACCTAAATCAGCTTGTGTGTTTGCTTGTTGCTGGACCTGGGTGAGGGTGGCGGCAAGTTCACCATCCGCGCCGCCGGTGGTCAGCGTGGGCAGCAATGAGGCATAAGGTGCGGCCGCGCCTTGCAGGTTGGCCATCAGCGCCACCAGGGCGAAGAGTCCGAGCATTGCCACCGTGAGAAAGGACAGCCGGCGGCGGAGGCGGGCGGACCGCCCACCGGAACGCTGCCGGAGGTGCCGCCACAGAGCAATACCCAAAGCCGCGGTCACCGCAAGGAGCAGCGCGGAGATGCCGGCCTTGACCAGGTGGAAGCGGAACCAGAAAGCGACCGCGGTCTCCAGTTGAGAGGGTAGATCCTGGCTGCCGGACTGCCAGTGGACGACGAATCCGCGGCGGAAGGAATGACTGACGTTCGCCGTGTTGACCGACGTCCGGGACAAGGCGTTGGGGACGAAGAAGAAGGACAGGAGGGCCACCCCGGACAGTGCGGCCAAGACGCTGATCTTCCGCTGTGGTGAAACATTCGTCCGGGCGATGGCGTCGAAGCGTTTCATCAAGATCTCTCGAGTCTGTCGGAAGGCGTCGTCCGCCCGCCGTGGTCGCGGACCGGGGGGTTGTGTCAGGAAGTTTGCCTCTCGATTCCCCCGCTGTCGCTGTGGCCGGCCTCAGGCCAGGAGGTGGGGGTATCCCTACCAGGGGTGACGGCGCGTCGGCCGAACCCTGGATGTGGTCGGCGACAGCTTCAAGTGGTACTGCGATGCACCTATGGCGTCGCCCCCTGCCAACGCCAGGATGCTCCGTTCCTTGAATTGCTGTCGCTGTGCCAGTGGGCTCAAGCATCGCCCGTCAGCTGCCAATCTTCGGACAGGAGTGGGCGACAACCCATGTAGCTGATGGTGGCGTTGCCGGCCGGGTGCTGGAGACACCCGGGCACGGAACCGTACGGGAGCTTCGATCGTGGCCGTGGTCCCCGACGAGGACGTGATCGCCTCCCCGAGGCCGGACCAGCCCCTGCGAGCCGGAGACGTCCCGTTGATCATCGGCACTCGCGAGGGCATCGCCGGGGTCCAGCGCATCGAGGGCTGACCAGTGCACACACCCATCGCCCTGTTGCTGGAGCTCGGGGTCATCCTGGCCGCGCTGAGTGTCCTCGGCGCGGTGGCACGACGCTTCGCCCTGTCCCCCCGTGCCGCTGTACCTGGTGGCCGGACTGGTTCTCGGCGACGGCGGCCTCACCCGCGGCCACTAACCCCAACCCACCGACCAGGCAAAACGGCCCTGACCAGCACAAACACCAACCGAGCCTTTACACGCTAGGACTACCTACAACCCACCCCGCCACACTCCACACCCCACACATAACCCCAGCTCACACACCCCGCCCACCCCGACCCAACCGCCCACTCGACTTCTCAGCGAACCCTCAACACCCCAGGCCAGCAAGGACTCGGCACACCAACAAACCCCCTCCGAGCGTTAGGGGCGTTCCGGCTGTGCGTTGGTGGTCACTCCTTCGCTGGCGAGCTTGGCGAAGCGGTGGAACGCCGCGTTGCGATCCGCCTGCGCCGTCAGGGGGTAGGTGCCGTGGACGGCCGGAACCGCAGTCAGGCTGGCTCAGCCCGGGTAGTGGATCGCCGGGCCCTACGACGGTCCGCTCAGAGCGGTGTGTCCTCCCGAAGGACACTGCAGACCCAGGGAGATGGGGGTGCGCGGAAGCTGGGCGTGTCGTTCTTTCAGCGGGAGAGCTGTCCGAGTCACGGCAGGCTCTGGGGACGCCCACACGGGACAGGTTGTCGCCACCCCTTTCGACGTAGGAGGCCGCTGCGCCAGGGCGCGCTGCAGGTCCTCGATGTGGGCGCCGCGTTCTCTCAGGCGTGCCTCGAGGTGCCGGGCTTCGGTCTCGGCGAGCGGGCGCTGCGTTCCTCGGCGAGCGCCAGTGCGTGTGCGTGGCGCGGCCAGGATCGTCGTGGCTCTTCGGGTCGGTCAGGGCATGTCCATGGGACGTCGTCCTGGCCGTCTGTTGTTGCGTGTTTCAGGCGACGGGTTGACCGGATGCTGCCTCCGTTTTAATGTGGGCGCATACGGAGGCAGCGTCCGTTTTGAGTGGGTCCAGGGGCCGCAGTGGTCGGAGAGAAGAGTATGAGCGTCGAGGGTCAGGGCCGCAGGCCTCGTGCGGACGTTCAGCGCAACCGGGCGGCCCTTCTCGAAGCGGCGCAGCGCCACTTCCTGAAGTACGGGGTCGGGACGTCTTTGGAGGCGGTGGCCAAGGAGGCGGGCGTCGGGCCCGGCACGCTGTACCGGCACTTCCCCACCCGGGAGGCTCTACTGGCGGCCGTGCTGCAGACGCGCTCGGAGGAGCTGGTCGCCCGCCGGGAGGAGATCGCCCGGCTCGGCGACGCCGGCGAGGCGTTGCGGCAGTGGCTGCGGGCCGTCGAGGAGTACTTCAGCGCCTTCAACGGTCTGCCGGAACCGCTCATCACCGCCGCGAGGGCGCAGGAGCCGGGAAATCCGCTCACTCTTCCATGTGACCACCTCATCGCCACCACCGATGAGTACGTGCGGGCGGCGCAGCGCGCGGGGCAGGTACGCCCCTCGGTGACGGGCTTCGATCTGTTTCTCGCGGCGTCTTCCGTTGCCTGGCTGATGGGCACCGGTAGCACTGATGCGGAGTCGCTGGGGCGTCTGCGCGGGCTCGTCGAAAGCGGATACCGCCAGCGCGACGACGCGGAATAGACCAGCGGCCCGGTCCCACCGACGGACTTTCACCAACCACTCGCCCTCACCGGGTACGTCCTGGCCGCCTCTGCGGGTGTGCCCGCCCCGGTTGTCACACCTCACCGCTCTGCCGCCGTGACACGGTCCACCCCCTGGAGGGAGAAAGCATGAAACTTGCCATTATCGGAGCAGGAGGGACAGGGGCGACGCCGGCCCCCGAGCCGCGTCGCGCGCTCCCGGTCGTCCCCGACTGTGAGGAAGCACGACGGCCGGACATGCGCCCGGTGGACGACAGCGGCCTTGACGCTTATGACGCCGGCGTGCCGGCCGATTTCTGGCGCCGGCAGCCGATGACGCCCGTCTTCTGCACCGAGCTGACCTGGAAGGACCTGGCACCGGCCTCCGCGACAGCGGCCGGGGCGAGGCCCCGCGCCACCGCGACCGGCAGATGAAGCGTTCCGCCGCCCTCCGGATCGTGCCCGTGCCGGACGAGCCGGTCAAGCTCAACCGCCCCTTCCACCACTGGCCCCCGGCCCAGGCCCTGGCGCTGCACGCCGCAGCCGTGCGGCAAGGCCGCGACCGGGACGAGTGAACACCCTCGAAAGGAATGTCTTGTCCACCCCCACGGCTTCGTTCTTCACCGACCTTGCGCGCGCCAGGTACTCCCCCCGGCAGTTCCTGCCCACCCCGCTGCCCGCCGCGGACATCCGCGGTGTGCTGGAGGACGCGCAGAGCGCCCCCTCCAACAGCAACACCCAGCCGTGGACGGTGCACGTCGTCTCCGGCGCGGCGCGAGACGCCCTGAGCAAGGAACTGCTCAAGGCCTACAAGGAAGACCGACCCTCCCCCGACTTCACCGCCGACTACGGCCAGGGCATCCACTACGAACGGGCCTTCCAGTTCGGCGCGAAGCTCAACGGAACCCGGGGCATAGCGCGCGAGGACCATGAGGGCAGGAAGGAAGTGATCCGCGAGAACCTGCGCTTCTACGACGCCCCCCACGTGGCCCTGCTGTTCATGCCACTGTTCGGCGACGGCGTACGGACGGCCGGCGACATCGGCATGTACGCCCAGAACTTCCTGCTCTCCCTGACCGCCCGCGGATACCGCGGCATCCCCCAGACCATCCTCGGTATGTACGCCGACACCGTCCGCCAGACCCTGGGCGTGCCCGAGGACCTCAAGCTGTTGTTCGGCATCTCCTTCGGCACCGACGACCGCACCTCCCCCATGCACAACGTCGGCGCGGGCCGCGTCCCGCTGCACGAGAGCGTCGTCCTGCACGACACCCCCGGCGTCCTCGACCGGCAGTAGCCCCTCCACCGGCAGACGCACGCCCTGCGGCTGGTGACGTCTGCGGCGGCCCCGCGGCGGGCCGGCCGCTGCCCCGGCCCTCTTGCCGACCGGGGCAGCACAGAAGACAGCGGCGGCACCGCGTCCTCAAACCGTGCCGCGCGGTCCGCTCATGATGTCTACCGCGCACCAGAAGAGAAGCTCCACGCAGACCCCACCGCTCGCCGACGTACGCCGCACTTTCGGGGCCTGTCCCACCGGACTGGCGCTGATCGCCGCCGAGGTGGACGGCCACGACGAAGCCATGCTCGCCAACTCCTTCACCAGCATCTCGCTCGACCCGCCGCTGGACTCCATGGCGTTCCCCCACACCTCCACCACCTGGCCACAGCTACGCCAGGGGCAGGAACTGGGACGCGCCGATCGTGGTGCGGATCATGGACGGTGGGGCCGAGTCAGCGCGCGGGTCGCGGGACTCGCCTGGCACCGCTGGTACGCCGCGCTGCTGAGTTGCCGTCCCGAGGACCTGGGGCGGGGTTTCGCGCCGGTGCGGTGAGGTGAACTGTTTCGCCCGCTCGGGTCACAGAACACGGCCAGCTCGCGTATGACGTCTGCCGGGTCGTCGGCGGTGTGCAGCATCGTCAAGGCGCGGTTCGGGTTGCCCGCCACCGCCCGCGCCGCGCCCGTGCCGACGGTCCACACCACCATCAGCCCCGGCCCCGGCGCAGCGGCAGCGTCCAGCAGGCCCGAATATCTTCCACGTCGGTCACCGTTGGATCGGCCGACACGGACTGGACCTTGCCCGAACCGATGCTGACCGTGGGAGTGCACAACCCCACCGAATCGGGCTCGTCGAGGTGGACGGGGAAACCCGGCTCAGTGCGGCGACTGCCCGCAACCGTAGCCACCGACGAGCCCGAGATAGCCATCAGAAACGGCGCACTGACGATCCCTCGGCCGGTTCCGGCGGCCGCCGGAGGTCCAGCCATGGGCTTCCGCCCGCCCAGGACATGGGCCTGGCGCGCCTGGTGTGGTCCTTCCAACCCTCGGCCACTCCCCGCCCCCGGACCCAGGGCGGACGTGCTCGCCCGCGACCTGTTCGCGCACGCGCTCGGCACGCAGTTGTCGGAACCCTTGGCGGGCGAGGTCCAGTTCGGCGCGCAGAGTGACGATAGCCGCTAAGGGTGGTGCGTCTCGATTATGACGTGTCGGGTGTTCATCTGCCGCTCCTCTCGCTTGACATGTAGACGCGGCATCCGCGAGCACACGGCGCTGCGATCCTGGTCCGCCCGGCCTGCGCCTGCTTGCGCTTGAGTCCGCCGGCGTGCCCCGTCAGGGCCCCACCGGCACCGACGACGCGTCAGATGTCGATCGAGATCTCTTCCGCAGCAGCCCGCGGTCGAATGCGGCTACAGTCGCGATCGAAAAGCGAACTTTGCTGGCGCTGAGGCAGGTTGGCGCACGCGACCGTGCCGCCGAGGATCTCCGCGATCTCGGCGTACGCCAGTCCCGCCACGCAGCGTCCGTGCCGTCGCCTACCGACCCGACGGCACGGGGTCGACGAGCGGCGGCCGGTCCAAGGGATGGTTGAAGCGCTCGATCCCGCAGAACTCCAGCGCCTGGTCCTGGCCGCCGAGCGGCGGGCTTCCGGCCACTCGCCGCGCGGCCGGCGCGGCTGGAGCGGTGCGGGATCCGCGCGCTGTGGGCGTACATGTGCCGTTGGGCCACGGTGGAGCGGCTGATGCACTGATCCGCGGACGGCATCCGCGGCGCGATCACGGGTGGCACGGCACCGACTGCGCCGACACGGTGATCGCCCCGGCGGCCACGGCCTCTCCCCCGGCCTCCGGCGGGAGGGGCTACGTCGTCCACGAAGCCCGGCGGGGCCTTCATTGTTCTGCGGGCGGCCGCCCGTCCGGCTCCCACTTCGGCACCGACGGGCACAGAAACCGCCACAGGGCCGGGCGCCGGATCGGCCACCGTGAGCGGACCCGCGGCGTGGCGATCCGTCACGCCGAGCCCGCCGCGCGCTACGAGACGGCTGTGCGAATCGCCCTGATACGGCAGCCGCCGTGACATCCCAATCCGCGTTGCGAAGAGAATCTAGGTGTTTCCCTGAAGAAAGGGAGAACCGGGATAGCGCCGCTCCTGGACCACGTTTAGGGAATTTCCGCAACTTCCTCCCGGTGCTTCCGCGCGAGTGGAATCCGCCGCTCTCGGTGATGCATTCTCGGACGACGCCGAGCCCTGGGGCGGTGTTTTGTGGCAGACCGCCACCACGGCGTACGCAGAACTGAGGAAAGAGAGCAGCGACATGCACTGTGCGCGATGTCCGGCCGAGACGCTGCACGTCCGGCCGATGACGCCGAGCACCGCAGTGGTCTCCCGCGCTCGGCGCGATCGCCTCGGCGCGTGGGACCGCCGCGCAGGGTGCTCGACGCCCCCACCGGGGCGGATCCGTCACCGCGCACGTGTGCCGGCTGCGCGGGGACGGTGGGGGAACCGGCCGTGTCCGCCGGACGAGGCCGGGTCCGGGTGCGCCGCCGAGCCGCTGCCGGTGCAGGCCGCGGTGTCCTCACGGCTGATGGCGCACCGTCCCGCGAGGCGGTCGGTGCGGGCCTTGGCAACACCCCTCCCGGGAAGCAGGCGCCGACATTCCCGGTACGAACACGGACCAGGGGCTGGACCGCGAGCGCACAGCGGGGCTCATCCGGCCGGAGAAGCGGGGCGGATTCTCGACATGGACAGAGGTGGACATTTATGAGCATGGATTCGTGGCGGCGTATCAGCGAAGGCGACCCGAAGAAGACGATCCTCGCGGTCGATTTCGGATCGACGGCACGGTCGGAGGCGGACTTCCGCCAGTTCGCCGCGCTGCTGCAACCGAATCGTGAGATCTGGCAGAGCGTCCAGCCGGACGCGGCCGAGAACGAATTGCTGACCGCCGAGACGTATCTGCAGTGGTGGGAGTTGCCCGAGGAGGTGTACGGCCACGTGGACACCGTCATGGGCTACTGCGTGGGCGGCGTGTTCGCCTCGGCGCTGGCCGACAGGATCGCCGAGGACACGGGCACCCGGCCAGCTCTCCTGCTGTTCGATCCCGAGCCGGTGGACCGGTTGTCCCTCTACCGCGACTTCGAAAAGGCGGTCGGCACGATGTCGACCTTGTCCGAGGAGGAACGGGCCGGCCACGTCGCGGAGGTGCGGGCCCTGTGCGAGGCGGAGCAGGACGACTTCCACGCGGTCGCCACACAGGTGATCAAAGTTTACGAGACCGCCGTGGGCGTCGTCTTCGACCGGCTGGGCCTGGACGAGGAGGCGAGCGAGGATCTGCGGGGGGTCTTCCGCTCGTACGTGTCCTACCTGTTCGCCGCCCGGCAGCTGAGCCCGGAGGAGGGCTGGGCCACGGCCGGTGCGCTGACCTCGGCGCAGTCGAGCCCCGGTGCCCCGCACGCCCTCTGGGAGCAGAGCTTCCCCATCGGCACCGGAGACCTGCTGAGGAACCCGGACGTGGCCGACACCGTGCACCGTTTCCTCCAGAAGCGCGGTGCGTGATCGGGATGGAGGAGATCCGAACGGAACGGAGCACCACGGACGTGCTGGGCGTGGTAATGCCTCGCGAGATCCCCATCGAAGGCCTCCTTGAAGTCGCCTCGCCTGACTGGACCGACTTGGCGGTCGCCGCCGCGGCGGCCTATCGGCACCGGATGACGGCGGCCCGCGACATCGTGCTCGCCGTGGACTCGGTGCCCGTACGGCTGACCGTCGAGCCCTCGGCCACCGTTTCCGACCTGGTGGCCGAGGTACGGGAGCGCCGGTCGCAGGTCGGCGGGGGCGAGTCGCCGCAGCCGCCGGCGCGTGTCCGGGTCGTCTGCGTGGATGCCCCGGCGCCCCTGGACGACCTGGCCTTCGTGTTCGAACACCGCGGAGGGACGCTGCGAGCCCGGGCCGAGGGCGGTCCCAGCCGCTCGGACGACGGGCAGCTGGCCGAACACACCGAGCGCATCGGCCACTTCGCCCGTCGCCTGTTCGAGGCCGGCGCGGCCGCCGAGGTGGGCGAGGCGGACCTGCTCACCCCGGCGGAGTACCACCGAATCATGCACGAGTGGAACGCCACCGCTCACGAGGTCCCGCAGCTCACACTCCCGGAACTGGTGGAAGCGAATGCGGCCGCCCACCCGGACCGGCTCGCCATCAGCCACCACGACGAGCGGCTGACCTACGCGGAGCTGGACGCACGGGCGAACCGGATCGCCCGGCTGCTGATCGGCCGCGGCGCGGGCGCCGGGGACATCGTGGCGATGGTGCTGCCCCGTTCGATCGACTACGTCGTCACCGCGCTCGCCATCGTCAAGACGGGCGCGGCCTACCTGCCGGTGGACACCGGCTACCCGGTGCAGCGCATCGACCAGGTGCTATCCGACGCGGCCGTCTCGCACGTGGTGACCGTCACCCCGCTGTCGGACTCGCTCCGGGTGGGCGCCGCCCGGATCGTGCTCGACCAGGAGGCCACCCGGGCTCTCCTGGCAGACACCGACCCCAGCCGCCCGACCGATGCCGACCGGCGGGCGCCGCTCACTCCCGACGCCGCGGCCTACGTGTTGTACACCTCGGGCTCCACCGGTAGCCCGAAAGGGGTCGTGGTCGCCCACCGTGCGATCACCAACCGGCTGCACCACATGCAGCACCAGATACCGCTAGGACCGGACGACAGACTGCTGCAGAAGACTCCCGCCGGGTTCGACGTCACCGTGCGCGAGGTCTTCTGGCCGCTGCTGGCGGGGGCGTCGATCGTGGTCGCCGACCCCGACGGCCACCGCGACCCCGCCTACCTGGTCGAGACGATCGTGGCCGAGGACATCACCATCGCCCACTTCGTGCCGTCAGGGCTGAAGGTGTTCCTCCAGGAACCCGATGCGGCCAAGTGCGTCAGCCTGCGCCGTGTCGTGTGTGGCGGCGAGGCCCTGCCCGCCGACCTGCAGGCCTGGTTCGCCTCCGTGCTGGAGGCCGACCTGTTCAACGTGTACGGCCCCACCGAGGCCGCCGTGGACGTTTCGTCGATGCTGTGCCCGAGGAACCCCGAGCCGGGGCCGGTGCTGATCGGCCGTCCGGTGTGGAACACGAAGCTGTACGTCCTCGACGAGCAGCGCCGCATGCTGCCGCCCGGGGTGACCGGCGAGCTGTACATCGCCGGCGTGCAGCTCGCCGAGGGCTACCTGGGACAGCCCGAACTGACGGCCGACCGCTTCGTCAGTGATCCGTTCGGCGAGCCCGGCTCCCGTATGTACCGCTCCGGGGACGCGGCCCGCTGGCGTGCCGACGGCGTCGTCGAGTTCTTCGGCCGGCTCGACCACCAGGTGAAGATCCGCGGCTTCCGGGTCGAGCTCGGGGAGATCGAGTCGGTGCTGCTGCGGGACGGGCAGCTCAGCCAGGCCGTCTGCCTCGTACGCGAGGACGTGCCCGGCGATCAGCGGCTGGTGGCGTACGTCGTCCCGGTGCCGGGCAGCGTCCCGGACGTGGACAAGCTCCGCGCACATGCCGTGGCGACGCTGCCCGACTACATGGTGCCCACCGCGTTCGTCGTTCTGGACGAGCTGCCGCTCACCCCGAACGAGAAGCTGGATCGGAAGGCGCTGCCCAAGCCGCAGGCGCCGGTGCGACAGGCCGGCCGCGAGCCGTCCACGCCCGAGGAAGTCCTCGTGGCTGAGCTGTTCAGCGAGGTACTGGGGGTCTCTTCGGTCGGCGCCGACCAGGAGTTCTTCGAGCTGGGCGGCGACTCCCTGCTCGCCAGCCGGTTGATCAACGAGATCCACCGGCGTAGTGGCGTCCGGCTGCGGCTCAAGAAGATTCTCGAGGACTCGAGCGTGCGGGCGATCGCCGCGCTCATCACCGTGTAGCCCTCTCCGGAACCGCCGGCCCGGCGCGGCGTCCGCGCGCCGGGCCGGGACCTGCGCCACCTTCGCACGCACATCGACACGGGCCCTGAAGTGGAGTGGTCGGACATGCGCACGTTGAAAGCAGCGCTGCTTGGCTGCGGAACCGTCGGCAGCGACGTCGTCCGCTACATGACGAGGCATGGCGCCGACCTCACCGCCCGCATCGGGGCCCAAGTGGAGTTGGCCGGGATCGCGGTCCGCCGGACCGGCCTGCCGCGCCCCGGTGTGCCGGAGCACCTCATCACCACCGACGCGGACGCGCTGGTGCGGCGAGGCGACATCGATGTCGTGATCGAGGTCATCGGCGGGATCGACCGCGCCCGTGACCTGATCACGACCGCGTTCGAGTACGGCGCGTCCGTGGTCAGCGCCAACAAGGCGCTCATCGCCGCGGAAGGCGCCGCACTGCACGCCGCCGCCGCGGCACACGGCGTGGACCTCTACTACGAGGCCGCCGTGGCCGGCGCCATCCCGTTGCTGCGACCGCTGCGCGAGTTCCTGGCGGGAGACCGGGTCAACCGCGTCCTCGGCATCGTCAACGGCACCACCAACTTCATTCTCGACAAAATGCACTCCTCCGGCGCGGACTACCCCCAGGCGTTGAAGGAAGCCACCGCTCTGGGCTACGCAGAAGCCGACCCCACCGCCGACGTCGAGGGGCACGACGCCGCCGCCAAGGCCGCCATCCTCGCCGGTTTCGCCTTCGGCACCCGGGTGCGTGTCGAGGAGGTGCACCGCGAGGGCATCACCGCCATCACCTCGGCCGACATCGACAACGCCAAGGCCGCGGGCAGCGTGATCAAACTTGTGGCCGTCTGCGAACGCGGCGCCGACGGATGCTCCGTCAACGCCCGCGTTCACCCGGCGATGATCCCGTCGGGTCACCCGCTCGCGGCGGTGCGCGGCGCGTTCAACGCCGTCCTGGTGGAGGCCGACGCGGCAGGACAGCTGATGTTCCACGGCCCCGGCGCGGGCGGGGCGCCCACCGCCGGCGCCGTCCTGGGCGACCTGGTCGCGGTCTGCCGCAACAGGCTGGCCGGCGTCACAGGGCCCGGCGACGCGGTCCACAACCGGTTCGCCGTGTATCCCATGGCGGATGTCGTCACCCGGTACCACCTCGGCCTCGACACGACCGATCAGCCGGACGCCCCAGCCGAGGTAGCCGCCGTCCTCGGCCAGCAGGGTGTGTCCATAGCGACCCTCTCCCGGCAGCGCCGGGAGGGCGGGTTCTCGCTGACCGTGTCCACACACCACGCCACGGACGCCTCGCTGTCCGCCGCGGTCCGCGCCCTTCGCACCGCGGACCATGTCCGGTGCGTCACGAGCGTCATCCGCATCGAGGGGATCTGATTCCCCGGCCAAGTGGTCCGGTACCCGGCGCGTGGAGTGAGCGCAGCGATCAGGCCTCGCCCCCCCCGCCCCCGGGCCGCCCCCGGGCCGCCCCCGAAGCGTATCCGGCCGTGTGCTCGCCGCAGCCGGGAAGCCCCACCGGGAAGCGCGGGCGGTGTTCCAGCGGAAGACCAGAACACGCCGGACGGCCCGCGGGCCCCTCCTCGCCGTTCGAGCATCGGCCGCAAGCGCAGGACGCCCCCCGGCTCAGCGGCGAGAAAGCACCACACGACCTGCGGATCCCGGACGAGATCGGTGCCGGGACCGCCGCCTCGAAGCGGGCCCAGCACCGACGCGGACGCCACTGCCGCCGTGTGGCGGGCGTGGCTACGCCTTGTGTCAGATCAGTTCGATACCGATGTCCATCTCCGTCCGGTCGAGAGCCGCGTAGCAGTACGCTGCTCTCACCGCGGAGATGAGTGGCGCTTCCCATGCTTTGGCCAGTAACGCGGAGTGGCAGGCCGCCAGGACCTCGGCACCCGTGACGCGGCAGTCCAGACAGCCGGCGTACAGCTTTCCAGCCGAAACCGTCTCCGCGGGAGTGAGATTGACCATCTCAACGCCCCCGAGCTCCAGGAACTTGCGAACCGGCTGGCCCGTGCCGTCTTTGTGGCTCTCGTCGCACGACTCGTCCCAGCAGGTGCGCATACCGCAGGCGACTGCGAACGCCACTGTGGGCGTGACGAGGCGGATCCTTCCGACCCGCGCCGCTTCCCCGAGAGCCGCTCCGTCCGGCGTGTGCCCCACAGCGATCCGGTACAGCGAGAACGAGTCGACCACGGCGACTTCGGCGGTTTGCAAAAAGTCATCCAGAATGACCACTGTAAATCTCCTGAGGGTGACGCCACATGGAATGCGAGCGGCCTCGCTGCTCCCTCCGGGCCGGCCCCCGGACGCACCGCCGAAGGCCAGCCCGGCACCATCGGGCGGTGAGCGGAGTCCCGGCGGACACCGTGGTCGGGGTGAACGTCACGCTCACGCGGTGCTCCTGGGATCCGCCCCGGTGTTCGGCATACCGCCCGTGCCGGTTCGCCCGGGAGGGGCGGTGGGCAGCGAGCGGCGCGCGGCGCGGCCGAGCGGGCGCGCGGCGCGCGGGCGATGCCGGCCAGACGCGGTCCCGGATCCCGCCCGAACCCGCGGACCAGGACCGCGGGCTGGTCGCGCCGGGCAGCAGCGGTGCGCCTGGACAGCGGCAGCACCGGGCATTTCGTCGGTGGCCGGTTGCCGGCCCGTCCTGCGGTTCGGTGCTCTCAGGCACGGCCTCGGTCCCTCCCGTGCCGTGCGGAGCGGCGGGCGCGGGCCGCGCGCTGCCGCTGGGCCTGCTCCTTGGCGCGGTCCAGGCCGCTGGACCCGGTGGTCCTCGCGGCGGGGCTGAGCGGCGCCCGGGGCTCCGCTTCGGCGGCCGCCTCGGTGTTTCCGGAGCCGGTGAGGGTCGACAGGTGGCGGGCCAGGTCGCGCACGGTGGGGTGGGCGAACAGGTCGACGACCGGCAGGTCGGTTGCGAAGGTGCGGTTGACGGCGCTCTGGGCGGCGACCAGCAGCAGCGAGTTGCCGCCCAGGTCGAAGAAGTTCTCCTCCCGGCCGACCCGGTCGCGGCCCAGCACCTCGCTCCACACCTCGGCCAGGCGGCGCTCCAGGTCCCGCAGGTCCTCGCCCGCGTCGTCGAAGGACGCCGTCGCCCGGTGGGCGGTCCCGGCCGCGCGCAGCACCCAGTGGTCGGACAGGCCCACGCCGGCGGCGATGTCGGCGGCCCCCCGGTAGAGGGCGCCCAGGTCGGTGCCCTCGTCCAGGGCGACGCGGGCGGCCAGGCGTCGGACCTGCCGGGCGGGGGCGGCCAGGTGGCTGCGGACCCAGGGGGCGCTGCGGTCGGCACCGATCAGCAGGTGGGGCTCGTCGAGGGTGCGGGCCAGGTCGAAGGAGCGCAGCGCGGCACCGGTGTCCAGCAGCCGGTAGCCGCGGGCCTCGGTGAGCGCGCTCAGGCGGTAGCCGCGGCTCATGCCGCGCTCGCGCCACATGCTCCAGGCCAGGCTCTGCGCGGGCAGGCCGAGGGCCCGGCGGTGCACCGCGAGCGCATCGAGGTAGGCGTTGGCGGCGGCGTAGGCGGTGTTCAGCGCACCGCCGAAGTAGCCGTTGACCGAGGAGAAGGTGACAAAGGAGGCCACCGGGTGCTCCTGGGTGAGCTGGTGCAGGGTCCAGGCCCCGTGCACCTTCGCCTCCAGGGCCCGGCGCCAGGCGGCGGAATCCAGGTCACCGACAGGGCGCTCGATGAGGCTGCCGGCCAGGTGCAGCACCACCGTCAGCGGCGCCTGCCAGTGTTCGGCGGCGTCCCGGACCGCCTCGCGTACCTGCTGTTCGTCGGTGACGTCGGCACACGCGTAGCGCACCTCGCCCAGCTCCCGCAGCCGCCGGTAAACCTCGATACGGGCGGCCCCGGCTCCCTCGGCGGCCTCGGTTCCCTGGGCGGGCAGCGGGGTGCGGCCCAGGATCAGCAGCCGGGTGCCGGGGGTGCGCAGCAGGTAGGCGGCCAGCTCGGCGCCGACCCCGCCCAGGCCGCCGGTGATCAGGGTGAAGCCGTCGGCGGCGGGCGGCTGGCTCTGCGCCGGCGTGTCCGCCAGCGGGGCCAGGCGGCGCACGTAGCGGTGTCCGCCGCGGTGGGCGACCTCGGTGTCGGCCGTGCTGCCGGCCGCCTCGGCCAGCAGCCCGGGCAGCGGGTCCTCATCGCCGTGCGGGTCGAGGTCGAGGTGGACGCACCGCAGCCCGCTCAGCTCCTCCCCCAGCGACTTCAGCACGGCACCGGCCATGGCCCGCACCGGAGATGGCCGCTCGCCGGCGCCGACCGCCTGGGCGCCCGCCGTCACGTACAGCAGATCGACCGGACGCGATGAGCCGGACCGGGCGGCGAGAACCCGGCCCAGGGCGAGCAGGCGTTCCGTACCGGTTTCGTCGGCCGGTGCCGTCTCCGGCGCCCCGGCGTTGCTCAGCCCGTCGAGGTGGAGGATGGCGTCGACCGGCCGCAGGTCGGTCTCCAGTTGGCGCAGCAGCGCCGTGTAGTCGGCCTCCTCGGCGGGCCGGACGCGGTAATGGGCGGCGTCGAGCCGGGTGCAGGACGTCCCGTAACGCACCACGGTGCACAGCCCGCCCTCGGCCCGCAGCGCGTCGGCGACCCGCTCCGCGAGCCGGTGAACGCCCGGGTCGCCGCCGGCCAGCAGGAGGGTGTGCCGGCCGGCCGCCGCGCGGGGGCGGTGGTGTTCGGCGCGCTGCCATACCGGTTGCAGGAACCAGTCGGGCAGGGTGGCGGCGCTGCCCAGCAGCAGCTGGGTCTCGCGGACGATGTCGTCGAAGGCGCCCGCCTCGAAGCTCTTGCGCAGCCTGGTGCGCTGGATCTTGCCGATCTCGGTCTTGGGAATTGCCCCGGGCTCCACCGGGATCAAGAAGGCCGGGCTGACACCGATCTCCCGGGTCACCTTGCCCGCGATCTCCCGCAACACGGCAACACGATCCTGCCCCCCAGCGGGATGGAAGAACAAGGCCAGCTCATCGGTAGTGGCTGCCGGGTCGGAGCGCACGGCGACGGCGGCGGTGAAACTGCGCTCCACGTAGGGCAGTTCCTCGACGCACGCCTCGATCTCGTGGCTGTAGTGGTTGACGCCGTTGACGATGATGACGTCCTTGGCGCGGCCGGTGATGTACAGCTCGCCGTCGCGCAGGAAGGCCAGGTCGCCGGTGTCGAACCAGCCGTCCTCGGTGAACGCCTCGGCGTTGGCGGCCGGGTTGTCGTGGTAGCCGCCGGTCACGGAGGTGCCGCGGACCTGGAACCGGCCCGCCTCACCCTCGTTGAGGAGCCTGCCCTGCTCGTCCACGATCCGCATGGCGAACCCGGGGTAGGGCAGGCCGCAGCTGACGAACGTCCCCTCGCCCGCGACGGGTTCTCCGGGCAGGACGGCGTCGGTGACGACGGAGCAGGTCTCGGACATGCCCCAGCCGGGGTGCATCACGTCCTGCGGCAGGCCGAACGGCTTCAGCGCGTGCAGGAACCGGCGGGCGGCCGAGGCCACGACGACCTCGCCGGCGTTCATCACCAGCCGCATCGGGGACAGGTCCCAGGCGCGGTCGGTGAAGCGGCCGGACTGCTCGGCGAGGAGCCCGAAGGCGAAGTTGGGCGCCCAGGTGACGGTGACCCGGTGCCGGTCGGCCAGGTCCATCCAGCGCAGCGGGTCCTGCAGGATGTAGGAGGTCGGGGCGTGGATCTGACGGCAGCCCAGATACACATCCCGCAGGTGGAACATCACCACCCCGGTGACGTGGTCCAGCGGGATCCAGTTCAAGGAGACGTCCCGCTCGCCCAGCCGGTTCATCTGCTCGGTGGCCGCCGACCGGGTCAGCACGTTGCGGTGGGTCAGCCGCACCGCCTTGGGCAGTCCGGTGCTGCCCGACGTCATCAGCATCAGGATCAGGTCATCGGGCCCGGCCGCATGCCAGTCGCGGTCCTCGGGCGCCTCGCGCAGCGCGTCGGCCGTGGTCAGCCGCAGCCCGGGCCAGTCCTGCCGGGCAGCCAGGGCGCGCAGCCCCGCCTCCAGCGTCGCCGAGCACACCATCGAGGGCCGGCCCAGCATCCGCCAGATGCCCTCCAGCTTCGTCAACGCCGCCGACGGCGTGTCGTAGGAGGCCGGCACGGTCAGCGGCACCGCGACGAAACCGCCCAGGATGCAGCCCCACAACACGGCCAGGAAATCCTCGCTGGCATCACACTGCAGGATCACCTGATCGCCTGGGCGCAGCCCGGCCCGCCGCAGCCCCGCCAGCACATGGGAGGCCTCGTCCAGCAGGGAGGCATAGCTGCGCCGGTGCTCACTGCCATCGGTATGCACGTGCACGATGTCGCCCTGAGCCCGCTCCGCGGCCCGCACCAAGGCCTGCGCCCAGCCGGACACCGAAGGCTCGACCAGTTCCGGCCCCTCACTGAGCGCCGGAGCGGCGGAGACGGACCCGGTGCCGGTGGGCTGGGCGGGCGGCTCGGCGCGGCCGGGCAGACCGACGTGCCGACGGCCCAGCTCCTCTGGGGTGTTCTCCACCGACACCTCGACGCTGGAGACGCCGGGGAGGCGGGTCAGACGGTCCCGCCAGGCCTCGGCCGCGGTGCGGTCCACCAGGGGCAGGGCGCGCAGTTCCTCGGTGTCGAGCGCTCCGTCACCGTCGAGCGGCAGCGTGTTGACAGCCGTGACGCGGACCGTGCCGAGGCCCGCGCGGTGCAAGACCTCCTCGACACGTTCCGTGGCGTCCGCGCGGCCCGGCACCACGTACAGGCGCAACGGCTCACTGCCGGCGCCGGGCAGGGCGACCGCGTCACGGATGCCGGGCACGGACAGCGCGGTGTCCTCCAGCTCCGCGGTGCCGGGACGCGACGGAGCGGGGGTGCGCTCCGGCAGCGCCGGGAGCTCACCGACGCGGACACCAGGATCGGCGCACACCGTGCGCAGGACGTCGTTCAGGGCGCGGGCGAACGCCTCGGCGGTAGCGGCGTCGTACAGGTCCGTGGCGTACTCGACGTGCAGGTCCAGGCCGGCGGGGGCGCCCCCGTCGAGGTGCCGTTGGAAGACGTCGACGAACAGGTCGAACTTGGCGGTGCCGGTGGCCGTCGGCCGCAGCGGCACCTCGTGCTCCCCCAGCCGCAGCACGGCGGGCTCGTTGTTCTGCAGGGCCAGCATGACCTGGAACAACGGGTGACGGCCGGGCCTGCGGGGCGGGTTGAGCTCCTCCACCAGCCGGTCGAAGGGCAGGTCCTGGTGGTCCAGCGCCGCCAGGTCGCCCGTGCGCAGCCGGGCGAGCAGGTCCCGGAAGGCGGGATCGCCCGAGGTGTCGGCCCGCAGCACCAAGGTGTTGGTGATCAGGCCGATCATCTGGTCCAGGGCGGGTTCGGTGCGGCCGGCAACGGGGGTGCCCAGGACGATGTCCTCGCCCGCGCCGCAGCGGGTGAGCAGGGCGCTGACCGCGGCGTGCAGCAGCATGAACAGGCTGGCGCCCTCCCGGTCGGCCAGTGCCAGCAGGTCGCGATGCAGGGCGGCGTCCACAGCCACGGTGACGTGGGCGCCGCCACCGCGCAGGGCTGCGGGACGGGACCGGTCGCCGGGCAGGGTGCACTCCCCGGGCAGACCCGCCAGCGTCTCGCGCCAGTGCCCGGTCAGCCGCTCCAGCCGCCCCGGACCGTCTGGGGCGGGCGCCAGCAGGGCGCGCTGCCACAGGGCGTAGTCGGCGTACTGCACCGGCAGCGGCGCCCACTCCGGTGCCCGGCCCGCGCGCCGCGCCGCATAGGCGGCGGTCAAGTCGTCGGCGAAGGGGCGCATCGACCAGCCGTCGGCGACACTGTGATGGAGAACGAGCAGCAGAGTCCGCTCCTGTTCGGGCCCGAACAGGAAAGCGACCAGAGGGCTCTCGCCGGTCAGGTCGAAGCGGTGCCGGCAGGCCGCCGAGACGTGGGCGGCGACCTCGTCGGCCGGGCAGTCCACGCGGTGCCACCGGGGGCGCAGCTCGCCCGGCGGCAGGATGCGCTGGTGGAGGTCGCCGTCCTGCTCGGCGAAGACCGTGCGCAGGCTCTCGTGCCGGTCGACCAGGTCGCCGAGCGCTGCGCGCAGCGCGTCGGCGTCCACGTCCGGCACCAGCGGCACGACCAGAGGGATGTTGTAGGTGGCCGCCGAGTCGTCGAGTCGGTTCAGGAACCACATGCGTTCCTGGGCATAGGACAGCGGCACGCGCTCCGGACGCTTCACGGCGCCGAGGGCCGAGCGTGCGGAGTCCTTCCCGGGCCGGTCGGCGAGCCGCTGCGCGAGCGCATCGGGAGTCGGCCTTTCGAAGAGGGTGGTGAGGGACACTTTGACGCCGCTGTCCTGGCGCAGCCGGGCCAGCAGGCGGGCGGCGAGCAGCGAGTCGCCGCCCAGGTCGAAGAAGTCGGCGTCGGTGCCGACCGTGTTGGGGGACAGCTGCAGGAACTCCTCGAAAAGGGAGCACACGAGGACCTGCTCGGGTGTGGTGGGGCGTGTGTCGGCCGCGGCGGCGGTGACCTCTCGGGGTGCGGGCAGGGCACCGGTATCGAGCTTGCCGTCGGCGGTCAGCGGGAGCGCCTCCACAACGATGCAGGCTGCAGGGACCATGTGCTCCGGCAGGTGCGCGGCGGCATGGGCGCGCAGCTCCGCCGAGCTCGGCGGCTCCTGTCCGGCGGGGACGGTGTAGGCGACGAGCTGCTGGGCGCCGCTCTCGACACGGCGGACCACCACGGCGGCCCGGGAGACCTGCGGGTGGGCGGCCAGGACGGCCTCGATCTCACCCGGCTCGACGCGGAAACCATGGATGTGCACCTGTGCGTCGGCGCGGCCGAGGTAGTCGAGGGTGCCGTCGGCTCGGCGCCGGGCCAGGTCGCCGGAGCGGTACATCCGGGTGCCGGGCGGGCCGAAGGGGTCGTCCAGGAAACGTTCGGCGGTCAGCTCGGGCTGGCCCAGGTATCCGGCGGCCACACCCGCGCCGGCCACGTACATCTCGCCGGTCGCTCCGGGCGGCACCGGGCGCCCCGCGGCGTCCAGCAGGTACACCCGCAGATCCGCCAGGGGCCTGCCGATCGGGCGGCCATGGGGATCCGCCAGGTCTGCCGGTGTGATGCGGTGGTGCGTGACGAATCCGGCGGTCTCGGTGATGCCGTACATGTTCACCAGTGCCGGGCTGTCCAGGCCGTGCCGCTCGGCCCACGGTCGCAGCCGCTCGGGGCGCGCGGGCTGTCCGCCCAGGATGACGTAGCGCAGTGTGTCCGCCGGGGTCGGCGCGGCCTCAGCCCTCCGCTCAGCGTCCGCCTCGATGAGCTGTTCGAAGGCGGAGGGCGTCTGGTTGAGGACGGTCACCCCCTCGCGGTGCAGCAGTTCCAGGAAGTCGCGCGGCGAACGGCTGACTGCGTGAGGGACCACCACGAGCCGGCCGCCGTGCAGCAGGGCACCCCACATCTCCCACACCGAGAAGTCGAAGGCGTGGGAGTGGAACAGCGTCCACACGTCGTCCTCACCGAAGTCGAAGTGCTCGGCCGCGGCGGCGAACAGACGCACCACGTTGGCGTGCGCCACCGGCACACCCTCGGGTCGGCCGGTGGAATCGGAGGTGTGGATGATGAACGCGATGTCCGACGGGCTCGTCGGGCCCCGGCGTTCGGTCTCGGCCAGTTCGTCGGCCGGCCGCCCGGCCAGCTCCTCCTCGACGGCCGGATCGTCCAGCAGCACCACGGGGACATCGCCGCCCGGACGCGGAGCGAGACCTGCCTCGGTGACCAGCAGCACGGGCGCGGCGTCGTCCGTGACCAGCCGCAGGCGCTCCGCCGGATGCCCCGGCTCCAATGGCAGGCAGGCGGCACCCGTCTTGAGCACGGCCAGCAGCGCGGGCAGCAGCCGCGGACCCCACTGCACGGCCAGCGCCACCACCCGGCCCGGCCCCGCACCCCGCTCGGCCAGCAACCGGGCCAGACGGTTGGCCTGTGCATCCAACTCGGCGTAGGTGAGCTGTTCGCCCTCGTGCGTGACCGCGACGCGCTGCGGCCCGGCTTTCGCCTGCCGTTCGAACAGGTCGGTGAGGGTCGCGGTGACCGGGAAATCCCGCACCGGGGCCTCGCGCGGGTGCTCGCCTGGCAGCAGCAGGTCCAAGTCCGCCACAGACGTCGCGGGCGAGGCCTCGGCGAGCCCGCGCAGCAGGGCCAGGAACCGGTCGCGATGCAGGGTGAGTTCGTCCTCGTCGTACAGGCCGGGGTTGGCGTCGAAGGCCAGCCACAGCCCGTCGGGCCCGGCCCCGGGCCGCACGCTGATCTGAAGATCTTCGATGACGCCGCCGGAGAGGTGGTGCCAGGTGGCCGGATGACCGCCGAAGTCCAGGGACTCGGTGAACGGCACGATGTTCAGCACCGGCCCGTACAGCCGCCGCCCGCTCCCCAGCAGGTTCAGATCACGACGGATGAACTCACCTCGGTACTGCTGGTGCCGGCGCAGCGCCTTCACCTCCCCGGCAACCGATCGGACCAGCTCACCCACGCCCGGACCGGGACCGGCAGCCACCCGCAGCGGCAGAACATCCGAGGCCGTACCCGGAGTGCGCAGGGCCGCACTGCCGGACCGGCTCATCGTGGCCATGCCCAGCACCAGGTCGTCGGCACCGGTCATCCGGTGCAGATAGGCGACCACGGCGGCGGTCAGCAGATCGGTGCGCGTAACACCCAACCGGGCCGCAGCATCCGACAGGGCCTTGACGTCGGCGCCCTGCAGTTCCAGTGTGCGGCGCAGGAAGCGGGCGGCGGACGCGGCGGTGCGGCGGCTGAGCCGCGCGGGTTCGGGCAGCCCGGCCAGCCGCCCCGACCAGTACTCCCGGTCCCGCACGCAGCGCTCGGAGGCCAGATAGGCCGCCTCCTCCCCCTGCAGCCGGCTCACGGAGGCGAAGGTGCCCGGGGCGGGCTCACGGCCTGCGGCCAAGGCGTTGTAGACATCGGCGAGACGACGGCCGAGAAGCTTGTAGCTGTAACCGTCGAGCAGAATGTGATGGGCCCTCAGCAACCAGACGTACCGGTCCGGGGCGAGGGTGAACAGGGTGTTGGCGAACAGCGGGCCCTTGTCCATGTCCACCGGAGTGGCCAGCTCGGTACGGACCGCCCCCCAGAGGGCTCCCTCCGGATCGTCTGCGTCGCTGACGTCGATCCGGCGCAGTGTCCAGTCGTCCGCGTCGGGGGCAAAGTGACAGCGAGGGCCGTCGTCGGTGTCGAGGAAGCGCAGGGCGAAGGTGTCGGCCTCGCCCACGGCCCGGCGCAGCGCGGTCTCGAACAGGTCCGTGTCGAGGGCACCATGGATCTCCACCGCCTCTGCGGTGTTGTACGCAGCGCTGTCGGACGCGAGCCGTCCGGCGTACCAGAGTCCCTCCTGGGCTCCGGACAACGGCCGATGGTCCTCGTGGAGTGACATAGCACAACCCTCACGTGGCAGATCGTGACGTCCCGGCCGAAGATGGCCCGGCCGGGCGGATGTGGGTGCGGCCCGCGGAGCGGGGAAGAGGTGGTCGCACGCCGAGAGCGTGGGATCGGTACGGCCCCACCGCCGGTCCTGCAAGTGTCCTCAGCATGCGACGGGACGGCGAAACCGATCAAGCCCAGGACCGGCCTGCGCCGGTGATCCAGGTATTCACCTGAAGTACGGGAAGACCGGGATAGCGCTGCTCCAGGCAGGCTTTGATCGTGTTGCCTTCGAGCGCTGCGAAGGCATCGGTCGGAGCGGGGACATCGAGAGGAGCCGCCTGACACCTCCTGCTTGTGGTGCGCGAGAGTTTTGGCCCTGTTCGTCGCGCTGACGGTTGTGCCCGCGGCAGCACCACCTCGCCCGCCGCCCGCGCACTGCTGCACCTGCGGCGTGCGGGTGCGCTCGCGATACTCGGCGACCGTTCCGCCACCAGCCGTGCTCTCGTCGCCGCCGCGCAGTACCTCGAGCGGGCCCAGCCCATCACCACTCCGCCCGGGGCCGGATGGATGTGGCCTGCCGACCTCACGATCGACGCCAGCCGCTGCTGGCTGACCCTCGGCTCACCGCAGCGTGCTGAACAGTGCCTGACGGACGGCGTCGGCATGCTCGCACCGTCACGGCAACGCACCAGGTCACTCGCCCTGGCCTACCGCGCCGTTCGCCGAGGGCGCCGCCCTCGGCGCGCCACAAGCCATCCAGGTCGCGGACCGGTGGCACCTCTGGCACAACCTGAGCGAAGCCGCCGAACGGGCCGTCGCCCAGCATCGCCGCTGCCTTCGATTCCTGGTCCCTGCGGCCCGCGAGACCGAGCCAGAACCCGCCACTGCCGAGGAAGCAAACGGATCACCCTGGCCGCGAGGACACCGGTTCGCCGACCGGACCCGGGCCCGGCACGCCGCCGTTCACGCGCTGTTGGAGGCCGGGCACAGCCGCCGCTCGACCCAGCGCCAGCTCGGCATGACCTACCGCACTGTCGAACAGTTCGCCGACGCCGCGACACCAGAAGAGCTCTTCGTCGGCCAGTGGCAGCACCGGCACTGCGTCCTGGATGAGTACAAGCCCTACCTCGACGACCGCTGGAACGAGGGCTGCACCAACGCCTGGAAGCTGTGGGAGGAGATCGTGCCGCTCGGCTACAAAGGCAGCTACCAGCGTGTTCGTGCCTACCCGCACGACAAGCGCACCTCACCACGGCCGGTGACCGCCCGGCCGCCCTCGCCCCGGACGGTCGCCGGATGGATCTCCGCCGCCCGGAAACCCCCACCGAGCCCGAACAGTTCCAGCTCAAGACTGTCCGCGGCCACTGCCCCGAAATCGAGGCCCTCACCCGGCACGTCCGCTCCTTCGCGACCAGGCTCACCGAGCGCCAGGGCCGAGCCGGCTTCAAGCTGCTACGCACGCGGGTACTGCTCGCGTGAGCCGGCTGGCTGAGTTCCGGCTACTTTAGAAGCCGGAAACCAGGCTGTTGGGCCCACGCTTGGAGGAATTCCGCCGAGCCATACACGGCGGGCCACGGATCGGTCATCGTTGCAACGATGCCGCGAAGGCCGGCCACGATTGAAACCTGATCTTCTCGCAGCTCGGCGTTGGCGACACCACCGATGGCATCCATGACAGCGGCGGTCAGCAGGGCTATGACGAGGTGGTCGACAGCACGGTTGCAGAACGCGATGACGCCGACCGCGTGGGTGGGAGTGAAACCAATGAGGGGTTCCTGGTCGACTTCGTCGGCGTGCTCGGCCTCGAAGACGGCCTCGTCACCGATTCTAGGCCCCATGAGAGAGACCAGGACGGGCCGACGTCCGTCTACGTCCACGGCATCCGTGATCCCAGGGCTCTCCGCGTGAATGTTCAGGTCGTCCTCGCCGACCCGCTTCTCCTCGAACCGTGCAGAGGCGCCGAGCAGGAACTCGCGGAGCCGCTGGATCGCCACGCGAGGGACGGCCTCCGCCAACTCGATCACCAACACCGGTCCGCTCATAAGCCGGAGCCCAACCAGCCGGCGGCTAAGGTTCAGTCATCGAATACGTTCAGGAACTTGGTAGACGCCCACCGGAACTCCTCGTCATCGTCGCGCGACTCCAGCAAGCCGGCGTCCACAAGCGCCAAGAGGGTGGCGTGGAGAGCTCGCCCAGCCGGGTTGTCTTCCCAGAAGATCCTCTTGCTCTTCGAAAAGGAAACGTCAGGCGTGAGCAAACCGAGGCTCAACCCCAGCTCGTATGCGGCCTGGTCCCAGTAGACCCAGTCCTCCAGCGCTTCCGAAAAGACCACTTCAGTCACTCACCCTTCTCCTCGTTACGGATCCATCCGAGTCCAGAGGTCGCTCGCCGGACCGTGAGTGACTCCCAAACTTATCGAAATTGATCATGGAACAGAACCGCGCGGTGACTCCCGAAGCCGTAGACGGACGACTTCGGTTCTGGCGGACAAAGCCACCAGCCCGCACACCAGCGGTAGGCGTGGGCCGTGCCCGGCTGGTCGAGGTGGCAGGCGACCACAGGAGCACCGACCGGCGCCTCCGCTCCCGCCCCCCGTCGGCCCGCCGCAGTCGGTCCGGCTGCGGCCGACACGCCCTGCGCACGCCGAGGACCATGCCCTGCACGATCAAGGAAGTCGAGCACACCTGCTCAGCTCCCACACGCTGCCAACGCACGCAGACAACCCACCTGACCGTATGAGTGACACCTCTCCCGCAATCGGATGATCACTTCGGGGAACGAACCGTAGCCGCGAGAAACCCTCTCTCGACCAGGGCCAGGCAGGCCGTCTCCGGACTGCGACATGCTGCCCCGCTTCTCCGGAACCGGCTTCCGCCTGGCTCAGCTCTTCTCCCGCAGCGGCAGGGTCACGGTGAAGCGGGCGCCGCCCTCCGGCCCGTGACCGACGACGGTGATCCGCCCCCCGAGGCGGGTCGCCAGCCGGTGAGCGATGGCCAGGCCCAGCTCGCTGCCGACCGGGCGGGTCGTACGGTAGCGGTCGCGCGGTACGCCCCGCTGGAACGCCTTCGCCTCGTCCTCGGGTTCGAGCCCGGGTCCCCCGTCCCTGACTTCCAGTTGCGGGCCAAGCGAGCCGTCCTGACTGTCGGCACGCAAGACCAGGACGACGGGCGCACCGGCTGGAACGACGCGCGGGGCAATGCCGATGAAGCCGTCGAGTAGTTGCCGGACACGGAACGCATCGGTCACCGCCATGACCGGACCACTGGGCGATTCGGTCCTCAGCGTCACCCCGTAGCCGTCGGCCGCTGTCCGCCAAGCCGCAGCAGCCTGCCCGACGAGGGCTGTCAAGTCCGTTATTACAGGTTGAGTTGGAAGTCGTCGGCCTCCAGGCGGGCCAGCGCGAGGAGGTCACTGGTGAACGCTTCGAGGCGGCCTGTTTCGGCCAGCAGCGTGCTGCCCACCGAGGCGTCTCGGCACTTCCGATCACACAGTCGACCGCCTCGGCCGTGCCGCTCGGCGGCTCCTGAGGCAGTCGACCTCCGTGAACAGGCCGATGAGCAGTGGGAGGATCAGGGCTCGCCGGGTGCCGTCAACGGCCTCCTGGGCGTGGGTGGCCGGACGGGTGATTACGGCCGCGCCTCGGTCCCGGCTACCGGTCGGCGTCGGCGTCCTCGCGGCCCGGGGCGGGTCCGGTGCCCTCGGCGGCGCGGCGGCGGGCGTCCTCGTCGGTGTGGGCGTCGTAGCTGATGAGCTTGGGCAGAGCGGCGGCGAGCAGGCCCACCGCAGCGACGCACGCGAGTCCGCCCGTCCAGATGGCGGGGCGGACGCCGGTCCAGCCGGCCATCGCCCCGGCGCGGACCTGGCCCAGCTGCGGGCCGACGCTGTAGGAGAGGACCTCGATGCCGGCGAGCCGGCCGCGCAGCCGGTCGGGGATGGTCTGGTTCCAGATGGTGGAGCGGCCCAGGCCGCTCAGCATGTCCCCCGCTCCGGCCAGTGCGAGGCACAGCAGCACCAGCCAGACGTTCGACGTCCACCCGGCCACCGCCATCGCCAGCCCCCAGCCGGCCGCGCCGAACACCACCAGCAGTCCGTGTCGCCGTGTCCGGGACACCCAGCCGCTGGTCAGGCTGACCAGCAGCGACCCGACGGAGCCCGCCGCGTACATCAGGCCCAGCGACCAGTCGGCGTCGAGCTCGTCGGCGAGGAAGGGGAAGACGGTGTTGGGGAAGGCGAAGAACATCGCCGCCAGGTCGACCGCGTAGGTGCCCAGCAGCACCGGCCGGGACCAGGCGTACCGGGCCCCTTCCGCGATGCCGCGCAGCGACGGCCTGGCCGCCTGCTCGACCGGTGGCACCGGGGACAGCCGGCGGCACATCAGGACCGACACCGTGAAGCTCACCACGGTGATGGCGTACGCGGTGCTGTTGCCCGCGTACGCGACGACGAGGCCCGCCAGCGCCGGTCCGGCGATCGCGCCGGTCTGCCAGCGCAGCGAGTTCAGCGCGGCCGCGGCGGCGAGCTGATCGTGCGGGACGATCCGGGCCAGCAGCGAGTCCAGCGCGGGCCGCTGGAGTCCGGCGAGTGCCGCGACACCGGCCGCGACCACGTACAGCGGCCACAGCATGGGGCTGGGCAGCAGCGCGTTCAGCAGCAGGACCGCGGCCAGCAGTCCCAGTCCCGCCTCGGTCAGCACGATGACCTTGCGCCGGTCCACGGCGTCGGCCAGTGCCCCGCCGTACAGGCCGAAGACCATCAGCGGCACCAGTTCGACGGCGCCCATCGCGCCCACCGCGAGCGGTGAGCCGGTCAGTTCCTTGATCTGCAACGGCAGTGCGATCAGCGCCATGACGCTGCCGACGTAGGTGACGACGCCCTGCGTCCAGAGCAGGCGGAAGTCGCGGGAGGAGTGCCAGGGCGAGAGGTCGGGCAGTACGGCGGCGATTCTGGCGTGCACGGTCAGCGGCTCCCGGCCGGCTCCGACGCGGGAGCGGCTGCCGGGCCTTCGGTCCTCGTGTGGTGGCGTCCGAGCGGCAGGACGAGGGGCTTGCCCGAGACCGGGTCCTCGATGACGCGGCTGTCCATGCCGTACAGGGCCCGGACCGTGTCCTCGGTCATCACCTCCTCGGGCGTTCCGGTGGCGTGCAGCCGGCCGGCGGCCAGGGCGACGAGCTGGTCCGCGTAACGGGCGGCCAGGTTGAGGTCGTGCAGGACCATGACGATCGTGGTGCCGCGGGTCCGGTTCAGGTCGGTCAGCAGGTCGAGGACCTCGATCTGGTGGCTGATGTCGAGGAACGTGGTGGGCTCGTCGAGCAGCAGCAGGTCGGTCTGCTGGGCCAGCGCCATCGCGATCCACACGCGCTGGCGCTGGCCGCCGGAGAGTTCGTCGACGGCCCGGTCCACCAGTTCGGTGGTATGGGTGGCCTCCAGCGCGGCGGCCACCGCGGCGTCGTCCTGGGCCGTCCAGCGGGAGAAGGCCCGCTGGTGGGGGTGGCGGCCGCGGCCGACCAGGTCGAGGACGGTGATGCCCTCGGGGGTGACCGGTGACTGCGGCAACAGCCCGAGGGTGCGGGCGAGTTCCTTGGCCGGGGTGCGGTGGACCTCCTTGCCGTCCAGGACGACGCGGCCGGTGCGCGGGACGAGCAGCCGGGACATCGAGCGCAGCAGTGTCGACTTGCCGCAGGCGTTGGCGCCGACGATGACCGTGACGCGCCCGGCCGCGAGGGTCAGGTCCAGGCCCTGGATGACGGCGCGGTCGCCGTAGCCGAGCGTGAGGTCCTCGGTGGCGAGGGTGTGGGACGCGGTCACAGTGAGCCTCCGGCCCGGTTGGTGCGGACGATCAGGTAGACGAGGTAGGGGGCGCCGAGGACGCCGGTGACGACGCCCACGGGGTAGCGGGTGTCGAAGGCGTACTGGCCGGTGAAGTCGGCGACCAGGACGAGCAGGGAGCCGACCAGGCCGGCCGGCACCAGCAGGGAGCCGCCGGTTCCGGTGAGCCGGGCGGCGATCGGCCCGGAGAGGAACGCGACGAAGGCGATCGGCCCGGCCGCCGCCGTGGCGAACGCGATCAGCCCGACGGCGGCGACGATCACGGTGACGCGCGTGCGTTCGACGCGGACGCCGAGCGCGGAGGCCGTGTCGTCGCCCAGGCTCAGCGCGCTCAGGTTGCGGCCCTGGAACAGCAGCACCGGGCCGAGCGCCAGCACGGCCAGGACGGTGGGCACGGTCTCCTCCCAGGTGGTGCCGTTGAGGCTGCCGGTGAGCCAGCGCATCGCCGCCTGGAGGTCCCACTCACCGGCCCGGGACAGCACGTAGGAGGTGACGCTGTCGAGCAGGGCGGCGATGCCGATGCCGATCAGGATGAGCCGGGTGCCGGCGACCCCGTCGCGGAACGCGAGGACGTACACCAGCAGCGCCACCCCGAGCGCGGCGGCGATCGCCAGCGCAGACACCTGGGTCTCGCTCAGCGAGAAGGTGACGATGGCGATGGCCGCCGCCGCGCTCGCCCCCGCGCTGATGCCGATGATGTCGGGGCTGGCGAGCGGGTTGCGGAGCATCGTCTGGAAGGTGACGCCGGCCATGCCGAAGCTGAACCCGGCGGTCAGGGCGAGCACCGCGCGCGGCAGCCGCAGCGTGCCGACGGTGAAGGAGGCGCCCGGCACCTGCTCGCCGGTGATCACGCGCAGCACGTCGGAGGCCGGGTAGAAGGTGTGCCCGGCCATGAGCGTGGTGGCGAACGCGGCGACGACGAGGACCAGCAGGGCGCAGACGGTCAGCCGTCGCCGGTACGCGCGGCGGACCCGCGCGCGGGTGACCGTGTGCACTGTGGTCGGGGCGGTGACGACGGGGGCGCTCACAGTGATCTGACCTTCTGCCGGCGGACGATGTGGATGAAGAAGGGGGCGCCGACGAACGCGGTCACGATGCCCACCTCGATCTCGGACGGCCGGGCCACGACCCGCCCCACCACGTCGGCGACCGTCAGCAGGACGGCGCCGCTCAGCGCGGAGAACGGCAGCAGCCAGCGGTGGTCCACGCCCACCAGCAGCCGGCAGGCGTGTGGTACGACGAGTCCGACGAAGGCGATGGGCCCGGCGACGGCGGTGGACGCGCCGCACAGCACGACCGCGCCGAGCGCGGCGGCGGCCCGCACGAGGGCCACCCGCTCGCCGAGTCCGGCGGCCAACTCGTCGCCCAGGGCGAGGGAGTTGAGGGCGCGGGCGGAGGCCAGGCAGACGACGAAGCCGGCGGCGAGGAACGGCAGGACGCTGCCGAGCTGGGCGTGGGTGGCGCCGCCGACGCCGCCGATCTGCCACAGCCGGAAGGTGTCGGAGACGTCGTTGCGCGGCAGGACGACGGCGCTGACCAGTGAGGCGAGCGCGGCCGAGGTGGCGGCACCGGCGAGGGCCAGCTTCAGCGGGGTGGCGCCGCCCCGGCCCAGCGAGCCGACCGCGTACACGAAGCCCGCGGTCACGGCCGCTCCGGTCATCGCCGCCCAGATGTATCCGGACACCGACGCCAGGCCGAAGTAGGCGATGCCGGTGACCACGGCGAGCGAGGCGCCCATGTTGACGCCGAGGGTGCCGGGGTCGGCCAGCGGGTTGCGGGTGACGCCCTGCATCACCGCGCCGGACAGGCCCAGGGCGGCGCCCACGATGACGGCGAGGAGGGTGCGAGGTACGCGGTTGGCGACCGCGGCCTCCTCCAGGCTGGCCTGCGCTCCGCCGAGCGCCGACCAGACGTCGGCCCAGGCGACGTCGCGGGAGCCGAAGGCGAGGGAGGCCGTCATGGCGGCCAGCAGGACGGCGGCGACGGCGAGGAGCCAGATGACGCGCACGCGCGCCGGACGCCGCAGCGGGGCGGTGTCCGGCGCGGGCGGGGTCTCGGTGACGGTCACGCGGCCTTGTCCGCGGCCTCGGCGAGCGCCTTCACGTAGTCCTCAAGGACGTACGGGATGGACAGCGGGGTCGGGTTGGCGGCGGTGGCCAGCGGGGTGCTGCCGGGCAGCAGGTAGATGGAGTCCCGCTTCACGGCGGCCAGCTTGGAGGTGAGCGGGTCCTTCTTGAGGGCCTTCAGCAGCTCGCCCTTGTCGTCCCCGTAGCCGGTGATGATGTCGACGTCGTTGAAGTCGTCGATGTGCTCGGCGCTCTTGGTGAGGACGAACTTCTTCGTCGCCCCGGACGGTCCGGAGACGCTGGCGGGGATCTTCAGGCCGAGGTCGGTGAAGAATTGCGTGCGGGTGTCGTGGGTGGTGTAGAAGCCGACCTGGCTGACGTTCTTGGACGACACGTGCGTCATGAACATCGCCGTCTTCCCCTTGAGCTGGGGGTACTTCGCGGCGGTCTTCTCGATCTGTCCCTCAAGGTCGGCGATCAGTTCGTCGCCCTCGTCGGCCAGTCCGATGGCCTTGCTGTTGAGGCGGATGATGTCGCGCCACGGGGTCGCCCAGGCGGCCTCGGGGTAGGCCACGACGGGAGCGATCTGGCTGAGCGTCTCGTAGTCCTGCTCCGTCAGTCCGGAGTACGAGGCGAGGATGACGTCGGGCTTGGTGTCGGCGACGGCCTCGAAGTCGATGCCGTCGGTCTCGTCGAACAGCACCGGGGTCTCGGCGTTCAGTTCCTTGAGCCGCTTCTCGGCCCAGGGCAGCACGCCGTCGCCGTCGTCGTCGCCGAAGTTGGCCTTGGCCATGCCGACGGGGACGACGCCGAGGGCGAGCGGGACCTCGTCGTTGGCCCAGTTCACGGTGGCGACGCGCCGGGGCTTGGAGGGGATCTCGGTGGTCCCGAGCGCGTGCTTGATCGTCACCGGGAACTGGCCGGCACCGGCGGCTCCGGCGGAACCGCTGTCGTCCTTGTCCGCTGATCCGTCGCCGCAGGCGGTGAGTCCGAACAGGAGTGCCGCCGCGAGGGCGAGCGCACGCAGGCGTGGGGTTTTCATCGACCCGGTTTCACTTTCGGTCGCGGGTGCCAGGACTCGCACGTCCGGACCGCGGACTGTGGGTCGTGGAGCAGGGCACCGAGCTTGGCACAGAAGATTAGGTAAGGCTTACCTGCACAGAGTATGGAGGGAGGGCGCGTTGATCAATCGAGCCTTTTCGACAGCCCTTGTAGCGATCGGGACACGCACGCGGTGCCTCCCCCGCGCGGGAAGACGTTCACCCCGGGGTTCTCAGCGCGCCCGGAACTTGCCGGGCGTCATGCCGGTCGTCCGCCGGAAGGCCGCGCCGAAGGCGCTCGCCGAGCGGTAGCCGACCGCGTCGGCCACCACGTCGACCTCGTGTCCGAGGGAGAGGAGCTGCACGGCGTGCTGGGCCCGGACCGAGGCGACCCAGCGGGCGAAACTCGTGCCCGTCTCGGCACGGAAGGCGCGGGCCAGCGTGCGCGCGCTGCAACCCAGCGCGGCGGCCCAGCCGTCCAGTGTCCGCTGGCCCGCCGGGTCGGCCCGCACCGCCTCCACGATCGGCCGCAGCAACGAGGACGTGGGCAGCTGCACCAGCAGCGCCCGGGGCGACGGCCGCAAAACATCGAGCACCATCGCCTCGGTCACGGCCCGGGAGCGCTGCGTCAGTCCCACCTCTTCGAGCCGCTCCAGGAGCAGCCGGAGCAGCGGGGTGATCTCCACGGCCACGGGCACGTCGGGCAGCGCCGACTCCGTGCCGTGGCGGAAGAAGTGGGCGCGGTAGGAGGTGCCCGCGACCGCGGAGGCGGAGTGCAGCTGCCCGGCCGGCATCCACAGTCCCAACGTCGGCGTGATGCACCACACCTGGGAGCCGACCACGGCGGTGGACGTGCCGTGCTCGTTCCACAGAAGTTCGTGCCACGGGTGCGAGTGCTCGTTCCACGCGGTGTCGGCGTTGACGACCTCCTCGTACCCCTGGATGACGAAGGGGACGTCCACCTCGCCGGCGGCGAGCGTCGGCAGGTCCCTGGTGACACGCATGCGCTCAGGCTAACCGGAGCCGGATCCGCACGGCCGGGCGTCCCCGCCCCGGGGCGCGCCGGAGGGCGGATCAGGGCTGGGCCATGGCGCCGGAGGGAGCAGAGCCGCCCCCGCCGCCGGGTCGAGCGGTCCACTGCCGGACGCGGCGTCCAGTGCCGGACGCGGCGTCCAGTGCCGGCGGAGCACCGGTCCCCCGGCAGCCTCTGACCGTCCGCCGCACGGGGACCCTCGCCCGCCGGTACCGGCGACCGGGCCGCCGGCCCAGGCGGGCCGCAGGGGATGGGGGGCCTTGACGGGCCTTGCCCCCGGATGTTGGACGCACCAGACACTGGGTCCTGAGCGAACTGAGGACGGACATCTCTTGGTCATGAGGAACTACCCGCCGCAGTTCAAGGCGGATGCGATCGTGCTGTACGAGTCGCGGCCGGAAGCAACGATCCGGTCGGCCGCCGCCGATCCGGGGATCGATCCGAAGACGCTGCGGAACTGGGTGAGGGCAGCCGGTGTGAGCCGTCCCCGGGGGCGGCGGACGCAGGAACCGGCCCAGCCGCCGCCCCGCTGGAGGCGGAGAACGCCGCCTTGCGGAAGAAGGTCCGCGAGTGACGGTCACGTCCTGAGCAGTGTCTTTGCGGTCATCCGATCGTTCGACTGGTCATGCGGGACGGGGCGATAACTGACCCTGCCTGGGCGGTGATCGAGCCGTTGTCGCCGCCCGTGGGCCGGGCCCGTGGACGGTGGAGGGATCACCGCCAGGTCCGGGTGGCTTTGTCCACGGGTAGCGGTTCTGGCTCAGGTTCTGTGGAGTGGTCACGGCGAGTGAGCGAGCCGCTGCGGGATCGGATGCGCTCGGAGCTGGGGTGAGGTGAGCTCCAGAGCCCGGTTGTCCTGTCCGGCAGCCATGTGGTCGAGCCATCGTTCATACCAGGCGAGAAAGTCCGGGGCTGAGGAGACGTTCGGGCCCCAGAAGCCGTCTGCGTTGCCGATGAGCATGCGCCCGGTGAGAGGACCGGTTATGCCTATGAGGACGAGATCGCTGCAGCCGCGTTCGATGACGTGCAGGAACAGGTCACCACGGCGGGTGGGGCGGTAGGCCCGGCTGAATCCTCTTGAGCCCGTGCTGGCGTTTCTGGAGTTCATCGTGAAGAGCGTGCAGTCCTGCAACGAGATCAGTCCGTAGTACGGAGCCGCACCACTGCCGCCCATGTTGGTGAGGAAGTCCCGGTAGGGCTGCGGGAGTTCCACGTCATGCTCGGCCTGAAAGGCATCTGCCTGACCTTTGGTGAGGCGGGGGCCGAGACGAAATTCGTGTCGCTCCTCCCCAAAGGAGTGGCTTCGGTTGGGCGCGTAGGGGATGCGTGCCAGCTTGCGTCGCAACCGCGGGATGCGGGAGTCCATGCGAGCTCTTCTCTCGTGTCGCCCGCAATCTATCGCACGGCACCAGAGCTCATCCTGCGTGCAGGACTCGCTTCCTCAGCAGCTGGAAGCCGGCCCGGCCGAACATCTGGCGCTTGAGCATCTTGATCCGGTTGACGTGCCCTTCGACGACGCCAGAACTCCACGGCAGAGTGAGGCCGGCGATGACGGCATCATGGTCGCGGTCGATGCCCGCGGCGAGGGTGTGGAGGCTGGGCAGGTCGTCCTGCCGGACGGCGTCGAGCCAGTCGGGCAGGCGCTCGCCCTGGCGCTCGGTGAGCATGGTCGCGAAGGAGCGGACGTGCCCGGTGAGGGCGTCGAGTTCGGAGCAGTGCGTCCGGACAGCCTTGAACTGGAGTCGCTCGGTCTCGGTGAGGGTGTCCGGACGGCGGAGGATCCATCCGGCGACGGTCCGGGGCGAGGGCGGCCGGGCGGTCACCTGCTGCGGTGAGGTGCGCTTGTCGTGCGGGTAGGCGCGAACGCGCTGGTAGCTGCCCTACCTGCCGGCGGCGTCTGCCGCGGTGGCAGCAAACTGGGCTCTCTGTCCGGCTGCACCGCATGCTGCTCGCCGAACTGAATGCGGTCGGTGAACTCGACTGGTCGAGGGCGTGTGCGGGCGGCTCTCACATCCGTGCGAAAACGGAGGAGGCAACTGCTGCCCTTGGAGGCGGGGTTCGGCTTGGGACAGGTCCGCCACCGGCCGAGGCCCTGGTGATCGCTCCGGCGTTACAAGCTCCGAGGCCGGGGTGCAGTTGTGGAAGTGTGGAACGGCAGTTGGGTGAAGCCGCTGACGGCTGCTCCGGGCCTGCGGACTGCCTGTCCCGCCGGGTGCAGTTGCGGCAGTCGGTTCGCCAGGGTCCTGAGCGCTGCCTCTCCTGTCAGCCGGGCCAGTGAGACCGCGAGTTTCATCGAGCCGTTGGCAGTGAGGAGGCTGGGTCGGGAGCTGCGTGTGAGGTCGAAGCGGGCAGGTTCGGGAAACCGGTTCGAGTCGCGTTGGGCCGCAGCGAGCATCACGAGGATGCCGTTGCCGGGTGACACCGTGTGACCTGCCAGCTGCACTCGCGCAGTAGGGGTACACAGTGTGAACTGGTGCGGAGGATCGAAGCGCAAGGTCTCTTCGACTGTCTTGCCCGCCAGTCGAGGGGTTGATCGGAGCGTCTGCCATTGGTCGGGGTGGGCCGCGAGTGCGGCTACCGCGTTGCCGATGAGGCAGGCTGCGGTGTCCAGGCCGGAGGCAACGAGGGTGCTGCAGACCTGGGCGATCTCTTCCAGATTCAGTTTGCCGGAGGCGGCGCCTGGCCGTCCGGCCACACCAGTTTCCTGTTCGTCCTGACGGTCACCATGCCGATGCACGTATGCGAGCAGGCTGCGTAGATCGACGTCTGCCTTGTCTGCGTCGCGGGGAGCGGTGAGCCGGCTGATCAGGTCGCTTCCCGGGCTGTGTCGCCGCTCGTGTTCGAGCCGGATGACCAGGGCTGCCAGGTCTTCGTGCGCATCGTGTGCAGCTTCGGCTGTGGACTTGGAAGGCGTGCTGTGGAGGGGTTTACCGATGACGTCGCATATCTCGGCGAAGCGTGGTGAGTAGGCCTCCGGGATGTCCAGCAGTTCACTGAGGCACGCAACGGCCAGCGGGAAGGCGAAGTCGTTGATCAGGTCCAGGGAGTCGGCGTCGGCATGCCGACGGAGCAGGTCATGGGCAGTGGTGTCGATGCGGGTGGCGGACCGGTGCAGTGCCGGCCGCAATAGCGGAGCGGCGGCTGCGCATGCCTGATCGAATTCCTTCACCCGTGATCCGCCGGGACTGTCCTCGGCCACCTGTGGCGTGGACGTGGGCATCCGGGCCGGGCGAGCGGCGGGCTCGCATATCGAGAAGCTGGCGTCTCGGAGAACTCGGCTGCAGTGGTCGTACGAGAGGACGGCCAGCATCCCTGTGCGGCTGCGGTGGACTGGTCCTCGGGACCGCATGCGCTCGTACAGCGCATAGGAGTCGCCGCGGAAGCCTGGTTCGAGGAGCTTCGCCACGGGGTCGCCGGTGCGGGCCAGGAACCACATCCGCATGCTGCGCGGACCGGCCTTGTCGGTGTAGGTCCGAGTGATGTCGGCGGGGCGATTGCTCATTGTCTTCCCCTCAGCGGGTTGCTGTTGGCAGGGCTCTGGAGGCGGCTGTCGGCGGGCGTCGGGCTTTCCGGGGCCGTCTTGGTTCCTGTGGCCGGGACTGACGCACCGGAGACGGTGCCCTGGGTCGCCTGCGGTGCAGGGGCACCCAGGGCGGTCCGGTCCCGCTGGGTCGAGTAGGCGCCGCCGCTGGTGTCGCGGTCCTCCTCGACCGGGACGAGGTCCCAGCCGGCCCGTTCCAGCCACTGTGCGGCGGAGCCGCCGGCGACGCGGACCCTGGCCGCCAGGCCCTGCCTGCCGGTGGGGCTTCTGCCTGAGACGGCGGGCGCGGCTTCCAGTGTTCTTCTCACTTCTCAGTGCTGGACAGGACCGTTGCTCAGCTTCTGACCGCGCAGCAGGAACCAGGCGACGGCGGAGGCGAGGAGCAGTAGGCCGGCACCGACGCCTGCGGCGAGTGCCACGCCGTCGACGAAGGACTCGCGTGCCGCCTGCAGCAGGGCGGCGGCCGCGTCGGCGGGCAGGTGGACTGCGGCTACGACGGCTCCTGCCAGGGACTCGTGTGCGGCTTGCGGGGTTCCGGCCGGTCCGGTGAAGTCCTGGTAGATGTTGGTGACGACCGATCCCAGCAGAGCGATGCCCAACGCGGTACCCAGTTCGTACGCCGTTTCCGAGACAGCGGAGGCGGCGCCGGCCTGTTCCTTGGGGACGGCGGTGAGGATGATGTCCGAGGTGATCGTGAACGACAGTCCGGCGCCGAAGCCGACGACCAGCAGGGTGGTACCGATCAGGGGGTAGCCGGTGGTCTGGGTGAGCGTGGTCAGTGCGGCCAGGGACAGGCCGATGACAGCCAGGCCGCTGGCTACGACCGCGCGCACTGAGAAGCGCCGTGCCGCGGCGCCGGCGATCAGACCGGCCACGACCGCGCCTGCGGCGGCCGGCAGTTCGGCGATGCCCGCTTCGATGGGCCGCCGGTCCTGGACCAGCTGCAGGTACTGGGAGAGGAAGAACAGCAGACCGGACAGCCCGAGGATGGTCAGCAGGTTCGCCAGGACGGCGCCGCTGAAGCCGCGGTTGCGGAACAGGCGGACGTCCACCAGCGGGACGGGCAGGGCGCGCTGGCGCCGGACGAACCCGTGGAGTGCGGCCGCGCCGAGCACTCCCGCCGCGAGGATGGGCCAGGTGAACCCGTCGGCGGCGGCCTCCTTGATGGCGTAGACGACGCCGACCATGCCGATCAGAGAGAGGAAGACACTGGGCAGGTCCCACGGTCCCGGGGAGGGGTTGCGCGATTCCGGCAGCATCTTGATCCCGACGGCGACCAGCACCGCCATGACGGGCAGGTTGATCAGGAAGACCGAGCCCCACCAGAAGTGCTCCAGCAGCAGCCCGCCGACAATCGGGCCGACCGCCATACCCGCCGAGGCGGCGGCGCTCCAGATACCGATGGCGAGACTGCGCTCACCGGGGTCGTGGAAGAGATTGCGGATCAGGGCGAGGGTGGACGGCATCAGTGTGGCGCCGGCGACACCGAGCAACGCCCGGGCGACGATCATCATCTCGGGTGTCTGTGCGTAGGCGTTGAGTACCGAGACCAGGCCGAACGCGGTCGCTCCGATCAGCAGCAGGCGCTTGCGGCCGATGCGGTCGCCCAGACTTCCCATGGAGATGAGCAGGCCGGCGATCACGAACGAGTAGGCGTCGCCGATCCACAGCAGCTGGGTGCCGGAGGGCTGCAGGTCCTCGCTGAGGTAGGGCGTGGCCAGGCCGAGGACGGTGGCGTCCACCGCGACGAGGAGCACGGCCAGGACCAGGACGCCCAGGGCTATCCAGCGGCCCGGAGCCCGCGGTGTGCTGCCCTGCTCAGCCGTACGCAGGGGATGGGTCATGATGCGTCCCTTCGCATCGTGCCGCCGAGCAGCAGCTCGACGATCATGTGGCTGAAGTCGTTGCGGGCCACCCGGCCCTCGATGACGGCCCAGCCGCCGGCGGCCAGCAGGCCGTAGAGGGCCTCTGTGAGCCACACCGCACTGAGGTCGATGCGGAACTCGCCGGCTTCCTGGCCCCGGCGGAACAGGGCGGTGAGGCGCTCATCGATCCGGGACCAGCCCGCGTGCTGCTCCTCGCCCTCGAAGAGTTGGTTCTCGGAATAGAGGAAAGCGAGCAGGCTTGTGCAGGACTCGAGGGAACAAACCAGGCGGCGTACCGCGTCTTCCGCCGTCCCCTCCTCCAGGCGGGCCGCGTCCAGGGCCGCCTCGCACTCGGCGATGCCGAGGTCCTCCAAGGCGCGCACCAGGGCGTCACGTCCGGGAAAGTGACGGTTCAACGTCGCCCTGCTGATCCCGGCGGCCCGGGCGACCTCTTCCGTGGTCGCTGTGGCTTTGCGCGTCAGCAGGTCGGCAGCGGCACGCAACACGTGATCACGATCAAAGCTCATGAGACAACAGTAATCCATGTGAGACATTGATGTCTCATGCGCGACACGAGCGCATCCCGCGCGAGCGAAGAACAGGAGCAGCCGCAGCAAGCGCCACCATGTCGGCACCCCCTCGCCCCCTCGACGAGAGTGACGAGACACGAACCCTCTCGATGCGGCCGCCGGCCGTCTCGCACGCGCACAACCCGGCCAGGTCGACCCAAGAGCCTCTGACCGCCCGTGCGCTCACGCGAGGCCCACTCACGGGAGTCCGGCCGCCCCGAAGCCGCCCAGTGCACCACCCGCCCCCACTCCCGGACACCCGGGAGGGAGCTGCGCCTCCAGCCGAGGCTGCCCCGCCCGCATTGACACGCCATCACCTTCCCCCGTTACTGTACTGACAAGTCAGACTAGTTTTGGAGGAGTGTATGGCATCCGAGGTCGTGGGACCGGTCCGTCGGCGGGCTCTCGTGGTGGGCTGCGGGATGGCCGGGTGCGCGGCGGCGTGGTGGCTGGAGCACGAGGGATGGGAGGTCGTGCTCGTCGACAAGGAGGTCGAGCCGTACCCGAGCAGCTATCTGCTGCAGCTCGACGCCCAGGCGACCCGGGTGCTGCGACTCATGGGCGGCGAGGAGATCATCGACCAGGTGACCTTCGCTGCGCCGGCGATGTCGGTGCGGTGGGGCACGCGCAAGGTCCGCGAACTCAAGATCGACGGTGACAGCGAGTGGCGCCTTGCCCGCCGTTCGGCGCTGCTGTCGAGGCTGTTCGCGCACGTGCCGGACACAGTCCACAAGCGGCTGGGCATCGGGCTGGAGGCGCTGGAGCACCGTAGCGACGACGTCCTGGCCAGGTTCAGTGACGGTTCGACGGAGTCGTTCGACGTGGTGGTCGGGGCGGACGGGCTGCACTCGACGGTGCGCCGGCTGACGTTGGCGTCCGAAGCACGCAGTGTGTACCGCAACGGCCTCACGCACGTGTGGATCAACGCCGACGCACCCCTGCCTGACGGGCGTGCGGTGATCGCGTCCCGCGAGGGGATGCTGTCACTGATCTACCCGTTCCTGGACACCGACCAGACATCGGTCATGGTGGTTGTTCCCGTGCCGGCCTCGACCAGGCCGGACGAGCCGATGCTGGTCGCGCGGGTCTGTGACATGGTCGAGCGCCTGGGCCCGGACCTGCGCGCGGTCGCGGCGGCAGCACGGAAGTCCGAAGACACCAAGCTGACCCGTTTCTCACAGGTGCGGCTGCCGCGCTGGTACACCCGCCGGGTCGTGCTCCTGGGCGACTCCGCGCACTGCATCGACCCGGTGTCCGGCATGGGGGCACACGCGTCGTTGCCGGGTGCCAAGGTGCTGGCCGAGTCCCTGCGGGACACCGACGACGTCACTGCGGCCTTCGCACGGTTCGAGGCCGAGGTCCGGCCCTTCGCCAGGACGGCGCAGAGCATCACGGCCCGGGCCGTGGAGTTCAGCACCAGGGCCGAGGGACGCAGCCGTGCGGCCACCCTCGCCGGAGGGGTCGGCGATCTGCTGGCCACCATCCCGGCGACGCTGACGAGGCGCAGCAACCGCAGACAGGCCGCCCTGCGAGCATGACCCCCTGCCCCTGACAGGTCGTCGATCGACATCAGGTCGCGTTGCAGCCGGGCACACTGGTCGCCCAACGATGTCGCTACTGCACATGAGAGAGAGCAATGGGACGCACAGCAGGACGAGGTCCGGAGAACACCAAGCGGTTGATTCTTGACGCCGCGAGGGGCGTCGTCGTGGCCCAGGGAGCCCGGGCGACCCTCGACGACGTGGCGGCCGCGGCCGGACTGACCCGCGGAGCAGTGATCTACCACTACAGCTCGAAGAACGCGATGTGGATCGCCCTGGCCCACGATGTGCTCGCCCAGTTCCGTCAGGCGGTGCAGGACCGCATCGAGGACGGCCGAGAGCCAGGGCGTCTGGCGCGCGCCTACATCCGCGCGTCACTGGAAGGCGATGAGATCGACGCCGTCGGCGAACGGCAGTTCCTCCTGGCCGCCCTCGCGGTCGCCCCCGGAGTCGCCGACATCGTCGCCGAAGACGGTGCGCGCTGGAAGGCCGAGATGGCCGAGGACGGACTCTCGGTCGGTGCACGCACCGTCATCCTCAACGCCGTCGACGGCGCCGGGCTGATGACCGGATGGGGACTCAAACCCGACCGAACCGAACTGGCCGCCCTGCGCACCGAGTTGGAGAAACTCACCACCCCCGGCGGTTAGCGCCGCATCGCCCTCCCAGCCCGGCGCCGCCTGGCTGTGCACACGCCCGCCCTGTCAGCTCGTCGGGCGATGACCTCGTGCACTGCCGGCCCCGATCCGGCCTTACAGGCACAGGAAGTCGCAGAAGCACACCTTCCCCCGCAGGAAAAGCACGGCGCCGGGTTCACAGAAGGCATTCAAGGCGTCCGCACCGCCGCCCTTGCCCTCGGGCCGGCCGAACATGATCATGACGGGCTCGATGTGAGCATGCGGCGGGGGAGGACTTCCCTGCCATGGCCCAGCCCGAGGACGAGCAGCCCCGGCGTTGGCAAGGCGGTGGCGACGGCGGCCCCGATGCCGACGAGCTGTTTACGGCCGGGGTGCGGTGACGGCGAAAACCCGGCAGCACCCGCTGGCGCCCTGAGCAATCGACGATCACGGCGAAGGACGCGCCTGCCACCCGGCCCGGACGAAGCCCTGCGCGCGCGATCCGCGCCTGCCGGTGCGGCGCCGGTCGCAGCTCGGCCGCCGTGTCCGGCAGCACGGCGCGCGGGACCGTCTCGTCCGCCGCGGTCGTGAGCGGGCGGGCACTCAGCACGGCGCCCGCCGCCGTCCGGGCCACAGCCCTGCCACCGCAGGCGCCGGCAGATGGGGCGGTCTCCGTCACATCCTTCCCCCTTGTACCGGCGGGCGACTCACCACCTTGAGAACTGTACTGACATGTCAGTACAGTAATTCGCGGAGGAACCAGACGGCCTGCAGGCCGCATACGAACGGAGCACGACCATGAACAGTGCCAGCAGCCGATCCGCCGACGTCCTCGTCGTCGGAGCCGGGCTCGCAGGACTCACGGCAGCGGACCAGCTCTCCCGAGCCGGGCACGACGTCGTCGTCATCGAGGGCCGTGACCGCGTCGGCGGACGGATCCACACGGTCGAGGTCGCGGGCGTCCCCGTCGATGCCGGAGCGACCTGGGTCGCACCGGGTCACACCGCCGTACGCGACCTCGCGCGCCGGTTCGGCTGCGAGTTCGTGCCCCAGGCCCAGCCGGGCAAGGGCGTCATGTCCTTCGGAGGCAAGCGCAAGATCGAGAGCGCCACGTCCATGGCGCCCTGGGCGATGCTCGACCTCACGCGGATCATGGGCATCCTGCAGAAGATGGTCGACGGCCTTCCCGTCTCGTCTCCCTGGGAACACCCCCATGCCGAGCACTTCGATTCGATGTCGCTCGGCGAATGGCTGACGTTGAAGCACGCCCTGAAGGACACCCGCAAGTTCATGAACATGTTCAGCCTGGTGCACTGGGGCGCACCCGTGGGCGAGGTGTCACTGTTCAACGTGATGCGGTACATCAAGAACCTGGGCGGCATCGAGCACATGCTCGCCGTCGAGGGCGGCGACCAGCAGGACCGGTTGCTGGGAACGATGCACACGCTGGTCAGCAGGCTCGCCGGCACGCTGGAGGACCGCCTGCTCCTCGCCTCCCCGGTGGAGCGCATCACCACGGCCGGAGAACGCGTCACGGTCGAGACCGGCAATCACACCATCGATGCCCGGTACGTCATCGTGACGGCATCGCCGACACACCGATCGACCATCGAGTTCACGCCCGCACTCCCGGAGCGTCACTACGGGCTCGCGCGCAGCTGGCGACTGGGCGCCCTCAGCAAGGCTTTCGTCGCCTACGACCGTCCCTTCTGGCGAAGCGAAGGTCTCTCGGGAGAGGCAATGTCCGACGACGAGACCGCCTTCCTCACCTTCGACGTCAGTCCGGACGCCGACGGCCCCGGCATCCTCATGGTCTTCTGTGACGCACGCGGGTTCGACGCATACGACGAGGCCGAGCGCCGCCGCCGCGTGATGCGGCACCTCATCCACCTGTACGGTGAGCCGGCCCGCCACGCCATCGACTACACCGACTTCTCCTGGGGCAACGACAGCTTCGCGCCCGGCGGGCCGAACCCGGCAGTCGGGCCGAAGACGTGGACCACCTTCGGACCGTACCTGCGCCAGCCGGTCGGACGCGTCCACTGGGCCGGCACCGAAACAGCCGACGAGACATCCGGCACCATGAACGGCGCCATCCTCTCGGGCCAGCGCGCGGCCACCGAAGTGGCAGCACGCCTCGACACCGGGCAGTGACGACACCCGCCCTCGCAATCCCCCGAACCGCCATGCGTAACCTCCCGCAAGGCACCTGACCGCCGGACTACCGGCCCTGCGCGGTCCGCTACCGCGGGCCGCCGTCGTGCACGGTCTGCTCTTACGCCGCGCTCTGCCAGGCGGGATCTCGCCGCCGCATCCGCCGTCCCCATGTCCCCGGCCGCCGCATCACGTAGCGGATCCGAGTCACGGACCCGCACTGCAGAGGAGAGACCCCCAGTGAACAGCACCTCACCCCGAGCTCTGGTCGTCGGCATGGGCATCGGCGGCCTCGCCACGGCGATGCGCCTGTACGAGATCGGCTGGGAGCCTGTCATCGTCGAACGGGCCCCCGAGCGCCGCGCCGCCGGCTACTTCATCGGTCTCTTCGAAACCGGCCGCGCCACCGCCAAGCGCATGGGCATCCTCGACGCCATCGGCAACCGCACCGACCCCACCAGCATCACCTACGACGTGAGACGGGACGGACGCCGCCGTCCCGGCATGGGCTACGGCGACCTGCCCGGCGGCCCCCGCCTGATCCTGCGCGGTGACATCGAGACCGCCCTCTACAACGCCGTCGCCCCCCGCACCGAGATCCGCTATGGCACCACGCCCACCGCGCTTGACGAACACCCCGCAGGAGTCGACGTCACCCTGCAGACCACCACCGGCGCGGACATCGCGCCCACCACCGAGCGCTTCGACCTCGTGGTCGGCGCAGACGGCCTGCGCTCCACCATCCGCCGCCTCACGTTCGGCCCCGACAGCCAGTTCATGCGGCCGCTGAACCACATCGTCGCCGCCACCATCATGAAGGAACCCGTGCCCGGCTACCGGCCCCAGGACGGCATCGTCCTGGCCGAACCCGGGCGCTCGGTGTGGACCTTCCCCTTCACCGACCACCAGCCCGGACTGCTGTTCAACTACCGCACCGACAACGAGGACGCCCAGTTCCGCCGCCCGCCCATCGCATCCCTGCGCGCAGCCTTCGGACCGGAGCCCACCGGCCCCGTGCTGGAACACCTGCTCCAGCAGTTCGAGCAGGCAGACGACTACATCTTCGACTCCGCCCACCAGATCGAGATGGACACCTGGCACACCGACCGGATCGTACTGCTCGGTGACGCCGCCTGGTGCCTGACGCTCTACTCCGGTATGGGCGCCTCCACCGCGATGGCAGGCGCAGACCTGCTGGGCACCCTCCTCCAGCGCAACCCCAACAACACCCCCCGCGCCCTTCGGGAATGGGACCAGAAATTGCGCCCCTTCATGACCCTCCAGCAGAAGTCCGCCCGCACCGAGGGCCTGACCACGTTCGTCCCCCAAAGCCGCGGGGACGCGATGATGCGCACCGCCATGCAGAGGGTGCTGGCCACCCAGACAGGCAAGAAGGTCATGTCGGCACTGCTGGCCAAAGCGTTCAAGGAAATGTCCATCGACATCGCCGCCGTCTGACCCCGCCCCTTACCAGGCGACAAGCGCCCCGCCTTCGAGACTGACGACCGCCCCGCAACGCACGAGAGGCCCGCACGATGACCCGCGACTCAGCCGCTCCGGCACACTCGGAGTGCGACGAGCCCCCACTGTTCGACCCGTTCGCGCAGGGGTTCACCGACGACCCTTATCCGCAGTACGCACGCATACGGCAGAGCGCCCCCGTACATGAGCACCCGCTCGGCTTCTGGGTGGTGTCCACCGACGACGACGTCTCGACGTTGCTGCGCTCCGGCGCCTCCGTCGAGCTGCGAAACGTGACCGGCCCGGAGACCCGCCGGCAGGATCAGACAGCACACGCTGCCCTGCAGCCGACCGACAGCATGTCGATGCTCGACCGTGATCCGCCCGACCACACGCGCCTTCGTCGCCTCGTACAGAAGGCCTTCACCCCCAGGGCCATCAGCGCGCTCGAACCCCGAATCCGCACCATGGCCGATGAATTGCTCGACCGGATGGACGCCGCGGAAAGCGCGGACCTGGTCTCCGCACTGGCCTTCCCCTTGCCGTTCGCGGTGATCGCCGAGATGCTCGGCACGCCCCCCACCGACCATGCCCGGATCCGCGAGCTCAGCGGGATCGCCGTGCGTTCACTGGAACCGGTGGTCGATCCGGAAGTGACGAGCAAGGTCCAGGCGGCGCATGAGGAACTCGTCGGCATCACGGCCGAAATGATCGCGTGGAAGCGCACTCATCCCGAGGACGACCTGCTCACCGCGCTCATCACCGCCGAGGAAGGCGGCGACGTCCTGAACGAGGAAGAACTGGTCGCTCAGGTGCTGTTGCTGTACATCGCCGGCCACGAGACCACCGTGAATCTGCTCGCCAACGGCACCGCCGCGCTGCTGCGCAACCCCCATCAGATGAAGACACTCCGCGCCGACACTGCTCGCCTGCCAGGAGCCGTCGAGGAGTTCCTTCGCTACGACAGTCCTGTGCAGGCGAGCGGTCGTGTCACGTTGGAACCGACCGTGCTGAGCGGCGTCGAGATCCCGGCGGGCTCCTTGGTCATGGCACTGCTCGGCTCGGCCAACCGGGACGAGCGGCACTTCGGTCACGACGCCGCGCGGCTGCGCGTCGACCGACAAGACGCCCGCCACCATGTCTCCTTCGGGGCCGGCCCCCACCACTGCCTGGGCGCGGCCCTGGCGCGCCTGGAAGGACGAGTGGTGTTCGAGCGGCTGCTGGACCGTTTCCCTCGTATCTCCCTGGCCGGGGACGTCACGTGGAACGGCCGGATCAACCTGCGCGGTCCCGCGACACTCCCGGTGACGTTGCGTTGACCCTGCTTGGTCGGCCGCGCGAGGCAATCGCACTCGTTCAAGTCCATTTCTCTTGCGATGCTTCAAGTCGTTCGTTTCTACGTGCGGCCCTTTGGGTCACACCATTTCGGTGAGGGTCTCGGTTCCGATGGGTTGGGCTTCATGAACGCGGAGAATGATGAGCAGAAGATGGTCACAGCGACGGTGACCGCTGATTCCGCTGCGGGGAACGATCGGGCGACGGAGCCAGAACTGGGTACGCGGGCCCCCGGATTCATCCAGAAGTCGAGTTTGCTCCGGCTGGGCTGGCAGGTCGGAATCTTCGTCGTCGGCCTCGCCGTAATCGGGGCTGGCATCGCGATGCTGGTACTGCCCGGCCCGGGCTGGCTGGTGATCTTCGCAGGCATGGCCATCTGGGCGACCGAATTCGCCTGGGCGCAGATCGTCCTGCGCTGGACCCGGCGCAAGGTCACCGAGGCCACCCAGCGCGCACTCGACCCCAGGGTACGGCGGCGCAATATCATTCTCACCACGGCGTTGCTATTGATCATCACAGCGCTGGCAGGGATCTGTCTCTGGAAGTCCGGCCTTATCACACTGTGAAAGCTTGTGCAGCGATTCGCCTGATCACCTGATTCCGAAGCCACGAGTTGGGCAGTCAGGGCGCACTGCGGCACCTGCGGCCCTCCAGGCGGTGCTCAAGACGTACCGGACGCGCCTTTGGCAACCCCCTCGCGAGTACGGGACACACGCCGCTGATGGTGCGACTTCCGGGCCTTCATCTCCTTGGCGTCCGGATGCGGGGGCGCGGGCGAAGGAACACACAGGACCGTGGCGACCGGTTCAGCCCGGAGCCACGGTCCTTCAGCGCGTCCGGAAGACGGACAGGGTGGATGCTGTCAGCTCAGGAGAGGTTGGTTCACTCCCACCCACACGTGCGCACGGCTCAAGTGACGCTGATGGCGCCGGTGACGACGGCGAAGAGGATGTAGGCCGCGGAGACGAGGACGCCCCAGCGCAGGGCGTGCTTCTGGAAGTCGCCGAGTTCGGCCTTGACCAGTCCGAGGAGGACCCAGAGCGGGGCGCTGGTGGGACCCATCATGTGGAGGATCTGGCCGATCGCGCCGGCGCGGGCGATCTCGTTGGCGGGGATGCCGTAGTGCGCGGCGGACTCCGCGAGCACGGGGACGACACCGAACCAGTACGCGTCGTTCGACATGAAGAAGCCGAGCGGCAGCGCCAGGACAGCGGTGAAGAGCGGGATGATGCTGCCCCAGCCCTCGGGGACGATGGCGAGGGCGGCGTCGGCCATGGCCTTGATCATGCCGGAGTCGGTCATGATGCCGGTGAAGACGCCGGCGGCCAGGACGAGGATCATCACAGGGACGGCGTTGGCGGCCTGGCGCTTGATGAGGTCCTGCTGAGCGCCGATGGAGCGGATGTTGACGAGCAGGGCGATGACGAACGCCACCATGAACAGCACGAGCAGGTCGGCGACCTCGGCAATGAGCAGCACCATCAGCGCCAGGGTGAGAGCGGCGTTGAACCACATGCGCCAGTCCGCTTTGACCGGCTCGAAGGCTTCACCGGAGGCGATCTCCAGCCGGTAGGCCGCGAGCTTCTCGGCGTCGATCTTGTGTCGTTCGCGCAGGCCGAGCCAGTAGGCGACGGTGACGATCGTCAGACTGGTGAGGGCCATAGGGCCGATCATGTGGACGAAGTACTCGGTGGCGCTCAGGTGCAGGACGCTGATGCCGCGGGTGGCGGCGCCGCCCCAGGGGGTGGTGCCGGAGATGGTGCCCAGCGCCATGGCCGCCAGCGTTGCCAGGATGAGGGGGTTCATTCCCAGGCGCCGGTAGATGGGCAGGAAGGCGGAGCAGACGATCATGTAGCTGGTGGTGCCGTCACCGTCGAGGGCGACCAGCAGGGAGAGCACGGCGGTGCCGACCACGATGCGGACCGGGTCGCCCTTGGAAGCCCGGAGGATGGTCTGCACGATCGGCTCGAAGAGCTTGACCTCCATCATCAGGCCGAAGTAGAGGACGGCGAAGAGCAGCAGCGCCGCGGTGGGTGCGACGGTGTCCAGACCGTTCATGATCATGTCGCCGAGTTTCGTGCCCTTGCCCGCGATGAGGGCGGCCACGATCGGTGTGAGCATGATGGCGGTGAACGCGGAGAGGTACTTCCGCATCACGAGCAGCATGAAGCTACCCAGAGTGGCGAAGCCGAGAACGGCGAGCATCGTTGCTCCTTGGGGCAGGGCTCAGGGCCGCCGGGCGGGCGGCGGCGCAGGACGGCGCGCAGGGTTCAGTGCGTGCGGGGCTCGATGGCGACCGGCAGCGCACGCGGGGCCGTGCTCGGCTCGTGCGTCGGGTCGGTCATGGTACGGGCGATTTCTGTACGGCGGCTCGGGGCGCGTGATGACGGCCGGTGTCGCTTGCTCGCAGCGGCGGGGCTGCGCCGGCGCGGGTGGGGCTCCGGAGAGTGGCTGGTGGGGGAAGGCGCAGGTGCTGTGCACCAGCCACGCTTCCGGACAACCGGTTTACCGGATTGCCGGTAGGTAACTAGAATCCGGCCATCACGTCAATACCGAAGTGAGGAATTCGATGGCCGAACTCGCCAGAATCACGGTCGAGCCGCGTGAGCCGCTGGCCGCAGAGGTCTCCCGCCGCCTGATCGACTACCTGATGTCCGGCGAGGTCCAGCCCGGCGACCGCATTCCCTCCGAGCGGCAGCTGACCGAGATGCTCGGGGTGAACCGGCCCACCGTCCGCGAGGCGATCAAGTCGCTCGGCTTTCTCGGCCTGCTGGAGATCCGGCAGTCCAGCGGCACCTACTTCCGCGGCACCGACTCCGACGTGCTGTACCGCCTGTTCGAGCTGGGGCTGGTTCTGGGCGAGCGGGGCGCCCGGGACATGGTGCAGGCGCGCGCCGAGCTGGAGGTGATCGTCGCCGGCCTGGCCGCGCAGGCGCGCGACGAGGCGGGCGTCGAACTGCTGCGGGCCCGCCTGACGGCGATGCGGGAGTGCCCGGACGAGGAGTTCCCCGAGGCGGACACGGCTTTCCACGCCGCCCTCGGTGAGCTGGCCGGCAACACGGTGCTGCGCGACATGCTCAAGGGCATGCGCGCCATGATCCAGCGCGGCTGGGTGGAGCGCACCGGCGCCGTCCGCTCCCGCGAGGTTGCCTACGCCGACCACGTGCCGATCTTCGACGCGGTCGCGGCAGGGGATGCCGCCGCCGCCCGGACGGCGATGGCCCGGCACATGGAAGGTGCGTCCCGCCGCCTGATGGAAGCCCTCGAGCAGCGCGAGAGGTAGCCGGGCGCCGCGGGCTTACCGGGTGTTCTCCGGTGTCCCGCGGCACCACACACCATCAACCGGTTGACCGGTTTACCGGTTGGGCCTACAGTGGCGACACGGCACCGCTCGAAACGCTGCCGCACCCCATCCCGGGCTCCTTCTCCTGCTGTCACGGGTGTGACCCGTGACCGGAGCAAGCCCGCGGTCGGGACCCCTACCGGTCCCCGCCTACCGGAAGAGGAAGAACCCGGTGATCGAACCCCACCCTCTCGTCGCCATGATCCATGCCGTGCCGAGCGGCGCCCGCATCGCCCAGGAGGCGTTCGCGCGGGAGTTTCCCCAGGCCACGGTCTGGAACGTGCTGGACGACCGCCTCCTGGACGACGCCCGCGCGGCCGGTGGGCTCACCAACGTGCTGCGCCGGCGCATGCTCCGCCTGATCGGCCACGTGATGGACGGCGGCGCCCAGGGCGTCCTGCTGACCTGCTCCTCCTACGGCGAGGTCGTGGACACCGCCCGCGCCCTGTGGCACGTACCCGTCCTGAAGTCCGACGAGGCGATGTTCAAAGCCGCCCTGGCCGGTCCGTACCGGCGTATCGCCGTCGTGGCCTCGACGCCGCCCGCCGTTCCGGCCGCCGTCACCCAGCTGGAAACGCTCGTCCCGACGGTCCGCTCGGACCGCCCGCTCGACATCGTGACCGCCCTGAGCGAGGAAGCCGCCGCAGCGGACAACGCCGAGTCGGCCGCCCGGCATCTTGCCGACGCCCTGCATGCCGCCGACGGCACCGATGTCGACGCGGTGCTGCTGGCGCAGTACTCACTGACCCCGACACGCGAGGTACTCGCCGCCTTGCTGGGAGTGCCCGTTCTGGACGGAGCGGGCGCCGCCGCGCATGAACTGCGCCTCCTGCTGACGCCCGACCGGCAGCCGGTGAACCCGGCCGCGGCGGTCACGCCGTGACGGCGGGACTGCCCTGGCCGCTGGCCTACACCGTCTCGGGCGACGACTGCGCGGCCTTCATGCCGCTCGGTTTCGACGCGCGGCTCGCCGAAGCCGTCCGCCACCTGTCCGAGCTGGGATACGACGGGGTGGAGGTGCAGGTCCGCGAGTCCGGAGCGCACAACGCCGAGGCGCTGGCGCGGACCGTCGAGTCGGCCGGTCTGAAGGTTCTGGGCATCGGCACCGGACCGGTCGCCGCACAGGACCGGCTGACGCTGACCGACCCCGCACCGGACGTACGCCGTCACGCGCTGGGCCGCCTGCTGGACGCGGCCCGTCTGGCCGGCGCGCTCGGTGTTCCGGTCACCCTCGGGCAGACGCGCGGCACCTTCCTGCCGGGTCTTGAGGACATGCAGCGGCTGTGGGCCGAACGCGCTGTTCGGCAGCTGGCCCGAGAGGCGGCCGAGCGCGGCAGCCGGCTGCTGCTGGAGCCCCAGTCACGGTCCAGCACCTCGCTGTGGCACACACCCGAAGAGGCCCTCGCCGTCATCGACTCCCTCGATGCCCCGGCCGGTCTGGTTCTGGACACCCACCATCTCGAAGCCGAAGGTGCCGACGTGATCCGGGCCGTCACCGGGCACGCCGAAAACACGGGCTGCCTGCAGCTCGCCGCACCGGTCACCCGAGGCCCCCTGACCGTCGGCGATCCCCGTCTGCCCGCGCTGTTCACCGCTCTGCGCCAGGGCGGCTTCACCGGCTGGCTGACCCTGGAGCACACCCAGGACGGCAACAGCTTCAAGGCCGCCGCCCGCTCCTGGACCGCGCTCACCGGCGCCGCGCCCACCCCGTCCTGACCCGCCTCACTTCCCACCCCCATGTTCTGAGAGGAACCCGCACCATGAGCACCAAGACCTACCGCCTCGGCGTCCTCGAAGGCGACGGCATCGGGCCCGAGATCGTCCCGTCCTCCATCGAGATCGCCACCGCCGCCGCCCAGGCCGCCGGCGTCTCCGTCGACTGGGTGACCCTGCCGCTCGGCGCTGCCGCGATCGACTCGCACGGCACCCCGGTCCCCGAGGAGACCAAGGAAGCCCTGGCCGGCCTGGACGGCTGGTACCTGGGCCCGCACGACTCGGTCAGCTACCCCGAGCCCCACAAGTCCGCGCTCAACCCCTCGGGCACCCTGCGCAAGCACTTCCAGCTGTTCGCCAACATCCGTCCCGCCAAGTCCTTCCCCGGCGCGAAGGCCGTCTGCGACAACGCCGACCTGGTCATCGTCCGCGAGAACACCGAAGGCTTCTACGCCGACCGCAACACCTTCGCCGGCACCGGCGAGTTCATGCCCACCCCGGATACCGCCATCATGCTGGGCATCATCACCCGCGAGGCCACCGAGCGCGTCGCCCGCGTCGCCTTCGACCTGGCCCGCGCGCGCCGCAAGAAGCTCACCATCGTCCACAAGGCCAACGTCCTCAAGCTCACCACGGGCCTGTTCCGCACCGTGTGCCAGGAGGTTGCCAAGGACTACCCGGACGTGGCGGTGGACGACTTCCACATCGACGCCATGACCGTCCACCTGGTGCGCCGCGCCCAGGACTTCGACGTCATCGTCACCGAGAACATGTTCGGCGACATCCTCTCCGACCTGGCCGGCGAGATCTCCGGCTCGCTGGGCACCGCCCCGTCCATCAACGCCTCCGCCACCACCGCCATGGCCCAGGCCTCCCACGGCTCCGCCCCCGACATCGCCGGGCAGAACATCGCCAACCCCGTCGCCATGATCCTCTCCGGCGCCATGCTCTTCGAGTGGCTCGCCGCCCAGCACGGTGACGACGCTCTGGCCACCGTCGCGAAGATCATCGAGAAGGGCGTGGCCGACGCGATCGCCGCCGGCACCTCCACCCGCGACCTCGGCGGGACCGCCTCCACCACGGACTTCACCGCCGCCGTCATCAAGGCCATCAACGCCGGCCAGAACTGACACCCCGATTCCGGGGCGGGCGACTTGGCAGCCCGCCCCGGTCCCCACGCTCTGCCCGTACGCCCCAGGAGAGGCCCCGACCATGACCCTGCGCATCGGCTGCATCGCCGACGACTTCACCGGCGGCACCGACGTCGCCGCCGCCTTCCGGCGCGCGGGCCTGCGCACCGCCCTGGTCTTCGGCACCCCGGACACCGCCACCGAGTTGCCCCCGGACTGCGACGCCGCCGTGGTGGCACTGAAGTCCCGCTCCGCCCCGGCCGGCGAGGCTGTCGCCGACTCCCTCGCCGCCCAGCGCTGGCTGTGGGCCAAGGGGGCGGCACAGACCTACTTCAAGTACTGCTCCACCTTCGACTCCACCCCCCAGGGCAACATCGGCCCCGTCACCGATGCCCTCCTGGACGCCGCAGGATCCTCCGTCACCCTGCACTGCCCCGCCTCCCCGCCCAACGGCCGCACCGTCTACCAGGGCCACCTGTTCGTCCACGACCAGCTGCTGTCCGACTCGCCGCTGCGCCATCACCCCCTCAACCCCATGACGGACTCCGCCCTGACACGGCTGCTGTCCCCGCAGACACGCCACCGCGTGGGCCTGATCGACTGGGCCACCGTGCGCCGCGGGGTCCAGGCGGTGCGCGAGGCGGTCACGGCGCACCAGCAGACCGGTGTCCGGCACATCGTCGCCGACGCCCTCACCGACGACGACCTCGCCGTGCTCGGAGCCGCGGCCCTGGAACTGCCGGTGGTCGCCGGCGCCGCGGGCCTGGCCGAAGGACTCGGGCATGCGTATCCCGCCACCGCACCGGCCACCACCGAATCGACGCCGTCCCGCGGACGGGCGGCCGTCCTGGCAGGCAGCTGCTCGGCCCGCACGCTGGAGCAGATCGCCCAGTTTTACGCCGCCGGCCTGCCCTCCCTCCACCTGGACGTCCTCGCCGCCGCCACAGGCCGCGACGTCACCGGCGAAGCACTGGCCTGGTACGACGCGCAGGAACCCGCTCTGCCCGTGCTCATCTACGCTTCCGCCTCACCCGAGGAGCTGGCGGCCGTCCAGGCGCAGCTCGGTGTCGCCGAGGCCGCCGCGCAGGTGGAGGAACTCCTCGGCACCCTCGCCACCCACCTCGTCGAGCGCGGCGTACGCCGCCTGCTCGTCGCCGGCGGGGAAACCTCCGGCGCCGTCACCACCGCCCTCGGCATCCGCGCCGTCCTCGTCGGCGAGGAAGCCGACCCCGGCGTGCCCTGGACGTACGCCACCACCGGCGACAGCGACCTGGCCCTCATGCTCAAGTCCGGGAACTTCGGCGCCCCCGACCTGTTCACCCGCGCCCTCGCCGCCCCGGCCCAGGAGAGCACGTGATCGGCTACACCGACGAGTCGGCCGCCCGCACACGCATCGTCCGCGCCGCACGGTCCCTGTTCACCCGTGGCCTCACCCACGGCTCCACCGGCAACCTGTCCCTCCGCCTGGCCGACGGCAGTCTGCTGCTCACGCCCACCGGGTCCAGCCTCGGCACGATGGAGGAAGCCGACCTGGCGCGCACCGACCTGCACGGCAAGCACCTCGACGGCCCCCGGCCCACCAAGGAGGCGTTCCTGCACGCCGCCTTCTACCGCGCCCGGCCCAGCGCCCACGCGGTCGTCCACCTGCACTCCACCCACGCCGCCGCCGTCTCCTGCCTCGCCGACGTGGACCCCGCCGACGTTCTGCCCCCGCTCACCGCGTACTACGCCATGCGCGTCGGCACCCTGCCCCTCCTGCCCTACCACGCGCCCGGCGACAGCGCCCTGGAACCGCTCGCCGAGCGGACGGCCCGCACCCACCACGCCGTCCTCCTCGCCAACCACGGACCCGTCGTCGCCGGCGCGTCACTGGAACAGGCCGCCGACGCCATCGAGGAACTGGAGGAGACGGCCAAGCTGCACCTCCTCCTGCGAGGCCACGCCACCCGTCCCCTCACCCCCGAGCAGGCTGCCGCGCTCGCACCCCCATCCCCCTGACGGCCGGATGAGAAACGGGCGCGGCAGCCCCCAACAGCGAAGGAGCACCACCGTGCCCGCCACGGTCACCCCCATCCCCACCGCCGACCTCGTCGACCGGTACGACACCCACCTGCGCATCTGCGACCTGCAGTTCCGCCAGTTCGGCAGCCACCGTGCCTTCGCCGGCCCGGTGCGCACCGTCTCCTGCCACGAGGACAACGGCCTGCTGCGCGAGCTGCTGCGCACCCCCGGCGACGGCGCGGTCCTCGTCGTCGACGGCGGCGGCTCCCTGCGCACCGCTCTCGTCGGTGACCTCATCGCCGGCGCCGCCCAGGACAACGGCTGGGCCGGGCTCGTCCTGCACGGCGCCGTCCGCGACAGCGCCGCCCTGGCCGGCCTGCGGCTCGGCATCAAGGCGCTGGGCACCATTCCCCGCAAGAGCGCCAAGAACGCCGAGGGCGCCGTCGACGTGCCCGTCACCTTCGGCGGCGTCACCTTCCGCCCCGGCGACCTCCTGCACGCCGACGACGACGGCATCGCGCTCCTGCCCGAGAGCACGGTGAACCGTCCGTGATCATGAAAACCTTCGGGTGGTCGTTCGCGGTCACCGCGCTCGGCCTGGTCGCAGCGGTCTTCTACGGAGGGTGGACCGCGTTCGGTGTCGTAGCGATC
>NZ_JBIBUF010000012.1:0-288659 GCF_043079125.1 Streptomyces sp. NPDC015242 | reverse complement strand
AGTCGTGCTCTGCATTTCAACAAGTGAATGCCCGAGCACCTGCCCGAGCCTTGGACCGCACCGTCGCAGCACACACCGTCGTGGCGCCGGCGCCCGATGAGGAGCAGCAGTCTTGCGCGAGTTCAGCCTTCCGGCTTTGTACGAGGTCCCCGCGGACGGGAACCTGACCGACATCGTCCGCAGAAACGCCGCGCAGCACCCGGACGTCGCCGTGATCGCCCGCAAGGTCGGGGGCGCCTGGCAGGACGTCTCGGCCACCGCCTTCCTCGCCGAGGTGCACACGGCCGCCAAGGGCCTGATCGCCGCCGGGGTCCAGCCGGGCGACCGGGTGGGCCTGATGTCCCGCACCCGTTACGAGTGGACGCTGCTCGACTTCGCGATCTGGAGCGCCGGCGCGGTGACCGTGCCGGTGTACGAGACCAGTTCGCCGGAGCAGGTGCGCTGGATCCTCGGTGACTCGGGGGCGACCGCCTGTGTCGTGGAGACCCCGGCCCACACGGCCGCCGTCGAGTCGGTGCGCGACGGGCTGCCCGCGCTCAAGCACGTGTGGCAGATCGAGGGCGGCGGCCTGGACGAGCTGAGCCGGCTCGGCCAGGACGTCACGGACGAGACGGTCGAGGAGCGCGGCTCCGTCGCCAAGGCCGACGACCCGGCGACCATCGTCTACACCTCCGGCACCACCGGCCGCCCCAAGGGCTGTGTGCTCACCCACCGCAGCTTCTTCGCCGAGTGCGGCAACATCGTGGAGCGGCTGCGTCCGCTGTTCCGCACGGGCGAGTGCTCGGTGCTGCTGTTCCTGCCGCTCGCGCACGTCTTCGGGCGGCTGGTGCAGATCGCGCCGATGATGGCGCCGATCAAGCTCGGCTGCGTCCCGGACATCAAGAACCTCACCGACGAGCTGGCCACGTTCCGCCCCACGCTGATCCTCGGTGTGCCGCGCGTCTTCGAGAAGGTCTACAACTCGGCGCGCGCCAAGGCGCAGGCCGACGGCAAGGGCAAGATCTTCGACAAGGCCGCCGACACGGCGATCGCCTACAGCAAGGCGCTGGACACCCCCTCGGGCGCGTCCCTGGGCCTGCGGATCAAGCACAAGGTCTTCGACCGGCTCGTCTACGGCAAGCTCCGCGCGGTCCTCGGCGGCCGGGGCGAGTACGCCATCTCCGGCGGCGCCCCGCTCGGGGAGCGGCTGGGGCACTTCTTCCGCGGCATCGGCTTCACGGTCCTGGAGGGCTACGGCCTGACCGAGTCCTGCGCGGCCACCGCGTTCAACCCCTGGGACCGCCAGAAGATCGGCACGGTCGGCCAGCCGCTGCCCGGCTCGGTGGTGCGGATCGCCGACGACGGCGAGGTGCTGCTGCACGGCGAGCACCTGTTCAAGGAGTACTGGAACAACCCGGGCGCGACCGCTGAGGCGCTGGCCGACGGCTGGTTCCACACGGGTGACATCGGCACCCTCGACGAGGACGGCTACCTCAGGATCACCGGCCGCAAGAAGGAGATCATCGTCACCGCGGGCGGCAAGAACGTCGCCCCGGCCGTGATCGAGGACCGCATCCGGGCGCACGCGCTGGTCGCGGAGTGCATGGTGGTGGGCGACGGGCGGCCGTTCGTGGGCGCGCTGGTCACCCTCGACGAGGAGTTCCTGGCCCGCTGGTGCGCCGACCACGGCAAGCCGGCGGGTTCCACCGCGGCGTCGCTGTGCGAGGACCCGGACCTGCTGGCCGCGGTTCAGGCGGCGATCGACGACGGCAACGCCGCGGTGTCCAAGGCGGAGTCGGTGCGCAAGTTCCGCATCCTGTCGCACCAGTTCACGGAGGAGTCGGGCCACCTGACGCCCTCGCTGAAGCTGAAGCGGAACGTGGTGGCGAAGGACTACGCGCACGAGATCGAGGCGATCTACGCGAAGTGACCCGCCGGGGGGGCGGTCGCGGGCTTCCGCCCGGGTCGCCGCGCCCCCTCGGGGCAGTCGTCCTACAGCACGTCCTTGAGGCGCTCCGCGAGGAGGTCCCAGCGCCAGGTCTGCTCGACCCACTCGCGGCCCCGTTCCCCCATCCTGCGGCGCAGTTCGGCGTCGCCGAGCAGGACGGTGATGCGGTCGGCGGCCTCCTCCGGGGAGCCGCCGCGCACCACCCAGCCGGTCTCGCCGTCCAGGACCGCGTCCGGCGCGCCGCCCGAGTCGCCGGCGACGACCGGGAGTCCCGTCGCGGAGGCCTCCAGGTAGACGATGCCGAGGCCCTCGACGTCCAGGCCGCCGCGCCGGGTGCGGCAGGGCATCGCGAAGACGTCGCCTGCGCCGTAGTGGGCGGGCAGCTCGGACCAGGGGACGGAGCCGGTGAAGCGGACCGAGGCGGCCACGCCGGTGTCCTGCGCGAGGCGCCGCAGGTCCTTCTCGTACGGGCCGCCGCCGACGATCAGCAGCACCGCGTCCGGCTCGGCCGCGAGGATCCGGGGCATGGCCCGGATGAGGGTGTCCTGACCCTTGCGCCGGACCAGGCGGGAGACGCAGACCACGACCGGACGGTCCGTGAGGCCGAGGCGGGCCCGGATCTCCTCGCCGCCCGAGCCGGGGTGGAAGGTCTTCTCGTCGACGCCCGGCGGCAGCTGCACCATGCGGGCCGCCGCCTCGGGCGTGAGGGCGCCGGCGATCCGCGAGCGCGTGTACTCGCCGAGGTAGGTGATCGTGTCCGTGGCGTCCCCGATGCGGCGCAGCAGCTGCCGGGCGGCGGGCAGTTGCGCCCAGCCGGCCTCGTGGCCGTGCGTGGTGGCCACCAGCCGCTCGGCGCCCGCGGCGCGCAGGGCCGGTGCCATCAGCCCGAGCGGGGCCGCCGCCCCGAACCACACCGAGGTGCAGCCGTGCTCGCGGAGCAGCCCGGCGGCCCGCCGGGTGGCGCCCGGCGTCGGCAGCAGCATGGTCGTACGGTCACGGACGACGGTGAAGGGCTGCTCGGCGTCGAAGGCGCGGGTGGCCTCGATCCCCTCCCGGGTCCGCTTCCAGGTCGAGGCGTAGACGACCAGCCGCTGCGGGTCCAGCCGCAGCGCCATGTTGTGCAGGAACGCCTGGATGCCACCGGGCCGGGGCGGGAAGTCGTTGGTCACGATCAGGGTCTTGCGCACGCCGCCGACCCTATCGAACGGCCCCTCGCGGCCCCGCCCGGCGGCACGTGTGGCACGCTCACAGCCGGTGGGCCCATCATGGCCCTCTCGACACGCGGGCGAACGGGCAGGGATCAGGTGAAGACGACGGGCGCGAGGCGGTCCCTGGCATGGCTGCCGGTGGTCTGGTGTCTCACGAGGCTGATGCTGCTGCTGTTCGTGCTGAAGGTGCACGTCTTCCCCGGCCCGGACGTCACCAGCGACGTGCAGGTGATCTACCAGGGCTGGTACGGCGTGCTGCGCAGCGGAACGTTCCCTCTGGAGGACGTCACCTGGCAGTACCCGCCGGCCGCCGCGCTGGCGATCCTCTCCCCCGGCCTGCTGCCCTTCCTGGAGTACGCGACGGCGTTCTTCGTGCTGGTGTGCGTCACCGACCTGGTCGTGCTGGCGCTGCTGGCCTGCGCGGGACGCCGCCCGGGGCGGTCGCCGCGCGGCGCCTGGGTGTGGGTGATCGGCGTGCCGCTGCTCGGTCCGACGGTGTACGCCCGCTACGACGTGATGGTCACGGCGGTGGCGGTGGCGGCGCTGCTCGCGGGTGCCCGGCATCCGCGGGCGATGGGGGCCCTGGCGGCGTTCGGCGCCCTGCTGAAGGTGTGGCCGGCGATGCTGCTGCTGGCGGCCCGCCGCGGCAGCGCCTGGGTGTCTGCCCTGGTGACCGGGGCCGTGGTCGCGGGCGGGTTCGCCCTGCTCATGCCGGGCGCGTTCGCCTTCCTGACCTTCCAGCGCGACCGGGGCACCGAGGTGGAGTCGCTGGGCGCGCTGGTCTTCCACGTGGCCCGGCAGTTCGGCTGGGAGGGCGAGGTCAGGCTGAACTACGGCTCGATCGAGTTCCTCGGCCCGTGGGTCGATGAGGTGAGCACGGGCGCGCTGTTCCTGACGGGGGCGGCGTTCGGCTGGCTGGTGCTGTGGCGGCTGCTGGCCCGGCGCTTCGAGGAGCACACGCTGGCCGACGCCGCGTTCGTGGCGGTGCTGATGTTCACCACCACCAGCCGGGTGATCAGCCCGCAGTACATGGTGTGGCTGGTCGGGCTGGCCGCGGTGTGCCTGTGCTTCCCCGGCAGCAGGATGCGGCTGCCGGTCGCCCTGGTGCTGGTGGCGTGCTTCGTGACCGTGCTGGAGTTCCCGCTGTACTTCGGCAACGTGGTGGCCAGCGACGGCCTCGGCCTGACGCTGCTGTTCCTGCGCAACGGCCTGCTGGTGGCCGCCGCGCTGCTCGCGGCCCGGGCGCTGTGGCGGGCGGCGGTCCCGGGCACGGTCCCCGCCCCCGGTGCCGCTCAGCCCGCGCGGGCCGGCGAGACCCCCGTCTCCTCCTGAGCCGGCGCCCGCCGGAACAGCAGCCCCGCGAGGGCGCACTGCACGGCCGTGGCGACCGCCAGCGCGAGACACACCCCCGGCAGTCCCAGCCCGGTCAGCCCGTGGGCGAGCGCCAGCTGGACGGCCGTCCCCAGCACGGTGACCCGCAGCAGCGCCGACGCCTCCCCGCCGCCCTCGAAGACCCCGCCCAGCGCGATGAGGCAGCCCGACAGCAGCAGATAGGGCCCGACGCACCGCAGGAACAGCACGCCCTCGCGCGCCACTTCGGGTCCCGCGCCGAACGCGGCCATGAGCCAGGGCGCGGTGACGGCCAGCAGGACGGCCGCGGCCAGGCCGAGGGCACCGGACAGCAGCACGGCCTGCCGCCCGATCGCCCGCCGCTCGTCCCGCCCTCCGCCCCGGGTGTGCGCGGTGTGGATGGAGGCGGCCTGGCGGACGGCGTAGAAGGACATCGTCGCCACGTACATGACCTTGTAGGCGATCGCGTACGCGGCCACCGCCGGCACCCCGAGCCGTGCCACGAGCGCGACCAGGACCAGGGCGCCGGTCTGCCGCACGGTGAAGTCGGCGGACATCGGCAGACCGGTGGTCAGCGTCCGCCGCAGGGCGGCGGCCCGGGTCTCGCCGGGCTTCGCGGCGCGGGCCGTGCGCAGCAGGGCGTTGCGCCGCACCGCGACGAGCCCGGCCCCGAGCGCCGCGCACCGGGCCAGCACCGTCGCGGCGGCGGCGCCCCGGACGCCGTAGAGGTGGATGAGGAAGGGGTCGAGGACCAGGATCAGGCCGTTGGACAGCAGGGCGAGGCGCATCGGGGTGCGCGTGTCGCCGGTGCCCTTGAGCAGGCCGTCGACGAGTTGCTGGGCGAAGAAGACGGCCGTGCCGGGCAGGGAGATCGAGAAGTAGGCGACGGCGAGCGTGAGGGCGGCGCCGTCCGGTGCGCCGAGCACCAGCCGGGCGAGCGGCTCGCGCCCGAGCAGGCCACCCGCCACGACCAGGGGCGTCACCAGCGCCCACAGCGCCCAGCCGCCGCGCGCCGCGGCCCGTACGGCGGCGGGGTCGCGGGCGCCCCGGGCGTGGGCGACCAGCACGGTCGTGCCGGAGCCGAAGACCAGGGCGATGCCGAGCAGCACGTTCTCCGTGGTGGTGGCCACGGCGACGGCGGCCACGGCCGGCCCGCCCAGCGGGGTGACCCAGACGGTGTTGACGATCCCGGCGGCGACCGAGGCGAGCAGGGAGAAGTAGACGGGGCGGGCTAGCAGGACGAGCTGGGCGCGGTGTGCGTTCACGGTGACGGTCCCCCCGGAGTCCTGACGGATGCCTACCTCTACACGAGCTATATCGATTCGAGGTAACTCGTTAAGAGGTAGCATGGGGCCTCGCACGTCCGCAAGGAGGACCATGCTGGAGCTGTCGATCCTCGGCTTCCTGGCCGAGGAGCCCTTGCACGGCTACGAGCTGAAGGAGCGCATCAAGGCGCTGACCGGGCACGTCCGGCCGGTGAGCGACGGCGCCCTCTACCCGGCGATCACCCGGCTGGTCGCGGCAGGCCTGCTCGACCAGCGCACCGAACCGGGCGCGGGCGCGGCCCCGCGGCGCATCCTCGCCCTCACCGGCAAGGGCCGTGCGGAGCTGCTGGAGCGGCTGCGCCACCCGAAGCAGACCGAGATCACCGACCAGGTCCGCTTCAACACGGTCCTGGCCTTCCTGCGCCACCTGCCCGACCCGCGCGAGCAGGCGGCGGTGCTGCGCCGCCGGCTGGACTTCCTGCAAGCCCCGACGAGCTTCTTCTACGCCTCCGGCAAGCCGGTCCGCGCCGAGGAGGCGACGGACCTGTTCCGCCAGGGCATGCTCCGGGTGGCCCGCGCCACCGGCGAGGCGGAACGCGCCTGGCTGCGGGAGGCCGTCGAGCGGCTGGACCCGCCCGGGCCACAGCCCTGACCGGCCCGCCGCCCGCGGGACGGCGCCGCTTCAGCCCAGCTGCGTCCGCAGGTATCCGCGCCACTCCCGGGTGAAGGCCTCCGGCGTCGTCCCCAGGACCTCGCGCATCGCCTGCTCCACCGCCCCGTCCCGCTTCCCGTGCTCGCCCACGGCCCGGTAGAACGCGCGCAGCCGTGACTCGCCCCAGCGGTCGGCGATCATCCGGCACGCCGTCCAGCCGCTCTCGTAGGCCCGGGCCAGCCGGCTCGCGTCGCCGGTGAAGCCGAAGTCCTTGTCGGACGGCAGCGCCGCCGGCAGGCGGTCCCGGTCCACCGCGCGGGCCAGTTCGGGGGCCGCCTCGGCGGGCGTGCGGCCCACGGAGCGGTAGCCGACCCAGTCGGCGAAGCCCTCGGACAGCCACAGCGGCGTGGCCGCGGTGGTCCGGGAGCGGGTGGCGACATGGGTGGTCTCGTGGGTGACGACGACCTGCTCGCCGAGGCTGCCGAGGAGGGCGAACGCGTCCGGGTTGACGATGACCCGGTCCGCGGGCGCCCGGGCCGGGGCGCCCGTCTCACCGGTCGTGACGGCCGCGATGCCGCGGTAGGAGGAGGCGGGCGAGCCGAGCAGCCCGGCCATCCCCTCCAGCGACTTCGGTACGAGCACGACGACGCGCCGGCTCCACTGCGCGCCCCACGCCTCCGACACGGCCGGCACCGCCCGGTCGGCCAGGTCGGCGAAGCCGCGCAGCGACCGGTCGGACTGCCCGACCCCGAGGACGAGACTGTGCGCGCCCCGCATGATCCGCACCGTCCCCTGGTCCCAGAGCTGCTGGGCCGACTTCCTCGCGGGCCGGTCCTCGACGACGGACCACCGCCCGTCCGCGTGCCGGCTCAGCCGCAGGGTGCGCCCGGCGGTCACCGGGGCCCGGTCGTAGCCCGCCACGCTGTAGCGCAGTTCGGCGTCGGCGGTGGCCGTGTCGCCGTCGCGGCGCAGCGCGGTCACGCGGTAGGACCAGTCGGCCACGGGCACGGCCCGCAGCCGGCCGAAGTCGGTCCCGGCGCCCGTGCGCGCGTAGGCCCGCTCGTCCCGGTCGACGACGGCCGCGGCCCGCCGGTCCAGGAGGCGCTGGACGTCGGCCGTGGCCCTGTCGGTCGCGGACGGCCCGCCGCACCCCACGAGGGCGGCGAGCAGCAGCACCAGCGCCACCACCCCGGAGCCCCACCGTCGACCAGCCACGTTCCCGAGAATACGGGCGCGGGGCCGCGTCGGTCAGACCCTGGTCACCGACGAGACGGGCATCATCCCGACCGGGTCGTAGCGCACGGGCGCGCCGGGGTAGGGCGCGTGGATGACCTGGCCGTTGCCCATGTACATCCCGACGTGGCTGGCGTCGGACCGGTAGACGACCAGGTCGCCCGGCCGGGCCTCGGACAGCGGGACCTGCCGGCCGGCGAACCGCTGGGCCTGCGAGGTGCGCGGCAGGGAGACCCCGGCCTGCGCGTACGACCACTGCATGAGGCCTGAACAGTCGAAACCGGTGGGCCCGCTGGCGCCCCACACGTAGGGCTTGCCGAGGGCGCTGCGGGCGGCGGCGACGGCGGCGGCCCCGCGTCCCGAGGCGGCGCCGGCGCCACCGAAGTCGGGCAGGTCGCCGCGCCCGGCGCGGGAGGCCCGGCCGTAGGCGTCGCGCTCGGCGTCGGGCAGGGAGTTCAGCAGCCGCCGCGCCGAGGCGAGTTTGCGCTCGACGCTCTTCTTGTGGGCGGCGACGGCCTTGCGGCTCCGCTCCAGTTCGCGGAGCTTGTCCGCCGTCTCCTCGCGGTCCTGGGCGAGTTCGCGCATGGCGTGCTGGAGTTCCTTCAGTTCGCCGGCCTGGTGGGCGGTGACGCGGTCGAGCCTGGACGCCTTGTCGAGGTAGTCGTCCGGGTCGTCGGAGAACAGCAGCGCCACGGCCGGGTCGATGCCGCCCGAGCGGTACTGGGCGCCGGCGAGTGAACCGAGCGATTCCCGCAGGGAGTTGACGCGCTGCTGCTGCCGGGCGATCCGGTCCCGGGCGGTGCCGACCTCCGCGCGCAGCGCGTCGGCCCGCTCGTCGGCCTCGTTGTAGGCCTCGGTCGCCTTCTCGGCCTGCGCGTAGAGCCGGTCCACCGCGGCCCGGGTGTCGTCGTGCGGTGCGGCCGCGGCCGGTACCGCGCCCAGGGCGGCGGCCGCGACGGACAGGATGCCGACCGCGACGGTGGCGCCCCGGTCGGACCCGGACGGTGCAAGGCGGCGATGGGACCCCACGGGAAGCCGCTCTCCTTCCGCTGACGGACTTGGAACGCGGCAGACAGTAGCCCTGTGGCAGGGGACCGCCAACGACCATCCGTGGGTGTGCGGCAGGACGCCCCACCGCTGACGCAGGTCACCGGCGGGGCGGGGGCTCACGCGGCGCTGTCGCGATTCGCCCGAACGGCGGACACGGCGGACCGGTGAGGAAGGCTCCGGAGGGCCGGGGTCAGACCCGGACGCCGAACATGAAGGGGCCGCCGATGGTGTTCATCGACTCGTAGCGGACGACCGTGCCGGTGCGCGGGGCGTGGATGATCTGCCCGTTGCCGGCGTAGAGGCCCACATGGTGCAGGTCGTTGAAGAAGAAGACCAGGTCGCCGACCTTGAGCTGGCTGACCGAGTAGATCTTGGTGCCGGCCCCGGTCTGCGCCTCGGAGGTGCGCGGGATCTGCACGCCGGCCGCGGCGTAGGCCCGGGAGGTGAGGCCGGAGCAGTCGTAGGAGCTCATGCCGGTGGCGCCGTAGACGTAGGGCTTGCCGAGCTGGCTCTGGGCGAAGGCGAAGGCGGCGGCGGCACGGCCGGAGCCGGGCGGCACGTTGCTGGTGAGGGCGTCGCGCTCGGCGGTCCGGCTGGCGCGGTTCTGGTCCTCGGCCAGCTTGGCCTTCTCGGCGGCGGAGAGGCTGTTGAGCAGCTTCTGCGCGGAGGCGAGCTTGCCCTGGACCTCCTTCTTCTTCTTGCCCAGCTCGGCGCGGGTGGAGGCGAGGTCCTTGAGCTTCTCGGCGGCCTCGGCGCGCTCCTGGGCGAGTTCGCGCTGCTTCTCCTGGACCTTCTTCAGTGCCTCGACCTGCTGGCCGCTCAACTGGTCGAGCGTGGAGGCCTTGTCGAGGTAGTCGTCCGGGTCGGAGGAGAGGAAGAGCTGGACCGAGGGGTCGATGCTGCCGGTGCGGTACTGCGAGGCGGCGGCGAGGCCGAGGCTGTCGCGCAGCTCGTTGAGCTCCTCCTGGCCGCGGGCGACGTTGTCCTGGATGGTGGAGATCTCCTTCTGGAGCTTCTCCTGCTTCTCCTTGGCGCCGTTGTACTTCTCGGTGGCCTGCTCGGCCTCCTGGTACAGCTTGTCGACCTTGGTCTTGACCTCGTCCTTGCTCGGCTTCTCACTGGGAGCCGCGTTGGCGGCCTGCGAGCTGAAGGCGACGGCAGCGGCGGCGGCGGTGGTCAGCACGGTCACACGTGCGCGGCTCGGCTGCTTGGGACGACGGTGGGACGCCACGGGTGAAAAGCTCCTTCTCGGCCCCTCCGCCGTCTCTCCCGATGAGTGATCACCCGAGCGGAGGTCTGGGGCCTGACCCTAGTGACCTTCCTGTGATCAGTTCAAATCCTCAGATGAAAAATCACGTCACGGTAGGCCATCTTTTCCCCTGGACTCACAGGCGGTGAGACCCACTTGACGCACCGTGGCCCACAGGTCTCACCAATGCGGGCATCACGCCCGGAGGTTACGCATGGGGCGTACGCCCCCTAGGCCCTCGAAAGGCGCTTCAGCAGCATCGCCGAGGCGACGGGCCGGGCCCCGGCGCGGGCCACGCCGTCGGCGACCTCACGGTCGGTGGAGGCGACGATGACCGGGCGGCCCGGCGGTTCGGCGCGCACCAGCTGGCGGATGAGCTCGTCCGCGGTGACGCCCGGCTTCGAGAACAGCACGCGCACGCCGCGCGGGGGCGCGAGCAGCACCGGCGCGGCCAGTTCGGCGCCGTCGAAGACGCAGGTCACCTCGGCGCCGCTCTGGGCGGCCAGCTGGGACAGCTGGCCGAGCAGCCTGAGACGCTGCTTCTCCAGCGGCATCTGCGGATAGCCGGTCTTGGTGACGTTGTAGCCGTCGACGACCAGATGGGCCTGCGGCAGCGCGAGCAGCTGGTCGAGCACCTGCGGGTCGTGCTCCGACAGGGCGCGCGCGGCGATGTCCTTGGGGGTCATCCGGCCCGGCTCGACGGCGTCGACGGTCTCGGCGGGCCGCACCGACACCGGCGGCAGGGCGAGTTCGCGGCGGAGCCCCTGGGTGGCGTCCAGCAGGGTGTCCAGCAGCAGCCTCACGCGCATGTCCTCGACGCTGCGCCCCTCGCGGGCGGCACGCCGGGCGGCCTCCAGGGCGGCCTCGGTCTCCCCCAGCCGGGCCTTGAGCCGCCGGGTCTCGCTCTCGGCCGCGGAGACCTGGGCGTGCGCCTCCGCGCGGACCGCCTCGACCTCGCCCTGGACCTTGCGCAGGGCGGCCTCGCCGCGCTTGACGTCGCTGAGGGCGGCGCGGAGCTTGCGGTGCAGCGACTCGGTTTCCCTCTTGGCCGAATCCAGCTCGGCGCGCAGCCGCTCGGTCTCGGCGCGGGTGTGGTCGCGGGCCCGGTCGAGTTCGGCGCGCAGCCGCTCCAGCTCCGCGCGGTTCTCCTCGTCGGCGCGCTCGGCGTCGGCCCGCTGCGCCTCCTCGCCCGCCGCGGTCACCAGCTTCACCCAGCCCGGCGGCCGGAGCACGTAGGCCGCGGCCGCCACGTCGAGCGGGTCCGCGGCCGGGGGCGGGGATCCTGAGTCGAGGGCGCCGGTCAGCTCCGGCTGGGTCTCTCTGAGCTTCTCCGCGATGCGCTGCCGGAACAGCGGATCGGTCTCCAGCGCCGCGGCCATGGCGTTGCCGGCGAACTTGGCCCGGCGGTTCGGGGCGAACCGCGCGTACTGCCGCAACTGCGCGGGCAGCTCGCTCACCGTCAGGGAGCCGAAGCCGTCCGAGACGATCTGCACGACCCTGCGGCGCACGCCGTCGGGCAGCGGACGGTCGAGCACCTCGGCGGCGCCGTCGCCCGGCCCCCCGCCCGTGGTCTCCGCCATCCGTCACACCCCAATGCTGTGCGGGGCCCGCTCCTGTCAGGAGCCGGCACCCGGCCTGTCCACGAGTTCCACCTGGTCCACCGCGTTGCACCAGCGGCAGCGCACCGACTCGATGGTCTCACTGAGCACCTCGCGCTCCTCGACCTCGGGCTCCCCGGCCAGGTCCAGGTGGACGTACTCGACGACCTTGGACGAGCGGGTCACGTCGAACCTCGTGAGGTTGCCGCAGAGGGTGCAGCGCCACCGCGTCGAGGCGGTCGGCAGGGGAACCGTCATCGTGACCTGTTCTCTTTCCTTCTAGTGTCCGTGACGCGACCGGCATCCCCGGTGCGTGTGGTCCGTAACCCTACGGCCTGGCGGGTGCTCGCCGCCCGCGTGTCCACGGCGGCGAGGCGGTCTGTGCGGTTGCGTCCGGTTACGTCATGCTCTGTAGCCATGATCAGCAAGTGGAGCGCGTCGATCGTCCGGAGCGGCAGAGCGATCAGGGGGTCGTCGGCGCCGGTGACGTACGCGCTGATCGCCCTGTGCTGCGCGGTCTTCCTGGCGGGACCCGCCTCGGGCCTGAATCCGGCGTACGGCACGGGCGACGAGCTGCTCGCCGCGCAGCGGGCCTACTTCCGGCGCTGGGGCGTGATCCCCGCAGAACTGTTCGACGGGTCCGGGGGCTCGCCCCTCACCCCGGCGACGGCCCTGTTCGTCCACGGCAGCTGGGTGCACCTGCTGGGCAACATGCTCTTCCTCTACGTCTTCGGGGCGATGACCGAGGAACGGATGGGCCGTGTGCAGTTCACCCTGTTCTACGTCGGCTGCGGCTACCTGGCCCTGCTGGGCTACGCCGTCGCCCACGCGGACTCCGGACAGTCCCTGGTCGGTGCCTCGGGAGCGATCTCGGCGGTCCTCGGCGCGTTCCTGTACCTGTTCCCCCGGGCCCGGGTGACCAGTCTCCTGCCGTTCCTGTTCTTCCTGCCGGTGCGTTTCCCGGCGTGGATCGTGCTGCCGTTCTGGGCGGCCCTGCAGTGGGTGGCGGCGGGGCGGGCCCCGGCCGGGCCGGGGGTGGCCTACCTGGCCCACCTCATCGGATTCGCCCTGGGCTTCGGCTACGCCTCCGTCCGCTACGGCCGCCCGACCGGCCCGACTAGAGTGAAAGCCGCCCCAGCTCCGGCCCCCGAGGGAGAGAACCAGCCGTGATCACCGCGATCGTCCTGATCAAGACCAGCGTGGACCGGATCCCCGAGATCGCCGAGTCGATCGCGGCGCTGGAGAACGTCAGCGAGGTCTTCTCCGTCACCGGCACCTACGACCTGATCGCGATGGTCCGGGTCAAGGACCACGAGGACCTGGCCGAGGTCATCCCCGGCCGGATCAGCAAGATCCCCGGCGTGGAGGGCACGGACACGCACGTGGCGTTCCGCACGTACTCCCAGCACGACCTGGAGGCCGCCTTCGCGATCGGCCTCGACAACTGAGACCCTCCCCGGGACGCGGATGATGAAGAGTTCTTCATCCGGGCTTCATCCCGCTGCCGCGCCCGGGTCCGCAGGATCGGGCCCATGGCCTTCTCCCGTCGTATGGCGGCCCTGTCCGCCGTCGTGCTGATCCCGCTGGGCATCGCCGCGACCAGCTACGCGCTCGCGGACCGCCCCGAGGCGCCCCGGGTGCCGCCCCAGCAGGTCGAACTGGACCGCGGCACGCCCACGCCCACCTCCACGCTCCGGCCCCCCTCCCAGCCCGCGCCGCGCGGATCCGCCCCCGGCGACGAGGTGGTCTCGCGGCCCCCGGTGACCGACAGCTCAGCGAGTGACGATGACGACGACGACGGCCAGGGCGGCTCGGACGACGGACCGGGCGACGACGACGGCCCCGGCTCCGACGGCTGACCCCGGCCTCCGCCGGATCTCCGCCCGGGTCCGGATCCTGCTGTGGCTGCTGCTGGTGATGGCGGTCGCCCTCGCCTCCGTGGCCATGACCACCCGCTCCTACCTGCTGCGGGACGTCGACAACCGGGTCGACCGGCTGCTCACGCAGGAGACCGGCGAGTTCGCCAACTTCGAGGAGCGCGGCGGCGACCCGCAGACCGGCCTGCCGTTCACGGACGCGGACCGGCTGCTCACGGTCTTCCTGGAGCGGCAGTACCCGGACGCGGACGAGGAGCTGATCGGCCTGGTCGGGCGGGCGGACGGCGGCCCGCGGCAGATCCGCCGGCCGCACGACCTGCCCGTGGCCCTGCCCCTGCACCGCGACCCCGAGGCCCGGCGCCGCATCTACGACTCGCCCGCGTCCTCCGGCGTGCTGCGCCGGCCGCAGGGCGAGATCCGCTGGGCCAAGGTCACCGTGGGCCGGCCGGACCGGGAGCCGGACGCCGCGTTCGTCGTCGCCTTCCACCCGGAGCGGGAGCAGGCGCGGGTGAACACCGTGTTCCGCACGCTGCTCGTGATCTCCGGGGCCGCCCTGCTGCTGACCACCGGCATCGCCTGGGCGGTCGCCGGGCGGATCCTGCGGCCCGTGCGGGTGGTGCGCACGGCCGCCGCGCAGCTCACCGAGCAGGACCTCACGCGCCGCATCCCGGTGCACGGCCGCGACGACATAGCGGCCCTCGCCGAGACCTTCAACGGCATGCTCGACCGGCTGGAGCGGGCCTTCGCGGCGCAGCGCGAGTTCGTCGACGACGCCGGGCACGAACTGCGCACGCCCATCACCATCGTGCGCGGCCACCTGGAGGTCATGGGCGACGACCCGGCCGAGCGCGAGGAGACGGTCCGGCTGGTCACCGACGAGCTGGACCGCATGAGCCGCATCGTCGAGGACCTGCTGCTGCTCGCCAAGGCCGAACGCCCCGACTTCGTCACGCCCGAGCCGGTCCAGGTCGCCGAACTGACCGCCGACGTCTACGTCAAGGCGCGCACCCTGGGCGAGCGCGACTGGCGGCTCGACACGGTCGCCGACCTGGAGGCCGAGCTGGACCCGCAGCGGATCACCCAGGCCATGGTGCAGCTCGCGCAGAACGCCGTGCAGCACACCACCACCGGCCAGACCATCCGCATCGGCTCCCGCGCCGACGGCCCGGACCTGGAGCTGTACGTCGCCGACTCGGGCCCCGGTGTGCAGCCCCAGGACACCGCGGTGATCTTCGAGCGCTTCCGCCGCGGCACGGCCCGACGCGGCGCCCGGGGCTCCGGGGCCGGGCTCGGGCTGTCCATCGTGAAGGCGATCGCGGAGGGCCACCGGGGGCGGGTACGGCTCGACGGGACGCCCGGCGGCGGCGCCACCTTCACCCTGGTGCTGCACGCGCCCCGGACACCGGAAGGGAACCTGCCGTGAACCGCATCCTCATCGTCGAGGACGAGGAGCGCATCGCCTCCTTCGTGGAGAAGGGCCTGCGCTCCAACGGCTTCACCACGACCGTCGTCACCGACGGCGACGCCGGCTACGAGTACGCCCTGACCGGCGGCTTCGACCTCGTCGTCCTGGACATCGGGCTGCCCGGCCGGGACGGCTTCACGATCCTGCGCGAGCTGCGCGAGGCCCGGGTTTCGGTGCCGGTGATCGTGCTGACCGCGCGGGACTCCGTGCGGGACACGGTGGCCGGCCTGGAGGGCGGCGCCGACGACTGGATGACCAAGCCGTTCCGGTTCGAGGAACTGCTGGCGCGGGTGCGGCTCAGGCTCCGTACGGCGGCGCGGGCGCCGGAGGTGACGGTGCTCAGGTCGGGCACCCTGAGCCTGGACCTCCGTACCCGGCGGGCCCGGTCCGGGGAGCGCACGGTCGATCTGACGGCACGTGAGTTCGTGCTGCTGGAGCTGTTCCTGCGGCACCCCGGGCAGGTGCTGTCGCGGGAGCAGATCCTCTCGCACGTGTGGGGGTACGACTTCGATCCGGGGTCCAACATCGTGGACGTGTACGTGCGGACGCTGCGCAGGAAGCTGGGCGCGGAGCGGGTGGAGACGGTGCGCGGGATGGGGTACCGGCTGCCGTAGCGCCGGGTGGGGCGCGGCACCTGAACGTTCCTTCATGTGGGGCTCATCGACGGCTCACCGGCCGTGCAGATCCTCGACGGTGTGACGCCGACCCTCCGCACCACCGCCGCCCTGTGCGTCGCCCTGTCCCTGTGCGCGCTGCTGGCCGTGCCGGCGAACTTCCCGGGGCTCGGCGCCGACGCGCGGCTCACCCTCGCCGCGTTCGTCCTCGCGACCTGCGCCTGGATCGGCACGCCGATCGACGACACCTACGTCGCGCTGGGGGCCGGGCTCGCGCTCACCGTGACCGGGGTGATCAGCAGCGACACCCTGTTCGGGACGCTCGGTGACGCCACGGTCTGGCTGCTGATCTGCGCGTTCGTGCTGGCGGCCGCGGTGGGCCGGACCGGGCTCGCAGGGCGGGCCGCGGTGTTCCTGGTCAGCGGGGCCCGTGGCGTGCGGCAGCTCGTGCACCTGACCACCGCCGCGCTGGTCGTCACGGCGTTCGCGGTGCCCGCCACCTCCGGCCGGGCCGCGCTCGCGCTGCCGGTGTTCCTCGCGCTGGCGAAGGTCCTGGCCGACCGGAAGCGACTGGTCGTGATGCTGGCACTGCTGTTTCCGACCGTGATCCTTCTGTCGGCGGTGGCGACCCTGATCGGCGCGGGAGCGCATCTGATCACCGTGTCGGTGCTGTGGGAGACGACGGGACAGCACATCGGCTTCACGGAGTGGCTGCTGCTGGGGCTGCCGCTGGCCGTGGTCTCCTCGCACCTGGCCGCCGAGGCGGTCCTGCTGACGACGACCCGGCGCGCGGACCGCCGCGGCCCGGTCCGCATCACCGCCGAGCGGATCCAGGAGCACAGCGAGCAGCCGGTGACGGGCCCCTGGAGCCAGGCCGAGAAGCGCTGCGCCCTGCTGCTGGCCACCGTGGTCGTGCTGTGGTGCAGTGAGCCGCTGCACCGGGTGCCGCCGGCCCTGGTCGCGCTGACCGGTGCCGTCATCGCCTCCTCGCCGGCGCTGGGCACCGTGCGGCTGAAGGACGCGCTGAGGACCGTCCCCTGGTCGCTGCTGCTGTTCATGGCGGCGACGACGGCGATGGGCGTCGCGCTCGCCGACTCGGGCGCGGCCGGGTGGCTGGTCTCGGGGCTTCCGGCGGGCGCGACCCCCGTGGTCTTCCTGGCGGTCGTGATCGCCGTGAGCACGGCGGCCCACCTGGTGCTGCAGTCCCGCTCGGCCCGCTCGTCGGTCCTGGTGCCGCTGGTCGTGGCCGCCGCCGTCGGTGCCGGCGTCAACCCGGTCGCCACCGCCCTGGCCTCCACCGCCGCCGCGGGCTTCTGCCACACGCTGCCCGCCTCGGCCAAGCCGGTCACGCTCTTCGCGCAGCTCCCCGGCACCCCCACCTACGCCCCGCGCGACCTGCTGCGCCTGTCCGCCGTCCTGGCCCCGCTGACCGCCCTGCTCGTCCTGTTGTTCGCCGTCGCGGTGTGGCCGCTGCTCGGCGTGCCCGTCACCCGTTGAGGAGCCTTCCGTGCTGAACCGTGTCGTCGTAGCCCCCAGCGGCTTCAAGGAGTCCCTGTCGGCCGGGGCCGCCGCCGAGGCCATCGCGGCCGGTGTGCGCCGCGTGCTGCCCGGCGCCGAACTCGACCTCGTCCCGCTGGTGGACGGCGGTGAGGGCACGGCCGCGGCCCTGGCCGCCGCGACCGGCGGCGTGCTCGTCACCGTGCCGGCGACCGGCCCGGTCGGGGAGACCGTCGCCGCGCACTTCGCCCTGCTGGGCTCCGGGGACACGGCCGTGGTGGAGATGGCGGCGGTCGCGGGCCTCTCCCTGGTCCCCCGGGACCTGCGCGACCCGGGCGCCACGACCACGTACGGCGTCGGCGAACTGCTCCGCGCCGCCCTGGACTCGGGCGTCCGGCGGATCCTGGTCGGCTGCGGGGACTCGGGCACCTGTGACGGCGGCGCGGGCGCGCTGCAGGCGCTCGGGGCCCGGCTGCTGGACGAGCAGGGGCGCGAACTCCCCCGCGGCGGCCGGGAGCTGATCCGGCTGCACCGGGTCGACCCGACCGGCCTCGACCCCCGTCTCACGGGCGTGGAACTCCTCGTGGCCTGCAACCCGTACAACGTGCTGTGCGGCGAGCGGGGCGTGGCCCGGGTCTTCGGGCCGCAGAAGGGGGCGACGCCCGCGCAGGTGGAGGAGCTGTCGGCGGCCCTGGAGAACTGGGCGTTCGTCCTCACCCGCGACGCCGCCGTGCCGGGCACCGCGCTGCGCTCCGACCCGGGGACGGGAGCCTCCGGCGGGCTGGGCGCCGGGCTCGCCGCCCTGGGCGCCCGGCTCCTGCCCCGCTTCGACGTGCTGCTGGACCACCTCGACCTGGACGCCCGGCTGGCCCGCGCCGACCTGGTCGTCACCGCCGAGGGCGCCCTGGACCACCAGACGCCGCGCGGCAAGGTCCCGGCCGAGGTGGCGCGCCGGGCGAAGCTGTACGGCCGCCCGGTGCTGGCCCTGGCCGGCACCCTCGGCGAGGGCGCGCACCAGGTGCCGGGCGTGGACGCCTGCCACGGCATCCTGCCCGGCCCCATGGAGCTGGCGGAGGCGCTGCTGCGGGCGAACGAGCTGCTCACCGACGCCACCGAACGGGCCCTGCGGATGATCGTCCTGGGCGCCCGGCTACCGGCGGCCGCCGGTAGCCGGGCCCTTCACGCGGAGGTGTCCGGCACGCACCGCCCGTCCTCCGTGCGGTAGTTCCACTTCGCCCCGTCCGCCACGAGCTCGCGCACGGCCCGCACGAACCGCTCCACGTGCTCGTCGGGCGTGCCGGCGCCGAAGCTGACCCGGATGGCGTTGAGCGACTTCTCCCCCGGCGCGGCCTCGGGCGCCCCGCACTCGCCCTGCGTCTGCGGGTCGCTGCCCAGCAGCGTGCGCACCAGCGGATGGGCGCAGAACAGCCCGTCCCGCACGCCGATGCCGTACTCGGCGGAGAGGGCGGCGGCGAAGTGGGAGCTGTTCCAGCCGTCGACGACGAAGGAGATCACGCCGACGCGCGGGGCGTCGTCCCCGAACAGGGACAGGATCCGCACCTCGGGCACCTCGGCGAGACCCGCGCGCACCTGCTCGATCAGGTACCGCTCGCGGGCGACCAGGGTGTCGAAGCCGGCCTCGGTGAGGGCCTTGCAGGCGGAGGCGATGGAGTAGGCGCCGATGACGTTCGGGGAGCCGGCCTCGTGGCGGGCGGCGCTCTCGTGCCACTCCACGTCCACGCCCCCGTCCGCGCGGCGCGTGACCTTCCGGGAGGCTCCGCCGCCCGCGAGGTACGGCTCGGCCTCGCGCAGCCAGTCGGACCGCCCGGCCAGCACGCCGGAGCCGAAGGGCGCGTAGAGCTTGTGCCCGGAGAAGGCGACCCAGTCGACGTCGAGGTCCGCGACGGACACCGGGTGGTGCGGGGCCAGCTGGGCGGCGTCCAGCACGATCCGGGCGCCGTGGGCGTGCGCCGCGGCCGCGAGTTCCCGTACCGGCCACAGCTCGCCGGTGACGTTCGAGGCGCCTGTGACGCAGACCAGGGCCGGCCCGTGGGGGTCCCGGCCGGCGAGGGCGCGCTCCAGCGTCTCGACGGCCTCGTGGTGACTGCGCGGGGCGTCGAGGTACGTGACGCGGGCGTCGCGCCAGGGCAGCAGGGAGGCGTGGTGCTCGGTCTCGAACACGAACACCTGGCAGTCCTGGGGCAGCGCGGCGGCGAGCAGGTTGAGGGAGTCGGTGGTGGAGCGGGTGAAGACGACCTGGTCGCCGGCGCGGCAGCCGAGGAACTCCGCGACGGTCCGGCGGGCGTTCTCGAACAGGTCGGTCGACAGCTGGGACAGGTACCCGGCACCGCGGTGGACGCTGCCGTAGTACGGCGCGTAGGCGGCCACGTCGTCCCAGACCCGCTGGAGCGCCGGGGCGCTGGCGGCGTAGTCCAGCGCGGCGTAGGTGACCTCTCCGCCGGTCACCAGCGGCACGGTGACATCCCGTCCCAGAACGGGCAGCGGGGCACAAACGGACTGGTCTGCGGCAACGGTGGAGACGGACATCGGTGAACTCCCGTGAGATCAGGTGACTCCGCCCGCGAGCCCATGGGCTGCCGGCGGGGGTGAAGGAAGAAGGGATGCGGAGGCGGGGCTCTGCGGCCCTATCGCATTCGCTGACTCACGAAGAACTCCTCGACGACCAGGACCCCTGGTATCGCGAGGGGTCCGCGCTTGCCGCAGACCTCGCTGCCTGCGGCCTGGTCTTCACCCGGGGCACCCCGCCACGGACGGAGGGTTGCCGGACAGTCGGCCGGGGCCTCATGACTGTCACTCATGACCTGGCCAGGAACGTACGCGAAAAGATCGGCGTCCCGCAACCCGAGTCCGGATCGCGGGACGCCGCACGTCGCGCCCGGCTACGCGTTGCTGGCGGCCACCCACCGCTCCAGGGTCCGCTTGGCGGCCCCGGAGTCGAGCGACTCCGCCGCCCTCGCCATGCCCGCGCCGATCTGCTCGGCCAGCGTGCCCGTGCCCGGCTCCAGCGCCATCAGCGCCGCCGCCGAGTTCAGCAGCACCGCGTCCCGCACCGGGCCCCTCTCGCCGTCCAGCAGGCGGCGGGCGACCTCGGCGTTGTAGGACGCGTCCGCGCCGCGCAGGGCCTCCACCGGGACCAGTTCCAGACCGACGTCGCGCGGGTCGAAGGCCTCCTCGGTCACCTTGCCGTCGCGGACGATCCAGACCCGGGAGGTGGCCGTGGTGGTCAGCTCGTCGAGACCGTCGTCGCCGCGGAAGACCAGGGAGGAGTGGCCGCGCTCGGCGAAGACCCCGGCCACGATCGGCGCCATGCGCGGGTCGGCCACGCCGACCGCCTGGGCCCGGACCTTCGCGGGGTTGGTCAGCGGGCCGAGGACGTTGAAGATCGTCCGGATGCCCAACTGGCCGCGAGCCGCGCCCGCGTACCGCATCGACGGGTGGAACTTCGCCGCGAAGCAGAAGGTGATCCCGGCCTCCTCGGCCACCGCCGCCACCCGGTGCGTCGGCAGCTCCAGGTTGACGCCGAGCTTCTCCAGGACGTCCGAGGCGCCGGACGCGGAGGAGGCGGCGCGGTTGCCGTGCTTGACGACCTTCGCGCCGGTGCCGGCGATGACGATCGCCGACATCGTGGAGATGTTGACGGTCTTGGCGCCGTCGCCGCCCGTGCCGACGATGTCGACCGCCGGGCCCGGCACCTCGATGACGTTGGCGTGCGCGTACATCGCCCGGACGAACCCGGCGATCTCCTCGACCGTCTCGCCCTTGGCGCGCAGCGCCACCACGAACCCGGCGATCTGCGCGTCCGTCGCCTCGCCGCGCATGATCAGGTCCATCGCCCAGGCGGTGTCGTCGGCGGTCAGGTCGCGGCCTTCGAGCAGGCCGTTCAACAGCAGGGGCCAGGAGCGGCCCGCCGCGGTGTCGCCTCCAGCGGGGGTCACAGCGCTCATAAGCCGCTCCAGGGTCAGGTGTCCCGCACTACGGGACGAGAGTCTCAACGAGGTCCACCCTATCCAGCCCCCGGCACCGCGAAGGGCCCCGTCCGAACACCGGACGGGGCCCTCGTGTGGCGTGGCGAAGCAGTGATCAGTGGTGGCCGTGGCCGCTCGTGATCTCCCGGTACTCCTCGACGGTGGGCTTCGGGATCTGGGCGCCCTCGCCGTAGTAGGCGTCGCTGAGCTTGGCGCGCAGCTTCTCGGAGCCCTTCACCTTGCGCTCGACACCGTTCTCGTCGACCGTCGGGCCGAGCTCGACCGGCTTGTACTGCTCGTGCGCCGTGAGCGTGTACATCTGCTCCTGGCTGAGCGGCTCGTGCACCTCGATGAACTCACCGTGCGGCAGGCGCTTGATGATGCCCGACTCGCGGCCGTGCAGCACCTTGTCCTTGTCCCGGCGCTGCAGGCCGAGGCAGATGCGCTTGGTGATGACGAACGCGATGACCGGCCCGGCGAAGAACCCGATCCGGACGAACCAGGTGACCGCGTTGATCGACAGGTGGAAGTGCGTGGCGACGATGTCGTTGCCACCGCCGATCAGCATGATGATGTAGCCGGTGATCCAGGCGACACCGAAGGCGGTGCGCGTCGGGGCGTTGCGCGGCCGGTCCAGGATGTGGTGCTCGCGCTTGTCCCCGGTGACCCAGGACTCGATGAACGGGTACAGGGCGATGATCGCGAGGAACAGGCCGAACAGGACCAGCGGGATGAACACGCCCAGGACCAGCGTGTGACCCCAGAGGTTGATCTCCCAGCCCGGCATGGCGCGGACCAGGCCCTCGGCGAAGCCCATGTACCAGTCGGGCTGGGCACCGGTCGACACCTGGTCGGGCCGGTAGGGGCCCAGGACCCAGATCGGGTTGACGGTCGCGATGCCGGCGATGGCCGCGATGACACCGAAGACCAGGAAGAAGAAGCCTCCGGCCTTGGCCATGTAGACCGGCAGCAGCGGCATGCCGACGACGTTCTTGTTGGTCCGGCCGGGACCCGCGAACTGCGTGTGCTTGTGGTAGAAGACCAGGATCAGGTGGCCGACCACGAGCCCGAGCATGATGCCCGGCAGCAGCAGGATGTGGATCGAGTAGAACCGGGCGACGAAGTCGGTGCCCGGGAACTCCCCGCCGAACAGGAACATCGAGATGTACGTGCCGACGATCGGCACGGACAGGATCGCGCCCTGCGTGAAGCGGACACCGGTGCCGGAGAGCAGGTCGTCCGGGAGCGAGTAGCCGGTGAAACCGGTGAACATGCCGAGGACGAACAGCAGGAAGCCGAACAGCCAGTTGATCTCGCGCGGCTTGCGGAACGCGCCGGTGAAGAAGACGCGCATCATGTGCACGAACATGCCGGCGAGGAAGATGATCGCCGCCCAGTGGTGGATCTGCCGGATGAGCAGACCGCCGCGGACGTCGAAGCTGATGTCCAGCGTGGAGGCGAACGCCTCCGACATCAGCTGCCCCTGGAGCGGGACGTAACTGCCGTGGTACTCCACCTCGTTCATCGACGGGTGGAAGAACAGCGTCAGGTACACACCCGTCAGGATGATGATGATGAAGCTGTAGAGGCAGATCTCACCCAGCATGAAGGACCAGTGGTCCGGGAAGATCTTGCGCATGTTGGCCTTGGCCAGGGAGTAGATCCCCAGGCGGCCGTCGGCCCAGTCGGCGACCCGCTCTCCGGCGGGCGCCTTGCGGCGGTCGTCCTTGTTGCTCATCCGCGCTCCCAGAAGGCAGGACCGACGGGCTCTTCGAAGTCGCCGAGCGCCTCGAGGTAGCCCTCGTCGTTCACGCCGATGCGCAGCTGCGGCAGGGCGTGACCGGCGGGACCGAAGATCACTCGGGCACCGTCGGACAGGTCGAAGGTGGACTGGTGGCAGGGGCAGAGCACGTGGTGCGTCTGCTGCTCGTACAGGGAGATCGGGCAACCGACGTGGGTGCAGATCTTCGAGTACGCGACGATGCCCTCGTGCGACCACTCGAGCTCGCGCTTGTCCTTGATGTTCTCCGGCTGGATCCGGACGATCATCAGGGCGGCCTTGGCGATCTCGTTCTGGAACTCGTGGCTGTGCTCCTCCAGGCCCTCGGGCTTGGCGAAGGTCAGCGAACCGACCGCGACGTCCGAGGGACGCAGCGGCTGGTTCGTGTTCATGTTCACGAGCAGCTTGCCCTTGGACCACATGGTGTGGCGGAGCTTCTCGCCGGGCAGCGGGCCGAGGTCGCGCAGGAGCACGACGCCGGAGAGCGGCACCAGCGTGAGCGCGCCGAGCATGGTGTTGCGGATCAGCTTGCGGCGGCCGAGCGCGGACTCCTTGGCGCCCTGCTTGAAGTCCGCGAAGACCTTCTCGCGAACCTCGGGCTCCGCCTCGATCGGGTGCCGCTCGTCGGCGATCTCCACGTCCGACATCAGGGTGCGCGCCCAGTGGACGGCGCCGGCGCCGATGCAGAACAGCGCGATGCCGAGCGTCATGCCCAGCGCGAAGTTCAGGGCGCTGATGTGGCCGAGCGGGAAGATGTAGACCGACTTGTCGACCGGGATCGCCACGAACGCGGCGATGAAGGCGATGGTGGCCAGCATCGACACCGTGAACATCAGGGCGACCGAACGCTCGGACCGCTTGGCGGCCCGCTCGTCGATGTCCTGGATCCGGTGCTCGTGGGGCGGCAGGCCGGGGTCGGCGAACGGGTGCTTCTCGTCCGCGACGCTGACCACGCCGTGCTCGTCATGTCCTGCGGACTGCGCGGCAGGCAGGTTCTCTTCTGGAATGTCTTGGCTACTCATGACTTCTTGGCCTTTGCGGTCCGGGCGGCGACCCACACGGCGACGGCGATCAGTCCGCCGAGACCGAAGATCCAGCCGAAGAGGCCCTCGCTGACCGGTCCCAGACCGCCCAGTTCGAGGCCACCGGGGCTCTCGGTCCTCTCGCTGTTGACCGCGTCGAGGTACGCGATGATGTCCTTCTTGTTCTTCTCCGACAGGGTGGTGTCGGGGAAGGACGGCATGTTCTGCGGGCCGGTCTGCATGGCCTCGTAGATGTGCTTCTCGGAGACGCCCTCGAGGCTCGGCGCGTACTTGCCGTGCGTCAGCGCGCCACCCTTGCCGGTGAAGTTGTGGCACTGCGCGCAGTTCGTCCGGAAGAGCTCACCGCCCTTGGCGATGTCGGCACCCTCGGGGCTGTACTGGTCCTCCGTCGGCACGGCCGGGCCGGCGCCGAGGGAGGCGATGTACGCCGCGAGCTGGTCGATCTCGGCCTGGGTGTAGATGTTCTTCTTCTTCGGGACCTGCGGGCCCTGGGAGGTGGCGGCCGGCATGCGGCCCGTGCCCACCTGGAAGTCGACGGACGCGGCGCCCACACCCACCAGGCTCGGGCCGTCGGAGGTGCCCTGACCGCCGGTGCCGTGGCAACTGGCGCAGCCGACCGAGTAGAGCTTCTTGCCCTCCTCGATGGTGAGGGACTGGGCGGATTCGTCGGCCTGCGCCTTGCTCGCGGGTGCGAACGCGGCGTACAGCCCCCCGGTGCATGCCAGCGCGAGGAGTAGGACGACGAGCGCCGCCATCGGGTGGCGTCGTCGTGCGGAGAGCTTTTTCACGGATTACCCCGGTGTCAGGATCTTCTGCGTCGATGCTTCTGGGATGCGCGCCTCGTCGGGCGCGGCGGATGCGGGCCCTGCTACTTGATCATGTAGATCGTGGCGAAGAGGCCGATCCAGACGACATCGACGAAGTGCCAGTAGTAGGACACGACGATCGCGGCGGTCGCCTGCTCGTGGGTGAACCTCCGGGCCGCGTAGGTCCGGCCGAGGACCAGCAGGAAGGCGATGAGACCGCCCGTCACGTGCAGGCCGTGGAAGCCGGTGGTCAGGTAGAAGACCGAGCCGTACGGGTCGGACGAGAGGGACAGGCCCTCGTGCTTGACCAGCTCGGTGTACTCGAAGACCTGGCCTCCGATGAAGATCGCACCCATGATGAAGGTGACGATGAACCACATCCGGAGCTTCTTCACGTCACCGCGCTCGGCGGCGAAGACGCCGAGCTGGCAGGTGAGGGAGGAGAGCACCAGGATCGTGGTGTTCGTCGCCGAGAACGGGAAGTTCAGGGCATCGGCCTTCTCCTGCCAGAAGTCAGGACCGGTCACCGATCGCAGGGTGAAGTACATCGCGAAGAGGGCCGCGAAGAACATCAGCTCGGAACTCAACCAGATGATGGTTCCGACGCTGGTGAGGTTCGGCCGGTTGACCGACGGGTGCGCGTGCCCGGTTTCTACTGTCGTTGCTGTCGCCACGACCGACATTATGTCGGTCGCTTATCCCGCCCTCACTCCGGGGGGTGCCGTTCGGAGTGTCTAAGCCGGTCGTACCGGTGTTGACGTGGTGTTCAAGGGAGTAGCATCCGGCCCAACGGGCCTGTCCTTACGACGCTGACGTCACGGAGGAACAATGCAGCCGACCGCCACGGTGCTGGTCTACAGCGACGACTCCAACACCCGCGAACAGGTGCGGCTCGCGACCGGCCGGCGGCCGGCCCCGGACGTCCCCGTGGTGGAGTTCGTGGAATGCGCGACCCCGGCGGCGGTGATCAAGGAGCTGGACCGGGGCGGCATCGACGTCTGCGTGCTCGACGGGGAGGCCGTGCCCATGGGCGGCATGGGCGTCTGCCGGCAGATCAAGGACGAGATCTTCGACTGCCCTCCGGTGCTGCTGCTGATCGGGCGGCCGCAGGACGCGTGGCTGGCGACGTGGAGCCGTGCGGAGGCGGCCGTGACGCTGCCGGTGGAGCCGGTGGAGTTCGCCTCCGCCCTGGCCTCCCTGCTGCGGGAGAAGTCGGCTCTGAACGCCTGAGGGAGCCTGGCCGCGCCCCCGGACGGGCGGCTCAGACGCTCTGCGGCCGCAGCCGGGCCCTGTCCACCGGGGCGGGGCCCTCGGGGGTGCCGCCGACCAGGGCGCTGCCGGTGCGCCACTTCGCCCAGTCGAGGTTCCAGTCGCCGTAGCCGTTGCCGAACGGGGCCATCGTGTCGCCGGCGGAGTTGATGACCTTGACGATGTCGCCCTCGCGGACGTTCTCGTAGAACCAGGCCGCGTTCTCGGTGCTCATGCCGGTGCAGCCGTGGCTGACGTTGGCGTAGCCCTGGGAGCCCACGGACCAGGGGGCGGCGTGGACGTACTCGCCGCTGTTGGTGACGCGGACCGAGTGGTGGACGACCAGGTCGTAGAAGTCCGAGGCGCCGATGCTGGCGCTGGTCATGCGGACGGTGCCCTCCTTGGCCAGGACGACCTTGACGCCGTTGCGGGTGTCGTAGCCGGGCATGCCCGTGGTGACGGGTATCTGGCGGACGATCTCGTCGTTCCGGTAGACGGTCATCTGGTGGGCCGCGGCGTCCGTGACGGCGACGACCTTGTCGGCCGTGGTGATGGTCAGCGGTTCGGCCTTGCCGCCCCGCATGCGGTCACCGATCTTGATGCCCTCCAGGTTGCTGCGGACCTGGACGGTGGCCTGGGCGGGCCAGTAGTCCTTCGGGCGGTAGTGGAGCTTCTTGTCGTCCACCCAGTGCCAGGCGCCGTCCGTGGCGGGCGTGGAGGTGACCTTCAGGGCGCGTTCGACGACGGCCCGCTGCGCCGTGTCCCTGACCGGCTGGCTGAGCTCGGCCGTGATGGGCTGGCCGACGCCGTAGGTGCCCTTCTTCGGGCCGAAGGTGACGTCCAGGCGCTTCTGGGTGGCCGGCCGGCCGGTGTCGAAGGTGAGGACCTTGCGGCCGGGCGCGCCGTCCTCGTCCTCGGTGCTCACGCGGACCGTGTAGGTGGCGTTGGCGGCGAGCGGGGAGGTGCTGTGCCAGCGGCCCCCGTCGGCGGCGAGTTCGCCCGCCACGTGGCGTCCTGAGGCGTCGTGGGCCGTGACGTCCGTGATGCGTCCGCCGGAGTCCTCGGCGACGACTTCCAGGGGCTTGTCCGGGTCGGCCTTCTTGTGGCCGTCCGGGGTGTTGAAGGAGATCTGGTCCGCCGCGTCGTAAGGGCGGGCGGCGAGGGGGTTGCCGTCGGAGCCGCAGGCGGTGGCGCCCGCGCAGAGGGCTATGACCAGCAGGGTGCAGCTGACGGCAGTGCGGGGGCGGGGCATCGCTGTGTGGCTCATGGCCTCACGCTAGGAAGCCACGTCAACAGCGGCACGCCGACTGACTCGTACGAGTGACACGGATTGCGTCGAACGCAGGAGCCGCACGCGGAGGGGCCCGGACGCTCCGTGCGGAGTGTCCGGGCCCCTGCGGCGCTCGGTGCCGGTTACTGGGTGCGGTTCTCACCGCGGTAGTACTCGAAGACCCAGCCCCAGATACCGATCAGGATGATCGGCAGCGAGAAGTACATCAGCCACCAGCCGATGGCGACGGCCAGGAAGGCGAGCGCGCCACCGATGGCCAGGGAGAGCGGCTGCCAGCTGTGCGGGCTGAAGAACCCGACCTCGCCGGCGTCGTCGGCGACGTCCGCCTCCTTGTCGTCCTGGGCGCCCACGTCGACCCGCTTGGCCGTGAAGCCGAGGTAGAAGCCGATCATGATGGCCAGGCCGAACGCCAGGAAGAGCGCCGTGGTGCCGGCCGGCTCCTTCGACCACCAGCCATAGACGATCGCCATGACGAGGATGAAGACGCTCAGCCACATGAACATCTTGCCCTGGATCTTCACTTGCCGGCCTCCTTGCCGCCAGCCAGAGCCTTGTCGCCGTGGCCCACGTTCTCGAGCTGGTCGAGGGCGGCGATCTCCGGGTGGTGCAGGTCGAACGCCGGGGATTCACTGCGGATCCGCGGCATGGTGATGAAGTTGTGGCGGGGCGGCGGGCAGGAGGTGGCCCACTCCAGGGAGCGGCCGTAGCCCCACGGGTCGTCGACGCCGACCGGCTTGCCGTACTTGGCCGTCTTCCACACGTTGTAGAAGAACGGCAGGATCGACATGCCGAGCAGGAAGGAGCTGATCGTCGAGATCGTGTTCAGCGCGGTGAAGCCGTCGGCCGCCAGGTAGTCGGCGTACCGGCGCGGCATGCCCTCGGCGCCCAGCCAGTGCTGGACCAGGAACGTGCCGTGGAAGCCGATGAACAGCGTCCAGAAGGTGATCTTGCCCAGGCGCTCGTCCAGCATCTTGCCGGTCCACTTCGGCCACCAGAAGTGGAAGCCGGAGAACATCGCGAACACCACGGTGCCGAAGACGACGTAGTGGAAGTGGGCCACCACGAAGTACGAGTCGGAGACGTGGAAGTCCATCGGCGGCGAGGCCAGGATGACACCGGTCAGACCACCGAAGGTGAAGGTGATCAGGAAGCCGGTGGCCCAGAGCATCGGCGTCTCGAAGGACAGCGAGCCCTTCCACATCGTGCCGATCCAGTTGAAGAACTTCACACCGGTCGGGACCGCGATCAGGAACGTCATGAAGGAGAAGAACGGCAGCAGCACACCGCCGGTGACATACATGTGGTGCGCCCACACCGTCACGGACAGACCCGCGATCGCGATGGTCGCGCCGATCAGACCCGTGTAACCGAACATCGGCTTGCGGGAGAAGACCGGGATGACCTCACTGATGATGCCGAAGAACGGCAGCGCGATGATGTACACCTCTGGATGCCCGAAGAACCAGAACAAGTGCTGCCACAGCAACGCGCCGCCGTTGGCGGAGTCGAAGACGTGGGCACCGAACTTGCGGTCCGCCTCCAGCGCGAACAGCGCCGCGGCCAGCACCGGGAAGGCCAGCAGGACCAGCACACCGGTCAGCAGCACGTTCCAGGTGAAGATCGGCATGCGGAACATCGTCATGCCGGGTGCGCGCATGCAGATGATCGTGGTGATGAAGTTGACCGAGCCGAGGATGGTGCCGAAGCCGGAGAAGGCCAGACCCATGATCCACATGTCGGCGCCGATGCCCGGGGAGCGCACCGCGTCCGACAGCGGGCTGTAGGCGAACCAGCCGAAGTCGGCCGCGCCCTGCGGGGTGAGGAAACCGCCCACCGCGATGAGCGAGCCGAACAGGTACAGCCAGTAGGCGAACATGTTCAGCCGCGGGAACGCCACGTCCGGCGCGCCGATCTGCAGCGGCATGATCCAGTTCGCGAAGCCCGCGAACAGCGGCGTCGCGAACATCAGCAGCATGATCGTGCCGTGCATCGTGAACGCCTGGTTGAACTGCTCGTTCGACATGATCTGCAGACCGGGCCGGGCGAGCTCGGCGCGCATGAACAGCGCCATCACGCCGCCGATGACGAAGAACACGAACGACGTCACCAGGTACAGCGTGCCGATCGTCTTGTGGTCCGTCGTCGTCAGCCACTTGACCACGAGGCTGCCGCGGTTCTGGCGCCGGACCGGCAGCTCGTCCTCGTAGTGGGACCCTGCTGCCGCGGCACCCTGGGGTTCGTTGAGGATGCTCACAGGATGTTCGCCTCCCGGTTCCTCTCGTGTTCCGTCTGCTCGATACCGGAAGGCACGTAACCGGTCTGGCCCTTCTCGGCGAGCTCCTTCAGGTGCTGCTCGTAACGCTCCGGGGAGACGACCTTCACGTTGAACAGCATCCGGGCGTGGTCGACGCCGCAGAGCTCGGCGCACTTGCCCAGGAAGGTGCCCTGCTTGTTGGGGGTCACCTGGAAGGCGTTCGGGTGGCCCGGGATGACGTCCTGCTTCATCAGGAACGGCACGACCCAGAAGGAGTGGATGACGTCACGCGAGGTCAGCACGAAGCGGACCGTCTTGCCCTCGGGCAGCCACAGGGTGGGGCCGGGGTTGCCGGTCTGCGGGTTGCGCTCACCCGGCGTGCCGCAGTTGTAGACACCGCCGGCGTTCGCCGGGAAGTCCTTCTTGAAGCGCTCCGGCACCGCCTCCAGCTCCGGCGACTTCTTGGCGTCACCCGTGGAACCGGCGACCGGCTCGATGTAGTTGAAGCACCAGCTCCACTGGAAGCCGACCACGTTGACCGTGACGTCGGGCTTCTTCTTGAGGCTGAGCAGCTCGGACTCGTCGCGGGCGGTGAAGTAGAACAGCACCGAGACGATGATGAGCGGGACGACCGTGTACAGCGCCTCGATGGGCATGTTGTACCGGGTCTGCGGAGGAACCTCGACCTTGGTGCGGCTGCGCCGGTGGAAGAAAGCACTCCACAGGATCAGACCCCACACCAGCACGCCGACGGCGAGCGCAGCCGCCCAGGACCCCTGCCACAGGGAGAGGATCCGCGGAGCCTCTTCCGTGGTCGGGGTGGGCATACCAAGGCGGGGGAAGTCTTCCCAGTTGTACGAGCAACCGGTGGCTGTCGCCAAGACCAGGCCCGCGGTCAGTGCCTGCAGCAGCTTCCGCCGCATCGGGCGCCGCGGCGAGCGGTCGGAGCCGTTGGGACTCACGTAGCGCCTTCCCGAGAGTCTCGCCCGCGCGGATCGGCTGCGGCCTGGCCTTCTCGCTGGTCGGTCGCCGCCCTGCGTCGGGCAGGGGTTTGGATGTTTATGCGGACCAAACCCTAGCCGACGCCCTCCGGGGGTTCTCGGGGAGGGGTGCCTAGTGGGGTGGGTGGTTCGCTGGTTTGGCGGCTGCGGGCTGTTTGTGGTCGTTCGCGCAGTTCCCCGCGCCCCCGGGGTCCGTTCCGCTTCCGGGCGTTCTAGCGTTGCGGTGTGGCCTACTTCGACGCTGCTTCCGCCGCTCCGCTCCATTCCGTCGCCCGCCAGGCGCTGCTGGCCTCTCTGGACGAGGGGTGGGCGGATCCCGCCCGGTTGTACCGGGAAGGGCGGCGCGCCCGGATGCTGCTGGACGCGGCGCGGGAGACGGCCGCCGAGGCGGTGGGGTGCCGGCCGGACGAGCTGGTGTTCACCTCGTCCGGGACCCGTGCCGTGCACACGGGCATCGCGGGCGCGTTGGCCGGGCGGCGGCGGGTCGGGCGCCACCTGATCGTGTCAGCGGTCGAACACTCTTCGGTACTCCATTCGGCCGAGGCGCACGAGGCGGCGGGCGGTTCGGTCGCCCGGGTGGCGGTGGACCGGGGCGGGGCGGTGGACCCGGCGGCGTACGCCGAAGCCCTGCGCGGGGACACCGCGCTGGCGTGTCTGCAGTCGGCCAACCACGAGGTGGGTACCGAGCAGCCGGTCGCCGAGGTGGCCGGGGTGTGCCGGGAGGCCGGGGTGCCGTTGCTGGTGGACGCGGCGCAGTCGCTGGGGTGGGGGCCGGTGGACGGGGACTGGTCCCTGCTGACGGCCAGTGCGCACAAGTGGGGCGGGCCGTCCGGGGTCGGGCTGCTCGTGGTGCGCAAGGGGGTGCGGTTCGCGGCGCAAGGGCCGGTGGACGAGCGCGAGTCGGGGCGGGCGCCCGGCTTCGAGAACCTCCCGGCGATCGTGGCGGCGGCCGCGTCCCTGCGGGCCGTACGGGCCGAGGCGGCCGCGGAGGCCGCGCGGCTGCGGGAACTGACGGAGCGGATCCGGGCCCGGGTGCCGCGGCTCGTCCCCGATGTCGAGGTGGTGGGCCATCCGGTGCGCCGGGTGCCCGGGATCGTCACCTTCTCCTGTCTCTATGTCGACGGCGAGGCGCTGCTGCACGAGCTGGACCGGGAGGGTTTTTCCGTCTCGTCCGGATCGTCCTGCACGAGCAGCACCCTGACGCCCAGCCATGTGCTGCGGGCGATGGGTGTGCTGAGTGAGGGAAACGTGCGGGTGTCGCTGCCGATGGGGGCGGCCGGGGAGGAGGTGGACAGGTTCCTGGACGTGCTGCCCCGGGTGGTGGCGGAGGTGCGGGAGAAGCTGGGCGCCCCGGCCGCCTCGGCGGTCGCCCGCGAGGCGGACGTCCTCGTCGTGGACTCCCTCGGCAAGCGCTGCCCCATTCCGGTCATCGAGCTGGCCAAGGTGATCGGTGACGTACCGGTGGGCGGCCTGGTCCGGGTCCTGTCGGACGACGAGGCGGCGCGGCTGGACATCCCGGCGTGGTGCGAGATGAGGGGCCAGGAGTACGTCGGGGAGGAGCCGGCGGACCGGGGGACGGCGTACTCGGTCCGCCGGGTCGCCTGACCAGCTCGGGGAAGCGGGGCCGTGCCGGCAGCGGCTTTCGCCGCCGGGCGCGGCCGGCCCCCGCGCCCCCGCTCGCGGCGCCGGTCAGGACAGGTGCGCCTGGACCTCCGCCGCCGCCTCGTCCCCGTACGCCTTGGTGAAGCGCTCCATGAAGTGACCCCGGCGCAGCTGGTACTCCTGCGTCCCCACGGTCTCGATGACGAGGGTCGCCAGCATGCAGCCGACCTGCGCGGCGCGCTCCAGGGAGACGCCCCAGGCCAGGCCCGAGAGGAACCCGGCGCGGAAGGCGTCGCCGACGCCCGTGGGGTCGGCCTTGCGCTCCTCGTCCGGCGTGCCGACCTCGATCGGGTCGTCGCCGGCCCGCTCGATGCGGACGCCCCGGGCGCCCAGGGTGGTCACCCGGTGGCCGACCCGGGAGAGGATCTCCTCGTCGCTCCAGCCGGTCTTGGTCTCGATGAGGCCCTTCTCGTACTCGTTGGAGAAGAGGTACGTCGCCCCGTCCAGCAGGATGCGGATCTCCTCGCCGTCCATCCGGGCGATCTGCTGGGAGAAGTCGGCGGCGAACGGGATGGACCGGGCGCGGCACTCCTCGGTGTGCCGGAGCATGGCCTCCGGGTCGTCCGCGCCGATGGAGACCAGGTCGAGACCGCCGACCCGGTCGGCGACGGTCTTCAGCTCGATGAGGCGGGCCTCGCTCATGGCGCCCGTGTAGAAGGAGCCGATCTGGTTGTGGTCCGCGTCGGTCGTGCACACGAAGCGGGCGGTGTGCAGCGTGTCGGAGATGCGGACGGAGTCGGTGTCGACGCCGTGCCGCTCCAGCCAGGCCCGGTACTCGTCGAAGTCCGCGCCGGCGGCCCCGACCAGGATCGGCCGGGTGCCGAGCTGTCCCATGCCGAAGGCGATGTTCGCGGCGACGCCGCCGCGGCGGACGTCGAGCTTGTCGACCAGGAACGACAACGAGACCGTGTGCAGCTGGTCCGCCACGAGCTGGTCGGCGAAGCGGCCGGGGAAGGTCATGAGGTGGTCGGTGGCGATGGAGCCGGTGACTGCGATGCGCACGGCGGGGATTCTCCTGAGGGAGGCGGACCTGGACGGTTCACGCTATCGGGTGGGCGGGGCGCTCCTGAAGGCAGCGAAACTACCCGATAGTAGATCTTTCTCCGTGAGTCCCGGCGTGCATACGGTGCCGGTATGACGAACCTCAAGGTCCAGCCCCCCGTTCCGGTCGATCTCGAAGGCGAGCTGGCGTCGCTGCCGGGGGACGGGGCACGGATGGCTCCGCACTGGGCGGTGCCCGACCGGGTCGCCGCCCGGCCGGTGTCGCCGGCGCTGATCCACGGCGTGACGGTGCCGCCCTCGTCGGCGCGGCTGCTCGACGCCTCGGCGGATTACGGGGACTGAGCGGCGCACGCCCGGGAACCGCGAGCTCCCCCGCTGCGTCCCATCGCTGTCCCCCGTAAAGGGGAGGCGGGATACGACCCATCAGCGGCCCGAATCCGACCGGGCCGGGTCCCATGGGACAGCTGCGCAGCCGAAGGAGCGATGCGGTGAACACCGAGCGACCCGACAACGACGACGACGCCAGGGAAGCGGGCGGCGCCGGCACCCCGGACGTCCCGGGACCGGGTGAGGCGGAGGCCGGGGTTCCGGCGAAGCCCGCCGAGTCGGACGGGGTCGCCGAGTCGGACGGGGTCGCGGTCACGGCCGGCACCGCCGGGACGGCGGAGGCCGACGCGACCGGCACCGACAGCGCTTCGGAGGCTTCAGCGGCCGGTGAACCCGGCGGGGCGGTCGAGACTAAGGAGTCCGGCGGTTCCGCCGAGACCGCCCGTGGCGCCGAGGCTCGTGAAAGCACCGAGGCGCGGGAGAGCGCTCGTGGCGCCCAGGCTCGTGAGGCGACGCCCGGTGACAGCGCCCCGGAGGGGCGTGACGTCCCGGCCACCGTCCATGAACTGCCCCGCCACGGCGAGAACCCGGCCCGGCAGGGCAGGGGGCGGCCGCGTACGCCCGTGGTGATCGCCTCCGTCGCCGCCGCCGTGCTGCTGGTCGGCGGGGGCGGGGCCTGGCTCACCTCCCAGGCGTCCGGCGGGTCGGGCGGCGGCACCTCGTCCGGCGCTCCCGGCGGGGACGGCGGCACTCCCCCGCCGCTCGCGCTCGACGGCTACTCGGACTCCACGACCGGCGGCAGCGGCATCGCGCCCGGTGAGCCCAACCCCTACGGCGCCACCTACCGGGTCGACGGCACGCTGCCGAAGGGCCCGGACGAGGCCCCGGTCCACCGGGCGCGGGGTGAGGTGGCCGCCGCCGACGTGGCCCGGCTGGCGCAGGCGCTCGGCGTCGAGGGGACGCCGGTGGCGCAGGGCGAGGCCTGGAAGATCGGCGGCCAGGACGGCTCGGGGCCGAGCCTGCAGGTGAACCGGCAGGCACCGGGCGCCTGGACCTTCAGCCGGTACGCCCCGGGCCCCGACGACTGCAAGGGCGCCGACACCTGCACCGCGCCGCGGCACGGCGGCACGCCGGTGAGTGAGGACGTCGCGCGGAAGGCCGCGGCGCCGGTGCTGAAGGCCTTGGGTCAGGACGACGCGAAGGTCGACGCGAGCCAGGTGATGGGCGCCCAGCGGGTGGTGAACGCCGCCCCCGAGGTCGGCGGCCTGCCCACGCACGGCTGGACGACCGGGATCACGGTCGGTGCCGACGGTTCGGTGGCCGGCGGCAGTGGTCAGCTCAAGACGCCGGTGAAGGGCGACACCTACCCCGTGGTCGGCGCGGAGGAGGCGCTGAAGCTGCTGGAGGGGCGGCCGAAGAGTGACCCCCGCGCGGGCATCGGCGGCTGCGCGAGCCCCGTGCCGCTGGAGGACGGCCGGGAGGACCCGTGCCGGCCGTCGGCGGGCGGCACCCCGCAGCGGGACACCGTGACGGTCCAGGACGCGGTGTTCGGGCTGGCCGCGCACGTCGTGGACGGCCGCCAGGCGCTTGTGCCGTCCTGGCTGTTCGAGGTGACGGCGCCGGGCGCGAAGGATCCGTTCACCGTGACGTACCCGGCGGTCGACCCGGAGTACCTGGCCTCCCCGGAGCCGAGCGAGCCGGACGAGCGGCCGACGTCCGACGGGCCGCGCGAGGTGGAGGCGGACGGCTACCGGGCCGAGGGCGCGGAGCTGACCGTGACGTTCACCGGCGGGGTGTGCGCCGACTACGACGTGACGGCGGAGGAGAAGGACGGCGAGGTGACGGTCACGGTGACGTCGAAGGCGTGGCCGGACGCGGTGTGCATCCTGATCGCCAAGCAGTTCCAGAAGACGGTGCAGCTCGACGAGCCGCTCGGCGACCGGAAGGTCGTGGGCGGGGACGGCGAGGCGATCCCGCTGGCCAAGGAGGGCGCACGGCTGCCGGCGCCGCCGACGCGCCCGTGACGCGGAGCGTGGCCGGCTGAAGGACGGGCCGGTACGGCGCGAAGGCGGCGGCCCCGTGGAGGGGCCGCCGCCTTCGTCATGTCCGCTGCCGCCGCGGGGCGGCCCGGCGGCTCAGCTGAAGGAGTCGCCGCAGGCGCAGGAACCCGTCGCGTTCGGGTTGTCGATCGTGAAGCCCTGCTTCTCGATGGTGTCCACGAAGTCGATCGTGGCGCCACCGAGGTAGGGGGCGCTCATGCGGTCGGTGACGACCTTCACACCGCCGAAGTCCTTCTCGACGTCGCCGTCGAGGGAACGCTCGTCGAAGAAGAGCTGGTAGCGCAGGCCGGAGCAGCCGCCGGGCTGGACGGCGACGCGCAGCGCGAGGTCGTCGCGGCCTTCCTGGTCGAGCAGCGCCTTGACCTTGGACGCGGCGGCGTCGGTCAGGATGATGCCGTCGGTGACGGTGCTGGTCTCGTCCGATACGGACATCTACATCTCTCCCGGGTTGTACGGAGACTGCTTGCCGACGGTTCCAACCGGCGGGGCCACGGATTCATTCCGGGCCGGGCGCTCGATCTCGGCTCCTTTTCATGCTCGCACACACGCCGGGAACCGGAAAACGCCTCTTTCCCGGTCCTCCCGGGAATGAACGGCGGCCCTCCGGGATTCACGTCACACAGACGCTATGGGCATCGTCAAAGTGACGTGAAGCGGTTATGATAGATAGCGTCAAATCGACGAAAAGTCGCCGGAAACAGAAAGGGTGCGTGTCGTGACCACCGCCCAGACCCAGGAGCTCGACGTACAGCCGACGCCCCTCGCCCTGCTGCTCCTCGGCCGCGAGGCCGACCCGAGGAGCGAGCGCGGCGTGGAGTGTCCCGGCGACCTGCCCTCGCCGTCCGACCCGGACCTGGTCGAGCGCGCTCGCCGGGCGAAGGAGAAGCTCGGGAACAAGGTCTTCGTGCTCGGCCACCACTACCAGCGCGACGAGGTCATCCAGTTCGCCGACGTGACCGGTGACTCGTTCAAGCTGGCCCGGGACGCGGCGGCGCGTCCGGAGGCCGAGTACATCGTGTTCTGCGGTGTGCACTTCATGGCGGAGTCCGCCGACATCCTGACGTCCGACGACCAGAAGGTCGTGCTGCCCGACCTGGCCGCAGGCTGCTCGATGGCCGACATGGCCACCGCCGAGCAGGTCGCCGAGTGCTGGGACGTGCTGACCGAGGCCGGCATAGCCGAGCAGGTCGTGCCCGTCTCGTACATGAACTCGTCCGCCGACATCAAGGCGTTCACGGGCAAGCACGGCGGCACGATCTGCACCTCGTCCAACGCCAAGCGGGCCCTGGACTGGGCCTTCGAGCAGGGCGAGAAGGTGCTGTTCCTGCCCGACCAGCACCTCGGGCGCAACACCGCGGTCCGCGACATGGGCATGTCCCTGGAGGACTGCGTCGTCTACAACCCGCACAAGCCGAACGGCGGCCTGACCGCCGAGGAGCTGCGCGGGGCGAAGATGATCCTGTGGCGCGGGCACTGCTCGGTGCACGGCCGCTTCAGCCTGGACTCGGTCAACGACGTGCGCGAGCGCATCCCGGGCGTGAACGTCCTGGTGCACCCCGAGTGCAAGCACGAGGTCGTGGCCGCGGCCGACTACGTCGGTTCGACGGAGTACATCATCAAGGCCCTGGAGGCCGCGCCGGCCGGCTCGAAGTGGGCCATCGGCACGGAGCTGAACCTGGTGCGCCGCCTGGCGAACCGTTTCGCGCCCGAGGGCAAGGAGATCGTCTTCCTCGACAAGACGGTCTGCTTCTGCTCGACGATGAACCGCATCGACCTGCCCCACCTGGTCTGGACCCTGGAGTCGCTGGCCGAGGGCAACCTGGTCAACCGCATCGAGGTGGACAAGGAGACGGAGGCGTTCGCGAAGCTGGCCCTGGAGCGGATGCTGGCGCTGCCGTAGCGCTCACCCGGCCCCGTCGTCACCCCGGGTGCGGTTTCCGCCCGGGGTGGGCGGGGTCGAGACTGAAGACGGTGCCGTCGGGGGCGGCCGTGACCAGGGCGCCGTCGACGGACCGCACCTTGGTAGCTCCCCAGTCGGTGTCGTTGCGCTCGGCCCGCGGCAGCGTCTCCCACAGCAGCGTGCCCTTCTTCGCGTCGAGCGCCCCGACCCGGCCGCTGGCACTGGCGAGGTACACGGCCCCGGTGCGGGGGTCGTAGGTCGCCTCGCCCGGCTGTTCCAGGCTGGTCGGCGTCTGCCACAGGGGCGCGCCCGTGCGGACCGACACGGCGGTGACGCGTCCGCTGGAGGTGGCGAACCACAGGGTGCCGTTCCCCAGCGTCACCTGTCCCCCGTACTCCTCGGCCAGCTTCACCGTCCGGTGCGCGCCGGTGACGGGGTCCAGCCACCGGACGCGGGCGTACGGCGCGTCCTGCCCGACGAGCACGTTCCCCTCCTCGTCCTGCGTCAGTTCGAGGAACAGGAGCCGGCCGTCGAAGGCGCCGACGTACTCGGCGCCGCCCGGTACGGTCAGCAGGCGGGCCGGGCCGTCGGCCGGGCGCACCTCCCTGACCAGGTTGTCCCCCGTTCCCTCCATCGGGGCGCAGTGCAGGTACAGCGTCCGGACGGCCTCCGTCATCCCGCAGGCGTGCTGCGCGGGCAGCCGTTCCGTCCAGCGCTCGGCGCCGGTGCGCGGCGAGCGGGCCGTCACCGAGGTGCCGTCGCCCTCCGGGATCACGACGACCTCGTGGGAGAGGAACGCCTCCGTCCACTCGTCGTTCACGGCGCGGTCCCACAGCCGGTCGCCGGTGGTGGTGTCGAAGGCGAAGACGCGGGTCGCCCCTTCCCCCGGTGGCTGCTGCTCGACCAGGACCGCGTCGTCCCGCACTCCGAGGATCACGAACCGCGACGGGTCGTCGCCGGTGACGGCCGCCGGCGGGCCGGCCCGCCAGACGGTGCGGCCCGTCCTGCCGTCCAGGCGCACGGGCAGGACCCCGTCACCCGCGCAGTAGACGGCGCCCTCGTACACATGGCACTGCGGCCCGCCCCGGAGCCCGCCGACGGCCGGCGGCCTCGGCGTCGTGCGCACGCCCCGCGCGGCCGTCTCGTACACGGTGGTCTGCCAGGGCTTCCAGCCGGCGGGGGGAGCCGCCCACCGGGAGGCCGCGGACGGGCCGGTCCGGTCCGCGCTCCGCGCCCACCCGGGTCCGAGGGTCAGATAGGCCGTCAGGCCGAGGGCGAGGGCACCGGCAGTGCCCGCCGCCGCGAGCAGCGGACGGACGCGGCGGCGGGGGCGGACGGGCTCCGGGGCGGCGGGGCGGACGCGCTGCGGCGGGCCGGCGGTCGTGGCCGCGCGGGTGACGCCGGCGGCCGGGACCGCGCCGCCGCCGAGGATCACCGTGGCCGGGTCGCCGTCCGCCCGCTCGGGCAGGACGGCGGCCAGGTCCTGTGCCAGGTCCTCCAGTACGGGCCGGTCGGCGGCGTCCTTGGCGAGGCAGCGCTCCAGCAGGGCCCGCAGCGGCTGTCCCACCCCGTCCAGCGCGGGCACGTCGTGGACCACCCGGTAGGCCGTGAGGTACGGGCTGTCCGTGTCGAACGGGCCCCGCCCCGTGACGGCGTACGCCAGCAGGGAGCCCAGGGAGAAGACGTCCGACGCCGGGCCGACCTCGCGGGCGTCGGCGAGCTGCTCCGGGGACATGAACGGCGGGGTGCCGATCATCTGGCCGGTCTCGGTGAGCGTCAGGTGGTTCTCCGCCGCGCGGGAGATGCCGAAGTCGATGACGCGCGGGCCGTCCTGGGCGAGCAGCACGTTGGCCGGTTTCAGGTCCCGGTGGACCACCCCGGCCCCGTGGATGTCCCGCAGCGCCTCCACCAGGCCCAGCGCCAGCCCGCGCAGTTCGGCCGGGCCGAGCGCGCCGTGGTCGCGGACCCGCCGGGCGAGGGAGGGCCCGGGCACGTACTGGGTGGCCATCCAGGGCCGCGCCGCGTCCGGGTCCGCGTCCAGGACCGGGGCCGTGAAGGCGCCGCTGACCTTGCGGACGGCCGCGATCTCCTGCCGGAAACGGCTGCGGAACACCGGGTCCTCGGCGTACTGGGCGTGCACCACCTTCAGCGCCACGTCCCGCCCGGAACGCGCCCTGCCCCGGTACACCACGCCCATGCCTCCGGCCCCCAGCCGGTCGAGCAGCCGGTAGCCGCCGACCGACTTCGGGTCGTCCCTGTGCAGCGGCACGCCCGGAACCCCTTCCCCCGTAAAGCAGTTCGAGCCCACAGGATACGGAACGGCACGAACGGCGGCGGCCGGGCACCGACCGTGGGGGTCGGTGCCCGGCCGCCGCGGGACCGTCACGCGTTCGCCGGCTCCGGCTCCTGCGTGTCCGCCGCCTCGGCCGTGCGGCCCTTCTTCGCCGCGCGCTTCTTCGCCCGGCGCTCCTTGCGGAGTTCGAGCATCGCGTACAGCGTCGGCACCAGCAGCAGGGTCAGCAGCGTCGAGGTGACCAGGCCGCCGATCACCACCACCGCGAGCGGCTGGGCGATGAACCCGCCCTCGCCGGTGATGCCGAGGGCCATCGGCAGCAGGGCGAAGATGGTCGCCAGGGCGGTCATCAGAATGGGCCGCAGACGGTGCCGGCCGCCCTCGACCACGGCTTCGACGACGCCGTGGCCCTGCTTGCGGTACTGGTTGATCAGGTCGATCAGCACGATCGCGTTCGTCACCACGATGCCGATCAGCATCAGCATGCCGATCATCGCCGGGACGCCCATCGGGGTGCCGGTCGCCACCAGCAGACCGATGGCGCCGGTGGCGGCGAACGGGATGGAGACGAGCAGGATCAGCGGCTGCACCAGGGACCGGAACGTGCCGACCAGCAGCAGGAAGACGATCGCGATGGCCGCCAGCATCGCCAGGCCCAGGTTGGCGAAGGCCTCGTCCTGGTCCTCGGAGACACCACCGATCGACGCCGTGGCGCCGTCCGGGAGCTTCAGCGCGTTGATCTTCGACTGGAGCTGGGCGCTGACCGCGCCGGTGTTGTCGCCGGTCGGCTTGGCCGTGACGGTGGCGGCGCGCTGGCCGTCGATGCGGGTCATGGAGACCGGCCCGTCGACCACCTTGACCGTCGCGATGTCGCCGAGCTTCACCGCACCGCCCAGACGCAGGTCCTGAAGCTCCTTCAGGGTCCGCGCGGGCTTCGCCGAGCGGATGACGACGTCGCGCTCGGTGTCGTCCAGGACCGCCTTGGCGGCGGTGGTGCCGCGGACGGCCTGGGCGACGGCCGCACCGAGGGTCTGGTCGGTGAAGCCGGCCGCGGCCGCCTTGTCGTTGGCCTTCACCGAGATGCGCGGGACGCTGGTCGCCAGGTCGCTGGTGACGTCCGTGACGTCGTCGAGGGAGGCGACCGTCTTGCGGACCTGCTCGGAGGCCGTGCGCAGGACCTCGGCGTCGGCGGCCTTCACCACGACGCTCAGATCCTGGGCGCCGAATCCGTCACCGGCCGCGATGGTGGTGGTGCCGATGCCCTCCAGCCCGGCCAGGCCCTTCTCGATGCGGTCCTGGACGTCCTCGAAGGACGCGGAGTCCTCCAGCATCACCTGGTACGAGGCCTGGTTGCTGTCCGTGCCGCCGCCGAAGGCCGCCATGAAACCGGACGAGCCGATCGTGACCTGGTAGTCCTTCACGCCCTCGGTGCCGGCGAGCAGCTTCTCCACCTTCCTCGCCTGGGCGTCGGTGGCAGCCAGGCTGGTGCCGGGCTTCAGCTCCTGCTTGACGGTGAGGACCTCCTGCTCGCCCTGGTCGAAGAAGTTCGTCTTCAGCAGGGGCGTCATGGCGAAGGTGCCGACCAGGACGACGAGGGCGATGGCCACGCTGGTGAGGCGGCGGCGGGTGGCGAAGCGCAGGACCGGGACGTAGATCCGCTGCAGACGGCTCCTGGCCTCCTTCTCCTCGGCCAGCCGGCGCGCCTCGTCCGCGTCCTCGGGAGTGCCCTTGGGGGGACGCAGGAACCAGTACGACAGGACCGGCACGACCGTCAGGGAGACGAGCAGCGACGCCAGCAGCGCGGCCGTCACGGTGAGGCTGAACGAGCCGAACAGCTCGCCCACCATGCCGCCGACCAGGCCGATCGGCAGGAACACGGCGACCGTGGTCAGCGTGGACGACGTCACCGCGCCCGCGACCTCGCGCACCGCGGTGAGGATGGCCGAGTGACGCTCCTCGCCGTAGCCGAGGTGGCGCTTGATGTTCTCCAGGACCACGATCGAGTCGTCGACGACCCGGCCGATGGCGATGGTCAGCGCGCCCAGGGTGAGGACGTTCAGCGACAGGTCGCGCGTCCACAGCACGATCAGGGCGAGGACCACGGACAGCGGGATGGACACCGCCGTCACGAGGGTGGAGCGGATCGAGGCCAGGAAGACCAGGATCACCAGGACCGCGAAGAGCAGACCCAGCGCGCCTTCGGTGGTCAGGCCCTTGATGGACTTGGAGACGGCCGGGCCCTGGTCGCTGACCACCGTCAGGGTCGCCCCGGAGCCGAGGTCCTTGCGCAGGTCGGGGAGCTTGTCCTGGACGGCGTCGGAGATGGCGACCGCACTGCCGTCGCGGTCCATCGTGACGGCGACGGCGAGACTGGGCCTGCCGTCGGTGCGGGTGATGGAGTCGGCCGGGGCCTCCTGCTGCTTCACCGTGGCGACGTCGCCGAGGCGCACCGGCTCGCCCTTGCCGGGCTCGCCCGTGACCCTCAGGTCCTGGATCTGCCGCAGCGAGGTGAAGCCGCCGCCGACCTGGACGGTGCGATTGGCGCCGTCCTCGTCGAAGGAGCCGGCCGGGACGGTGGCGCCGCCCGCCTGGAGCGCCTGGGAGAGGGACTGCGCGGTCAGACCGGCCTTCGCCAGCTTCGCGTCGTCGGGCGTGACGGTGACCTGGACGTCGCGCACGCCGTCGACGGTGACCTGGCCGACGCCGTCGATGCTCTTCAGGTCGGGCACGACCGTCTTGTCGAGCTGGTCGGCCAGGGCCTGCTGGTCGCGGTCGGAGGTGACGGCGAGGACGACGGTGGGGATGTCGTCCGTGGAGCCGGCGACGACCTGCGGGTCGACGTCGTCGGGAAGCTGCGCACGGGCCCGGTTGACGGCCTGCTGGACGTCGGCGACCAGCTGCTCGGTGCCGTTGCCGTAGTCGAAGGACGCCATGATCACGGCGTTGCCCTCGCTGGCGGTGGAGGTGACGCCGCTGATGCCGTCGACGGCTTCGAGACTGTCCTCGATGGGTTCGACGACCTGCTTCTCGACCACGTCCGGGGACGCGCCCTGGTACGGCGCCAGCACGGACACCATGGGCAGTTCGATGGTGGGCAGCAGCTGCTGCTTGAGCTGGGGTATCGCGATCGCCCCGAAGACGAGCGCGATGATCGACATCAGCCCTATCAGGGCCCGTTGGGCGAGGCTGAATCTCGACAGCCAGGACATGGGTCAGGGTCTCTCTTCTGTTTAACGGCAGAAGCGGCAGCGGGCGCGCAGACGAGCGCCCGCCCCTACACCCTGGGCCATGCGTGGGGCCGGTTCCGTAGGCCCCAGGTCCCGTTCCTTATGCGGCGCATACTCCCGGCGCAGTACGGCCGGGCCGGGTTCACTCCACCCTCGGACGGACCAGGCCCGACTCGTACGCGATGACCACCAGCTGGGCCCGGTCGCGGGCGCCCAACTTGGCCATGGCGCGGTTGACGTGTGTCTTCACCGTCAGCGGGCTGACCTCGAGCCGCTCGGCGATCTCGTCGTTGGAGTGGCCGCCGGCGACCTGGACGAGCACCTCGCGCTCCCGCACGGTCAGCGAGTCGAGCCGCTCGCCGCGGGCCGGGTCGCGGTCGCCGTCGGACGGGTCGCCCTGGGCGAGGAAGCGGGCGATCAGGCCGGTGGTGGCCGCCGGGGAGAGCAGGGCCTGGCCGCCGGCCGCGATCCGGATGGCGCTCAGCAGTTCCTCGGGCTCGGAACCCTTGCCGAGGAAGCCGGAGGCGCCGGCGCGCAGCGACTGCACGACGTAGTCGTCCACCTCGAACGTCGTCAGGATGACCACGCGGACGCCGGCCAGGGCGGGGTCGGCGCTGATCATGCGGGTCGCGGCGAGGCCGTCGGTGCCGGGCATGCGGATGTCCATCAGGACGACGTCGGCGCGCTGCTCCTTGGTCAGCCGTACCGCCTCCGCGCCGTCGGAGGCCTCACCCACCACCTCCATGTCGGGCTCGGAGTCGACGAGCACGCGGAAGGCGCTGCGCAGCAGCGCCTGATCGTCGGCGAGCAGGACACGGATGGTCATGCGGGGTCCTCCCCGGTGGGTGTGCGGCTCTTGACGGGCAGGATCGCATGGACGCGGAAGCCGCCGCCGTAGCGGGGACCGGTGGTGAGGGTGCCGCGCAGGGCGGTGACCCGCTCGCGCATGCCGAGCAGCCCGTGCCCGCCGCCGCCGGCCGGGGTCTCGCCCTCGCCCGTGCCGTCGTCGAGTACGGTGATCTCGATGTTCGGCCCGACCCGGACGACGCTGACCTCGGCCTTCGCCTGCGGCCCGGCGTGCTTCTGCACGTTGGTGAGCGCCTCCTGGATGATCCGGTAGGCGGCCAGGCCGACGGCCGCGGGCAGGGCGGTGCCCTGGTCGGCGCGGGCCACTTCGACGTGCAGGCCGGCGCTGCGGAAGGTGCCGGTGAGTTCGTCGAGGCGGTCCAGGCCCGGGGCGGGTTCGGTGGGGGCCTCCGGGTCGCCGGACTGGCGGAGCAGTCCGACGGTGGCGCGCAGTTCGTTGAGCGCGGAGCGGCTGGCCTCGCGGACGTGGGCCAGGGCCTCCTTGGCCTGGTCGGGGCGCTTGTCCATGACGTGGGCGGCGACCCCGGCCTGGACGTTGACCAGGGCGATGTGGTGGGCGACGACGTCGTGCAGGTCCCGGGCGATGCGCAGCCGCTCCTCGGCGACCCGGCGGCGGGCCTCCTCCTCGCGGGTGCGTTCGGCGCGCTCGGCACGTTCCCGGATGGCCTGGACGAAGGCGCGGCGGCTGCGGACGGCGTCGCCGGCGGTGGCGCCGATGCCGGTCCAGGCGAAGATCGCGAGGTTCTCCTGGGCGTACCAGGGGAGGCTGCCGACGGCCATGGCGGTGCCGGTCAGCACGGTCATGGTGAGCAGGCCGACGCGCCAGGTCGTGGGGCGGTCGGTGGTGGAGGCGACGGTGTACAGGGCGATGACCGCGGACATGGCGACGGGGGCGCGGGGGTCGCCGGTGACGGACTCGACGACGGAGACCGCGCAGGTGAGGGCGAGGACGGTCATCGGGGCGCGGCGGCGGAAGACCAGGGCGGCGGCGCCGAGGGCCATGAGGACGAGGCTGAGGACGTCGGGGGTGCGCAGGACCCAGCTGACGTTGTCGCGGTGGCGGGGTTCGACGAACGAGCCGGCGACCATGCAGACCAGGACGCTCGCGGCCAGGACCGCGTCCATGGCCAGGGGGTGTGCCGTGGCCTTGCATCTGACCCGCTGGAGGGTGCTCACGGGGACTCACGGTAGCCGGGGCCGGTGCGCGGGGACACGGCGCCGGGTGCGGGGTGCGCGGCGCCGGCCCGGCGGCGGGCGGGCCCGCGACCGGGCGGTGCGGGGTGCCGCCCGCGGATCACGAACCGGGGATCAGGCCGTCGTCGCTGAGCAGTTCCCGGACCTCCTCCAGGGTCGCGTCCGGGGAGGGCAGGATCAGTTCCGACGGTTCCAGGGAGTCGTCGGGAAGCGGTTCGCCCAGGTCGCGAACCCTGGTCAGCAGGGCCTGGAGCGTGCGGCGGAAGCCGGGGCCGTCGCCGTTCTCCATTTCGGCCAGGAGCTCGTCGTCCAGCTTGTCCAGCTCGGCGAGGTGGCCGTCGGCCAGCCTCACCTGCCCCTCCCCCATGATCCGTACGATCACGTCGCCCTCCTAGGCGTGGGCCCCTACTGCTTGTCGAAACGCGGGGTGTCCTGCGGCTGCTGCGAGGACTGCTGCTGGCTCGTGCCACCGCCTTCGATGGCCTGCTGCCCGCCACCGGTCCCACCGGCGAGCTCGGCCTTCATGCGCTGCAGCTCCAGCTCTACATCCGTACCACCCGAGAGGCGGTCCAGCTCGGCCTGGATGTCGTCCTTGTGCATGCCGGAGGGGTCGTCCAGGGCACCGGAGGCGAGCAGTTCGTCGATCGCGCCGGCGCGGGCCTGGAGCTGAGCCGTCTTGTCCTCGGCGCGCTGGATCGCCAGCCCGACGTCGCCCATCTCCTCGGAGATGCCGGAGAAGGCCTCACCGATGCGGGTCTGCGCCTGGGCCGCCGTGTACGTCGCCTTGATCGTCTCCTTCTTCGTGCGGAAGGCGTCGACCTTGGCCTGGAGCCGCTGGGCCGCGAGGGTGAGCTTCTCCTCCTCGCCCTGGAGCGTCGCGTGCTGGGTCTCCAGGTCGGTCACCTGCTGCTGGAGCGCGGCCCGGCGGGAGAGCGCCTCGCGGGCCAGGTCCTCGCGGCCCAGCGCGAGGGCCTTGCGGCCCTGGTCCTCCAGCTTGCCGGACTGCGACTGCAGCTGGTTCAGCTGGAGCTCCAGGCGCTTGCGGCTGGTCGCCACGTCGGCGACACCGCGCCGTACCTTCTGGAGCAGCTCCAGCTGCTTCTGGTACGAGTAATCGAGGGTCTCGCGCGGGTCCTCGGCCCGGTCAAGGGCCTTGTTCGCCTTCGCGCGGAAGATCATTCCCATACGCTTCATGACACCGCTCATGGGCTTCGCGCGCCCCCTTCTGACCGACTCCGGTTCCAGCTCCAGCGACAGAACCCACAGTACGGGCCCTGCATCCATTACCGCACTGTTCGGGGACGGATGCGCTCATCCCCAAGGACGACTGCGTACGCTCCCGATCCGGCGTAGGGAGTAGGTGATCCCCGGGGTCACCCGGGGTGCACGGCCCGGAGACGACCGGGTGCGTACACAACGTCCCCTCTGTCCCCTTACAGACGACTGGTGTTGCCGGATCGTTCCCCACCGGGCTGGGGTCCATGCCCGGAAGCCCTTACCCTTGGGTTTTGTGTTCCGTAGCCGTGCCAAGGACGAGAAGGCCCAGGACGCCGACAAGGCGCCGGTGAACTTCTCCAAGCAGCCCCGCGACCCCCAGGCCCCCAAGGGCCGCCCCACGCCGAAGCGCAGCCAGGCCCAGAGCCAGCGCCGCAGCGTGGCCAACACGTCGATGACGCGCAAGGAGGCCGCCAAGCGCCAGCGTGAGGAGCGCCGTGCCGCGCTGGAGCGCCAGCGCCAGGCGCTGGCCAGTGGCGACGAGCGCTACCTGCCCGCGCGGGACAAGGGTCCGGTGCGCCGGTTCGCCCGGGACTTCGTCGACTCCCGGTTCAACATCGCGGAGTTCTTCCTGCCGATGGCCGTGGTCATCCTCGTGCTGAGCATGGTGCGGGTGGCGGCGCTGCAGAACATCGCGCTGCTGCTGTGGCTGGTGGTGATCGTGCTGATCGTGCTCGACTCGTTCGTCACGGCCTTCCGCCTGAAGAAGCAGCTGAACGAGCGCTTCGCGGGTGAGAACCGGCGCGGCGCGGTCGCCTACGCCCTGATGCGCTCTCTCCAGATGCGCCGGCTCCGGCTGCCCAAGCCGCAGGTCAAGCGCGGGGAGCGGCCCTGACCACGACGCCGTTCTCCGGGGGTGCGGCGGATGCCTGGCTGGAAAGGCTGGGCGGGCTGCGCGATGTCGTCCGGCAGGAGCTGGTGGCCCGCCAGCTGGACGAGCAGATAGTCGGGCGCTTTCCGGTCGGCCGACGCCTGCGGGTGCTCGACGTCGGCATGGGCCAGGGCACGCAGGCGCTGCGGCTGGCCCGGGCCGGGCACGAGGTGACCGGCCTGGAGCAGGACGCGACGATGATCGCAGCGGCCCGGGAGTCCCTCGCCGGGGAACCCGAGGGCATCCGGGAGCGGATGCGGATCATCGAGGGCGACGGCCGGGACACCGGCGTGCACTTCCTGCCCGGCAGTTTCGACGTGGTGCTCTGCCACGGGGTGCTGATGTACGTGGAGGAGCCCGACCCGCTGCTGGCGGGCCTGGCCCGGGTGCTCGCGCCGGGCGGGCTGCTGTCGCTCCTCGTGCGCAACGGCGACGCGCTCGCGATCCGGCCCGGGCTGTCGGGCGACTGGGCAGGCGCGCTGGCCGCGTTCGACACGGTCGGCTACCGCAACCGGCTGGGGCTCGACGTACGGGCCGACCGGCTGAAGGACCTCACGGCGACGCTCGCCGGGATCGGGGCGCCGCTGCACGCCTGGTACGGGGTGCGGGTGTTCACCGACACGGCGGCGGACGGCGCCGGGGTCCCGGCCGACGTGGAGACCCTCCTCGCGGTGGAGGAGAAGGCCGGGCGGACGGACCCGTACCGCGGGGTGGCGGCACTGCTGCACCTGTGCGGCGTGCGGGGCTGACCCACCCGCGGTGGGGGGTGGGCGAGGGCCGTCGGCCCCCGCCCGGGGGCTCAGGCCTCGGCCGCGTGCAGGCTCATCGGCCCGTAGATCTCCGTCGCGTCCTCGAACAGCCGCACCTGGTCGGCGCCGCCCTCCTTCAGCGCCTTCCAGTGCTCCCCGATCCAGGACTCGGCGTCCCCCTGGGTGGGGAACTCCTCCGGCGGCACCGCGGGCTCGACCTCCGTCCCGTCGGTCTTCTCGAACCGCCACGTCCATGCCGCCATGTACGCCTCCCAGGTGTGTGAGCACACTGCACAGCGGGAGCCGGATCCCGGTCCGGCTCCCGACCCGAGCCTATGCGCTCCGCCGGTGGGGCGTCACAGGCCCCGCGGGAGCGCGGGGTGTGGGGCGGGCGCGGGCCGTGGGGGGTGTTCGCGCAGTTCCCCCCGCCCCTGGAGGGGCGTCTCCGTCACGCGTGTCGCAGGCGCAGGGGTGAGAATCGGGGCGTGGAACTGACTCTGCTCGGCACCGGCGCCCCGGCGGGACTGCCCCGCCCCGACTGCCCCTGCGCGGCCTGTGCGGCCGCCGTGGGCCCGGACGCGCGGGCGGCGACCGCGCTGCTCGTGGACGGGGTGCTGCTGCTGGACCTGACGCCCGGGGCGGCGTTCGCCGCGGCGCGCGCGGGCCGCTCGCTGACCGGCGTACGGCAGGTGCTGCTGTCGCATCCGCACGACGGGCCGGCGGTGGAGGTGCCGGCGGGGCTGCCGCAGCCGGGGCGGGTGCCGGACGGACGCGAGTTGACGCTGCTGACCGGGCACCGGGTGCGGGCGGTGGCCCTGGACGCGCCGGGCACCGGGTACGCGGTGACCGGACCGGAGGGGCAGCGGCTGCTGTACCTGCCGCCGGGTGGGGCGCCGGCGGGTCTGGGGGAGCCGGCCGAGCCGTACGACATGGTGCTCACGGACGTCGTGGGGCGGCCGGACGCGCTGGCGAGGCTGCGGGCGGTGGGGGCGGTGGGGCCGACGACCGACGTGGTCGCCGTGCACCTGGACCACGACGTGCCGCCGGGCCCCGAGCTCGGGCGGCGGCTCGCAGCGGCCGGGGCGCGGGCCGTGCCGGACGGGGCGACGCTGGCGGTCGGGGCGTACGAGGACGTGCCGGACGTGCCGCGCCGGACGCTGGTGCTGGGCGGGGCCCGGTCCGGGAAGTCGGTGGAGGCCGAGCGGCGTCTGGAGGCCTTCCCGGACGTGCTGTACGTGGCGACGGGCGGGTCGCGCAACGGGGACACCGAGTGGTCGGCGCGGGTGTCCGCGCACCGGGAGCGGCGGCCCGGGTCGTGGCGGACGGCCGAGACCTGCGATCTGGTGCCGCTGCTGGCGGCCGAGGGGCCGCCGCTGCTCATCGACTGCCTGTCGCTGTGGCTGACGGACGCGATGGACGCGGCCGGGGCGTGGGACGACGCGGTGTGGGCGGAGCGGGGCGAGAAGGTGCTGCGGGAGCGGGTGCGGGAGCTGACGGACGCGGTCCGGGCCACCCGCCGGACCGTGGTCGCCGTGTCCAACGAGGTGGGCTCGGGCATCGTGCCGGCGACGGCGTCGGGGCGGCGGTACCGGGACGAACTCGGGCGGCTGAACGCGCGGTTCGCGGACGAGTGCGAGCACGTCCTGCTGGTGGTGGCGGGGCAGGCCGTGGTGTTGCGGGGCTGACGGCGCGGGGGCCCGCCCTCAGGCCGCCTTGCGCGCGATCAGCCGGTACGCGTTGGCGAAACGGGTGCGGCGCGCCACCGGGGCGATGAGGTGGTCGGCCGCCGCCGCCAGGGCCACCAGGGGGACTCCCGCGCGCAGCAGTGCCTCACGGGCGTGGCGGTGGACGGGGGGCGGGGGGATGGCGCGCCAGGGCGTGTCCGGGGCGGGCAGGGCGTGCGACAGGGACAGGGCCAGCGCGCCGGAGAGGTCGTGGGGGACGTGGGCGGGGCGGTGGTCCAGGGTGACGATCGTGCAGCCGGCCGCCTCCAGCTGGGCCCGCAGGTTGCGCGGCGGGATCAGGTGGAGGTGGCGGGGCTGGTCGTAGGCGAGCCACCAGCGGCCCAGGAGCGCGGCGAAGACGCTGCGGGGGTCCAGGGTCTCGACCAGGAGGTGGCCGCCGGGGCGCAGGACGCCGAGGGCCGCCTGGAGTTCGGCGCGCGGGTCCGGCGTGCCCTCCAGGTGGTGGAGCATGCTGACGACGTCGTAGCGGCCGCGCAGCGGTGCGGTGACGCGGGGGTCGGTCAGGCTGCCGACGTGGGCCTCCTCCACGCGGTCGGCGGAGCGGGCCCGGACCACGCGGGGAGTGGGGTCCAGGCCGTCGAAGGCGGTGTAGGGGAAGAACTCCCGGGCGGTGGCGGGGAAGCGCGCGTGGCCCGTGCCGACGTCCAGCCAGCTCTCCGGTTCCCCGAAGCGCCGCATCGCGCGGGCGGCCGAGCGGTGCCGCCCCCGGCTGCCGCGCAGGGCGAGGAGGCCGTCGCTCGCCGGGTCCCTGGGCGCCCCGCGCACGGTGCGGTGGTAGAGGGCGAGTCCCTCGGCCGTCAGGCGGGGGTTCTGGAAGGTGTGGCCGCAGTCCCGGCACTCGTCGACCGTGAAACCGCCCGGCTTGTACTGCCGCAGGTCGCCGGTGCGCAGCCGGTTGCGCAGCCGGGCGGAACCGCACCAGGGGCAGTCCTCGCGGCGCGGTTCGTGGACCCGTGCGGTCGCCTGCGGGACGTGGGCTGCGGAGGAGGCGGGACGGGCGGTCATGGGCGGCTCCCGGGCGCGAGGGCGTGCGCAGGGACGGACGGCCGGGCCGGTGGACGACCACCGGACCACCAGATCCCGACAATCCACTGCAAACCGGAACGTAGGGGATGCCGATCCCGGGTGCAACGACGTCGCCTCCGCGGTGTGGTGATGTGGCGCCCTGCCGTTCGGCCGGTGCCGGTACTGTTCGGCGAATGAGCTCGCTTAATCTCGACGACTTCACCGATCTGATCGAGCGTCCGGACGGCGGGGTCCGCCGTGACGCCGAGGCACGCCGGGAGCGGCAGATCGTGCCGCCCGGATCGCTGGGCCGCCTCGACGAACTGGGCGAGTGGCTGGCGGCGGCGCAATCGGCCGTGCCGGTACGGCCGGTCGAACGTCCGCGGGTGGTGCTCTTCGCCGGTGACCACGGCGTCGCCGAGCTGGGCGTCTCGGCCCGGCCGGCGGGCAGCGCCGGGGAGCTGGTGCGCGAGGTGCTGGAGGGCGGCCGGCCGGTGTCGGTGCTGGCCCGCCGGCTGGGCGTGCCGGTGCGGGTCGTCGACATGGGCCTGGACTGCGACCCCGAGACCCTGCCCGAGGACGCCGTACGGCACCGGGTGCGGCGCGGCAGCGGGCGCATCGACATCGAGGACGCGCTGACCCTCGAGGAGGCCGAGGCGGCGTTCCGGGCCGGGATCGCGGTGGCCGACGAGGAGGCCGACTCGGGTACGGATCTCGTCGTCCTCGGTGATGTGAGCGTCGGCGGGACGACGGTGGCGGGCGTGCTGGTCGCGGCGCTGTGCGGGGTCGACGCGTCGGTCGTGACCGGGCGTGGCGGGCTGGCCGTCGACGACCTGGCGTGGATGCGCAAGTGCGCGGCGATCCGGGACGCGCTGCGCCGGGCCCGGCCGGTGCTCGGGGACCAGCTGCAGCTGCTGGCGACGGTGGGCGGCGCCGACTTCGCCGCGATGACGGGCTTCCTGCTGCAGAGCGCGGTGCGGAAGCTGCCGGTGGTGCTCGACGGGGTCGTGACGGCCGCGTGCGCGCTGGTCGGGCAGCGGATCGCGTTCCGGGCTCCGGACTGGTGGCTGGCCGCGCACGACAGCGGGGAGCCCGGGCAGGCGAAGGCCCTGGACCGGATGGCCCTGGAACCGCTCCTCACCCACGGGGTGACGGTCGGCGAGGCCACGGGGGGCCTGCTGGCACTGCCCCTGGTCCAGGCGGCCGCGGCCCTGGCGGCGGAACTGCCGGAGAAGCCCAAGGAGTCGGAGACGCCGGAGGACACGGCGGCCGCCGAGGACCCGGCGGCCGTCGCGGGCACCTCGGTCGTCGCGGGCACCTCGGTCGTCGAGGGCGCGGCAGCCGGCGAAGACGCGGCTTCCGTGCCGGAGCCGGCGCCGGACGGGGGGCCGGCGGCAGCCGGGAAGCCGGCGGGGCTGACGGACTAGGCGGGGCCCGCCCGGCGGGTCAGCGGCGTTCCAGGGACCGGGTCGGCCGCGGGTCGGGGGCGCCGCCGATCCAGTCCTGGAAGGCGCGCCGGGGGCCGGCCCAGCGTCGGTCGTGGCGGTAGGCCCGCAGTCCGGACCGGGCCCGGGCCCTGGGCCGGTTGCGGTAGAACCGTTTCGCCCAGGGAGAGGCCGGCCGGGCCAGCCGCACGGCGGCGACCAGGGCGACCAGCGGGATGACCAGGCCCACGACCGCGAGGCGGAGTTTGCCCTTGAACAGAGCGACGAGGGCGAAGGCGAAGTTCACCAGGATGTTCCCGAGGACGGCGGCACGGTTGTCCTGCTGGTCCTCGGAGAGGTCGTCGACGCCCAGCGGCGAGAAGCCGAGCAGGAGCAGTCCGACGAGGGAGGCGGTCAGGACGACCATCTCCACGCTCTTGCGGCCGTCCGGCGTCCAGTAGACGTCGGCGAGGTGCAGCACCAGGGCGAACTCGTCGAGGACGAGGCCCGCGCCGATGCCGAAGAGCACGGCCGCGAGACACGAGCCGAAGCCGTGCTGTCCGCCCGCGACCGCGCCGAAGCCGCCGATGATGGTGAGGATGACGCCGGGGACGACGTGGTGGACGTGGACGCCGCCGCTGCCGCTGATGTTGCGGAAGGGGCCCTTGCCCGCCCGGATGAGACGGGTGATGGCCCGGGTGATCACGAAGGTCAGCACGAAGGCGAGGAGGGCCAGGAGCAGCGGAAGCTTGCCGGGTTCGATGATGTTCCGCTCCAGCCATCCCATATGTGAACTTTATCCTCGCCCCCCGTCTCCCCTCTCCTGACCGGCCGGTAGCCTGCGCCGGTGACCGGAACCTCGCCCCTCGACGGTGTCCGCTTCGCCTTCGGCACGCTCACGGTGTTCCCGGTCCGGGTGACGCGGTGGGACCGGGAGGCGGCGCGCGGCGGCATGCTGTGCGCGCCGCTGGCCGGTCTCGCGGTCGGCGCCGCGGCCGCCGCCACCGGGCTGGTGCTGCTGCTCCTCGGCGCGGGCCCGCTGCTCGCCGCCGTGGCGGGCGTCGCCGTGCCGGCCGTGCTCACCCGGGGGCTCCATCTGGACGGGCTCGCCGACACCGCCGACGGGCTGGGCAGCGCGAAGCCCGCCGAGGACGCGCTGCGGATCATGAAGCGGTCGGACATCGGCCCGTTCGGGGTGATCGCCCTCGTCCTGGCCCTGCTCGCGCAGGTCGCCGCGCTCGCCCACGCCTACGAGGTCTCCTGGGCCCGCGGCGCGTGCGCCGCCGTCGTCTCCGCGACGCTCGCCCGGCTGGCCCTGACGCTGGCGGCCCGCGCCGGGGTGCCGGCGGCGCGGCCGGAGGGGCTGGGGGCGGCCGTCGCGGGTGTGGTGCCGGCGCGGGCGGCACTCGTCGCCGCGGTCGCCGTCACCGCGGTGGCGACGGCGGCCGGGGCTGTCCTCGGGCCGTACGACGCGGTGCGGACCGCGTCGGCGGCCCTGCTCGCCCCGGCCGCCGCCGAGGCGCTGCTGCGGCACTGCACACGGCGGTTCGGCGGAGTGACCGGGGACGTCTTCGGCGCACTGGCGGAGACGGCCGCGACGACGGCGCTGGTCGTTCTGTCACTGGACTGAAACGGTCTTTGCGCCCCCGTCCCGCCCCGGCCGTCCGGCCGCTAGCTTCGTGACCCGGACACATCACGCGATCGGGGGACGCTCATGCCGAAGCTGCGCCGCGCCGTGGCCTGGTCGGTCGACTTCGCTCTGGTGCTGGTGCTGGTCTCGGCGCTGGCCGCGCTGACCTTCCACCGGATATCGGCCCTGGTCACCGACGTGCCCGAGCTGGCCGCCCGCGGCGGCCTCGATCTGCTCTCCTCGCGCGGTGACGTGGCCGGCGCCTCCCGGGAGCTCGGGCTGTCCCTGTGGAACACGTCGGTGCTCTACGCCGAGCAGGCCTTCGGGCTGCTGGTGCTGACGGTGTTCCTCTACCAGTGGGCGTGCCTGGCCCTGACCGGGAGCACCGTGGGCAAGGCCGTCGTCGGGCTGCGGGTCGGCCCGTACCCGCCGCGCCGGGTCAGGGCCGCGCGGCGGGCCGCCGTCACCACCGCCGCCGACGTCGCCGTCTACGCCGTGGCCTGCGTGCTGCTGATCGAGGGCCTGGTCATGCTGTCGGTGCTGGTGTGGGCGGTGGCCGTGGCGCTGTTCCTGCTGAACGCGCTGCCGGTCCTCCTGCCCGCCCGGCGGTCCCTCGCCGACCGGGTGGCGGGCACCACGGTCACGGGGATCGGGCTCAGCACTCCTGCCGCCACGCGTCCAGTTCGTACTTCTTGAGCAGTGAACTCAGCTTCAGCTTCCGTGACTCGGCGCAGAAGCGGCCGGTGGGCACCTCGTACTCGACGTGGAAGACCGCCTTGCCGGCCGCGATGAACGGCTTCATGGCCCCGCACTCGCCGTACTGGGCGCACTGTTCGTTGACCGCGAAGTCGAAGTCGCCGACCAGTTCCGGGATCTGGTCGAGGTCGTTCTTCAACCCGACGGCCAGGCCCCGGTCGTGGGCGAGACGGGCGATGAGGCGGTTGTAGCGGAGCTGGTCGGCGGCGGTGAGCGGGAAGCCGGTGTCGTTGCGGTAGCCGTCCATGTTGTCGGGCTCGACCGCGTCGAAGCCCTTGTCGCGGCACATGTCGAGACGGGCCGCCATGAGGGGTTCCAGCACGTCGGTGCGGCGGATGTCGAGCCAGCGCTCGCCCCGCCAGCCGTTGCCCCGGCCGAGGACGGTCTTCGGGAACTTCCCCGCGTCCGGGCGGAATTCCTCCCAGGCGCCCGTCGACAGGTAGCAGATGACCTTGCGGCCGTCGTCGTGCAGCCCGGCGACCGTGTCCGCGGAGTGGTCGAAGCCGTCGATGTCGTACACGGGCACGTCGACGGAGGTGTCCAGGCGCCCGCTGAGCTGCCACTGCCAGGCGGTGCCGGGGCGGGGCTGCCAGCGGGGGCGGGGTTTGTCGTCGGGGGCCTGGGTGCACCCCGCGAGGAGCAGGAGCAGCAGGACGACGGGCAGCAGCGGGTGTCTCACGAGGTGGTCTCCAGGGTGTGCGGCAGGGTGCCCCATGGATGATCCCCCGCCCCGGGCACCGCGCAGTACACCGCCGCGCCCCGCGCCCGCGCCAGGCTCGCCGGGTCGGCGCCGGGCGGAACGGCGTGGACCAGGTGGCACAGGCGTACGTCCGGGCCGCCGGGCCAGGCCGGCGGAGGCAGCGTCCGGTACGTCTCCCAGGTGCCCTCGAAGGTGACCAGCACGTCGGCGATACGGGCGTAGCAGGGATGCGGTGCCGTGCCGTGGTTGAGGACGAGGGTGCCGCAGCCCACGCCCCAGGCCGTGACGGCGAGCCGCTGGTAGTGCGCGAAGTCCCCGGGTCCGGACGCTACTTGGTCGAGGAAGGCGCCGTCGGTGCCGTACCAGTCGCGGTGCCGGGTGAGGTCGCGGACGACGTCGGCGGCGGCGCGGCGGCCGTAGCCGGTGTCCGTGTACCCGAGGACCCGCACGCCCGCGGCCCGCAGCCGGCCGGCGACCTCGGCGAACGCCGGGTCGGGGCGGTCGCCGGGGCCGCTGGCCGGGTTGAGCACGACGCCGTAGAGGCGCGGTGCGGCCGCGACGATCGCGTCCCACTCGGCGGGGCGCAGCGCGGGGTGCTCGTAGTAGGGGACCAGGAGAGTGCTCATCGGTGGGCGGTCGCCCTTCCCAGCAGGGCGCACACCACGAGGGTCTGGACGGCGGCCGCCGTGCCGTACACCACCGCGCCCGCCGCGTGCGGGTCTCCGGTGCCGGTGGCCATATGCAGGGTCTGGGCGAGGGCCGCGGCACAGCACACCGCCGTCGCGCCGGTGACCGCGCCGAACGACTGGAGCAGCAGGCCGGTCCACAGCAGGACGCCCAGCAGGAGCAGCCCGGCCGTCCGGACCCCGCCCGGGACGGGGGCGTGCGGCCACAGGGCCGCCGCCGCGACGCTCAGCGCGAGGAGCGCGGCGAGGTAGGCGGCCAGGCACCTGCCGAGCGTGAGGACCGTCCCGCGCCGGAACTCCCGGGCGGTGCCGGAGGCGCGCAGCCCGGCCAGGCTGCCGCTGCGGAAGCGGTACAGCAGCCATTCGGCGGGGCCCATGGAGAGGGTGAGCGCCACGGCGGCGGGGGCGGAGACGGCGCTGTGCGTCTCGCCGGCGAGCACATCGCCGAGGGCCGCGTACAGCACGAGGACGCCCGTGCCCAGGCCGAACAGGGCGTAGGGCAGGGAGGTGGTGAGGCGGGGGCCGGCGGGGCCGCGGGGCGCGGGGACGGTGCCCGGCGCGCCGAGCGGGAGCAGGGCGGCGAGGCCCGCGGTCCAGCCGCCCGCGTTCTTCAGTGCGGGCGCCACCTCGCGCAGGGCGAGCACCGCGACCGCGGCCAGGGAACCGAGCAGCAGGGCGAGTCCGGCGGTCCGGGGCAGCGGGTGGACCAGCGACAGCACCGCGCCCGCCGCCATCGGCGCGAGGGCGGTGAGCAGGTGCCGTTCACGGCCCAGCACCAGCAGGACGGTCGCCGCGGCCAGGTAGCAGGACTGTCCGGCGGCGAAGGCGAGCACGGCAGGACCGGCGCCGCCCGCGCACACCAGGGCGACCAGGGCACCGAGCAGCGCGCCCGCCGGGGCGCCGAGCAGCAGGGCGCGCCGGGCGGCCGTGCGGTCGCCCAGCCCCAGCCAGGTGTACGCGCGGTGGGCGAGGCCCTGGTTCCACGTCCAGCCGCACAGGGCACCGGCCAGCAGCGGGACGGTGCCGGCGGGGAGGCCGAGGTCGTCCGGGCCGGTGAACAGCGGTGCGCCGAGCACGTGGGCGAGGCCGGGCAGGGCGAAGACGACGCCGCGCAGCAGGCAGCCGAGCAGGCCGATCCGCCAGGGGTCGGGGGCCGGGCCTTCGGGTTCGGGATGGCGGCGCGCGACGCGCGCGTAGAGGGTCTCGGCGAGCGCGAAGGAGCTCTTCTCGCCGTACTGCTCGCGTATCCGGTCGTCGGAGAGGCCGTCGGACTCCAGCAGGGCGGCTATCTCGTCCGGGTGGACGGCGGCGGCGATGAAGTCCTCCAGCCGGCCGGCGAGTTCGTCGACCGGGTCGGGGCGGGCCCAGCCGGGGGTGCGCTGCCGGGGGACGCCGGGCAGGGGGGTGGTGCCGGGGCGGGGGCCCGGGGGCGTCCGGACGTCTTCGCTCACCAGTCGGCTCCGTCCGTCGCGACGGCCGCGTACCAGGGGTCGCGCAGCTCCAGGGTCCAGTCGGCCACGGTCTCCAGCGCCGGCTCGTACACCTCGTCCCCGCCCGCGAGTTCCTCGTAGATGGTGCGGAAGGCGTCCACCGAGCGGCGCAGCGTGAACCGGTCGATGACCCGCTGCCGTGACAACTCCCCCAGTTCGCGGCGCCGCCGGCCGTCCCGGAGCAGGGCCAGCGCCGCGGCGGCCATCTTCTCGGGCTCGCGCGGCGGCACCACCAGACCCGTGTCGCCGACGGCCTCGCGCACGCCGCCGACGTCCGTGGACACCGTGGTACGGCCGCACGACATGGCCTCGATGACGGAGAACGGGAAGCCCTCCGAGATCGACGACAGCATGACGAGGTGCCCGGCCGCGTAGGCCCGCCAGACCTCGCTGACGCGGCCCTCGAACGTCAGGCCGTCGGTGACGCCCAGTTCGGCGGCGAGCTTCTCCAGGCGGGTGCGGTAGGCCTCACCGCCGGGCGGGACCGGGCCGAAGAGCCTGAGCCGGGCCGCCGGGATCCCGGCGCGCACCAGGGCGTAGGCGCGGATCAGCGTCTCCAGGTCCTTGATGGGGTCGATCCGGCCGCACCAGGACAGGGTCGGGACCTCGGGCTCGGGGCCTGCGTGCGGGAAGGCGGCCGGGTCGACGCCGTTGTAGACCGTGCGGATGCGGTCGGCGTCGGCGCCGCCGCGCTCCTCCCAGCGGCGGTTGTACCGGTTGCACGGGGTGATCAGGTCGGCGGACCGGTAGCCGTGGGAGTTCAGTTCGCGGTGGAAGCCCAGCATGAACGCCTTCACGGGCCAGCGCCGGGTGTCACGGCGGTGGCCGAGATAGCGCTCGCGCAGGTAGATGCCGTGCTCGGTGAGGAGGAACGGCACGCCGTCCAGGTGCCGGGCGGCGAGCGCGGGCAGGGTCGCCAGGCCGCTGCTCACGGCGTGGGCCACGTCGGTGTGCGCGGGTATGCGCACACCGAGCGGGCGCAGGGCGTGTTCCAGCAGGTCGGTCGCGGTGAGCGCGTCGTGCAGGGTGGGGCGGGCGGCGGCCGTCGGCAGATGCGGCATGGTCCAGATCCACATCAGTGACCGCAGCGCCCCCTCGGTGCGCAGGGCCGCCGGCAGGTGCCCGTCCCTGGCCGGTTCGGCCAGCTCGCTCAGGGACTCGCCGAAGTCGGCGTGGGAGCCGGGGTCGAGGAAGGAGAGCAGGAAGCGCTCGTAGGTCTCGGTGAAGCGGCGGCGGGCCCTGCCGTACGGGGGCCGGCGCCGGCCGGGACGCGGGCCCCACAGGGGGACCGCGGTGTGCTGCCGGACGTTGGGCGGCAGCTCCCAGGTGACGGGCTCGCGGCCGCTGCCGGTGAGCGAGACGAGGTGGAAGTCGACCTCCGGCATGCCCTTGACGAGCTGGTCGCACCAGGTGCTGACGCCGCCGTGGACGTGCGGGTAGGTGCCTTCGGTGAGCATGGTGACATGACGGCCTGTGCGCCTCATGCGGTGTTTCCCCCTGTGTGCGGACGGCGGGCGGGGAACTGCTGCCGGATCCCGGGTGCGGGCTCTTCGTGGCTGGTCGCGCAGTTCCCCGCGCCCCTTCGGGCGCTCCCTCTACGGGAGTTTCAGCGTCAGGTCCGACCGGAGTGCGGCCGGCGTCGCCCAGGCCGAGCGGGCTCCCGCGTACGGGGTGCCGAAGGCGGTGGTGCCCAGGACGAGTTGCTGCCTGGTGCCCTCCGGGGCGGTCACCGGGATCTGCGTCCCGGACGGGGCGGTGACGGTGACCGTGTTCCCGACGCGGTACGCCGTGACACGGTTGTCGGCCAGGGCTTTCTGCCAGGCGGCGCGGCGCTGCACCTCGGTGCCGATGGCGCTGTGCCGGGGGTTCTCCAGCGGGGTGTTGTCGGCGAACAGGGCCCGGTAGCCGTCGAGCACCCGCTCCATGACCGGGTAGAGCAGCCGGTCCTCGGCCAGGTTGGACTGGTGGGCGTAGTGCGGCCGGGGGTCGCCCGCGAGGACGTGCCCGAGGGCGGTGCGCGCCTCCTGCGGGACGATGTGCTCGGCGTAGCCGGTGGCCGGGTCGAGCGGCTCGTCGAGACACGTCGAGGTGGGGTTGTCCTCGCAGACGCCGCTGCCGCCGTCGGCGCGTGAGGTGTAGACCCAGTTGTACTCGTCGGCCATCTCGGCCGCCGTGCCCACGTTGTAGTACACGTTCATCGGGTGGCGCGGCACGGTCAGTGCCCTGCCGACGGTCCGCTGCCCGGGCTCGCGGGAGTTGTCCGAGGCGATCCACCGGACACCGGTGTCGGCGAGGGCGCCGGCCAGGTTCGGGTTGTCGTCCGGCTGCTGCGGCAGCGTCCTGAGGCCCGAGTGCTCACCGGTGACCAGCTCGGTGCGGTCGACGGCCAGGCCCTTGTTCACGGCCCAGGTGTGGTTGTCGCGGATCTGCGCGGCGATCTCGGCGCGGCTCATGTACGCCGTCGAGCCGTCGGGGTTCTTCGCGCACCTCCACGGCACGGTGGAGGTGTCCTGGACGCAGCCCAGGAAGGGGTGCGTCCAGGTGTGGTTGACCCAGCGGTACTGCGCCTTGTCGGCGAGCAGCCGGTCGGCGAGGGCGTCGGTGCCGCCGTGCTGGGCCCTCCACTCCTCGCCCGACCCGGCGTTGAAGACCATGTCCATGGTGAAGCCGTGCTCGCGCTGCCACTGCGCGGCGTGGGCGGCGTCGGCCGCGGTCATGCGGATCGGCGTGGTGCCCTCGCCGTCGCCGTCCGCGCAGTCGAAGTCGCCCGGGGTGCAGTTGCGGACGGTGTCCCAGCGGCTGTCCGGGGCGAGGACGTCGTCGACGTGGACCGCGAAGGAGTTGCGCGTCCGGCCAAGGTGCACGCCCTGGGTGAGCCACTCGACGATGCCGCGGGCCAGCAGGCGGAACTGCTGCTGGTTGCCGTTGTAGGCGAACGTGACGACGAGTTCGCGGCGGCCGTCGTGCGCGTACTCGCCGACCAGGCTGCCGCGGCCGGTGCCGCCGGGCACGGGGAGGTCGACGTAGCTGGTGTACCCGGCCCGGGGCCGGGCGACGTAGCCGTAGCTCTCCTGGACGCCGGGCGCGTTGTCCTCGAAGCGGAAGGCGCCGTCGAGGTAGCCGAACCAGCCGGCCTTCCCGGCCGCGGTGACGGACGCCTCGCGCCCGTCGAGGGTGCCGGCCCAGCCGCCCTCGCTCGTGTAGTCGAGGCCGACCGCCGGGTGGGCCCAGGTGTAGGCGTCGACCTGCGGGACGCCGTACGTCCGCTCGTAGGTCTCCAGGGCGGTCTGCTCGGCGGAGCCGGCGCCGAACGGGGCCTCGTTCGGCAGGACGACGCCCTGGTACTTGGCGCGGGGCCGGCCGTCGACCGTGTCGCTCAGGAACGACTCGGTGATCCTCGGTCGCCCGGTGTCGTTCAGGTCGACCGTGGTGTACGGGACGCCCGTCTCCCTGAGCCGGGCGGTGACCGCCCTGACGGGGCTGTCGCCGTTGTCGACCACCAGCACCCGCAGATCGACGCGCGGCACCTCCGCGGCCACCGCCCCCGGGGCCGGTGCCCCCGTCCCGATCATGCCCGCCACCGTCACGGCGGCGGCCGTGTTTCTCCATCTGCGCGCACGCAGCGCCATGGTCCCTCCCCCAGAAGATCCCCCGGGGTCCTCGTGCGTCATGGGAGCAGGGACCGCGGGGATCGCGCAGCGGTGAGCGGGACGCTCACCGGATCTTCGACGAGTGTGACCTGGTTCACCGGTGTGAGGGATCAAGAAATGGCCACTGTGCCACCGTCAGGTGAACGCCCGCAGGAATGAGCGAACCGGGCCACGCGCGTAGTCTCGTCGTCGAGTGTTCGCCGCACCGGGAAAGGCCCTGTGAGACCCGCTCTGCGAGGTCCGCATAGGGTCGGCTGTCGGGCCCGGTCGACCCACACCGTTCGACCACGTGCAACTTCACATCGGAAGCGAGATTTCACCACCGTGACTGCTCTCACTCTCAGCACCGCCGCGGCGTCCGGTCTGCGGGCCGACGCGATCGTGATCGGTGTCGCCAAGGGAGCCAAGGGGCCGGTCGTCGCACCGGGCGCCGAGGCCGTGGACAAGGCGTACGACGGCAGGCTCGCCGGCGTCCTGGAGACGCTCGGCGCCTCCGGTGCCGAGGGCGAGGTGACGAAGCTGCCGGCGCCGTCCGGCTTCAAGGCACCGCTCGTGCTGGCGGTGGGCCTGGGCGCGGTGCCCGAGAAGGACGCCGGCTACGACGCCGAAGCCCTGCGCAAGGCGGCCGGCGTCGCCGCGCGCACCCTGGCCGGCGCCAAGAAGGCCGCCTTCGCCCTGCCGGTGGCCGACGCAGCCGACGCCGGTGCCCTCGGGGAGGGCGCGCTGCTCGGCGCGTACTCCTTCGACGCCTACAAGGAGAACGGCAGGGACCCCAAGGCGAGGAACGGCAAGGCCCCGCTCGCCGAGGTCACCCTGCTCGGCGGCAAGCCCCGCGACAGGGCGTACAAGGCCGCGGTCGAGCGCGCCGTCGCCGTCGCCGAGGAGCTCAACCGCGCCCGCGACCTGGTCAACACCCCGCCCAACGACCTCAACCCCGAGTCCTTCGCCGCGATCGCCCAGGCCGCGGCCAAGGAGCACGGCATCAAGGTGCAGGTGCTCGACGAGAAGGCGCTGGCCAAGGGCGGCTACGGCGGCATCCTCGGCGTCGGGGCCGGCTCGGCCGCGGGACCGCGCCTGGTGAAGCTGTCGTACACCTCGTCCAAGGCGAAGAAGCACCTCGCCTTCGTCGGCAAGGGCATCACGTACGACTCGGGCGGCATCTCGCTGAAGCCGGCCGGTCACAACGAGACGATGAAGTGCGACATGAGCGGTGCGGCCTCGGTGTTCGCCGCGGTCGTCGCCGCCGCGCGGCTCGGCCTCGAGGTCAACGTCACCGGCTGGCTGGCCCTGGCCGAGAACATGCCGTCCGGGTCGGCGACCCGTCCGGGTGACGTGCTGCGGATGTACAGCGGCAAGACGGTCGAGGTGCTCAACACCGACGCCGAGGGCCGGCTGGTGCTGGCCGACGCGCTGTGGGCCGCGTCGCAGGAGAAGCCGGACGCGATCGTGGACGTGGCGACGCTGACCGGCGCGATGGTGCTCGCGCTCGGCAGCCGGACCTTCGGCATCATGGCCAACGACGACGCGTTCCGCTCCGCGGTGCACGAGGCCGCCGAGGAGGTCGGGGAGCCGGCGTGGCCGATGCCGCTGCCGGAGCACCTGCGCAAGGGCATGGACTCGGCCACGGCCGACATCGCGAACATGGGCGAGCGGATGGGCGGCGGCCTGGTCGCCGGTCTGTTCCTGCGCGAGTTCGTCGGCGAGGGCATCGCGTGGGCGCACCTCGACATCGCCGGGCCGGCCTTCAACGAGGGCGGGCCGTTCGGGTACACGCCGAAGGGCGGCACGGGGTCCGCTGTGCGGACGCTGGTGCGGCTGGCGGAGCTGACGGCCGCGGGCGATCTGGGCTGACCCTCGCCCGAGAGCTCTGTCTCGCCGGCCGTGCGGCGAGTACGGGGGCGTGGGGGCTGGTCGCACAGTTCCCCGCGCCCCTTCCGGGGCGGCTCATGTGAACGTGGGGCGTCTCACACCGCAGCCCGGCGTCTCCTTGTGTGCTGACAAGTGCGAAGATGGGGCTCGGCAGGACAGGGCCCCACCGAAGGGCCGAAGAACGAGCGGCCGGACACCAGCCGCCTGCCGGTCAGTGAAGACCGGCTCACGGCGCACATGCATGGAGGACGTGACGTGGCGAACGACGCCAGCACCGTTTTCGACCTAGTGATCCTCGGCGGTGGCAGCGGTGGTTACGCCGCGGCCCTGCGCGGGGCGCAGCTGGGCCTGGACGTCGCCCTGATCGAGAAGGACAAGGTCGGCGGCACCTGCCTGCACCGGGGCTGCATCCCCACCAAGGCCCTGCTGCACGCGGGCGAGATCGCCGACCAGGCCCGCGAGAGCGAGCAGTTCGGTGTGAAGGCCAGCTTCGAGGGCATCGACATCGCGGGCGTCCACAAGTACAAGGACGGCGTGATCGCCGGCCTGTACAAGGGCCTGCAGGGTCTGGTCGCCTCCCGCAAGGTGACCTACATCGAGGGTGAGGGCCGGCTGTCCTCCCCCACCTCCGTCGACGTGAACGGGCGCCGCGTCGAGGGCCGCCACGTGCTGCTGGCGACCGGCTCCGTGCCGAAGTCGCTGCCGGGCCTGAACATCGACGGCGACCGGATCATCTCCTCCGACCACGCCCTCGTGCTGGACCGCGTGCCGAAGTCCGCGATCATCCTGGGCGGCGGCGTCATCGGCGTCGAGTTCGCCTCCGCGTGGAAGTCCTTCGGCACCGACGTCACGATCGTCGAGGGCCTGAAGCACCTCGTCCCGGTCGAGGACGAGAACAGCTCGAAGCTGCTGGAGCGCGCCTTCCGCAAGCGCGGCATCAAGTTCAACCTGGGCACCTTCTTCGAGAAGGCCGAGTACACCCAGGACGGCGTCAAGGTCACCCTCGCCGACGGCAAGACGTTCGAGGCGGAGATCCTGCTGGTCGCCATCGGCCGCGGCCCGGTCTCGCAGGGCCTGGGCTACGAGGAGCAGGGCGTCGCCATGGACCGGGGCTACGTCCTGGTCGACGAGTACATGCGCACGAACGTGCCGACCATCTCCGCCGTCGGTGACCTGGTCCCGACCCTCCAGCTCGCGCACGTCGGTTTCGCCGAGGGCATCCTGGTGGCGGAGCGTCTGGCCGGTCTGAAGACCGTCCCGATCGACTACGACGGCGTCCCGCGGGTGACGTACTGCCACCCCGAGGTCGCCTCCGTCGGCATCACCGAGGCCAAGGCCAAGGAGATCTACGGTGCGGACAAGGTCGTCGCTCTGAAGTACAACCTCGCGGGCAACGGCAGGAGCAAGATCCTGAACACCGCGGGCGAGATCAAGCTCGTCCAGGTCAAGGACGGTGCCGTCGTCGGCGTCCACATGGTCGGCGACCGCATGGGCGAGCAGGTCGGCGAAGCCCAGCTGATCTACAACTGGGAGGCGCTGCCCGCCGAGGTCGCGCAGCTGATCCACGCCCACCCGACGCAGAACGAGGCGCTCGGCGAGGCCCACCTGGCCCTGGCCGGCAAGCCCCTCCACGCGCACGACTGACCCCTCGGTCGACGAACGCGACGACACAGACTTCCGCACTTTCCGTAAGGAGCAACCGAAACCATGGCGGTTTCCGTAACCCTTCCGGCGCTCGGCGAGAGCGTCACCGAGGGCACTGTCACCCGCTGGCTGAAGGCCGAGGGTGAGCGCGTCGAGGCCGACGAGCCGCTGCTCGAGGTCTCCACCGACAAGGTCGACACCGAGATCCCCTCCCCCGCCTCCGGCGTGCTGTCCTCCATCAAGGTCGCCGAGGACGAGACCGTCGAGGTCGGCGCCGAGCTGGCGCTGATCGACGACGGCAGCGGCGCGCCCGCGGCCCAGGAGGCCCCGGCCGCCGAGCAGGCCCCGCAGGCCCAGCAGGTGGCCGAGCCCGCCCCCGAGCCGGCCGCGGCCGCCCCCTCCACCGAGCAGGCCGCCCCGGCGCCCGCGCCGACCGCCGACGCCGCGGCCGGCGGCGGCTCCGCCCAGGGCACGGACGTCGTCCTGCCCGCGCTCGGCGAGTCCGTCACCGAGGGCACCGTCACCCGCTGGCTGAAGTCGGTCGGCGACACGGTCGAGGCCGACGAGCCGCTGCTGGAGGTGTCGACGGACAAGGTCGACACCGAGATCCCTGCCCCGGCCTCCGGCACGCTGCTGGAGATCGTGGTGGGCGAGGACGAGACCGCCGAGGTCGGCGCCAAGCTGGCCGTCATCGGCGAGGCGGGTGCCGCCCCGGCGGCCGCCCCCGCGCAGGAGGCCCCGGCCGCCCCGGCCCAGCCCGAGCCCACCCCGGCTCCGGCGCAGGCCCAGGCTCCCGCTCCCGCTCCCGCTCCGGCGCAGCCCGCCCCGGCCCCGCAGGCCCCGTCGGCTCCGGCCCCGCAGCAGCAGACCACCCCGGCCCCCGAGCCGGTCCCGTCCGCTCCCGCGCCCGCCCCGGCTCCGGCCCAGGCCCCGGCCGCCCCGGCCGCCGCCAAGCCGGCCGACGACGGTGCCTACGTCACCCCGCTGGTGCGCAAGCTCGCCGCCGAGCAGGGCGTCGACCTGTCCACCGTCAAGGGCACGGGCGTCGGCGGCCGCATCCGCAAGCAGGACGTCGTCGCCGCCGCGGAGGCCGCCAAGGCCGCCGCCGCTGCCCCGGCTCCGGCCGCCGCGGCCGCTCCGGCGGCGAAGAAGGCCCCCTCCCTGGAGGCCTCCCCGCTGCGCGGCCAGACCGTCAAGATGCCGCGGATCCGCAAGGTCATCGGCGACAACATGGTCAAGGCCCTGCACGAGCAGGCCCAGCTGTCCTCGGTCGTCGAGGTCGACGTCACCCGCCTGATGAAGCTGCGCGCCCGCGCCAAGGACGCGTTCGCGGCCCGTGAGGGCGTCAAGCTCTCCCCGATGCCGTTCTTCGTCAAGGCCGCGGCCCAGGCGCTGAAGGCCCACGCGCCGATCAACGCCCGGATCAACGAGGCCGAGGGGACCATCACCTACTTCGACACCGAGCACATCGGTATCGCGGTGGACTCCGAGAAGGGCCTGATGACCCCGGTCATCAAGAACGCCGGTGACCTCAACCTGGCCGGCATCGCCAAGGCCACGGCGGAGCTCGCGGGCAAGGTCCGGGCCGGCAAGATCACCCCGGACGAGCTGTCCGGCGCGACCTTCACCATCTCCAACACCGGGTCGCGCGGCGCGCTCTTCGACACGATCATCGTGCCGCCGGGCCAGGTCGCCATCCTCGGCATCGGCGCCACGGTCAAGCGCCCGGCCGTCATCGACACCGAGGACGGCCCGGTCATCGGCGTCCGGGACATGACGTACCTGACGCTCTCCTACGACCACCGCCTGGTGGACGGCGCCGACGCCGCCCGCTACCTGACGGCGGTCAAGGCCATCCTGGAGGCCGGCGAGTTCGAGGTCGAGCTCGGTCTCTGACCTCCATCGCCGGTACGGCTGTACGGTGCCCCCGCTCGGATCGTCTCCGAGCGGGGGCACCGGCTTTTGCTCGGGGGCGCGGGGAACCGCGCGATCGGGCACCGACGGCCCGCAGCCGCCCGGATCCCGTCCGGCCCGGGCCCGCACGCGCCGCACACACTGTGTGCGCCTCGTCTCACCTGCGCGACAGCGCCCTCGTCGGCCCCACCCGCGGAGCGAACCGGCCGTATTGTCTAAACGTCGATCCCGACCGAGGAGCCTTCATGACCGCGCCCGTCATCCACTCGCTGCGCGAACAGATCCGCGAGCACATCCTGGAAGGGATCATCAGCGGGCGCTGGCAGCCGGGCGAGCGGATCGTCGAGCGGCGGATCGCCACGGAGCTGGAGGTCAGCCAGACCCCGGTCCGCGAGGCCCTGCGCGAGCTGGAGTCGCTGCGCCTGATCGAGTCCGCCCCGAACAAGGGCGTGCGCGTACGGAACCTGACGGCCGCCGACCTGGAGGAGAGCTACCCGGTCCGGGCCGGTCTGGAGGCGATCGCCGCCGAGCTCGCCGCCCCGGGCCTCGCCGAGGACTGCTCGGCGCTGGAGCCGCACGTCAGCGCCCTGTACGAGGCCGACCGGATCTCCGACGGCACGGCCCAGGTCCGGCACACCGTCGCCTTCCACCGCGAGCTGGTCCGCGCCGCCGGCAACTCCGTCCTGCTGCACACCTGGGAGGGCCTGGGCATCGAGGTGTTCACGGCCCTGTCCATCCGCTGGCTGGGCACGCAGCAGCAGTCGTACGCGGAGGAGCACGAGGAGCTGGTCGCCGCCTTCAAGCGCCGTGACCCCCGGATCGCGGAACTCGTGAAGGCGCATGTCCTGGGGTGCGCGCCCCGGGCGTGACACCCGAGCGCGACCCCGCTCAAACGCCTCCGACCTGCGAAAACCGCGCCGAAACCCGTCACCGCGTGCCACCGCGCGAGGCACCGCGTGCCTACTTTCTCGTGATCAAGAGGTTTTCGCCCTCAACCCTTTGATCGATCATCGATCAGGGAGTTACAGTCGCCGACGGGCTTGCCACCCGAGCCCCAGCCCTGTCCTGCCAAAGACCAAGGGCACCCCCGATCCCCTTACGTGAGGGAACCCCCTTCGACTGAGGAAGGCGGCGACATGACCGACCCCAACGCCATCCAGCCGAGCGAGCTCGACCAGCTCCCCGACCGGGACCCGGAGGAGACCGCCGAGTGGCAGGCCTCCCTGGACGCGGTCGCCAAGGCAGCCGGGCCGCACCGTGCCGCGTACCTGATGCGCCGCACGCTGGAGCGCGCCGAGGGCGCCGGCATCGCGCTGCCGAAGCTCCTCGAGACCGACTACGTCAACTCCATCCCCACCTCCGCCGAGCCGGACGTGCCCGGTGACGAGGCGATGGAGCAGCGCATCACCGCGTGGAACCGCTGGAACGCGGCCGCGATGGTGACCCGCGGCAGCAAGTACGGCGTCGGCGGCCACATCGCCACCTTCGCCTCCGCCGCCTGGCTCTACGAGACGGGCTTCAACCACTTCTTCAAGGGCAAAGAGGCCGACGGCTCCGGCGACCAGCTCTACATCCAGGGCCACGCCTCCCCCGGCATCTACGCCCGCGCGTTCCTCGACGGCCGGCTGAGCGAGCAGCAGCTCGACAACTTCCGCCGCGAGTCCGGCGGCAACGGCCTGCCCTCCTACCCGCACCCGCGCCGCCTGCCCTGGCTGTGGGAGTTCCCGACGGTCTCCATGGGCCTCGGCCCGCTGTCGGCCATCTACCAGGCACGCTTCAACCGCTACCTGACCAACCGCGGCATCAAGGACACCTCCGCCTCGCACGTGTGGGCGTTCCTCGGCGACGGCGAGATGGACGAGCCCGAGTCGACGGCGGCCCTCGCGCTCGCGGCCCGTGAGGAGCTCGACAACCTCACCTTCGTCATCAACTGCAACCTGCAGCGCCTGGACGGCCCGGTCCGCGCCAACTTCAAGATCGTGCAGGAGCTGGAGGCCCAGTTCCGCGGCGCCGGCTGGAACGTCGTCAAGACGCTGTGGGGCACGGCCTGGGACGAGCTGTTCCAGCTCGACACCACGGGCGCGCTGGTACGCCGCCTGCGCCAGGTACCGGACGCGCAGATCCAGACGTACCAGACGCGCGACGCGGCCTACATCCGCCAGGACTTCTTCGGCGCCGACCCGGCGCTGGCGGAGATGGCGAAGCTGCTGAGCGACGACAAGATCCTGGAGTGCTTCCACGTCTCGCGCGGTGGCCACGAGGCGCGCAAGGTGTACGCCGCGTACAAGGCCGCCGTCGAGCACAAGGGCGCGCCGACCGTGATCCTGGCCCAGACGGTCAAGGGCCACACCCTCGGCGAGGGCTTCGCGTCGAAGAACGCCAACCACCAGATGAAGAAGCTCTCGGTGGACGAGTTCAAGAACATGCGCGACCTGCTCGGCCTGCCGATCAAGGACAGCGACTTCGTCGACGGAGTGGTTCCCTACGGCCACCCCGGCGCCGACTCCCCCGAGGTCCGCTACCTCCAGGAGCGGCGCGCCGCCCTCGGCGGTCCGGCCCCGGCCCGGCGCGTCCACCCGGTGGCGCCGCTGCCCGCCCCCGCGGAGAAGGCGTTCGCCTCCTTCGACAAGGGCTCCGGCTCGCAGAACGTGGCCACCACCATGGCGTTCGTCCGCCTGGTCAAGGACCTGGTCCGCGACAAGGAGACGGGCAAGCGCTGGGTGCCGATCGTCCCCGACGAGGCGCGCACCTTCGGCATGGAGTCGCTGTTCCCCTCGCTCGGCATCTACTCGCCCAAGGGCCAGACGTACGAGCCGGTCGACCGCGACCAGCTGATGTACTACAAGGAGGCCAAGAACGGCCAGATCCTCAACGAGGGGATCACCGAGGCCGGTTCGATGGCCGACTTCATCGCCGCTTCGACGTCGTACGCGACGCACGGCGAGGCGATGATCCCGTTCTACATCTTCTACTCGATGTTCGGCTGGCAGCGCACGGCCGACCAGATGTGGCAGCTCGGCGACCAGCTCGGCCGCGGCTTCCTGGTCGGCGCCACGGCCGGCCGCACCACGCTCACCGGTGAGGGCCTGCAGCACGCCGACGGCCACTCCCCCGTCATCGCCGCGACCAACCCGGCGGCGCTGACGTACGACCCGGCGTTCGCCTACGAGGTCGCGGCCATCGTCAAGGAGGGTCTGCGCCGGATGTACGGCGAGGCCGCCCCGGGCGAGGACCAGGACGTCTTCTACTACCTGACCGTCTACAACGAGCCGCTGCCGCAGCCGGCGAAGCCGTCCGTCGCCGGCATCGACGAGGGCATCGTCAAGGGCCTGTACCGCTTCAACACGGCGGAGTCGGCGGGCGTGACCGTGCCGGCCAACGCCCCGCGGATCCAGCTGCTCGGCTCCGGCACGGCCATCCACTGGGCGCTCAAGGCGCAGCGGCTGCTGGCCGACGAGTGGGGCGTGGCCGCCGACGTGTGGTCGGCGACCTCCTGGAGCGAGCTGCGCCGGGACGCCCTGGAGGCGGACGAGGCGCTGCTGCGTGGCGAGGAGCGGGTGCCGTTCGTGCGGCAGGCGCTGCAGGGCGCCGAGGGCCCGGTGCTGGCGGTCTCCGACTACATGCGCCAGGTCCCGGACCAGATCGCGCAGTGGGTCGAGCAGGACTGGTCCTCGCTGGGCGCCGACGGCTTCGGTCTGTCGGACACCCGTGAGGCGGCCCGCCGCCACTTCGGGGTCGACGCCGAGTCCATCGTCGTCGCGGCCCTGGCCCAGCTCGCCAAGCGCGGCGAGGTCAAGGCCGCGTCCGTGAAGGAAGCGCGCGAGAAGTACGGTCTGTGAGTCCTCCCACGGACACGGACCGTTGATCGGCAGGCCCCCGCCCCGGCGGGGGCCTGCTGCATGATGTGGCCATGCGCGCTGCCCGGCTGATCAAGATGGTGTTGCTGCTCCAGACCCGGCCCTCCATGACGGCCGCCGAGCTCGCCCGGGAGCTGGAGGTGTCGGAGCGGACGGTGACGCGGGACGCGCAGGCGCTGTCGGAGGCGGGCGTGCCGGTGTACGCGGACCGGGGCCGGGCGGGCGGCTACCGGCTGGTCGGCGGGTACCGGACGCGGCTGACCGGGCTGCACCGGGGCGAGGCCGAGGCGCTGTTCCTGTCCGGGGTGCCGGGGGCGCTGCGCGAGATGGGCCTGGAGGACGCGGCCTCGGCGGCCCGGCTGAAGGTGTCGGCGGCGCTGCTGCCGTCCCTCAGGGACGCCTCCCGGACCGCGGCGCAGCGCTTCCACCTGGACGCCCCGAACTGGTTCAAGGAGCCGAAGACGCCCGCGCTGCTGCCGGCGGTCGCGGACGCGGTGTGGGACGACCGGCGGATCAGCGCCCGTTACCGGCGCGGCGAGGAGGAGGTCTCGCGGGAGCTGGAGCCGTACGGGCTCGTGCTGAAGGCGGGCGTCTGGTACCTCTGCGCGCGGGTGGCCGGGGGCGCGTCCCACCGGGTGTACCGGATCGACCGGTTCACGGCGGTGGAACCGGGTGAGGAGCGCTTCGAGCGGGAGCCGGAGTTCGACCTGCCGGCGTTCTGGGAGGAGCGGGCGGAGCAGTTCGCGCGGTCCATCCTGCGGGCGCGGGTCGTGGTGCGCCTCTCCCCCGAGGGGGTGCGCAGGCTGCCGTACGCGCTGGACTCGCTGTCGGCCCGGGAGGCCCTGGCCGGGGCGGACGCTCCGGACGGCGACGGGTGGGTGACGGTGGATCTGCCGGTGGAGTCCGAGGAGGTCGCCCACACCCAGCTGACGGCGCTGGGCCCGGAGGTGGAGGTGCTGGCGCCGGAGGGCCTGCGGGAGCGGTTCGCGGCGGACGCGGTGCGGCTGGCCCGCCTCTACGGTCCCGAAGGCGGCGCATAACGATCCCGCGCACTCCGGGTGCGCCCCTGTGTCCCAGGGCCGATGCTTGACCCGTGATGGACGAGACGGAGTTCTGGGAGCTGGTGGACGACGCCCGGGAGGCCGCCGAGGGCGACCCGGAGGAGCAGGCGGACCTGCTCGTGGAGCGGCTCGCCCAGTTGGACCCGGACTCGGTCCTGGACTTCGCCCGGCACTTCGAGTCCCGCTACAACCGCGCCTACCGCTGGGACCTGTGGGGTGCCGCCTGGGTGCTGCTCGACGGGGCCAGCGACGACGCCTTCGACTTCTTCCGGTGCTGGCTGATCGGCCAGGGCCGGGAGGTCTTCGAGGGCGCCCTGCACGATCCGGACGCGCTCGCCGGCCTCCTGGACGACTTCGACGAGGAGATCGACGGCGACGGCGAGGAACTCGGCTACGCGGCCGACGAGGCCTATGAGCAGCTCACCGGCGTGGTCGCGCCCGACCTGGGGATCCCGCCCCCGCCCGCCGAGCCGGAGGGCACCCCGCTGGACTTCGAGAACGAGCGGCTGCTCGCCGAGCGCTATCCCCGGTTGTGGGAGCGCTTCAGGGGCTGATCAGACGCCCCGGCGCCGGGCGGAGGGTATGCGCGCGTCCGCTCGGGCCTGACCGCGGGGTGCAGCGGGGCCGCGTTGGCCCGGCCGAGGGCGGAGGCGGTGGCAGCGGCCGGTCCGAGGACGACGGTGGCGACCGCGCCGAGCACCGCCCAGGGGCTCCGGCCCCTCCCCCGCGTACGCGCCCGGGCGTCCCGCCCGCCGCTGCTGTTCATGGTCCCCGCCTCCGGTCCGCTGCCTGGTGGGACGACCGTAGGGGGCCCGGATGTGACGACGCCGCGCGTTCGCTGTGGCCCTCCTGTGCGGGCGCGGGCCGGCCCTGGAGCCGGGCCGCGAGCTGCCGGATCTCGGGCAGGCGGGCGTGCAGGGCGGCGCCCGGGCAGCTGGTCATGTAGCCGTCGTTGTGACCGGCCACGGCGGGCAGCCGGGCGGTGGTGCCGGCCGCGTAGCGGCTCAGCCCGTTGCTGGAGACCAGGCGCACGCTCGCCCGCGGGTCGGTCCCCGTCAGACCCAGCTTCCAGGCGGACAGTGCGGCGATGGCGTGGATCATCGGCCGGGGCACGGGCAGGCCCTCGGTGAAGGTGCCGAGGGCGGCGATGCCGGTGGTGCGGTGGTTGAAGCCCTGGGTGTGTGCGCCGGTGACGGCCTTCTCGACACCGCCGGCGCGGCCCTCGTAGATGGTGCCGCAGCGGTCGACGACGAAGTTGTAGCCGATGTCGTCCCAGTCGCGGCTGCCGGTCTGGCCGGTGTAGAGGTCCCGGATGATGCGGGGCGCGTCGGCGCAGTCGTAGCCGTTGGGCGAGTCGGTGTGGTGGACGAAGACGGCGGCGACGCGGTCGTCGTAGCGCGGGCGGGGCTGCCGGCGGGCGGCGTCGCCCAGCCAGTGCGACCGGGGCACGATGGGCGGCCGGGGGGCGGCGTGCGGCGGGGCGGCGGGGCGGGCGGCGGCGCGGGCGGCGGTCTCGGCGGCGTGCTCCACGCCGTGGGCGCACAGGATCAGCGCGGCGACGGCGGCGACGCCCGGCACACAGCCGAGCGCCACCCGGGCCGCGCGCGGCATACCGGCCGTACCGGGTGTCCCGGCGGCGCGGCGCCCCCGCGCACCCCGCCGTCCGCGGAAGACACGCATGGTCCCACTGTCGGCCTGATCCGGTCCGTCCGCGATGTGTGATGTGCCACCCGGTGGAACCATCGTCACGGTCCGCGACGTTTCTCCGAGTGCACGCGCGCGTGGCCGGTTCGGATCATCCGTGCGCGGGTGACTGATCACCGGGCCCTTCCCCCACGTACTGAAGGGTCCGAGAGAAAGGCGGCGTTGCGTGGACCTGCTCGACATCCTGCTGTTGCTGGTCGTCCTGGCCTACGCGGCGTCCGGGTACCGGCGCGGGCTGGTGGCCGGGTGCGTGTCGCTGGCGGGCTTCGTGGGCGGCGCTGCCGTCGGCGTGTGGATCCTGCCGTCGGTGATGGACCTGGTCGAGCCGGGCACGACCCGGGCGACGGTGGCGGCGGTGTTCACGGTACTGCTGCCGGCGGTGGTCGGCCACGAGCTGGCGGGGCGCCTGGCGCTGCGGCTGCGGCGGGAGCTGGACCGGGGGCCGCTGAGGTCGGCGGACGGGATCGGCGGGGCCGTGGCCAACGCGGTCGCCGTGCTGATCGTGGCGTGGGTGGCCGCGAGCGTCCTGGGCGCCTCCTCGTCGCCCCTGGTCACCTCGGCGATCCGGGATTCGCGGCTGCTCGGCACGGTGCAGCGGACGATGCCCGACACGACTCCGGCGTGGTTCTCGGAGGCCACGTCGGCGCTGACGCAGGCGGGCTTCCCGCAGGTGTTCAACCCGTTCGAGAACGAGTCGACGGCCGAGGTCGCCCGGCCCTCGGGCGACAGCGTCACGGCGGCCGCGACGAACGCCGCCAAGCTGAGCACGGTGAAGGTCGAGGGCGTGGCCGGCACACAGGGCCGCGAGGGCAGCGGGTTCGTGTACGCGCGCGAGCACGTGATGACCAACGCCCACGTGGTGGCCGGCATCGACGAGCCGACCGTGCAGATCGGCGGGGTCGGGCGGACGTACGAGGCCCGCGTGGTGCTCTTCGATCCGCAGAAGGACGTGGCGGTGCTGTACGTGCCGGGGCTGAAGGCGCCCGTGCTGCGCTTCGAGGACGACGCCGGGCGCGGCGACGCGGCGGTCGTCGCGGGGTATCCGGAGGACGGCGACCTGAACCTCCAGGCGGCGACGGTCGCCAACCGGGTGCGGGCGACGGGCCAGAACATCTACAACGACGGGACGGCCGTCCGTGAGATCTACTCGATCCGCTCCACGGTCCGCCCCGGCAACTCGGGCGGTCCGCTGCTCACCCCGGAGGGCCGGGTGTTCGGCGTGGTCTTCGCCCGCTCCACCTCGGACGCCGAGACGGGCTACGTGCTGACGGCGGACGAGGTGTCCCCGGACGCACAGCGGGCGGCCCGCGCGACGGCGCCGGTGGACACGGGCGAGCCGGCGGCGTCGTAGCGGCCCGCCGCCGGGCTCACAGGAAGCGGCCCATGAAGACGTCGTCGACGTAGGTCCCGTCGAGGAAGAACTCCTCGGGCAGGATCCCCTCCACGGCGAACCCCTCGGACGCGTAGAGCGCGCGGGCCGGCGCGTTGTGCGCCAGCACGCGCAGGGTCAGACGCCGCGCCCCCAGTCTCCTGGCCTCCTCCCCCGCCGCCCGCAGCAGGGCCCGCGCGACGCCCTGCCCGCGGGCCTCCTCGGCGACGGCCAGTCCGCGGATCATCCGGACGTGGGCGTTGCACGCGAGCGGCGTCGCGGTGCCCAGCCGGAGATATCCGGCGAGTGCGCCGTCGACTTCGGCGACGAGGCACTCCGCCGCCGGGTCACGCTCGCTGAAGAAGGGCGCGTACGGCGGCTCGGGGCGGGGCTGGACGGCGTGCAGCGGCGACCAGGTGGCGCGGTCGAGCCGCCCCAGGGCATCGTCGTCCCCGGGACGTGCGGGTCGTATGTGCGGAGTCGGCATGGACGCACGCTACGCCGGGCGCACCCCTCCCGACGGGGGTTTTATCCCGCCGCCGGGCAAGATATGAGCCATGCGACGCATCGCGGTGACCGGCGCCTCCGGTCTCATCGGCAGCGCCCTGGCGCGGTCCCTGACCGCTGACGGGCACCAGGTGGTGCGCCTCGTGCGCCGTACGCCTCGCGCGCGGGACGAGGTCCGGTGGGACCCGGAGGGCGGAAGGGCGGACGCGGCCGGTCTCGCCGGCTGCCACGCGGTGGTCAATCTGGCGGGGGCCGGGGTCGGCGACCGCCGCTGGACGGATGCGTACAAGCAGCGGATCCGCGACAGCCGTGTGAACGGCACGGCGGCGCTCGCCCGGGCGGTCGCCTCCCTCGACGACGAGGACCGGCCGCGGGTCTTCGTCAACGGCAGCGCCATCGGCTACTACGGCGAGACCGGCGACCGGGCGGTGGACGAGGACGCGCCTCCGGGGACGGGTTTCCTGCCCGAGCTGTGCGTGGAGTGGGAGGCGGCGACGGCCCCCGCCCGGGAGGCCGGTGTCCGCACGGTGTTCACCCGGACCGGGCTGGTCGTCTCCCGCCACGGCGGGGCGTGGGGGCGGCTGTTCCCGCTCTTCCAGGCGGGACTCGGCGGGCGGATGGGCGACGGGCGGCAGTACTGGTCGTTCGTCGCGCTGCACGACGAGGTCGCCGCGATCCGGCATCTCATCGACACCGACGGCCTGTCCGGGCCGTTCAACCTGACCGCCCCGAATCCGCTGACGAACCGTGAGATCACGGCGGCGATGGGGCGGGTGCTGCGCCGGCCGACGCTGTTCGCCGTGCCCGCGCCCGTCCTGCGGTCCGTGCTCGGCGAGATGGCCGGGGACGTCCTCGGCAGCGCGCGGATCCTGCCGACGCGGCTGCTGGAGTCGGGCTTCCGGTTCGCCTTCCCGGACATCGAGGGGGCGATCCGGGCGGCTCTGTGACGGTCCGCCGGGGGGCCGCTCCGCGCGAGCGGCCCCTCCCGCCTGCCCGGCGGCGTTTTCGGGACACCGCGTCCCTGCGCACACCAGCCCCCTGTGACCACTTCCTGCCCACACGGCATCCGTATGCGACCGCTGTGCGACCGTGCCCTGTCGATGCGCGACTCCCCCTGACCGATCACGGCCCTACCCTCGACCAGAACTCGCGTATCCCTGCGGCCTGTTGAGGGCATGACGTCTCCAGCGCCCGCGCAACCTCGAGGAGGGGCACGTGCTTGAGCCCGCGTACCAGGCGGACGTGGTCGTCGTGGGGGCCGGGGTCGCCGGACTCTCGGCCGCGCACCGGCTGACCAGCGCAGGAGTGACGACCATGGTCCTGGAGGCCGCCCACGGTGTCGGCGGCCGCATGGGGACGGAGAAGATCGACGGCTTCCGGCTCGACCGGGTCGGCCAGTTGCTGTCCACGGCGTATCCCGAACTACGGCTGACCCCCGGCCTCGGCGGGCTGGCCCTGAGGCCCTTCGCTCCCGGGGTCCTGCTGCACGGCGACGGCCGCCACCATCGTGCGGGCGTCCAGCAGGGCTCAGGGGGCGCACGGGGCGCACTGCACGCGGTGCGGACGCTGGCGAGTGCGCCTCGCCAGCCGTCCGTACCCAGGCCGCTGCGGCGGCCGGTGGCCGTGCCCGGCCGTCAGGTCTCCGTCCCGCGGAGCCGGCCGGGCGCCCCGCTGGGCACGGCCGTGGACCAGGCGCGGCTGGGGGCCGCGCTGACCCGGCTCGCGGGCACCCCGGCCGAACGGCTCCTGGCCCGCCCCGAGCTGCCCGCCGGGGCGGCCCTCGCGGCCCGCGGGCTGCCCGCCCGGACGATCGACGGCTTCCTGCGCCCGCTGCTCGCCGCCCTGCTGTGCGACCCGGACCTGACGACGTCCAGCCGGTGCGCGGACCTCGCGCTGCGCGCCTTCGCGGGCGGGCGGCTGTGCCTGCCGGAGGGCGGCGCCGGGGCCCTGCCGGAGCGGCTGGCGCAGATGCTGCCGGCCGGCACCGTGCACACGGGCGTGCGCGTCACCTCGGTCTCCACGACCTCGGTGACCACCGCGGAGCACGGCGAGATCCGGTGCCGCGCGGTGCTGGTGGCGACGGGCGCGCGGGCCGCGGCCGAGCTCCTTCCCGGGTTGCGGGTGCCGGAGTTCCACCCGGTGACGGTGGTGCACCACACGACCGACGAGCCGCCGGGGACGGGGGCGTCGCTGCTGCTCGACGCGGACCTGGGCGGTCCGGTCGCGCACACGGCGGTGGTCAGCCAGGTCGATCCGTCCCGGGCCCCGGCGGGACGGGCGCTGGTGTCGTCGACCGTGCTGGGGCGGCCGCCGGGGGACGTCGACACGGCCGTGCGGATGCACCTGGCGCGGTTGTACGGGGTGTCGACGGCCCGCTGGGAGACGCTGGCGGTGCACCACACGGCCGAGGCGGTGCCCGCCATGCGGCCGCCGCACGATCTGCGGCGGCCGGTGCGGTTGCTCGCGGGGCTGTACGTGTGCGGGGACCACCGGGACACCAGCACGGTGCAGGGTGCGCTGCACTCCGGGCATCGGGCGTCCGCGGCGATCCTGGCGGACCTGGGGGCGGGGCGGTCGATGCACGTCGCCGATCCTGTGCCGTCCGTGCCACGGGCCGCGTAGGTGACGCGCCGGGTGCGGGCGCGTGAAGGCTGTTCGCACCCACACGGCGAAGCCGCACACCGGCACCGCCCCATGCCCCTGAGGCCCCTGAGGCCCCTGAGGCCCCTGAGGCCCCTGAGGCCCCTGAGGCCCCTGAGGCACGGCCCCTACCCCAACGCCGCCACCTTGTCGCGGTAGCTGCGCACCGGCGCCGCGTCCTTGTACGGCTCCAGCCTGCGCTCGAAGTCCCTGACGTACTCCACCGCCCGCACCGAGCGCATCTCGGCCGCCTGGCCCGCCGCCTCCGCCGCCAGCTGGCAGGCCTGGTCGAGTTCGCCGAGGCCCAGGCGGGCGGTGGCGAGGACGACCCGGCAGAACAGACGGCTGCGGGCGTAGGACGGGGCCCTCAGCTGGAGTGAGCGTTCGGCGTGCTGGGCGGCGGCGCGGAACTGCTGCAGGTCGCGGTGGCAGTGCCCGAACTCGTCGGCGAGCTGGGCCTCGTCGAAGAACCTCGCCCAGTGCGGCACCTCGTCCCCGGGCCGGGCCGTCTCCAGGGCGCGCTCGGCGCGGACCAGGGCCGCGGTGCAGGCCCGGACCTCGCCGAGCACGCCGTGCCCGCGCGCCTCGGAGGCGTGCAGCAGGGCCTGGACGACGGGCGGGCCGGAGGTGCCGACGCCCTGCTGGGCCACGCGGGCCAGCTGGACGGCCTCCCGGCCGTGCCCGAGGTAGACGGCCTGCCGGCTCATGGTGACCAGCACGTACGCCCCGTAGGCCCGGTCGCCCGCCGCCTGGGCCAGCCGGAGCGCCTGGACGAAATAGCGCTGGGCGAGCCCGTGCGCGGCGATGTCGTAGGAGGTCCAGCCCGCCAGCCGGGTGAGGTCGGCGGCGGCGGCGAACAGGCGGCGGCCGGTCTGCTCGCCGTAGGTGCCGCGCAGCATGGGCTCGCACTCGTGCTCCAGGTAGCGCACGAGGGCCTGGCGGGCGTGGCCGCCGCCGTAGGCGTCGTCGAGGGTGCGGAACAGCTCGCCGACCGAGCGCAGGGCGGCGATGTCCCCGGCGGTGACCTTCTGCCCGGGTCCGCGTTCGGCCTGGCCGCGCTGGCGGGGCAGGACGGGCACACCCTGCTCGGCGGTGACCGGGAAGCGGGCGGCAGGGCGGCCCTGCGCCGGGATCCGCGGGGCGGGCTGCTCGCCCCGGGCCACCTTCTCGTCGGCCCGGCCGATGAGCCAGTCCCGGCTGGGCACGACGAGCCCGGCCGGGGTGAAGGCGATCTTGCGCAGCTCGGCGTGGCTGCCGGAGTCCTTGCGCCACAGCCCGCTGACGATGTCGACGGCCTCCTCGGGGGTGGCCGCGAACTCCAGGCCCGCGTAGACCGGGGCGCAGGCGTCCAGGCCGAGGTCCTGGGCGGTGAGGCGGCGGCCCAGGCGCCGGGTGAACACCTCGGCGATCAGTGCGGGGGTCGTGCCGCGGGGCTGCTGGCCGCGCAGCCACCGGGTCACGGATGTCTTGTCGTATCTGAGGTCGAGCCCGTGTTCGAGACCGAGCTGGTCCACGCGACGGGCGAGTCCCGCGTTGGAGAACCCCGCTTCTGCGATGAGCGCGGCGAGCTGTCGGTTGGGGGTGCGCTGCGCGGGTCGTTCCGTCATCTGCGGTGCGGTCTCCTGCCTTCCGGCCTTCGTGATGTGCGCGGATTGCCTGTGAGCAGGCCTTATGCCTTGCTGGACGGCGCGAATGTAGCGGAGAGTAAGCACCCCATCACACATTTTCCCGGACATTCATCCGATCGTGTGAGGATTGCCCCCGGGACTGACGCGCACGGGCCGGACGTACAGTGGCTTGGGCGCGATACGTGCCTTACACACCCGTTCGAGGGAGGCGCTTGCCGTGAGTGAGTTGCGGTTCGTCCGTATGGGTTTCGGTGACGAGGCCGTCGAGTACCAGGAGGCGTGGGACGAGCAGCGCCGGGTGCACGCGGCACGCTTCGCCGACGAGATCCCCGACACCGTACTGCTCCTGGAGCACCCCCCGGTCTACACGGCCGGCCGGCGCACGGCGGACAGCGAGCGGCCCCTGGACGGCACGCCGGTCATCGACGTGGACCGCGGCGGCAAGATCACCTGGCACGGCCCGGGCCAGCTGGTCGGCTACCCGATCCAGAAGCTCCCGCGCCCCGTGGACGTGGTGGCCCACGTCCGGCGCCTCGAAGAGGCCCTGATCCGCACCTGCGCCGAGTTCGGCCTGGAGACCACCCGGGTCGAGGGACGCAGCGGCGTGTGGGTGCTCGGCGACCCGGTCGACCAGCGCCCGGCGCTCGGCGGCCTCTCCCTGGACTTCGACCCGCGCCTGCAGGACGAGGAGTTCGACCCGCGTCTGAACGGCCCGGAGTACGCCCCGTCCAACGCCGGCCAGCGCCGTGAGGACCGGAAGATCGCGGCGATCGGCATCCGGGTCGCCAAGGGCGTCACCATGCACGGCTTCGCGCTCAACGTGAACCCGGACAACAAGTGGTTCGACCGGATCATCCCGTGCGGCATCCGGGACGCGGGCGTGGCCTCCCTCGCCGGTGAGCTCGGCCGGGACGTGACGATCGAGGAGGTGCTGCCGGTGGTGGAACGGCACCTGCGGGAGGTCCTGGAGAACGCCGAGCTGAAGCCCCGCGAGATCGAGCGGACCCCGGCGGCATAAACGCGCGCGGGGAGCGGCTGACACCACACAGAGGCATTCAAATCCACGGGCGTACCCTTGAGGACGCCGAAGAATCAAACGCTAGGGAGCCGGTCGTGTCCGCAGTCGCACCCGACGGACGCAAGATGCTGCGCCTGGAGGTCCGCAACAGCCAGACCCCCATCGAGCGCAAGCCCGAGTGGATCAAGACCCGGGCGAAAATGGGCCCCGAGTACACGAAGATGCAGAACCTCGTGAAGAGCGAGGGCCTGCACACGGTCTGCCAGGAAGCCGGCTGCCCGAACATCTACGAGTGCTGGGAGGACCGCGAGGCGACCTTCCTCATCGGCGGCGACCAGTGCACCCGGCGCTGTGACTTCTGCCAGATCGACACCGGCAAGCCCGAGGCGCTCGACCGGGACGAGCCGCGCCGCGTCGGCGAGTCCGTGGTCGCGATGGATCTGAACTACGCCACCATCACCGGCGTCGCCCGCGACGACCTGGAGGACGGCGGCGCCTGGCTGTACGCGGAGACCGTGCGCCAGATCCACCAGCAGACCGCGGGCCGCGAGGGCGGCCACACCAAGGTCGAGCTGCTGGCCCCGGACTTCAACGCGATCCCGGAGCAGCTCGAGGAGGTCTTCTCCTCGCGCCCCGAGGTCTTCGCGCACAACGTCGAGACGGTCCCCCGGATCTTCAAGCGCATCCGCCCGGGCTTCCGCTACGAGCGCTCCCTGAAGGTCATCACCGAGGCCCGCGACTACGGCCTGGTCACCAAGTCGAACCTGATCCTCGGCATGGGCGAGACCCGTGAGGAGGTCAGCGACGCGCTGAAGCAGCTGCACGACGCGGGCTGCGAACTCGTCACCATCACGCAGTACCTGCGCCCCTCCGTGCGGCACCACCCGGTGGAGCGCTGGGTCAAGCCGCACGAGTTCGTGGAGCTCCAGCAGGAGGCCGAGCAGATCGGCTTCTCGGGCGTGATGTCCGGCCCGCTGGTGCGCTCCTCCTACCGCGCGGGGCGGCTGTACCGGATGGCGATGGAGCAGCGGGACGCGCGCGTCGCGCCCCAGGCCGTCTGACGAACCGTCACCGCCCTTCCCCGTACGGCGGAGGACAGGCGTGTGAATTCGCGCACAAGACCCTACCCGCCAGTAGCGACCGATACGACGCGGTCCCGGACGTCCTCGCAGATGAGGGCACTCGCCGGGGCCGCGTCGGCGTTCCGCCGCCGACCGCCGGGGCTTCATGGGTGTTTGACCGGTCGGTCACGCCCTGGTAACACCAAACAGTGACGCTGGACTCACAGCACGTACACCCTTGCCGAGGGGGGACCTCACCCATGCAGGCCGCGCCCGTTCGCGCCACCGCCATCCCGTCCTTCACGACCGCACTGCGCGCGGTCGAGTCGCTGCTGATGAGCGGCGGTCAGCGCACCGCACGCCGCAACGCCTGGACCTCCGTCCTGGAGGACCGCCGTCGCGCCAAGGACCGGGTCGAGGCACAGCGTGTCCTCGAGCAGTCCCTGTCCCGTTCCGCCGCCGTCCGTCCCTGAGCCCGGGCCCTCCCCCACAGGGCCCCGCGGACACTGCCGTCGTCCGCGCTTGTGGGGCCACGTAGACTTCGTGGCATGGCGAGGCAGGAATCCGCAGCGGACGCTGCGAACACCGGGCGACTGAAGCAGATCGCCCTGACCTACAAGATGACCCGCAGGGCCGACAAGAAGATCGGTCTTGTACTCGCGGCTGTCGGAATCGTCACCTTCGGTGTCTTCCTCGCGATCGGTTTCTTGATCGGGCACCCCATCTATCTCGGCATCCTGGGCCTCCTGCTCGCCTTCCTCGCGACGGCGATCGTGTTCGGGCGCCGGGCCGAGCGGGCCGCCTTCGGCCAGATGGAGGGACAGCCCGGGGCCGCCGCGGCCGTGCTCGACAACATCGGCCGGGGATGGACGACGACCCCCGCGGTGGCGATGAACCGCAACCAGGACGTGGTGCACCGTGCCGTCGGCAAGGCGGGCATCGTGCTGGTCGCCGAGGGCAACCCGAACCGGGTGAAGACCCTGCTGGCCGCCGAGAAGCGGAAGATGAACCGCATCGTCGCCGACGTCCCCGTGCACGACCTGGTCGTGGGCACGGGCGAGGGCCAGGTCGAGCTGAAGAAGCTGCGCACGACCATGCTGAAGCTGCCGCGCGTGCTGACCGGCCCGCAGGTCACCGCCACCAACGACCGGCTGCGCGCGCTGGGCGACCTGATGAGCAACATGCCGCTGCCGAAGGGGCCGATGCCCAAGGGCATGCGGCTGCCGAAGGGGGGCGGGCCGAAGGCCCGCTGATCCCGCCGCACAGACGCCGAAGGGGCGCCCGGACTGGTCCGGGCGCCCCTTCGGCGTCTGTGCGCGCGGTGGGTGACGTCTTCGACGTCTGTGGGCGCGGTGGGTGCGGTGCGTGGGGTGGGCGCGGTGGGTGACGTCCGCTAGATGCGGACCTCGACCGTGCCCGCGAGCCGGTCGTGCAGGCCGCGGCCGTCGCGGTCCCAGATCAGGGCGGGGATCGCGAGGAACAGCAGGACCGTGCGCAGCGCGGAGCGCCAGGGGCTGACCCGGCCGGTGTCCAGGGCGAGCACCCGCAGGCCGAAGAGGCGCTTGCCGGGGGTGAAGCCGACCGTGCCGACCGTGAGGACCATCAGCGCGAACATGATGAGCGGCGCCCAGATCTGCGCGGCCTCGTTGTAGCTCTGGGTGATGAGGCCGTATGCGATCAGGAGGCTCAGGCCCCAGTCCACGGCGAGGGCGCCGAGGCGGCGGCCCGGGCGGGCGATCGAGCCGGGCCCCTCCTCGGGCAGACCGAGCTGCTCACCCCGGTAGCCGAAGTCGACACCGGCCTCTTCCGCCGCCGCGCGGGGCCCGGAGAGCCACGATCCGAGTGCTTGCCTGTTGTCCACCCGTCCACGGTACTGCGCCCGTATATGACCGGAGCACGGCGGGGTGCGCCGGGGCTACGGTGGAAGGAGAGCCGGTTAACTTGTGCGAAACAAATGAGTCACGCCCGAGAAATCACCCGTCCCTAGGGTCGAGGTCAGCGTGTGCCACCCGCACTGGCCGCACGATCGAACTACCACCCCGGCGGGACGGTCGGGAGTAGGAGGAGCTGGATGTTCCAGAACGCCGACGAGGCCAAGAAGTTCATCGCGGACGAGGACGTCAAGTTCATCGACGTCCGCTTCTGCGACCTCCCGGGCGTGATGCAGCACTTCACGGTGCCTGCGGAGGCGTTCGACGCCGACGAGGAGCTGGCCTTCGACGGCTCCTCGATCCGGGGTTTCCAGGCCATTCACGAGTCCGACATGGCGCTGCGCGCGGACCTGTCGACCGCCCGGGTCGACCCGTTCCGCCGGGACAAGACGCTGAACATCAACTTCTTCATCCACGACCCGATCACGGGCGAGCAGTACTCCCGTGACCCGCGCAACGTCGCGAAGAAGGCCGAGGCCTACCTCGCCTCCACCGGCATCGCCGACACGGCGTACTTCGGTCCCGAGGCCGAGTTCTACGTCTTCGACTCCGTCCGCTTCGCGACCAGCGCGAACGAGTCCTTCTACCACATCGACTCCGAGGCGGGTGCCTGGAACACCGGTGCCCTTGAGGACAACCGCGGTTACAAGGTCCGTTACAAGGGCGGCTACTTCCCGGTCCCGCCGGTCGACCACTTCGCCGACCTGCGCGCCGAGATCTCCCTGGAGCTGGAGCGGGCCGGCCTGAAGGTCGAGCGCCAGCACCACGAGGTGGGCACCGCCGGCCAGGCCGAGATCAACTACAAGTTCAACACGCTGCTCGCCGCCGCCGACGACCTCCAGCTCTTCAAGTACATCGTGAAGAACGTGGCGTGGAAGAACGGCAAGACCGCGACCTTCATGCCGAAGCCGATCTTCGGTGACAACGGCTCGGGCATGCACGTCCACCAGTCGCTGTGGGCCGGCGGCCAGCCGCTCTTCTACGACGAGGCCGGTTACGCGGGCCTGTCGGACACCGCCCGCTACTACATCGGCGGCATCCTCAAGCACGCCCCGTCGCTGCTGGCCTTCACCAACCCGACGGTGAACTCCTACCACCGCCTGGTCCCGGGCTTCGAGGCGCCGGTCAACCTGGTGTACTCGCAGCGCAACCGCTCCGCGGCCATGCGTATCCCGATCACCGGCTCCAACCCGAAGGCCAAGCGCGTCGAGTTCCGCGCGCCCGACTCCTCCGGCAACCCGTACCTGGCCTTCTCGGCGCTGCTGCTCGCGGGCCTGGACGGCATCAAGAACAAGATCGAGCCGGCCGAGCCGATCGACAAGGACCTGTACGAGCTGGCCCCCGAGGAGCACGCGGGCGTCCCGCAGGTGCCGACCTCGCTGCCGGCGGTCCTGGACTCGCTGGAGGCCGACCACGAGTTCCTCCTCCAGGGCGATGTCTTCACGCCGGACCTGATCGAGACGTGGATCGACTTCAAGCGCACGAACGAGATCGCGCCGCTGCAGCTGCGTCCGCACCCGCACGAGTTCGAGCTGTACTTCGACGTGTGATCGGCGCCTGACCGAGACGGATCGCCCGTGCCCCCGCTGTGCCTCGCGCAGCGGGGGCACGGGCGTCTGTTCTATTCTGCTGACAGGGACCACACGGGGGTGGAGCGGAAGATGCCCGAGCACGAACAGGACGGCCAGGAGCGCGAGTTCGATCTCCGCTGGGCGGACAGCGCCGCGCACAAGGAGCCCTCGGCGCGGGCCCGGATGCTCGCCGCGCGGTGGAAGGACAATCCGCCCGGCCCCGTGCCGTTCCGGCCCGATCCGGAGCACGGGCGGTCGCGGCGGCGGGGCTCGTGGTCGTCCTGGGTCTCGACGGCCGTGGTGCTCGGATGCGTGGCGGCGCTGATCGTGCTGCTCGGCTACACCGGCTTCCGCCCCCCGTACTAGCCAGCCGGCCGCTCCCGGAGTCGGGCTGTTAGCGTCCGGGCCGTGAGCGACAGCGTGTACACGGGGAACGCGGGCGAGGACGCCGCCCTGGACCGGGGGTGGCTCCTCGGGCACTTCAAGGACGCGGGGGATCCGCGGCACAGCGACGCCGTGGAGATCAAGTGGGGCGTCCATCCCCGGGGGGACGAGCGGGCCGAGTGGGTGCGCGGTGAAGCACGCACCGCGTTGCTCGTCCTGGTCAGCGGACGTTTCCGGGTCGAGCTGCCGGGGCGCAGCGTGCTGCTGGAGCGGCAGGGGGACTACGTCGTGTGGGGACCCGGTGTCGATCACTCCTGGTACGCGGAGGAGGAGTCGGTCGTGCTCACCGTGCGGTGGCCGTCCGTGCCCGGGTACGCGGTGGAGCCCCGGGCGGCGAACCGCGGGGGTGGCCCGGCCGGTACGGGCTGACACCCGAGGTCCTGGGAGAGGGCCCGGAGGCGTAGGTGACGGGGCTGCCGGAGCGATACGGCCGGCGAGACGGCTGAGGCGGCGGGCGCATCGCGGCCGCACGGCCGGTGGCGGCCGATGTCAGTGGCGCCCGTGATGATGTGGGCGGTGCGGTCGGTGCGGTCATGCGGGCGAGAGCCGCGGCGAGGGAGGCCGGGATGGTGGCGGCGGAGCGGTACATCGGCATGGTGGAGCGGCGGGCGCGGCTGGCGCTGCGGCACCGGCTGGCCGGACAGGGCAAGGCGGCCACGCCCGAGGAGGTCGCCGGCGCGCTCGTCGCGCTGCACGGCACGGACCCGGCGACGGTGTACCTGGCCGTGGGCGCACGGCTCGCGGACCCGTCGGGGACGGTGGAGGAGACCGGGCGGGCGCTGTACGAGGACCGCTCCCTGGTGCGGATGCACGGCATGCGGCACACCGTGTTCGTGTTCCCGACGGCCCTGACCGCCGTCGTGCACGCCTCGACGGGCCTGGCCGTGGCCGCCCGGGAACGGGCCGCGCTGCTCACGCACATGGCGGCGGCCGGGGCGCCGGACGCGGCCTGGCTGAAGGAGGTCGAGGAGTCGGCGCTGGCCGCCCTGGCGCGGCGCGGGCAGGCGACGGCCGCCGAGCTCGCCCGGGACGAGCCGCGGCTGAAGGAGCGGTTCGTGTACGGGGCCGGGAAGAGCTACGAGGGGGTGCACACCGTCTCGACCCGTCTGCTGAAGGTGCTGGGAGTGGAGGGGAAGGTCGTCCGCGGCCGGCCGCTCGGCTCCTGGACGTCCAGCCAGTTCCGCTGGGCCGTCGCGCCGGAGCACCCGGAGCTGGACGGGGAGCGGGCCCGGGCCGAGCTGCTGGGGCGGTGGCTCGCCGCGTGCGGTCCGGCGACGGAGGCCGACCTGAAGTGGTGGACGGGGTGGCGGGTGACCGAGGTCCGCAGGGCGCTGTCCGCGATCGGGGCGCGGCCGGTGGAGCTGGACGAGGGCACGGGCTACGTGACACGGGACGACACCGGTCCGGTGCCCGAGCCGGACGAGCCCTGGGCCGCGCTGCTGCCCGCCCTCGACCCCACGGCGATGGGCTGGCAGGGGCGCGACTGGTACCTCGCACCGGAGTTGCGGCCCGCCCTGTTCGACCGCAGCGGCAACGTCGGGCCGACGGTGTGGTGGAACGGACGTGTGATCGGCGGCTGGGCCCAGCGGGCCGACGGGGAGATCGTCTGGCGCATCCTCGACGAGGAGGGCGTGGGCCGGGACGCCCACGCGGCGATCGAGGCGGCGGCGGAACGGCTGACCGGCTGGGTGGGCACGACCAGGATCACTCCCCGCTTCCGCACCCCGCTGGAGAAGGAACTGGCGGCGGGCTGAGCGACCCCCTCCCCGAGGCAGTTCGGCGACCCCGAGCGGGCACGCCACCCCGACGAGACAGTTCGGCGACCCCGAGCAGGCACGCCACACCCGGCGGGCAGGGTCACGCCACCCCCGCGGGGTGAGCACGCCACCCCGAGGGCAGAAACCCGTCACCCCGCCAGGCTGAACGCGCACGTCCCCCGAGGCAGTCGCCACCTCGCCGGACAGGTACGTCACTCTCCGCCGGACAGGCACGTCACCCCCCGCCGGACAGGCACGTCACCCCCCGGCGGCCTGCCGTACGTACACCCCCGCCCGGGCCGCGGTCGCCGCGGCCAGGGCCGCGCGGTCGGCCAGGGGCTCGTCCAGCCGGCCGCCGCTGATCAGCAGGTGGTAGTAGAGCGGCGCGGACACGGCCCGGATCACCTCGTGCGCGTCGGTGCCCTCCGGCACCTCGCCCCGGGCGACGGCCTGCCGGACGCACGGTGCCCACTCCCTGACCCGGACGTCGTAGAAGCGGTGCAGGGCCGCAGCCGTCTTCGGGTCGCCGGTCGCGGCGGCGATCAGCGCCTTGAACAGCGCGCCCTGCCGGGGGTCCGTCAGGGTCCGCTGCACGAGCCGGGCGTTGGCCGTCAGGTCGCCCAGCAGGGAGCCGGTCTCGGTGCGCGGCGCGGACTGCTCGGCCATGTCCGCCAGGAGGTCGGCCACCAGCCCGGTCACCGTCCCCCAGCGGCGGTACACGGTCGTCTTGCCCACCCCGGCGCGGCGCGCGACGTCGGCCAGGTCCAGTCCGGTGACGCCCTGCTCGGTCAGGGCGTCCTCGGCCGCCCGTAGCACCGCCTCCCGTACCCGGGCGGTCCGTCCCCCGGGCCGCAGGGTCCCGGGCTCGCCTCCGACGTCCATAACGGCACTCCTGTTCCATTAGCGGCTCCGCCCTGCTACCTTAATGACTACTAACGGGACCAGAGAACCGTTAACCAGGATCGAGGAGGGGCTGGATGGAATACAGACGACTGGGCGCGTCCGGGCTCATGGTCCCGGCGCTGAGCTTCGGCGCCGGGACCTTCGGCGGGCGGGGCCCGCTGTTCGGGGCCTGGGGCACGACCGACACGCGGGAGGCCCGCCGGCTGGTGGACATCTGCCTGGACGCGGGCGTCACGCTGTTCGACAGCGCCGACGTCTACTCCGCCGGGGCCTCCGAGGAGGTGCTCGGGCAGGCGATCAAGGGCCGCCGCGACCAGGTGATCCTCTCCACGAAGACCGGCCTGCCGACGGGCGAGGGACCGGGCGAGGCGGGTGCGTCGCGCTCGCGGCTGATCGCCGCCTGCGAGGCCGCGCTGCGCCGGCTCGGCACCGACCACATCGACCTGTTCCAGCTGCACGCCTTCGACGCCGGCACCCCGGTCGAGGAGGTCCTGGCCACCCTGGACACGCTCGTCCGGGCGGGCAAGGTGCGCTACACCGGCGTGTCCAACTTCGCCGGCTGGCAGCTGATGAAGTCCCTCGCGGCGGCGGAGCGGCACGGGCACCCGCGCCCCGTGGCGCACCAGGTGTACTACTCCCTCGTCGGACGCGACTACGAGTGGGAGCTGATGCCGCTCGCCCGGGACCAGGGCCTGGGCGCGCTCGTGTGGAGCCCGCTCGGCTGGGGCCGCCTCACCGGCCGCGTCCGGCGCGGCACCCCGCTCCCGGCCGGCAGCCGGCTGCACGGCACCGCCGACTACGGCCCCCCGGTCGACGACGAGCACCTCTACACCGTGGTCGACGTGCTGGACGAGATCGCCGGGGAGACGGGCCGGGCGGTCCCCCAGATCGCCCTCAACTGGCTGCTCGGCCGCCCCACCGTCTCCTCCGTCATCATCGGCGCCCGTGACGAGCGGCAGCTGCGGCAGAACCTCGGCGCCGTCGGCTGGAGCCTCACCCCCGAGCAGGTGGCGCGACTCGACGCGGCCAGTCACCGCCCGGCGCCGTACCCGCACTTCCCCTATGAACGCCAGGAGGGCTTCGCGCGCCTGAGCCCGCCGATGTTCCCGGCACCCGAGCGGGCCGCGTGACGAAGCGCCGGGCACCCCGCTCGGCAGGGCACCCGGCGCTCGTGAACGGCCCGGTCAGCGTGCGTAGCGCATGAACGCCCGCACCATGTGGCACGTCGTGTCCGACGGCGGGTGGACACCGATCAGCTCCGCCGTGTCGCGGATCGTCTCGTTGCGGGCCTGGTTCGGCAGGTAGACGCCGGAGTCGAGCAGGGCGATGGCCAGACGCATCGCCTTCAGGCGGCGGTTGTGCGTCACGTACCACTCGCGGGGCCGGCCCGGCGGCAGCGGCCGCTTCTCCACGGGCGCGTACGGCAGGTCGAGCAGGACGGGACGCTTCGCGGTGGACTGGGTGGGCAGCGGCTTCGGCTTCAGGGCGGCAGCGGGCACAGGCATCCTCCTGTCGCGGTCGGGCGGTCCGCCGAAGACGTCGGCGTCGTCGGCGCCACCCTCGAACACTGCTTACAGTTTACCGCCGGGCACTGACAACGGGCAGCGCACGGGGGCCCGTAAATGCCCAGGTGGCGACGGTAGTTGGCGGCCCGTCACGGCCGTTCCCGGCAGGGCGGATGGGTCGGCAGAAAATCGAACAGAGCGGGGAGCGCGTACCGTGAGCGCCATGGAGATCTGGATCAATCCGGCCTGCTCGAAGTGCCGCAGCGCCGTGCAGCTGCTCGACGCCGAGGGCGCCGACTACACCGTCCGCCGCTACCTGGAGGACGTGCCGGGCGAGGACGAGATCCGTGACGTGCTCGCGCGTCTCGGCCTCGAACCCTGGGACATCACCCGGACGCAGGAGGCGGCCGCCAAGGAGCTGGGACTGAAGCAGTGGCCGAGGGACGCCGGCGCGCGCGACCGGTGGATCAAGGCGCTCGCCGAGCACCCGAAGCTGATCCAGCGCCCGATCATCACCGCGGACGACGGCACGGCGGTGGTGGCCCGCACCGAGGAGGCCGTACGGGACGCACTGGGGCGTTGACGCCGGGCAACCGCCTTGTGGCGCAGGTCACTTCAGCGACTTCCGCCACCACTGAGCAACCCCGTTCGGTATCTCGTACATAGCGGCGTACGCTCCCCTACCTCTGCAGGAGGCGCGCATGTCGCGTAGGAGAACCCTCGGCACGAAGAAGAAGATCGCGCTGTTCGTGAGCGCGGCGACGGTGGCGGGAGGCGGGGCCTTCGTCATGGCGAGCACGTCGAACGCCGCGCAGATCCCCAAGTCGGCCTCGGAGTCGACGGTCTGCCTGGGCCTCGCCACCGCGCTCGGCAACAACCAGAAGTTCATCGCGGACCAGCGGGCCGCCCCCGACGCCCAGTCCGAGGCGCGGATCGCCAACCGCGAGGCGGTCGTCGCCGAGATCAAGCGCAAGCAGGAGGCGTCGGGCTGCGTGGTGGGGGAGTCGGCTCAGGACTCCCAGGCCACGCAGCCGGCGCAGCCCGCCCAGCCGTCGGCTCCGGCCGCCTCCGCCCCGGCCTCCCCGCCCGCCGCGTCCGCCCCGGCGGGCAACGCCGGTGGCGGCGGGGCGGCCGCCGGGCAGCAGGTGTGCAACGGCTCCACGGTCACGCTCTCCGGCGAGGGCGGTGCGCCCGCCGCGTCCAGCAACCAGTTCCCGGCCGGCACGAAACTGAAGGTCACCAACCTGGACAACAACAAGTCCACGACGGTGGAGGTCACTTCGGTCTCCGGCAGTTGTGTGCTGCTGAACAACGCGGCCTTCGAACAGGTCCGTGAGCCCGGCAAGTTCCTGATCCGCCGGGCCGTGATCGAGAAGGTGGGGTGAGGCCGGACGGCCGGGGAAGCCACTGAGGCGGCGGCCCACCCCCTCGGCCGTCCCTCGTACGTGTCACCGGTCCCGCCACCCCCGGCCAGGGGCGGCGGGACCGGCACGTCAGGGCCACGCGGTGCCGGTCACCGGCTTGACGGAGGGGAGCCGGTGACCTGCGCCTTTCCCGGGGCCGGACACCCTCACACCATGAGGTGCGGCACAGCGCCACCAGGTAACACGGGGTTCACATCCGAGCAATGGCCGGGAAATCGCCCGTTGCGAGGCTGCCGGGCAGCACCGGCGGCGTTTCAGTGCCGCAGCGCCGCAGCACCCGCGATACGCGCCCAGACACACCCCCGAAGGATGTGGCCCGTGACCTTCAAGGCTGAGTACATCTGGATCGACGGCACCGAGCCGACGGCCAAACTGCGTTCCAAGACCAAGATCATCGCGGGCTCCCCCGCCGGTCTGGACGCGCTGCCGATCTGGGGCTTCGACGGGTCCTCCACCAACCAGGCCGAGGGCCACGCCTCGGACTGCGTGCTCAAGCCGGTCTTCACCTGCCCGGACCCGATCCGCGGCGGCGACGACGTGCTCGTCCTGTGCGAGGTGCTGAACATCGACCTCACCCCGCACCCCACCAACACCCGAGCGGCGCTGGCCGAGGTGGCGGAGAAGTTCGCCGCGCAGGAGCCGATCTTCGGCATCGAGCAGGAGTACACGTTCTTCAAGGACGGCTACCCGCTCGGCTTCCCCAAGGGCGGTTTCCCGGCCCCGCAGGGCGGCTACTACTGCGGCGTCGGCGCCGATGAGATCTTCGGCCGTGACGTCGTCGAGGCCCACCTCGACAACTGCCTGAAGGCCGGCCTCGGCCTGTCCGGCATCAACGCCGAGGTCATGCCCGGCCAGTGGGAGTTCCAGGTCGGCCCGCTGGCCCCGCTGGAGGTCTCGGACCAGCTGTGGGTGGCCCGCTGGCTGCTCTACCGCACCGCCGAGGACTTCGACATCGCCGCCACCCTCGACCCGAAGCCGGTCAAGGGCGACTGGAACGGCGCCGGCGCGCACACCAACTTCTCCACCAAGGCGATGCGCGAGTCCTACGACGCGATCATCACCGCCGCCGAGGCGCTCGGCGAGGGCTCCAAGCCGCTCGACCACGTCAAGAACTACGGCGCCGGCATCGACGACCGCCTGACCGGCCTGCACGAGACCGCCCCGTGGAACGAGTACTCCTACGGCGTCTCCAACCGCGGCGCCTCGGTCCGCATCCCGTGGCAGGTCGAGAAGGACGGCAAGGGCTACATCGAGGACCGCCGTCCCAACGCCAACGTCGACCCGTACGTGGTGACCCGCCTGCTCGTCGACACCTGCTGCACGGCGCTGGAGAAGGCCGGCCAGGTCTGACCCCCGGTCCGCACGGCTTCCCGGAGGGCGCTCACCGTTCGCGGTGCGCGCCCTCTCGCGTTGCCGTGGGGTGACGCACCCGACATCGGCCCGCTGTCCAAGCAGTGAGAGAAGGGTCCCGGCAGTCGGCCTCCGTCTGCTTCAATGGCCTCATGGCCAGCTACCAGAAGCACACCGCGACGGGTCGCCATGACCTCGAGCCCTTCTGGCCTTCCCGTCAGCACCACGACTTCGACCGGGTGTGTTGCCGCGCGACGAACGCGCCGGCCCTCTAAAGCCGTACACCCCGGCCTTCGGCCAGCGCGAACCGCGTACGTCCTCGGCGAGCCCGACCACGAACTCGCGGCCGTCGACCTCCCCGACGAACCCCTCGCGCGAAAGAGCTGACCTCTCATGGCGACCACTCGTTCCCTGTCCACCGCCACCCTCGACTCCCCCGTCCCGCACGGTCCCCGGCACCGGCTGCGTGCCGTCGACCGGGACGAGGTGGTGACGGTCGCGGACCTGCTGCCGCCCGGGGCCACCTGGCTGCCGGCTCCCCAGCACACCCTGCCGGCCCTGCCCGGGCAGCCGCCGATGATCGGCTACCTGGTGCTCGTCCCCGCCGACCAGCAGCCCCCGTTCCCGGTGGCGGTGCCCGGCCGGCCGGCGGCGGCCGAGGCCGAGCCGGGCGCCGAGCCGCTGATCCGGGTCGACACCGTGCAGCGCACCGCCGCGGTGGCCGGCCGGCCGCTCGACCTCACGTACCTGGAGTTCGAGCTCCTCGCCCACCTGGTGGCCCACCCCGGCCGGGTGCACACCCGGGACCAGCTGGTCGGCACGGTGTGGGGCTACGGCCACGTGGGCGACGGCCGCACGGTCGACGTGCACATCGCCCGTCTGCGCCGCAAGCTCGGGGCGGAGCACCGGGACACCATCCGCACGGTGCGCCGCGTCGGCTACAAGTACGTTCCGCCGACGGCGCACTGACGCGGCGTCTGCCGACAGCAGATCGCCGTTCCGTGCACGCGCCGCACCGGGCACAGTCGTCGGCATGAGGCTTCTGGTGCTGGGTGGTACGGAGTTCGTGGGGCGGGCCGTCGTGGAGGCGGCGCTCGCGCGGGGCTGGGAGGTGACCGTCTTCCACCGGGGGCGGCACCAGGCGCCGCCGGGCGCGCGGACGCTGCACGGCGACCGCACCGCGCCCGGCGGGCTCACCGCCCTCGCCGAGGACGGCGGCGCGTGGGACGCCGTCGTCGACACCTGGTCGGCGGCGCCCCGGGCCGTACAGGACACGGCGCGGCTGCTGCGGGGCCGCGCCGGACGGTACGTGTACGTGTCGAGCTGCTCGGTGTACGCCTGGGCCCCGCCCGCCGGGTACGGCGAGGACGCGCCCCTGGTGGAGGGCGCGTCCCCGGGGGCCGGGCAGAGCGACTACGCCCGGGACAAGCGCGGCGGCGAGCTGGCCGCGGTCGAGGGCTTCGGCGCGGACGACTCGGTGCTCGTCCGGGCCGGGCTGATCCTCGGTCCGTACGAGAACGTCGGCCGTCTGCCGTGGTGGCTGACCCGGATGGCCCGGGGCGGCCCGGTCCTGGCACCGGGACCGCGGGAACTGCCCCTGCAGTACGTCGACGTGCGGGATCTGGCCGAGTGGATTCTCGGGGCGGCGGAGCGGGGGCTGAGCGGGCCGTACAACCTGATCAGCCCGCGGGGACACGCCACCACGGGGACGCTGCTCGAGGCGTGCGCGCGGGTCACCGGCGGTACGGCCGAGCTGCGGTGGACCGAGCCCGGGGTGATCCTCGCCGCGGGCATCGAGCCGTGGGTCGAACTGCCGGTGTGGGTGCCGCCCGGCAGCGACCTGCACGACGCCCTGCACGGCGCGGACGTCTCCCGTGCGCTCACGGCCGGTCTGCGCTGCCGGCCCGTCGAGGAGACGGTCGCCGACACCTGGAGCTGGCTGTGCGCCCTCGGCGGGGTCGCGCCGCAGCGCACGGACCGGACGCGGAACGGGCTGGACCCGGAGGTGGAGGCGAAGGTGCTCGCGGCCGGCCCGGGCTCCTGAACCACGGGCCGGCGCTCCGGGGGGTGTAGGTAGCACCACCCTCCGGCCGGGTGTCCGGCCCCGTGACCCGGCCAGCCCGCTCGACCAGACTGACGTCATGACCATCGACACGAAGACCGGCGACTCGCGTGCGGCGGCCCGGGGCATGGGGCTCGCCGCGGTGCGGGGGCTGGCGCTGGCCCTGATCTCGCTGCCGGGGGCGGTGCTGTGCCTGTGCCTGTCCCTCGTCTCCATCGGGCTCATCCCGATCGGGGTCGGGATCGTCACGACGCCGTACGTGCTGACGGGGGTACGGGCGTTCGCCGACTGGCGGCGGGTGCTGGCGGCCGAGTGGGGCGGGGTGCGGATCCCGCCGTCCTACCGTCCGCTGCCGAAGGACGCCAACCCGTGGGCACGCACCTTCGGCATGCTGGGCGACCCGGCGACCTGGCGGGACCTGCGGTGGCTGCCGGTGGACATGACCGCGGGGTTCGTCACCGCGCTGCTGCCGGCCGCCCTGCTGCTCTACCCACTGGAGGGCTTCGCGCTCGCTCTCGGGCTGTGGCGTGTCTTCCCCGACGGGTACTGGTACGGCTTCGTGCCGGTGACGGGTCAGGCGTCGGCGCTCGGTGCCGCCGTCCTCGCCCTGGGCCTGCTGTTCCTCGCGCACTTCCTCACCCCGCGCCTGCTCGGTGCGCACTTCCGGCTGACCCGGGCGATGCTCGGCGGCGACCAGGAGCGGCTGGCCGAGCGGGTGCGGGTGCTGACCGAGACGCGCCGGGACGCGGTCGACGCCTCCGCGGCCGAACTGCGGCGCATCGAGCGGGACCTGCACGACGGCGCGCAGGCGCGGCTGGTCGCCGTCGGCATGGACCTCGGCACCATCGAGGCGCTCCTCGACAAGGACCCGGACCGGGCCAAGGAGCTGATCGCGCAGGCCCGCAAGTCCTCGGTGGAGGCCCTGACCGAGCTGCGCGAGCTGGTGCGCGGCATCCATCCGCCGGTGCTGGCCGAGCGCGGTCTGGGCGACGCGGTGCGGGCGCTGGCACTGCGGCTGCCGGTGGCCACCGAGGTGAGCGTGGACCTGCCCGGGCGGGCCGAGGCGCCCGTGGAGTCGGCCGCGTACTTCGCCGTGAGCGAGGTGCTCACCAACGCGGTGAAGCACTCGGGCGCCGACCGGATCTGGGTCGACCTGCACCGGGCGGACGGCATGCTGCGGGCGACCGTGACGGACAACGGCCGGGGCGGCGCGGTGATCGGGGCCGGTTCGGGCCTGGCCGGGGTCGAACGGCGACTGGGTACATTCGACGGCGTCCTGGCCGTCAGCAGCCCCGCGGGCGGCCCCACCATGGTCACCGTGGAGATCCCTTGCGCGTAGTCCTGGCCGAAGACCTCTTCCTGCTGCGCGACGGACTGGTGCGGCTGCTGCAGGCGCACGGCTTCGAGATCGCGGCGGCCGTCGAGTCCGGGCCCGAACTGGCCTCCGCCCTGGCCGAACTGGACCCGGACGTCGCCGTGGTCGACGTGCGCCTGCCGCCCACGCACACCGACGAGGGCCTGCAGTGCGCGCTCGACGCCCGCCGCCGGCGGCCCGGCCTGCCGGTGCTGGTGCTCTCCCAGCACGTGGAGCAGCTGTACGCGCGCGAGCTGCTCGCCGACGGCAGCGGCGGCGTCGGCTACCTGCTGAAGGACCGGGTGTTCGACGCCGAGCAGTTCACGGACGCGGTACGGCGGGTGGCGGCCGGGGGTACGGCGATGGATCCGCAGGTCATCCAGCAGTTGCTGGCGCGGCAGTCGGGCACCGACCGGCCCCTGGCGCGGCTGACGCCCCGGGAGCTGGAGGTGCTGGAGCTGATGGCGCAGGGCCGGTCCAACGCGGCGATCGCCGGGAAACTGGTCGTGACGGAACGGGCGATCGCCAAGCACACCGCGAACATCTTCGCCAAACTGGGCCTCGAGGTCTCGGACGACGACAACCGGCGCGTGCTGGCGGTTCTCGCGTATCTCGACCACGACCGGTGAAACCGGACGCGTGCGCGCACCCACGGTGGGCGACCGACAACTCCCGGTATTCCGGAGGCTGTTGAGCACGCAGTGTCCCCACGAATCTCGCACCGATTTCCGGGACCTCTGAACACCCGTGGGACGGCCTCCGTATGGAAGGGAGCCGCTTCACTCCTGTCGGGCGCCTCGATGCCCCCGAAAAAGGAAGTCAGAGGAGTTCCATGGGACGCAACACAAGAAAACGCCGTACGCCGCTGGCCACAAAGGCCATAGCCGCATCGGCGGCCCTAGCGCTCGGTGGGGGCGGGCTGATCTGGGCAAACTTCTACGCCTCGGCGCACGAGGAGAATCCGGCGAACCAGACGAAGGCCGCGGGCGCGCAGATCGCCACGATCCAGTGCCCGGACGTCGGTCAGAAACTGACCAAGGTGCCCAAGCGCGCCCGGCGGGGGGTGGACCGGGAGCTGGCGAACCTCGACAAGCAGATCAGCGAGGCGTACTCGCGGCTCGCCTCCACGCGTCAGGCCCAGGCCGGTGACCCCGGCTTCGTCAACAACGCCATCCTCGGCCCGCTGAAGGCGAAGCGGACCGCGGCACTCGACCGGATCGGCATCAACATCCGGCGGGTGGGCGGCAAGGCACCCAACCTCGGCAGGCTGGCCGGCTGCAAGGGCATGCCCGCGAACCCGAACACCAACGACGGCAACGCCGGAGGCGGCCAGAACGGCGGCGGCCAGAACAACGGCGGTCAGAACGGCGGCGGCCAGAACAACGGCGGCCAGGGCGGCAACGGAGGCCAGGCGGGCAACGGCCCCGCGGCGGCGGACTTCATCAAGATCGAGGACGTGCAGCCCAACTCCCGCAACCTGCCCAACGGTCTCGCCGCGAACGGCGACGGCGGCTCCACCGGCTCGTTCACCACGAACTGCGGCACCAACGAGAACGAGAACCGCAACTCCGACAACGTGATCGTGGCGCCCGGTGTCTCCAACGGCGCGCAGCACCAGCACGACTACGTCGGCAACCAGAGCAACAACGCCTTCGCGAGCGACGAGGACCTGGCCAACGCCCAGACCACCTGCCAGAACCAGGGCGACAAGTCCTCCTACTTCTGGCCGGTCCTGCGCATCCAGGACGGCTCGCAGGACATCGACCAGGGTCAGCCCGGCGGTGGCCAGGACGGCAACGTCGGCAAGATCGTCGAGCCGGCCGAGGCGCAGCTGAAGTTCGTCGGCAACCGCACCAGCGACGTCGTCGCCATGCCGAAGGCCCTGCGCATCATCACCGGTGACGCCAAGTCCTTCACCAACGGCCTGAACAACGCCAACACCTCCTGGAGCTGCACCGGCTTCGAGGACCGGCAGGTGACGGACAAGTACCCGATCTGCCCCCAGGGCAGCTCCGTGGTGCGCACGTCCAACTTCCAGAGCTGCTGGGACGGCCAGAACATCGACAGCGCCAACCACCGCACCCACGTGGACTTCGTGGAGGCGGACGGCAGCTGCTCGAACGGCTTCCAGGCCATCCCCCAGCTCCAGGTCCGCCTGGTCTACGACGTCCAGGCGCCGCAGATCAACAACGGGCAGGTGCAGAACGCCTTCGCGGTGGACTCCTTCCCGGAGCAGCTGCACAAGCCGATCACGGACCACAACGACTTCATCAACTTCTTCGACGAGGACCTGATGAACGAGATGGTCCAGTGCATCAACAACGGCGAGGACTGCCAGTAGTCCGGACCATGTGAGAAGCCGGCGGTGGGAATTCCCACCGCCGGCTTTCGCTTGCCCCGCGTTCCGCCCGGTCAGCCGTGATGGCCGCCCTTGTTGTGGCTGCCACCGGGGTTCATGTGCTCGGAGCCCTCCTCCATGGTCCCGCCGAGGGTGCCCTGCAGCGCCGTCACGGTCTTCTCCTGGCCGACGGCGACCCACTTGCGGCCGACGAGGTAGTAACCGCCGTAGTCCTTGGCGCCGTTCAGCCACTCGCGCTGGCCACGGTCGGTGGCGAAGGTGGCGAGGACGTACTTCTCCTCGCCCCTCTTGCAGATGGCCTGACGGATGGTGTCGGCGTCGGTCTGCATGTCCGGCTTGCACTTGGCCTCGGCCGCGATGTGCTCCAGGCTGCCGGTCACCGCCTCGGGCACGGCCGCCGCCTCGTGCTCGCCGCCGGATCCGCAGCCGGCCAGCGCCAGTATCGCCACCGCGCCGCTCAGCGCGAGCATCGGTCGGGTCACCCTCATCTGTTCCTCCGGTCCTTGTCACGGCACGGTCCGGACGCATGCCGCACGGAGCCCTGGCAACGAGGCTCTCCCCCTCGATACGGCTCCGGGGCCCGGAGTGCTCAAAAATCCCGCTGCCCCGGTGGGCACTCCCGTGCGAGGGTGGCCCGGTGAATCAGGACTGGGAAGATCGCGTGACCGCCCTGTGGGCACGTTTCGGCGACTACGCCGAGACCGCCGAGGACGAGGCCCGCTTCCGCGCCGATGTCGACGCCCTCGTGGCCGAACTGCCCGGGGACAGCCCGCTGGGCCCGTTCGAGCAGGCCTGCGCCTGGGACTCGACCGGCCACTCGGACCGGGCGGTCCCGCTGTACCGGGAGGCGCTGGCCCGGGGACTGGCCGGCGTCAGCCCCTACAAGGCCCGCCGGACGAAGATCCAGCTGGCCAGCTCACTGCGGAACATCGGGCAGGCCGAGGAGGGCGCCGAGCTGCTCGAAGCCGAACTCGACGCCCCGTCCGACGAGCTGGACGACGCCGTGCGCGCCACGCTCGCCCTGTGCCTGTCCAGTCTCGGCCGCGACCGCGAGGGCCTGTCGCTGGTCCTGGGCGCCCTGGCCCCCCATCTGCCGCGCTACCAGCGGTCGATGGCGAACTACGCCCGGCTGCTCGTCGAGCCGGCGCGGCGGCCGGGGGCCTGAACACGGGGTGGTCAGGTGACCATCCACCGATTCGCTCGTTCTGCTGAACGTGCAGTCACAGGATGTCGCCCAGCGCCCCGCACCCCCCTCCCCCGCCGGCCCGGTCGTCGACGTCGAGCAGGCCGAGGCCGCCCTCGTCGAGCACTATCCGCGGCTCGTCCGGCTGGCCTACCTGGTGCTGCCGCCCGGCCTGGGCCGCAGCCGGCGCGTCCTGACCGCACACGCCCTCACCCAGCGGGCCCTGCCCCGCAACCGCACCCCGGCGCCGGTGATCCCGGCCCAGTCCACCGGCCGGGACGGCGACCCCGGTTACGCCCTGGTCCGGCTCCAGGTGCTGCGCACGGCGCTCCAGGCGGGGCTGCCGCTGCGGCTGCGGACCTGGCCCAAGCGGTCCCAGTTGCCGCCGCTGCTGCCGCAGGTGTGGGGTCTGAAGCTCTTCCCGCGCTCCGGCGGCGCCGACGAACTCTCCCTGGACCAGCGGCTGTCCACGCTCTCGGGTCCGGCCCGGGCCGCGTACGCGCTGCGCGGTCTGGAGCGGCTGACGGACGACGGCGCGCGCAGGGTGCTCGCGGCCGCCGGGGTCGCCGACCCGGACGGCGCGCTGCTGGAGGCCGGCGGGATCCCCGAGCAGTTCGCCCTGCTGGACTCCCCCGAGTTCGACCCCTGCTCGCTGCAGGCCCGCCCGACCGACCTGATGCGGCGGCGCCAGCACCTGAAGGCCGCGCTGGCGGCCGGAGCGGCCCTGCTGGTGTGCGGGGCACTGCTCGGACTGCCCGGCGAGGGCTGGGGACCCGACGGTGCCGCCGCACCGCCGTACGCGCGCAACCCGGCCGCGCAGGCCGCCCTGGACCCGGGGAAGCTGACCCGGGTCCCCCCTGCCGCGTGGCGCGGCTCGGCGCGCACCGACTTCTCCGTGTGGCCGGCCCGGGGCGACCTCACCGGCGACGACGCCCTGCTGCGCCGGGCCCTCGCGGTGTGGGCGCGCCCCGGGGAGACGGTCCAGGTCTCGGCGACACCCGGCACCCCCTCCGGCGGCCCGGCGGGCCCACCGCAGCTGCTGTACGCCGGGACGGTCGACGCCGCACGCGTGGTGATCCTCTACGACGGTCTGCGTGTCGCCCGCTACGCCGAGCCGAAGGACGGCACGCAGGGCGCCGCCCTCGACTTCGCACGGGTCGACGGTGCCTCCCGGGCCGAGGCGGGCGCGGTGGTGCTGGGCCGGGCCGACGGCAACGTCCGTTACCTGACCGCTCCGTGGGTCGAGGAGGCGGCCGAGCGGGATCTGATGAAGCCCGGCTCCGGCGCGATGGACCTGGCGCTGACCGACGGGGTGACCGCGCCGCTGGCCAGCCCGGCCCTGCGGTCCGGCCCGTGCACCTCGTGGAACGTCCTGCAACTGACCGACGGGGCCCGGACCCGGCTGCTGACCGACCTCGGCGAGCTGGTCCCGGCCCGGCTCACCACGGGCCGGCCCGGCCGTCCGGGTGACGTGTCCGGGGCGGCGGCGCTGCACGCCTGGCAACCGTTCGCCTGCTCGCTGGGCACGCTCCGCTCGGCAGGGGTGCGCAGCGTCAACGCCTGGGCGTTCAACGAGCAGCCGCTGCCCGACGCGAGCGGCTCGGCGGCGTGGGTGTGCACGCGGGCGGAGACCTGGCGGGGCGGCGGGGCGCGGGTGCTCGCGCAGTTCCACACCCCGGGCGGGGCGTACGGGGCGGTGGCGGCGAAGGCGGAGAACGTCCCGGCGTGCGGTGCGCGTGATCCGCACGTGCTGGCCGGGGTGTTGTGGAAGTCGAAGGCCGGTGACTGGTACCTGCTGGCGGCCGGCGGCCGGGAGACCGCGTCGATCCGGGCGGCGGGCGGGGTCGACGGGGCGGCGCGGGGCAGCCTGCTCACCGTCCCGGCCGAGCAGGGCGCGCAGGCCGAGCTGAAGGGCACCCTGGAGGACGGGCGTTCGCTCGGCGGACTGCGCTGAGCGGCGCCTTCCGTGACGGCCCGGGCGCCCCGGGCGGACCCCACCGATCGATCCGGACCGTTCGCGGCCGGAATCGATCGGTAAGGTGTTCGTATGACTATCGGGGTACGCCGCAGGATGGGAGTCGAGGAGCGACGGCAGCAGTTGATCGGCGTCGCCCTCGAACTGTTCAGCCGCCGCTCGCCCGACGAGGTGTCGATCGACGAGATAGCGTCGGCCGCGGGCATCTCACGCCCGTTGGTCTACCACTACTTCCCCGGCAAACTCAGCCTGTACGAGGCCGCGTTGCAGCGGGCCTCGGACGATCTCGCGGCCCGGTTCGTGGAGCCGCACGAGGGCCCGCTGGGAGCCCGGCTGCTGCGGGTGATGCACCGCTTCTTCGACTTCGTGGACGAGCACGGTCCCGGTTTCTCCGCCCTGATGCGCGGCGGCCCGGCGGTCGGGTCCTCCCGGGCCAACGCGCTCGTCGACTCCGTACGGCAGGCCGCTCATGTCCAGATCCTTTCGCACCTGGGCGTGACCGATCCGCCCGCGCGGCTCGAACTGGTCGTGCGGTCCTGGATCTCGCTCGCCGAGTCGACGGCACTGATCTGGCTGGACGGCCGGCGCATCCCGCGTGAGGAGCTGGAGCGCCAGCTCGTCAACGACTTCGCCGCGCTCGCCGCGGTCAGCGCCGCCTACGACGAGGAGATGGCGGCCCTGCTGCGCCGCATCGTCAAGGACGAGCCGGCCGACGGCCCGTTCGCGCACCTGGTCGGCCGGCTGATCGCCCTGGCGAGCTGAGCGGGCTCAGCTCTCGGACTTGGCGTACGACGGGTCCAGGTCGCGGACCTCGGCGGAGGCGTGCAGCACGACGCCCGCGGCGGGCTTCAGATGCGTCCGCAGCAGTTCCAGCGCGGCCTCGGTGAGCCGGGCCTTGGTCTCGTCGGTGCGGCCGGCGAGCAGCGCGATGTGGACGTGCACATGGGCGTGGCCCTCGGTGTCGGGGCCGACGACGATGTCCTCGGTCCTGCGGAACCGGGTCTTGCAGGCCGGCGGCTTGGCGGCCGCGATCTCGACCGTCGCCTCGTGCAGCGCCGTGGCGAAGCCGGGCCGGTCGAAGCCGTCCGCGAGGTCGGCGGAATAGTCGACGGTGATCTGCGGCATCAGCACTCCTGTTCCGGTGGGTGGGCTCACCCTAACGGCAGACGGGGCGGGCCACCGCCGGTGGCCCGCCCCGCCCGTACCGCCTTCGTCACCCGGTGGTGCGGGTGAAGACCGCGACCGTGCGTCCCGGGACGGCGAACGTCCCGGACGTCTCCGCGTAGGCGGAGGACTTCACGGTGGCGTCGGCGCCCGCCGCCTGCACCGGATGCAGCCGGTAGCCGGTCCCGGCCAGGGCCGGGACGCGCTGTTCCTGCCGCTCCGGCGTGGCGTTGAAGACGACGACGAGGTCACCGAGCCGCATGGTGATCACGCCGGGCGTCTCGTCCGTGCCGGACAGCGGGAAGGACAGCCGGGACTGCACCCGCTCGGCCGTACCGAGGGAGAAGTCCGGTTCGGCGGCGCGGATCCGCAGCAGGTCGCGGTAGGCCGCCGAGGCGCCCCGGATCTGCTCGCAGCCCACCTTCACCGTGCTCAACAGCGGCTTGGCGTACGGCCACTTGTCCTCGTTGTCGGCCGCCATGGGCAGTCCGCGGCCGAAGCCGTTGCCGTCCCGGCAGTCCCAGTGGATGGCGTTGAACCAGTCGCCGCTGTCGTAGGAGTTGCGGTCCAGGGACTTGGAGCGCAGCAGGTCCGTGCCCGCCTGGGAGAGGGCCGGGCCCTGCGAGAGGGTGGCCGTCGCCATGGCGAGGACCTGCATCCGGGCCCGGTCGGAGGCGCTCACGGTGGCGGGCAGCTTGAAGGCCAGCGCGTCGAACAGGGACTCGTTGTCGTGCGCGTCGGCGTAGGCGAGGGCGTCGCCGGGCGCGTCGGCGTAACCGGCGGGGGCGCCGTTGTAGTCGACCTCGGAGCCCTTGACCTCCTTGCCGCCGGTGTCGGTGAACGTGTAGGCGCTCAGGTTGCCGGTCAGGCCCACCTTGATGAGGTCCTGGTAGTGCAGCAGACGGGCCTTCTGCTCGGCCGGGGTGCCGTTGCTCTTCGAGGAGTTGGGCTCGGTGTACAGGCCGGACGCGAAGCCCTGCACGCCCGGGTCCTCGTCGAAGGGGCCGCCGCCGCGCACCGCGTCGCGGGCCCGGTCGGAGAAGGTGGCGATGCCGGTGCCGGCCATGTTCTTCTGCGTGGCCTGGACGAACCGGGCGTCGTCGGCGACCTCGCCGAAGTTCCAGCCCTCGCCGTACAGGATGATCTTCTTGCCGTCGACGCCGTCCTTCGCGAGGGTCAGCTCGTCCAGGGCCTTGCGCACGGCCAGGATGTTGGCCTTCGGGTGGTGGCCCATGAGGTCGAAGCGGAAGCCGTCGACCTTGTACTGCTTGGCCCAGGTGACGACCGAGTCGACGACGAGCTTGCCCATCATGGCGTTCTCGGTGGCGGTGTTGGCGCAGCAGGTGCTGTTGGCGACGGAGCCGTCGGCGAGCAGGCGCTGGTAGTAGCCGGGCACGATCCGGTCGAGGACGCTCGTCCTCTCCTGCCCGGCGGCGGCGGTGTGGTTGTAGACGACGTCCATCACGACCCGCAGGCCGTCGTCGTTGAGGGCCTTGACCATCTTGCGGAACTCGACCGTGCGGGCCGTGCCGTCCGGGTCGGTGGCGTAGGAGCCCTCGGGGACCGTGTAGTGGTACGGGTCGTAGCCCCAGTTGTAGGCGTCCTTCGCGGCGATCTTCCCGACGCACTCCTGCTGCTTCTCGGAGTCCGCCGGGTAGGAGGCCAGGTCGCAGTCGGTCCGCGCCTGGTCGGCCCTGCGCTCGGGGATGGTGGCGACGTCGAAGGCCGGGAGCAGGTGCACGTACGAGGTGCCGGCCTTCGCCAGCTCGCGCAGGTGCCTGCTGCCGTCGCTGGCCTTGTCGGTGAAGGCGAGGTAGGTGCCGGGGTGCTTCGCCGTGCGGTCCTCGACGGAGAAGTCCCGGACGTGCAGCTCCTGGATCTGCGCGTCCCGCAGCGGCACGGCCCTGGGCTTGGTGTACGTCGACCAGCCGGCCGGCTCGAGGGCCTTGTCGGCCAGGTCGACGACGAGGCTGCGCTCGGAGTCGGTGGTGAGGGCCACGGCGTAGGGGTCGGTGACCTTGTTGGTGACGACCTGGCGGACGCCGGGCGCCCAGACCTTCACGACGTAGCGGTAGGGCTTGTTCTTCCAGGAGGCGGGGCCGGTGACGGACCAGACGCCGGTGGCGGAGTCGCGCTTCATCGGCACGGTCGTGGCGCCGATCTCCAGGGCCACGGACTGCGCGGTGGGCGCCCACACGGACAGGGTGGGGCGGCTCCGGTCGAACGTCGGTCCCAGGTCGGCTCCGGTGGCGTCGTAGAGGTCGTCGAGGACCCCGGCGATCTGCACGCCGGTCGCCGCGAGCACCGCCCCGTTGGCCGCGTGCTGGGTGGCGACGACCTGGCCGCGCAGGGCCTCGCGGACCCGGTCGCGGTCACGGGGGTCGACGGTCCAGGCGTCGTACTCCTTCAGGTGCGGGAACTTCGCCTTCTGGGCGTCGGTCAGCTCGCCCTTCGCCAGGCGCAGCCACTTCGCGTCGCCGGTCAGGGCGCCGTCCTCGACCTTGATGGAGCCGTCGCGGGAGTACTGCAGCTGGGTGGAGGCGGCGGCGCCGGAGCCGTTCCAGGCGAGGGTGTTCCGGTCGATCCAGACCGCCTTGGAGGTGGTCAGGTCGAGGGCGGCGGCGCTGCCCGCGGGCTGCGGGAGCAGGTACTTCTCCTGGCCGCTCACCAGCCACACCTCGTTGCCGTTCGCCTTGAGGTCGAGTGACTGGTCGGTGGGCAGGTCCTTCTCGTCGCCCTTGTGGATGATGTAGCTGAGGCTGGTGGCACCCTCGGTGAGCGGCACCTCGAAGACTGCGCCATAGGCATCAGTCTTGACCGGCTTCAGGGGGTTCGACCAGTCGGTGGGGTTCGCGGCACCGGTCCACACGTGCAGGCCCCAGCCGTCGTAATTCCCGTCGGCCCGGTGGTAGTGCAGGACGGCCTTGCTCTTGTCGGGCGCCGGGTAGGCGGGCCGCTCGGTGGTGACGGTCTCCTCGCCCTGCTCGATCCAGATCTCGCCGGTCTTGGTGACGTCGATCGTGCGGTCGGTGGCGACGTCCTTGGTGCCGTCCTTGTCGATGACGAGGAAGCCGACGTTCGAGGCGCCGGGCTTGAGCTTGACCCAGGCGAAGGCGCCGTAGGCGTCCCGGCCGGTGAAGGGGTGGCTCTCGGGCCACTCGGTGGCCTCGCCCTCGGCGAGGTCGCCCCAGGCGTACAGGCCCCAGTCGGCGTAGTCGCCGTCCGCGCGCTTGTAGTGGACGATCGCGTAGTCGCGGGAGGACGCGGTGGGGGGCTCCTGGACGGGCGGGGTGCCGGTGGTGGAGGAGGCCAGGGCGCTCGCGGTGCGGCCGGCCGAGTCGATCACGACGGCCTTGTAGCGCAGGGCCGTGCCCGGCGGCACGTATTTGCCGATGGTGTGGGTGACCTTGTAGGGGGCGTGGTCGGCGGAGCCGAGGACCCGCCACTTGCCGTTGCCGGTCTGCGCGGCGAACACGACCCGGTTGAGCTGCCCGCCGTCGACGTCCGCGGAGATCTCGACGGTTCCGGTGGCGCCGGCTGCGGGGGCCTTGAGGGTGAGGGACGGTTCGGTGGCGGGCTTGGCGAGCCGGCCCGCGGCCTTGAGGACGATCGCCGAACCGGCCGGGACGGTGACGGTGAGCTTCTTGTCGCCGTCGCTCTTGACAGAGGCGTCGGTGCCGTACAGACCGCGGAAGGTCATGTCCGCCGAGCCGGTCGCGAAGGTCGCGGTCCTCTGCTCCGCGGCGTTGTTGACGGCGACGACGTACTCGGTGCGGGTCTTGGCGTCCGTGCGGGAGAAGGCGTAGACGCCCGGCCCGTCGGCCGCGTACCGCTGCTGCTGGACGCCGTCCGCGAGGGCCGGGTGGGCCTTGCGCAGCTGGGCGAGCGCGCTGATCTGCCGGTACAGCGGGGCCTTCGTGTCGTAGGCGTCCTCGGCGTGCGTGGCGTCGGTGCCGATCCGGTCATCGTCCAGGTAGTCGGCGGTGCGCGAGGCGAACATGCTCTGCCGGGCGTCCTTGTCACCGCCCGCGCCGGCGAAGCCCTGCTCGTCGCCGTAGTAGACGACGGGGTTGCCGCGGCTGAGGAACATCAGCTCGTTGGCGAGCCCGGCCTTCTTCAGCAGCTCGGCGTCCGAGGCCTTCGGGTCGTCCTGCTTCAGGAAGTACCCGATCCGGCCCATGTCGTGGTTGCCGAGGAAGGTGACCTGCTCGTAGGCGTTGGCCTTGCCGGTCGTGTACTTGTAGTCGTCGCCGAAGACGCCCGCGAGCTGCTGGGCGCTGCCGCCCTGCGAGGCGTACTGGCGGGCCGCCTCCTGGAAGGGGAAGTCGAGGGTGGCGTCGAGCCGGCCCTGGGTGACGTAGGGGGCGGTGACGTCCGTGTCGGCCGAGTAGACCTCGCCGAACATGAAGAAGTCGTCGCGGCCCTTCTTCGCCGCGTAGGCGTCGAGGGCGGTGGCCCACTGGGTCCAGAACTCCATGTTGACGTGCTTCACGGTGTCGATCCGGAAGCCGTCGATGTCGAAGTCCCGCACCCAGCGCTGGTAGATCCTCTCCATGCCGCTGACGACCTCGGGCCGCTCGGTCCACAGGTCGTCGAGCCCGGAGAAGTCGCCGTGGGCCGAGCTCTCACCGGCGAAGGTGGAGTCGCCGCGGTTGTGGTACATCGTCGGGTCGTTGAGCCACGACGGGACCTTGACGTTCTTCTCGGCGGCGGTGACGGCCGGGGTGCGCGGGAAGGAGTCGCGGTCGACCTCGGGGAAGTCCCGCCGCCCGTCAGCGTAGTCGGCGTCGTCGAAGGGCACGCCGTCCTTCGTCAGGTACGGGAAGGCGCCCTTGGAGAGGTACTCGTAGGACTTCTCCTCGTAGTCGACGATGTCGGCGGTGTGGTTGGTGATGACGTCGAAGAAGACCTTCATGCCCTTGTCGTGGGCCTTGTCGATGAGGGTCTCGAGATCCTCGTTGGTGCCGAAGTGCGGGTCGACCTGGGTGAAGTCGGTGATCCAGTACCCGTGGTAGCCGGCCGAGGCGTTCGCCCCGGTGCCCTGCACGGGCCGGTTCTTGAAGATGGGGGCCATCCACAGGGCCGTGGTGCCGAGGCCCTTGATGTAGTCGAGCCTCTTGGTCAGGCCCTTGAGGTCGCCGCCCTGGTAGAAGCCCTTGTCGGTGGGGTCGTAGCCGGTGGCGAGGCGCGAACCGGTCAGGCCGCCCTTGTCGTTGCGCGCGTCGCCGTTGGCGAAGCGGTCCGGCAGGACGAAGTAGAACTGCTCCCGGGTGGCGTCGTGGCGGGCCGGCTGGGCGGCCAGCGCGGCATCGGACGGCGGCGCCGGCGGGGTGGCGGCCCCGGCGGCGAGCGGCTGGACGAGTGTGGCGGCCAGCGCGGCGGCGGTGACCGCCGCGACCCGTCCGGCACGGGCGGTTCGGCGCCTGGACGGCACCGGCCATCTCGGTATCACAGATGGGCTCCTAGCGATTGCGGCTCTCTCGGGTCCGACCCCGCGCGACGGTATCGCCGCCGAAACCCTTACAGCAAGAGTTGTGAAAGCATGAGAAAGAACTTTCAACCACGGGGGCCGGCCCGGCACAGCGGCCCCGGCCGCCACGGGGGTGGTGGCGTCCGGGACCGCGTACACCGCGCACGGGTGAATCCGCCGCTAACAGCCGGACTTGCCCGCGTGGATCGCCAGGGCCGTCTGCGCACCGAGGGTGGCCGTGAACTGCCCGCTCGAGTTCACCGTCACCGGGGTGTTGTTCTGCACGTTGCAGTACGTCCCGCCAGGCAGCGAGGTCTGGTAGGTGCGGGTCAGGGAGCCGGATTCGTGGTTGATGGCCACGAAGCCCTTGCTGCCCCGGCCGAAGGCGATGGCGTCGCCGCCGTTGTCCCACCAGTTGGTGACCGCCTGGCCGCGCGTGGCGTTGCGGAAGGCGACCATGGACTTGATCTCCGGCCAGTTGTGCTGGCACTTCCAGCCGTCCTGCCAGCAGGCGTTCACCTGACCGCCGTTGGGCGGCCCGGCGTCGTGGTCGGTGAACTCGTAGCCGGAGTTGATGTCGGGGGCGCCGTAGGGCCAGGCCAGCATGAAGACGTTGGCCAGGGTGTAGTTGGCGCCGTCCTTGTAGCTGAGGGTGGAGCCGTTGCGCTCGGTGTCGTGGTTGTCGACGAAGACGCCCGAGACGCCGCTGCTCATGTAGCCCCAGCCCTCGCCGTAGTTCTTCAGGTAGGCGAGGTTCTCGTTGTTGAAGACCCGCTTGAGGTCGTAGGCGTAGCGGAACTCCTGGACGTCGCCGTTGCCCGTGTACTCGGTGGGCTGGACGGCCTCGCCGGCGCCGTGGATGGCCTCCTGCTTCCAGTACGCCGAGGGGTTGCTCAGCCGGGACTTGATGTTCGCGAGGTCGGCGGCCGGCATGTGCTTGGCGGCGTCGATGCGGAAGCCGTCCACGCCGAGGGAGAGCAGGTCGTTCATGTACCGGGCGATGGCCCCGCGGACGTAGTCCTCGCCGGTGTCGAGGTCGGCGAGGCCGACCAGTTCGCAGTTCTGGACGTTGCCGCGGTCCTGGTAGTTGGTGATCTGCGCGGTGCAGTTGTCGAAGTCGTACGACGAGTACAGCCCGGGGTAGTTGTACTTCGTGTACGACGAGCCGCCGGTGCCGGTGCCGCTGCCCGCCGACATGTGGTTGATGACCGTGTCGACGACGACCTTCACACCGGCCGCGTGACACGTGTCGACCATGTTCTTGAAGGCCGCGCGGTCACCGAGCCGGCCGGCGATCTTGTAGCTGACCGGCTGGTACGAGGTCCACCACTGCGAGCCCTGTATGTGCTCGGCGGGCGGTGAGACCTGCACGTAGCCGTAGCCGGCGGGGCCGAGGGTGGTGGTGCACTCACGGGCGACGGAAGCGAACTTCCACTCGAACAGGACGGCGGTGACGTCCTTGGTGCCCGGCGGGGAGGCCTGGGCGCCGGTCGGGTGCATGACAACCGCAGCCGCGGCGAGCGCGACGGCGGCGGAGAGGTATCTGCGTGCCATGTGGGGTTTCCTTCTTCGTTGAAGGTTCTTGCTGCAAGGTTCAGAAACCTTGCGGTGACGCAGATGTTAAGGGCCCGCCGCCCGAAAGGGCAGCGGGCCGTACGAAATTCAGCGGAAAATTCAGGCGGTGGCCGCGGTGGTCCACCACACCGTGGTGTCGGCGGGCACCTTCGCCTCGTCGTCGACCTGCACGATCTCGCCGCTCGCGACCAGCACCCGGCCGTACGCGGGCATCGCCACCGACTCCCCCGTGGTGTTCGCGACGCACACGAACTCCCCGCGGCGGAAGGCCAGCACGCCCTCGGGCGCGCGCAGCCACTCCACCGACGTGCCCGCGCCGAGGTCGGGCTGCTCCCGGCGCACCGCGAGCGCGGCCCGGTACAGCTCCAGGGTCGAGCCGGGCACGCCGCTCTGCGCCTCGACGCTCAACTCGCCCCAGCCCTCCGGCTGCGGCAGCCAGCTGCCCCCGTCGCCGAAGCCGTACGAGGAGCCGTCACGGGTCCACGGGATCGGCACCCGGCAGCCGTCGCGGAAGCCGTCCTGGCCCGCGCCCCGGAAGTACGCCGGGTCCTGGCGCACCTCGTCGGGCAGGTCGACGACGTCGGGCAGGCCGAGTTCCTCGCCCTGGTAGATGTAGGCCGAGCCGGGCAGCGCCAGCATCAGCAGGCTCGCGGCGCGGGCCCTGCGCAGGCCCAGCTCCCGGTCGCCGGCCAGGCGGATCTGGGTGCCGAGGCCGGGCGGGTTGGCGAACCGGGTGGCGTGCCGGGTGACGTCGTGGTTGGACAGCACCCAGGTGGCCGGGGCACCGACCGGGCGCATGGCCTCCAGGGTGCGGTCGATGACCTCGCGCATCTCGGCCGCGTCCCAGTGGGTGCTCAGGTACTGGAAGTTGAAGGCCTGGTGCAGCTCGTCGGGGCGCACGTAGTTCGCGGTCCGCTCGATCGTCGGCGTCCACGCCTCGGCGACGAAGATGCGCTCGCCCGCGTACTCGTCCAGGATCAGGCGCCACTGGCGGTAGATCTCGTGCACACCGTCCTGGTCGAAGAACGGCATGACATCGTTGCCCAGCAGCTTCACCTGATCATGGGATCCGAGGTCCGGCAGCCCGTCCGCCTTCACCAGGCCGTGGGCCACGTCGATCCGGAAGCCGTCCACGCCCATGTCGAGCCAGAACCGCAGGATGGAGCGGAACTCGTCGCCGACGGCCGGGTGGTTCCAATTGAAGTCGGGCTGCTCCGGGGCGAAGAGGTGCAGGTACCACTCGCCGGGCGTGCCGTCGGGCTCGGTGACCCGGGTCCAGGCCGGGCCGCCGAAGATGGACTCCCAGTCGTTGGGCGGCAGTTCACCGTCGGCGCCCTTGCCGGGACGGAAGTGGTAGCGGTCGCGCAGCGGCGAGCCCGGGCCCTCGGCGACGGCCCGCTTGAACCACTCGTGCTGGTCCGAGGAGTGGTTGGGCACCAGGTCGACGATGATGCGCAGGCCGAGTTCGTGGGCGTCGCGGATCAGCGCGTCGGCGTCCAGGAGGTTGCCGAACATGGGGTCGACGGCCCGGTAGTCGGCGACGTCGTAGCCGGCGTCGGCCTGCGGCGAGGCGTAGAAGGGGCTGAGCCACACGGCGTCCACGCCGAGGTCGCGCAGGTACGGAAGCCGGGTGCGGACACCCTCCAGGTCGCCCATGCCGTCACCGTTGCTGTCGGCGAAGCTGCGCGGGTACACCTGGTAGATCACCGCGTCCCGCCACCAGTCGCGGCGCTTGGCGACGGCCACGGCGGACGGGGAGGTGGGGGCAGGTGCAGCTGAGTGCTGGCTCATGTCGTCCTTGATGCGTAACTGGGGTGTGGTCATGGGACGTGAGGTGGTACGAGGCGGCCGCGGCACAGCGGGGTCGGATGGGCACCGCGGCCGCCTCGGGCTGGTGAAGGCCGTTCGGCGGCGCCCGTGGGGACGCCGGGTCAGCCCTTGGTGCCGCCGGCGGTGAGCCCGGTCACCAGGTTCTTCTGCACGAGGTAGAAGAACGCGGAGACGGGTATCGCGATCAGCACGGCGGTCGCGGCCATCAGGTTGCGCTGGGCGTCGTGCTCGCTGATGAAGCTCTGCAGGCCGACGGCGAAGGTGTACTTCTCGTCGTCCAGCATGAACACGGTGGCGAAGGCGACCTCACCGAAGGCGGTGATGAAGCTGTAGAAGGCGGCCACCGCCAGACCCGGCCGGGCGAGCGGCAGGATCAGCCGGAAGAACGTGCCGAAGGGCGTCAGCCCGTCGACGCGGCCGGCCTCGTCGATCTCGAACGGGATGGTGTCGAAGTAGCCCTTCAGCAGCCAGGCGCAGTAGGGCACCGCGGTCGAGCAGTAGACCAGGACCAGGCCGAAGTAGGTGTCGACGAGCTGCAGGCTCGACAGGATCTGGTACATCGGCACGATCAGCACGGCGATCGGGAACATCTGCGTGCACAGCAGGACCCACATGAACTTCTTGTAGCCCGGGAAGCGCATGCGGGACACGGCGTACCCGGTCGTGGCGGCGATGACCACTCCGATGACCGTGGTCCCCAGGGACACGATCAGCGTGCTCTGCAACCAGTGGAAGAAGGCGGTCTCCTGGAGCACGAAACCGTAGTTGTCCAGGGTCATCTTCGACCAGATGCGCCCGGGGTGCAGATAGTCGTCCTTGTCCGGGCCGAGGGACAGGAAGACCAGCCAGACGATCGGGAAGAGCGCGATCAGGCTCGCCAGGATCAGCAGGGCGTGGGAGAGCAGGCTCCCGGCCGCGCCGCGCCGGCCGCGCCGGCGGGCGGCGGCGGACACGGGGGCGACGGCGGGGGCCGGGGCCCCGCCCGCGGACTGCTGGACGGTCGTGGTGCTCATGGGGACTCCTGCCTCAGATCGCGAGCTGCTGCTCATCGCGGTTCAGCCAGCGGCGGTAGAAGGAGGTGAAGACGATCAGGATGCCGAGCAGCAGGATGCCGTAGGCGGCCGACTGCGCGAAGTCGCGCGGCTGCTGTCCGAAGCCGAGCTGGTAGGCCCAGGTGACGAGGATCTGCGCGTCCGGCGCTGTGTTGCCGAACAGCAGGAAGATGATGGCGAACTGGTTGAACGTCCAGATCACGCCGAGCAGCACCACGGTGGAGCTGACCGACCTCAGGCCGGGCAGGGTCACGTAGCGGAACTGCTGCCAGCGGCTGGCGCCGTCCATCTCGGAGGCCTCGTAGAGGGAGGAGTCGATGGACTGCAGCCCGCCGAGCAGGGAGACCATCATGAACGGCACGCCGCACCAGGTGTTGACCATGATCGCGGCGAAGCGCTGCCAGAAGGTGTCCTCCAGCCACGCCGGGGTCGGCAGGTGCAGCGTCTCCAGGGCGGAGTTGATGATGCCGGAGTCGGCGAGCATGAAGCGCCAGCCGAAGACGGTGACGAAGGTCGGCACGGCCCACGGCAGGATCAGGATCAGCCGGTAGAAGGTGCGGCCCCGCAGCTTCTGGTTGAGCAGCAGGGCCAGGCCCAGGCCGATGGAGTAGTGCAGGGCCACGCAGGCGGCCGTCCACACGATCGTCCAGATGAAGTGGGACCAGAAGCGCTCGTAGGCGGTCTCCCCCCACAGGATGTCGGCGTAGTTGTCGAAGCCGATGAACTTGTAGGTGGCCTCGATCTCGTTGACGCCGATCGTCCGGGCCGTGTTGAGGCTGGTCGCGTCGGTCAGCGTCAGGTAGAAGCCGTAGGCCAGGGGGTACAGCACGAGGACGCCGAGCACGACGGCCACGGGCGCGATCATCGCGTAGGCGTACCAGTGCTTCTGGTAGCTGTGCTTGAGGCGCCGGCCCAGCCCGGACCGGGGACCGCGGTCACCGCTCCGCTTGCCGGTCGCTCGGTCGATGGCGACTGTCATGTTCGACAACCTTCTTCGCGAACTGGAGATCAGCTGGAGATCGAGGGGTACGGCACACAGGCCGACGGCCGCCGGATCCTTCCCCTTCTGTGGCGGAGGATCCGGCGGCCACGAGGGCCTACTTGCTGTAGTCCGGGAGCAGCTTGGCGATGGACGTCTCGGCGCTCTTCAGCCCCTCGTCCAGGGACTTCTTGCCACCGGCGATCGCCAGCAGTTCGTCGTCCAGCGGCGTCCACAGCGAGCTGTACTCGGGCAGCTCCGGCCGCGGCTGGGCGGCGGCGAGGACGCCCTGGTAGCCGGCGATGCCCGGGTCGGCCTTGACCTCGGCGGTGTAGGCGTCGTCGCGCGTCGGCAGCGTGTTGTTCTTCAGCGCGATGGTCTCCTGGGCCTTGGCCGAGGTCATGAACTTCACGAACTTCAGCGAGGCCTCCTGGTGGGCCTTGTCCGAGCCCGCGTACACCGAGAGGTTGTGGCCGCCGGTCGGGGCGCCCGCCTTGCCGCTGGAGCCGGCCGGGACGGTGGCGATGCCCAGGTTGGCCTTGTCCTTGAACGCCGAGCCCTTGTAGAAGTTCGTGATCTCCCACGGGCCCTGGATGATCGAGGCGACCTTGCCGCTGACGAACGCCTCCTGGATGTGGGCGTAGGCGTCGGCGGTGGTGTCGGCCTTGTGCAGGCCCTTGCCCTTGAACAGGCTCAGCCAGGTGCCGTAGGCCTTCTCGGCCTCGGGCGAGGTGACGGTGATCTTCTTGGCGCCGACGTCGACGGTGTCGGCGCCCTCGCCGTAGAGGAAGGAGTGGGCGTAGTAGGACTGGGTCGAGCCCCAGTAACCGTCGACGCCGGTCTTGTCCTTGATCGTGGCCGCGGCCTTCTTCAGCTCGTCCCAGGTCTTGGGGGCCTCGACGCCGGCCTTCTCGAACAGGGCCTTGTTGTAGACCAGGGCCAGGGTGTCCGTGGTGAAGGGGACGCCGTAGGTCTTGCCCTCGTACTGGGCCTGCTTGATCAAGTTGGACTTGAACTTGTCCTGCTCGGCGAGGGCGTCGGTGCCGTCCAGCGGCAGGAAGAAGCCCTTCTTGGCGAAGGCGGGGGTCCAGCCGACCTCGGAGCGCAGCACGTCCGGGGCGCCCTTGGAACCGGCGGCGGTGTCGAACTTGTTCTGCGCCTGGTCGAAGGGGACGTTGACGTACTTGACCTTGACGTCCTTGTTGGCGGCCTCGAACTCCTTGACGAGGGCCTTGTAGGTCGGCGCCTCGTTGGTCGCGTTGGAGGTGTCCCACCAGGTGATGGTGACCGGGCCGCCGGCCTCGTCGCCGCTGTCGCTTCCGCCGCAGGCCGTCGCCGCCAGGGCGAGGGACGCCACCAGCGCGGTGGCCGCTATGCCACGCCGCATGAGTTCTCCTTGAGGGTGATGCCCGTTTCGTGCTGCCGACTGCGCCGTTGGCGGCCGGGCGTCGGTGACATTAACGTCGTCGCAACGTGTTGCGAAAGACCTTGCAGCAAAAAGTTGCAAGAGGTGCGGATGGTTATCCCGCCGTGACCTCCCCTCGATCGCTCCAAGGCCTGGATTTCCGGCTGTTCCGCGGGGAGTCGGACAGCTGTGCAAGACTCTGCAAGCACTTGCCATCCGTTGCCGCCGGGGGAATCATCCGTTGCGGAGCGGACGCCGACACGACTTCAAGGGACCGCGATGACCAAGCAACCCGCAGCGGGGCGTGTGACGGCCCGCACCCGGCGTCCCGTCGGTGTGCAAGCGGAAGTCCGGCCGCTACAGTCCAGTGCTGTGACCACACGGCTTGCGGACATCGCTTTGCAGGCGGGGGTGAGCGAAGCGACCGTCAGCCGCGTCCTCAACGGGAAGCCGGGCGTCGCCGCCACGACCCGCCAGTCCGTGCTCGCCGCGCTCGACGTGCTGGGCTACGAACGTCCGGTGCGGCTGCGGCAGCGCAGCGAGGGCCTGGTCGGCCTGATCACCCCGGAGCTGGAGAACCCGATCTTCCCGGCCCTGGCCCAGGTCATCGGCCAGGCGCTGACACGGCAGGGCTACACGCCCGTGCTGGCCACCCAGACCCCGGGCGGCTCGACCGAGGACGAGCTGACCGAGATGCTGGTCGACCGCGGCGTCGCCGGCATCATCTACGTCTCCGGACTGCACGCGGACACCACCGCCGACATGCAGCGCTACGACCGGCTGCGCGCGCAGGGCGTGCCCTACGTGCTGGTCGACGGTTTCTCGCCGAAGGTGCAGGCGCCGTTCATCTCCCCCGACGACCGCGCGGCGATGAGCCTGGCCGTGACGCACCTGGCGTCCCTCGGGCACACGCGGATCGGACTGGCCCTGGGGCCCAAGCGGTTCGTGCCCGTGCAGCGCAAGATCGAGGGCTTCGTGCGCGCCATGCAGGAGCAGGTGGGCCTGGGCGCCGAGACGGTCGAGTCGCAGCTCGTGCAGCACTCGCTCTACACGCTGGAGGGCGGCCAGGCCGCCGCCACCGCCCTGATGGAGCGGGACTGCACGGCCGTGGTGTGCGCGAGCGACATGATGGCGCTGGGCGCGATCCGGGCGGCGCGCCAGCGGGGCCTGGACGTGCCGAAGGACATCTCCGTGGTCGGCTTCGACGACTCCCCGCTGATCGCCTTCACCGACCCGCCCCTGACGACCATCCGCAAGCCGGTCCCGGCCATGGGGCAGGCGGCGGTGCGCACGCTGCTGGAGGAGATCGGCGGGACGCCCGCCCCGCACAGCGAGTTCGTGTTCATGCCGGAACTGGTGGTGCGCGGTTCGACCGCCTCGGCACCCGGGGAACGGGCGCGCTCCTGAGGCCGGTGGCCTGATGTCGCCGTAGAACATGCGGCCCCGGCCGGGCCGCGGGATGATCGGTGGAGAAGTCCTTTTCTGGCAGACTTTGTGCCTATGGGTGACGCGACCGTGACGCAGCCGGAGGGCCTGGAGGCGGCCCTCCCGCCCCGTGTTGCGGCCGAAACGAGACCGGGCGTCCTGCGCCGGCTGCGCACCCCCCGCCGGCCCCGGTTCTGGTTCGAGATCCTGCTGATCGCGGTGAGTTACTGGACGTACTCACTCGTCCGCAACGCCGTGCCCGAGCAGAAGGCCGAGGCGCTGCGCAACGCCGACTGGATCTGGCAGGCCGAGCAGCGGCTGGGCATCGCCGTCGAGGAGTCGGTCAACCACGCCGTGAACTCGGTGACTTGGCTGATCATCGGCATGAACTACTACTACGCGACGCTGCACTTCGTGGTCACGCTGGGTGTGCTGGTGTGGCTGTACCGTCGCCATCCCGGCCGCTACGCGGCGACCCGTCTGGTCCTGTTCGCGACCACCGCCGTCGCCCTGGCCGGCTACTACCTGTACCCGCTGGCGCCCCCGCGGCTGATGAACGGCGGCGGCTTCGTCGACACCGTCATGGTCCACCAGACCTGGGGCTCGATGGCCTCCGGCGACCTGAAGAACATGTCGAACCAGTACGCCGCGATGCCGTCGATGCACATCGGCTGGTCCGTGTGGTGCGGCCTGACGATCTTCGCGCTGGCGACGGTGCCGTGGGCGCGGGTGCTGGGCCTGCTCTACCCTGCGCTGACCCTGGTGGTCATCGTCGCCACGGCCAACCACTTCTGGCTGGACGCGGTCGGCGGCGTGCTCTGCCTGGCGTTCGGCTTCGCCGTGGCCCGCCTGTGGTACGGCCGGCTGCCGTACGCCCTGCCGAAGGTGGTGCCGGGGCGGGATCCGGCCGGATTCCGGCCGCCCGGGGCGCGCGAGCCGGGCCGGCCGGCCGCGCGGGACGAAGTCTGACGTCACGTTCCCGGGGTTCACGGCGTTCGCGCGCACGCCCGGGCGCCGCGGAGCAGGGGGTGCGGATCAGCGCTCGGTGACGCCGTAGAACAGTTCCTCCACGACGGTCCGTGCCCGGCGGGCCGTGCGCCGGTAGCCGTCGAGCATGTCGCCGACGTGGCCCGGGTTGTGGCCCAGGTAGCGGCCGACGGCGGCCAGTTCGCGCGGGTCGGAGGGGAACGTGTCGCCTGCCCGGCCGCGCACCAGCATCACCGCGTTGCGGACCCGGGTGGCGAGGACCCAGGCCTCGTCGAGCGTCCCGGCGTCCTCGTCGGTGATGAGCCCGGCCGCGCGGGCGGCGGCCAGGGCCTCGCGGGTGCGGGTGGTGCGCAGGCCGGGCTCCCGCGCGCCGTGCCGCAGTTGCAGCAGTTGCACGGTCCACTCCACGTCGGACAGCCCGCCCGGGCCGAGCTTGGCGTGCAGCTTGGGGTCGGCGCCGCGCGGCAGCCGCTCCCGCTCCATCCGGGCCTTCAGCCGCCGGATCTCGCGCACGGCCTCGTCCCCGAGGCCGCCGGCCGGGTAGCGCAGCGGGTCGATCAGCTCGATGAAGCGGCGGCCCAGGTCCGCGTCACCGGCGACCGGCTCGGCCCGCAGCAGGGCGTGCGACTCCCAGGTCAGCGACCACCGGCGGTAGTAGGCCGCGTACGAGGTCAGTGTGCGCACCAGCGGCCCGGACTTGCCTTCCGGGCGCAGGTCGGCGTCGATGAGCAGGGGCGGGTCGGCGCTGGGGATCTGCAGCAGGCGGCGCATCTCGGAGACGACCTTGCTGGCCGCCTGGGAGGCCTCCCGCTCGTCGACGCCGTCGCGCGGCTCGTGCACGAACAGCACGTCCGCGTCGGAGCCGTAGCCCAGCTCGTGGCCGCCGAAGCGGCCCATGCCGATGACCGCGAACCGGGTGGGCAGCTCGTCACCCCAGCCGTCCCTCACGACCGCCCGGAGCGTGCCGGCCAGGGTCGCGGCGGTCAGGTCCGACACGGCGGCCCCGACCCGGTCGACCAGGGCGCCCTGGTCGGCCTCGGCGGGCTGCTCCTCGGTGCCGTAGGAGCCGACGATGTCGGCGGCGGCCGTGCGGAACAGCTCGCGGCGGCGCACCCCGCGCGCGGCCGTGACCGCCTGGGCGGCGCCGTCGGCCCGGTTCACGGCGGCGAGTATCTCCTGCTCCAGGTGGGCGCGCGGGCGGGGCGTGAGACCGCCGCCGTCCCCGTCGCCGAGCAGCGCCACCGCCTCGGGCGCGCGCATCAGCAGGTCGGGCGCGAGGCGGCCGGCGGACAGCACCCGAGCGAGGTTCTGCGCCGCGGCGCCCTCGTCCCGCAGCAGCCGCAGGTACCAGGGCGTCTTGCCGAGCGCGTCGGACACCTTGCGGAAGTTCAGCAGGCCCGCGTCCGGGTCGGCCGAGTCGGCGAACCAGCCGAGCAGGACGGGCAGCAGCGTGCGCTGGATGGCGGCCTTGCGGGTGACGCCGGAGGCCAGCGCCTCCAGGTGGCGCAGGGCGGAGGCCGGGTCGGCGTAGCCGAGGGCGACCATGCGCTCGCGGGCCGCCTCGGCGCTCAGCCGGGCCTCACCGGTGGCGAGCTGGGCGACCGCGTCGAGCAGCGGCCGGTAGAACAGCTTCTCGTGCAGCCGGCGCACCACCGTGGCGTGCCGCCGCCACTCGCGGTGCAGGTCGGCGACCGGGTCGGTGCGCAGCCCCAGGGACCGGCCGATGCGGCGCAGCTCGGCCTCGTCCTCCGGCACGAGGTGGGTCCGCCGCAGCCGGAACAGCTGGATCCGGTGCTCCAGGGAGCGCAGGAAGCGGTAGGCCTCGTCGAGCTGCGCGGCGTCGGACCGGCCGACGTAGCCGCCGGCGGCGAGGGCCTTGAGCGCGTCGAGGGTCGTGCCGCTGCGCAGCGAGGGGTCGGTGCGGCCGTGCACCAGCTGGAGCAGCTGCACGGCGAACTCGACGTCCCTCAGGCCGCCCGGGCCCAGCTTCAGCTGGCGCTCGACCTCGGCGGCGGGGATGTTCTCGACGACCCGGCGGCGCATCTTCTGCACGTCCGCGACGAAGTTCTCGCGCTCGGCGGCCTTCCACACCAGCGGCTGCACGGCCTCGACGTACTCGGCGCCGAGGTCGAGGTCGCCGGCCACCGGGCGGGCCTTGAGCAGCGCCTGGAACTCCCAGGTCTTGGCCCAGCGCTGGTAGTAGGCGAGGTGGCTGGCCAGGGTCCGCACCAGCGGGCCGTTGCGGCCCTCGGGGCGCAGGTTGGCGTCGACGGGCCAGATGGAGCCCTCGACCGTGGTCTCCGAGCAGATCCGCATCATGTGCGAGGCGAGCCGGGTCGCGGCGCGGATCGCCTTGGTCTCGTCGGCCCCCTCGGCGGGCTCGCCGACGAAGATGACGTCGACGTCGGAGACGTAGTTCAGCTCGTGGCCGCCGCACTTGCCCATCGCGATGACGGCGAGCCGGCACAGGGCGTCGTCCTCGGGCGCGGCCGCCCGGGCGAGGCCGAGGGCGGCGCGCAGGGTGGCGGTGGCCAGGTCGGCCAGCTCGGCGGCGGACTCGGCGACGCCGGTCGTGCCACACACGTCACGGGCCGCGATGGACAGCAGGCAGCGCCGGTAGGCGACGCGCAGTGAGACCGGATCGTCGGCCTGGGCGAGACCGGCCTCGAACTCCGCCACCCCGGGGTGCAGGTCCCGTGCCTCGTACGTCACCAGGGCCTGCCAGTCGCCCGGGTGCCGGGCGAGGTGGTCGCCGAGGGCGGCGGAGGCGCCGAGGACCCCGAGGAGCCGGTCGCGCAGCGGTTTGGCCGAGATCAGGGTGTCGAGCAGCTCCCGGCGGGCGCCGGGGTTCGGCTGGGCCTCCAGCAGCCGGACGAGGCCGAGCAGCGCGAGGTCGGGGTCGGCGGTCGCGCCCAGCGCGTCCAGCAGTACCGGGTCGTCGCGCAGCGGCGCGAGTTCGACGCTGTCCAGGAGCCGCTCGGCGGCGGAGGCGTCGGTGAAGCCGTGCCGCAGCAGCCGTGTGAAGGTGCTGCTCCTGCGCCCCGGGACCGCCGTCATCCAGGCCTCCCTCACACTGTTTCTCGGACTCGCGCCGGATCAAGGTCGTACGGCTTCGAGCCTAACCGCAGGGCCCGGGACAAGCGCCGGCGAGGCCGGCGGGCGGACGGGCGCCCGCACGGCGTGCCACCGAGGGCGCCCGGCCACGAGGACTGGCCGCGGGACGGAGGAGAAGTACGGCAACCTCTGGCACGTCGTGGTACGGGAGGGCCATTTCCGCCACGGCGTGGGGTGCACCGCCGTCCACTCGGTGGCGCCGCGCACGGTTTTCGGCTTCGGTGAGGGGGAGCCGTTCCGCCGGACCGGTGGCGTGAGGGCGGTGCGCCCTGCGCCCGGTGTCCGGCGCCGATGCCGCCCGACGAAGGAGTCACGCCGTGGACATCACCCTCGAAGTCATCCCGCTGTCCGTGACCGACATCGACCGGGCCCGGGACTTCTACCGGGACAAGGTCGGCTTCCACGTGGACATCGACCAGGAGGTCATGCCCGGGATGCGGATCGTCCAGCTGACCCCTCCGGGTTCGGGCTGCTCGATCGCCCTCGGCGACTCGCTGTGGGAGATGACCCCGGGCCCGACCCCGGCCCCCGGCTCCTACCAGGGCCTGCAGCTGTGCGTCGCGGACATCAAGGCGGCCCACGCCGAGTTCGTCGCCCGCGGGCTCGACATCTCGGAGCCGGTGCAGTACGCGCCGGACGACGGCGCCACGTTCATGCACTTCCGGGACCCGGACGGCAACGGCTGGGCGGTGCAGGAGTACCGCAGGCGGGCGACGGAACCGCTGCACGAGCTGCTGGCGAAGCAGAAGGGCCAGCGCGAGACCTGACCGGGCCCGGCGGGGGGGGGAGCGACCGGACCGGTCAGGAATCGAGAAGCCGGGAGCCCGGGCCGCGACTAGCGTCGTGGCCATGACCTCCATCGCATGCGTCACCCTCGAGGTGGACGACCCCAGCGCCGCCGAACGCTTCTGCACCACCGCCTTCGGCCTGGCCGGACAGGTGCGCCTGCGGGCCGCGCAGGCGCCGACGGCAGGCTTCCGCGGCTTCACGCTGTCCCTCGTGACCTCGCAGCCGGGCAACGTCGACGCCCTGTTCGAGGCGGCCGTGACGGCCGGCGCCACGGTGCTGAAGCCCGCCGCGAAGTCCCTGTGGGGCCACGGCGGCGTGGTGCGGGCCCCGGACGGCACGATCTGGCAGCTCGCCTCGTCGTCGAAGAAGGACAGCGGCCCGGCCGCACGGGAGTTCGACGAGATCGTGCTGCTGCTCGGCGTCGAGGACGTGAAGGCGAGCAAGCGGTTCTATGTCGAGCACGGCCTGCCGGTGGCGAAGAGCTTCGGCGGCAAGTACGTCGAGTTCGAGACCGGGCCGGGCCCCGTGAAGCTGTCGCTGTACAAGCGCCGCGGCCTGGCGAAGGTGGCCGGCGTCTCCCCCGAGGGCACGGGCTCCCACCGGCTCGTCATCGGTGCCGACACGGGGGCGTTCACGGACCCGGACGGGTTCGCGTGGGAACCGGTGTCCCGGACGGCGTCGCGGTGAAACGAGGCCGACGGCCCACGGCCGCCGGCCTCACCGGGACGTTTCGTACTACAGCGCCGGAAGGTTCTTCCGCAGCTCGAACGCCGTGACCTCCGAGCGGTACTCCTCCCACTCCTGCCGCTTGTTGCGCAGGAAGAAGTCGAAGACGTGCTCTCCGAGCGTCTCGGCGACCAGGTCGCTGCGTTCCATCAGGGTCAGCGCCTCGCCCAGGTTCTGCGGAAGGGGCTCGATGCCCATCGCGCGGCGCTCCGCGTCGGACAGGGCCCAGACGTCGTCCTCCGCGCCCGGCGGGAGCTCGTAGCCCTCCTCGATGCCCTTGAGGCCGGCGGCGAGCAGGACCGCGTAGGCGAGGTAGGGGTTCGCGCCGGAGTCGAGGGAGCGGACCTCGACGCGGGCCGAGCCCGTCTTGCCGGGCTTGTACATCGGCACGCGGACCAGCGCCGAGCGGTTGTTGTGGCCCCAGCAGATGTACGACGGGGCCTCGCCGCCCGCGCCGGCCGTGCGCTCCGCGCCGCCCCAGATGCGCTTGTAGGAGTTGACCCACTGGTTGGTGACGGCGGAGATCTCCGCCGCGTGCCGCAGCAGCCCCGCGATGAAGGAGCGGCCCACCTTGGACAGCTGGTACTCGGAGCCCGACTCGTAGAACGCGTTGCGGTCGCCCTCGAAGAGGGAGAGGTGGGTGTGCATGCCGGAGCCGGGGTGCTCCGAGAACGGCTTGGGCATGAAGGTCGCGTGCACGCCCTGCTCCAGCGCCACCTGCTTCATGACCAGGCGGAACGTCATGACGTTGTCGGCCGTGGAGAGCGCGTCGGCGTAGCGCAGGTCGATCTCCTGCTGGCCGGGCGCGCCCTCGTGGTGGGAGAACTCCACCGAGATGCCCATCGACTCCAGCATCGTGATCGCCTGGCGGCGGAAGTCCATGCCGACGTTGGTCGGGGTGTGGTCGAAGTAGCCGGAGTTGTCGGCCGGGGTGGGACGGGAGCCGTCCAGGGGCCGGTCCTTCAGCAGGAAGAACTCGATCTCCGGGTGCGTGTAGAACGTGAAGCCGAGGTCGCTCGCCCGGGCCAGGGCGCGCTTGAGCACGTAGCGCGGGTCGGCGAAGGACGGGGAGCCGTCCGGCATGAGGATGTCGCAGAACATGCGCGCCGTGCCCGGGGCCTCCGCGCGCCAGGGCAGGATCTGGAAGGTCGACGGGTCCGGCTTGGCGATCATGTCGGACTCGTAGACCCGGGCGAAGCCCTCGATCGCGGAGCCGTCGAAGCCGATGCCCTCGTCGAAGGCCTGTTCCAGCTCGGCCGGGGCCACGGCGACGGACTTGAGGAAGCCCAGCACGTCCGTGAACCACAGGCGTACGAACCGGATGTCGCGCTCCTCCAGTGTCCGGAGCACGAACTCCTGCTGCTTGTCCATCTTCCGCTTCCCCATCCTTGCTGGTCAGGCCGCCTGTCTTCCGTACCACGGGAGGCGGTCGGGCACCTGAGCATCCCACCACACCACCATTTCGTACGCGTTGCGGACCATGATCGCCCGACCGGCGGCGGCCGGACGACCCGCGTACGGCGGGTGGACTGCTCCTGCGCCCATAGTGCCTGCTCGCACCGGCCCGCGTAACGGCCGGTCCGCTTCGCTCCCCCGGGGCGGCTCGATTCCGGCGTCCGGGGTCCGCACGGCCCGGTGCGCCCGGGGTCCGCACGGCCCGGTGCGCCCGGGCCTCGCCGGCCCGAGCTGTCGGGGAGCTGTCGGTGCCGTATCGATTCGGCCCTTTCGCGCGGCCGCCCTACGAGTGGCCCCGGCTCCCCCATTACGATCAGGCCACCCGACCGTCCCACTTTCCCCGCGAAGGACACCTCATGGGCTCCGCCAAGAAGAGCAACACGGAACGCAAGGCGCGAATAGAGGAGATGCGGCGCGCCGAGCAGGCCCGTGAGCGCCGCAACCGGATCCTCACCATCGTGGCCAGCGTCGTGATCGTCGGCGGACTGGTGGCAGGCGGCGTGGTGCTCGTGCAGTCCCAGTCCGACAACGGCAGCGGCACCGCGGCGAGCGACTCCTCGGGCAAGGGCAAGTTCGTCACCGGCAAGGACGGCGTGAAGACCTGGGAGGGCGAGCTCGCCCGCAACCACGTCACCAAGGCCGTGAAGTACGCCACCCAGCCGCCGGTCGGCGGCGACCACAACCAGGTGTGGATGAACTGCAACGGCGACGTCTACACCAAGGAGATCAACAACACCAACGCCGTGCACTCGCTGGAGCACGGCGCGGTGTGGGTGACGTACAACGCGGCAGCGAAGAAGGCCGACGTCGACGCGCTCGCGGCGAAGGTGAAGAAGACGCCGTACACGCTGATGAGCCCGATGGACGACCAGAAGGACCCGATCATGCTCTCGGCGTGGGGCCACCAGCGCACGGTGACGGGCGCGGACGACCCGAACGTCGACAAGTTCTTCGAGAAGTTCGTCCAGGGCGAGCAGACCCCCGAGCCGGGTGCCGCCTGCACCAACGGGCTGTCGCAGTGAGGCAGGCGGGTCTGGTCGCCGGTGCCGCCGTGACCGCGCTCGTCGCGGCCGGTGCGATCACCTACGCCGTCGCCGGGGACGACGGCGGCACCGCGACCCCCTCCGCCGAGTCCGCGGATGCCGGGTTCGCGCGCGACATGGCGGTGCACCACCAGCAGGCCGTGGAGATGTCGTACATCGTGCGCGACCGCACGAAGGACGAGGAGGTGCGCCGCCTCGCCTACGACATCGCGCAGACGCAGGCCAACCAGCGCGGCATGATGCTGGGCTGGCTCGACCTGTGGGGCCTGCCCAAGGTGTCGAGCGAGCCGCCGATGACCTGGATGGACATGGGCGGCATGGCCTCCGGCAAGGACGGCGCGCTGATGCCGGGCATGGCGACGAACAGCGAGCTGAAGAAGCTCGGCGAGCTCAGCGGGAAGCAGGCCGAGGTCTTCTACCTGCAGCTCATGACGGACCACCACCGAGGCGGCATCCACATGGCCCGCGGCTGCGTGGAGAAGTGCACGGTCGGGGTGGAGAAGCGGCTCGCGCGGGGCATGGTGGACGCGCAGCAGTCGGAGATCGGGCTCATGGCCGATCTGCTGAAGGCGCGGGGCGCCGGGCCCCGGGCGTAGGCGAGCGACATGGGTGGTGTGCGATGGGCCACACCACCCCATTGCGTCGCTCTGACGATTACACTGGTCCCGTGCCTCAACTACGTCTCGCCCTGAACCAGATCGACTCGCGCGTCGGCGACCTCGCCGGGAACGCCGAGTCGATCGTCCGCTGGACCCGGCACTCCGCCGAGCAGGGAGCGCACCTCGTGGCGTTCCCCGAGATGGCGCTGACCGGGTATCCCGTCGAGGACCTGGCCCTCAGGTCGTCCTTCGTCGAGGCCTCCCGGGCGGCGCTGCGCGGCCTCGCCGCCCGTCTGGCCGACGAGGGCTTCGGCCGGCTGCCGGTGGTCGTCGGCTATCTCGACCGCAGTGAGACCGCCCAGCCGAAGTACGGCCAGCCGGCCGGCGCGCCGCGGAACGCGGGGGCGGTGCTGTACGGCGGTGAGGTGGTCCTCGGCTACGCCAAGCACCACCTGCCGAACTACGGCGTCTTCGACGAGTTCCGCTACTTCGTGCCCGGCGACAGCATGCCGGTGCTGCGCGTGCACGGGGTGGACGTCGCCCTGGCCATCTGCGAGGACCTGTGGCAGGACGGCGGCCGCGTCCCCGCCGCCCGGTCGGCGAAGGCGGGCCTGCTGCTGTCGATCAACGCCTCCCCCTACGAGCGCGACAAGGACGACACGCGTCTGGAGCTGGTGCGCAAGCGGGCCCAGGAGGCCGGCTGCACCACGGCGTACCTGGCCATGATCGGCGGCCAGGACGAGCTGGTCTTCGACGGCGACTCGATCGTCGTGGACAAGGACGGCGAGGTCGTGGCGCGGGCCCCGCAGTTCTCCGAGGGCTGCGTGGTGCTCGACCTGGACCTGCCGGCGGCCGCCGCGGACGCCCCGACGGGCGTGGTCGACGACGGTCTGCGCATCGACCGCGTGGTCCTCTCCGAGGAACCGCTGCCGGCCTACGAGCCCGAGCTGACCGGCGGCTACGCGGACCGTCTCGACGACGACGAGGAGGTCTACTCGGCGCTGGTCGTGGGCCTGCGGGCGTACGTCGCGAAGAACGGCTTCCGGTCCGTGCTGATCGGCCTGTCCGGCGGTATCGACTCGGCACTGGTCGCGGCGATCGCCTGCGACGCGCTGGGCGCGGAGAACGTGTACGGCGTGTCGATGCCGTCGAAGTACTCCTCGGACCACTCCAGGGACGACGCGGCCGAGCTGGCCCGCCGCACGGGACTGAACTACCGCACGGTCCCGATCGAGCCGATGTTCGACGCCTACATGGGGTCGCTGGGCCTGACGGGCCTGGCGGAGGAGAACCTCCAGTCACGCCTGCGCGGCACGCTGCTGATGGCGATCTCCAACCAGGAGGGCCACATCGTCCTGGCGCCGGGCAACAAGTCGGAGCTGGCAGTCGGCTACTCCACGCTCTACGGCGACTCCGTCGGCGCGTACGGCCCCATCAAGGACGTGTACAAGACGTCGATCTTCCGGCTGGCGGAGTGGCGCAACCGCGCCGCCCGGGAGCGGGGCCAGACCCCGCCGATCCCGGAGAACTCCATCACCAAGCCGCCGAGCGCGGAACTGCGCCCCGGTCAGGTGGACACGGACTCGCTGCCCGACTACCCGGTGCTCGACGCGATCCTGGAGCTGTACGTCGACCGGGACCGCGGCGCGGACGAGATCGTCGCGGCCGGCTTCGACCGCGAGCTGGTCGTGAAGACGCTGCGCATGGTGGACACGGCCGAGTACAAGCGGCGCCAGTACCCGCCGGGGACGAAGATCTCGGCGAAGGGCTTCGGGAAGGACCGGCGCCTGCCGATCACGAACGGGTGGCGCGAGTCGGTCTGACGGGGGACGGCGGGGGGACTTGATAGGCAAGTGAACACTTGCCTATTCTGAGGGCGTGGCCGATGACCTCTTCAAAGCCTTGGCCGACCCCACCCGCCGCACCATCCTCGACGAGCTCGCGGAGAAGTCCGGGCAGACCCTGTTCGAGATCTGCTCGCGGCTGAGCATGAAGCACCGGCTCGGCATCTCGCGCCAGGCGGTCTCGCAGCACCTCGCGGTGCTGGAGGCCGCCGGGCTGGTCGAGACCCGGCGGGAGGGCCGCTACAAGTTCCACGACCTGAACACGGCCCCGCTGCGGCACATCACCGAGCGATGGCCCGCGCCCGACCCCTCCCGACCGGAAGAGAGCACCCCGTGAAGATCCACCTGACCAGCATCTTCGTCGACGACCAGGCCAAGGCCCTGCGCTTCTACACCGAGATCCTCGGCTTCGTGAAGAAGTACGACGTCCCGGTCGGCGAGCAGGACCGGTGGCTGACGGTCGTCTCCCCGGAGGAGCCGGGCGGCACGGAACTCCTGCTGGAGCCCGCCGGCCACCCCGCCGTCAAGCCCTACCGCGACGCCCTGATCGCCGACGGCATCCCGCTGATGCAGTTCGCCGTCGCCGACGTGCACGCCGAGTACGAGCGCCTGCGCGCCCTCGGCGTCCGCTTCACCCAGGAGCCCCTGGAGATGGGCCCGGTCACCACGGCCGTCTTCGACGACACCTGCGGCAACCTGATCCAGATCGCGACGCAGCCGGAGTAGCCCCGCGGAGCCCGGGCGCCGGGAACGGAACGGCCCCGCCGACGGGGGAAGATCGGCGGGGCCGCGTGGTACCGCAGTGGCTCAGTGGACGGAGTGTTCCTCCTGCGGGAACGTTCCGCCGACCACGTCCTCGGCGAAGGCCCTGGCCGCGTTCCCCATGACCTCACGCAGGTTCGCGTACTGCTTCACGAACTTCGGCACGCGCCCGCCGGTCAGACCCAGCATGTCGGTCCACACCAGCACCTGCGCGTCCGTCTCGGGGCCCGCACCGATCCCGACGGTCGGGATGTGCAGCACCCGCGTCACCTCGGCCGCGAGCTCCGCGGGAACCAGTTCCAGCACGACGGCGAACGCGCCCGCGTCCTGCACGGCCTTCGCGTCCCGCAGCAGTTGCTGGGCCGCCTCCTCGCCCCGCCCCTGCACGCGGTAGCCCATCGCGTTGACGGACTGCGGGGTCAGCCCGATGTGGGCCATGACCGGGATGCCGGACTCGACGAGCAGCCGGATCTGCTCGTGCGAGCGCTCGCCCCCTTCCAGCTTCACGGCCTGTACGCCGGCCTCCTTCACCAGCCGGGTCGCCGAGCGCAGCGCCTGCACCGGGCCCTCCTGGTACGAGCCGAAGGGCAGGTCACCGACGATCAGGGCGCGCGAGGTGCCCCGCACGACCGCCGCCGACAGCATGGTCATCTCGTCGAGGGTCACGGGCACGGTGGTCTCGTACCCCAGGTGGCAGTTGCCCGCCGAGTCGCCGACGAGCATGACCGGGATGCCGGCCTCGTCGAAGACGGACGCGGTCATCGCGTCGTAGGCGGTGAGCATGGGCCACTTCTCGCCCCGCTCCTTGGCGGCGGCGATGTCGCGCACGGTGATGCGGCGAGTGCCCTTGCCCCCGTACAGCGTCTTGCCGCCGTCGGAGGGCTTCGTCGCAGTCTGGGCAGCCGGAAGCTGCGTCATGGCACGGCTCCTAACACGTCATCTCGAGGCGCCCTGACGGCGTCCCCGGACCACGTCCATGGTGGCACCTCGTGCCACCGAGGGCCAGGGGACCCCCTGTGAGTTCCGGTTCCGGGTGCCCCGCGCCCGTGAGAGCTCGGTAAGAGTATTCCAATACGAGACGGTCTCGTATCGGAATGCGCCTACGCTCGACGGCATGACCACACCTGCCGACGGCGCCGCCCCCACCGGCCGCCGCATACCGGAAGCGGTGCACCGGCGCCGCTGGGCGATCCTCGGCGTGCTGATGCTGAGCCTGCTGATCGTCGTCCTGGACAACTCGATCCTGAACGTCGCCGTCAAGACGATCTCCACCCCGGCCCCGACCGGCCTGGGCGCCACGCAGAGCGAGCTGGAGTGGGCGATCAACGCCTACACCCTGGTCTTCGCCGGCCTGCTGTTCACCGCGGGGCTCCTCGGTGACCGGCTCGGCCGCAAGAAGGTGCTGCTCGGCGGGCTCGCCGTGTTCGGCGTCGGCTCGGCGTTCGCCGCGTTCTCCGGCTCGCCCGGCGAGCTCGTCACCTTCCGTGCCGTGATGGGCCTGGGCGCCGCCTTCGTGATGCCGGCCACCCTCGCCGTCCTCATGAACGTCTTCGAACGCGAGGAGCAGCCCAAGGCCATCGGCATCTGGGCGGGCGGTGTCGGCCTCGCCATCGCCATCGGCCCGATCACCGGCGGCGTGCTGCTCGACCACTTCTGGTGGGGCTCGGTCTTCCTCATCAACGTGCCGATCGTGCTGCTCGCCCTCGGCCTGATGCTGTGGCTGGTCCCCGACTCCCGCGACCCGGAGCCGGGCCGGCTCGACCCGGTCGGCGTGGTCCTGTCGGTCGCCGGCCTGGTGCTGCTCGTCTACGGCATCATCAAGGGCGGGCAGCTCGCCGACTTCACGGACGTCACCGTGCTGGCGACCATCGGTGCCGGTCTCGCCGTGCTCGTCGCCTTCGTGGTGTTCGAGAAGCGCAGCACCCATCCGTCCATCGACGTCACGTACTTCAAGAACAAGGTCTTCTCGGCCGCCGTCGCCGCCATCGCGCTGGTGTTCTTCGCGCTGATGGGCGTGACCTTCTTCTCCGTCTTCTACACGCAGAGCGTGCGCGGCTACTCGCCGCTGGAGACCGGTCTGCTGATGCTGCCGCTGGCCGCCGCCCAGATGATCTTCGCGCCGCGCGCCCGGCTGCTGGTCGACCGGTTCGGCAACAAGGCCACGACGACCGCGGGTCTGCTGGTCATCGCCGCCATGCTGGCCGCCTTTGCCACCCTGGACGCCGGCACCCCCATCTGGGTCCTGGAGGTCGTCTTCTTCCTGATGGGCACCGGCATGGCGCACATCATGACGCCGGTCAGCGTCGTCATCATGCAGGCCCTGCCCCGCGAGAAGGCCGGCTCGGCCTCCGCCCTCAGCAACACCTTCCGGCAGGTCGGCGGCGCCCTCGGCATCGCCGTCCTCGGCTCGGTCCTGTCGACGGCGTACCGCACGGGCATCGAGGACAGGCTCGGCGCCCTGCCGCCCGGCCTGCGGCACACCGCGGGCGAGTCCATCGAGGCGACCCTGGGCGTCGCGGCGAAGCTGGGGCCGCGGGGCGAGGCCCTGGTCGCTCCCGCTCACGACGCGTTCCTGCACGCGATGCACGTGACCGCCCTGTGGGGCGCGGGCGTCGCGCTGGTGGGCGCGCTCGTCGTGGCGCTGTTCCTGCCCGGCAGGCAGCCGGCCGCCCCGCAGGGCGAGGAGCGCAGGGAGCTGTCCGGCGCGCGGCCGTAGTCCTGCGGGAGAATCGGCCTCACCCAGGCCAGAAAGGACGCGCGACGTGAGTCTTGCCGAACGGCAGCCCCGGCACGACGGCCCCCAGAGGGGCCGCCCCAGAAGCGAGGCCGTCGAGCGCGCCATCATCGAGGGCGTGATGAAGCTCCTGGAGGACGGCGTGCCGCTCGCGGAGCTGTCCGTGGAGCGCGTGGCCCGGACCGCCGGGGTCGGCAAGGCCACCATCTACCGCCGCTGGAGCGGCAAGGAGGAACTCTTCGTCGACGTCGTGCGCGCCGCCGAGCCCGCCGAGCCGCCCCTGCCCGGCACGTCCGTGCGCGACGACCTCGTGGCGCTGCTGGAGCAGATGCGCCTGCGCGGGCTCGCCAAGCGCTCCTCGGCGATCCTGCACAGCGTCCACGCCCAGATGAAGAGCAGCCCGAAGATCTGGGCGGCGTACCACGCCACCGTCGTCGAACCGCGCCGCCGTCTGGGCCTCGCCGTGCTGCGCCGGGGCCAGGAGAACGGTGAACTGCGCACGGACGTCGACCTGGAGCTGCTGAGCGACCTGTTCGTGGGACCGCTGCTGGTGCGCTCGGTGCTGCACGCGGACGCCGACCTGCCGGAGGGCCTGGCCGAACAGGTCGTCGACACGCTGCTGGAGGGCCTGCGCCCCGCGGGCTCACCGCCCGTCGGTTCCACGTGAGGACGGCCCCGGTGTGCGCGTTTCGTCACAGAGCACGCTTTCGGGGGCGTCGGCCGGAACTCGCCGGACGGGCTCGAACGTCCTCGCCCCCGTACGGCCGTCGCGGGACGGCGGGAACGGAACGGATCATCCCCTAGGGTCGTAAGGACACGGGGGCGATGGTGTGCACGGCAGGTAGTGAGGCGACGGTATGGCGCAGCAGGCGTACATGACGGAGACGGACGGCGGCGGCTCGGGGCCCGAGCATCGTGGAACCCGGCTTCGGCGCCTGCTGGACCGGCTGCTGAGCGGCTGGCGGGGCGACCCACGGATCTGGCGGCGCGGACTGGTCGTGGCCGCCTGCGCGGTGCTGCTGGCCGTCATCATGCTGCTCCACGCGCAGATCCCCAACGCCATCGGCAACCTGGGCAGCCTCATCGAGACGTTCCTGCCCTGGCTGGGGCTGTTCGTCCCGGTGCTGCTCCTGCTCGCCCTGGTGCGCAGGTCGGCGACGGCGCTGATCGCGGTGCTCGCGCCGACGGTGGTCTGGTTCAACCTCTTCGGCGGGCAGCTCAGCGACAAGACCGCCGGCGGCGGCGACCTCACCGTGGTCACGCACAACGTCAACGCCGAGAACCCCGACCCGTCCGGCACCGCCCGTGACGTGGCCGCCTCGGGCGCGGACGTGCTGGCCCTGGAGGAGCTGTCCCCGGCCGCGGTCCCGGCGTACGAGAAGGCGCTGGCGCCGACGTACCGCTACCACGCGGTGGAGGGCACGGTCGGCGTGTGGAGCAAGTACCCGCTCAGCGGTGTGCGGGCCGTCGACCTCGACATGGGCTGGACGCGCGCGATGCGCGCCACCGTGACCGCGCCGGCCGGGCAGGTCGCCGTGTACGTCGCCCATCTGCCGTCGGTGCGCGTGAAGATGGAGGCCGGGTTCACGGCCCGGCAGCGCGACCGCAGCGCCGACTACCTGGGCGAGGCCATCGCCCACGAGCCGCTGGAGAACGTGGTCCTGCTCGGCGATCTGAACGGCACGATGAACGACCGCGCCCTGAACGCCGTCACCTCGCAGATGCGCTCCACGCAGGGCGCGGTGGGCAGCGGTTTCGGGTTCAGCTGGCCGGCGTCGTTCCCGATGGCGCGCATCGACCAGATCATGGTCCGGGGCCTGGACCCGCAGAGCTCGTGGACCCTGCCGCAGACCGGCAGCGACCACCTGCCCGTCGCCGCGCGTGTGAGGGTCGCCACAAGCGGTTCCTGAGAACCGCAGGTCACAGCGGTTTCGACGCTGTTCGGCAACCTCGGCGTCACCTCGTGGAATAGTGCGCCTGCGAGACTTTGTTCCGTACTTGAACATACGACGTACGGATCATCAAGCAAGTCTCGAAAGGTTCCTTCATGCCCCTGGCCCTGCTCGCCCTGGCCGTGGGTGCCTTCGGCATCGGCACCACCGAGTTCGTGATGATGGGGCTGCTGCCCGATGTCGCGGACGACCTGAACATCTCCATACCCGGCGCCGGCCACCTGGTGTCGGCGTACGCGCTCGGCGTCGTCATCGGCGCCCCGCTGCTGGCCGCGGTCACCGCCCGGATGTCCCGCCGCACGGTCCTGATCGGGCTGATGGGGCTGTTCGTCGTGGGCAACGCCCTGTCGGCCCTCGCGCCCGGCAACGGCTGGCTGCTGGCCGCCCGCTTCCTGAGCGGACTGCCCCACGGCGCCTTCTTCGGCGTGGGCGCCGTGGTCGCCACGAACATGGTCGCCCCCGAACGCAAGGCCCGCTCGGTGTCCCTGATGTTCCTCGGCCTGACGGTCGCGAACGTCGTGGGCGTGCCGGTCGCGACCCTCATGGGCCAGCAGCTCGGCTGGCGGGCGACCTTCCTCGGCGTCAGCGCCATCGGCCTGGCCGCCATCGCCGCGCTCGCGTTCCTCATCCCGCACGACCACGAGCACGCCACCGCGCAGGGCCTGCGCGGTGAACTCGCCGCGCTGCGCTCGGTCCCGGTCTGGCTGTCGCTCGGCACGACCGTCGCGGGCTTCGGCGCCCTGTTCGCGGCCTACAGCTACATCACCCCGATGCTCACGGACGCCGCCGGCTTCGCCGACGCCAGCGTCACCCTGCTGCTGGCGCTGTTCGGCGTCGGCGCCACCGCCGGCAACCTGCTCGGCGGCCGCCTGGCCGACCACTCCCTGCGGGGCACCCTCTTCGGCGGCCTGGCCTCGCTGGTGGCGGTCCTGGCGCTGTTCCCGCTGCTGATGCGCACGGAGGTCACCGCCGCCGTCGCGGTGGTCCTGCTCGGCACGGCGGCCTTCGCCACCGGCTCCCCGCTGCAGCTGATGGTCATGGAGAAGGCCGCCTCGGCCCCGTCCCTGGCGTCCTCGGCCAACCAGGCCGCCTTCAACCTGGCCAACGCGGGCGGCGCCTGGATCGGCGGCCTCGCCCTGGCCGCCGGCTTCGGAGCCACCTCCCCGGCCCTGGCCGGCGCGGCCCTGGCCGTCCTCGGGCTGGGGGTCGCGGCGCTGGCCGCCGTGGTGGACCGGCGCCGGGCCACCCCGGCCGCCGGGCGCGAGCGGATCGTGGCGAGCCATGTCCCGCGGGAGGCGGAGGCGGTACGCCACTGACGTTCCCGGCGCACGGCAGCTCGTGGGCTCGTGGCCCGCGGGCTGCCGTTTCCGTGTGCGGGGTCCTGGTCAGCGAACGGGGCATGTCGGAGAGCTGTCGGTGGCGGGGCGCCCCTGTCAGCGGTCTGTCGGTGGTTTGTCGGTACGGCCTGACACCGTCGTCCCCATGACGCGAATCGACGACAACTCCAGCGGCGCGGGTACGGCCGTCTCCGTGCGGGGGCTGGTGAAGCACTACGGGGAGACCAAGGCACTCGACGGGGTCGACCTGGAGGTGCGGGAAGGCACCGTGATGGGGGTGCTCGGGCCCAACGGCGCCGGCAAGACCACCCTCGTGCGGATCCTGTCCACCCTGCTGCAACCCGACTCCGGCCGGGCCACCGTGGCCGGGTACGACGTCGTACGGCAGCCGCGGCAGCTGCGGCGGGTGATAGGGCTCACCGGGCAGTACGCCTCCGTCGACGAGAAGCTGCCCGGCTGGGAGAACCTGTACCTGATCGGACGGCTGCTGGACCTGCCCCGCAGGGAGGCCCGGGCCCGCGCCGACGAGCTGCTGGAGCGGTTCTCGCTCACCGAGGCCGCCAAGCGGCCCGCCGGCACCTACTCCGGCGGCATGCGGCGGCGGCTCGACCTGGCCGCCTCGATGATCGGGCGGCCCACCGTCCTCTTCCTCGACGAGCCGACCACCGGACTCGACCCGCGCACCCGCAACGAGGTGTGGGACGAGGTGAAGGCCATGGTCGGCGAGGGCGTGACCGTCCTGCTGACCACCCAGTACATGGAGGAGGCCGAGCAACTGGCCTCCGAGCTGACCGTCGTGGACCGGGGCAAGGTCATCGCGGGCGGCGGCATCGAGGAGCTGAAGGCGAAGGTCGGCGGGCGCACGCTGCGCGTGCGTCCGGCGGACCCGGTGCAGCTGCGGCCCCTGGCGGGAGCGCTGGACGAGCTCGGCATCACCGGCCTGGCCGGCACCACCGTGGACACCGAGCGCGGGGCCGTGCTGGTGCCGGTGCTCAGCGACGAGCAACTGACCGCCGTGGTCGGGGCGATCACCGCGCGCGGCATCACCCTCGCCTCCATCACCACCGAACTGCCCAGCCTGGACGAGGTGTTCCTGTCCCTCACCGGCCACCGCGCCAGTGCCCCGCAGGACGCCGTGCCCACCGACACCCGCGAGGAGGTCGCCGTATGAGCGCGGCTGCCGTCACCCACGTCGAACCGGACGCCCGTATCCCGCTGCGCGCCCACGTGCGGCACACCGGCGCGCTGGTGCGCCGCAATCTGCTGTGGATCCGCCAGGACCCGGAGTCGATGTTCGACGCCGTGCTGTTCCCGGTCGTGTTCACCCTGCTGTTCGTGTACGTCTTCGGCGGGTCGATCGGGCAGGCGCTCGGCGGCGGGCAGGACGCGTACGTGCAGTACATCGTCCCCGGCCTGATGGCCATGATGGGCATGAACATGGCCCAGGGGGTGGGGACCGGCTTCAACCAGGACTTCAACACCGGGGTCATGGACCGCTTCAGGTCGCTGCCGATCGGCCGCGGCTCGGTGCTCTTCGCCAAGATCGCGGTCGAGATGGTGCGCATGCTGATCGCGACGCTGATCCTGATGATCGTCGGCGTGCTGGTCGGTTTCGACATCACGGACTGGCCGGGCCTGTTCGCCGCCGTGGGGCTGTCCGCACTCTTCGGATCCGCCCTGATGTGGATCTTCCTCACGCTCGGCGTGATCATGAAGAACGCGCAGTCCGTGCAGGCCATGGGCTTCTTGGTGCTGATGCCGCTGCAGTTCGGCTCGTCGATCTTCGCGCCGACCCAGTCGATGCCGGGCTGGCTGCAGAACTTCACCGACTACAACCCGCTGTCCTCGCTGGCCGACGCCGCGCGGGGGCTGATGGTGGGCGGCCCGGTCGCGCACGACCTGTGGATGACCGTGGGCTGGTCGGTGGCGATCACGGCGGTGATGGCGCCCATCGCGATCCACAAGTTCCGCACGAAGAACTGACCGGGCCGGCGCGGCCGTGGTCAGAACAGGGCGGCGGCCTCCTCCAGCGACAGGCCGCCGCCCTCCGCGTACGCGGCCTCGTACGCCGCGCCGCCCAGCACCTCCCGGGCGTGCGACTCCGCCCGCTCGCGGGTGAGGCGCTCCTGCCGCTGGGCGACGTGCCCGCGCGGCAGCAGGGCGTCGAAGGCGCCCAGGCAGCGGGCCGCGTCCGCGGCTCGGCGTCCGCCGTCGACGCAGGCCAGGGCCCAGGCGCCGATGATCAGGCAGCCCGAGCGCATATGGGGCGCGATGGCCGCCGCGAGGGGGTCGTCGGCCCGGGCCAGCGTCTTGCGGACGAGGTCCAGGCACTCCTCGTGCCGTCCCTCCACCGCGTCCAGCCAGGCCTCCGTGCCGAGGATGAACGCGTCGAAGACGACGAAGTGGGCGATCCGGAAGTCCTGGCGCAGCCGCCGCAGTTCCTCGCGTGCCTCGGCGACCCGGCCCGTCATGCCGAGCCGGCCGGCCAGGAAGAGCCGGGCGGCGGGCATGGCCTCGCTGTGCGAGTCCTCGCGCTGCCTGATGACCTCGCGCAGCAGCCGCTCACCGCGCTCGCCCTCCCCCGCCTCCAGCAGCGCGCTGCCCAGCCGGGCGGCGAGGACGGCCGCCTGGGCGCGGGCACCGACCTGTTCGGCGTGGGCGATGGCGTCCTCGTAGTCGGCGGCGGCCCGCGCGTAGTCGCCCTCGCGCTCCCGGGCCTCGGCACGGGCGGAGAGGGCCTCGGCGGTCCCCCAGGCGTCACCGAGGCGGCGGTAGATCGCCAGTGACTCGTCCGCGTCCCGGGCGGCGTCGCCCGCCCAGTCGGTGCGGTTGGCCAGGAAGTTGGCCCGCATCTGCAGGCCGGAGGCCAGCTCCCAGTCGAACCCGGGGGTCTCCCGGCAGGTGCGGATGGAGGCGTCCACGATGGTCCGCAGCCGGTCCATGTCGCCGGTGAGCATCACGGCGAAGAACCACAGCAGGCCGGGCAGTCGGCAGTTCTGCGGCAGGCCCGGTTCGTAGGTCTGGGCGATGACCCGCAGTTTCCGCTGGGACCGGGGGTCCTGCCAGGCCTCCAGTTCGGTGTCCATGCAGGCGAGGTGGGCCAGATGGACCCCGCGCCGGGCCTCCTGGAGGACCTCGCCGGTCATCGGCGGCGGGGCGTCGGTGCAGCGCTGCCACACGGGCACGGCGGGGCGGACCGGCTCGGTGAACGGGTCCGGGCCGAGCGCCATGACCTCGCGGCACCAGTTGCGGGCCTCGATGCGCAGGTCGCGCATCTGCCAGTACCAGACCAGGGAGAGCGCCAGGCACAGCGCCTCCTGCTCGTCGCGCAGGGCGACGGCGTGGCGCAGGGCGGTGCGCAGGTTCTCGTACTCCCGCTCCAGCCGGAGGATCGCGGTGAGCTGGCCGGGGCCGCGCAGCAACGGGTCGGTGGTGCGGGCGAGTTCGCGGTAGTACGTCAGGTGGGCCCGCTCGGCCTCGGCGCGCTGCCCGGACTCGTCCAGCCGCTCGGCGGCGTACTCGGCGACGGTCTCCAGCAGCCGGTAGCGCATCTCGCCGTCGGCCGGATCGCCGGGCGGGGCGGCCACCACCAGGGAGCGGTCGACGAGCGAGCCGAGCGCCTCCAGGGCGACCGGTCCGCACACGGCCTCGGCGGCGGACAGGTCGCAGCCGCCGGCGAACACCGACAGGCGCCGCAGGACGTCCCGTTCGTCCTCGTCCAGCAGGTCCCAGGACCAGTCGACGACGGCCCTGAGGGTCTGCTGGCGGGGCAGGAGGGTGCGGCTGCCGGAGGTGAGCAGGCGGAAGCGGTCGTCGAGCCGGTCGGCGATCTGGCGGGGGGTGAGCATCCGCAGCCGGGCGGCGGCGAGTTCGATGGCGAGGGGCAGTCCGTCCAGGCGCCGGCAGATCTCGGCGCAGGCCTCCGGGTCGTCCTCGATCCGGAAACCGGGCCGGGCCGCCGCTCCCCGCTCGGCCAGCAGCCGCAGCGCGACCGGCTCGGGCAGCGGCTCCACGGGGCGCACCAACTCCCCGGGCACGCCCAGGGGTTCGCGGCTGGTGGCGAGGACGGTCAGGCCGGGGCAGCGCTCCAGCAGTTCCCCGGTGAGCCGGGCGGCGGCGTCGGCCACGTGCTCGCAGTTGTCCAGGATGAGCAGCATGCCGGGGCGCGAGCAGTGCTCGGCGAGGCGTTCGACGGGGTCGTCGAGCCGGTCGGTGACGGCGGCGCGGATGCCCTCGGCTCCCGCGCCGTACAGGACGGTCTCGCGGGCGCCGACCGCCGTGAGCACGGCCTCCGGGACGGCCGCGGGGTCGTCGACCGGGGCGAGCTCGGCCAGCCACACCCCGCCGGGCATGGCGTGCCGCACGGTCTCGGCGGCCTCCTGCGACAGGCGGGTCTTGCCGGCGCCGCCGGGGCCGAGCAGGGTGACCAGGCGGGCCGTCGCGAGATCCCCGCGGATGGCCTCGATGTCGCTCTCGCGGCCGATGAACGAGGTGAGGCGGGCGCGCAGGTTGCCGGGGGCGGCGGGGGACGTCGGGGGCGTCGCCGGTGCCGCAGCTCGGGCGGCCGGGGACGCGGCGGGCGGGCCCTCGTCGCCGTCCGGAGCGGTCAGCAACTCCGCGTACAGGGCGCGCAGTTCCGGGCCCGGGTCGGTGCCCAGCCGGTCGGCGAGGAGCCGGCGTACGCCGTCGTAGGCGGCGAGGGCCTCGGCGGTGCGGCCGGCGTCGCGCAGGGCCCGCAGGCGCAGCGCCTGGAGGGGTTCGTCCAGGGGGCGGCTGTCGCACAGGGCGGTCAGTTCCGGCAGCGCCTGCCCGGCCTGGCCGAGGGCGAGGGCGGCGCCGTGGCGGGCGCGCAGCACGTCCAGGCGCCGGGCCTCGCTGCGGGCCGCCTCGGCGGTGCGGTCGGGCAGGTCGGCGAGGGCGGGGTCGCGCCACAGGGCGAGCGCGTCGTCGAGCACCACGGCGGCCTTGGCGGGGTCGCCGTCGGCCAGGGCGCGCAGCCCGTCACCGGCGAGCCGCTCGAACCGGTGGAGGTCGACGTCGTCGGGCGCGGCGGCGAGCCGGTACCCGCCCTCGGCGGAGGCGACCGCGTCCGCCCCGAGCGTCCGCCGCAGCCGTCCGATCAGGGCCTGCAGCGCGCCGGCCGCGTCGGCGGGCGGGTCCCCGCCCCACACCTCGTCCACGAGCATCCCGGCGGGTACGGTGTGCCCCGCCCTGAGGGCGAGCACGGTCAGCAGCGCACGCAACCGCGCCCCGCCGAGCGGGACGACCGTGCCGTCGGTGCGGATCGCCTGCGTGGTGCCGAGGATGCGGTAGTGCACGGGGTCCATTCTCTCCGGACGCGGCAGGCCGGTCACGACGGTCCGGCGGCGCGGCGGGGGCGGACCGGCGGCGCCCCGTCCGGGACGTCCAGGGCCGCCAGGACCCCGGACTCCTTCCACTGGCGTCCTCGGTCCGTCTCCTCCTCCGCGAACCACCCCGGGCATCGCTCCACCGTCCGCAGCCGCCGCTCCCCGGCCACCGGCTGCCACGTCCGCGAGCCGGGCGCGGTCTCGCTGCAGGCCTGGGACAGCACCTGCACCTCGCGGACCTCGGGCCGGCGGGCGCCGTGCCGCTCGGCGGACAGCAGCCCGGCCGCCCGGAACAGGCTCCCCCGCTCCGGCAGCCGGGCCTCGTCGTCGCCGAGGCCCGTGCTCAGGGCGACCGTGAGGCCGGGCCCGGCCCGCACCACACGGACGCCACCCACCTCCTCCACCGGCCCGCCGACCTCGGTGAGCCGGTCCTGCCGGCCGCCACCGAACACGCTGTCCGGGTCCTCGAAGAGCAGGGGCCGGCTCACCTCGTCCCCCACCGCGAACGGCGTGCCGCAGCACTCCATCTGCCGGTCCTCGTAGATCACGTGCCAGAACCCCATGGACCCACCCTCCCCGGAACCGGCCGCCCCGCGCGAGACGTTTTCCCCGCGCGCCGGGTACCGTCGGGCGTCCCACCGCGTGTCCGAGAGTGCAGGGAGTCCCATGACCACCGCCACCAGCCGCCACAGTGAGCGGCGGATCAGTCCCGTCTTCGTCGGGATCCTGTCCGTCACGGCGGTCACGGGATGGGCGACCTGGACCGGGTTCGCCGAGCAGCCCGGGGTCGCCGTGTTCCTGTTCGTGACGGCGGCGTGGATCGTCTCGCTGTGCCTGCACGAGTACGCGCACGCGCGCACGGCCCTGCACAGCGGCGACATCTCGGTCGGCGCGAAGGGCTATCTGACCCTGAACCCGCTGAAGTACACGCACGCGCTGCTCAGCATCGTGCTGCCGGTGATCTTCGTGATCATGGGCGGGATCGGGCTGCCCGGCGGCGCCGTGTTCATCGAGCGCGGGCGGATCAGCGGGCGCTGGAAGCACAGCCTGATCTCGGCCGCCGGCCCGCTGACGAACGTGCTGTTCGCCGTGGTCTGCACGGCCCCGTTCTGGCTGGACGCGCTGGACGGCGTGCCGGGCGACTTCCGCTTCGCGCTGGCGTTCCTGGCGCTGCTGCAGGTGACGGCCGCGCTGCTGAACTTCCTGCCGGTGCCGGGCCTGGACGGCTACGGCGTGATCGAGCCGTGGCTGTCGTACAACGTCCGGCGCCAGGTCGAGCCGTTCGCGCCGTTCGGCCTGCTGTTCGTGTTCGCGCTGCTGTGGCTGCCCGCGGTGAACGGCGTGTTCTTCGACGTGGTCGACGCGATCCTGAAGTCGCTCGGGATCAGCGACTTCGAGACGTACTGCGGGCAGGAGCTGTACCGCTTCTGGCAGGGCTCGAACGAGTTCTGCTCGGCCGCGCCGTGACCGCTCAGCCCGTGACGGACTTCTGCTGCCGGGCGCGCTTGAAGTAGTACCAGCACATGTTGGACGACAGGCCCGCCAGCAGCACCCACACGATGCCCAGGAAGCTGCCCCGGGTGAAGGAGACGACGGCCGCGGCCACGGAGAGGACGCAGACGATCAGGGCGTAGAGGGCAAGGCGGGGCATCTCGGTCGACTCCTGTCGGGGGACACTTCGGGCACTGCTGTGCCGTCCAGTGTCCCCCATCGGCTCACACGTCCGTGACCCGGAGCCCCGCGTGCGCCTTGTAGCGGCGGTTCACCGAGATCAGGTTCGCCACCAGCGACTCCACCTGGTGGGCGTTGCGCAGCCGTCCGGCGAAGATGCCGCGCATGCCGGGGATGCGCCCGGCGAGGGCCTGGACGATCTCCACGTCGGCGCGGACCTCGCCGAGCACCATCACGTCGGTGTCGATCTCGTCGATCTCCGGGTCCTGCAGCAGCACGGCCGACAGGTGGTGGAAGGCGGCGGTGACCCGGGAGTCCGGCAGCAGGGCCGCGGCCTGCTCGGCGGCGCTGCCCTCCTCGGGCTTGAGGGCGTAGGCGCCCTTCTTGTCGAAGCCGAGCGGGTTGACGCAGTCGACGACGAGCTTGCCGGCCAGTTCCTCGCGCAGGGACTCCAGGGTCTTGCCGTGGCCGTCCCACGGCACGGCGACGATCACGATGTCGCTGCGGCGGGCGGTCTCGGCGTTGTCGGCGCCCTCGACGCCGTGGCCGATCTCCTCGGCGGCGGCCTGCGCGCGGTCGGCGGCCCGCGAGCCGATGATCACCTTCTGCCCCGCCTTGGCGAGCCGGTAGGCGAGGCCCTTGCCCTGCGGCCCGGTCCCGCCGAGCACCCCGACGACGAGTCCGGAGACGTCGGGCAGGTCCCAGGGGTCCTTGGCGGGGGCCTTCTGGGCGTTGTCGGTGGCAGCACTGTCGGTAGAGGTCATGGCCCCGACTCTACGACCGCGGCCCCGCCCCGACCGGCTCAGGTCAGCGCCGCCACCGGCACCCGCCGGAAGGTGATCGTCTCGTAGGCGCCGAAGTCGCCGGTCTCGTACAGCAGCCCCACGGTGTCCCGGTCGGCGCGGACGAGGTCGGAGTAGGCGGCGGGCAGTCCGTCCACGGTGTGGGCCGGGCGCCAGGTGGTGCCGCCGTCGGTGGAGGCGCGGATCGTCATCAGGGCGCGGAAGCCCGGGTCGGCCGGCCCGGAGTACAGCAGCAGGTCGGGGTCGCGGAGCTGGAGGACGCTCGCCTGGCACACGGGGGCGGGCAGGCCCGCCTGCGGGCGGAAGGGCTTCAGCAGGCTCTGCCCGCTGTCGGCGGAGTGGGCGTCGGCGCGGGTGCCGGGCGACGGGGAGTCGTTGCGGGTGTTGAAGTAGACGCGCCCGTCGGGCAGTTCGGCGGCGGTGGTCTCGTTGGCGTTGATGTAGCCGTCGGGGTCGTCGTCGACGTAGCCGATCCGCCAGGTGGCGCCGGCGTCGTCGCTGAGCAGGCAGTGGCCCCCGTTGCACTTCCCCTCCGTGCCGGTGTCGGTGCCGGTGGGCGGCAGGGAGTGGTTGGCGGGGACGACGACCCGGCCGGTGCTCAGCTGGATCGCGTGGCCGGGGGTGGTGGCGTACCAGCGCCACTGCGGCTTCTTGGTCTCCTGGGTGATCTCCCGCGGCGCCGACCACGTCAGGCCCTCGTCGTCGCTGTGCTGCACCCACACGCGGCGCCCGTCGGCCGCGCTCACCTTGCCGCGCCGGATGGCGTCCTCGGTGGCCAGGGCGGCGTTGCGCACGTGCACCAGCAGGACACGGCCGGTGTCGAGGACGACGGGGGCCGGGTTGCCGGCGAGGGCGTCGCCGTTGCGCGCGGCGACCTGGAGCGGGCCCCAGGTGCGGCCGCCGTCCGTGGAGCGCTTCAGGACGATGTCGATGTTCCCGAAGTCGTCCCGGGAGCCGACCCGGCCCTCGCAGAAGGCGAGCAGGGCGCCGCCGCCCGTGGCGACGACGGCGGGGATGCGGAAGCTGGCGTATCCCTCCCGGCCGGCGCGGAAGGGGACGCTGGTCTCGGTCATCGCGGGGCTCCTCCGGGCGTTCGACGACGGAATGCGTGACCGGGCCGCCTACCCAGGCCGGGCGAATGCGCGGTGAACTCCACGTCACGACTGCCCGGTTCGGGCAGGATGCGGTCGCATGGACGCGGTACGGGTGGCGCTGTTGCGGGAAGTGCTCGCCGGGACGGAGTGGCTGGTCGCCACCCGGCGGTTCGCCAGGGCGCTGCGCGGGTCGGTGGTGTCGCACGGGGGCGGGCTGCTGCTCGTCGGCACGCCCGCGTACGAGCCGTGGCACCTGGCGGCGCATCTGGTGGACGAGGCCGCCTGGTCGGGCACGCCGGAGCTGGCGCCGACGCTGGTGCGGCACGACGCGCGCCCGTCGGATCCGGCGCACCTCGCGGTGGGTCTCGGCCGGCTGGAGGCGGCCCGGCGGGGCGAGACGCTGCTGGTGGTGTCACCCGAGGGCCCTGCCGCGCCCCTGCTCGAACGGGTGTCGGACGCCCGCCGCGCCGGGGCGACGGTGCTGGCCCTCGGTCCCGACCGGGGCGAGCTGCCGGCCGTGGCACACGAGTCCCTGGCCGTCCCGGCGGGCGCGGAACTGGACCTGGACACGGTCCAGCACCTGGTCAGCGCGGCGGCCGGGGAGAACGCGCTGCCGGCCCCGCGGGGGCGGCGCCGCTTCCGGGACCGGGTGGCCAGACTGGCCGAGCACCTGACCGCCCCACCGCCGGCCCGCTGGTAGCCGGGATGGCCACCGCCACCCCGGACCGCACCGGCAGCCCGCCCACCCCGGACGGAAGCCGAAGCCCCACCGGCCGACAGCCGGCCACCCCGCCGACAGCCAGGAGGCGAGCCCCCGCAGCCCGGGCCCCGACGGACCCGGGCGGACATCGAGCCCACCGCGGGACCTTTGCACGCTGGAGGCGGGCACACGGACGCCCGGGGCGGCTTGGGCCCCGGGCGTCCGTGCGCGTCCGCCGTGCGTCAGTTCTCCTCGCGACCGCCCGTCGGGGCGTCGTGCCACTTGGGGTCGTTCTCCCACTGCAGGTTGCGTTCGCGGGCGGTCTCCATCGCGTGTTCGGCCTCGGTGCGGCTCGCGTACGGGCCGAAGCGGTCCTTGCCCGGGCAGTCGGGCCCCTCCTCGACCTTCTTGTGCTCCAGGCAGTAGTACCACTCGCCCGGCTTGCCGACCGTCCGCTTCTTGAACAGGGCCATGACCAGCTCCTCTCGCCACCGACATGTTCCCCCACGGCCGCTGGTTAGACTCGCTGGCATGTCTGGCCAGTCGCTGCTCGTCCCCGGGGAGCTGTCCCCCACCCGTTCCGTGCCCGGAAACATCCGCCGGCCCGAGTACGTCGGCAAGCCCGCGCCGACGCCGTACACCGGACCGGAGGTGCAGACGCCCGAGACGATCGAGGCGATGCGGCGCGCCGGCCGGATCGCCGCCCGGGCGATGGAGGAGGCCGCGAAGCTGATCGCCCCCGGGGTGACCACGGACGAGCTGGACAAGGTGGCGCACGAGTACATGTGCGACCACGGCGCCTACCCCTCGACGCTCGGCTACCGGGGCTTCCCGAAGTCGCTGTGCACCAGCGTCAACGAGGTCATCTGCCACGGCATCCCGGACTCCACCGTCCTGCGCGACGGCGACATCGTCAACCTGGACGTGACGGCGTACATCGGCGGCGTGCACGGCGACAACAACGCCACCTACCTCGTGGGGGACGTCGACGAGGAGTCGCGGCTGCTGGTGGAGCGGACCCGGGAGGCGCTGAACCGGGCGATCAAGGCGGTCAAGCCGGGCCGGCAGATCAACGTCATCGGCCGGGTCATCGAGTCGTACGCCAAGCGCTTCGGCTACGGCGTCGTGCGCGACTTCACGGGCCACGGCATCAACTCGTCGTTCCACTCGGGCCTGATCATCCCGCACTACGACAGCCCGCACGCCACGACCGTCATCCAGCCCGGGATGACGTTCACGATCGAGCCTATGCTGACGCTCGGCACGCACGAGTACGACATGTGGGACGACGGCTGGACGGTCGTGACGAAGGACCGGAAGCGGACGGCGCAGTTCGAGCACACGCTGGTGGTGACGGACTCGGGCGCGGAGATCCTCACCCTGCCGTAACGCTCCGCTTCCCCGTCCGCGGCCCGCTCTCACCCGAGGGCGGGCCTTTCTCGTGCCCGCACGGGTTTTTTCCGCACGGGTTTTTTCCGACAACGCGTCGGGAAGTTTACCGACAGCTGGTCGGCAAGGCATTGACTTAGGCGACCCTAACCAGAGAAAGTGGGCCCATGGAATCCTTCTCGACCCTCCTCAGGACCGCTTCCCGCGAGCAGCACGAGGAGGTCAGGGGCTCGACCTTCCTGAGCGATCTGCTGGGGCACAAACTGGGGGTCGACGCGTACGCGCGCTACACGGAGCAGCTGTGGTTCGTGTACCGGGCGCTGGAGTCCGCCGCGGAGCGGCTGGCCGGAGACCCCGTGGCGGGCCCCTTCGTCCGCCCGGAGCTGTTCCGCACGGCGGCGCTGGAGCAGGACCTGGAGTACCTGCGCGGCCCCGGCTGGCGCTCGGCGGCCACAGCGCTGCCGGCCACGCTGGAGTACGCCGGGCGGATCACCGAGTGCGCCCGCGACTGGCCGGCCGGTTACATCGCCCACCACTACACCCGCTACCTCGGCGACCTCTCCGGTGGGCAGATCATCCGCGACACCGCCGAGAAGACGTGGGGCTTCCCCAGGAAGGGCGACGGGGTCCGCTTCTACGTCTTCGAGCAGATCCCCAACCCGGCCGCCTTCAAGCGCTCCTACTGGGAGCTGCTGGACGCCGTGCCCGGGGACGAACTGGAGCGGCAGCGGATCGTGGCCGAGTGCAAGCGGGCCTACGGGCTCAACAACGCGGTCTTCCAGGCGCTGGGCGAGGAGTTCCCGCTCTCGGCGTGAGCCGCGCGGACACACACCGGGGCCCCTCGCACCCGGCGAGGGGCCCCGGTGCCGGCTCGGCAGAGCCTCGGCCCTGCGGCTCAGACGTCGAACACGTCGTTGCGGCAGAGGGCGCCGCCACCTTCGATCTCGGCGGTCTCGGCCTCGATCTCGTAGAAGTACGGGCTGCACGCCACGTGGTGGCCGTCGCGGTAGTCCCGGCCGTCGTCGTCGTTGGCGGCGGCGGTCGCCGCGCCGGTGGCGGTGACGGCGACGGTCAGGGCGGCTACGGCCAGAGCGGATCGAATGCGCATGAGAATCCTCTCGCGGTGGTGCTCGGTCATGCCCAGAGGTCCCCGTTCGCCACCGCGCACACACGCTGTTCCACCCGTACGGCCGCGCGCCGCCCGGGTCAGCGTTCCAGACGCACCCGGCCGCCGACCTCGGTCCAGCCGCCCGGCTGGGGCGCGGTGAGGATCTGGGAGCCCGCCCCCTGGGTGATGTTCAGGGCCCGGCCCAGCCGCTCGGTGAGCAGCAGGGCGGCCGCCCCGGTCGCCTCGTCCTCGTCGATGCCGTCGCCCCGGCCGGGAAAGCCCCGGGCCCGGACCCGCCCGGCGGGCTCGTCCTCCCACGCCCAGGCGTACACCCACTCCCCCGACGGTGGCACGGGCAGGCCGTCGACCTCGGCGACGCCGCCGTACTGCCGCAGGGTGCGCGGCGGCGCCCACTCCGCCCGCGCCTCGATCCAGCAGAACTCCCCGTCCTGCCGCGCCCCGACCACCCCGGCGGGCATCACGAGCTCGGGCACGTCGAGCAGCCAGGCCGTGCCGACGCAGGGGTGCCCGGCGAAGGGCAGGCGCGAGGTGGGCCTGTAGATGTCGATCACGCCCCGCTCGGGGTCGTCGACGAACACGGTCTCGCTGAACCCGAGCTTGGCGGCGAACGCCTGACGGTCGCCCGGACCGGGCAGCACGGATCCGTCACGTACGACACCGAGTTCGTTGCCGTACCCACCGTTCGGCCCGCAGAAGACGCGGAGCACGTCGTAGTCAGTCACGGGGGCATTCAAGCACCGGCGGGGCGGGGGCCGACGGACCGCCCGCCCCGGACGTCCGCTCAGGCCCGGGTGCGCCGCCTGCGCACGGCCAGGACGGCCCCGGCGCCCATCACGACGGCCGCGGCGGCGGCCGCCCCGAGGGGGCCGGCCGGGAGCGCGGAACCGGTGCTCGCGAGGCCACCGGTGACGGCCCCGGTGGCCGAGCCCCCCGTGGTGGAGCCGCCGACCGTGGTGGAGCCGCCCGCCGAGGAGCCGGTGCCGTCGGCCGAGCCGCCCGTGGAGCCGCCGGACGCGCCCGCGGAACCGTCACCTCCGTCCGTGCCGCCGGGGAGCTGCGCGTCGTCCGTGAGGGCGATCGACAGGTCGGCCGGGTCGAGCCGGGTACCCGCGGTGTAGAAGTCACCGAAGGCCTTGGCGCCGGCCTCGGTGAGGGTGGCGGTGACGTCGTCGAGGGTGATGACGTCGCCCTCGGGGATGAGAGTGGAGACGCCGGTCCTCAGCTCGGCGAGCACCACGTCCCGCGACTGCTCGCCGAGGCTGGCGACGTCGGCGGTGAGGCGGCCGGCGCCGTCGTCGAGGGTGACCGTGAGACCGGCCAGGGTGAGGTCGAGTCCGTGCCGTCCGTCGCTCTCGTGGCCCTGGAAGGTCACGCTGCCCTGGAAGGACACGGAGAGGGTGCCCGCGGCCGTGTCGTAACGGCCGGTCGCGCCGGGGAAGGTGAAGGGGCCGTTGCCGGACGCCTGCGTCGCTCCGCCGGACACCGTGATCCGCCCGTGGGCGACCGGGCCCACGACGTACGCGCGGAAGGACTCCTTCACTCCCCAGCCGAGCCTGCCGTCGGCTATCTCGCCCCGCGGCGCGGGGGCCGAGGGACCGCCGGTGGTGGGGCCGCTCGGCGCCGGGGACTGCGTCACCCGCGGTGGCGTCGGGGAGGGTGACGTGACCGGCGTCTGCGACGGAGTGGCCGTGGGGGTCGGAGTGGGCGTCGCTGTGGGGGTCGGCGTCGTGGGGCTGGGCGACGGGGGCGGGGTCTTCTGCACCACCGTCAGGGGGTCGCCGGCGGCGCCCTCGTAGCCCGCGCTGCCGAAGACGTCCGCCGCCTCCTTGGTCAGCGTGGTGGCCATGTCCTTCATCGCGCGCGTGACCGTGACCTTCGCGAGCGGCACGTCGTCCGTCGTGGCGCCGTTCCTCGTGACGTCGGCGGTGACTTCCGCGGCGGCGCTGTCGAACCTCACGTCGGACAGGGTGAGGGCGAAACCGTGCAGCTTCGAGTCGATCCTCAGGGTGCCCTGGAAGGCGAGGTCCACGGTGTGGGCGGTCGGGTCGTAGCCGCCGGAGCCGTCCACGAAGGTGAACGGGCCGTTGCCCGCGGCCTGGCTCGCGCCGTCCGCGGTGGTGAAGGTGCCGGCCGCCATGCCGGTGACGTAGGTGCGGTACGACTGCTTGATGCCCCAGGTCAATGCGTAGCCGGTGAGCGGGACTTCGGCGGCGGCGGCGGAGGAGGGGGCGAGCGCGGTGGCGCCGAGGGCGGCGGCCGTGGCCACGGCGGCGGCGAGGGCGGCGGTCCGGCGTCGTCTGACGGGCATGGCGTGACTCTCCTGGGTGACGGGATGAGGTGGTGACGGGATGAGGTGGTGACGGGTGGTGGGTGAAGGGGCGCGTGGCGATGGGGTGACGAGGCGTTTCGGCGAGTGGGTCAAGGCGCGTCCGGGGCCTCGGCGGCCGGACGCGTGCGGCGCCTGCGGACGGTGACGACCGTGACGGCCGCTGCCGCGGCGGCCAGGCAACCGGCCGCCAGGGCGACGGGCAGGGCGCGTGTCCCGCCGTCCGCCGCGTCGCTCGCGACGGGCTCCGCGGAGGCCCGCGCGGGCGTCGGCGTGGGCGGGGCGCTCGCCGTCGGCTCGCTGCCCAGGTCGGGCAGGGCGGGCAGGGCGGCGCCTGCGGTCAGGGCCACGGCCAGGGAGACGGGGTCCATCGCGGTGCCCGCCCGGTACATCCCGCCGAAGGCCCGCGCCCCCTGGGCGGTGAGCCGCGCGGGTGCCTCGGTCACCCGGAGCAGCCCGCCCGACCTCTCCTGATCCCCGGCGGCGAAGGTGACCAGGGGGACCTTCCTCGCGCGGTACCGAGGGCTCGTCACGTCGGCGAACAGCGTGCCCGTGCCGCCGTCGACGGTGACGCGCACCGCGCTCAGCCGCAGGTCGAGGCCGTGGGCGCCGGTGAAGCGCACGGCACCGCGGAACGAGGCCTCCAGGCCGCCGTCCTCGTACCGCCCCTTACCGCCCGGGAAACGGAAGAGGGCGCCGCCGTCCAGCGCGCCGGACGAGAGGGTCCAGCGGCCGTCGGCGATGTCGCCCGTGACGTACTCGCGGAAGGTGCGCCGTACTCCCCAGTCGACGGCACCGTCCTGGACGGCACCGCGCGGGGTGCTCTTCCGGGTGGCGGACGGCGACGGCGCGGCGGGTGTGGGGGACTTCGCCGCGGCCTGCCGTACGTCCACCGACAGGCTGACCGGGTCCAGCGCGGTACCGGCCGTGTAGTACCCGGCGAAGGAGCCGGCGCCCTGGGCGGTGAGCGTGGCGGGGACGTTCTGCAGGACGACGGAGGTGCCGCCGCCGCGCATGTCGATACCGCCCAGCGCGAGGGAGGCGAAGGGCACCTGACGGGACGTCGTGACCGTCCCGGTGCCCTTCGCCTTGCTGGTGACGTCCACGAAGAGCGTGCCGGTGGAGCCGGTGACGCTCACCGTGGGTCGGCTGAGGGTGAGGTCGAGCCTGTGCTCGCCCGTCTCGGTGCGGTGGCCGAGGAAGCGCACCCCGCCCGAGAAGGAGGCGCGGAAGGCACCGGAGCCGCCGTCGTACGTCCCGGTCGCCGAGTGGAAGCGGAAGCCGCTGCGGCCGACGGTGGCCGCACCGCCCGTGAGGGAGTAGCCGCCCCCGGCGACGGGCCCGGTGACGTAGGCGGAGAACGACGACTTGACGCCCCAGTCGAGCCGGCCGCCCTCCACGGCACGGCTCGCGGCGTGGGCGCCGGAGGCCGGCAGGACGGCTCCCGCGACGCCCAGGAGGGCCGCGCAGAACAGGGTGAGCAGGGCAGGTGGCCGGGCGGGCATGGCGGGGTCCTCCGGAAGCGACGATGACGGCAGCCGGTAAAGACTAAGGTAAGGCTAACCTAAGCTGAAACCGGCTCAAGGGTCACAGGGGTCCCTCCGGGCTCCGCAAGTGAAGGGAACGTGACGGATGGTGGGACGCTTGCGCAGGCGACCGGCGAGGGCGCTGCTGTCCGGGCTCGCCCTCGCGCTCATGGCCACGGCGTGCTCCCAGGCGGCACCGCCCGCCCCCACCGCGGTGGCGGCGGCGAACCGCGTGCAGCCCCTCACCGGCACGCCGGAGCCCGAGCTTCCGGTCACCGTCCGCTCCGCCGACGGCGCGCGGGTGACGGTCGAGCGGGCCGCCCGGATCGTGCCCCTGTCCGGCAGCCTCAGCGAGATCGTCTTCGCGCTCGGCCTCGGCGACCGGGTCGCGGCCCGCGACATCACCACCACCTTCGCGCAGGCCGCGGCACTGCCCGTGGTCACCCGGGGCCACGACGTCTCCGCCGAGAGCGTCCTGTCGCTCAGGCCCGACCTGGTGCTGGCCGAGACCACGACCGGCCCCCGGGAGGCGATGGACCAGATCCGCGCCGCGGGCGTGCCGATCCTGCTCGTCGCCCCGGCCCGGGGCCTGGACGACGTCGGCCCGCGCATCCGGGCGGTCGCGGACGCGCTCGGCGTGCCCGAGGCCGGCGAGCGGCTCGTCCGCCGCACCGAGCAACGCATCGCCGCCGTCACGGAGTCGGTCCCCGACGAGCGGCCCAGGCCCCGGGTGGCCTTCCTCTACCTGCGCGGCTCGGCCTCCGTCTACCTCATCGGCGGGGCGGGATCGGGCGCGACCTCGCTGATCGAGGCGGCCGGGGCCGTGGACGCCGGGGCCGACTCGGGCCTGGAGAAGGACTTCACCGCCATCACCAGCGAGGCCCTCGTCCGTGCCGCCCCCGACGCGATCCTGGTCATGACCAAAGGGCTCTCCTCGGTCGGCGGCGTGGACGGCCTGGTGCGGCTCCCCGGCGTGGCCCAGACCCCGGCCGGGGCGGAGCGCCGGGTCGTCGCGGTCGAGGACGGCGTGCTGCTCACCTACGGACCACGCACCGACCAGGTGCTCGCGTCGGTGGTGCGGCAGCTGTACGGCGAGGGAGGCACCCGGTGACCGCCGTGCAGCGGACGGCGGCCGGCGCTCCGGCCCGGCGCGCCACGGCCCGGCTGCTGACGGCCGCCCTGGCCGGCGCCCTGCTCGTCCTCGTCCCGGTCGCCGCCGGCACGGGCGCCTTCCCCGTGCCCGTCGGTGACGTCCTCGCCTCCGTGCAGCACCGGCTGGGGCTGGGCGGCACAGGGCTCGACCGGGTGGCCGAGTCCGTGCTGTGGAACGTGCGGTTCCCGCGGATCGCGCTGGCCCTGCTGGTCGGCGCCTCCCTGGGCTGCGCGGGCGCGCTGATGCAGGGCGTGTTCGGCAACCCGCTCGCCGAGCCGGGCGTCATCGGCGTGTCCTCCGGGGCGGCGGTCGGCGCGGTCGCCGCGATCGCCCTCGGCCTGGACGTCCTCGGCACCTGGACCGTGCCGGCCTTCGCCTTCGTCTCGGGGCTGCTGACGGTCCTGCTGGTGTACGCGATGTCCCGCTCGGGCGGCCGGACGGAGGTGGTCACGCTGATCCTCACCGGCATCGCCGTGAACGCCTTCGCCGGGGCGCTCATCGGCCTGTTCCTCTTCGTCGCGGACACGGCCGCGGTCAACCAGATCACCTTCTGGCAGCTGGGCTCGCTCTCCCAGGCGACCTGGCCGAAGGTACTGGCGGTCCTGCCGTGCGCGGTGGTCGGCCTGGCGGCGGCGCCCCGCTACGCCCGCCGGCTGGACCTGCTGGCCCTCGGCGAGCGCCCCGCCCACCACCTGGGCGTCGACGTGGAGCGGCTGCGCGTCGTGCTGATCGTCGTCATCGCGCTGCTGACGGCGGCGGCCGTGAGCGTGGCCGGGATCATCGGCTTCGTGGGCCTGGTCGTCCCGCACCTGCTCCGCATGGCGGCCGGTCCGGGCCACCGCTTCCTCGTCCCGGGCAGCGCGCTCCTCGGCGCGCTCGTCCTGCTGACCGCCGATCTGACGGCCCGTACGGTCGCCGCCCCGGCCGAGCTTCCGCTCGGGGTGCTGACGGCCCTGCTCGGCAGCCCGTTCTTCTTCTGGCTGCTGCGCCGCACCCGGCGCCGCCAGGGAGGCTGGGCATGATCCGCCCGCGCGGCCAGCGCCCGCGTCCCCCGGCCCCGCCCGCGCCCGGCGACGTCCTGGCCGAGGCCCGGGACCTCGGCGTCCGGCTCGGCACCCGCGCGGTCCTCACCGGCGTCGACCTCACCGTTCGCGCCGGCGAGGTCCTCGCCCTGGTCGGCCCCAACGGGGCGGGCAAGTCGACCCTGTTGAGCGCCCTGGCCGGTGACGTCCCGCCCGCGGAGGGGACGGTGAGCGTCCACGGCCGTCCGGCGACGCGGTGGAGCGCGCCGGAACTCGCCCTGCGCCGCGCGGTGCTGCCCCAGTCACCGCTGCTCTCCTTCCCCTTCACGGTGGAGGAGGTCGTCCGCATGGGCCGGGCCCCGCACGCCGCCTGCCCCGCGACCACGCCCGCCGACGACGACCGGGCGGTGGCCGAGGCCATGGCCGCGACCGAGGTGACCGCCTTCGCCGCGCGCCCGTTCTCCGCGCTCAGCGGCGGCGAGCGGGCCCGGGTGGCGCTCGCCCGCGTGCTGGCCCAGCGGACCCCGCTCCTGCTGCTCGACGAGCCGACCGCCGCCCTCGATCTGCGGCACCAGGAACTGGTCCTGCGCCTGTGCCGGTCGAGGGCGCGCGCCGGGGACGCGGTGGTCGTGGTGGTGCACGACCTGGGACTGGCGGCGGCGTACGCGCACCGGGTCGCCCTCCTGCACGCCGGTGGCGTCGCGGCGCGGGGCACCCCCGCCGAGGTCTTCACCGAGCGCGTGCTCTCCGAGGTCTACGACCAACCCGTCGAGGTCTTCCCGCATCCGCGGTCACGGGCCCTGCTGATCACACCGAGACGCGAGCTTTGACCGTCCCTTGACTGCGTCATGGCGGCGATTTTGAGCCACTTAGGTAATTCTTATGTGCCTTAGGTGAGCCTCACCTTCCTGTCTTGGAGCCTCCATGCGACCCGTCAGACCAGCCTCCCTCCTCGTCGCCGCCGCGGCGGCCCTGACCGCCGTCACCGGCTGCACCGAGAAGGGCGGCGCGCAGGACGGCGACCGTGTGATCCACGTGACGGCCACGGACGACACGTGCGAGGTGTCGAAGAAGGAGTTCCCGGCCGGGCACGTCGAGCTGGCCGTCGAGAACAAGGGGTCCAAGGTCACCGAGGTCTACGTCCTCTTCCCGGACGACCGCGTGGTCACCGAGCGGGAGAACATAGGCCCCGGCACCAAGCAGCGCGTCACCGCCGAGGTGAAGGCCGGCGACTACCAGATCGCCTGCAAGCCGGGCATGAAGGGCAAGGGCATCCGCCAGGCCGTCAGGGCCACCGGCGGCAGGACCGCCACGCGCGACCCGCGCCTGGACAAGGCCGTCGCCGCCTACCGCGCCTACGTGCAGCAGCAGGCCGACGCGACGCTGCCGCTCGCCGAGACCTTCGCCGAGGCCGTCCAGGACGGCGACATCGCGGCGGCGAAGAAGGCCTACGCCCCCTCCCGCATCGGCTGGGAGCGCACCGAGCCGGTCGCCGAGTCCTTCGGCGACATCGACCCCAAGGTCGACGTCCGCGAGGACGGCCTGGAGGACGGCCAGGACCCCGCCACCGACTGGACGGGCTGGCACCGCCTGGAGAAGGCGCTCTGGCAGGACGGGAAGATCGGCGACCGCGAGAAGGAACTCGCCGGACTGCTCGTCAAGGACCTGAAGGACTGGCAGAAGCGGGTCGGCACGGCCGAGATCACCCCCACCTCGATGGCCAACGGCGCCAAGGAACTCCTCGACGAGGTGGCCACCGGCAAGGTAACCGGCGAGGAGGAGCGCTACTCGCACACCGACCTCGTCGACTTCAAGGCCAACGTGGAAGGCGCGCAGAAGTCGTACGACCTGCTCAAGCCGGTCGCCCGGGAGAACGACGCGGACCTGGTCACCGAGTTGGACCGGCAGTTCGCCGCGCTGAACGGGCTGCTCGACCGGTACCGCCCGAACGCCGGCTCCTACGACTTCACGTCCTACGACAAGGTCGGCAAGGCGGACCGCAAGAAGCTCTCGGACGCGGTGAACGCGCTCGCGGAGCCGCTGTCGAAACTCGCCGCGTCCGTCGTGAAGTGACCGGGACCCCACCATGACGGACACCGACACACCCTCCCCGTCCCGGCGTTCGCTGCTCGGCTGGGGCGGCGCCGGCCTGGCGCTCGGCGCCGCCGCGGCGGGCGGCGCGGTGGCACTCGCCCGCACGGACCAGGACGCCGCAACGCCGGCCGCCGGCACGGCGATCCCGTTCCACGGACCCCACCAGGCGGGCATCGCCACCCCGGTCCAGGACCGCCTGCACTTCGCCGCGTTCGACGTGACCACCGAGGACCGCGCGGCCCTCGTCGGGCTGCTGAAGGACTGGACGGAGGCGGCCCGGCGCATGACGGCCGGACGGGCCGTCGGCGAGGGCGCCTACGGCGGCCTGCCCGAGGCACCCCCGGACGACACCGGCGAGGCACTGGGCCTGCAGCCCTCCCGCCTCACCCTGACGATCGGCTTCGGCCCGAGCCTGTTCACCCGGTTCGGCCTCGCCGGCCGCCGCCCCGAAGCCCTCGTGGACCTGCCGAAGTTCGCGGGCGACAACCTGGACCGGGCCCGCAGCGGAGGCGACCTGTGCGTCCAGGCCTGCGCCGACGACCCGCAGGTCGCCGTGCACGCCATCCGCAACCTGGCCCGCATCGGCTTCGGCAAGGTCGTCATCCGCTGGTCGCAGCTCGGCTTCGGCAAGACGTCCTCGACGACGCCCGAGGGGCAGACCCCGCGCAACCTGTTCGGTTTCAAGGACGGCACGCGCAACATCGCGGGCACCGAGACGGACCGCCTGCGCGAGCACGTCTGGGTCGGCGAGAAGGACGGCCCGGCCTGGATGGCGGGCGGCAGCTACCTCGTCGCCCGCCGCATCCGCATGCACATCGAGACCTGGGACCGCACCCCGCTGCAGGAGCAGGAGGACATCTTCGGCCGGGACAAGGGCGAGGGAGCCCCGGTCGGCAAGGCGAAGGAACGCGACGAGCCCTTCCTGAAGGCGATGAAGCCCGACGCGCACGTCCGGCTGGCGCACCCCGGCTCCAACCGCGGGGCGACGATCCTGCGCCGCGGCTACTCCTTCACCGACGGCACCGACGGACTCGGCCGCCTGGACGCGGGCCTGTTCTTCCTGGCCTACCAGCGCGACGTCCGCGAGGGGTTCATCCCGATCCAGCGCAACCTGGCGGCGGACGCGCTCAACGAGTACATCCAGCACGTCGGTTCGGCGCTCTTCGCCATTCCGCCGGGCGTCCGCGACCAGGACGACTGGTGGGGCCGGACGCTGTTCTCCGAGGAGGCCTAGGCCCGTGTTCTCCAACTACCTGATCGGTCTGCGCGAGGGCCTGGAGGCGAGCCTGGTCGTCTGCATCCTCATCGCCTACCTCGTCAAGACCGACCGCAAGGACGCGCTGAAGCCGATCTGGGCGGGCATCGGCGTCGCGGTGGCGCTCGCGCTGGGCTTCGGCTGCGCCCTCGAATTCGGCTCCCAGGAGCTGACGTTCCAGGCGCAGGAGGCGCTCGGCGGGTCGCTGTCGATCCTCGCGGTCGGCCTGGTGACGTGGATGGTCTTCTGGATGCGCCGCACCGCCCGGCACCTCAGGTCGGAGCTGCACGGCAGGCTGGACGCCGCCCTCGCGATGGGCACGGGCGCGCTGGTCGCCACGGCGTTCCTCGCGGTGGGCCGGGAGGGCCTGGAGACGGCCCTGTTCGTCTGGGCGTCGGTCCACGCGGCGAGCGACGGCACCCCGCGTCCCCTGCTGGGCGTCGCCCTGGGCCTGCTGACGGCGATCCTCCTGGGCTGGCTGTTCTACCGGGGTGCCCTGCGCATCGACCTGTCGAAGTTCTTCACGTACACCGGCGCCCTGCTGGTCGTGGTCGCGGCGGGGGTGCTGGCGTACGGCTTCCACGACCTCCAGGAGGCCGACTTCCTGCCCGGCCTCGACGACAAGGCCTTCGACGTCTCCGGCACCGTCCCGCCGGACAGCTGGTACGGCACGCTCCTGAAGGGCGTCCTCAACTTCCAGCCCGACCCGACGACCCTCCAAGTCACGGTGTGGCTGCTGTACTTGGTGCCCACTCTGGCCCTCTTCCTCGCCCCGGCCAGGGTGCGGACGGAACCGGTGGGCGACCGGGCCTGACGCCGTACCCGCCGCAGGCACCCGGTAGGGTTCGCCTCCGGAAAGGGGAAGGTGAAGGAACCCGATGAGCAGGGATCGCGACCCTCGAACGCTCCGCAGGCCCGCCCGGAGCGCCCTCATAGCAGCGTCAGTGACGGCTTTGTCGATGACGACCGGCGGATGCGTCGTCGTGCACGGCGAACGGGAGATCCTCCCGTCCACGACCCGCGCCGAAGCCGCGAAGGCCCTCCAGCAGTTCACGACCGCGTACAACGAGGCCGACAAGGCCTACGACCCCGCCCTGGACGCCGACCGCACCACCGGCGCCCTCGCCGACATCGACTCGGCCCGGCTGAAGGCCGGCCGGGCGAACAACCCGGACGGCAACCCGAACCACACCCCCCTGCAGCTGACGGACGCGAAGTTCACCATCCCCAAGAAGGCCGGCTGGCCCCGCTGGTTCCTCGTCGACGCCGCCGGCAACAAGGGCGGCACCGCCCGCTGGCTGCTCGTGTTCACCCGCAGCAGCCTCGACGCCCCGTTCCAGGTGGCGTACCTGACGCTCGTCGCCCCGGGCAAGGTCCCTCAGTTCAAGAGGGACGCGGACGGCTGGGCCGAGTCCGTCCCGGTGAACGCGGCGGGACTGGCCGCCGCCCCGGGCGAGTTGGGCCGCGGCTACACCGCGTACCTGAAGGACGGCGGCGAGACCTTCGCGGACGGCCCGCACACCACCCAGTGGCGTGCCCTGCGCCAGAAGAACGCCAAGAAGCCGGGCCTGGTCACCCAGTACATCGACGAGCCGCTGACGAACGGCGACTACGCGCCGCTGGCCCTGCGCACGACGGACGGCGGAGCGCTGGTGTTCTTCGCCACGCGGCACTACGAGAAGCAGACGGCCGCCGCGGGCACGTCGGTCCCCGTCCCGAACAAGGACGTGCTGGCCCTGACGAAGGGCGAGATCAAGCAGTCCCTCACGATGGAGTTCGTCTCCAACGAGGTCGCGCTGGACCCGAAGGGGCCGGGCAAGGTGACCATCCTGGGGAGGATCCAGGGTCTGACGGCGGGGGAAGGCTCGTAGCGGACCGGGACGCGGGGGGCTCAGTGCCGCAGGGGCCAGGCCGCCCGCTGGTCGGTGTCCTCACCGGCGTACCGCGCGCAGACCTCGGTGAGCACCTCCAGCAGGCTCAGCGGATCCGGCAGCGCGTGCTCGGGCCCGCGCACCCACCGCACCGACTGGTCCTCACCGGGCAGCCGGGCCGGCGGGACGAGGACGTAGGAGCCGCGGCAGTGCCAGCGCAGCCCGGGGTGTTCGTCCATCGTCTCGGGGTGGCAGTCCAGCTCGCACGGCCACCACTCGTCCTCGTCCTCGGGCGTACCGCGCGTGAGGGTGAAGAAGAGCATGCGCCCGTCGTCGCTCTCGGCGACCGGACCGACCTCGACGCCCTCGGACAGCAGCCGGTCCAACGCGACGCGACCGGCGTCGAGGGGCACGTCGAGGACGTCGTGCACCATGCCGGTCGCGGTGATGAAGTTGGCCTGCGGCTGATGGCGGGCCCAGCGCTCGATCTGGGCGCGGTCGGTGGTGGACTGCGTCTGCCAGGCGAAGGACACCGGGTGGCGGGCCGGGGTGGGACAGCCGACACGGTCGCAGGAGCAGCGGTACCCGGCCGGGTGGGCGGCGGGCGCGAGCGGCAGTCCCGCGCCGGCGGCGGCGAGCAGCAGGTCCTCACGGCCGCCGTCCCCGGCGGTCTCCTTGGGCCGGCGCCCCGCGCGCAGCCACTGGGTGAGTTTGCCCTGCAGGCCGGTCCGGCCGCCGAACTCCGCGCTCATCTATCCCCTCGCCTCGCCGTCGTGCGGAACAGCATGCCTCATGGTCCCATCTTCCCGCGCACCGGGGGGCCAGTGCCCACATCCGGGGCATGAGGGCCGAGACGTGGACCGGTGGGGCGAGACGCGCACGGGCGGGCGAGGCATATGCCACAGGACGAAAGGGTGTGCAACCCCGCCGACCGGTGTCATTTCCCGCCTTGCCAGGACAGGGCGCCCTACCGTGGTCGCCATGGTCACAAGCATCGCGCTGACGGCCGTGGCCACCGCGGCGTCCGTGGTCTCGCTCGCCCTCGCCGGGCCCGGCGGCCGCGCCCCGGCCCCGCTGGAGTGGGGCACCGGCCCGCTGACGGTGGCGGCACTGCCCCGGATCACCTACGTCGCCCACCGCGGCGGCGCCCGCGAGGTCCCGGAGAACAGCATGAGCGGCCTGATGGCCGCCTACGCGCGCGGTACGGCACAGGTGCTGGACTTCGACACCCGGCTGCTGCGCGACGGCACGCCGGTGGTGTTCCACGACGAGACCCTGAACCGCACGACCTACCTGGGCGGCGCGGTGCGCGGCCTGGACGCGCGGGAGTGGCGGGGGGTGCGGCTGCGCCCGAAGGACCGGCTCCCGGGGAGCTGGCGGTCGGAGCGGCCGCCGACGGTCGCCGAGGTGCTGGACCGTTTCGGCGGACGGATCGTGCTGATGCTGGAGGCGAAGGACCCGCGGGCCCTGGACCGGCTGGCGGCCCTGATCCGGGCCCGGGGCCTGACCCGCTCGGTGTTCGTGAACTCCAACGACCCCGAGGTGGCCCGGCGCGCCCACCGCCTCGGCCTGCTGGCACAGGTGTGGCGCTCGGCCGAGCAGTTGCGCACGGACCGCCCGGAGCGCTGGCGGTCGTACGTCGACCTGCTGGACGTGGACCACCGGGCGCGGGACGCGGACCTGCTGCGGGCGGTGCGCTCGGGGATCCCCCGGGTGTGGGCGCACACGGTGGTGACGGACGCGCAGCGGGACCGGGTGCTGGCGCTGGGCTGCGACGGGGTGATCACGGACGCGCCGGGGCGGCTGGCCCGGGCCGCTCAGCGGGGGGCGAGGCCGTGAAGGGCGTAGTCGACGAGGGTGTCGGTGTACTCGTGGGAGATCGGGCCGGTGTGCTGGAGCCAGCGCTGGGCGAGCGGGGAGATGAAGAACTCCAGGGCGATGCGCAGGTCGAGGTCCTCACGGACCTGCCCGGCGGCCTGGGCGGCGCGCAGCCGGTCCGTGTAGAGGTCGAGTGAGGGCTGCATCAGCTTGGCCACGAGCTCGCGCCCGAGTTCCTCGTTGACGACGCCCTCGGCGGCGAGGGCGCGGGACGGCGCCTCGAAGCGGGGGTCGCGCAGTTCGTCGACGGTGGCCCGCAGGACGGCCTTGATGTCGGCGGCGATGTCCCCGGTGTCGGGGAAGGCGTACGACAACGGCTCCTCCGTCGCCTCCCGCTGGGACCGTTCGGCCAGGTCGAGGAAGGCCTCCATCAGCACGTCGGCCTTGGACGACCACCACCGGTAGATCGTCTGCTTCCCGACACCGGCGCGGGCGGCGATCCCCTCGATCGTGGTCTTGGGGTAGCCGGCCTCGACGACGAGGGCGAGGGCGGCGTCGTAGATGGCGCGGCGGGACTTCTCGCTGCGCCGGGTGGCGTCGGGGGCGGACTTGCCGGGGGCGGGCTGGGCTGACTTCTGGGCGGCCATGGGCCGAATTTATCAGGTTGACAAGACGGAGCGTCTCGCGGAGAGTGGTGGCGTCCTGGCGAGACGATACGTCTCGTTTTATCGCTGATGCGGAAGGAGCCCGACATGGCCCGAGGCGGAGCCGGAAACCTGCTGGGAGTCGGCGGAGCGTGCAAGAACCTCGGCCGCGAAGCCCTGCGGGGCAACGGCCGGGGCGGCCGGGTCGGCGGCGGCCTCGATGCGCAGGCCCAGAAGCGCGAACTGCTGCGCAAGCTCCAGGAGGAACGGCAGCAGCGGCGGCAGGAGGGCGGCACGACCCGGACCTCCTCGTGACCCTCCCCCGCCCGGGGGAGAGCCACCCCTCGCGCGCGGGATCCCCCCGGGGCGTCCGGCGGATGTACTGGGGCGGTCGCGGCAGCGCGACCGCCACCAGGCACCACGGACACCCGGGAGGGACCTCCATGCGCATGTGGACGAGACGAAGGATGCTCACAGCGGCCGTCGCGACGGCGGGCCTCACCGCCTCGGCGGCGGCACCGGCGCGTGCCGCACACGCCGGGCACGCCGGGCACGCCGGGCACGCCGGGATCGTGGATGTCGCGGACGCCCTCCGCTCGCTGCCCGGACTGCGCCTGGTCGAGGAGCGGCAGGACGCCGGACCCGGATACCGGCACTTCGTCCTCGGCCTGCGCCAGCCGGTCGACCACACGGACCCGGCGGCCGGCACCTTCGAGCAGCGGCTCACCCTGCTCCACACGGCCGCCGACCGCCCCACGGTGCTGTTCAGCACGGGCTACAACGCGGTCCTCACCCCCCGCCGGACCGAACCGGCGCTGCTCCTCGGAGCCAACCAGCTCCAGGTGGAACACCGCTTCTTCGGCACCTCGGTCCCCGCCGGGCGCCCCGGCTACGCCCACCTCACGATCCGCCAGGCCGCCGGCGACCACCACCGCGTCGTCCGCCTGTTCCGCCGGCTCTACCCCGGCGCGTGGCTCTCCACCGGCAGCAGCAAGGGCGGGATGGCGACCGTCTACCACCGCCGCTTCCACCCCCGGGACGTCGACGGCTCGGTGGTCTATTCGGCGCCGAACAACGCCGACGACCGCGACGACTCCGTCCACCTGCGCTTCCTGGAGACGGTCGGCACCGCTCCGGCGCGCGAGGCCGTCAAGGCCGCCCAGCGGCGGATGCTGCTGCGCAGGACCGAGATGGTGGCCCGCTACGAGGCCTGGGCGTCCGCCGCCGGCGACACCTTCCGCATCGTCGGCAGCGCCGACCGGGCCTTCGAAGTCGCCGTGCTGCGGGTGCTGTTCATGTTCTGGCAGCGCGCCACACCGGACGACCTCGCCGCGATCCCCGGTCCCGCGGCGACGACCGACGAGCTGTACGCGTGGCTGGACACGTGGGCGGGACTGCCGTTCTACGCCGACACGACGGCGCGGCGCTACGTCCCGTACTGGTACCAGGTCGGCACGCAGCTGGGGTACGGCGACGTCCCCACCGCCCATGTGGCGGACCTGCTGCGCCACCCGGGCGGCATCGAGGCACGCGTCTTCGTCCCCCGGGACGTCCCCATGGTGTTCGACACGGAGGCCATGCCGGACATCGACCGCTGGGTCCGGCGTCGCGGCAGCCGGCTGCTGTTCGTCAACGGCGCACAGGACCCGTCGGTCGCCGAGCACTTCCGGCCCGGGGGCGCCGACTCACGGGTGTTGTGGGTGCCGGGCGGCAATCACGGCGTGGACCTCGCGAACCTGGCACCGGCCGACCGGGCGTGGGCGCAGGACGCGCTGCTGCGCTGGACGGGGGCGCGCTGACTCACCCGGTGGGGCCGGAGGGCGGCCAGGGGTCTCCCCAGTCGGCGTCCCGGGCCGCCTTGTAGAGGTCGCCGTGGCGTTTGGTGACGGTGGCGCGGCGCAGCGACGGCTCCGTCTCGCACAGGTCGAGCAGGACCTGGCCCTTGCGGATCTGGGGGCGCCGCACGACGCGGGAGGGCGCGGGTTCCACGGGGAAGCGGGCGGCGGCGACGTAGCTGAACTTCTCGTCCTCGTAGGCGAGGGAGCCGCCCTTGACCTGGCGGTGCAGGGAGGAGCGGCTGACCCGGGCGGAGAAGTGGCACCAGTCCGTGCCGGGGGCGATGGGGCAGGCGGCGCTGTGCGGGCAGGGGGCGGCGATCCGGAAGCCGGCGCCGATCAGCCGGTCGCGGGCCTCGATGACCCGGGCGTAACCGTCGGGCGTGCCGGGTTCCACGATCACGACGGCCCGTGCGGCGGCCGCGGCGGCGTCGACGAGGGCGGTGCGGTCGGCGTCGGTCAGCTCGTTGAGGACGTACGAGACCGTGACGAGGTCGGTGCTCTCCAGGGCGAGCGCCGCTCCGATCCGGGAGCGCTGCCAGCGGACGTCGCGCAGGGCGGGCCGGTCCGCGGCGATCTCCCGGCCGAGCGCGAGGGCCGGCTCGGCCCAGTCGAGGACGGTGACGGGCCGCTCGCCCTCCCAGGTGGCGCTCACGGCCCAGGCCGCCGCGCCCGTGCCGCCGCCGACATCGGTGTGCGACCCGGGCACCCACCCGGGCGCGGCCTCGGCGAACGCCTCCAGCGCCGACCGCACCGCCTCGAACGTGGCGGGCATCCGGTAGGCGGCGTAGGCGGCGACGTCGGCCCGGTCCCGCAGGATCGGCGCGTGGGTCGGGGTGTCCCCCCGGTAGTTGCTGATCAGCCGCTCCACGGCCTGCGCGGCCTGCCGCGGCGGCAGCCCGTCGAGCAGACCGGCGAGGGCGGCGCGGAGGGAGTCGGCCGGGGGTACGGGGGCGTTCACCCGGCGATTCTACGAGGGTGCAAAGGCCGCCGGACTCCCCCGTCCGGCCCGGCCGGACCGCGCACCCGGCCCGCCGCGCCGCACCCTGGACCCTCCCGCGTCGAGACCTGCTGCCCTGACCGCCCAGGAGCGTGACCATGGCCCGGACCCGCCGCCTCATCCTGAGCCCGCCGCCGCGGGTGTGGGGCCTGCTGCCGGACGGCCACCGCTACGGGGAGTGGGTCACGGGAACCCGCCGGATCCTCGCCGCCGACCCGCACTGGCCCGCCGAGGGCGCCCGGCTGACGGTCCGCGCCGGCGCGGTCCCCCTCACCCTGGACGACACCTGCGTCGTCCGCGTCTGTGAGCCGGGCCGCCGCCTGGAACCGGAGGCCGAGGCCGGCCCTTTCGGCGCGGCCCGCATCGCCATGCGGCTGCTCGCGCTCCGCGACGGCATGACGCTGACGAAACAGGCGCGGATCGCGGTGCGGGAGCGAGGGCGCGCTGCGGCTCCTTCGGCCGGTCCGGCGGGCTCCTGGCGGGCCGCGAGGGGGAGGTCCGGCCGGCTCGATGGCCGCGGGCTGAGGACAGGAAGCCGGCTGCTAGCGTCCGGCACCATGTGGCTTCAAGAGATCGTGGCCGGCCGACCGGCTTGGCGGCACACCCCCTCCGACGTGGTCTTCCGGGCCGTTCCCGGTGGGACGTTCCTGATGGGCCTGTCCGACGCGGAACTGGAGGCGGTACGGGCCATCGAGCGGGCCGGAGGCGCCGATGACGACCTCGAAGCGTTCTTCGCCGGCGCTGTCCGGGCCCGGCCGGTGCGAGAAGTGCGGGTCGAGCCCTTCCTGATCGCCCGGCATCCGCTCACGGTCGCGCAAGCACGGCACTGGCTGCCCGCGTACGAGGACAGCTTCGCGGCATCGGACCGGAGCACGGCCCGCTTCGAGAGCGACGTGGACGACCTGCTCGAAGCGTGGCCGTTCCGGCTGCCCAGCGAGGCCGAGTGGGAGTACGCGGCCCGGGCGGGTACGACCACGCTGACCTTCCGCGGGAACGGACGGCCGGACGAGGACCAGGTGCTCGACGACTTCGCCGACGAACAGCGCACCGCCGCGGCCGAGAACGCCTTCGGGCTGGCGGCGATGGGGTCGGCGAACGAGATATGCGCCGACGTGTGGATCCCGCTTTTCGCGGACGCGCCACTGGACGCAGGCCCCCGCATAGGCGAAGGACCGCGGGTGGTTCGCGGAGGCGGTGGCGATCTCCATCCGTGGCAAGGCTGCGACGAGTGGCTGCTGCTGCTCTCCGCCACTCGCGACGCGGTCCAGGACTTCACCGCCGTCCGCCCGGTCGCACCCGTGCCGACCGGTCAGCACGGCGTCCTCTCACCTCCCCCGCACGGCCCGGGCCACCCGTGACCCCGCCGCTGCCCGCGGGGCGTTGTCCGGGCGTCTGCGGCGGGGGTGGACCGTGTTCGTCAGGAGGACGAGGAACGTGTCCGTCGCCGGGTCGAGGACCAGGGACGTGCCCGTGAAGCCCGTGTGACCCGCCGCGCCGCGGCCCGCCAGGTCGCCCATGAACCAGGGCTGGTCGAGGGTGAAGCCGAGGCCCGGTGGGGTGAAGAGGAGTTCGACGAAGTCGGGGCCGAGGATGCGGGCGGGGCCGTAGGAGCCGCCGGTCAGGAGGGCGCGGCAGAAGACCGCGAGGTCCCGGCCCGTGGAGAAGAGCCCGGCGTGGCCCGCCACTCCGCCGAGCGCCCAGGCGTTCTCGTCGTGGACCTCGCCCCGCAGCATGCCCCGGTCCGCCTTGGCCCAGGGCCGCCGCTGGTCCTCCGTCGCCGCCGCCGCGGGGCACGGCCCGAAGCCCGTCGAGGTCATGCCGAGCGGCCGGGTGATGCCGTCGTGGATCAGGACGTCGAGGGTGCGGCCGGTGAGGCGTTCCAGGACGTGCTGGAGGAGGAGCATGTTGAGGTCGGAGTAGCAGTGGGTGCCGGGCACGCCGACGGGGGCCTCCGCTCGGAGTGCCGTGAGGCGTTCGGCGTCGTCGGCGCAGTCGTACAACGGGAGTTCGGGGCGCAGGCCCGAGGTGTGGGTGAGGAGCTGGCGGACGGTGATGCCGTGCCGGGCCGCCGCCGTGAAGTCGGGCAGGTACGCGCCGACCTTCGCGTCGATGCCGAGCGTGCCGCGCTCGATCTGCTGCACGGCGGCGACCGAGGTGAACAGTTTGGTGAGGGACGCCAGGTCGAAGGGGGTGGCGACGGTCATCGGGACCCGGTCCCCGGGGGGCAGTTCCACACCCGCGTCGGTGGTCTCGTCGTAGGCGGCGTAACGGACGGCCCAGCCCGCCGCCTCCTCGACCGCGATCACCGGGCCGCGTCCGACGACCAGCACCGCGCCCGGTGCCCAGGGGCGCTGCCCGGTGGTGAGGACGTGGACCTCCCGGACCAGATGACGCAGTTCCGCGGGGTCGAGTCCGGCCCGTTCCGGCGTGCCGTCGCGCAGTCTCGGTGCGCTCAGCGGTCCGCTCCCTCCACACTCGCGCGGGCCCTCCAGGGTCGGCACATTCCCACGAAGCAGGCCAGCGCCACCAGTGCGGCGGCCAGTTGGACGACGGCCATCGGGAGGGCGGTGTCCTCCCCGGCCACGCCGACCAGCGGGGAGGCGATCGCCCCGATGAGGAAGGAGGACGTGCCCAGCAGGGCGGAGGCCGAGCCGGCGGCGTGCCGGACGCGCATCAGGGCGAGCGCCTGGGTGTTGGGCAGGGTGATGCCCATCGCGGACATCAGGACGAACAGCGCGACGGCCACGGGGGCGAGACCGACCTCGCCGAACACGCCCAGGGACATCAGCAGCAGCGCGGTCGCGGCGGCGATGACGATCGCCAGGCCGGCGCCCAGCACGCGGTCGAGGCTGACCCGGCCGACCAGGACCTTGCCGTTGATCTGGCCGACGGCGACCAGTCCGATCGAGTTGAGGCCGAACAGCAGGCTGAACGTCTGCGGGGAGGCGCCGTGGATCTCCTGGATGACGAACGGGGAGGCCGCGATGTAGGCAAAGAGGGCGGCGAAGGCGAAACCGCCGGTGAGCATGTAGCCGGTGAAGGCGCGGTCGGCGAGCAGGGTGCGCATGGCGCGCAGGGCCTCGCCGACGCCGCCGCTGTGCCGTTCGGCGGGCGGCAGGGTCTCGGGGAGCCGCGTCCAGACCAGGACGCCGATGAGGACGCCGACGACCGTGAGGACGGCGAACACGCCCCGCCAGTCCGTCACGCGCAGCACCTGCCCGCCGATCAGCGGCGCCACGACGGGCGCGACCCCGGAGATCAGCATGAGGGTGGAGAAGAAGCGGGCCATGGCCATGCCGTCGTAGAGGTCGCGGACGACGGCCCGGGCGATGACGATCGCGGCCGCGCCCGCGAGGCCCTGGGCCAGCCGGAAGGCGACGAGGAGTTCGACGGTGGGGGCGAGCGCGCACAGGACGGTGGCGACGACGAAGACGGCGAGCCCGGCCAGGAGCGGGCGGCGGCGCCCCCAGCGGTCGCTCATCGGCCCGACCACGAGCTGCCCGAGGGCCATGCCGGCCAGGCAGGCGGTGAGGGTGAGCTGGACCGTCGCGGCGGGCGCGTGCAGGGAGCGGGTGACCTGCGGCAGCGACGGGAGGTACATGTCCATCGCCAGGGGCGGTACGGCGGTCAGGCTCCCGAGGAGGAAGGTGACCAGGAGCCCGGTGCGGCGCTGTGGTGTGAGGTCGGGGGCTTCCGTCCCGGTCGCGGCCCCCTGCGCGGTCTTCGATATGGACGCCCCACCCTCGGGCATGAGTCCCTCCCTCTTCGAGTCGATCGCCACCTATGCTCTCAGCTCGTACGGACTGCTAGGGGTCACGAGGCTAAGGCGGGGCGGTAATGACGGTGGAGACGGTGCGGTGGGGGATCCTGGCGACCGGGGGGATCGCGGCCGCGTTCACCGCGGATCTGGTCGACCTGCCGGACGCGGAGGTCGTGGCGGTGGCGTCGCGGTCGCAGGACTCGGCGACGGCGTTCGCCGAGCGGTTCGGGATAGCGCGGGCCTACGGCGACTGGAACGCGCTCGCGCAGGACGAGGACATCGATGTCGTCTACGTCGCCACACCGCACACGGCGCACCGGGCCGCCGCGGGGCTGTGCCTGTCGGCCGGGCGGCACGTGCTGTGCGAGAAGCCGTTCACGCTGAACCTGCGCGAGGCGGAGGAACTCGTCGCGCTGGCGCGGGAGCACGGGCGCTTCCTGATGGAGGCGATGTGGATGTACTGCAATCCGCTGGTGCGGCGGCTGAAGGCGCTGGTGGACGACGGGGCGATCGGCGAGGTGCGCAGCGTGCAGGCCGACTTCGGTCTCGCGGGCCCGTTCCCGCCCTCGCACCGGCTGCGCAACCCGGAGCTGGGCGGCGGCGCGCTGCTCGATCTGGGCGTGTATCCGGTGTCGTTCGCGCAGCTGCTGCTCGGGGAGCCGTCGGACGTCGCGGCGCGCGCGGTGCTCTCGGAGGAGGGCGTCGACCTCCAGACGGCAGCGGTGCTCTCGTGGGACAGCGGCGCCCTGGGTTCGGTGCACTGCTCCATCGTGGGCGGCACGGCCACCGGCGCCTCGGTGACCGGCTCCAAGGGCCGCATCGACATCCCGCACGGCTTCTTCTTCCCGGAGAGCTTCGTGCTGCACCGGGACGGCCGTGACGCCGAGGAGTTCACGGCCGACCCGGCGGACGGGCCGCGCAACAGCATGCGCCACGAGGCGCTGGAGGTCATGCGGGCCGTGCGCGCCGGGGAGACCGAGTCGCCGCTGGTGCCCCTCGACGGCACGCTCGCCGTGATGCGGACGCTCGACGCGATCCGCGACCGCGTCGGCGTCCGCTACCCCGGTGAGACCCCGGGCGAGACCCCGGACGGGGGCCGCGCCGCGGAGCTCACGCCGGCGTGAGCCCCTGCCTGCCCACCTCCGTCACGAAGGACGCGGCCGTCGTGACCGGCGCCCCCGGCCGGGTCACGTACGGCACCGTCCTGAAGTCGGCGCGTGCCGCCTGCCGTCCCAGCTCGACGGTGACGTAGCCGCGCCGGCCGTTGAAGAACTTCAGGTGGGGGTTGGCGGACATGTAGGTGTCCCAGGTCGCGGGCTTGTCGGCGCCGTCCCGGCCGCTGGAGACCGAGGTCGCCACGAGCTCCGTGCCGAGCGTGGCGGAGGCCGGGTCGTCGAAGTCGTCCTTGATGTCGAAGGCGTAGGCGGAGTGCACGTCGCCGCTGAGCACCATCAGGTTCTCCACGCCCGCGGCCTTCGCCCCGTCCAGGACGCGGCGGCGGGAGGCGCTGTAGCCGTCCCAGGCGTCCATGGAGACGCGGGACGGGGTGGTGGCGTCCATGTGCCGGCGGGCGAACAGGACCTGCTGCGGTACGACGTTCCACAGGGCGCGCGAGGAGCGCCAGCCGTCGAGCAGCCACCGCTCCTGCGTGGCGCCGGTCATGGTGCGTGCCGGGTCGTGGGACTCGGGGCCGGGCACGTGCGCCTTGTCGCCGTAGGCCTGGTCGGAGCGGTACTGGCGGGTGTCCAGGACGTCGAACTGGGCGAGCCGGCCCCAGGTCAGGCGGCGGTAGAGCCGCATGTCGGGTCCGGTGGGGCGCTGGGGGCGGCGCAGGGGCTGGTTCTCCCAGTAGGCGCGGTAGGCGGCGGCGCGGCGCAGCAGGAACTCCTCCGGCGGGACGCTGTTCTCGGGGACGTCTCCGGCGTAGTTGTTCTCGGTCTCGTGGTCGTCCCAGGTGACGACGAAGGGGTGCGCGGCGTGCGCGGCGGCCAGGTCCGGGTCGGACTTGTAGAGGGCGTACCGCAGCCGGTAGTCCTCCAGGGTCACCGTCTCGCGGGCGAACAGGGCGGGCAGGGTGCGGTCGGTGTACTTGCGCTGGCCGCCGACGGAGTCGACCGCGTACTCGTAGAGGTAGTCGCCGAGGTGGAAGACGAGGTCGACGTCCTCGGCGGCGAGGTGGGCGTAGGGGGTGTAGTAGCCGTCGTGGTAGGCCTGGCAGGAGACGGCGGCGAGGGTGAGGGACGCCACGCGGCTGCCGGGGCCGGGGGCGGTGCGGGTGCGGCCGGCGGGGCTGGTCCAGCGGCCCGCGCGGAAGCGGTAGTGGTAGACGCGGCCGGGCTCCAGGTGGCCGACCTCGACGTGGACGGTGTGGTGGAACTCGGGGTGCGCGGTGGCGCTGCCGCGCCGGGCGATGCGGCGGAACCGCTCGTCGTGGGCCAGTTCCCAGTGCACGGTGACGCGTTCGGCGGGCAGTCCGCTGTCGGCCTGGAAGGGCACGGGCGCGAGGCGGGTCCACAGGACGACCGAGTCCGGCAGGGGGTCACCGGAGGCGACGCCCAGCGTGAAGGGGTTGTCGGTGAGGCGCGCGGCGTCGAGTTCGGCGGCGGCCGCGACTCCGGGGGCGGGCAGGTTGGTCGAGAAGGCCAGCGCGGCGGCGGCGCCGGTGGTGGTGAGGAAGCGGCGGCGGCCGATGTGGCGGGCGGCGGCGCGGAGTTCGGGGGCGTGCTGGGACGGGTGTGCTGCGGGTGTCATCCGGTCCTCCCCTGGCGAATGGCTGCAGGGGGCATTGGAGTGGCCGGGGACGACACCTGATTGACGCGTACACCGCACTCACATGACGGACGGATGAGTTCCGGATGGCGGACCCTCCCGTACGCTGCGGGCCCATGGATGCCAAGGGGAACGGAATCGCGGTGGTGACCGGCGCGGGCTCCGGTATCGGCCGGGCGGTCGCCGTGGAACTGCTGCGTGCGGGCTGGTCGGTGGCGCTGGCGGGCCGGCGCGCGGAGACGCTGGAGGAGACGGCGGCCCTGGTGCCGCGGGGCGCGGCCCTCGCCGTACGGACGGACGTCTCACGCCCGCAGGACGTGACGGAGCTGTTCGCGGCCACCGTCGGTCGGTTCGGGCGGGTGGACCTGCTGTTCAACAACGCGGGCACGTTCGGGCCCGGCGGCGTGCCGGTCGAGGACCTGTCCTACGACGCCTGGCGGCACGTGGTGGACACCAACCTCAACGGGGCGTTCCTGTGCGCGCAGGCGGCGTACCGGCAGATGAAGGAGCAGGAGCCGCAAGGAGGGCGGATCATCAACAACGGCTCGATCTCCGCGCACACGCCCCGCCCGCAGTCGGTGGCCTACACGGCGACCAAGCACGCGCTGACCGGCCTGACCAAGTCACTGTCCCTGGACGGCCGGCCGTACCGGATCGCCGTGGGGCAGATCGACATCGGCAACGCGGCGACCGACATGACGGCGGGCATGCAGACCGGAGCGCTCCAGGCGAACGGGACGGTCGCCCCGGAACCGGTGATGGACGTCGCGGACGTGGCGCGCACCGTGCGGCACATGGCGGAGCTGCCGTTGGAGGCGAACGTGCAGTTCGCGACCGTGCTGGCCACGACGATGCCGTACGTCGGACGGGGCTGAGCCGGCGGCCGAGTTCGTCAACTCGTCAACGTGCACAAACGGAATAGGAACGTCCACCCCATTGCGGCCGGTGGGGGGCCTATGCTCAAATCATCTACACCAAAGCTTCACAGATGGAGCAGAGGGCTCCCGTCGGCCACATCCAGGGGGGAGGCGGCAGTCGTTCCACCGCACCGGGTGGGGGTGGACTTCGCGAGCACCGCGGAGTACGCACCGGTGCGTGTGGAACGACTGCCGCACAGGCCGCCGCACCGCGAACGGCGCCCGGGTGCGCGGGCGGCCCTCCTCCACCGGCCGGGCTCCCGGCCGGCCCCCTCCACCGGCACGGCTCCCGGTCGGGGTCACCGCCTGGGTCACCGCCGGGGTCACCGCCCGAGCAGCCGGTCGACCTCCGTGAGCTGCGCACCGGTCAGCGCCCCCTTCTCCAGGGCTCCCGCGTTCTCCTCCGCCTGGGCGACCGAACGGAAGCCGGGGATGGGCACCGTGCGCGGGCTGCGCGCCCACAGCCAGGCCAGGGCGCCCTGGGCGAGCGTGCGGCCTTCGCTGGTGAGGACGTCCCGGAGGGCGTCGACGCGGGCGAGCCAGCGCGGATCGGCGCCCGAGCCGTCGCCGAACCCCCGCAGCCAGGCCGGCGGCCTGCTGCGGATGTCCCCCGCCTCCAGCGGCTGCCCGTCCCGGCGCTTCCCGGTGAGCAGCCCCATGGCGAGCGGACTGCGGTTGATGCTCGTCAGGCCGGCCTCCTCGCACAGCGTGAGCATCGCGGGCGCGTCCTGGAGGACGTTGAGCGCGTGCTGCACGGCGGCGCAGTGCGGCCCCTCGGCGAACACGGCGGCACGCGCCGGGTCGTCGGTGCTCCACGCGTAGGCCCGTATCAGCCCCTCGCGGACCAGTTCCTCGCACGCGTCCCGGAGCAGGGCGGCCCTCTCCGGATCGGCGTCGGCGAGGTGGAACTGGTAGAGGTCGAGGTAGTCGGTGCCGAGCCGGCGCAGGGACGCGGTGAGCGCGCGGCGCAGATGAGCCGGTGAGTCGTCGCCGCCGGTGAGCGTACGGGTCTCCTCGTCGAACACGTTGCCCCACTTGGTGGCGACGACGACGTCGGCCCTGCGCTTGCCCAGCGCCCGGCCCAGCACGCGTTCGCTGTGCCCGGCGCCGTAGGTGTCGGCCGTGTCGAAGAAGGTGATGCCCAGGTCGAGGGCGCGCCGCACCGCCCGCACCGACTCCTCGTCGTCGACCCTGCCCCAGCCGAGCGGCTGCCCGTCCGCGGCCTGCCATTCCCCGCCGATCGCCCAGCAGCCGAAGCCGAGGGCGCTCACCTCGATGCCGCCGCGTCCCAGCGGCCGTGTGGTCTCCATGCCCGCAGAGGCTAGGAGTTGGAGCCCACGCGAGGGCAAGCAGACGCGTGCGCGGGGCTGCCGCGGGTCAGGCCTGACCGGTCTCGAACCGCGAGATCCTGCCGTCCTCGTCGATGGTGAAGCTCCAGCGGGTGCGCATCTCGCCCCAGGTGTCGTTGCTGTAGCGGGCGAGCAGGGACCGGCCGCCGTCGGACTCGTTGTCGACCTCCATGTGGCCGTGGGAGGAGAAGATCTCCCGGTCGACCCAGTCGGCGAGGTCGCGGTCGGTTCCGTCGTCCGCCATGGTCGCGCCGGGGGCGAGGAGCGCCATGAAGCTCTCCCGGTCGTGGCTGTTCACGGCGGCCACGAAGGCCCGGACGGCCGGGTCGCTCAGGCGCGTGGTCTGAATCGTCATACGCGCCAGCCTCGTCCCGGCCGCCCGGCCACGCCACCCGTGCCACCCGAACGGCGCCCCGGGCGCGGCCGTGAGGTGTCGGGGGGTGCCTGAAGTGCGACGGTGGGACGCGACGAGGGGTGTTCCCCTGTTCCTGCTGTCTGCTCCGGGAGACGACGTGAGGTATTACCAGCGACGCGTGAGGCACGACCACCGGCGTGATCTGGGCCTGCTGCTGCTCCGGCTGGGGGCGGGCGGCGTCCTGGCCGCCCATGGCGCGCAGAAGCTGTTCGGCTGGTTCGGCGGCCACGGCATCGAGGGCACCGGTCAGTTCATGGAGTCCGTGGGCTACGCCCCGGGCAAGGCGAGCGCGACGGCGGCGGGGCTCGCGGAGACCGGCGGCGGCGTGCTGCTGGCGCTGGGCCTGGCCACACCCGCGGCCGGCGCGGCGGCGGCCGGGGCGATGGCGGGGGCCGCGGCGGTGCACGCCCCGAACGGCTTCTTCAACCAGAGCGGCGGCTACGAGTACGCGGCGACACTCGGCCTGACCGCCGCGGGTCTGGCCGTCACCGGACCGGGCCGGTTCTCCCTGGACGCCGTGCTCGGGCACGCGGTGAACCGGAGCTGGATGATCCCGGCCGCGTTCGCGGCCACCGCCGCGGGCACGGCGCTGGTCGTCGGGGGGCGGGCCCGGCGGCTGCGCAAGGCCAAGGAGGGCGAGCAGGAGGCGCTGTTCGAGGAGGAGTCCATGGCGTAGCACCCCGCGGGGCGCGACCGGGGCGTTGTCAGACCCGCGTGGCAGGCTGCGGGCCCATGAGTGAGCACACGTCCCCCGCACCCGCCGCGCCCGACCTGTGGGCCACCGTCGACGCCCTGTGCGCGTGGCTGGACACCCACCGCCCCGTCGAGAGCCGCGAGGGCCTGCTGCTGCGCGTCCTCAAGCTGAACGAGGAGGTCGGCGAGGTCGCCGAGGCGGTGATCGGCGCGACCGGCCAGAACCCGCGCAAGGGCGCGACGCACACCTGGGACGACGTGCAGGCCGAGCTGTGCGATGTCGTCATCACGGCGCTGGTGGCGCTGCGGACCCTGACACCCGAGGCGCGTGAGGTGTTCACGGGCCATCTGGAGCGGGTGAGGCAGCGCTCCCTGGCCTCGGTCCGGCCCTGACCGGCTGCCCGTTGCACGGATTTCCGCCCGCGGACGCGAACACTTCTGCAATGATCGACCGAACGCTCGGATGGTGAGCGGCCGGCTCCCGCCCGGCCGCGGTCGAGGAGTCCGGTGACGGGGGTGGACTGGAGGTTCCGGTCCCTGGTGGTCGCGCACGCCGTGTCCGCCTACGGGACGTACCTCAATCTGATCGCGCTCAGCCTGTTCTCGTACGAGGTCACGGGAACCGCCCTGGGCGTGGGCGCGGTCATGGCCGTACGGCTGCTGTCCGGCGTCGCAGCCGGGCTCGCCGCCGGTGCGGTGACCGCCAGGGTCACGCGCCGCGGGCTCATGGTGGCCACGGATGTCGCCCAGACCCTCGCCATGGCGGTCCTGGCGCTGGGGGCCCGGGACGTCTCACTCGGCGTGCTGCTCGGCGCGGTGCTCGTGCTGGGGGCGGGCAACACGCTCTTCAACGTCGCCCTGCGCAGCGCGGTCCCGGTGATGGTCGGGCAGGAGGACCGGGCGCGGGCCAACGGCGTGCTGGTGACGGCCCGTTCCGTCGCCACGGTGCTGGGCTTCGCGTCGGCCGCGCCGGTCATCGCCCTCGGTGGTTTCGGCGTCGCGTTCGCGGTCAACGGCGCGAGCTTCGCGGTGTCGGCGGCGGCGGTGCTGGTGCTGCGCCCGCGCACGGACTCCGAGGCGGGCCGGTCGTCCGAGGCGGGGACCGGGGCGGGCCGGTCGTCCGAGGCGGGGACTGGGGCTGGTCGGCCGTCCCGGGTGGCGAACAACCCGGCGACGCTGACGGACGGTTCAGCCGACGCGGTGGCCAACCAGGCGACCGGGGCGGACGGTTCAGCCAACGCGGCGGGCAACCCGGCGACCGGGGCGGACGGCTCAGCCAACGCGGCGGGCAACCCGGCGACCGGGGCGGTCGGCTCGGCCGGCACGGCGGGCAACCCGGTGACCCCGGCGGACGGTTCGGCCGACACGGCGGGCCACCCGGCGAGCGAGGCCGACCGGCCGGTCGACCCGGCGACCGAAGCCGGCCGATCGGCGGCCGGGGGCCGACGGGCGGGCCGGGAGGTCCGTGGTGGGCGGCTGGGGCGGCGGGTCGCCGGGATCGCCGGGCCGTTGCTCGGCCTGATCGCGCTGCGGGGCCTGGACGCGCTGGCCTCCGCCTCGCACAACGTCGCGCTGCCCCTGGCGGCGAGCGCGGCCGAGCCGTCCGAACCGGCTTTGTTCATGACCCGGTTCTGGTCGGCGTGGGCCGTGGGCACGCTCCTCGCCCACCAGGTCCTCAAGCGCCGCCCGCACGGGACGACCTGGGGCGAGCGGGCCTTCGCGGCCGGCACCTGCGCGATGTCGCTCTGCTTCGTCGCGGCCTTCACCGGCCCGCCCGCCCCGGCCCTGATCGCGGCGGCCCTGGCGGCGGGGTTCGCGGACGGCTGGACCGAGATCGTCTACACCTCTCGTCTGCAAGCCGCCCCCGACCGGCAGCGCGACCGGCTGTTCGGCCTGTCCGCCACCGCCGAGCAGTCCGGGTTCGCGCTGGGCACGATCGCCGCCGCGGCCGCGTTGGAGACTCTGCCCGCCCTGGCCGTCGTGGGCGCCTTCCACGGGGTGGCGGCGTGCGGGGCCCTGGCCCTGCTCTTCACCGTACGGAAGCGCCACGCGCGCAAGGCCACGAACCGTTCGTGCACCACCGCAGAAGAGGGAGAGGACACGCATGGAGCGTCTACGGGGGCAGGCCGTCTGCCGGGGTCCTGAGCCCGAGCGGACCGAGGACGATCCCGTCGACGCGGTGCGGGCCCTGCTCGGCGCCGCCCGGTCGGCGCCCGGCGGTGCCGTCGTGGGCGTCGCGGCCGACGGCACGACAGCCGCCCGGCCGTATCCCGAACTGCTGGACGCGGCACGCCGGATGCTCGGCGGTCTGCGCGAGCACGGCGTGCGGCGCGGTGACCCTGTGGTGCTGTGCGGGCTGCCGCTGGACGAGTTCTTCCCCGCCTTCTGGGGCTGTGTGCTGGGCGGAGCCGTCCCGGTGGCCATCGCCGAGCATCCCGCGCCGGGCTCACCCGCCTTCGAACGGCTGGGCCACGCCCGCGCGTTACTCGACGGACCGCTCGTCCTGACCGACGCGCCCGGCGCCGCGGCCCTCGCCCACGGCACGCCCGCCCCGCGGATCGCCCTGGCCCGGGAGTGCCTCGCCGCGCCGCCCGCCCGGGACCACGTCGAGCCGAACCCCTCCGACACGGCCCTGCTGATGCTGTCCTCCGGCAGCACCGGGAGCCCGAAGGCGGCGCGCCTGACGCACGCCGGGCTCGCGGACTTCGCGGCGAGCAGCCGGCGGATCCTCGACGTCCGCCCGGACGACACGATGGTGAACTGGCTGCCCCTGGACCACAGCGGCGCCTTCCTCCTCTACCACCTGCTCGCCGTCTTCACCGGCAGCACCAACGTCCACGTCCCCACCGAGCAGGTGCTCGCCGACCCGCTGCGCTGGCTCGACCTCCTCCACGAACACCGCGCGCGGCACAGCTGGGCCCCGACCTTCGCCTACCGGCTGGTCGCGGACGCGCTGGCCGAGCGGCCGGGCCGTCGCCCCTGGGACCTCAGCGGCCTCAAGTCCCTGCTGTGCGGGGGCGAGCGGATCGTGCTGCCGGTGCTGCGCCGCTTCCTCGACGCGACGGCCCGGTACGGCGTGCGCGAGGAGCACATCGCCCCGGTGTGGGGCATGGCCGAGACGGTCACGGCCGTCACCTACGGCCGGCTCGACCGGCCGGGCACCGTGCACCGCCTGCTCAAGAGCAGCCTGGGCGGCGACCTGGCGCGGGCCGGCGAGGACGCCCCGGACGCGGACTGCGTCACCTTCGTCGCGTGCGGCGCACCGGCGCACGGCGTCACGCTGCGCGTCGTCGACGACCGCGGCGAACTCGCCCCGCCGGGCCGGATCGGCCGCCTCCAGGTGCACTCCCCGGCCCGGCTCACCCCCGGCTACGTGCGCGATCCCGAGGCGGACGCGGCGGCCTACCCGGACGGGCCCGACTGGCTGGACACCGGTGACCTGGCCTTCCTCGACGACGGCCAGGTCGTCATCACGGGCCGGCGCAAGGACGTCATCATCCTGAACGGCCTCAACGTCTACTGCCACGAGGTGGAGGAGGCCGCCTGCGCCGTCGCCGGAGTCCGGCAGGGCGAGGTCGCCGCATGCGGGATCCCGTCCGCGGAGCAGGGCACGGAGGAGCTGGCGGTGTTCTTCGTCAGCCGCGGGGCGGCCGAGGACATCCGGATCGCGGCGGAGGTGCGGGCGGCGCTGTTCACCCGCCTGCGCCTCACGGCCGCTCATGTCCTGCCCGTGCCGAGCGGCGAGTTCCCACGGACACCGGCGGGCAAGGTGCGCCGCGCGGAGCTGCCGAAGCGGCTGGGCGCGCCGGGCGGGGAGGGTGCGCCGGACGGGGAGGGTGCCTCAGGCGGGGACGGCGCCTCGGGTGCGAGCGGCGCCTCGGGTGCGAACGGCGCCTCGGGTGCGAACGGCGCCTCGGGCGGGGGCGGTTCCTCGGGCGGGGACGGCGGGCTCAAGGGGCATCCGGGCAGGGACGGCGGCCCGGGCCCCGGCGCCGCCGCCCTCCCGTCGGCGGCCGCGGGGCCCCGGGGGTCGGCGGTGCCCCGGGCTGCCGTGGAGGTGGGCCGGGTCGTCGCGGAGGAGCTGGCCGCCGTGCTCGGCCGCCCGGCCGCGGCGGACGTGCCGTTCTACGAACTCGGCCTGACCTCCGTGCTGTTGGTACGGCTGCGGAACCGGCTGGCGGAACGTCTCGCCCTGCCCGTCCCGCAGACCGCGTTCTTCGAGCACCCGACGGTCACGGCCCTCGCGGCCCACCTCACCGACACGCCTGTCACGCAACCGACTTGGGCACCCGCACCCGCGGCACCCTCCGCACCCGTACGCGACGACGCCCGCCCAGACCGCCGCGTGGCCGTCATCGGGCTGGCCCTGCGCTTCCCCGGTGCCCGGACGGCCGACCAGTTCTGGGCGAATCTGCGCGACGGCGTGGACAGCGTGCGGGTGTTCGGCGAAGCGGAGCTGGCAGCGGCCGGTCTCGCCCCGGAGCAGCGCCGCGCCCCCGGCCACGTGCCCGTCTCCGGGGTGCTCGACGGCGTCGAGGAGTTCGACGCGGACTTCTTCGGGCTGAGTCCGCGGGAGGCCGGGCTCACGCACCCCGCGCACCGGCTGTTCCTGGAGTGCTGCCACCAGGCGCTGGAGGAGGGCGGCCACGCGGCGACCGCGCCGGGCGTACGGGTGGGCGTGTTCGCCGGGTCCGGCATGAACCTCTACGACCACCAGCAGGGGCCCACGGCCGGCGCGCCCCACGACCCGGCGGACCCGGCTGCGGGCATGCAGTCGGCCATCGGGCAGGAGCCGGACTTCCTCGCCACGCGCGTCGCCTACCGGCTCGGTCTCACGGGCCCGGCCATCGGCGTGCAGACGGCCTGCTCCACCTCCCTGGTCGCCGTGCACCTGGCGGTCCAGGCGTTGCTCACCGGGGAGACGGATCTGGCGCTGGCCGGTGCCGCGGCCGTGCACCTGCCCCAGGAGACCGGCTACCACAGCCACCCCGGCTCGATCCTGTCCCCCACCGGCCGCTGCCGGGCCTTCGACGCGGAGGCCGACGGCACCGTCGGCGGCAACGGCGTGGCCGCCGTGCTGCTCAAACGCCTGGACCGCGCGCTGGCCGACGGCGACACCGTGCACGCGGTGATCCTGGGCTCGGCCGTCAACAACGACGGCGCCGCGAAGGTCGGCTTCAGCGCCCCCGGGGTCGAGGGGCAGGCCGACGTGGTGCGCCAGGCGCTGCGCAGGGCGGACGTACCGCCACGGACCGTCTCCTACATCGAGGCGCACGGCACCGGCACACGGCTCGGCGACCCGGTGGAACTCACCGCGCTGGCACGGGCGCTCGGCTCGGACGGCGACGGCCCGCAGGGGTTCTGCACGGTCGGTTCGGTCAAGCCGAACATCGGGCACCTCGACAGCTGCGCGGGCATGGCCGGGCTGATCAAGACGGTGCTGATGCTGCGCCACCGAACGCTGGTGCCCACCCCGCACCTGACCCGCCCCAACCCTGAACTGCCGCTGCGTGACGGTCCGTTGCGGCTGGCCACCGAGCTGCGTCCGTGGACGGTGCCGGACGGGACACCCCGCCGCGCCGGGGTCAGCGCACTGGGCGTCGGCGGCACCAACGCCCACGTCGTCCTGGAGGAGGCCCCGCCCCCGCTCCCCCGCCCGGTCCCCGAACTGCCCGTCCTCCTCCCCGTGTCGGCCCGTGACGCCGAGTCCCTCGACGAACTCACGGCCGCGCTGCGCGACCGATTGGCGGCCGACCCGGACCTGCCGGCCGCGGACGTGGCCGCCACCCTGGCACTCGGCCGGCCGCACCGCGCCGTACGCACCGCCGTGACCGGCCGCACGGCCGGTGATCTCGCCCGCGCCCTCGCGGACCCGCGGCCCAGCGGGCCGGAGCCGCTCGGCGGACCGGTCGCCTTCGCCTTCACGGGCCAGGGCAGCGCGCGCCGCGGCATGGCGGCGGGCCTGTACGCCGCGCACCCGGCGGCACGGGCCACGCTCGACCGCTGCGAGGAGCTGCACGTCCGGGAGTTCGGCGGGAGCCTGCTCACCGCGCTGCTCACGCCCGGCGGCCCCGCCCCGGACGGGACCGCCGGGGAGCAGGAGCTCTGGCCCACCGGCACCGCGCAGGCGGCCCTCTTCGCCCATCACGCGGCGCTGGCGGACGCCTGGCGCGCGGCCGGGATCCGGCCCGCGCTGTTGTTCGGCCACAGCGTCGGCGAGTACGCCGCCCTGTACGCGGCCGGTGCCCTGTCCCTGGAGGACGGGCTGCGGCTCACCGCTTGGCGCGGACGCCTGATGCAGGACCGATGTCCGGCCGGGGGCATGCTCGCCGTCCGCTCCGACGGCGCCACCGCACGCCGTGTCGCCGCTGCCTCCGGTACGGAACTCGCCGCGGTCAACGGCCCGTACGCCCATGTCCTCTCGGGACCGCAGCAGGCTCTGAAGGAGGCGGCGCGGCTGTTCGACCAGGAAGGGCTGCGCTGGCGTGCGCTGCCGGTCGACCGGGCGTTCCACTCCGCGGCGATCGAGGGCGCGCTGGACGAGTTCCGTGCCCGCGCCGAACAGGTGACGTACCGCGCGCTGCACACCCCGCTGGTGACCACGGCCGACGGGGAGCCGCGCGAGGCGGGCTGGACGGTCGACGCGGAGTATCTGTGCCGCCAGGCCCGTCGGCCGGTCCGTTTCGACCTGGCCATGACCGCGGCCGTCGCGCAGGGCTGCCGTGACTTCGTGGAGCTCGGCGCCGGGCGCGCCCTCACCGGCCTGGGCCGGCACTGCGTACCCGACAGCCGGTGGCTGAGCGGGCAGGGCGCGGGAGACACGGCCGCCGAGCAGGCACACGGCCTCCTGACGGCCCTCGGCTCGCTGTACGCCCGGGGCGCCGACCTGGACTGGCGCACGCTCACGGAGGACAACGGCCGGGTGCCGCTGCCCGGGCATCCACTGCGGCGGAGGCCGGTGCCGTACGGCGGTGCCGTACCGGCGACGGCTCCCGAGCGGGCCGCGCCGGTCGCGCCGGTCCCGCCCGTCGCACCGATCCTGCTGGAGGGCGAAGTCCTGGACCGGATACGTCAGTTGGCGGCGGACAAGCTCGGCCGTCCGGTCGCCGACGTGACACCGGGCAGCTCGTTCTTCGCGCTGGGCGCCGACTCGCTGTCCCTGATGAGCATGACGACGGAACTGGAGCAGCGGTACGGCGTCCGGGTCCCCATCCGGGAGGTGTTCGACACGGCCGACACACCGGAGAGGCTGGCGGCACGGGTCGGGGAGTTGCGCGGTGCCGGGGGTGCGAAGGCCCGGGCGGCGGAAACGGCGGTGGTCGACGAACGGGCCGTGCGCGAGCCGGCCGTCGGGCGGCAGGTGGCGCGGCAGTCGGAAGTGTCGGCGGAGTCGGCGGAGTCGGCGGAGTCATCGCATGGCCTGACCGCCCTCTTCGCCCAGCAGCTGCACCTGACGGAGAAACTCGTCGACCAAGTGGGCGAGATGATCACCCGCCAGCTCGACGTCCTCGCGAAGAGCGCGCCCCCCTCGACACCCACACCCACACCCACACCCACCAGGGCACTGCCCCAACCCCTTCCCACCACTCCGGCTCCCGCCCCCCTCCCCGCCCGCCCGGAGCCGGAAGCCACCGGAACCACCGACTTCAGCCTGTACTTCTTCGGCGACTACCCCCAGGACACCGACCGGGACAAGTACGGCCTGATCATGGCCGCCGCCGACTTCGCCGACCGGCACGGCTTCCACGCCCTGTGGTTCCCCGAGCGGCACTTCAACTCCTTCGGCGCGCTGTTCCCCAACCCCTCCGTCCTGGCCGCGGCCCTCGCCGCCCGGACCAGCCGGATCCGGCTGCACGCCGGTTCCGTGGTGCTGCCGCTGCACCATCCGGCCCGGGTCGCGGAGGAGTGGTCGGTCGTCGACAACATCTCCGGCGGCCGGGCGGGCCTGTGCTTCGCCAGCGGCTGGCACGCCACCGACTTCGCGCTCGCCCCGCAGCACTTCGGCCGGCACCGAGAGGTGATGTACGAGCACCTGACGACCGTCCGGCAGCTGTGGTCGGGGCAGCCGGTGCGGACGACGGCGGGTGACGGCACGCCCGTGGAGATCACCCTGCACCCGCGCCCGGTGCAGGAACGGCCGCCGATGTACGTGGCCGTCGTCGGGAACCCGGACAGCTACCGCCGGGCGGCCGCGGAGGACCTCGGCGTGGTCACCAACCTGATGACGCAGACGGTGGAGCAACTGGCCGAGAACATCGCGCTGTACCGGCGCAGCCGCGCCGAGCACGGTCTCGACCCGGCGGCCGGGCGGGTGGTGGTCCTGGTGCACACATACCTGGAGGACGACGCGGAGCGGGCGCGAGCCGAGGCGTACCGGCCGTTCCTGTCGTACCTGCGGTCTTCACTCTCCCTCTTCGACCAGGTCACGAACAGTCTGGGCTTCCAGGTGGACCTGGAGAACACCCCGGAGGAGGACGTGGAGTTCCTGCTGGGCCGCGCGTACGAGCGCTACTGCGCGTCCCGCGCCCTGATCGGCGACGAGCACACCGCCGGGGAGACCGTACAGCGCCTGCTGGCCGCCGGGGCGGACGAGATCGCCTGCTTCGTGGACTTCGGCGTACCGAAGGAGAAGGTGCTGGCCGCGCTGCCGGTCCTGGACCGGCTCCGCAGGAAAACCTCCGGCACGGACCGGCCACCACTGTCACCGTCCCGCCCCCTGCCGCATCCGCAGCCCCAGCCACATCCGCACACGCATCCGCAGCCGCAGCCACAACCGCAGCCGGATCCACAACCGCCCATCGGCACCGCCGTCCCGCAGCCCGAGCCGCGCCGACGCCCCCTCAGCCCCGCCCAGCGCCGCATCTGGTTCCTGGAGCAACTGCACCCGGGCACCGCCATGTACCACGAGCCCAAGGCGGTCCTGCTCGACGGCCCCCTGGACGTGACTGCCCTGCGCTGGGCGCTGGACCGGGTCGCGGACCGGCATCCCGCCCTGCGCACCGTGTTCGGCGACACGGACGGTGTCCCCTACCAGGAGACACGCGACCGTATGCCGTTCGACTGCCCCGTCGAGGACCACACGGGCGCGACGGAACGAGAAGCCCTGCGGTCCGCGCTGGCGGCGGACCACGGGCTGAACCTCTCCGACGGCCCCCTGGTCACGGCCCGGCTGCTGCGCCTGTCACCGGACCGGCACCTGCTCTTCCTCATGGCGCACCACATCGTCTTCGACTCCTCCTCCACGGCCGTGCTGGCCCGTGACCTCGCCGCGTACTACCGCGCCCGGCGGGGCGGAGGTCCCGAACCGCGGCCCCTGCCCGAACTGCCCCAGGTTCACGCGCCGGCCCGGCCCGGCCCGGCCTCCCTCGACTTCTGGCGGCACCACCTCGCCGGCGCACCCGACCTCGATCTCCCCACCGACCGCCCTCGCCCACCCGTCCGTTCGGGAGCGGGCGCGAGTCTCACCCACGCCCTGGACGCCGAACTGAGTGACGAGATACGGCAGTTGGCGGCCCGCCACCGCGCCACCCTCTTCATGGCGCTCACCGGCGCGATCGGCGCGGTCCTCGGCCGGTTCGCGGGACAGCGGGACGTGGTGATCGGTACGGCGCTGGCCTCCCGCCCGCCCGGCGCCGAGGACCACGTCGGTCTCTTCCTCGACACGGTCCCGCTGCGCCTGGATCTCACCGGCGATCCGGACTTCCCGGCCCTGCTGCGCCGGGTCCGCGAGAGCAGCACCGCGGCGTACGAACACAGCGGCGTCCCCTTCGACGAACTGGTCAGCGCCCTCAACCCGCGCCGGGACCCGGGCCGCAACCCGCTGTTCCAGGTGATGGTGGAGTACGAGAACGAGGGCGAGGCGGAGTTCGACCCGCCGCACCTGGCCGCCACCCTGCTCGACGTGCCCAGCGAGCGCGCCCCGTTCGACCTCAGCGTCTACCTCACCCGCCACCCGGGCGGCATCCGCTTCATGATCGAGTACGACACGGCTCTCTTCGACGAGTCCACAGTGCGCCGTCTCGTGGACTACGTGGAGCAGGTACTGCGCCGGGCACTCGCCACCCCTGGCGCGCCGCTCTCCGAGCTGACGGCCGTCACGGCCTCCGACCGCGCACTGCTGGCCGCCCTGGACCGCACCGAGGAGGCCGCGCCTCCCGGCACCCTGCACGAGCTGTTCGAGGATCAGGCCCGCCGCACACCGGACGCCGTGGCGCTCCTCGGCGACGAAATCCGTCTGTCGTACGCGGACTTGGACGCGGCGGCGAACCGCCTGGCGCACCTGCTCCGCAGCCGCGGCGCGGAGCGCGGACGGCGTGCGGCGGTCCTGCTCCCCCGCGGCCCGCACCTCATCACGGCCCTGCTCGCGGTTCTCAAGACGGGCGCGGCCTACGTCCCGCTGGACCCGTCCCTGCCCGCACCGCGCCTGGCCATGCTCCTCACCGACACGGAACCGGTGCTCCTCGTCACGTCCGAGGGCACGCCCCTGCCCGGCACCGAAGTCCCCGTCGTCCTCGCGGAGTCCGCGGACGACACCCTCCCGTCGACGCCGGTCGCGGACGGCCCCGGCCCGCGGGACCCGGCCTACTGCATCCACACCTCGGGCTCGACCGGCCGGCCGAAGGGCGTCGTCGTCCCCCACCGCGGCCCGGCGAACCTGGTCAGGCAGCACCTGGCCCGGCACCCGGCGCTGCGCACCCTCCAGTGGACGTCCCCGGCGTTCGACGTGAGCGTGCAGGAGATCTTCACGACGCTCGCCTCGGGCGCGGCGCTCGTCCTCGTCGACGACGCCGTACGGCACGACCCGGCGGCGGTGGAGCGTACGGTCCGCCGCCACCAAGTGCAGCGCCTGTTCATGCCCTGCACCCCGCTGAGGTACCTGATGGAGACGGCCCCCCAACTCCCGTCCCTCCGCCAGCTGTTCTCGGCGGGCGAGGCCCTGCACCTCACCCCCGCCTTCCGCCGTTTCCTCGCCACGCACCCGCACTGCACGCTCCACAACCAGTACGGCCCCACCGAGACCTCGATCATCGTCACGTCGCACCGTGTCGACCCGGAGGGCGAGGAGTGGCCCCCGATCGGCACGCCGGTGCCGGGGGCGGGCATCCTGCTGCTGGACGAGGCGGGCCGGCCGGTCCCGGCCGGGGCGGTCGGCGAGATCCACGTCGCCGGGACCCCGGTCGCACACGGCTACCACGACCGGCCCGCCGAGACCGCGGCAGCGTTCGCCGACGACGGCGCGGGCGGGGTGCGCTACCGCACGGGCGACCTGGGCCGCCGCCGCGCGGACGGCACCCTGGAGTACCGGGGCCGGGTGGACGACCAGGTCAAGATCCGCGGCTACCGGGTGGAACCGGGCGAGGTCCAGGCGGCGTTGGCGGCCCTGCCCGCCGTCCGTGACGCGGCGGTGCTCGCGCGCCGCGACCGGCACGGCGACAGCGAACTGGTGGCGTACGTCGTCCTGGACGAAGGAACATCCTGGTCCGAGGCCCGCACCGCGCTCGCGGCCCGCCTCCCCGATCACCTGGTCCCCCGCCGCTGGGTCCCGCTGCACCGCCTCCCGGTGAACGCGTCCGGCAAGCTGGACCGCGCGGCTCTGCCCGAGCCCGCCGACCAGCCGGCCGAGCCCTCGCGAGCGGAACCGGCGACGGACCTGGAGCGGACGCTGCACGACCTGTGGTGCGAGGAGCTGGGCACCCGCCCGCTCCCGGTCACGACTCCGTTCTTCGAACTCGGCGGCCACTCGCTGAGCGCGATCCGCCTGCTGAACCGCATGCGGGAGACGGCGGACATCGACCTGACCATGGCCGACTTCTTCCTGGACCCCACGATCCGCGGCATCGCGACCCGGGCGGCGGCCGCATCCACTGTCCCGACGCCGATGGCGGACACAGCCCAGGTGGCGGACACAGCGAAGCCGGTGCACACAGCGAAACCGGTGGCCACAGCCAAGCCAGTGGCCACAGCCAAGGTGGTCGACACCGCCCCCATGCCCTCCACCCTCCGCCGCCTCTGGCGCCGCCACCACACCCTCACCGACCCGAGCGTCTACAACATCGCCCACCGCATGGACCTGCGCGGCGACCTGGACCCCGCGGCCCTGCACGAGTCCCTCCGGGACGTCGTGGCACGCCACCACGCCCTGCGGGCCAGGCCGGTGCGCCGGCCGGACGGGACGTACGAGGTCGAGATCCTCTCCGAGGTCCCGGTGGACCTCCCGGTCACCGACCTCCGCTCCGCCGCCGAAGACGCGGAGGCGACCGTGCACCACTGGTGCGCAACCCGGACCGCAAGACCCTTCACCCTGCCCGAACCCCCACTGTTCCGCTTCGCCCTCGCCCGCCTCACCGACGACCACTGGATCCTGCTGACGGTCTTCCACCACGCGGTCTGCGACGGCTGGTCCCTGGGCCTGATCCGGCGCGACCTGCAGGAGCTCTACAACGCGCGCAGGACGGGAGACACGCCCCACCTACCGCCGGTCATCCACCACTTCACCGACTTCGCCCGCACGGAACACGCCCTGCCGGACGACCGCAGGAAGGCCCTGGAACACTTCTGGCACAAGGAACTCGGCGACGTCCCCCTGCGCCCGCCCCTCCCCTACGACCACCCCCACCCCGGCACGCTGTCCGGGCGCGGCGCCCTGCACACCTGGACGATCGACGACGACACCCCGGCCCGCCTCACCGCCACGGCGGCCCGCCTGGGCACCACGCCGTACACGGTGCTGGCGGCCACGTTCGCGAGGTGGCTGGGCACGCTGTGCGGCGAGCCGGACGACATCGTCCTGGCGGCGTCCAGCGCCAACCGGATCCCCCGCGACCGCGCGGAGACGGTCGGCATCGTGGGCGACGCGGTCCTGCTCCGGGCCCGCCTGTCGGAAGCCGGCTCCTTCGCCGCCCTGACAGCCCAACTGGGCACGACCCTGTTCCAGTCCCTGGACCACCAGGAACTCCCGCTGACGGACGTGGTGTCCCTGGTCGCACCGGACATGGCTGACGCCCTGTTCCCGACAGCTCTCTTCACAGTGATCACGACGGAGCCCCCGACCCTGCACCTCAAGGACGTCCACACGACCATCACCCCCCTCCCCCTCCAGGGCGTGGCCCGCAACGAGTTCTACGCCGTGATCACCCCGGAGGCGGAGCGCATCACGGTCACGTTCGAGTATTCGACGGACCTGTTCCGGGCGGAGACGGTGAAGCGGTGGGCGGAGTCGTTCACGAGCTTTGTGCGGGAAGTAACGCGCGCTTGATGGCGGCGAGGGGTCTGCATGGGGAGGCAGACGGCGTCCACCGTCAGAGGGGCACGGGCCAGACGATCTCGGGGCACGTGCGTAAACTCAGTCAAACGATGTGTCCAGCGTGCTTGAGCCATCGCGGCCTCTTTGAGCGTCAAGCCGCCGCGAGTTCCGGAGGAGATCATGTCCATGACCGCAGGGTCACCCCCGGTTGTCGTCACCCTGGCGGAAATCGCCCGAATCGCGGGAGTAGGGCGCGCCGCCGTCAGCAATTGGCGGCGACGATACGACAACTTCCCCTCCCCTGTTGGCGGCACCGACACAAGCCCGCACTTCTCCCTTCCGCAAGTCGAAGAGTGGCTGAGGCGGGAGAACAAACTAAAGACGGGGCTGAACCCGCTCGACCGGCTCTGGCCGGAATACGAGTCCCTGGGCGACCGGAAAACGGCGGGCCTGCTGGTGGCCCAGGTAGGACTGCGGCAGAGCGGCATCAACGCAGGCGGGCAGGCGGTGGAGCCACTTCTTGATCAGCGTCAGGCCCGCCTTCTGGAGCGCACTCTCGAACTGGCTGATCCGGACGAGAAACACACCACCTTCGACCTCCTTCTGGAGCGGTGGCTGCGGACCCACGTGCGGCAGGTCACGACGACTCCGGTGCAGCTGGCTCGGCTCATGGCTCGCGCCGCAGCCATGAATCACCCAAAACCAGTACAGACCGTCCTGGACCCTGCATGCGGGGTGGGGACGCTGCTCGTCGCAGCCGGCCGACAGTGGGGTGCTGACCATGCGGCGGGACTGCGTTTCCTGGGCCAGGACAGCGACGCGGTACTTGTGGAGCTGGCCAAGGCGCGTCTGGCGGTCCGCGGGTTCACCGAGCGGGACCTGTCCAACGTCTCGTTGGCAGCGGGTGACACGTTGAGGACAGACGCCCACCCCGCAGCGCAGGCCGATGTTGTCCTGTCCAACCCGCCGTCGAACGAGCGTGACTGGGGTCACGCGGAGCTCGCCACAGACCCTCGGTGGGTCTACGGACAGCCGCCGCGGACCGAGCCCGAACTCGCCTGGGTGCAGCACGTCATGGCATCTCTGGCCCCGGGGGGCGTCGCCGTACTCGTTCTGCCGCCTGCTGTGGCCGCGCGCCGCGCGGGCCGCCGAATCCGGGCCGGCCTTCTGCGGTCCGGCGCCCTCCGAGCGGTGATCGCCCTGCCGCCCGGTGCCGCCCCGCCTTACAGTGTCGGGCTACACCTGTGGATCCTGTGCGCGGATGGTGCTCCAGGTCGGGGCGGAGCAGACGGCGCGAAGCTCACGTTCGTGGACACTACACACGCCGGTGAGCCCGTGTCCGTCGACAGAGGCGGTGTCGACTGGTCCGCCGTGACCGCGCAGATCGTGGGAGTCCTTGGCGGTACAAGCACTCTGGGAAGCGTCTCAGTGTCGGTGGTGGACCTGCTGGACGACCAGGTGGATCTCACGCCTGCGCGGCGTGTGCCCAGGACACGGGCCGCCACCATCCTCGACATGAGGCGCCACTGGACGCAGTTCGAGGCGCACATGAGGGAACTGCGTGATGCCGCCGATGCCCTGTCGGCACTCGTACCCACGGACGGTGACGAGACGGTTCCGCTCATCAGCGTCGGTGAGCTGGAACGAGCCGGCGCTCTGGAGATCCGGACCGGCCAAGGGTTGCCGGAGTCTCTGGTGCGCCGCGGGGAACGCCAGGAGGACGAGACGCGCGTCCTCACGGGTGCTCCGCTGGCCGGGCAGGCGCAACTATGGCTTCCCGCGTCGGCCGTCGCGGCGGGCGAACAGGACGGCTCGCTCACGGTCACAGCGTCCCAGGACGTCATCGTCTCGGCGCTGGCCCGGGCCTTCGACGTGCGGGTGGACACCGATGCCCCCTCCGTCCTGGGGCCGCAACTCGTGGCACTCCGGGCGAATCCTGCAGTCCTGGATCCATGGTTTCTGTCCGGCTGCCTGCGTGCCCCGGCCAATGTGCACAGGGCCGGCACTCATGCGTCCACCACATCACGCATCGACGTGCGGCGTCTGCACATCCCAAGGCTCTCGCTGGAGGAGCAGCGACGGTACGGGGAGATCTATCGCAAGATCACCGTCTTCGAACGCAAGCTCACCGACATGAAGGGTGTGGGTGGAGAACTGAGCCGGGCGCTGGGGGACCTGCTGGCGGCGGGGCAACTTCCTCGGGCCTGATCCGGCTACGGCTCGGGCAACCGGGCGAGGAGGTCGGTCACCTGCGCTTCCCAACCGGATTCAGCCAGCTCGACGGCGACTTCGCGGCAGCGGCTCGTCAGCCGGTCGGGATCCGGAACGGCGACGCGAGACAGCATGTGCACCACCGCGCTCCAGCCGATGAACGCCCCGGCGAAGTCCCCCTCGGGCATCAGACACTCGGCGATCCCCAGGCGGGCCTCCAGCACGACAGGATCGGAGGGATCTCCGATCTCGGCCACGAGCTGGTACTGCTCCTTCGCCTCACCCGTACGACCGTCCAGCCGTGCGGCGTCGGCACACACCAGCCGCCCCTCCAGGACGATCGTCTCGCGGGCACCCCAGTCCGACACCGCCTTGGGCAGCAGGTCGAGTAGCTCGGCGCAGCGGTCGCCCGGACCGTCGGCGAGCAGTTCCGCCCGGGCCTGGGCGATCCGCCCCACGAACTGGTTGCGCCCCAGCCACCCGCCACGACGGCGGGCCGGACGTCGCGATACGGCACGGGAGGTGAGCCGCGTGCCCGCCGCGCCGATCACCGAGCTCTCCCGCAGGCGGTAGCGTGCGGTCGGGTCCGGATCCAGTTCCGGATCCGGGGCCGGGTCACCCGGCTTCGGCAGGAAGTCACGGAGAACGTCCAGCACTTCGTCGATGGTTTCGGGGCGGTCCGCCGGGGCCTTGGCGAGGAGGTCCCACACCAGGTCGTCCAGTTCCTCGGGGATGCCGACATTGATACTCCGCAGGCGCGGCGGCAGGTCCTCGAGGTGCTGGGTGTCCTTGTTCCGGTCCGGCTTGTCCTCGAAGGGCTTCTCCCCGGTGAGGACTTCGAACAGCACACAGCCGAACGCGTAGAGGTCCACCGAGGCGGAGATGTCCTGCTGGCCCCGCAGCTGCTCCGGGGCCATGTACCCGGCGCTGCCCGGCGTCGCACCGAGTGCCGTGTAACGGGTCGCGTCGGGATCGGTGAGGTAGGCGATACCGAAGTCGAGCAGCTTCACCGCTCCGTCCACGGAGGCGATGACCACGTTGCCCGGTTTCAGGTCCCGGTGCACGACACCGTTCCCGTGCGCGTGCCCCAGGGCTTCGGCGACCTGGACTGCGATGGCCACAGCGGCGTCGAACGGGAATGGCCGGCGCACGTCCAGGAATTCACGCAGGCTAACCCCTTGGACGTATTCCATGACGAGGTAGGGCTCCTCACCCAGGTAGCCACGGTGCAGCAGGCGCGGGATCCCAGGGTGCTTCAGTTCCTCGAGGATGACACCCTCGCGCTCGAACCGTTTCAGCAGCTCGACCCGGCGTCGTGCGCGCTCTGCCGGAGTGAATCGCCCCTGTGTGTAAGCGTCGAGCCGCAGGACCTTGACGGCGACCAACTGCCCGGTTTCCAGATCGGTGGCCGTCCAGATGGTGCCCATGCCGCCCTGGTCGAGCGCCTCATTGACTCGGTAGCGGTCGTCGAGGACTTCCCCGGCTTCCACGCCTCACCCCCGGCTGTTCATGACATGGTGTCAGCCATACTGTAGCGGTTCACGAGCCACAGGGAATCAATCGCTTGACTCAGTTCACAAACATACGCTTCCCTGGGTGCGTTAGCGCTCTCGTCTCACCACACCCGTGAGGGGTGCATCGTGTCGCTCCACCTGCCTCCGCCCGGAACGAACGGAGACATCCGACTCATCCGCACCTCGCTGCCACTGCTGCGCGAGGACCCTCAGGACTGCCCACGTGGCAACGCCTTGCGGGCCAGGGCACTGCTCGGTCAGGTTCCGCCGCGCCCGCGGGGCAAGCCCGTCGAGGACTTCGCCCTCGGGCCGGTCATGAGCGTTCTGGACGCGATCGAGTACCAGGGGGAGGACATCGACAGCGCTTTGACGCGGCTGGCGAAGAATCAGAAATACCACGCGGGACACGTGAGTTGGGCGGAATCAGCCGTTCGCTCCTACCTGCTGGCGCGCACGGCGCGCCAAGAGGAGCGGCGCCGGCTCGGGCGCCCGCCAACCCTGCCGGTGCCCGCCCAGTGGACGGCCATCACTCAGAGCGAAGTCCCGGATGCCCGCGGAGCGGTCCGCTACGAGCGCACGGCGTGGGGACGGCGGTACGCGTCCGCCGACGGGTCGGAACGCGAGCTGTGGCTGCTCTCCGTGAACTCCGTCAAGGGGGACCGACCGCCTTCCGAGGTCGCGGAGGCGGCGGCCGTGGCACTGACGGGCATTCCTTCCCAGTCGGCCTTCCGGGACATCTACCGTCCGGCACCCGGCAGCACTATCCGCCCGCAGCGCGTCCGGATCGTCGGCATCGGCTGCGGCAGCGGCGATCACGAGGTGCTGGCCGACTGGGACGCCGACGAGACCGAGCGGCGGTACACCGAGCATGCCAAGCCGGTGCTGCGCCGGGTGATCGAGGACGGCCGGCTCAACCCCGGTTCCAGTTGCACGCGCTGCGAAGGTCTGGTCGCCTGCGAGCAGTTGCCCCGGACTCCCGGCGTGCTCAGGGTCCGCGGGCCACGCCGCCCCCGCGCCCGCCGCTCCGTGTCGGCCAGCGACCTGCGCGTCCATGCGCGCTGCCCGGCGCAGTTCCATCTCACCCGCGTACTGCATGTGAAGTCAGGCGATCCGGAGAGCGAGCCGATCCGCAGGGGACGTGCGGTCGACAAGTGGCTCAACCTCTGTCACGAGAACGGATGCTGCCGCACGGCTCCCCTCCCGGACGCCCTTCCCGGCCTCTCCACCGCCGAACTGCCGACCGCGCTCGCCCTGATCGCCGAACACCAGCGGGCCTGCCCTCTCGACGGCCTGCCGTCCGAGGAGCTCGTACGGGTTCAGCCACGCCTCACCGCGTACGACCCCGAGCTAGATGTCGTCCTGATCGCCGACCCCGACCTCCTGTACACCCGCTCCGGAGGCTGGATCTGGCACGAGACGAAAACGGCTGCGAAGCCGCCCTGGGAGGGTCGCGCGTTGCTGGAGACGTACCCCCAGCTCGCCTTCGCGGTGCTGATGATGTCCGCCGGAGTGCCGAACGGTGATCCGCGCCGGTCGCTGATCGAGCTGGAAGTGCTTTACCTGGACGCGGAAGGGACCGGGAAGTCGCGCTGCGAGGAGATCGACCCCGGTGATCCCGACACCCTGACCGAAGCACGCCGCATCATCGCCGGGCTCGCCGGCCCCTGGGCGGTGGACGAGACGTACGCGCCCACGCCCGGCGGCCACTGCGGCGGCTGCGACGTGCTCACGCACTGCGCTGCCGGCCGCGCGCACCTGGAGGCACGGTGACCGCGACGACCGGCGAAGGAATGCCGCCGCACGACGCCGACTGGTCCGCCCATCGCGGCATCCCCCTCATGCGCACGCTCGCCACCGCCCTCACGGTGCTCGACGCGGCCACCGGCCCCGAGGCCTACTCCCTGCCCTACCCGCCCGAGGTGCAGCGCGCCCTCGACCGGACGGTGCTGGCCTGTCTGGAGCGCGGGGCCGAGCCTCCGCTGAGCCTGCCGGACCTGCTGTCCTGGTGCCGCGAGCGGCCGGTGGCGGACTGGCCGGTGGACCTGCCGACCGAGGCGGCCGGACCGGACGATCTGCTGCTCGACCCGGACTCGTCGCGCCCCACCGAGCTGTGCTACGAGTGGGCGGAGCAGTTCTCGGACAGCGCGCTGGTTCTCTACGACCGTGAGATCATCCGCGCCGCACTGCGGCTGTGCCGCGAGTACGGCGAGGAGGACGCCTACACCGAGTTCCGGCGGCTCCTGGTCACGCGGCCCGTCCTCACCTCGGCCGAGGAGTGGGCGGTGTCGATGGACCATGTGCTCGACCCGGTGAAGGAGCTTCTGAGTCGCATCTACCGCCCCGTCCCGGACAGTTATCTGCGCGGTGACGTCTACGCGACCTGCGGCCGGTGTCTCACCCTGCTGACGCCGCTGCCCGACGGCGGCTGGTGGTGCGAGCGGGACCGTTGCCGCCGCCGGGGCCGGCCGCCGGTGGGACGTCGCATCGCCAAGGAGGAGGCCGGTGAACTGCTCCAGTTGGCCAGGCCCTTGCGCCAGTTCGTCACCGGTCCCGGGCGGGCCGAGGTGCAGCTGGAAGGGCGGCTCACCGCGCTCGGGCTGAAAGTGCGCATGTGGCCGGCGTACGACGCCTACGACGTGCACGTCACCTTTCCCGACGGCTGGGTGTGGGCGGTGGACGTGAAGGACTGGGCCCATCCGGTATTCCTGGGGCGGGCCGCCCGGCCTGTGCCGCAGGAGCCCCGTTACGACGAAGCGTTCTGGGTCGTGCCGCAGGACCGTGTCGACGACCGGCCGGGCTACATCGCCACCTATGAGCGCAACCGCCCGGCCGCCGCCCGCCGCGTTCCGCTGCTCACCGACACCCAACTGCTCGCCCGCGCCGAGGACCGGCTCGCGCGCGTCGGCCTGACCGCACGTAAGGAGGAGGCCGGCGATGCGTGACCGCGAGAGCTGGCACCACCCGGTCAGCAGGGAGCTCGCCCGTTTGTGGGACGAGGTGCCCGCCGAACTCGGCGACGTGAAACCCAGCCTGCTGTGCCAGGCGGAACTGGCCCTGCGGATCCTGGAGCACATCGCGCCGCATGAGCCCGTCCGTGGTGCCTATGTGCTGTTCGGCGGCTACGAGTTCGCCGTCGCCCGGGGATACGTGTCCTCCCCTGAGCACGAGGTCATGCTCACCGCAGGCCGACATCTGCTGTGGCACCTGCGCCGCGGCCGCACCTGGGAGCGCACGCTGGAGACCTATCGGGGCCTGCCGGACCGGCTGCGGGCCTATGAGGTCAGCGCGCTCGACCGGCCGGCGCGACGGCGTGACCCGGCCGTCGCCTCGGACCGGTTCGCCGTGTACGACGCCGCCCTCGCCGCGCTGCCTCCGCTGGCCCGCAAGGCCCTGCCCCTGGCGCCGCCCGGCCGCGCCACCTTCGTCGACCGGCGCCGTCCCACCTCGGTGACGCTGCCCGAGGAACTGCGTCCCGATCCCGTTGCCGGTCACGCTCCGGAGGCGGGACGGCCGGGCAAGGGGGAGCCGCTCACCATCAGCCGGGCCGAACTCGTCGAAACGGCCCGCTGGATGGACGCGACGGAGCGGGCGAACGAGGTGGAGAACCCGGGCCACTGGGAGGAGCGCCTCACCGAGCTGCACATCTTCCCGCGCGACGCGGACGGGCTGGGCTTCTCGCAGGAGGGTGATCTCCGGCTGGACGGACTGCTGCACCTGGCCGGCATGGTCGGTGCGGGCAAGTCGACCCTGATGACGCTCCTCGCCGTCTGGGGAGCCCGCCGGACTCCGGCGTTGCGCACCACGCTCGTCGTGGGCGACGTGGCCGAACAGCTGCGTCTCACGGCTCTGTTCCGCGACCTGGACCTGACCGCCACACCGGTGCTGGGTCTGACCACACGGGAGACCCATGTGCAGCGGCTGCACCGCCGACTCGCCTCCCGCGGCGTGCACAACCTGCTGGACCACGACGACCCGGGCTTCGACCACCTGAGCACCGTGTGCGTGGTGGACGCCCTGCGCGGCACCGAGGCGGCACAGCCCCTGCGGTTCGCGGACGCACCGTGCACCTCGCTCTACCCGCAAAAGAAGCACGCGCCGGCCGAGAACCCGGACTCCGCCGCACTGCCCGAGCCCTACCGGCCCGGGCAGCGGCGGTCCCCGGCCGAGGACGACCGTCCGGCCGAGGTGAAGGGAACGCCGCACGGGTGCCCCCTGTGGTCCGTGTGCCCCCGTCACCGTGCAGCCCGGGAACTGGTCGACTCCCTGATCTGGGTGGCCAACCCGGCGAGCCTCGTGCAGTCGGCCGTGCCACGTCATCTGGGCGATGAGCGGCTGCGCCACCTGGAACTCGCCTGCCTGCGCAGCGACATCATCGTCGTGGACGAGGCCGACTCGGTGCAGATGAAGCTCGACGAGATCTTCGCGCCCTCGGCGACGCTGGTCTCCCCTGGCCCCGAGTCCTGGCTGGACCAGGTGCAGACCCACCGCATCGAGGAGCTGTGCCGGCAGGGTCGGCTGCCGCTCACCGACCAGGAGGTCGAGCGCTGGTCCGCCTCACTGACGGTGGTCCACGCCGCCACGGACCGCCTGTACAAGCTGCTGATTTCCGACGTGGAGCTGCGCGAGTGGGCCGACATCGAGTACTTCAGCCCGTGGACCCTCCAGGAAAAGCTGCTCGGCTCCTGGTTCGCGCAGGACCCCGAATCCGGGGCTCCGGACGGAGTCTCCGATGAGTCAGAACTGTACGAGGCGTACGAGGACGACGCTCCGGAGCCCGAGTCGGCCGGGCCGGAGGTGGACGCCCACCGCGCCGAACTCACCGAACGGTTCGACGACTTCCGGGACGACCCGCTGGGTGGCCGGGGCCCGTACGGCAACCTGACGGACGACCTCGTGCGCCTGGCTCAGGATCTGCTGACCACACTGTCGTCCTCGGACACGCGCGAGCGCGTTCTCGCCGTGCTGCGCCCGCTGCTCGCCGGCACCCCCGCCGCCGCCCGGGCCCAGGACGAGGCCTGGCTCGATCTGACCGCCCGGCGCCTGGAGTTCATGCTGCTGCTCAGCGCGCTGAACCAGCGTCTCGACCGGCTGGTCTTCCTCTGGCCCCAGGTCGAGGCCGCCCTGCACCTGGACTCGACCGGCAACGAGCTGTCCCGCCGTCCGCCGCTCGACTACGCCCCGCTCGTCCCGGAGGCTCCGATGGGCAACGTCCTGGGGTTCCAGTACCTGCCCGACGAGCGGGAACGCGACGTGGAGGGACGCAACAGCGGCACCCTTCGTTTCTTCCGGTGCGCGGGTGTGGGCCGCGAACTCCTGCTCTCGCTGCCCGACGTGGGCGCCGACGCGGGCCGCGGCCGCAAGGGACCGCACGTCGTGCTGATGTCCGGCACCAGTTGGGCGGGCACCTCCACACGTGCGCACCTGGTCGCCCCGGTGGGCGCGGTGCTGACCCCCTCACCACGGTCTCTCGAAGCGGTGAGCGCGTCGGAATTCAGCACGCACTTCCTGTACGACGACGAGGGCCGCCCCCTGAGCCTGTCGGGCACCGAGCCGAAGGCCCGTCCTGCCGCCTGCCGGGCGATGGTCAACCGGCTCGGCTCCCCCGGCCGGGGCGGCGCCCCGAGCCCGCTGGAGCAGGAGCTGGCCCGGGTCGCCGACAGCCGCCGACGGCGGGCGATCCTCCTGGTCGGCAGCTACAAGGAGGCGCACACTGCGGCGGAGGTACTGCACGAGATGGAGCGCTGGCACGGCCGCGTCCGTGTGCTGGCCGCCGACGACGCCGACCTGGAGCAGGCCGTACGCGGCTCGGCACCGCCCCGGGCCGAGGCGGACCGGGTCACGGCGCTGCGCCGGGGCGACCTCGCCATGTTCGCCCAGGACCCCACGGCCGAGGTTCTCGTGGCTCCGCTGATGGCGGTGGAGCGTGGGCACAACATCCTCAACGCCCAGCGCAACGCGGCTTTCGGCACGGCCCTGTTCCTGGCCCGGCCCCACCCGCGCCCGGACGACCTCGCCCTGGCCGTGTTCGCGATCAACGACTGGGCGACCCGGTTCACCCGCGACGAACCCGGCCTGCCGCAGGGCACGTTCAGCACACTGGTCACGGCCTCGGCGGACCTGAACGCGGCCGGGCTGGCCTTCCGGCATGTCGCACGCGCCGAGTGGCGCCGGCTGCTGTCCCGCCGCTACATCTACTCCCGCCTGTCCGACCATGAGAAGACATCCTTCACCTGGGACCAGCTGGTGACGATGTGGCAGGTCATCGGCCGCTTGGTGCGGGGTGGGGTGCCCGCCCGCGTGGTCTTCGTGGACGCCCGCTTCGCGCCGCGTACGGCCAAGCTGCTGTCACCCGGCGCGGCGGCGGCACCGCTCCCGCAGGGAGACGGGCTGCTGACCGGTCTGCGCGACGTGCTCGCCCCCTACTTCGCGGAGGGCGCCCCACCGCCCGACTGCCCAGATCCGGCTGACCCCGCGGTCGCCCGACTGCTGTACGCGCCGCTGTACAAGGCGCTGCGCGCCATCGAGCACCACACGTCCTGAACTCCTCCAGAGAGGACCCGACCATGGCTCCCCGCTACGACTCCATCCGCACCGCCGCCGCACGTCCCGTCTCCCCCGACGCCTCGGCGGTCGAGCGCTACCGCGCGCTGCCCTTTCCCGAGGAGTGGACCGGGGCGCTGCTGGCCCTGTGCAACGCGGGCCGTGACAAGCCGCTGGAGACGGTGCCCACGTTCCGGATGGACCAGGTCGTGCAGGCGCTCGCCCCCGACGTCCTGGTGCGCCCCCGCCCCAACCGCCACCGCGGGGAGGGCCGCGACTTCTGGCTGTACGCCCCCGAGGACGTATCCGATCCGCTGCCCGACGCGGCGCTCAGGGGACTGCTCGGTGCCTGGCTGAAGAACCTGCGGCCGGAGCCCGAGTTCCGCTCGCTGCTGTCCGAGACCCGCTCCGCGCTGCTGGAGAACCCTCCCCGATGGCAGGAGGGCGTATTCGTGGAGCTGCTGCGTCACGAACGGCCCACCGACGGTGGCACGGCCGCTCCGGAGCCCCGCCAGTTCCAGCTGTCCACCGACTGGCTGGCCCGGCGGATCCTCGCCCTGGACCCCTATGAGTTCGCGGGCGGCCGACTGCGTTTCCGGGCCATGCCGCGCGGGCCGATGGACCGGGGCGCCGAACTCGTATCGCAGGCGCTGGAGTTCGAGGGGAGCCGGGGTCCCGAGTGGTACTCCGTCGTCCTGAACATCACGCTGCAGACGGTCCCCTTCGACCCGCTGCCCCGCTTCCATGTGCACAGCCACATCCGCCGGTACGCGACTCGCGTGAGTGCGAGGACGGGGTGGCTGTACCTGCCGTTCGGCCGCCGCACCACGGTGCTGCTGCGCCCGCGGGTGCCGTGGCTGCCCGGGGCGCCGGCGAGCAACCGGTTCGCGGTGGCGCGGCTCGCTTGGAGCCGGGGCGGGTACGACTGGGTCGGCGGCGGGCCCGCCGGGATGCTGCGGAGCATGTCCCTCACCGAGTCGTTCCCGGACGCCGACGCCATCCTCACCGACCCGGCGGGCTGGCTGGCGGACGACATGCGTGCGGCGGTCCTGTACAGCACGGCCATGGGCACGCACGAGGTCGGAGCCGGCCTGATGACGGACCAGCGCTCGAAAATCGTGGAGTGGGCCCTGCAAGCCCTTCCGGAGCAGCTGGAGCCGGTCTCCGCCCTGGTCCGCACCCGGCTGTCGGGCAGCACGCCAGGCAACCCCCGCCAGGAGCCCTCCAAGGAACCGGCGAAGACCGAGGAGGAGCGCAGGCGCTCGGAGGCCCGACGGCGCGGCACGGCATTCGCGCTGCGCCACCTGCCCCAGGGTCTCTCCCCGGGTGAACTTCCCACCCTGGAGGCGCGGTTGATGTGGCAGACCTCGGTGATGCGGGACACCGCGATTGACGCCCTCGTCACGCACCTGGATCTGAAGGGCGACGGCGGCGCGCCGGCCACCGAGGAGGCCTACGACGGCACGGTGGTCCTGGAGTGGCAGTCCCCCGAACTCATCGTGCGGCTGCGCTGCCGCAGGCTCTCTCGCTCCCTCGGCCAGGACCTCGCCCTGCCGGAGGGCAACCGGCACTCGCGGGCCGCGATGACCGCCGCGATCCGCGACCGCCGCCGGAAGATGACAACCTTCCTCACCGAGGAGGGCGTCTCCTCGCCCGCGCCCACGCTCGCCCTGGTGGAGATCGACCGGGCGAAGGACTTCTCGTCCGCCGACCACGACGCGAAGTTCGCGCTGCGGCTGGGCTGTGCGGACGCCGGCGTCCTCACCCAGTTCATGGCCGTGCCGAAGAAGGCCAAGGGCTACAACAGCGAGAAGAACAAGGAGTTCCGCGCGGCGAAGGCCTGGGACGACGGACTGCGCCAGCTGGGTGTGCGGATCCACCCCGAGCACAGCCTCGGCGATCGTCTGCCCGTCGGTATGCGGTACGCGGCGATGTGGATGGTGCGCAAGAACCGGCGCAGCCGCACCCGCTGGGCGGGGCATGTGCCCGTTGCCGTGCTGGTCACGCCGGATCCGTCCGGTGAGGGGCTGGCCCGGGTGGAGGGCTGGGACGACGAGACGCGTACCTGGGTGCCGTACCCGGTGATGCTGCTGAAGCTGACAAAGCAGTGTGAGGTGCCGAAGGACGTGGTCCCGGCGCCGCGCGACGGCGAGGCTGTCGGAGTCGTCCGGCCGTCCTGGTGGGCGGACATGGCCGAGCAGCGGCGGGCGACCGAGGAGTGGCTCCAGCGGGTGCGCCGCACGCTGCGTGGCACGCCGACCATGCTGCTGGCCCACGGGCAGAACATGCGCTCGCACTGGACGTGGCTGCAGGACGGCACCGTGGTGGCGGACAAGTTCCGCGACGGCCACGCCCCGTCCCGCCGCCTGGACCCGGACCTGCGGCTGGTACGGGTGCGTACGGCACGGAACCGGGAGACCGCCCAGTGGTGGGGCGTGAACCCGGACGGCCCCAACGGCCTGGCCGCCCACCTGTGGACGGATCCAACTGCGGACCCCGACAAGGCCCGCGTCTTCTGGTCCACGACGCCCAAGGCCCGCACCTTCAAGCTGTCGGTCGCCGCCGACAAGCTGGCGCCCCGCGTCAACACCAAGGGCAAGACGACAATCGACACCGATAAGGCGGCCTGGAACCCCGGGCTGGTGGAGATCGCCGTCCTGGGATGCCACCCCGGCGACGGCGACGTTCCGGAAGCACTCGCACTCGCCGCGCATCAGCTGCGGCAGGCTCCCGACCTGCCGGACGCGCTGAGCCTGCCGTTGCCCCTGCATCTCGCGGGGCTCGCGCAGGAGTACGTACTGCCGACCCAAACCGAAGACGGCGGGGACGGCGGCGACGCCATCGATTCCGCATCCGACGCCGACCCGGACACGGGGGCGGCCCCGGGCATCGAGACGGCTCCCGAGCCGGAGGAGACGGACTGGGAGCAGCTTGCTCTGACGATCCCTGCGCAACCCACCTCTGCGGAGGAGTGGGAGAAGACCGAGCCCCGCTGAGGCCTGCTACCGCGCCCCGTCCGCCTCCCTGGCCCACTGGCGGACGGGCCGGGCATCCGGTGCCATGGGGAATCGGAACGGTCGGCACGGATCCGCCTCGGCCCAGGGCACCAGAGCCCGCTCCGGGTTTCCGGGTGGGGGGAGGTGAGCGGCGAGACACCGGTAGACCTCCCCCGCGTGTGCGGGGCGGTCGCCCGGTTTCTTGGCGAGGAGTTCCAGGACCAGGCTCTCGACGTCCTCCGGGACGTCGGGCCGCAGTTCCCGCAACGGCACGGGGGCGGCCTCGGTGTGCAGGCTCGGCACCATCAGCGGTGACTCGTGCTCGAAAACCGGTCGGCCGGTCAGCATTTCGTGGACCAGACAGCCAAGAGCGTAGAGGTCCGTACGCCGGTCCACAGGCTCGCCCAGCACCTGTTCCGGCGCCATGTACTGGAAGCTGCCGAGCCGTTCGCCGGTGGTGGTGAGCTTCTTGGTGTCCCCGTCGAGAATGGCCGCGACACCGAAGTCGAGCACCTTGACGACACCGTCGGTGCGGATGCGTACGTTTCCCGGCTTGAGGTCCCGGTGGACGACGCTTCGGGTGTGGGCGGCGGCCAGCACCGAGCAGATCTGCACACCGACGGAGGCGGTCTCCTCCAGTGTCAGCGTCTCGCGCTCCGCGATGTAATCGCCCAGGTCAAGGCCCTGGACGTACTGCATGACCAGGTAGTGCGTGCCTGTTTCGACACCCAGGTCGTACACGGCCGCGAGCCCGGTATGGTCCAGCCGCGCGACCGCCTTCGCCTCGCGCTCGAACCGTCCGGCGTCGTGAGCGATCTGTTCCGCTGTCAGCCCACTGGTCGGCGTCATCGTCTTGACGGCGACCGGCCGGCCCAGGTGTTCGTCGTCCGCCATCCACACCTGTCCCATGCCGCCACGGCCGATGGGGCTTTTGATGCGGTAGCGCTTGGCGATGAGCGTTCCGATGTCCATAGGTGACTGAGTGTGCCACTGTCATGCGCGGCCAGGAATCGCACTGACTCACCCTGTACACACCTCGCAAGATGCGTGCGCGTTGACTGAGTTCACAAACAATGCTCTCATGGATCTCAGGGATACCGGTCCGCCAGGAGCGCCTGAGCCACTACGGTGAACGGTGCAGGTCGGCGCGGGAGCGAGTGAGGGTTTTGTGGACGTCTTCAAGGTGCACGAGCAGCTGATCGCCGACTACCAGGACTTCACCACGGGGTCCGTCGTCGTGAAGAACGAGCGGATCGAGGAGACCGTCCGCGAAGCACTCGTGCAGGGCAACCAGTGGCCTGACCCATGGCTCTCCCTGAACCCCAGCTTCGCCCCCGGCGGCACCGTCGGTCAGCTGGTGGCCGATGGCTTGCTGCACCCGGAGTGCGAGCGGATCTTCCGTGTGGGCAAGGTGAAGAACGGCCCGCCGGAGCAGGGGCGTCCCATCTCCTTCCACCGTCACCAGCGCGACGCGATCGAGGTGGCCCGGGCCGGCGGGAGCTACGTGCTGACCACGGGCACCGGCTCCGGCAAGAGTCTCGGCTACATCGTGCCGATCGTGGACAGCGTGCTGCGCGCCAAGGAGCAGGGAGCGACCTCCGGCGTCCAGGCGATCATCGTCTACCCGATGAACGCCCTGGCCAACAGCCAGAAGTTCGAGCTGGAGAAGTTCCTGCAGCACGGCTACGGCGAGGGCCATGAGCCCGTCACCTTCGCGCGGTACACGGGCCAGGAGAAGGAGGACGAGCGCGAGAAGATCCTCGAGAGTCTGCCGGACATCCTGCTCACCAATTACGTGATGCTGGAGCTGATGCTCACCCGGCCCCGGGAGCGCAAGGCCCTCATGCGTGCCGCCCAGGGTCTGCGGTTCCTGGTCCTGGACGAGTTGCACACCTACCGCGGGCGCCAGGGCGCGGACGTCGCCCTGCTCGTGCGCCGGGTACGCGACGCCTGTGCCGCGCCGGACCTTCAGGTAGTGGGCACCTCGGCGACCATGTCGACCCAGGGCACCCTGGAGGATCGGCGGCGGGCCGTGGCGGACGTAGCGACGACCCTCTTCGCCACCCCGGTCACCCCGGAACGCGTCGTGGGCGAGACGCTGGTGCGAGCCACCCGCGACCAGGACCCGTCCGACGCGGAACTGACCGAGCGCATACGGACGCGCGCGCCCTCGACCGACTACCACGTCCTCGCCGCCGATCCGCTCGCCTCCTGGATCGAGACCGTGTTCGGTCTGCGCACGCTCACCGACGGCCCGGACAAGGGCAATCTGGTACGGGCCGAGCCGACGACCGTACAGAAGGCGGCCCGGCAGCTCGCCGCGCGCACCGGCGAGCCCGAGCAGGCGTGCGTGGCCGCCATCCGTGACACGCTGCACGCCGGTTCGCAGGCCCGGGACCCGGAGACCGGCCGGCCGCTGTTCGCCTTCCGGCTCCATCAGTTCCTGTCCAAGGGCGACTCCGTGTACGTCTCCCTGGAGGACGAACGGACCCGGTACATCAGCCGCACCTACCAGGTGCGGGTGCCCGGGGCCAAGGACAAGATCCTGCTGCCGCTGTCCTTCTGCCGCGAGTGCGGCCAGGAGTACCTGACCGTGGCCCGTGAGGAGCGTACGGACGGGTCGTACCGCTTCCGGCCGCGCACCGAGGACGACGAGGACAACGGCTACCTGTACGTCAGCGCCGACAACCCCTGGCCGGACGAGACCGGCAAGGCGATCGACGAGCAGCGCTTCCCCGACAGCTGGTTGAAGACGGACGAGGACCGGGGCGTCCAGGTGCTCGTCGACAGCCGCCGCAAGCGGGTGCCGCAGCCGGTGTGGGTCAAGCCGGACGGCTCGGTCGTCGACCGGGACCAGGGCCTGTACGCGGCGTACATTCCCATGCCGTTCATGTTCTGCCTCAACTGCGGGGTCAGTTACGAGTCCGCACGCGGCAAGGACTTCAGCAAGCTGATGACGATGGACCAGGAGGGCCGCTCCACGGCCACCTCCGTCATCAGCTCCAGCATCGTGCGGCACCTCAAGCAGCTGCCGCCCAGCGAGCTGGACGAGGACGCCCGCAAGCTGCTCACGTTCGTCGACAACCGCCAGGACGCCAGCCTCCAGGCAGGCCACTTCAACGACTTCGTCCTGGTGACCCAGTTGCGCGGGGCCCTCTACCAGGCCATGGCCGAGGCCGGCGAGGACGGCCTGCTGCACGAGGACCTGGCACCCGCGGTGGTCGCCAAGCTGGGTCTGAGGCCGCAGGACTACTCCGCGAACCCGAAGGAGGGTTCCCGGCAGGCCCGGCGCACCCTCGGCGCCCTGGCCAAGGTGGTCGAGTACCGCCTGTACCTGGACCTGGAGCGCGGCTGGCGGGTCACGATGCCCAACCTGGAGCAGACGGGCCTGCTGCGGCTGGAGTACGCGGACCTGGAGGAGATCACCGCGGAGGAGGACCGCTGGGCAGGGGTCTCCGGGCCGCTGCGCGCCGCGGACCCGGCCAAGCGCGCGGAGCTGTCCCGCATCCTCCTGGACGAGCTGCGCCGGGTGCGTGCCCTGGACTTCCCGTACTTCGAGCAGTCCGACTTCGACGAGCTGCGCAGGCTGTCGTACCTGCTGGCAGACCCGTGGGGGCTCGCCGAGACCGAGCGTACCCCGCCTCCGCCGGGCACTGCGTACGTGCGCCCGGGCCGGCCGAACCGGTCCCGCAGCGAGATGAACATCACCGCCCGGGGCTCCTTCGGCAAGTTCCTGCGCCGCCCCGGTCAGTTCCCGGCGCTCGGGCGGGCCCTGACCCTGGACGAGGCGCAGCAGGTGATCGTCGATCTGGTCGAGGTGCTGGAGGAGGGTGGCCTGCTCACCGAGGTGCCCGCTGGGCGCGGGGAGTCGCCCGGGTACCGCATCAATCACACCGCGGTGGTGTGGACGGCCCGCGACGACGAGTTCGGCGCGGTGGACCGGCTGCGCCGGACCTACGGCAAGGACCGGGGTCCCCGGGTCAACCCGTTCTTCAAGAACCTCTACAAGAACGTCGCCGGCACGCTCGCCGGACTCCTCGCACGCGAGCACACCGCGCAGGTGCCCGCGCCGGTCCGGGAGAAGCGCGAGGAGGACTTCCGCAACGGCACTCCGTTGCCCCTGCTCTACTGCTCCCCCACCATGGAGCTGGGCGTGGACATCGCGAGCCTGAACGCGGTGGCGATGCGCAACGTGCCGCCGACGCCCGCCAACTACGCCCAGCGCAGCGGCCGCGCCGGCCGGCAGGGCCAGCCGGCGCTGGTGACGACGTACTGCGCCACCGGCAACAGCCACGACCAGTACTACTTCCGCCTGTCCCACCTGATGGTGGCCGGAGAGGTGGCCCCGCCCCGGCTGGACCTCGCCAACGAGGACCTGGTGCGCTCCCACGTGCACGCGATCTGGCTCGCGGAGACGGGCCTTGAGCTGGGCCGGCGCCTCCCGCACATCCTGGACGCCGACGGCGAGGAACCGTCGCTGCGGCTCTTCCCGCACGTCGTCGAGCAGATCCGGGACCCCGCGGCCCAGCGGCGGGCGCTGAAGCGGGCCACCGCGGTCCTGAAGGAATCGATGGACCGGCTCGGCGCCACCTCGTGGTGGGACGAGCAGTGGCTGGAGCGCACGGTGGAGAAGGCGCCGGGCGGTTTCGACAACGCGCTCGGCCGCTGGCGGGAGCTGTTCCGCAAGGCGCTGCGGGAGCGGGAGGTGCAGCACCGGCGCATCCTCGACAACACCCTGGGCAAGGAGGCCTCGGCGCAGGCGGAACGCCGCCGGCACCAGGCGGAGACGCAGCTGAAGCTGCTGAAGAACGAGGACACCTCGGGCAGCACCCTGCTGTCGGACTTCACGCCGTACCGGTATCTGGCGTCCGAGGGTTTTCTGCCCGGGTACTCCTTCCCCCGCCTGCCGCTCGCCGCGTTCATCCCCGGCACCGGCCGGGCCGTGCGCGGTGGCCGGGACGGCGACTACCTGCAGCGCTCGCGCTTCATCGCGATCCGCGAGTTCGGCCCCGGCGCCTTCATCTACCACGAGGGCAGCCGCTTCCAGGTCGACCGTATCCAGCTGCCCACCAGCGCCTCGGGCGATCTGCAGACCGAGGAGGCCAAGGTCTGCGAACACTGCGGTTACCTGCACACCGGCGAAACGCTTGAGAGCACCTGCGACTTCTGCCACCGGGAGCTGTCCGAGGCCCGCTACAACCTGCTCCAGCTGCGGACGGTCTTCACCAAGCGCCGGGACCGGATCTCCTCGGACGAGGAGGAGCGGCAGCGCACCGGCTACTGGGTGGAGGTGTCGTACAAGTTCAACAGGCACGGCACGCGGGACGGCTCGCTGGGTGCCACGGCGGTCGACGGGGACGGCGCGGCGCTCGCCGAGCTGACCTACGGCGACAGCGCCACCGTCCGCCTGACCAACCTCGGTCACCGGCGCAGCAAGCAGCGCTCTGGCTTCTGGCTGGACCCGGTCGAGGGCAAGTGGCTGGACGCCAAGAAGGACCAGGACAAGCCGGGCAAGGAGACCACCGAGGAGCAGGACGGGCTGGAGAGCGCGGAGAAGGCGGACCGCAAGGTGCCGGTGATCCCGTACGTCCAGGACACCCGCAACATCCTGGTCCTTCAGCTCGCCGAGAAGGTGGCCCCCGAGGTGGCGGTGACGTTGCAGTACGCCCTGGAGCGGGGCATCGAGGCGGAGTTCCAGCTGGAGGACGGCGAGCTGGACACCGAGCAGCTGCCTCCGCTCGACGGTCCGCGGGACCGCATCCTGTTCATCGAGAGCGCCGAGGGCGGGGCGGGTGTCCTGCGCCGCCTGCAGGCCGAGCCGGACGCCCTGCGCCGGGCCGCGGCCCGGGCCCTGGAGATCGCCCACTTCGAGCGCGACGGCAGGGACACGGGTGGCCGGGAGGGCGGCCCGCGCTGCGAGATGGGCTGCTACGACTGCCTGCTGTCCTTCGGCAACCAGCGCTGGCACCAGGTCATCGACCGCAAGCTGGTGAAGGACCTGCTGCTGCGCTTCGCCGGTGCGAAGGTCGCCGACGCGGGCCCCGGCGTCTCCCGCGACGAGCACGCCCGGGCCCTCAGCGACGGCGCCGACAGCTCGCTGGAGCGCCGGTTCATCGCCTTCCTGTCCAGGAAGGGCCTGAAGCTGCCCGACAAGCAGCAGGTCTTCGTCCCCAGCGCGCTGTCCCGGCCGGACTTCGTGTACGACACGAAGACGGGCCCGGTGGCGGTGTTCATCGACGGGCCGCACCACGACGACGACGTGCAGGCCCAGCGGGACGAGGACGCGCAGGAGCGGCTGTACGACGACGGCTGGGACGTCATCCGCTTCCGCCACGACGACGACTGGTCCGACGTCGTCAGCCGCTACCGTTCGGTGTTCGGCACCGACCCCTCCTGACCTGATCTGTCTGCACCTCGCACGTTCTTCCGAAAGGTCCACCGATGACGTCGTCCACCACCGCCGCGCCCGCCCGGGACGGCGAGACGCGGTTCGCGGTCGGCTCGCTGGTGCGCGCCCGCGGCCGGGAATGGGTCGTACTGCCCGAGTCGAAGCCCGAACTGCTCGTCCTGCGCCCGCTGGGCGGCACCGACGACGACATCGCGGGCGTGTTGCCGGCCCTGGAGACGGTGGAGCACGCCAGCTTCGCCCCGCCGAGCCCCGCCGACCTCGGTGACCAGGCGGCGGCCGGGCTGCTGCGCAGCGCCCTGCGGATCGGGTTCCGCTCCAGCGCGGGCCCGTTCCGCTCCCTGGCCGGGATCTCCGTGGAGCCCCGCCCGTACCAGCTGGTGCCGCTGCTGATGGCGCTGCGGCAGGAGACCGTGCGGCTGCTGATCGCCGACGACGTCGGTATCGGCAAGACGGTGGAGGCCGGGCTCATCGCCAAAGAGCTGCTGGCCCAGGGCGACGCCCGCGGGCTGGTCGTGCTGTGCAGCCCGGCGCTCGCGGAGCAGTGGCGGGCCGAGCTGCGCAGCAAGTTCGGCATCGACGCCGAGCTGGTGCTGGCCTCCACGATTGGGCGTCTTGAACGCAGCCGCCTCTACGGGCAGTCGGTGTTCCGCCCGGATCGCAACTACGTCGTCTCCACCGACTTCATCAAGTCGCCCCGGCACCGGGACGACTTCATCAAGAACTGCCCCGACCTGGTGATCGTCGACGAGGCGCACACCTGCGTCGCCGACACCTCCCCGGGCGGCGGCCGCCAGCAGCGCCAGCTGCGTTACGCCCTCCTCCGCGCCCTCGCCGATGACCCCGCACGCCACTTGGTGCTGGTGACGGCGACCCCCCACAGCGGCAAGGAGGAGCCCTTCCGCAATCTGCTCGGCCTGCTGGACAAGAAGCTGGAGTCGGTCAGCCTCGACCACGAGGCGGGGCGCACGCTGCTCGCCCAGCACTTCGTGCAGCGCCGGCGCGCCGACATCCGCGACGACTTCCGCGACGACGCCAACTTCCCGAGCGACCGGCTCTCCCGCGAGGTCTCCTACGAGCTGCACCCGGAGTACCGGAACCTCCTGGACGAGGTGCTCGGGTACGCCCGCGAGACGGTGCGCAGCGCGGACGGCGCGCTCCAGCAGCGCATCCGCTGGTGGTCGGCGCTCGCCCTGCTGCGCGCGCTCGGCTCCTCCCCCGCCGCCGTCGGCAAGACGCTGCGCACCCGGGCCGGAGTACAGGACGCCGACTCGGTGACCGAGGCGGACGCCATCGGCAGCCGCACCGTCACCGACCCCGCCGACGACGAGTCGGCCGAGTCCGCCGACGCCGTCCCCGGCACGCTGCTGGTCCCCGGCGACACCGACCCGGACGCCCAGTCCCTGGACGAGGAGGACCGCGCCCGCCTGCTGGCTATGGCCGATGCGGCCGAGGCACTCGCCGGCCCGGCCAAGGACCGCAAGCTGAAGCAGCTCATCGCCACGGTGAAGGAGCTGCTGGACGAGGGCTACAACCCCATCGTCTTCTGCCGCTTCATCTCCACCGCCGAGTACGTCAAAGCCCACCTGGACGCCGCCCTCAACAAGGGCGCCAAGGGCAAGAAGGGCAGCGGGAAGAAGGCGTACGCCGTCGAGGCGGTCACCGGCGAGCTCTCCCCCGACCAGCGGGTCGCCCGCATCGCCGCCCTGACCGAGGAGGACGAGGACGGCGAGACGCCCCCCGAGCGCCGGGTGCTGGTGGCCACCGACTGCCTGTCCGAGGGCGTGAACCTCCAGGAGAGCTTCGACGCCGTCATCCACTACGACCTCGCCTGGAACCCCGCCCGGCACGAACAGCGGGAGGGCCGCGTCGACCGCTTCGGGCAGCGCCGGGACGTCGTCAAGGCGGTCACGCTGTACGGCGCGGACAACGCCATCGACGGCATCGTCCTGGACGTGCTGCTGCGCAAGCACGCCCGTATCCGCAAGGCGACCGGTATCTCCGTACCCGTGCCGGACTCCTCCGAGAACGTGATGCAGGCGGTCCTGGAGGGGCTCATCCTGCGTGGCGAGCGGGCCGAGTTCGAGCAGGAGGGTCTGTTCGCGGTCGAGACGGTCGCCGGGAAGCAGGCGGCCGACCTGCACGAGGCCTGGCAGAGCGCCGCCGAGCGGGAGAAGGCCTCCCGCTCCCGGTACGCGCAGCACGCGGTGAAGAAGGACGAGGTGGCCAGGGAGGTCGCCGAGGTGCGGGCGTCGCTCGGCACGGGCGAGGAGGTGCGCCGCTTCACCCGCCACGCCCTGACCGCGCTGCGCGGCGTCGCCGAGCCCCTGCGCGGCGAGCCGGACGGCTTCACCCTGCACACCGACGCCCTGCCCGCCGCCCTCCGCGACGCCTTCGGCACGCTGCTCGGCCCGCGCCATCCCCGGCCCGTAGCGTTCCATGACACGCCGACCGCCCCGCGCGGCGAGGTGGCGCTCACCCGCACCGACCCGGTCGTGGCGGCCGTCGCCCGCTTCGTCCTCGACGCGGCACTGGACGACCGGATGCCGCAGTGGCAGCGCCCGGCCCGCCGCTGCGGAGTGGTCCGTACGACGGCGGTGGCCAAGCGTACGACGCTGCTCCTGGTCCGCTACCGCTTCCAGCTCACGCTGCCCGGCCGCGACGGCAAGAACCCTCAGCAACTGGCCGAGGACGCCCGCCTGCTGGCGTTCCGCGGCGGCGCCGCCAACCCCGAATGGCTGCCCGAGGAGGAGGCTTTCGCGCTGCTGGACGCCCGTGCGGCGCAGAACACCGAGCGCCAGTTCGCCCAGGACCACATCACGAAGATCCTGTCCTCCCTGGACTCCCTCATGCCGACGCTGGAGCAGCACGGCGAGGAGCTGGCGGCCCGCCTGCTGGAGTCGCACCGCCGGGTGCGCGGCGCCTTCCGGGACGTGCGCGGCGCCTCCGGCCCGGCCCGCCGCGGCCTGCGCGTCACCGTGCAGGGTCGCCCGGACGTGCTCGGCGTGTACCACTACCTGCCGGTCCCCGTCCTCACCGGCACCACCACGAACGGGGAAGCCCGCTGATGAGCCTCGCGAAGACCATCGTCACCGAATCGGTCCTCACCGTGGGCGGCCTGCTGCCGCCGGACATGCTGATCCGCGTCCGCGACGGCAAGGACGTGCCGGGTGCCCAGCCGTCCGACTACGGCCTGTTCGCGGTCAACGACACCGTCCGGGACGCCGCCGAGCGTTCCTGGTCGTATCTGAAGGGTGTGTGGGCGGCCTTCCAGGACCAGCTGGTCAGGGACGGCGCCGACCGCATCGACGGTATCCCTGCCGTGGGCGTCACCGTCGAGCGCTGGCTGCTGCCGCTGTTCGAGCAGCTGGGTTACGGCCGTCTGCCGGACGCGCCCGGGGAGGGCCTGCCGTCGGCGGACGGCGAGAAGCGGTTCGCGGTCAGCCACGTGTGGCAGGGCACGCCGGTGCACCTGACCGGCTGGAACGTCGACCTGGACCGCAGGAGCGCGACGCTGCCCGGCCCGGCCCCGCAGTCGCTGCTCCAGGAGTACCTCAACCGCAGCGGCGACCAGGCCCTGTGGGGCGTGCTCGCCAACGGCCGGCTGCTGCGCCTGCTGCGCGACTCCACCTCCATGGTCGGCTCGGCGTACGTCGAGTTCGACGTCGAGGCCATCTTCGAGGGCGACCGCTTCGCCGACTTCCTCCTCCTGTGGCGCCTGACGCACCGCTCCCGCCTGGAACCCCCCGGCGACAGTGGCCCGGCCGGCTGCTGGCTGGAGAAGTGGCGCACGGAGGCCATCGCGAGCGGCACCCGCGCCCTCGACCAGCTGCGCAAGGGCGTGGAGAAGGCGCTGGTGACCCTGGGCACCGGCTTCATCTCCCACCCCGACAACGGCGGGCTCCGCGAGAAGCTCCACGAGTCCGAGGTCACGGTCCGGGAGATGCACCCGGCGCTGCTGAACCTGGTGTACCGGCTGCTGTTCCTGTTCGTGGCGGAGGACCGCGACCTGCTGATCCCGCCGGACGCCCCGGCGGAGGCCCGCGAGCGCTACGACACCTACTTCGCCACGGCCCGCCTGCGCCGCACGGCCACCCGTCGCACGGGCAGCCCGCACGGCGACCAGTGGCACGCCCTGCGCCTGGTCCTGGACGGCCTCGGCAAGGAAAGCGGCCTGCCGGAACTCGGCCTGCCGGGCCTGGGCGGCCTGTTCGAGCGCACGGACAAGGACGCGGTCCTCGACGGCCTGGGGCTGTCCAACGAGGCCCTTTTCACTGCGGTGAAGGCCCTGTCCGTCGTGGTCGACCCCAAGCTGAACCGCCCCCGCCGCGTGGACTACCGCCACCTCGGCGCGGAGGAACTGGGCTCGATCTACGAGTCCCTGCTCGAGCTGGTGCCGCGCTTCAACCCGGCCGCGAACAGCTTCGAGCTGCGCACGCTCGCCGGCAACGAACGCAAGACGACCGGCTCGTACTACACGCCCTCCTCGCTGATCGACTGCCTGCTCGACTCCGCTCTGGACCCGGTGATAGACGACGCGGTCAAGTCGGGCACGACCCGGGAGGAGCAGGAGGCGGCGCTGCTGCGCCTGACGGTGTGCGACCCGGCGTGCGGCTCGGGCCACTTCCTGGTGGCGGCGGCCCGCCGGATCGCCAAGCGTCTGGCGGCGGTGCGGACCGACTCCCCGGAGCCGAGCGCGGAGGCGACGAGGACCGCACTGCGGGATGTGATCAGCCGCTGCATCTACGGCGTGGACCTGAACCCCATGGCCGTGGAGCTGGCCAAGGTCTCCCTGTGGATCGAGTCCCTGGAACCCGGCAAGCCGCTCGGCTTCCTGGACTCGCACCTCAGGCACGGCAACGGCCTGGTCGGTACGACACCGAAGCTGCTGGCGGAGGGGCTGCCCGACGACGCGTTCAAGCCGATCGAGGGCGACGACAAGACCTGGGTGACGGCCCTGCGCAAGCGCAACGCGGCGGAGCGGGTGGCGTGGCAGGCCCGGTCGTCGGGCGTCCATCAGGGCGAACTGTTCGCTTCGGTCACGGCTCTGGCGGGCTCGAACGTGAAGCTGGCGCGGGCGGCGGCGGACATCACCAACGCGCGCAATGACGACCTGGAGCACGTGCACCGGCAGCGGGACGCGTATCTGGCGCTGACGGCAGACCCCGAGTCGGACTACGTCCGGGAACGGGACCTGGCTGACGCGTGGTGTGCTGCGTTCGTCTGGGAGAAGACGAAGGAAGCGCGTCCGCCGGCCCTGACCCTGGAGAGCCTGCTCGCATTGCGGGAGGGCGGCTGGGAGAAGCTGCCGGAGGGCACGCGGGATGTGGTCTACCGGCTGCGGGACGAGTATCGGTTCTTCCACTGGCATCTGGAGTTCCCCGAGGTGTTCTCGGTGCCGGAGGACTCCGACTTCTCGGCCGCGGGGGTGGATGAGCGGACCGGGTGGGGCGGGGGGTTCAGTTGTGTGCTGGGGAATCCGCCGTGGGAGCGGGTAAAGCTCAAAGAGCGGGAATTTTTCGCTACACGCAACGAGAAGATCGCTACGGCCCCCAACAAAGCCGCTCGGGAGCAGCTTATCGAATCTCTAAGAACGAGCGAGGAGCCTGCAGAGCGAGGCTTGCTCGCCATGTTCATGGCGGCTAAGCGCCAGTCTGATGGCGTCAGCCACTTGTTGCGATTTTCTGGCCGCTTTCCGCTCGCTGGGCGTGGTGATGTCAACACGTACGCGGTGTTCGCGGAGACAGCGTCTCTTGGCATCGCTTCACACGGCCGCTCTGGTCTGGTCCTGCCGACGGGCATCGCGACCGACGCGACGACGGCACCGTTCTTCTCCGACCTGGTGCGCAGCGCGCGGCTTGCAGCCTTCCTGGACTTCGAGAACGAGGCCTTTTTGCTGAGTCGGGCAGTACATCATGGGGTCCGCTTCTGCCTCCTAACGGTGGCGGGCCGTGATGAGCGTGTGCAGGAGGCTTCTTTCGCCTTCGCCACGCGCTACATGGAAGATCTGCCTAGCCGCCGCTTCTCTATGCCGCCTGAGGAAATCCTGCTGGTCAATCCCAACACGGGTACGCTCCCGGTCTTCCGATCACGCACCGATGCAGAGATCACGCTCGGTATCTATCGCCGGGTGCCGGTGCTCTTCCGGGAGAGCGATCCACTCGGAAATCCATGGAAGTTGTCATTCTCGCGGCTGCTTCACATGTCGGACGACGCCCCGCTTTTCCGCACGAAGCAGCAACTCTTGAATGACGGCTGGAGCCTCAAGGGAAACGTCTTCGAACGAGGGGACCGAAAATATCTTCCGCTGTATCAAGCAAAGATGTTGCACCACTTCGACCACCGGCTTGGCACGTACGATGGCCAGACCGAAGCGCAGGCCAATGTGGGGACTCTGCCTCGGGTGACGCCAGAGCAGCATGACGATCCGCGGTTCGTACCCCTTCCCCAGTACTGGGTGCCGGAATGTGACGCCGATACAGGGCGGAAGGACAGGAAGGGCCAAGCCGTCAAGAGGCCCGGTGTAGCCACACTGTTGGCAGAGCGTGAGTGGGACAAGGACTGGCTAATCGGCTTTCGAAAGATCACTAACCAAAACAACCAGCGCACCCTGGTTTCTTTCGTCTTCCCTGCCCACGGACTCGGAGACTCGGCCAATCTCATGCTGCCGACGGCGGGGGGCGCTTTCGCCGCACTCTACGCCAATACGGCTGCCTTCGTCCTGGACTACGTCCTCCGGCAGAAGCTAGCGGGTACCAACCTCAACTACTTCCAGTTTGAGCAGCTCCCGGTCCTCCCACCGTCAACCTACGAGATCGAGGAGCCGTGCTACGCAGGCCGCGTCGGGGACTGGCTCACTGCCCGCGTATTGGAGCTCGTTTACACGAGTGAAAACATGGCTCCGTTCGCTAAAGACCTCGGTGACCATGGAGCTCCATTCCGTTGGAACGAACATCGCCGCGAACTGCTCCGTGCTGAGCTGGACGCCGCCTTCTTCCATCTCTACGGCTTGGACCGCGACGAGGTCGACTACGTCATGGAGACGTTCCCCATCGTCAAGCGGGACGACGAGGCCGCCCACGGCACCTACCGAACCAAGAACCTGATCCTCGACATCTACGACCGCATGGCCGAGGCCAAACGAACCGGCACCGCCTACCAGACCATCCTCGACCCGCTCCCCGGCCAAGGCCCCCGCCACCCGGCGTGACCCGGCCGCTCCCACACCACCGCGCCTGAGCACCCCCCACCGGCGCACCGCCCAAGCGGTGCGCCGCACTCGGCGTCTCCGCTCACCTGCCGCCGCACCGCCCAGGAGCCGCCCATGGAACCCCGCAACTACCGCATGGTCGTGTCGACGAAGCAGGACTTCGTCACGGCCTCGGCCATCACGGACCGCCAACTGCAGCACTGGCTGGGGGTGATGAAGCGATACGACACCTCTGTGCTGGACGAGGGTCGCAATGAGATAGCCGAGGGAGTGACCCTCGACTACGACACCGTCTCCGGCCGGCACGGCGCCTACTCCCGCTGGCGCCTGCGCGAGTGGAGGGACCGCCCGGTCCCGGGCACCTGGCAGTCCACGCTCGTCGTCCGTTCGGACCCTCGGGAGGATGACCACCGCACTTGGGTCCAGGTCGACATCGAGCACCTCCCGGCGTCATCGGACCTGCGGCCCATCCGTGCCAACACTCCAGGCATTGCGAAGCTGCTGCTCGACGCGCTCGACGCCCAGGACGGTCTCGCCGACGTCGGCACGGTCCCGAAGTTCATCGAGCCGGACGATGTGGAGGAGGTGATCGAAGAGCTCTGCGACCTGGACCGCAGGCTCCCCATCGTCGTGGCGAGCGTGCCCTACGGACAGGACCCGGAGTCCTGGACCGAGAAGGTCGTCGAACCGGCCTTCAAGCACCTCACCGGGCTCGCCGTGACGTACGTGCTCCCCCAAGCCTCCCAGCAGTTGTTCGAGAGCACCTTCGACTACCACCGCGTCTTCGGCGGCGGCATCCGCACCTACCTCCCGAGCGTGGACCCGGCCTGGCAACCCGACGCCCAGCGCCACCCGGTGATGTCACGATCCACGCTGGAGGCGAATCCGAAACGGGCCGCAGCCATCCTCGCGGCCCTCCCCCAGCGGCTCGCCCTGCGCCTGCCGCTCCCCGGGCCCCTGGACAACCTGCCCGTCCAGCGCACCCGCCCCCGCCCGGCGGCCCACGGTTCCGGCCTAGGTGAACTTCGCGCTGAGAACACCACCCTCACCAAGATGCTCGAAGAGGCCGAGCAGCGCGAGAACGCCTACGGCGACGCCCTGAGCGACCTGCGCCAGCAGCTCCAGATCGCCGCGGAGCAGGAGTTCGACCAGGCCGCCGAGAACCAGGACCTGTACGCCAAGCTCAAGCACGCCGAGCGCCAGGTACGGGCCTTGCAGATACGGCTCGAAAAGGCCGGTCAGTACGACCTCGCGCACGCGCCCGTCGAGGAACCCGCCGACTGCCCGGCCACCTTCACCCAGATCCTCGACCGCATGGGCGAGTTCCCCCGCCTGCGCTTCACCGGCAACCGGAAGATCACCAGGGAACTCGACGCCCAGTGCATCGGCAACTGGGTCGAGGTCGCCTGGGATGCCCTCCGTGCCCTAGACGACTACGCCGCCGCGTCAGCCGACGGAACGGCGGGCGGCGACTTCCGCTACTGGTGCTCCCACATGCCGGACGACTGTGAGCACCCCTTCCCTGCGGGCAAGGTCAAGATGAAGGAGTCCAAGACTGTCGGGAGCCGCGAGGATTGGCGCCGTGAGCGCACGTTCCCGGTTCCCGAGGCCGTCGACCCGAACAGGAAGCTGTTCATGGAGGCCCACCTCCGCATCGGCGGCGGCAACACGGTCGCCCCACGGCTCTACTTCCACGACGATGGCCCTAATACCGGCCTGGTGTACGTGGGTTACCTTGGCCCGCACCCCACCAACACCAAGACATGACGGCTCAGCGTCCGGAGGTGAACCGTACGAACGCGTCCCACTCCCGGCGCTCACCAGCCTGATCGCGCGCGCTGTGCCGCATCTGGAGTGCCATGGCCCTGTTCGCGGTCCGGAAGGCGGCGAGGATCTCCGGACGTTTCGTGTCACATAGCGTCTCGATGCCAGATTCGATGCGTCTGACCGCCGCCTCGATCCTGGCCAGGATGCGGTCGGCGGCCGGACGTCCCCAGGGCGGGACGTCGCGAGCGCGCTGCTCCTCGTACAAGGCCCGGTATCCGGCGGCGAACGCGCGGAGCTCCTTACGCAGGTCACCGACGGTCACCTGGTCGTCCGCGGACGGGCCAGCCGCAGGAGGGGAAGATCGGTCGGCCCGGCGGCCCGAACGTTGGGAGCCTGCAGTACCGCCACGTCCGCACGTACGCCATCGGCCACGGATGTGCGGTCGGAGAGGTGCTCGCCGACGGGCAAGTGGTGGGTCTGTTCTCAGCACAGGGAGTGGAGCTGGCCGCCCGGCGCATGGCGTCCCGCCTCGGTCGGACTGCCCTCATCCGGCAGGCGGGACACCACGGTGCACACATCATCCGTGCGATAGCGGACGGCAGACTCTCCGGTTTGGCGGCGTCCACACGACTGCGCAGGATTCTGATGGAACACCGATAGCGCCTCGTCGCCGCCATTCAGGGGCCTGCCGCCCGTCAGGCCCCTGAGTAGGGTGTGCACATCGCACCGCGTGGGGAGGACGGTCCGTTGCCGCAGCTGGCATTCGCCAACACCTTCTGGGACAAGTACGAGCAACTGGAGAAGCCGGTCCGAGCAGGGGTACGGAAGGCGATGAAGAAGTTCCAGCAACTCACCGTCGCCGAACTGCACGCCGACAAGGGTCTGCACCTGGAGTCCGTGGAAAAAGCCCGCGATCCGCGCCTGCGGACTATCAGGATCACCGACTTCTGGCGGGGCGTCGTCCTCGCGCCCGAGGACGGTGGTGACACTTTCCTTTTGGTGAACGTCGTACAGCACGACAGGGCTTACGAGTGGGCCGCCAAGCGGCTCTACACGGTCAACACCGCGACGCGTGGCCTGGAGGTCCGCAATGTCGTCGCCATCGAGCAGCTCACCCCGGTGCTGGAGCAGACCGCGACGAAGGCACAGGAGCGTTTGTTCGACGGCTTCTCGGACGCATCCCTGACCCGGCTCGGCATCGACGAGGGAACGCTGCGCGCGGCCCGCACCATCACCGACCAGGCCCAGCTGGAGGCGTTCGCCTCGCTGTTCCCTGAGGACCAGTTCGAGGTACTGCAGTTCCTCGCCGAGGGGTTCGACGAGGACACAGTCTGGCGGGAGGTCGTAGCCGTGCGCCGGCCTGCGGACGCCGGGCCCTACGACCCCGACGACCTGTCGTCCGCCATCGCCAACACTCACAGCCGTATCACCGTGGTCACGGGAGCGGAGGAACTGGAGGACATCCTCACCAAGCCGTTCGCCGCCTGGCGCATCTTCCTCCATCCCGCCCAGCGCCGGGTGGCCTACCGGGCGACCTATGCCGGCCCCGCCCAGGTCACCGGGGGCCCTGGTACGGGCAAAACCGTGGTGGCCCTGCACCGTGTCAAGCACCTGCTCCAGAGGTCGTCGCTCCCCGGCAGGATCCTTCTCACCACGTACACGACCGCCCTGGCGAAGTCCCTCAGGGAGAACCTCGCGCTCCTCCTGGAGGACGAAGTCTTGCTGAAACGGGTCGATGTCACCACGGTCGACGCCCTGGCCCGGGACGTCGTGCGCCGCGGCCGGGGCTCGGTGCCCCGGTTGTGCGACGACGCGGACGAACGCTTCCGCTGGCGCAAGATCCAGCAGATTCTTGAGCTGGAGTGGAACGAGCAGTTCCTCTCCCAGGAGTACCGGCACGTGGTGCTCGCCCAGTCGATCTCCACCGAGGACGAGTATCTGCGAGCGGTGCGGCGGGGCAGGGGTTCGGCTCTGGGGCCGGTCAAGCGGGCGCGGGTATGGCGGGCCATGAAGATGTTCGAGCAGGGCCTGCGCAAGGACGGAAAGTGCACCTACCTGCAGTTGTGCGCGGAGGCCGCCAGACTCTTGGGCGAACCAGGATCAGGTGACCCGCCGTACGCCCATGTCGTGGTCGACGAGGCGCAGGACCTGCACCCGGTCCAGTGGCGGGTCCTACGCGGAGCCGTCGCGCCAGGGCCGGACGACCTGTTCATCACGGGGGACCCGCACCAGCGCATCTACGACTCGCGTGTCTCGCTGGGGTCTCTCGGTATCCCGGTCGCGGGCCGTTCCAGTCGGCTGCGCATCAACTACCGCAGCACAGAGGAGATCCTCCGCTGGGCGGCGGCCCTGATGGAGGACGAACCGGTGGAGTCACTGTCGGGCGATGGCAAGGACTCATTGGCCGGTTACCGTTCCCTCCTGCACGGCCGTCGGCCCGCCCTGAGGGGTTTCAGGAGCGAGGACGCCGAACTGAGCGCAGTCGTCGCGAGGATAGGTGAGTGGGTCGCAGGCGGCGCGGCGCCGGCAGAGATCGCGGTAGCCGCCCGGTTCCACCAGACGCTGGACAAGGTCACGGCGCGACTGGAACGCGCCGGGCTGCCCTCGGTTCTGGTCCGGGAAGGACCAGCCCAGCAGGACGTCGGGGTCCGGCTGGCCACTCTGCACGCGATGAAAGGCCTGGAATTCCGTTGCGTCGCGGTGATCGGCGTGACGGCAGGCGCCTTTCCGTTCCCGCTGGCTGTCACACCACCGGATGTGGACCGACTGCAGCACGAGGCGGACATGTTGGCCGAACGCTGCCTCCTCTTCGTGGCCTGCACGCGCGCCCGCGAGGAGCTGTATGTCTCGTTCAGCGGCCAGGTCAGCCGGTTCCTGCCAACGGCATCCGAGACAGGAGGCTGAGTCTTCCACTGCGGGGCTCGGCGGGCAGCAAGCGGCAGACGAGTCGGGCTGTACGCCGGGTTCTGTTCCCGGTGCTCCTCGCGGAGCGCCGGGCGACGGCCATCCATCTAGGGCCGGCGTTGCCGCCGGCCTCGTGCGGTCTACCCGCGGACTCGGGCGGGCAGCCCTCGAACGTCCGCGCAGAGCCGCCTTTCACAGCGGCTCCTCTTGACCTTGCTCCGGGTGGGGTTTACCTAGCTGCCTGAGTCACCCCAGGCACTGGTGGTCTCTTACACCACCGTTTCACCCTTACCGAGGACCGAGGTCCCCGGCGGTTTGCTTTCTGTGGCACTGTCCCGCGGGTCACCCCGGGTGGCCGTTAGCCACCACCCTGCCCTGTGGAGCCCGGACGTTCCTCGGGGAGCTCCCCGTCAGGGGGACTCCACGCGGCCGTCCGCCCGGCTCGTCTGCCGTGTCGACCATGGTACCCGCCGGGGCGTGGGCTTCGGAGCCGCCGCCGCCGTGGCCAGGACCGAGCCCGCCAGGATCAGGGCGAAGGCGGCCACCACCGTCGGGGTCAGGTGCTCGTCCAGGAAGGCTGCGCCGGCCGCCACCGCGACCGCCGGGTTGACGTACGTGATGACCGCCGCGCGGGTGGGGCCCGCCTCCTTGATCAGTTCCAGGAAGGCCACGAACGCGATGGCCGTGCAGACGGCACCGAGGGCCGCGAGGGCGATGAGGGTCTGCGTCGAGGGGAGGGTGGTGGGGCGCGAGGCGACGGCCGCGGGGGCGTAGACCAGGGCCGCCAGGGCCAGGCAGGGCGTGATGAGGTGCAGGGTCGGGACGTCCTTGAGGTGGCGGCTGGCGATGAGAGGGGCCGTGGCGTAGCCGACGACCGTCACCAGGACCTCCGCAAGGGAGAAGGCATCGCCGCCGGTCAGGTGCGGGACGGTGAGGACGCCGACGCCGGCCAGGCCCAGCGCGAGGCCCGTGACGCGGCGGGTGCCGAGGGACTCCGCCGCGCCGAAGAAGCGGGAGAGCAGGACCGCGACGATCGGTACGCCCGCGATCAGCAGGCCCGCGGTGGAGCTGGAGAGGTGGCGTTCGGCGTCGGTCAGGGTGTACCAGGGGCCGACGATCTCGATCACCGCGAAGGCCAGCATCGGCTTCCAGTGGGTGCCGACGGTGCGTGCCAGGCCCGGCTGGCGCAGGGCGAAGGGCAGGAGGAGGGCGGCGCCGAGTGCGCAGCGCGCGAACACGACCGCCGACGGGGACAGCTCGTCCACCGCCACCTTGATCAGCAGATAGGGGATGCCCCAGACCACTCCCATCAGGGAGAACAGGAACCAGCCGCGTGCAGTCATGCGCCAAGTCTGGGCCGTGTCAGCCCGCCGCGTCTTGAACGCTGTTGCGGTACGCCGCCGGGGTCACGCCCAGGACGCGGCGGAACCAGCGGGTGAGGTGGGCCTGGTCGGCGAAGCCGACGAGTGCGGCGACCTCGGCGGGGCGCAGGCCGGTTTCCAGAAGGCGGCGGGCGCGGGCCACGCGGTGCTGGGCGAGCCAGGCGTACGGGGGGACGCCCATGGTCGTGCGGAAGGCGCGCAGGAGCTGGTAGCGGGAGAGGCCGAGGTCGGTGGCGAGGGCGGACAGGGACGGGGGTTCCAGCAGTTCGTCGGCGAGGCGGTCGCGTACGGTGCGGGCGATGTGGCCGGCGCCCGGCACGGTGTCGGCGGCGGCGCGGGCCGTGGAGTGGCGGCGGGCCAGGGCGGTGAGCAGCCAGGGCAGCCGGGACTCGGCCTCCAGCGGGTCGGGGTGGGCGCTGATGTCGGTGTGGGCGGCGCGCAGGGCGGTGGCCAGTTCCGGGTCGTGCAGGACGGCGTCGCGGAAGTGCGGCGGGGCGCCGAGGGTGCCGTCGGTGAGCAGAGCCGGTTCGGCGTAGAGGGCCTGGTAGGCGTAGCCGTCGGCGGCGGCCGGTCCGCCGGTGTGCATCTCCCCCGGCTCCAGGACGACGATCGAGCCGGGGTAGGAGTGGATGTGCCCGCCCCGGTACGCGATGACCTCCGACCCGCCGACCGTGACGCCGACGGTGAACTCGTCGTGGGCGTGGGGTGCGTAGGTGTGCTGGTCGAAGTGGGCCGTGAGCAGGTCCAGGGGCGGGCCGGCCCGCCCCAGACGGGCTCGCGTCCAGCTGGCTCGTTCCCGTATCCCCATGACACACCCCCGGTCCCAGGGGATCAGAGGAGGTCCGCGGTGTCCAGATCGAAGGCGAACGGTTCCGGGAGGGTGACGGGCTTGCCGAAGGGGCGGGCGCAGTGCTCGCGGTAGTCGTGGTCCTTGGGCTCGCTGAAGACCGTGACCTGGGCCGTCTCCCGGTCGACGAGGAGGTAGAGGGGGATTCCGGCCCGGGCGTAGCAGCGGCGCTTGGCCTCGCGGTCGGCCTGCGGCTTGGTCGAGGTCACCTCCACCACCATGGCGACGCCGTCGCAGGGCATCCAGGAGTCGGCCCCCCGGTACAGACGCAGTTCCAGTGGGGCGAACGTGCCGTCCGGGATCACATGGTCCTTCGGACACGCACCTCCGCGGCGCAGTTTCAAGCCCTTGTTCCCCGAGAACTGCATCTCGGTGCGGGAACGCCTGATCACCTGGTTCACGATCAGCCCGATGCAATCCTCGTGATCCCCGTCCGGCGGCGGCGTCACAACGATCTCCCCCTCGATCAGCTCGGCCCGGAAACCCTCCGGGGTGTCCAGGGCGAGAAAGCCCTCCAGCAGGACGTCTTCCTGCGAGAGCGGCTCGTGGGCCATGGCGGTCATGTCACGCCCCTCCTTCGGTCGCTCGCCAGACTGGGACATCGGCTGATCACCTGCCGGTGGAATCGGGGTCCGTTCCCTCGATCGTGGCACACGATCAAGGTGGCCGTCAGACACCGGGCCGGGCACGCTTGACCCTGCCGCAGCGTCAACGTCTTCACTGGTGGCATGCGGATCGGAGAACTCGCCGCGGCCGTCGGCGTCACCACGCGGGCCGTGCGGCACTACCACCATCAGGGGCTGCTGCCCGAGCCGGAGCGGCGGGCCAACGGGTACCGGGAGTACACGCTGCGGCACGCCGTCGTGCTGGCGCGGATCCGGCGGCTGACCGAGCTGGGGCTGGGGCTCGCCGAGGTGCGGGACGTGCTCGCGGACGACGCCGGCAAGGACCTCGCCGAGGTGCTGACCGAGCTGGACGCGGACCTGGCGCGGCAGGAGGAGGCGATCCGGGAGCGGCGCGCGCGGCTGCGGGCGCTGCTGGAGGCGGAGGGCGGCCTGCCGAAGGAGGGGCCCGTGTCGCCCGGGCTGGCCGCGTTGTTCGCCGGGACGGCGCATCTCACGGACAGTCCCATGGCGGCCAAGGACCGCGAGATCATCGCCTTCCTGGAGACGTCCATGCCTCCGGCGGCGCGGGAGCGGATGGTCTCGTCGATCGGGGAGGCCCTGGGGAGCCCGGAGGCCGTCGCGCGGGCCGGTGAGGCGTACGCGCTGCTGGACGCGCTGGCCGGCGCGGGGCCGGACGATCCGCGGGTCGAGGAGGCGGCCCGGGCGCTGGCCGGCTGCATCCCGCCGGAGCTGTTCCGGGAGGCCGGGGAGGTCGGCGAGGACGACAGTGTGCTGCGGGCTTTCTACGCCGACCTGGCCCCGGCCCAGGCGGAGGCGATCCGCCGTACGCTGCGGATCCTCGCCGGGGAGCGGCGATGAGGGTCGCGTGGCTGCTGGTCCGGCACGAGGTGGCGCTGCTGGTGAGCCTGGCGCTGTGGGCCGCGCGGCGGACGCACGGGACGAGGGGCGGGACGGCCTACGGGTACGCGCGCGGGCAGGGCGCGATGATGGCCGGTTTCGCGTTCGTGTGCGTGGTCGAGACGGTCGCGCTGTCCGTGCTGCTGCGGGACTTTCCGGCCGCGCGCGCCGTGTTCCTCTTCCTGGACGTGTACGGCGTGGTGGTGGTCGTCGGGCTGCACGCCTCGTCCGTCGTGCGCCCGCACGTGCTGGATCCGGACCGCGGGACCCTGCGGATACGGCGGTACGCGCACGTCGACCTGTGCGTGCCGCTGGACCGGATCGCCTCGGTGCGGCGTGAGCTGCGGATGACGCACGAGCGGGCCGACGGCGAGCTGAACGTCGAGGTCGGCTCGCAGACGACCGTCACGCTCGAACTGTCCGAGCCGGTCACCCACGTCTCCTTCCTCGGCCGGTGCCGCGAGGTCCGGGTCGTCCGCTTCCACGCCGACGACGCCGACGGCCTGGTCCGCGCCCTCGGCCCGGCTCGGGTGTGAGTGCCCCGTACCCTGGCGGCGGAGTTCGATCGAAGGAGTACGCGTGCTTGTCCTGCTGCCGCCGTCCGAAGGAAAGGCCTCGTCCGGGCGGGGTGCGCCGCTGAAGCCGGAGTCGCTGTCCCTGCCGGGGCTCGCCGCGGCGCGGGAGGCGGCGCTGACCGAGCTGGTCGAGCTGTGCTCGGGCGACGAGGACAAGGCGCGCGAGGTGCTGGGGCTGAGCGAGGGCCTGCGGGGCGAGGTCTCGAAGAACGCGGGGCTGCGCACGGCGGGGGCGCGGCCGGCCGGGGAGATCTACACGGGGGTGCTGTACGACGCGCTCGGCCTGGCCACGCTCGACCCGGCGGCCAAGCGGCGCGCGGCCCGGTCGCTGCTGGTGTTCTCGGGGCTGTGGGGCGCCGTGCGGGTGACGGACCGGATCCCGTCCTACCGGTGCTCGATGGGCGTGCGGCTGCCGGGGCTCGGGGCGCTGGGCGCGCACTGGCGTGCGCCGATGGCGTCGGTGCTTCCCGAGGCGGCCGGGGACGGGCTGGTGCTGGACCTGCGGTCGGCCGCGTACGCCGCCGCGTGGAAGCCGAAGGGCGCGGTGGCGGAGCGGACGGCGACCGTGCGGGTGCTGCACGCGCCGACCCGGAAGGTGGTCAGCCACTTCAACAAGGCGACCAAGGGGCGGATCGTGCGGAGCCTGCTGACCGACGGGGCGGTCCCTCGGTCGCCCGCCGAGCTGGTGGAGGCGCTGCGGGATCTCGGGTACGCGGTCGAGGCCGGGGCGCCCGCGAAGGCCGGTCAGGCGTGGGCGCTGGACGTGCTCGTGGACGAGGTGCACTGAGGGTCGTTGCAGTATGCGCAATGCCCTTTGCGCACTCTGCATTTCCGACGGCAGGATGAGGTCATGACCTCCTCCTCCGCCCTGCCCGCGTCCGTACTGGACCTCGCGCCCGTCGTCCCCGTGGTCGTCGTCGAGGACATCGGCGACGCCGTACCGCTGGCGCGGGCGCTGGTGGCCGGAGGGCTGCCGGCGATCGAGGTGACGCTGCGGACGCCCGTGGCCCTCGACGCGGTGCGGGCCATCGCCCGTGAGGTGCCGGAGGCGGTGGTCGGGGCGGGGACGGTGATCAGCCCCGGGCAGGTCGCGGAGGCGGTGGCGGCGGGGGCCCGGTTCCTGGTGAGCCCCGGCTGGACCGACGGGCTGCTGGAGGCGATGCAGGCGTCCGGCGTGCCCTTCCTGCCGGGAGTGTCGACGACGTCCGAGGTCGTGGCGCTGCTGGAACGCGGGGTGCGGGAGATGAAGTTCTTCCCGGCGCAGGCGGCGGGCGGTACGGCGTATCTGAGGTCGCTGGCGGGGCCGCTGCCGCAGGCGCGGTTCTGCCCGACGGGCGGGATCGGGCCGGACTCCGCGCCCGGCTATCTGGCGCTGCCCAACGTCGGGTGCGTCGGCGGCAGCTGGATGCTGCCGCGGGACGCGGTCGCGGGCGGCGACTGGGGGCGGGTGGAGGAGCTGGCCCGGGCCGCGGCGGGGCTCAGCGCAGGTGGGACGTGTCGTTGAGGAGGCGGACGCTGGCGTTGCCGTCCGCGTAGTACGCCACGGCCGACAGGGACGCGGCCGACAGCTCCATGCGGAACAGCGACTCCGGCGGGGCGCCCAGGGCGAGCCGGACGAACGTCTTGATCGGCGTCACGTGCGTGACGAGCAGGACCGTGCGGCCCTGGTGGGCGGCGAGCAGCCGGTCGCGGGTGGCGGCGATCCGCTCGGCGGTCGCGGCGAAGCTCTCGCCGCCGCCGGTGGGTTCGGCGTCCGGGGAGGCCAGCCAGGCGTTCAGGTCGTCGGGGTGGCGTTCGCGCACCTCGGCGAAGGTGAGTCCCTCCCAGGCGCCGAAGTCAGTCTCGCGCAGCCCGTCCTCGATCTCCACGTCCAGCCCGAGGCGGGCCGCGACGATCCCGGCGGTCTCCCGGGTCCGGGCGAGCGGCGACGACACGACCGCCTGGATCGTCCCGCGCCGGGCCAGCATCGCGGCGGCCCGCTCGGCCTGCTCCCGGCCCACGTCGGAGAGCGAGGGGTCGGTGCCGCCGCTCCCCGAGAACCGCTTCTGCGGCGTCAGCGGCGTCTCCCCGTGCCGGAGCAGGACGAAGGTGGCCGGGGTCCCCATGTCGGCGGGGGCCCAGCCGGGGGACGCCACGGTCCTGGCGGCGCGGGAGTCGGCTTCCGCCTTCGCGCCGAGGGCCCCGGTCTCGTCGGCGGTGCTGGAGCTGTCGCCGAGGGCCCCGGTCTCGTCGGCATTGCTGGAGCTGCCGGGCTGCGCGGCCGTGGGCTCGGGCGCCCCGGGGGTGGGCACCCCAGAGGTGGACGCCCCAGAGGTGGACGCCCCAAGGGTGGTGGGAGCGGGCTCGGCAGCCGGTGCCGCGCCGTCCGGCGACCCGGCGGACGTGCGGCACCTCGCCAGAGCGTCCCGCACCCGTGCCGCCCCCGCCGTCGCGTCTCCGGGCGGCTCCGGCGGAGCCGTCGGTGCCGCGCCGGTCGCCGTGTCCAGTTCGGCCGTGGACGCCGGCTCCGACCACTGCCCGCCCTTCGCCCCCGCGTCCATCGCCTCGTTGGCCAGCCGGTCCGCGTGCTTGTTGCGCTCGCGCGGGATCCACTCGTACGTCACCCGCCCCGGCGGGAAGACCCGGGCCGCCTCCGCCGCCAGGGGCTTCATGGCGGGATGCTTGATCTTCCAGCGGCCCGACATCTGCTCGACGACGAGCTTGGAGTCCATCCGGACGTGCACCGTGGCGGCCGGGTCCAGGGCGTGGGCGGCGCGCAGGCCGGCCAGCAGACCGCGGTATTCGGCGACGTTGTTCGTGGCGACGCCGATGTACTCGGCGCTCTCCCGCAGCGTCTGCCCCGTAGCCGCGTCGCTCACCACGGCCCCGTAGCCCGCGGGCCCCGGGTTGCCCCGCGACCCGCCGTCCGCCTCGACGATGAACTCCCGCACCGGACCGGCTCCCGTGGGCCTAGAGCCCGGACTCGGACGTGCGCACCAGGATGCGGCGGCAGTTCTCGCAGCGGATCACCGTGTCGGGCGCCGCCGTGCGGATCTCGTTCAGCTCGGTGATGGCGAGCTCCTGGCGGCAGCCCTGGCAGCTGCGCGCGTACAGCTTCGCCGCGCCGATGCCGCCCTGCTGCGCGCGCAGCTTGTCGTAGAGCTTGAGCAGGTCGTCGGGGACGGACCCGGCGACGACCTCGCGCTCCTTGGTGACCGTGGCGACCTCGGCGTCGATCTGCTCCAGGGCCGCGTCACGGCGCGCGGTGGCGTCGTCGATCTTCGTCTGCACGGAGGAGACCCGCTCGGTCAGCTCGGCGACCCGCTCCTGCGCGGACTCCCGGCGCTCCATGACCTCCAGCACGACGTCCTCCAGGTCGCCCTGCCGCCTGGCGAGCGAGGCGATCTCGCGCTGGAGGTTCTCCAGGTCCTTCGGGGAGGTGACGGCACCGGAGTCCAGGCGCTGCTGGTCGCGGGTGGCGCGCTGGCGCACCTGGTCCACGTCCTGCTCGGCCTTGGTCTGCTCGCGTGCGGTGTCGCTCTCCTCGGTCTGCGCGGCGACGAGCAGGTCGCGCAGCTGCGTGTGGTCCTTGGTCAGCGCCTCGATCTCGGCGTGCTCGGGCAGCGACTTCCGCCGGTGTGCCAGCTGCTGGAGGCGGACGTCGAGGTCCTGGACGTCGAGGAGGCGGATCTGGTCGGCGGGCGCGGCGTTCAGTTCGGGGCTCCCAGGGGGTCAGAAGTGGTCGAGGCCGCGTGGGCGGTCCAGGGGTCGGTGACCGTCGTGGAGACGTGGACGCGCAGGTCCCATCCGTGCCGGTCGGAGATCTCGTCGAGCTGGCTCGCGGCCAGCTCGCACCAGGGCCACTCGGTGGCCCAGTGCGCCGCGTCGAGCAGCGCGAGGGGACTGTGGGCGCGGGCCTCCGACACCGGGTGGTGGCGCAGGTCCGCGGTGAGGAACGCGTCGACGCCGGCGGCGCGCACGTGGTCGAAGAGGCTGTCGCCGGAGCCGCCGCTGACGGCGACCGTGCGCACCGGCGCCTCCGGGTCGCCGGCGACGCGGATGCCCTGCGCGGTGGCGGGCAGCCGCTCGGCGGCGCGGGCGGCGAGCTCGCGCACGGTCAGCGGGTGGTCCAGCGCGCAGAGGCGGCCCAGGCCCCGCCGCCCCGCGGGGTCGGTGGGGTCCGGCACGAGCGGCCCGGTGACCCTGAGGCCCAGGGCGCCCGCGAGGGCGTCGGAGACACCCGGGTCGGCGGTGTCGGCGTTGGTGTGGGCGACGTGCAGCGCGATGTCGTTCTTGATCAGCGTGTGGACGACGCGGCCCTTGAAGTGGGTCGCCGCGACGGTCGTCGTACCGCGCAGATAGAGCGGGTGGTGGGTGACGAGCAGGTCGGCGCCCAGGTTCACCGCCTCGTCGACGATCTCCTGGACCGGGTCGACGGCGAACAGTACGCGCGTGACCTGCTGGTCCGGGTCGCCCGCGACGGTGCCGACCGCGTCCCAGGACTCGGCCCGCTCGGCGGGCCACAGGCTCTCCAGCGCGGCGATGACTTCAGACAGACGGGGCACGGGTGCAAGGCTACCCGCCTGATCTGTGGCGTTGAACCGCCACCGCCCCCGCCCGTCCGCCCTCGCCCCGCTCAGCACAAACGCCCCCTCCTCCTCAGGCGAATCGTTCCTGGAACACCCTTATGTGTGAAGTCGGGGTCCAGGGAATTCCCCGCCCGTTCGTGCGAAAACTACGTTCGTCACTGGAGGTGACCGAACGATGACTGCCTGTGCGATCGAGCCTTCGGCGGGGCACGAGGACGGGGACGGTGCCGCGCCGGCCGGCTGCACGCTCAGCGCGGACGGCGCCTACGGCGCGCGTCTCGCGTCGGCCGGTGACGCCTGGTTCCCGGAGCGCTGGACCCTCGACGGCCCCGAGCCCTACGCCGTCCCGCTGCCCCGCAACCAGCCGGAGGAGCCCGGCACCGAGGTGCAGCCGATGGGCGACGGGCGCGTGCTCATCCACCGCCGGGTGGCCGGACGGCACGCCTTCTCGCTGCTGTACCCGACGGGCCCCGGCACCGGCGAACTGCCGCTCGGCGCGGTCGAGAGCCCGGACGACAGCGCCCGGCTGCGGCTGCTGCCGCCCGCGCCCGGCGGGGAGCGGGCGTACGCCCTCGCGGTCGGGCCGCGGTCGACGTCGGTGTGGCTGGTGGCGGGCGGCGCCTTCGGGCCCGAGAAGGTGGCGGAGCTGCCCGGCCGCGGCTCGGGCGGGGTCTGGCTGGACCGCGCGGGGCGGCTGCTGGCCCTGGACCGGGAGACCGGCGGGCGCACGAAGGCGGTCGTGGTGGACCTGGAGCGCGGGGGCGAGGTGTCGCCGCTGTTGCAGATCACCGCGCACAGCGACGACCGGCTGCTGCTCGCCGATCACGACAGCGGCCTGCTGATCGTCCGTTCCGACGCGGCCTCGCCGGGACAGGGGCGGCTGGGCTGGGGGGTGCTGGGCAGCAGCCTGCCGGTGCGGTTCCCCGAATGCCTGCGGCTGCGGGACTGCTCCGTCACACCGTTCGCGATCCAGCCGGGGCAGGTGCTCACACCGGAGAGCTGTGCGGTGGCGCTGCGGGTGGACGGGCCGGCGGGCAGCTGGGTCGGGGTGTGGCGGCCGGCCGAGCGCCGGGTGCACCATCTCCCCGCGCCCGACGGGTGGTTGACGGGGACCGGTCTGTGGACGGCCGACGGGGTGCTGCGGCTGCCGTACGCGACGGAGGCCGTGCCGTGCGGGGTGGCGCGGGTGCGTCCGCCCGCGCCCGTCTCGCCGGAGTCCGGCTGCGCGCCGCCGTCCGCCGGGCCGGAGACCGGCGCCGTGCCGCCCCTCTCGCCGCGTGAGCCGTCCGCCCAGGCCGCCGGGCCCGGCCCCGCGCCGGACGTCAGACCCGGGCCGGCCGCCCCGGTTCCGCAACGGCCCGGGCCGGCCGGGGAGCCGGGACGGTCAGGGGAGTTCGGGGAGCCGGGATCCTCAGGGGAGTTCGGGGAGCCGGAACAGCCTGTGATACCCGGGGAGCGGGGACGGCCTGTGATGCCCGGGGAGCGGGGACGGCCTGTGATGCCCGGGGAGCGGGGACGGCCTGTGATGCCCGGGGAGCGGGGACGGCTCGGGGCGCCCGGAGGCCCCGGACCGGCCGAGGCGTCCGGCGCCGCTCTCGATGGAGATGGTCCACGGGCACCGGTGGCATCGGTGACACCCGTGACACCCGGATGTCCCGGACAGTCCGAGGCACCCGGACGTCCCGGACAGCTGGAGGCCCCAGGAGGTTCCGGACAGCTGGAGGTGCCCGGAGGTACCGGGCAGCCGGTGCCGCCGGACCGGTCCGCCCCGTCTCCGGCCCCCTCGGCCGCACGGCCCGTGCCCCTTCAGGAGGCGCCGCTGGGCCGCCTTGTAACGAACTAGTGCCGGTTGGCGTGGCCGCCTGGATCCGGGGCGTGGGGCGCCGGTTAAACTCACCCGGCTGTAAAAAAGATCATGTTGACGGGGTGAATTCCATCCGATGAGCGACGCCAGCACGAACCAGCCGCGCCATGCCGACGTCCAGGAGACCTCCACCGGCCACGGCCGGCACCGAGGCGAGGTCTCCACGCACGACAGCGAGACGGCTCCGCGCGGACGCCACCGCAAGCCGGTGGCGGAGACCGAGCAAGCCGTGACTGCGGCCTGACGGCACGTCAGTCACCAGAACGCGAACGGCCCCTGCCGCCACCCGGCGGGAGGGGCCGTTCCCCGTGCGGCCTCCCGCCACCACACCGGAACGCGAAGACGAAGGCGCAGACGAAGGCGAAGGCGAACGCGTTCCGGTCCCGTGCCCGCCGCACAGCCGCGACGCCCGCAGCGCCATGCTGCTGACGATGTGTCAGGCCAGGCCCACGGCCCCACCGGCGGGTTGCCCGCGTCGCCGCACCGGCGTGTACGTTGACCGGGCGTCCGCGCCGCGCCTCGGCGGCGCCGGCGCCGACACCGGCTGGGCAGCAGCCGCGACCACCAGGGGAAACGGAGCACATGGCACGCGTCGCCGTCATCACCGCGCCGAACATCGGGTACCGCAACACCGGCATGCTGAGCGTCGACCTGGCGTTCGAGTCCCTGCGGCGGCGGGCGGGCGGCGCCTTCGACGCCACCTGGTACACGCTGCACACACCGGACACCGTGCCCCTGCGGGCCTGCGCGCGCGGCACCGGCCTCCCCTTCGCCTTCCGTCCGCTGGCCGAGAACCTCGACACGCTGCGCGACCACGACGCGGTCGTCTTCTGGGGCGACTTCCTGCACACCCGGCACTACCTCGCGCAGGACGCGACCAACCGGCTGCTCGACTTCGGCATCGCCGCCGACCGGGACGCGGCCCGGACCCTGCTGAACCGGACCCTGCTCCTCGCCGACCAGCCCGACGAGCTCCTCGCACGGACCCTCAGCTACGGCGGCACCGTCCTGCACAACACCCAGTCCGACTATGAGGACAAGGAGTACGGGCCACTCTTCACCCGCCTGGTGCGGCGCAGCCACCGGATGTGGGTGCGCGACCCGCTCTCCGCGGCGAAGCTCCAGCACCTGCGCGGGGACCGTACGACGGACCACTTCGGCTCGGACGCGGCGCTGCTGTCCCGCCCCGGCGACCTCGGCCACCTGCCGACCACGGACTGGTCGCGGTCGGTGCCCCGGGGCGGCGCCATCGGTGTGTTCCTGGGCGCCCGCACCCCGGTTCCCGACTGGCTGCCGGCCCACTGCCAGGCCCTGTCCGACCGGCTGGGCGCGCCGCTGGAGTGGCTGCCCTGGTTCGAGCGGGACGTGCCCGCCGCGGTCGCGCACATCCCGGCCCGGCCCGGCGACCACACCATCGGCGACCTGCTCGCGGTCCTGCCCCGGTACCGGCTGGTCATCACGGACACCTACCACCTGGCGGTCAACGCCTGGGGCGCCGGGACCCCGGCGGTGTGCGTGGGGGCGCCCGAGCCGACGCCCAAGACGCACGACGACTACCTGACGCTGAGCGACGTGAAGAAGCACGTCTTCCACCTGGCGTACGACGCGACGGACTTCTACCTGTCCACCCAGGAAGGCGTGGAAGGGCGCGAGGGCCGCGAGCGGGGCCTCGACCGGCTCGTGCGGCTGCTGGAGGGCGGCGGCGCCGATGCCGTCGCCGCGCGCATCCGCGCGCACGCCGACCACTCGGCGACGGCCTTCACGGAGACGCTGACCGCCCTGCTCGGCACCCCCCGCCCGACCCCCCAGGGCTGACGGGCCGCCCCGACACCTCTACGCGACGCCCACCCCCCGCACCGGCCCGGACCGGCGGCGCTACCCCTCCTCCTGTCGCGCCTGCCGCGGCAGCCAGAGCCACATCAGTACCAGACCGGCCGCCAGCACCGCGGCGCCCACCCGGAAGGCGAGCGCGTAGCCCTCCGTCAGCGCCTCGGGGGTCGCGCTGCCGCCCGACCGGGCCGCCGCGACAGTGGAGAGGACGGCCAGACCGAGGGAACCGCCCATCGTGCGGGACGTGTTGACGAGCCCGGAGACCAGTCCGGCCTCCTCGGGAGCGGCTCCGGACGTGGCCAGGGAGGCGAGCGGGGTCGCCGCCAGGCCCGCGCCGAGCATCATCAGGACGCCGGGGCAGAGGACCGCCGTCACATAGGCCCCGTCGGGGGTCATGGTGGACTGCCAGGCGAAGCCCGCCACCGCCACGAGCGTGCCGAGCACCGCTACGTTGCGCGTGCCGACCGGTCGCATGAGCCGGGGCGCCAGCTTGGAGCCGAGGACCACCGCGAGGGAGCTCGGGACCAGGGCGAGTCCGGCTTCCAGCGGGGTGTAGCCGAGGACGTTCTGTGCGTAGAGGGTCATGAAGAACCACATGCAGAACATCGCGGAGCCGCTGAGGAACATGGCGACGTTCGCGGAGGAGACCGAGCGCAGGCGCAGCAGCCCGAGCGGCATCAGCGGGCTCGCGGTGCGGGCCTCGGCGACGAGGAACAGCCCGAGCAGGGCCAGCCCGGCGAGCAGGGGGACCAGGGTGGCCGACGCCGTCCAGCCCTCCGCCTCCGTCTGGGAGATGCCGTAGGCGAGGGTGCCCAGTCCGGCCGTGACGAACAGGGCGCCGGGCAGGTCCAGGCGCCGCCCGTCCCCGGCGCGGCCCTCGGTGAGGAACCAGGCGGCGGCGCACAGCACCACGGCGCCGACGGGCACGTTGATCAGCAGCACCCACCGCCAGGACAGCGTCTCGATCAGCAGCCCGCCGACCAGGCCGCCCGCCGCGCCGCCGCCCGCGCCGACCGCCGTCCAGGTCCCTATGGCCCGGGCCCGGGCCGCGCCCTCGGGCACGGAGGCGGTGAGGATGGTCAGCGTCGAGGGCGCCAGCACGGCCGCGCCGAGCCCTTGCACGGCCCGGGCGAGGAGCAGGTGCCACTCCTGCTGCGCCAGCCCGCCGGCGAGCGAGGCGAGGGTGAACAGGCCGAGCCCGACGAGGAACATCCGCTTGCGGCCGTAGAGATCCCCGGCCCGGCCGCCGAGCAGCATGAAGCCGGCGAAGGCGATCGCGTAGGCGTTCACCACCCACTGCTGGCCCTGCTCGCTCAGGGCCAGCCCGGTCCGCATCGACGGCAGCGCCACGTTGACGACGGAGACGTCCAGGACGACGAGGAACTGCCCGGCGCAGGTGAGCGCGACCACGAGCCAGGTGGGGGGTGAGGTGCGGCGGGCTGTGCGGCTCATCTCGGCGGCTTCGACCATGCGTGTCATGTTCTCAACCACTCCACGCTCCTGGCATCGGCATTTCGGCCTAGGGCCATGGGGGATCCACGCTCCGTCTCAAGAGAAGGTCAAGAATTCGTTAGAGTGCCAAAGCAACGGAATAGTTGCCTACGCATACAAGGTTCGTACCCCACGTACCCCCGTACCTCCGAATTCCGGCCTGGAGGCCCCTCTCCATGACGCAGACGACGACAGACCGTCCCGCCGGCCGGGCGAGCGGGGCCGTGGTCCCGGTGCTCGCCTTCGCGGGCATCGTTGTCGCGGTGATGCAGACCCTGCTCGTCCCGGTCATCAAGGACCTGCCGCAACTGCTGGACACCGCCCCGAGCGACGCCACCTGGGTCCTGACCTCGACCCTGCTCTCGGGTGCCGTGGCCACCCCGATCATGGGCCGCCTGGGCGACCTCTACGGCAAGCGCCGCATGCTGATCCTCAGCCTCTCGGTGATGGTGGTGGGCGCTCTCGTCAGTGCGCTCACCAGCGACCTGCTGCTGATGATCACCGGCCGTACGCTCCAGGGCTTCGCGATGGGCGCCATCCCGCTCGGCATCGGCCTGATGCGCGACATGCTGCCGCGCGAGAAGCTCGGCTCGGCGATGGCCCTGATGAGCTCCTCCATAGGCGTCGGCGGCGGCCTCGCCCTGCCCGCCGCCGCCCTGGTCGCCCAGCACAGCGACTGGCACGCCCTGTTCTACGGCGCCGCCGGCCTCGGCGTGCTCTCGATCGCGCTGACCCTCCTCGTCGTGCCGGAGTCCCCGACGCGCGCCGCGGGCTCCTTCGACCTGCCGGGCGCGTTCGGCCTGTCCGCCGGGCTCGTGCTGTTCCTGCTGCCGATCACCAAGGGCAGCGACTGGGGCTGGACCTCCGGCACCACGCTCGGCCTGTTCGCCGCGTCGGCGCTCGTGCTGCTCCTGTGGGGCGTGATGGAGCTGCGCGTCAAGGCCCCCCTGGTCGACCTGCGCACCACGGCCCGCCCGGCCGTGCTCTTCACCAACCTCGCCTCGATCATGGTCGGCGTCTCCTTCTACGTCGTCTCCCTGGTGCTGCCCCAGTTGCTCCAGCTGCCGACGTCCACCGGCTACGGCCTCGGCCAGTCGATGGTCGTCGCGGGCCTGCTCGTCGCGCCGCTCGGCCTGACGATGATGTTCACGGCGCCCGTCTACGCGCGGCTGTCCGCGAAGTACGGCCCCAAGGTCACCCTGATCCTCGGCCTGCTGATCATCGCGATCGGCTACGGCGCGGGCCTCGGCCTGATGAGCGCCGCCTGGCAGAGCCTGGTCATCTCGGTCCTGCTCGGCACGGGCATCGGGCTGGCCTACTCCTCGCTGCCCGCGCTGATCGTGGGCGCGGTCCCGGCGTCGGAGACCGGCGCGGCCAACGGCCTCAACACCCTCATGCGGTCCATCGGCACGTCGGTGTCGAGCGCCGTGATCGGCATGGTGCTGGCGAACACCGCGGACACCGCCGGCGGGGTCGCGATCCCGACCATGCACGGCTTCCGCCTCTCCTTCCTGATCGCGACCGGGGCGGTCGCGATCGGCCTGCTGCTGGCGCTGTTCCTGCCGGGCGGCCGCCCCTCGGGCAAGCCGCAGCTGCGCGCCAGCAGCGAGGAGGACGCGGCCCTGGAGCGGGCCGAGCGGGTGCTGCGCGGCTTCCGCGGCCGGGTGCTGGCCGCCGACGGCTCCCCGGTCGCCCGCGCCAACGTCACCCTGATCGACCGCCGCGGCCGGCAGGCCGGGGCGACCCTGTCCGCCGCGGACGGCAGCTACGCGCTCGCCGTCCCCGCGCAGGGCTCCTACGTCGTGGCCGCACGCGCCACGGGGCACGGCCCCCTCGCCTCGTCCGCGACCCACGCCGGCGACCGGCCGGTCGACCTGGACCTGTCGCTGCCCGGGGAGACGGTCTCCGCCTGACCCCGCCGCCCGCCGTACCCGCCGCCCCCGTACCCCCTGTCGTCCCCCGGCAGGGGGTACGGCAGCATGGGCGCCCGGACCGTCGTACGACCGAGAGGAACCCCCATGCCCGCGGCCCCGAAGCCCGAGATCCTGGCCGCGTTCGAGGCGGCGAAGGGGTTCATGCCCGTGGCCGAGGGGCTGGCCGTGCACGCGGCGGCCGTGGAGGCCGGGCGGCTGGGGCTGCCGCTGCTGGAGGTCGGCACGTACTGCGGCCGGTCCACGATCCTGCTCGCCGACGCCGCCCGGCAGGCCGGGGTGAGCGCGCTCACCGTGGACCACCACCGCGGCAGCGAGGAGCAGCAGCCCGGCTGGGAGTACCACGACCCGGAGACGGTCGACCCCGAGCTGGGCGTGATGGACACGCTGCCGACGTTCCGCCGCACGCTGCACCGGGCCGGTCTGGAGGAGCACGTGGTGGCCCTGGTCGGCCGCTCCCCGCAGATCGCCGCGTTCTGGCGCACGCCGCTCGGCCTCGTCTTCGTCGACGGCGGCCACACCGACGAGCACGCCACGGCCGACTACGAGGGCTGGGCCCCGCACGTCGCCGAGGGCGGGCTGCTGCTCATCCACGACGTCTTCCCGGACCCGCAGGACGAGTTCACCGGGCAGGCTCCCTACCGCGTCTACCTCCGGGCGCTCTCCTCGGGTGCCTTCACGGAGGTCTCGGCGACCGGCTCGCTGCGGGTGCTGCGGCGCACGGGCCCGGGCGTCTGACCGGGCGACCGGGCGGGTGAACTGCGCGGCCCGCACCCCCTCCCGGTCGGCCCACGGGCGGCGTGGCGCGTCGGCGGGCGGGTGCCTCTGCCCAAGGATCCGGGCGCGTGGCACACACCTTCGAAGAGCTCGTGGAGAAGCAGCGCGCGGCGGACGAGGCGTACGCCCGCGTGCGTCAGCTGCAGGACGCGTACGGCCCGCCCACCCGGACCAAGTGGAGCGGGCAGCAGACCACCACGTGGGAGACCGCCTGGCGCGCCTGGCGCGACCTCGCCCGGGACGTCCAGGCCGCGGTGACCGCCTACGCGAAGCAGGAGCAGACCCCGCGCCAGGAGATCGAGGCGCGGGTGAAGGAGGCGGTACGGCACGGTGGCCCCGGCGCCGACGCGGGGTAGCCGCCACCCGTCGGGCCGTCCTCGACCGGCTGCCGCCCGGCGTCGGCCGCTAGGGTGGCAGACGTGTCGTACGCAGGCCCGGACTTCGAACCTCCCCAGCCCCGCCGCTCCCGTCGCGGCCCCCTGACCGTGGCGCTCGCCGCGCTGGTGCCGGGGGCGCTGCTCGGCTGGCTGGTCTACGAGACGGTGGGCGGGCCGGGGGACGGCGACGCCACCGGCCGGGCGACGGCGGGGGCGGCCTCGCCCACCCCCGCCCCCACCGCGGACGGCAAGCAGCCGGACCCCTCGCCGGCCCCGACGGGCTCCCGGACCTCCGCGCCCGCCGCCTCCGGCCCGCTCAAGGGCAAGGTCGTCGTCATCGACCCCGGCCACAACCCCGAGAACTTTTGGCACCCGTCCGAGATCAACCGCAAGGTCGACATCGGGACGAACTGGAAGGAGTGCGACACCACGGGCACGTCCACCAACGACGGGTATCCCGAGGCGGAGTTCACTTTGGACGTGGCGCACCGGATGCGCGCACTTCTCGAGGGGCAGGGCGCCACGGTGAAGCTGACGCAGGACGGCGACCGGCCGTACGGCCCGTGCGTGGACGAGCGGGCCCGGATCGGCAACGAGGCGAAGGCCGACGCCGTGGTGTCGATCCACGCGGACGGCTCGGGCGCCGGCAACCGCGGCTTCCACGTCATCCTGCCCGGCACGGTCCGGGCGGGCGCCGCGGACACCCGCGCGATCGTCGGCCCGTCGCGGGACCTCGGCGAGCGCGTGGCGGGCCGCTTCGTGGCGGTCACCGGCAGCGCGCCCTCCGACTACGTCGGCGACGGCACCGGCCTCGTCACGCGGAAGGACCTGGGCGGTCTCAATCTGTCAACGGTTCCCAAGGTGTTCATCGAGTGCGGCAACATGCGCGATAGCAAGGACGCGGCGTTGCTCACCAGCGGTGCCTGGCGACAGAAGGCGGCGCGAGGGATCTCCGAGGGAATCGTGAGCTTCCTGCGCGGGTAGGTGCGGACCGGAAGATCCCGGCGGACACCCTGATGGGGCGGACGATAGTGTCCTCCTTACGATGAGGGGCCACCCCCGCGCTTCAACCGCGTCCTGACGGCGACATGGTGACAGCGACGCCTCTACCGACGACGAGACGACCTACGAAGGACCTGAAGTGAATATCCGCTCCCTCACTCGGGGCGACGGCGTGGTGATCGGAGCAGCGGTGTTGCTGTTGATCGCGTCGTTCCTCGACCTCTACTCGTTCGACAATGTCCCCGACAGCGTCGACCTCCCCAGCCTGTGGGGCAGCGGCCCGGTCGTGTTCAGCGTCGTGCTGGCCGGGATCATCGGCGCCGCACTCGTCGTCGTCGGCCGGGGCCTGCCGCAGGCCCCGAAGATCGCGGGACTCGAACTCGTCCCGTTCGGCGTCGCGTTCACGGTGTTCGCCGCGTGGAGCGCGCTCGGGAACATCTTCGACGTGCCGGGCGGCTTCGACAACATCGGCGAGAACGGCAGCTCCGGCGCCCCGAGCCCCGGCATCGGCATGATCCTCGCCCTCGTCGCGACACTGCTGATGGCCGCCGCCGCCCTCGCCACGCCCCTGGTCCCCGCCCTCAAGGGCGCCCTCCTCCCGGCCCCGCGCCCCGCCGCCCCGCAGCCCTACGGCGGCCAGCCCCAGGGCGGTTACGGCTACCCGGGCGCCCAGCAGCCCGGCGGTTACGGCCAGCCGCAGCCGGGGCAGCCGTTCGGCGGCCAGCCCCAGCCCCAGCCGCAGCAGGCCCAGGCCCCGCAGCCGCCGGCCGGGGACTTCTCCCCGTTCTGGTTCGCGGTGCCGGTGCCGCGCCCGCTGTTCGCGGAGGACGGCTCGCCCACGCCCATCGCCGAACTCGCGCCGGGCACCTGGTACCTGGCCGTCGAGCAGCGCGGCGCCGCCCTGGTCGCCCAGACGCAGGACGGCCGCCGCGGTGTCCTGCAGGACACCTCCGGCATCCAGCGCGGCTGAGCCCGCTCGAACCTCCCACGGCCCCTCGCCCCTCCGGGCGGGGGGCCGTTGCCGTGGCCGTCACCCGCCCGATGACTGACGGACCGTCAGGATCTGTCGTGTGGCGCGGAGTCGGCCTCGGCTGCCGGGGTCACGGCCCCTCCCCCGGCCACGTGGCCCTTGCGCGGGAGGCGTACGGCGCGGGCCGCCGGGGCGCTCACCAGAAGATCGCGACGGCCTCCAGCGTCACCTCGCGGGTGTCCTCGCGCCAGCCGGTCGTCTTGCCGAGGCAGCGGGCCGTGAAGGTGCCGGCCGGGATCTGGCGGCGGGCACTGCCCGGGGCGACGACGCGCAGGTGCGCCGGGGGCCGCTCCCCGCCGTACTCGGCCCTCAGCTCGAAGCCCTCCGCCACGTCCGGGACGCGGGTGAACACCCCTTTGACCAGGACGAAGGCGCCGACGCGGCTCAGGGTCACCGCACGGCCGTCCGCCAGGTCGTCGGCGAGGTTACGGTTCGGGACGACGGTGAGGGTCGTCAGGTCGGCGTGGACGATGGCGTCGGCCCGGTCGAAGGCCTCCAGGACCACGCCGATCACGTTGATCGGCTTGTCCTTGCGCACGAACTTGCGGAACGTCTCCTGGCTGACGTCCCGCTTCAGCCGGAACCTGAACAGCCAGGTGAGCACCCGGTTCCAGAAGCCGACACTCGTGTCGACCTTCGTCCGCAGTTCGACGGCCTCCTCCAGCGCGGACCGGTAGTTGCCCAGCTCCCACAGGTCCATCACCGCCTGTTCGTCCAGGTACAGGCAGATGCTGTACGCCGACTGCCAGCGTCGCAGGTGCCTGCGCCGCTCCCGTGCGTGGCGCACCAGCACCACCGCGAGCACCACCGTGCCGGCGGCCGTCACCAGCCAGACCGTCAGCCACGGCCACCACATGCTCCACCACAGTGCGTCAGTGACAGCCACGGATCTCCTTGAACGCCTCGGACAGGGAGGAACCGGCGGCCCGCACCATCCGCCCACCCGTGCCGGCGGCCACGCGCCGCAGGTCGCCGGCGTCGGCCTCGCCGACGTGGACGGGGTAGGTCGGGACGGTGTCGCGCACCGCTGCGGGCAGCGCCCGGTGGCGGCGGACGAACTCCTCGTAGGACAGGCCCGCGTTGCTCTCGCCGTCGGTCATCAGCACGACGGAGACGGAGCGGCCGGGGTCGTCGGCCAGGGCGCGGGCGGCGATGCGGTAGCCGTGGTCGAGGGCGGACCAGAGCGCGGTGGCGCCGCCCTGACCGCTCCGGGCGACGGCGTCGGCGAGGGCCGTCAGGTCCTTCGGCCCGGTGACGGTGACGGTCCGCTCCGCCAGGACCCGTTCGCCGAAGCGGACGACGGTCAGCCGCTCGCCCCGGTGGAAGCGGGTGAACCTGCCGGAGGCGGAGGGGTCAGCGCCGCTGAGGCCGGCGAAGGCCGCGCGCAGGGCGGCCGAGCGGGCACCGCGCATCGAGCCGGAGGAGTCGAGCAGGAAGACCACCTGGTTCGTGGTGCGGCGGCCGGGGTCGCCGTAGTCCGCCAGCAGCATGTCGACGACCTCGCGCCGGTCGGGGTAGAAGAGCGCGTTGCCGACCGGTTCGCGCAGCCGGGCGTCCCGTGCGACCGTCGTGTTCACGGGGCGGCGCAGGGTGTGCCGCATGATCTGCCGCTGCACCGCGTCACGGCGCAGCCACTCGGTGACCTTGTCGTACGCGGCGCGGTGCCGCGGGTTCAGCAGCAGCAGCGGGAAGTCCGCCAGGACCGTGCCGTCCTCGGGGCGGACGATCTCCAGCCGGTGGCCGAGGCGGCCGGAGGCGTTGAGGGCCAGCAGGTCGGACTCGTAGGTGATGAGGGCGTTGGCCTCGTCCTGGTGGCCGGGGTAGGAGTCGACGAGGGCGGGACCGGTGGCTGCGGTGAGGGTCTGGCCGGAGCGGAAGCCGCGCAGCCGGTCGCAGGAGACGTCCCCGGGGCGCAGCGCGGCCCCGGTTCCGGCCGCTGCGGTGGCGACGCCGACGAGGGCGGCAAGGCCGCTGCCGGCCTGCCGGGGGTCGGCCATGCCGAAGCGTACGGTGCCGGTGGCGGCCGCGTCGGCGATGTCGGCCCAGGTGAGCCGGGGGCCGGGTGCCCTCGCGCGCACCTGCCGCGCCACGTCGGGCCGCAGCCCCACCACGACGGGGGACGTCATGGTGGGCGTGCGCTGCACTCCCCGGGTGGCGTTCTTGTCGGTGAGGCGCAGATAGCGGTCGGAGGACAGCCACGCGAGGTCGTACCGGTCGCGGTCGGGGGTCTTCGTCTCGGCGTCGGCCCTGGGGTCCAGACGCAGATCGACGCCGGTCTCGTCCTTCAGCTCGGCGAGCAGCGGTGCCGGTACGGCGAGGTCGGGGCCGGCGAGCACACGCAGCCGGACCGTATCGTCGTCGCCGCCCGAGCAGGCGGTGAGGAGCGCGGCGAGGAGCACGAGGCAGAGCGCCGGCAGGCCCGCGCCGCGCCTCACGGGCCGCCCGTCCGGTCCGGGCAGTCGCCGACGATCTCGATCATCCTCTCCAGCAGGGGCAGGCTGGGCAGCACGGCCCGGGTGTCGTCGGACGAGGTGGTGGGCACCGGGATCCGCCGCTCGGTGAGGAACCGGGTGAGCGCGTCGCCGGCGGTGCCGCCGGTGGCGTTGCGGGCCCGGAAGCCCAACTCCATCGCCCGCTGCTGGAGTTCGGGGTCCTTGCTGACGAGTTCCCCGAGCCGGGCGCCGTCGCCGGTCAGCGCGACGAGCTGGGGTTCGGTGACGAAGCGGGTGGACGGGTAGAGCAGGACGCGCTCGGCGTCGGTCACGCCCTTCTCGGCCCGGTGTCTGATCTGGTGGGCGAGGAACTGGTGCTCGTAGATCACCGAGACGGGGGCGATGCTCTGCCCGTCGGGGGACAGATACGTCTCGGCGCGCTCGGAGGACGGCAGGCCCTGCTCGACGAGGAGCGGCTTGATCTTCCGGGCCAGTGCCTCGGCCTCGGCCGCGTCGTCCGGCGCGTCGTTCCCGTGCTCGACGAAGGCCACGAGGCCGAGGTAGGTGCCGGCGGAGTTGGCCTCGCAGATGTCCGAGGTCTGGGCGAGGATCTTGTTGCCGTTGCGGACGCGGTCGCCGCGGTCGATCTCGTCCCAGCGGTAACCGTTGTCCGGGTCGCGCCGGACGCCGTCGCGCTTGCCGCGGGCCAGGTCGAGGAACTTGCGCATGTCGAGGGTGTAGTACATCGGCCGTTCGCCCGGGCCCGGCAGACGCCGCGCCACGCCCTCCGCCGCGAGCACCTCGGCGTAGTCGCGGTAGGTGGCCAGCACGATGGGGCTGACGAAGGGGCGGAAGAGCAGCACCGGACGGTTCGCCCGGGCCCGCTGCCGGCTGATCAGGTCGGCGGCCGGCTGGCCGGAGGGGAAGACGACGTCGTATCCCTCGTGGTCCTGCCGGGCGATCTCACGCGAGCCCATGTTGGTGATGTGCACGCGGAAGCCGTGCTTCAGCAGCAGCCGCTCGACCTCGGGGTCCTGGAAGAAGTCCCTCTTGGAGGCCATCTTGGCCTCGATGGTGATCACCTGGCGCAGCGGCAGCAGGAGGTTGCCGGAGCCCACGAGCAGGGCCAGACCGACGACCGGGACGGGCAGCGCCGACGCCAGCGCTCTGCGCAGACGCCGGCGCGGGCGTCTGGTGACGTTCAGTGCCGGCTCTCCGCCGGCGGGTCCGTTCTCGGGCAACGGCGCTCTCCCCCCGTGACACCGGCGTTCCCCCCGGGTTGCCGGGCCAGGATCGTCGGTGATCCGGGTGTACCCCGAACGGCCCTGCGGGGAACGTCCGTTGAACACGGGCGGAAGCGCACGGCGGGTTTCGATCCGGCCGCACGGGCAATCCGATGGGCATGTCCCCTCGATATCGCAACGGCGCGAATCAAGCCGGCACGATCATCGCGGTCGTCGCCGACATCATGGCCCTCATCCTGGGCCTGTGGATCGTGATGTACCTGCTGGACGCGAACCGGGCGAACGACTTCGTCCAGTTCATCCACGACGCGGCCCGCTGGCTGGCCGGCTGGTCGCACGACCTGTTCACGTTCGACGAGGCCTGGGCCAGGGTCGTCGCCGGCTACGGTCTGGCGGCGGTGGTGTACCTGTTCGTGGGCCACGCCATCGCCAACCGGGTGCACCGGCACTGACGCCGCCCCCGGGCAGGTCCTCAGGGCACGTCCTTCAGGGGCGCGGGGAACTGCGCCGAGCACCACGCACGCACCCGCGCCCCCACACACTCAGTCGCAGCAGTCCGCTTCCAGCCCTCTGGGCAACTGCTCCCCGCCGAACACCGCGCAGGTCGCCTCATGGCCTCCCAGCGCGGCGACGGCGAGCAGCAACGACCCGGCGGTCCAGGTCGTGAGTTCACGCGGCCAGATCGCGTCGTCGTCGAAGACGTAGCCGGTCCAGTAGAGCCCGCTGTCCGGGTCCCGCAGGTGCTGGATGGACTGGAGCACTTCCAGGGCCCGGTCGGACTCCCCCATCGCCCAGAGGGCGAGGGCGAGCTCGGCGGACTCACCTCCTGTCACCCACGGGTTGGGCACGACGCACCGCACGCCGAGGTCCGGCACGACGAAGCGCTCCCAGCCCTCCTCGATCCGGGCCTTGGCCTCCGCCCCGGTCAGCGCGCCGCCCAGCACGGGGTAGTACCAGTCCATCGAGTACCGGTTCTTGTCCAGGAACCGCTCCGGGTGGTGGCGTATCGCGTGCCGCAGCGCACCGGCCGCCAGTTCCCAGTCGGGCTGCGGCTCCTCGCGCTGCTCGGCGATGGCCAGGGCGCAGCGCAGCGCGTGGTGGATCGAGGAGGAGCCGGTCAGGAGGGCGTCGGTGGTCGCCGTGCCGTCGTCGTCGCGCCGCCAGCCGATCTGCCCGCCGGGCTGCTGCAGGCGCAGCACGAACTCCACCGCCGCGTACACCGCCGGCCACATCCGCTCCAGGAACGTGTCGTCCCCGGTGGACAGGTAGTGGTGCCAGACGCCGACGGCTGCGTAGGCGACGAAGTTGGTCTCCCGGCCGCGGTCGGTGACGTCGGCGAACTCCCCGTCTGCGTAGGCCGCGTACCAGGAGCCGTCGTCGTTCTGGTGCCGGGCCAGCCACAGGTAGGCCCGCTCGGCGGCCTCGTGCTCACCGGCCGCGTCCAGGGCCATCGCCGCCTCGACGTGGTCCCACGGGTCGAGGTGGTGTCCCCGGAACCAGGGGATCGCGCCGTCCTCGCGCTGCACGGCGAGGATGCCGGCGACGGTCTCGGCCGCCTGCCCGGCGGTGAGGACCCCGGGCAGGACCAGGTGTTCCGTCCGGGGAGTCGTCACTGGGCGTCCGCCTCGACGCCGGCCGGACGCGGCAGGTGCGGCTTGGTCGCGTACGCCACGAAGCTCTTGCCGATCAGCGGGTTGAGCGCCTGCTCGGCGACCCGGGTCGCCAGGGGCTTCTGCATGATGTCCCAGACCAGCAGCTTGTGGTACGCCCGCACCGGCAGCGCCTTGTCGTTGTCGACGCCGAACGCGCACTTGAGCCACCAGTAGGGCGAGTGCAGCGCGTGGGCGTGGTGGGTGCCGTACGGTTCCAGGCCGGCCTCGCGGATCTTGCCGAGCAGCTCGTCGGCCTTGTAGATGCGGATGTGGCCGCCCTCGACCTCGTGGTAGGCGTCGGACAGGGCCCAGCAGACCTTCTCGGGGCCGTAGCGCGGCACGGTGACGGCGATGCGGCCGCCGGGCTTCAGCACCCGCACCATCTCGGCGAGGACGCCCTTGTCGTCCGGGATGTGCTCCATCACCTCGGAGATGATGACGACGTCGAAGGACTCGTCGGGGAAGGGCAGCGCGAGGGCGTCGCCCTCCATGGCCGTGGCCGAGGCGCCCTCGGGCGCCTCGCCGGCCTCCTTCATCGCCGCGAACCACTTCGCGACCTCGCGGATCTCGTCGGCGTTCTGGTCCAGCGCCACGACCTGCGCGCCGCGCCGGTAGCACTCGAACGCGTGACGTCCGGCACCGCAGCCGAGGTCCAGGACACGGTCGCCCGGGGCGAGCGGGAACCGGGAGAAGTCGACGGTCAGCACGTGGCCCTGCTTTCGGAGTTGACGCCTGTTACATCTGCGGGGGCCGGGGGGACGGACCCCGTCGCGGCGGCGGGAGCCGGGGAGACGGCACCTGCCGGGGACGCGGACAGCGGGGCGCCGGCGCCCGCCGGCCCCACGGGACCCAGGGAATCGGCCCCGGCCGGCGCGGCGGAGGCCGGAGAGACCGCGCCTGCCGTCGTCGCGGAACGGCCACCGGAACCGGAGGACGTAACGCCGACCGCCGTGGCCGGACCGCCCCCGGCCCGGTCGATCGCCTCGCGGTAACGGGCCACCGTTCCCTCCGCGGCCCGGGCCCAGGTGAAGTGCCGCAGCACCCGCTCGCGCCCGGCCGCGCCGAGCCGGGCGCGCAGGTCCGGGTCGCCCAGCAGGCGGCCGAGCCCCGCGGCCAGGGCCTCGGAGTCGCCGGGCGGCACCGCCAGGCACGTCTCGCCGTCCCGTCCGGCGACCTCGGGGATCGCGCCCCCGGTCGTGGCGAGCAGGGGCGTCCCCGTCGCCATGGCCTCCGCGGCCGGCAGCGAGAAGCCCTCGTAGAGCGACGGCACGCACGCCACCTGCGCCGACCGCACCAGGTCGACCAGCTCCGCGTCGGAGATGCCCTTGACGAACTCCACGGCGCCTTCCAGCCCGTAGCGTTCCATCGCCTGGGCGACCGGCCCCTCCGCAGGGCGCTTGCCGACCACGACGAGATGCGCCCCGGGGTGCTCGGCGCGCACCTTCGCCAGCGCCTCGACCAGGTACACCAGGCCCTTCAGCGGCACGTCCGCGCTGGACGTCGTCACGATGCGGCCCGGCACCACCGGGACCGAGGGGTCCGGTGAGAACAGGTCGGTGTCGGCGCCGATGTGGACGACGTGGATGCGGTCCTGCCGGACGCCGAGGTGGTCGATGATCTCCTGGCGGGACGTGCCGGAGACGGTGAGCACGGACGGCAGCCGCCGCGCCACGCGCTTCTGCATGCGCGTGAACGCGTACCAGCGCCGCACCGACCAGCGCCGCTGCCGGCTCTCCGCGGCGTCCAGCTCCAACTGCCGGTCCACGGTGATGGGGTGGTGGATGGTCGTCACCAGCGGCGCGCCGACGTCGCCCAGCAGGCCGTAGCCGAGGGTCTGGTTGTCGTGGATCACGTCGAACGCGCCGCGCCGGGCGCGCAGATGGCGGCGGGCACGCAGCGAGAAGGTCAGGGGCTCGGGGAAGCCGCCGGTCCACATGGTCGCCACTTCCAGCGCGTCGATCCAGTCGCGGTACTCGTCGCGCCCGGGCGTGCGGAAGGGGTCCGGCTGGCGGTACAGGTCGAGGCTGGGCAGCTCGGTGAGGCTCAGGCCGTCGTAGCCCTCGTCGAGGACGGGGTAGGGCTGGGCGCCGATGACCTCGACGCGGTGGCCGAGGCGGGCCAGTTCGCGGGAGAGGTGCCGGACGTAGACGCCCTGGCCGCCGCAGAACGGGTTCCCTTTATAGGTGAGGAGCGCGATGTCGAGCGGTCGCAAGCCGTCGGCAGCGGGGTCCCCCGGGGCCCCGGCCTCCCTGGCCTCAGCGGTCACTCCGGGCCCCCTTCTTCCTGCACTGTCCCGCGAGATTACGCCGGGACGCTAATCTAGAACAAGTTTCAGACTTGATCGTCCGGAGGCTCCGAATCTACCGGCAGGTAAGGGCGCTGTGACCAGTGGATCAGGTGATTCACGCCACGGCCGGCGCCGTGCCATGCTGTCTGATCACTCGCCCTCACGGACGGTCACGGAACGGGACCGGACCATGCCCGCGGAAGCCCAGGTGAACGCCGAGGTGAACAAGGTGGCCAAGCCGGCCAAGGTGGAAGCCGGAGCCGCGCTCCCCGCCTCCCCGCCGCTGACGGAGCGGCAGGAGGCCCGTCGCCGCCGCATCCTGCACGCGAGCGCGCAGCTGGCCGGCCGGGGCGGTTTCGACGCCGTGCAGATGCGCGAGGTCGCGGAGTCCTCGCAGGTGGCGCTGGGCACGCTGTACCGCTACTTCCCCTCCAAGATCCACCTGCTGGTCGCCACGATGCAGGACCAGCTGGAGCACATGCACGGCACGCTCCGGAAGAAACCGCCGCAGGGTGAAACGGCGGCCGGGCGGGTCGCCGAGACGCTGATGCGCGCCTTCCGCGCCCTGCAGCGCGAGCCGCAGCTGGCCGACGCCATGGTCCGCGCGCTCACCTTCGCCGACCGCAGCGTGAGCCCGGAGGTCGACCAGGTCTCCCGGCAGACCACGGCGATCATCCTGGACGCCATGGGCCAGGAGCACCCGACCCCCGAGCAGTTGTCGGCGGTCCGGGTCATCGAGCACACCTGGCACTCGGCCCTGATCACCTGGCTGTCGGGCCGCGCCTCCATCGCCCAGGTCAAGATCGACATCGAGACGGTGTGCCGTCTGATCGACCTGACCGGCCCGGACGCCCACGAGTGACCCGTCCCGCCCCCTCCGAGGCCTCCCGCAGGTAGGTGGCGATGTGGGTCGGATCCTGTGAACTGTCCGCCGGAAGAGGGCACTTGATGGTGGGCTGCGCCCCCTAGGATGGTCGGACGCAACGCTCGCACCGGGAGAGATGCCCATGGGCACCGAAGAAGCCGCATCCGTCACGATCGGCAGGGGAGCCCTGGACGCCCGGTCGGCCGGGCCCATGGTGCCGCGGCTGGTGCTCGGCGCCCGGCTGCGGCGACTGCGCGAGGAGCGGGGCATCGGCCGCGCCGACGCGGGGCGGGTCATCCGCTCCTCCTCGTCCAAGATCAGCCGGATGGAGACCGGGCGTCACGGATTCAAGCTGCGCGACGTCGCCGACCTGCTCACGCACTACGGCGTCACCGACGAGGCCGAGCGCGCCACCCTGCTGGCCCTCGCCGAGCAGGCCAACACCCCCGCCTGGTGGCGCTACTACAGCGATGTCGTGCCCCCGTGGATGCAGACGTACCTCGGGGCCGAGCAGGCGGCGAGCCTGGTGCGCTGCTACCAGGTCCAGCGCGTGCCCGGCCTGCTGCAGACCCCCGACTACGCGCGCGCCTCCCTCCGGGTCGCCCACCCCCAGGCCGGTCCGGCGGAGATCGAGCGCCGGGTCGCGCTGCGGATGACCCGCCGGCGGATCCTGTACCGGCAGCAGCCCACCCGGTTGTGGGCCGTGCTCGACGAGGCGGCGCTGCGCCGCCCGGTGGGCGGAATCCGGGTGATGCGCGCCCAGCTCAGGCACCTCATCGAGGTCTGCCGGCTGCCGCAGGTCACCCTGCAGATCCTGCCGTTCTCCTCGGGCGGGCACGCGGCGGAGGGCGGCCCGGTGACCATCCTGCGCCTGCCCGGCGGGCAGCTGCCGGACATCGTCTACCTGGAGAAGCTGACCACCGCCCTGTACCCGGACAAGCCCGCGGAGATCGAGCGCCACTGGGACGCGATGAACCGGCTGGTGGTCGAGGCCGAGTCGCCGGACGAGACCCCGACCATCCTGCACCGCGTCCTGCAGGAGACCTGACGACTTGGGCGGAAGCCCCGGCGGCCGCACCGGCGGTGCGACGGCTCAGGACTTGCGGGCGACTCCGCCGTACTGGTGCACCTCGGCGGGCAGGTCGAGGGCGGCCGCGTCGGGGCGCCAGCGGGAGCAGGACGTGACGCCCGGTTCGAGCAGGTCCAGCCCGTCGAAGTAGCGGGCGATCTGCTCCGGGCTGCGCAGGATGTAGGGGATCGAACCGCCCTCGTTGTACTGGTTGATGGCCCGGACGTAGTCCTCGCTGGTGTCGGTGGAGTCGTAGCTCACGAGGTAGCTGCCGGAGGGCAGGGCGTCCACCAGCTGCCGCACGATCGAACGGGCCTCGTCGTGGTCCTCGATGTGGCCGAGGATGCCCATCAGCATCAGCGCGACGGGCCGGTCGAAGTCCAGGGTCCTGCCGGCTTCCCGGATGATCGTGTCCGGCCGGCGCAGGTCGGCGTCGACGTAGTTGGTGACGCCTTCCGGGGTGCTGGTGAGCAGCGCGCGGGCGTGGGCGAGGACCAGCGGGTCGTTGTCGACGTAGACGATCCGGCTCTCCGGGGCCACGCGCTGGGCGATCTGGTGGGTGTTGTCCACGTTGGGCAGGCCGGTGCCGACATCGAGGAACTGCCGGACGCCCTCCTCGGCGGCGAGGTGGCGGACGGCGCGCGCGAGGAAGTAGCGGGCGGCGCGGGCCCCGGTCTCGATCCCGGGGAAGATCTCCCGGAAGGCGTCACCGGCGACACGGTCCACCTCGTAGTTGTCCTTGCCGCCGAGCCAGTAGTTCCAGATCCGGGCCGAGTGCGGCACCGAGGTGTCGATCTTGTCGAACGGCTCCTGCTCGGCGTTCTCCACCTGCTCGCTCATGGACGCTCCTGGGTGTGGTCGGGAAGCCCCACGTTATCCGGTACATGCCTCCGAGCGGGCCAACTCCTGCGCCGTGCAGAGGAGTTCGCCCAGTGGCGGCCCCGCCGCACATGCCGCCCCCGGGCGGTTCCCTACGGGCGGGTACAGTGAGCGGGTCGTCATCACACCGTACGGGGGAAAGCCGGTGCAATTCCGGCGCTGACCCGCAACCGTGAACCGCCACCACAGCGGCGGTGAGCCGGATCGCCGCGTACGGTCCGTGACCGGCTCACGTGCCCGGCAGTCCGCCGGGCACGGCACCGTCGAGGTATACGGAGCCGAGCCGCCGGGGTGTCCCGCGCTGCCCGGCTCCCGCACAGGGAGAGGCACCCGCCGATCATGAACGTCCGCCGCAGCGCCGCGATCCTGGCCGCCGCCGCCGTGATCGGCGCCGCCGCCCCGGCCGCCGCCGACCCGTCCCCCTCGCCGTCCCAGGCACTCCCCTCCGCCCTGTACGGCGACGCGGACCCGACGTACGACGGCGTCTGGCGCCAGTCGCTCGCGCTGCTCGCGCAGGACACGGCCGGTGTGCGGCCGGCCACGAAGTCCGTGGAGTGGCTGGTGCGCCAGCAGTGCGCGGACGGCGGGTTCGCCTCCTACCGCCCCGACCCCGCCACCGCCTGCGGCGCCAGGACCCCGCTCGACACCAACGCCACGTCCGCCGCCGTGCAGGCCCTGGCCGCGCTCGGCGGGCACGACGACGTCACCGGCAAGGCGGTCACCTGGCTGAAGTCCGTCCAGAACAAGGACGGCGGCTGGGGTTACGCGCCCGGCGGCGCCAGCGACACCAACTCCACGTCGGTCGTCATCGGCGCGCTCGCCGCCGTGGGCGAGCGGCCGGACCGGGTGGAGAAGAGCGGCAAGTCGCCCTACGACGCGCTGCTGAAGTTCGCCCTCCCCTGCGACGGGGACGGCGCCGGGGCGTTCGCGTTCCAGCCGGACAAGAAGGGCGAACTGGCCGCCAACGCGGACGCCACCGCGGCCGGTGTCCTCGGCGCCCTGGGCCGGGGCATGGTCGTGAAGCCCGGTCAGAAGCCCGGCGGGACGTCCGGCGCGGCCTGCGCCGAGCCGCGCACCCCGGAGCAGGCGGCGGCGAACGGGGCCGCGTACCTCACGTCCGCCCTCGGCGAGGACGACGACCACCTGATGTCGGCCCTGGCCGGTGCCGAGCCGCAGCCCGACCACGGCAACACCGCCGACGCGGTCGTCGCGCTGGCCGCGCGCGGCGACACCGAGCAGGCGGAGAGGTCCGTGCGCTGGCTGGAGAAGAACTCCGCGGACTGGGCGGCCCGGAGCGGTCCGGCCGCCTACGCCCAGCTGATCCTCGCCGCCCACGCGACGGGCGCGGACCCGCGCGACTTCGGCGGCGCGGACCTGGTGAAGCAGCTCAACGGGACCGGCCCGGCCCCGCAGGCCGCCGCGGACGCCGGCGGCAAGGCCGTCAAGGACGACAAGGACGACTCGGACTCGATGTTCGGCGTGTGGTGGTACGTCGGCGTCTGCCTCGTCGCGGGCATCGGCATCGGGTTCCTGTTCACCGGCCGCCGGAAGCAGCAGCCGTGATCCGCCGGGCCGTTCTCCTGCTCCTGGCCGCGCTCCTGCTGGTCGCGGGCGCGGGCCAGGCGGCCCGGGCCGCCGGTTACCGGTACTGGTCGTTCTGGGAGCGCGACGGCGGCCGCTGGGTCTACGCCACCCAGGGCCCGTCCACGGCCCGGCCCTCCGACGGGGACGTCCAGGGCCTCCGCTTCGCGGTGAGCGAGGACTCCGAGGACGCCGCCCGGCCCCGCGGCCGGGCCGACTTCGCGGCGATCTGCGCGAGGACGCCCGCCCGGGAGGGCACCAAGCGCGTCGCCCTGCTCCTCGACTTCGGCACGCCCGCGGACGCCCCCGAGGGCGAGACGCCGCCCGCCGCGAGGACGGCCTGCGCGCAGGTCCCGCCCGACGCCACGACCGCCGAGGCCCTCGCCGCGGTGGCCAAGCCCCTGCGCTACGACACCAACGCCCTGCTGTGCGCGATCTCCGGCTACCCGGACAGGGGCTGCGGCGAGCCGGTGTCGGGGAAGCAGCGGAAGCCGGCGGCGGAGCGGAGGGAACAGCGGGACGACGGACCGTCCCTGGGTCTCGTGGCGGGCGTCGGCGTGGTGACGCTCCTGGCCGGGGCGGCGATCTGGCAGGTACGCCGGCGTGGGTAGGACGCTCCACCCCGGCGCCTGGTGGCTGTGGGCCCTCTCCCTCGGCACCGCGGCCACCCGCACCACCAACCCCCTCCTGCTCGCCCTGCTCGTCGCCGTCTCCGCGTACGTGGTGGCCACCCGGCGCCCGGACACCCCCTGGTCCCGCTCCTACGGCGCCTTCGTGAAGCTCGCTCTCGCCGTGCTGCTGATCCGCCTGCTGTTCGCGACGGTCCTCGGCTCGCCGATCCCCGGCACGCACACGCTGTTCACGCTCCCCGAGGCCGCCCTGCCCACCTGGGCGCAGGGCATCCGCCTCGGCGGCGAGGTCACCGCCGAGGCCCTCACCTTCGCCCTGTACGACGGTCTGAAGCTCGCCACCCTGCTGATCTGCGTCGGCGCCGCGAACGCCCTGGCCAGCCCCTCGCGGCTGCTGAAGTCCCTGCCGGGCGCCCTGTACGAGACGGGTGTCGCGGTGGTCGTGGCCCTCACGTTCGCCCCGCACCTGATCGCGGACGTGCGGCGCCTGCGGGCCGCCCGCCGCCTGCGCGGCCGCCCCGACCAGGGGATCCGGGGCCTGCTGCAGGTGGGCCTGCCGGTGCTGGAGGGCGCCCTGGAACGCTCGGTATCCCTCGCCGCCGCGATGGACGCCCGCGGCTACGGCCGTACGGCCCGGGTCCCGGCCGCGGTGCGGCGGACCACCGCCGCCCTCACCCTCGGCGGTCTGCTCGGTGTCTGCGCCGGTACGTACGGGCTCCTCACGGCCGAGGGCGGCAGCTACGGCGTCCCGGTCCTCCTCGCCGGCGTCACCGCCGCTCTGGCGGGCCTCAAGCTCGGCGGCCGCCGTTCCCTGCGCACCCGTTACCGCCCGGACCGCTGGGACGTGCGCGCCTGCCTCGTCGTCGCCTCGGGCGTGGCGGTCGCGGCGCTGCTCACCCTCGCCTCCGTGCGCGACCCCGCCGCCCTGCATCCCGGGGTGGTCCCGCTCGTCGCCCCGGCTCTTCCCGTGTGGCCCGCGGCGGCCGTGCTGCTCGGCCTGCTGCCCGCCTTCGTCGCCCCCGATCCCCAGGAGCCGTCGTGATCCGCTTCGAGGACGTGTCCGTCACCTACGACGGGGCCGCCGGACCCACCGTCCAGGGCGTCGACTTCGAGGTCCCCGAGGGTGAACTCGTCCTGCTCGCGGGCCCGTCCGGGGTGGGCAAGTCGACCGTCCTGGGCGCGGTCAGCGGTCTCGTGCCGCACTTCACCGGCGGCACGCTGCGCGGCCGGGTCACCGTCGCCGGCCGCGACACCCGCACCCACAGGCCGCGCGAACTGGCCGACGTGGTGGGCACGGTCGGCCAGGACCCGCTCGCCCACTTCGTCACCGACACCGTCGAGGACGAACTCGCCTACGGCATGGAGTCACTGGGTCTCGCCCCGGACGTGATGCGCCGCCGGGTCGAGGAGACGCTCGACCTGCTGGGCCTCGCGGACCTGCGGGACCGCCCCATCGCCACGCTCTCCGGCGGCCAGCGGCAGCGCGTCGCGATCGGCTCGGTGCTCACCCCGCACCCGAGCGTGCTGGTCCTGGACGAGCCGACCTCCGCGCTCGACCCGGCGGCGGCCGAGGAGGTCCTGGCGGTCCTCCAGCGGCTGGTGCACGACCTGGGCACGACGGTCCTCATGGCCGAGCACCGGCTGGAACGCGTCATCCAGTACGCCGACCAGGTCGTCCTGCTGCCGGGCCCGGGCGCGGCCCCCGTGGTGGGGCCGCCGGCCGAGGTGATGGCCGTCTCCCCGGTGTACCCGCCGGTGGTGGCCCTGGGCCGGCTGGCGGGCTGGACGCCCCTGCCGATGACGGTCCGCGACGCCAGGCGCAGGGCGGCCCTGCTGAAGCAACGGCTGGAAGGCGCCCGGCAGGAGCGCGGGGAACGGCGCGACCAGCCCCGGAGCACCCGCGACCGCTCCGCGGTCCCCGCACCCATCGGCGCACTCCGCTCCCTCTCGGTCACCCGCACGCGCGTTCAGGCCCTCCGCTGCGTCGACCTCACCATCGCCCCCGGCGAGACCATCGCCCTCATGGGCCGCAACGGCGCCGGCAAGTCCACCCTGCTCAACTCCCTGGTGGGTCTGGTCACTCCCAGCTCGGGAACGGTCCGCCTCGGCGAAGCCGTCCCCCACCGCACCGCCCCGAAGGACCTCGTCCGCAAGGTCGGCCTGGTCCCGCAGGAACCCCGCGACCTGCTCTGCGCCGACACCGTCGCCGCCGAGTGCGCGGCGGCCGACCGGGACGCGGGCGCCTCTCCCGGCACCTGCCGGGGCCTGGTCACCGAGCTGCTCCCGGGCGTCACCGACGACATCCACCCCCGGGACCTGTCGGAGGGGCAGCGGCTCGCGCTGGCCCTGGCCGTCGTGCTGACGGCCCGCCCCCCGCTGCTCCTGCTGGACGAGCCGACCCGCGGCCTGGACTACGCGGCGAAGGCCCGCCTGGTCGCGGTGGTGCGCGGCCTGGCCGCCGAGGGGCACGCGATCGTGCTGGCCACCCACGACGTGGAACTGGCGGCGGAGCTCGCCCACCGGGTCGTGCTGCTCGCCGGCGGCGAGGTGATCGCGGACGGCCCGACGGCTCAGGTCGTGGTCTCCTCCCCGTCCTTCGCCCCGCAGGTCACCAAGATCCTGGCCCCGCAGCAGTGGCTCACGGTCTCCCAGGTCCGCGCGGCCCTCGGCCCCGGGGCCGCCTCGTGAGCGCGCAACGGCAGGCGCGGGCCGTCCGCCTCGGCCCCCGCTCGCTCACCGCACTGCTCCTGGTCAGTGCCGTCGGGGTCGCCGGTTTCGGCTGGCCCTTCCTCGCGCCGCCCGGCTCGCAGGTCGGCGCGCACGCGCAGGACGCGCCCTGGCTCTTCGCGGGCCTGCTGGTGCTGCTGGTTGCGGTCGTGGCCGCGGCGATCTCGGAGTCGGGACTCGGCCCGAAGGCGGTCGCGATGCTCGGTGTGCTGGCCGCGGCCGGGGCGGCCCTGCGGCCGATCGGCGCGGGGACCGCCGGCATCGAGCCGATGTTCTTCCTGATGGTGCTCAGCGGCCGGGTCCTCGGGCCGGGCTTCGGCTTCGTGCTCGGCTCGGTGACGATGTTCGCGTCCGCGCTGCTCACGGGCGGCGTCGGGCCCTGGCTGCCGTTCCAGATGCTGGCGATGGGCTGGTTCGCGATGGCCGCGGGCCTGCTGCCCGGCCCGGACCGGCTGCGCGGCCGGGGCGAACTCGCGCTGCTGGGGGCGTACGGCTTCCTCGCGGCCTTCGCCTACGGGACGGTGATGAACCTGGCGGGCTGGCCCTTCATGAGCGCTCTGGCCTCGAACGTCGCCTTCGACCCGCACGCGCCGGTCGCCACGAACCTGGCCCGCTTCCTGGCGTACTGCGTGGCCACGTCGCTCGGCTGGGACCTGGGCCGGGCGGTCGTCACGGTCGTCCTGACCCTCACCCTGGGCCCCGCGGTGCTGCGGGCGCTGCGCCGGGCCACCCGGCGGGCGGCCTTCGAGACGCCGGTCACGTTCGAGGGGCCGGAGGCGAAGCCGGGCAGTGAAGCCCCCCACATGACCCGCGTCACGTACGAAGCGGGGCCGTAGGCACAACGCCCGGTCAGGCGGACGAGCCACCCCACCCATGCGGCCATACCTAGTAAAAGGGTTCATTGCGGGCATCCCGGCGGTCCTGTTTCTCTGGACGACCGCCCACCCCCGACGAAAGGCCGCCTGTGCCCGCCGCTTCCGTCCTCCGCCGTGCCGCCACCCCGAAGAAGGCTCTCGCCGCTGCCGCCCTGGCCGCCGCCACCTGCGGCACGCTGATCGCCGCCGGGCCCGCGCAGGCCGCGCCGGCGGGGGCCTCCTCGGCGCGGGCGGTCGCGCAGAAGATGATCGGCGACGACGCCCAGTACCAGTGCTTCTCGAAGATCGTCGAGCAGGAGAGCCACTGGGACGTGAACGCGCAGAACGCCTCCAGCGGCGCCTACGGCCTGGTCCAGGCCCTGCCGGGCTCGAAGATGGCCTCGGCCGGCGCCGACTGGAAGACCAACGCGGCCACGCAGATCGAGTGGGGCCTGGACTACATGAAGGACCGCTACGGCAGCGCCTGCGGCGCCTGGGACTTCTGGCAGACCAACCACTGGTACTGAGCCGACACCGGCTCCCCCTGACCGAAGGCGGCGGCCCCCTGATCCCCGGGGCCGTCGCCTTCGCCCGTGCCGGTCCGGTGGTACTGGACGCCGCGGATGAACGCGCCCGGTCCGGCCGGCGTCTAGCAACACGTGCTCGCAGCCGATCTCGCCGACATAAGACACACGCGCCCGTCCCCCTCGCGGGGTCACACGCTCCGTACCCTGTACGGGCGCCACCGCGTTCCGCTTCTCGCCACGCTGGCGACGGTCCCGCTCTACGCGACCTGGTGGCTGTTCCTCGCCACCGGCGGCGGCGACCTTGCCGCCCAGTACGCCTGGGCCGGGTTCGCCGCGGAGCACGGCGGATCCGCCTACAACCTGTCGTGGTACGGCGGCATGCACACCGCCAACTACAGCCTGCTGTCCCCGTACGTGATGGCGGCCCTGGGCGTCCGCACCGTCACCGTGGTCTCCGGGCTCGCCGCCTCCTGGCTCGCCGCCGTGCTGATCCGGCGCACCGGCGTACCCGGGCCCCTCGGCCCCGCCCTGCTCGCCTCCCTCGCGCTGTGGTGCAACGTCGCCTCGGGGCGGACGACGTTCGCGCTCGGCGTCGCCCTCGGCCTCGCCGCCTGCCTGCTGCTGACCGGCGAGAAGCGCATCGTGCCGGCCGCCGCGTACGCCGCTCTGACCACCATGGCCTCTCCGGTCGCCGGGCTGTTCCTCGCCGTCGTCGGGGCGGGGTTCCTGCTCACGCGGAAGCCGGCCCGGGCCTGCGCGCTGCTGGTGCCGCCCGCCGCCGTGGTCGGGCTGACCACGCTCCTCTTCCCGTTCCACGGGGAGCAGCCGATGCCGCTGTCGCGCATCTGGCCACCCGTCGTGTTCGCGCTGGCCGTGACGGCGCTGGCGCCGCGTCGCTGGCGGGCCGCCCGCTGGTGCGGGGCCGTCTACGCGGCCGGGACGGTCCTGACGTACGCCGTCGCTTCCCCGGTCGGGACCAACGTCGAGCGCCTCGCGGGCCTGTTCGCCCCGGCCGTGCTCCTCGCGGCCGTGCTGTCCCTGCCCGGGACGGCCCGGCTGCGACGGCTCCTGCTCGTCGCCGCGCTCGTGCTGTCCGTCTCCTGGGTGGGCAAGAAGACGGCCGACGACCTGAAGGCGTCGGTCGTCGTGCCGGCGTGGGCCGCCGAGACCCAGGGGGTCGTGCGGGCCCTGGACCGGCTGGGCGCCGGCCGCGGCCGCGTCGAGGTCGTCCCCGCCCGCGACCACCGCGAGGCCACGCAGCTGGCCCCCCAGGTCAGCCTGGCCCGGGGCTGGAACCGCCAGCTCGACGTGGAACGGGCCCGCCTGTTCTACGACGGCACCTTCTCCGCCGCCACGTACCGGGCCTGGCTGGACCGCTGGGCGGTCGGTTTCGTCGCGCTGCCGGAGGCCAGGCCGGACGGGTACGCCAAGGAGGAGGCCCGGCTGCTCCGCGAGCGGCGGCCCGAGTGGCTGGAGCCCGTCTGGCAGGACGCGAACTGGCGGCTGTACCGCGTCCGCGACGCCGTACCGCTCGTCTCGGCGCCCGGCTCCGTGGTCCGCGCCTCCCCCGCCGAACTGGTCGTCAGGGTCCCGCGCCCGGGGGCGGTGACCGTGCGGATCGCCCACTCGCGGTGGCTGCGCGCCGACGGGGGGTGTCTCACCCGCGACGGCGAGTTCACGCGCCTGAGCGTGCTCGCCGCCGGCGAGTACCGGATCAGCTCGCAGTACGGTCCTTCGACTGATCCGCACGCGCGCTGCTGACCTCGCCGGCGGGCGTCACCGCGCGGGCCCGCGGCCCCTGGAGCACATACGTCAGCCCGAAGCCCAGGCCGACCGCCGCCGCTCCCCCGACCGCGTCCAGCACCCAGTGGTTCGCCGTCGCGACGATCGCCGACACCGTGAAGAGCGGATGGAGCAGGCCCAGTCCCTTCATCCACCACCGGGGCGCCAGCACCGCGATCACCACCCCGCACCACAGCGACCAGCCGAAGTGCAGGGACGGCATGGCCGCGTACTGGTTGGTGAGGGCCGTGAGCGTGCCGTAGTCCGGCTGGGAGAAGTCCTGGACGCCGTGCACGGTGTCGATGAAGCCGAGCGTCGGCATCAGGCGGGGCGGCGCCAGCGGGTAGAGCCAGAAACCGATCAGGGCGAGCAGGGTGGTGATGCCCAGGGCGGAGCGGGCCCAGCGGTAGTCGGCCGGGCGGCGCCAGTAGAGGACGGCGAGGACGCCGAGCGGGACGACGAAGTGGAAGGACGTGTAGTAGTAGTCGAAGAACGCGCGCAGCCAGTCGATCCCGGCGACCGTGTGGTTGGCCCAGTGCTCGATGTCGATGCGCAGGGCCCGTTCCAGGGCGTGAATCTGCGCGCCGTGCTCCTCGGCCTCCGCCCGCCCGGCCGAGTTGCTGCCCCCGGTGGCCGCGAGGCGGACCCGGGAGTAGGCGGCGTAGGTGACCCGGATGAGGAGCAGTTCGAGCAGGAGGTTCGGGCGGGTGAGGACCCGGCGCAGGAACGGCACCAGCGGCACGTGCCGGAAGTGGGACGGGACGGCGGGCGCGTACTCCGCCGGCAGGGGCGACCGGTGGTACGGCGAGGTGCGGGACAGGAACGGCACGGCGGTGGCGGCGGCGAGGGCGGCCAGGAGGACGACGTTGTCACGCAGCGGCGCGAGGATCGTCATGTTCGGCAGGAGCATCTTCGCCGGCAGGGTCATGACCAGCACGACCGTCACCGGCCACACGTACCGGTCGGAGGCGCGCCGGCCGGCCCTGCCCACCACCGCGAGCAGCACCCACAGCAGCTGGTGCTGCCAGGCCGTGGGTGAGACGACGATCGCCGCGCAGCCGGTGATCGCGACGGCGAGGAGCAGCTGGCCGTCGCGGAAGTAGCGCACGGCCCGGCGCAGGGCCAGGACGGCGACGGCCGCGCCGAGCGTGAGGAAGAGGGCGATCTCCGGCGGGCCGCTGAGGCCGAGCCGGAGCAGGGCGCCGTGCAGGGACTGGTTGGCGAGGTCGTCGGCCGGGCCGCCGAGCCCTGCGCCCGCCATGTGGTGGACCCAGTAGCGGTACGAGTCGTGCGGCATCGCCGCCCAGGCGAGTCCGGTGCCGGCGGCGAAGGTGGCGCCGGCGGCGAGTGCGGCGCTTCTGCGGCCGGTGAGCCACAACAGGGGCGTGAAGAGCAGCAAGGTGGGCTGGAGCGCCGCCGCGACGCCGATGAGCAGACCGCTGAGCCGCTGGCCGTGGGCGACGAAGCAGCCCAGCAGGACGAGCAGGACCGGCACGATGCTGGTCTGGCCGAGCCACAGGGTGTTGCGGACCGGCAGGGAGAGCATGAGCAGGCTGATGGCCACGGGGGCGGCCAGCAGCGCCGTGCGGCGGCCGACGGGCGGGGGCAGGGCGCGGGCGGCGATCAGGCCGAGGGCCACGACCAGCAGCAGCGTGCCGAAGGTCCAGCCCCAGCCGAGGGCCTGTTCGGCCGCACGGGTGAGGGGCTTGAGGACGAGTCCGCCGAAGGGCGTGCCGGTGAAGCGGGTCGAGTCGTAGAGCGAGCCGGTCACGTGCAGGACGCCGTCCGGTCCGAGCCAGGTCTCCAGGTCCGTGAGCCGTTCGCCGCGCGGGGTGGCGAGGACGACGGCGACCTGCCGTGCCGCGAGGACGGCGGCGATCAGCCACAGGCCCAGCCGGGCGGCTCTCAGGCGCGGGCGGGCCCCTCCGGCGGATGTCGCTCCGAAGGTGCCCGCCGGTCGTCCGCCGTGATCCGCGCTCATCACGTCTCGTCGGCCTCCCGCCCCAGTTCATCCCGCATGTCCGAGATGCGGGAATTACCTCCGCGAACTTTAAGGGGCGCACGGCGCCCCCGGGGGGAAGACGCGAGCCACCCCGGGTTCACCTGACGTATGTCTGCCTATTTCCGGACGACGATAGTCCGCACGGTGCGCGGCCACCTCTCGTGGACGCGAGAAGGGTCACATCAAGATCCGGTGGGAACCGTGTGCGGCGGGGCAGGAGTGCCAGCACAACCACGATTTGCGTGCACACTGCAACGATCGACGTACGGCCCGTAAGGGGGCCAAACACGCCTATCGTCGCTTTTCGGCCCGTACGACAGCGCCGCCGCGCGGGACCGCGTCCCTGTCCCCGTCGAAAGGTAGGCGAACGAGTCTTGTCGACTGCCTCAGTCGTCACCCCCGCGTCCGTTCCGGCGAGCCGTGCCGCGCAGGCACCCGGCGCCACCGTCACCGACCCCGCGCTCGTGCGGCGCGCGGTGAAGGCGGCCGCGCTGGGCAACGCGATGGAATGGTTCGACTTCGGTGTCTACAGCTACATCGCGGTCACGCTGGGCAAGGTCTTCTTCCCCTCGGGCAACCCCACCGCCCAGCTGCTCTCCACGTTCGGCGCCTTCGCCGCGGCCTTCCTGGTCCGCCCCCTCGGCGGCATGGTCTTCGGCCCGCTCGGCGACCGCGTGGGCCGCCAGAAGGTCCTCGCCCTCACCATGATCATGATGGCCGCGGGCACCTTCGCGATCGGCCTGATCCCGTCGTACGCGACGATCGGTGTGGGCGCGCCGGTCCTGCTCCTCGCGGCCCGGCTCGTGCAGGGCTTCTCCACCGGCGGCGAGTACGCCGGCGCCTCGACGTTCATCGCCGAGTACGCCCCGGACAAGCGGCGCGGCTTCCTCGGCAGCTGGCTGGAGTTCGGCACGCTCGCCGGCTACATCGGCGGCGCGGGCCTGGTCACCCTGATGACCGCCCTGCTCTCCGCCGACGACCTGACCTCCTGGGGCTGGCGCGTCCCGTTCCTGATCGCGGGCCCGATGGGCCTCATCGGCCTTTACCTGCGGATGCGCCTGGAGGAGACCCCGGCGTTCGCCGCCGAGGTCGCCAAGGCCGAGAAGGACCGGCCCAAGGTGCCGCTGCGCGAGATGGTCGCCGGCCAGTGGCGCGCGCTGCTGCTCTGCGTCGGCCTGGTGCTGGTCTTCAACGTCACCGACTACATGCTGCTGTCGTACATGCCGAGCTACCTGACCAGCGAGCTCCACTACGACGAGACGCACGGCCTGCTCGTCGTCCTCGGCGTGATGGTGCTGATGATGGTCGTCCAGCCGTTCGCGGGCGCGCTCACCGACCGGATCGGGCGCCGCCCGGTGATCGCCGCCGGCTGCGCGGGCTTCCTGCTGCTGTCCGTCCCGGCCCTGCTGCTGATCCGCGAGGGCAGTCTGCTCGCGGTCGCGCTCGGCATGGGCGCCCTGGGCCTGCTGCTGGTCTGCTTCACGGCCGCGATGCCCTCGGCGCTCCCGGCCCTGTTCCCGACGAGGGTCCGCTACGGCTCGCTGTCCATCGGCTTCAACGTCTCCGTGTCGCTGTTCGGCGGCACGACCCCGCTGGTGGTCACGGCCCTGATCGGCGCGACCGGGGACATGATGATGCCCGCCTACTACATGATGGCCGCGGCCGTGATCGGCGGTTTCGCGGTGTGGCGCATGGCGGAGTCGGCGGGACGCCCGCTGCCCGGCTCGGCGCCCTCGGTGGCCGGCCGACACGCGGAGCGATAAACCGCTGACAGCCGCCACCGCACCCACTATCGTCGTCAGCGCAAGTCGTTAGACAGGCTAACCATGCGCTGACGTACGGAAGGCAGGGCCGCATGAGCGAGTCGCACGTCTGGGACGCGGTCGACACCTACTTCACCGACCGGCTCGCCCCGGACGACGAGGCCCTGGCGGCGGCCCTGCGCGACAGCGACGCCGCCGGGCTCCCGCACATCAACGTGGCGGGCAACCAGGGCAAGCTCCTCCAGCTCCTGGCCCAGATCCAGGGCGCCCGCCACATCCTGGAGATCGGCACGCTCGGCGGGTACAGCACCATCTGGCTGGCCCGCGCCCTGCCCGGCGACGGGCGGCTGATCTCCCTGGAGTACGAACCACGGCACGCCGAGGTCGCCGTCCGCAACATCGCCCGCGCCGGGCTCGACCGTCTCGTCGAGGTGCGGGTCGGCCCGGCCCTGGAGTCGCTGCCCCAGCTGGCCGACGAGAACCCGCCGCCGTTCGACCTGGTCTTCATCGACGCCGACAAGGTCAACAACCCGCACTACGTGGACTGGGCCGTCCGGCTCACCCGCACGGGCAGCCTGATCGTCCTCGACAACGTGGTGCGCGGCGGCCGGGTCGTCGACGCCGGCAGCAGCGCCCCCGACGTGCGGGGGACGCGCGCCGCGATCGACCTGATCGCCGAGCACCCCCGGCTGAGCGGCACGGCGATCCAGACGGTCGGGCTGAAGGGCTACGACGGCTTCGCGCTGGCCCGGGTGGTGTGAGGCCCGGCCGTCACACCTCGTGGTAGAAGCCGACGTTGACGCTGCGCGGGGCGGTGCGGTCCTGCACCACGAGTTCGCCGCTGCCGCCGCGGGGCAGCGGGACGGTGCCGCCGTAAGCGAGGGGCTGGGTGAACTCCCCGATGGTCAGGCGGACTTCGGAGGACGGGTCGGGCTGGGAGCCGCGCAGCCAGGTGACCTGCCAGGTGCCGTCGGGTCCGCACAGGAACTCCAGGTGCACCCGGGAGACGAACAGCCAGTCGTCCGGGGTGCCGAGCCGGCACACCGACTTGTCGCGGCCCACCCGGAGCACGGCACCCGGCTCGCTGGGCGCGTCGGCCATGAGCATGCCGGCCGTGGCACCCTCCTCCGCCGCGGACACGGCGGCCATGGTGAGTTCGAGCACGTGCGCTCCTCCTGAGACGTCCCGGTGGGTCTGCAAGCCCGCCGAATGATAGAACGCCCAGTTGCGCCGTGTCCGGCACAATGGCCTCATGACCGAGCGAAAGCCACCCGGCGTGGAGTTCGGGTCCTGGGTCGACAAGCAGATCCGTGACGCGGAGGCACGCGGGGAGTTCGACCGGCTGCCCGGGGCGGGCCGCCCGCTGCCGCCCGACGTGGAGAGCACCTACGACGAACTGTGGTGGGTCAAGCGGAAGATGGCCCGCGAGGGCCTGTCCGTGCTCCCTCCGGCGCTGGCGCTGCGCAAAGAGGCGGAGGACGCGCTCCAGGCCGCGTACGCGGCACCCACGGAGCGGATGGTCCGGAAGATCATCGGTGAGATCAACGACAGGATCCGCGAGATGATGTTCAAGCCGCCGCCCGGCCCCCCGCTGGGAAAGAAGCCGTACGACGTCGAGGACGTCGTACGGCAGTGGCGGGAGCGCCGGGCGGATCGTTAGCCGGGCCGTTCACCCGGGTCACACGTGCAACAGCCGTTCCGCCAGCTCGCGGTAGTCCTTCAGGGCCAGCCGGAGCTGCTCGGTGTCGGCGGACGAGACGGACCGGCCCTCGCCGCCCTCCACGGACTGCCAGGAGCGGCGCAGGGTGCGGCGGCGTTCGGTCACGGCCTCGGTGAACCGGGCCGCGATCTCCTCCAGTACGTGGTCGGCCTCCTCGACGGCGGCCCGGGGCCCGTCGACGAACCCGGCGACGGCGTGCTGCAGCCGCGCGCCGTACTTGTCGGAGTCGTCGTGCGGGAAGAGCCGGTCGTGGGAGCCGGAGCCGGACCCGTGCGCGGGGGTGCCGCTGCCGCCGGTGTGCCCGGCGCCCGTGTGCCCGGCGCCCGTGTGCTCGGCGCCCGTGTGCCCAGTGCCCGTGCGGCCGGTGCCCGTGCGGCCGGTGTCGTGCGCTTCGCCGCGGGTCGCGTCCGTACCGGGGGTGCCCGTACCCGGGGTGCCGGTACCGAGGGTGTCCCCGTGGGGGGCCGCCCTGCCGGGCGTGCCGGTGCCGTACTCGTCACCGCGCGGCGCCGCCGTGCCGGGCGCGCCCGTGCCGGGTGCCGTCGCGCGGTCCGCGTCGGTGCCCTGGCGGGTGTCCGGGACCGTCGTCCCGGGGCCGGTGCCCAGGGCGCTCTCGCCGCGGGCGTCGGGCGCGGCCGGCGTGTGGTCGCCGGGCGGTCGGGTCATGTCGGTCATCGACTCAGCTCTCCTTCGCCTGACGTCGGTGCATCGCCCACGGCATGTGGCCGCCGCGGGCCGGGGCCTTGCGGCCGCCGTTCAGTCCGGCACGGTGGTGCCCCTCGTGCCGCTCCTCCTGCCGGCCACCGTCGTGGTGGCCCGGCCGCACCAGTTCCTCGAACAGGGCGCGGGCCGCCAGCATGGCCTCGCGCATGTCTTCCGTACCCTGGCCGCCGTCCCGGGCGTCCTCCGCGCGCAGGTGCGCCGCGCGGTGCACGCGCCGGTAGCCGTCCACGTGGTGGGCGTGGTGCACGGACAGCGCGGCGAGCTGCTCCTCGTACTGCCCACCGTCCGGGTAGCCCCGGGCGCCGGCCAGTTCGCCGAGCAGCCGGTCCGCCTCGGCGACCGCCTCCCGCGGCGAGTCGACGAACCGCTCCTGGGCGGCCGTCCAGCGCGCCTCGTACTGTTCGCGCTGCGCCGGCTCCAGCGGGCGTACGCGCAGGTCGCCGTGGCGCTGCACGCGCTCGGTCAGCTCGCGCTCGGCGGCCTTGGTGTCACCGTCGTGCCGGGCGACGACCCGGTCGTACTCGGGTCCGAAGCGCCGCTTCAGGTTCGGGCCGCGCCGGGGCCCGCGGGAGCGCAGGGTCATGACGGCCGCGATGATGACGACGACCGCCGCGATCACGATCAGAGCAATGATCAGGCCAGTGGACATGGATGCCTTCCGGGTTCTCGGCCCAACCGGCTCTCCTCGCGAGCCGGTTCGCTGTCCGGGTTGCCGCTGAGCCCGCCGCCAAACGGCGCGCGGGCGGACCGGGGGCGTCCGGAGGCCGCGGGGTTATCCGGTTGCGTGACGGGTGGGGCGCCTGTCGAGAATGCGGCTCATGACGTGGACCGTGAACCCGGAGCCGTACGACTCGCCCGTCGCCGCCGCCCTCTGGCGGGCGTACTACACCGAGGTCAGCGACCGCTGGTACCTGCTGCACGAGGGGCGCCGCACCGACCCCGGCGAGCTGGAACGGGAGATCGCGAAGGAGCCTGGCGCCGACCTCGCGCCGCCGCGCGGGCAGTTGCTGGTCGCCCGGTACGGCGGCGAGCCGGCCGGCAGCGCGGGCGTACGGCTGCTGGACGCGGGAACGGCCGAGCTGACGCGGGTGTTCGTGCGCGAGCCGATGCGCGGCAGGGGCGGCGCGCCGCTGCTGGTCCGGGCCGCCGAGGACGCCGCCCGCGCGCTCGGCGCCGCGCGGATGGTCCTGGACACCCGCCGCGATCTCGTCGAGGCCCGCGCCCTCTACGCCCGGCTCGGCTACCACGAGACCGCGCCCCACAACGACGCCCCGTACGCCGACCACTGGTTCGCCAGGCGGCTCGACTGAGTCAGCCCGCCCGCTCCACCGCCCGCGGGGCGTCCGGCCGCTCGCCGCGCGCCCCGCACAGCTCGCCGTTCAGCTCCCGCACGAGGCGTTCCAGGTCGGTCGGCCGGTCCGGCCCCCACCAGTCGCCGAGCAGCTCGGCGAGGGAGTCCTCACGCGCCTGGGCCAGCCGCTCGGCGACCTCGCGCCCCCGGTCGGTCAGGACGAGGTCGAGCCCCTGGCGCAGGGCGAGCCGCCGCTCCTCGACCTGCCGGACGGCCTCCATGATCACGGGCAGCTGCACGGGACCGCGCTCGGCCAGCACGCCCGGCTCCACCGAGCCGTACCGGCGGATCCGCAGCAGCAGCCAGCTCGCCGCGGGCAGCAGGTCGTAGCCCGCCCGCGCAGTGATCGTCCGGTAGACCTCACGCCGGCCCTCACGGGTGCCGAGCACCGACAGGGCCCGGCACACCTCGTCGTGCGAGGACCGCTCGACGGGGTTGCTGGCCAGGGTCTGCGTGGCGTCGGGCGCGGTGACCGAGCCGCGCAGCCGGTCCTCCTTGAGGAACCAGGCCAGCACGAAGCCGAGGAGCGCGACGGGGGCGGCGTAGAGGAAGACGTCCGTGATGGCGGTGGCGTAGGCGTGCAGGGCCGGTGGGCGCAGGTCGGGCGGCAGGGCGGCGATGCCGCGCGGGTCGGCCTCCAGGGCGTCCACCGAGGCGCCGGGCGGCAGCTGCGCTCCCCGGAAGGCGTCCGTGAGCTGCTCGCCGAGCCGGCCCGCGAAGACCGTGCCGAAGACGGCGACGCCGAACGAGGCCCCGATGGAGCGGAAGAAGGTCGCGCCGGAGGTGGCCACGCCCAGGTCGGCGTAGGGCACGGCGTTCTGCACGATGAGCACGAGGACCTGCATCACCAGCCCGAGCCCGAGCCCGAAGACGAAGAAGAAGCCGCTCAGTTCGGCGGTGGAGCTGTTCTCGTCGAGCCGGTGCAGCAGGAGCAGCCCGAGCGTGGTGATGCCGGTGCCGGCGATCGGGAACACCTTCCAGCGGCCGGTCCGGCTGACGATCTGCCCGGAGGCGGTGGAGGCCAGCAGCAGCCCCAGCACCATCGGGAGCATGTGCACCCCGGACATGGTGGGACTGACGCCCTGGACGACCTGGAGGAACGTCGGCAGGTAGGTCATCGCGCCGAACATCGCGAAGCCGACGACGAAGCTGATCACGGCGGAGAGCGTGAAGGTCCGCACGCGGAACAGCCGCAGCGGCAGCACCGGTTCGGCGGCCCGCCGCTCGACGGCCACGAAGGCGGCCGCGAGGACGACGCCCAGGGCCGCGAGACCGGCGATCTGCGGCGACCCCCACGCCCAGGTCGTGCCGCCGAGGGAGGCGACCAGCACCAGGCAGGTGGCGACGGCCGCGACGAGGAAGGTGCCGAGGTAGTCGATGACGTGCCGCTGCCCGGTGCGCGGGATGCGCAGGACCGCGGCGATGACGGCGAGCGCGACGAGGCCGACGGGCAGGTTGACGTAGAACACCCACCGCCAGCTCGCGTGCTGGGTGAACAGCCCGCCGAGCAGTGGCCCGAGCACGCTGGTCGCGCCGAAGACCGCGCCGAACAGCCCCTGGTAGCGGCCGCGTTCGCGCGGGGGCACGAGATCGCCGACGAGCGCCATCGACAGCACGATCAGCCCGCCGCCGCCCAGTCCCTGCACGGCCCGGAAGGCGATCAGCTGCCCCATGTCCTGCGCCGCCCCGCACAGCGCGGAACCGGCCAGGAAGATCACGATCGCGGTCTGGAACAGCCGCTTGCGGCCGTACTGGTCGCCGAGCTTGCCCCACAGCGGGGTCGCGGCGGTCGCGGCCAGCAGATACGCCGTGACCACCCAGGACAGGTGATCGAGACCGCCGAGATCGCTGACGATCGTCGGCAGCGCGGTCGAGACGATGGTCTGGTCGAGCGCCGCGAGCAGCATCCCGAGGAGCAGTGCCCCGAGGGAGACCAGCACGTTCCCGGGCACCTGCTCCGCGGCTGCGGGGGCCGCGGCCGGCGGCTTCGCGGTGTGGGTGTCCCCGCCCATGAGACCTCCCGAGGTCCTGTGACTTTTTCCATCGTGACCGGTGTGCGGGGGTATGGCCCGCCGAGCCCGTTCGGAAGCCGTCGTTCCGGGGGCTCGCCCGCCGCACTGTGGAGAAGATCTGGATAATCTCTGGAGTTCGCGAGGGGAGGGAGGAACGCGTGGAGCAGCCCAACGGCCACCCGTGCCCGGAGTGCGGCGCGCCCAGACAGCGGGACAGCACTCCTTCCTGCGCCTGCACCGACCGCGCCGCCGAGGCCCTCCGCGACGCCCGCACGGCACAGGCAGCGGCGGCGGAGGACTTCGATCCGCTGCGGATCCGGCCGTACGTGGAACTCGACGGCGGGACGGGGCCCGTCCGGAACGTCCCGGCGGCGGGACCCGGGAACGGTCCTGTCGGGGAAGACGGGGCGATGGGGCTTGCGTCCGCCGCCGGGCCTGCGGGGGCCGCCCGGTCTGCGAGGGCCACCGGGTCTGCGGGCACTGCCGGATCTGCCGGGGCCGCGAGGGCCACCGGGTCTACGGGCACGGCCGGGTCTGCCGGAGCCGCGAGGGCCACCGGGTCTGCGGGCACTGCCGGATCTGCCGGGGCCGCGAGGGCCACCGGGTCTACGGGCACTGCCGGGTCTACGGGCACTGCCGGGGCGGTCGGGCATGCGGGGACCGCCGCGTCCGCGAGGACCGCCGGGCCCGCGGAGGCCGCCGGGCACGCGTTGAGCTCCGGGAACCCGGGGACCGCAGAGGCCGCCGGGCACGCGGGAGCCGCCGGGCAGGCAAGGGCCGCTGGGTCTGTGAGGGCCGCCGGGCCTGCCGGGGCCGCAGAGGCCGTCGGGCGCGCAGACGCGGCCGGGCCGCCCCCGGCGGAGGCCGCGCCGGCTCCGGGCGTACCCGCGCCGGGCGCGGCAGCCCCGGGCGTACCGGCACTCGGCGTACCAGCCCCCGGCGGCGCGGTCGGCCGGGTGCCCACCGCCGCCTCTCGGATCTCACCGCCGCCGGAGGCGGAGGCGCCGGAAGCTTCCGCGCCCGCGTCGGCCTCTCCCTTCGACGCCACCGCCCCGCTGCGCCCGGTCGACCCGGACGCGACCGCCGTACTGCCCACCGCCCCGGCCGCCGCGGACACCTCGGTGCTGCCCGCGCCCCTCGTGCCGGGCACGAGCGAGCCCAGCGTCACCGACCTGCACCTCTTCGACGGCCCGGCGGCGCCAGGCCCGAAGACGCCGGGCCCGGAAACCCTCGGAGGCGGCACGGACCTGCCTCCGCGCAGGCGCCGTGGCGTCCTCGTCGCCGCCGCGGCCGCCGCCGGCGTCGGCCTGGTCGCCGCGGCGGGTTACCTCAGCGGGCTGTTCTCCTACGAGAGCCCCTCCCGGGACACCGCGCTCCCGGACGGCATCCGCGCGAGCGTGCCGGACGCCCCACCGGCCAGCGCGGCGCCCACGCCCTCCGCGAGCACCCCGTCGGCAGCCCCGTCGTCGCCCACCGCGGCCTCCCCGTCGCCTTCCCGCAGTGCGAGCCCGTCGCCCTCCGCGTCGCCGTCCACGACCGGCGCCTCGCCGAGCCCGTCGCAGTCGCGCGCCCCGTCGGCCTCGCCGACGACCGCCGCGCCGACCGACCGGGGCGGACCGGAGAACTCCGGCCAGAACGGCCTCGTCACGGTCCTGCGCCGCGGCGACAGCGGCCCGGAGGTCACCGAACTCCAGCTGCGCCTGCGCCAGTTGTACCTCTACAACGACGACGCCGACGGTTCCTACGACCAGCGGCTGGAGGACGCCGTGCGCACCTACCAGTGGTCCCGCGGCGTCCAGACCGACGAACTCGGCGTCTACGACCGGCAGACCCGGGAGAAGCTGGAGGCGGAAACCCGGGAGCCCTGACCGGCCCGGACGCCGTACGGTGACGCCGTGACCACACGGGTGATCGTTCTGAACGGCGGTTCCAGCTCGGGCAAGTCCGGCATCGCCCGGTGCCTGCAGGAGGTGCTGCCGGACCCCTGGCTGTCCCTCTCGGTCGACGACTTCGTCGACGCGATGCCCGCGCGGCTGCGGGACTCGGAGGCCGGCATCACCTTCGGGCCGGACGGCGGCGTCAGCGTGGGCGCGGAGTTCCGCGAACTGGACACGGCCTGGTCGCAGGGCATCGCGGCGATGGCCAGGGCGGGTGCGCGGGTGCTGGTCGACGACGTCTTCCTCGGCGGGCCGGCGTCCCGGCAGCGCTGGGAGCGGGCCCTGGCCGGCCTGGACGTGCTGTGGGTCGGCGTCCGGTGCGACGGCGAGGTCGCGGCCGGACGCGAGATCGCACGCGGCGACCGGGTCCGGGGCATGGCCGCGGCGCAGGCCCGGATCGTGCACCAGGGGATGGCCTACGACGTCGAGGTGGACACCACCCGGACGGAGTCCCTGGCCTGCGCACGGCTCATCGCCGCCCACGTGGACCGCCCCCGGCCGAAGCACGCCACGACCGGCTCGGCCGACACCTGATCAGCCCAGACGCGGCCGGATCGTCCCGTCCGCCCGATGCGCAACCAAGTCGCCTCGTCCGCCTGATCAGCCGATGCGCAGCCAGATCGCCCCGCCCGCCTGATCACCGATGCCCAGCAGGATCGCCCCGCACGCGCGATCATGCCCAGCCGGATCGATCCGTCCACGCGACCAGCCGATGAGCGGCCAGGTCGTCCCGCACGCCTGACCAGCAGATGCCCGGCCGGATCGTCCCGCACGCGCGATCAGCCGATATGCAGCCGGATCGTCCCGTCCGCCCCCGCCTCGACCCGCACCTGCCGGAGGTCCTCCACCACCACGTCCGGCTCGTGGAACGCGGCCCGGGGCCCGACCCCGACGACCGTCATCCCGGCGGCGCGCCCGGCCGCGATCCCGGCTCCGGAGTCCTCGAAGACGACGCAGTCCGCGGGGTCGACGCCCAGCTCGGCGGCGCCCTTGAGGAAGCCCTCGGGGTCGGGCTTGCTCGCCCCGACGGACTCCGCGGTGACCCGCACCTCGGGCAGGCCGAGGCCGGCCGCGGCCATCCGCGCCGTGGACAGCGGCACGTCCGCGGAGGTCACCAGCGCGTGCGGCAGCCCCCGCAGCGAGGCCAGGAACTCCGGCGCCCCGGGAACCGGCACGACACCGTCCGTGTCGGCCGTCTCCTCGGCGAGCATCCGGGCGTTGTCGGCGTGGTTCTGCTCCATCGGCCGGCCGGGCAGCAGCAGCGCCATCGAGGCGTAGCCCTGCCGCCCGTGGACGACCTTCATGACCTCGTCCCCGTCGAGCCCGTGCCGCTCGGCCCAGCGCCGCCAGACGCGTTCGACGGCGGCGTCGGAGTTGACCAGGGTGCCGTCCATGTCCAGCAGGAGGGCGCGGGCGGTGAGCACGGCGGTGGCCGTCATCGGCAGCTCCAAGGCTCGGGGCGCGTTCCAGCGCGGGAGGGGGCGGGCGGCGGATCGCGTCCGTCGCACCCCGGAGGGACAAGGCGGCCCCGCCCGCCGGTCAGGGAAAACGGGCGGAGGCCACTTTGTTTCTCTACGGTACAAAACGAAGCGGCCATCGCGCCAGGGGCCCCCTGGGGACGTTCACCCACTGTTCAGCTCAGCCGGTCACGGCCTCCCACAGGCTCCACACGCCCAGGGCCAGCATCACCAGCGCCGCGATCTGCGTGATGAGCCGCAGCGGCACCTTCTTCATCAGCGCCTTCCCGCCGACGATGCCGAGCCCCGCCACCGCCCACAGCGCCAGCACCGCGCCCAGTCCGACGGAGAGCGGGTCGTCGTAGCGGGCGGCCAGGTTGGCGGTCATGATCTGCGTGAGATCACCGAACTCGGCGACCAGGATGAGCATGAAGCCCGCGCCCGAGACCTTCCAGAAGCTCTGGTTCTCGGGCTTGCGGATCTCCTCCTCGTCCTCGCCCTTCTTCAGCAGCAGCACCGCGGCGCCGCCCAGGAAGAGCACGCCGGTCAGCGCGTGCACGATCTGCTGCGGCAGCAGGGTCAGCACGCTGCCGGCCGCGACCGCGAGCGCGACGTGCAGCGCGAAGGCGGCGGCGACCCCGGCGAAGACGTAGGAGGCGCGGTAGCGGGTGCCGAGGACGAGCCCGGCGAGGGCGGTCTTGTCCGGCAGTTCGGCGAGGAAGACGACGCCGAAGACGACGGCCGTCACGGTCAGGCTGATCAAGGGTTCCTCAATCGGTCGGGGCTGCCCCACCGAGAGTGCGGAGTCTTTCGAAAGATTTCGACGCGACACCTCGGCACGGCAGCGCACTCGGCGCCCGCGCGTACGGCACGGGCGTGCACTGCTTGCCGAAGGTCTCGCTGGCCGGTCCGGTGAAGGACCTGCCTCCGGGCGCCGGCTCAGGCGAGCTGAGCAGTATGTCGACGGTCCGGCGAAGAGCTACTCCCCTTCTGCGCCGTCCATGGTACGCGACGGCCCCGGAGTGAAAAGTTCCGTCTTGAATCTTGTCATGTCATGCACGCGTCACTAACTTCTCACCGGACGCACACCTGTGCGCAACACGGCACCGCGAGCATTCCCTCGCTCGCCCGCCAACACCCCCCTCTCCCAGGGAGTTCGCATGCCCAGGTTCTACGCGCGTCGACGGCTCAGCGTGGCCGCGGCGTTCACCGCCCTCATATCCTCCGTGGCCCTCTTCAGCGCCCCCACGGCCTCCGCCGCCCTCCCCACCCCGGTCAGCGGCGCCACCGCCCGCTCCTACCTCGCCACGCTCACCGTGGCCACCGAGGACCGCACCGGCTACAACCGCGACCTCTTCCCGCACTGGATCACCCAGTCCGGCACCTGCAACACCCGCGAGGTCGTCCTCAAGCGCGACGGCACCAACGTCGTGCAGGACTCCGCCTGCGCCGCCACCAGCGGCAGCTGGTACTCCCCCTACGACGGCGCCACCTGGTCGGCCGCCTCCGACGTCGACATCGACCACCTGGTCCCGCTCGCTGAGGCGTGGGACTCGGGGGCCGACTCCTGGACGACCTCCCGCCGCCAGGCCTTCGCCAACGACCTGACCCGCCCGCAGCTCATCGCGGTCACCGACGACGTCAACCAGGCCAAGGGCGACCAGGACCCGGCCACCTGGATGCCCTCCCGGACGACGTACCGCTGCACCTACGTCCGCGCCTGGGTCCAGGTGAAGTACTACTACGGCCTCTCGGTCGACTCCGCCGAGAAGTCCGCCCTGACCAACTACCTCGCGAGCTGCTGACACGCGCGGAGAATTCGTGTCGGAACCTCCCCGCCGGCCTCCGTCGTTCCGTACCGTACGGGGCGACGGAGAGGGGAACGCCATGGCCGGACTGCGCCTCGGACCGCTGCTGAGGTACACCGACGGTTCGTCCGCGACCGTATGGGTGGAGACGAGCCGCCCGTGCACGGCCGAGGTGCGCTGCGCCGACGGCGCCGGCGGCACGGCCCGCACCTTTCAGATCGCGGGCCACCACTACGCGCTCGTACCGGTCACCGGCCTCACGGCCGGGACGACCACGACGTACGAGGTCCTCCTGGACGACACCCGCGTGTGGCCGCTGCCCGGCTCGCCCTTCCCGCCCTCCGCGATCCACGCGCCGGGCCCGGACGGCGCCCTGCGGGTCGCCTTCGGCTCCTGCCGCTGGGCCTCCCCGCCGGCCGGCGGGGACGACCCGGTCGGGCCGGACGCCCTGGACGCGCTCGCCACCCGGCTCGCGGCCGACCCGGAGGGCGAGCGGCCGCACGTGCTGCTGCTGCTCGGCGACCAGGTGTACGCCGACGAGACCTCCGACGCCACGCAGCGCTGGCTGGCGGACCGCCGCGACCTGAAGGAGCCGCCGGGCAGCGGGGTCGCGGACTACGAGGAGTACACGCACCTCTACTACGAGTCCTGGCTCGACCCGCGCATCCGCTGGCTGCTGTCCACGGTCCCCAGTTTCATGATCTTCGACGACCACGACGTCATCGACGACTGGAACACCTCCGCCGCCTGGCTCGCCGACATGCGCTCCACCGGCTGGTGGCGGGAGCGGCTGCTGAGCGGCCTGATGTCGTACTGGGTCCACCAGCACCTGGGGAACCTCTCCCCGGAGGAGCTGGCCGCCGACCCGGTGTACGAGCAGGTCCGTTCCCTGCCGGACGGCACCGACGTGCTGCGCACCTTCACCGCCCGGGCCGACGCCGACCCGGCCACGGCCCGCTGGAGCTACCGGCGCGACTTCGGGCGCGTACGGCTGGTGATGGTGGACAGCCGGGCGGCCCGCGTCCTCGGCGAGCAGGAGCGCTCGATGCTCGACCCGGGCGAGGAGGAGTGGCTGCGCGAGCAGGTCCTCGACTCCCCCGGCGCCTACGACCACCTGCTGATCGGCACCTCGCTGCCCTGGCTGCTGCCGCATCTGGTGCACGACGCGGAGGGGTGGAACGCGGCCCTGTGCGGGGGCGAGCGGGGCCCCCGCTGGGCCGGGCTGAGCGAGAAGGTGCGCCGGGCCGCCGACCTGGAGCACTGGTCGGCGTTCCCGGAGTCCTTCGCCCGGCTGGCGGAGCTGATCGCCGAGGCGGGGTCGGGGGCGGACGCGCCGGCGACGGTGTGCGTGCTGTCCGGGGACGTCCACCACGCCTACATCGCCGAGCCCTCCTGGCGGTCCCGGCCGGGGCCGGACGCCCGGGTGGTGCAGCTCGTCTGCTCGCCCGTGCACAACTCGGTGCCGCTGTCGATGCGGCTGGCCTTCCGGGCCGGCTGGAGCGCGGCGGCGCGCGGCTTCGGCCGGCTCCTGGCCCGGCACGGCCGGCTGTCCCGTTCGCCGGTCGGCTGGCGCAAGACGGGCGGACCCTGGTTCGGCAACCAGCTCATGACCCTGACCCTGCGCGGCCGTTCGGCCCGGCTGCGGCTGGAGCACGCCGAGGCGCGGCAGGGGACGGGTCCGCGGCTGACAACCCTGCTGGATTCCGAGCTTGCCCCGTAACCGGGGCCTATCGCCCGGTTGTTGACGCTGTGACCCGGGCTGCTGGTGACGCATGTCACAGCACGCGCCCATCCTGCCCGCACGGCCTCACCCAGCGCTCCCGGCGACGGCATGATGAGGCGGACCGTCCGCTTCCCCTCCGGCGGACCTCCGACCTCCGCACCCCCACGCCCTGGAGCCCCACCCTTGTCTGCGTCGACCGAGGAACCCGCACCGGCAGAGGCATCCGTACCGACCGGGACGGCGGGGTCGTTCTCCGTCGCGCTCGTCGGGGCCGGCCCCCGCGGCACCAGCGTCCTGGAGCGCCTGTGCGCCTCCGTACCGGAACTCCTGCCGCCCGGTGCCCGGCTGACGGTCCATGTGATCGACCCGGCACCGCCCGGTCCCGGCCGGGTCTGGCGCACCGCCCAGTCGCCCGAGCTGCTGATGAACACCGTGGCCTGCCAGGTCACCCTGTTCACCGACGACAGCGTGGACTGCTCGGGCCCGATCCGCCCGGGCCCGAGCCTGTACGAGTGGGCGGACGGCGCGCTGGGTCCGGACGAGTATCCGGCCCGGGCCGACTACGGCCGCTACCTGGAGTGGGTGTTCGCCGAGGTCGTGCGGGCGGCACCGCCCGCCGTCCGCGTCGAGACGCACGACGCCCGCGCGCTGCGCCTCGACGACGCCCCCGACGGCCGGCAGAGCCTCGTCCTCGACGACGGCCGCACGCTCACCGGCCTGTCCGCCGTGGTCCTCGCCCAGGGGCATCTGCCGAGGACGGCCGGCCCGGACCTGGCACGCCTCGCCGCCCACGCCGCCCGTCACGGGCTGCGCCACGTCCCGCCCGCCAATCCGGCCGACGTCGACCTGTCCGGCATCGCCCCGGGCGAGCCCGTCCTGCTGCGCGGCCTCGGCCTCAACTTCTTCGACCACATGGCCCTGCTGACGACCGGCCGCGGCGGCCGTTTCGTACCCGGCGGCCGGGGCCTGCGCTACCTCCCCTCCGGGCGGGAGCCGCGCCTGTACGCCGGTTCGCGGCGCGGCGTGCCCTACCAGGCGCGCGGCGACAACGCGAAGGGCCCGTACGGGCGGCACGTCCCGCTCGTCCTCACGCCCGAGGTGATCGCGGGCTTCCGCAAGCGCGCGGACTCCGGGGAGGCGCCCGACTTCCTGGCGGAGATATGGCCGCTGGTGGCGAAGGAGGTGGAGACGGTCTACTACCGCGCCCTGCTGCGCGGCAGGGGGAACGCGGAGCGGGAGTTCGCCGGCCGCTTCCTCGCCGTACCGCCCGCGCACCCCGAAGAGGCGCTGCTGCTCGACGAGTTCGGCGTTCCGGAGGCAGACCGGTGGTCCTGGGAGCGGATCTCCCGGCCGTACGCCGGGCGGGACTTCGCCCATCCGGGCGCCTGGCGGGACTGGCTGCTGGCCTACTTGCGCGAGGACGCCGCGCAGGCGGCGCTGGGCAATGTGCGCGGCCCGCTGAAGGCGGCTCTCGACGTGCTGCGCGACCTGCGCAACGAACTCCGGCTGATCGTCGACCACGGCGGGATCGCCGGGGCCTCCCGCCGGGACCACCTCGACCGCTGGTACACGCCGCTCAACGCCTTCCTCTCCATCGGCCCGCCCCGGCGCCGCGTGGAGGAACTGATCGCCCTGATGGAGGCGGGGGTGGTGGAGGTGCTGGGGCCGCGGCTGCGGGTGGCGGAGGAGGACGGGGCCTGGACGGCGCACTCACCGGACGTGCCCCGTTCGGCCGTGTCCGTGACCACCCTCATAGAGGCCCGGCTGCCCGAGCCCGACCTGCGCCACACGGCCGACGCGCTGCTCGCGGGACTGCTGCGGACGGGACAGTGCCGTCCGCACACCGTCGGAGGTCACGAGACAGGGGGGTTGGATGTGACGCCTCGGCCTTACCATCTGATTGACCGTCAAGGTCGCGCACACGCAAGGCGGTTCGCTTTCGGGGTGCCGACCGAGGGTGTGCACTGGGTGACGGCGGCGGGCGCTCGCCCGGGGGTGGATTCGGTCACTCTTTCGGACGCGGACGCGGTGGCGCGAGCGGCTCTACGTGCGGTTGTGGCCGATGGCGAGGTGGGGCCACAGGTGAAGCAGTGGCCAAATGTTGAACTTGCAAGTACCTGTTAGGCGGACCTAACGTGGGTCGATCGGCTCTGTCCCCCGACCGGCCTTCCCCGAGCCGGCCGACCGAAGGAGACCCCACATGACCGCTCGCCTCAACGGCGTCCAGCCATACGCCCTGGCGCTGTTCCGGATCGTCATCGGCCTGCTGTTCGCCTGCCACGGCGCCGTCGCGCTCTTCGGCGTGCTCGGCGGCGCGGACGGCAACGGCGGCACGGCCGCCACCGGCGCCTGGCCGAACTGGTACGCCGCCGTCATCGAGCTCGTCGGCGGCACCCTGGTGCTGCTCGGGCTCGGCACCCGGATCGCGGCCTTCGTCTCCTCCGGCGCGATGGCCTACGCGTACTTCAAGGTCCACCAGCCGGAGGCGCTGTGGCCGATCCAGAACAACGGCGAGGGTGCGGCCATGTACTGCTGGGCCATGTTCCTGCTGATCTTCACCGGCTCGGGCGCCTTCGGCCTGGACCGGCTGCTGACGCGGCGCACCTCCGGACCCGGCCGGCCGGCGGCGGACCAGGCGCCGGTGGCCGTCTGACCCCCCTGCCGTTCCCGACGGCCGCGAACGGCGTCTTCCCGTGCGCTCGGAGGCGCCGTTCGCGCCCGGCCGGATCCGGGGCCCGTTCCGCTCGTCCCCTCACGGGCTCCCGGCCGCCCATCCGAAGGGCACCGTGAAGCAGGCCAGGCGCGCCCCCGCGCCGCCCGGCGCGTCGTGGAGCACCACCGAGGACGCCTCGGCCCGCCGGAAGCCCCAGGGGTGCCGGGCGCTCGCCGCGCCCCGGCCGTGCCGGTCCGCGGTGAAGTCCAGCCAGACCTCGTTGTGCGGACCGACGTGGTGCGGATCGGCCGACGGCCGGTGCTGGTAGTGCCCGCCGGCGGCCTCCGGGTCGGCGCCGCAGGGCTCGCGGTGCACATGGACGCCGTAGGCGTGTCCGGGCCGCATCCCGGTCACCCGCAGCCGGACGGTCGTGGCACCACCGGGCGCCGTGCGCTGGCCGACCTCGATCCAGGAGGCCACCGGCACGAGGGCGCGGTCGTACGTCAGCGCCGGCGACCGCTGCGCGGCGCCCGGCGGGGCGAACCGGGCGTCCGTCCGCATCACCCAGCCCTCGCCACCGCCCGGGCCGCTCGCGAACAGGGCGGCGGCGACGGCCCCCGCGCATATCCCAGCCAGCATCGTCTCCACCGTTCCTCACCTCGTCCGGGCCCTCGGAGCGGGCCCGGCCTCCTCCCGTTGCTACGGGACGCCCGCGCCCCCCGCTCCCCGGGGCGCGGCAGCCGGGTGACATGGGGACGAGCCGGGACGAGGTGAACACTCCGTACCGAACACACGAGCCCCCCGTGAACCACCCGTCACACCCCCGCGTACGCTGTATGGCTGTCATCGGCCACCCCTGCCGCTCCCCCCGCGTCATCGCGGCACGGTCTGGCCCACGGGGGATCACGGGGAGTCGCGGTGCTGGAGCAGGTGGGGTCGCTGGTCGGCGGCCCATGGATCTATGCGGTGGTCGCGCTGTCCGTGCTGCTGGACGTGTTCCTGCCGGTGCTGCCCAGCGGCGTCCTGGTGATCACGGCGGCCACGGCGGCGGCAGCGGGTTCGGCGACCGACGTGCCCGACATCCTCGTGCTGATCCTGTGCGCGGCCACCGCCTCCGTCCTCGGTGACCTGGTCGCCTACCGGCTCGCCTGGCGCGGCGGTGCAAGGCTGGAGCGGGCCATCTCGCGGTCCCGGCGGCTGACCACCGCGCAGGAACGTCTCGGCGCCGCCCTCGCGCGGGGCGGCGGCGCGCTCGTCGTCCTCGCCCGGTTCGCTCCCGCCGGCCGCTCGGTCGTCTCCCTCGGCGCGGGCGCCGCGCACCGCCGTGCCCGCGACTTCCTCCCCTGGTCCGCCCTCGCCGGCCTGACCTGGGCCTGCTACAGCGTCGCCCTCGGCTGGTTCGGCGCCCACTGGCTGGGCGCGAGCTGGCTGGCCGCGGGGGTGTCGGTCGGGGCGCTGTTCGCGGCCGGGGCCGGGGCGGCGTACCTGATGCGGCGCGAGCCGAGGCCGTCGTAGCCCGGGGCCGGGCCTCACCACGCCCCCTGAACGACCACTCCGACCAGGAAGCGGCTGAGACATTGACGACCACCGCGACGCGGAAAGACCCCGGGACCTCCCGGGCAGGACGGATCACCGCCACCGCACGACGGCATCCACGGACGCTGCTGTGGGCCGGCGCGGGCGTGCTCACCCTGGGATTCCTCGTCGCGCTCGAGATCGTGGCGCGTCACCTCGGCGTGCCCGGGCCGATCACCACGCAGGCGCGCGAGGTGGTCCAGGCCCCCAAGTCCGGCTTCCTGCTGTACGCCGGCATGGCGCTGACGCTGGTGGTGCTCACCTGGCGGCAGCGGCTGATCGCCCTGGGGGCGGCGCTCGGCATCGACCTCGTCTTCCTGGCGGTCCGGTGGGCGATCGGTGCCGACCTGACGGACGGCCACCCCTTCGGCAACGGCGCCCTGTGGGTCGTCCTGGGCGTCGGGGTCCTCGCCCTGACCCGCCGCACCGGCCCGGAACGCCTCCTGCTGCTGAAGGGCGTGGGGCTGGGCCTGCTGCTGGTGACCGGCCGCAAGACCGGTGACACCTGGCTGCTGATCACCTCGCAGACCCGCCCGGTCGTGCTCGACCCGTACATCGCGATGGCCGACCACGCCCTGGGCAACCCGTCGTGGCTGGCCGGCCGGCTGCTGGAGGCCAGTGGCCCGGTCGGCGAGCACGCCCTCGACTACGTCTACGCCCAGCTCGCGGTGGCCGCGGTCGTCGTCGCCCTGTACCAGTTGCGCGACGTGGCGGCCGAGCGGCGCTTCCCGCGCCACCACCTGGTGCGCACCTTCCTGGTGATCGGCCTGGTCGGACCGGCCGTCTACATGATCTACCCCGTGGTCGGGCCGGTCTTCGCCTACGGACCCGAGGGCGGGCGGTGGGCGGCGGCCGACCTGTGGCCGCACACGCTGCCGGCCGTGACCGCCCCGTACGCGCTGCCCTTCGACGAGATCACCCCGCGCAACTGCATGCCCAGCCTGCACACGGCGTGGGCCACCGCGATCTTCCTCCACTCCCGCAGGGGCCCGCGCGCGCTGCGCCTGGCCGGCACGTTCTGGCTGATCGCCACCCTCGCCGCGACGCTGGGCTTCGGCTGGCACTACGGCGTGGACCTCGTCGCCGGTGTGGTGTTCGCCTACACGATCGAGGCGGCGCTGCGCACCTTCGACCGCGGCGGGGACCGGGCGGGGCTCCTGCTCGTCGGCTACGGGACGGTCGTCTTCGCCGCGCTCCTGACGGCGTACCGCTTCGCACCGCTGGAGATGGCCCGGTACCCGTGGCTCGCCGGACCGCTCCTGCTGCTGGTCATGGCCTCGGTGGTCTACGGCTACCAGCGCCTGGCCAAGCTGTGGGAGGGCGCCACCGTCCCGGCCCCGCGCGCGGAACCGCAGCCGGCGTGAGGACGTCGCCCGCCGTGCTCTAACCCGCCTGCCGGGCCGCCCCCGAGGAGCCCCGGACCTCCAGCCCGTCGAGCAGCTCGGCCGTGGCCAGCGCGACGGCCTCCACGGCGCGGTCGAACACCTCCTGGTTGTGCGCCGCGGGGGCGCGGAAGCCCGACACCTTCCGCACGTACTGCAACGCGGCGGCGCGGATGTCCTCCTCCGTGGCCTCTTCGGGCAGCGCGGGCGGACGCAGGGTCTTGATACTCCGGCACATGCCCCCAGTCTCACCCCTTCGTCACTCCCGCGACAGCGATTCCTGCCATGATCATGCTCAGGCGGCCACCATCCGGGGCCGACCGACGAGAGGACCTCTCATGGCGCACTCCGCCACGAACGAACTGACGGTGGCCGTCCTGGGCCCGGGTGGCGTGGGCGGCCTGCTCGCCGCCCTGCTGTCCCGGGCGGGCCACCGCGTGATCTGCCTGTCCGGCGAGGAGACGGCGCGGACCCTGCGCACCGACGGCCTCCGCGTCCGCAGCGCCCGCTTCGGCGACTTCACGGCCCGCGTCGAGGCCGGCACCGGGCTGCGCGAGCCGGTCGACGCCTGCCTGGTGACCGTCAAGCACACCGCCCTCGACACGGCCCTGCGGCGCGTGCCCGCCGCCGCCGTGGGCGACGGGCTCGTCGTGCCGTTCCTGAACGGCGTCGAACACCCGGCGGCCCTGCGGGCCCGCTACCGCCCCGGCCGTGTCGCGCCCGCCGTCATCCGCGTCGAGTCGACCCGGGTCGCCCCGGGCGTCGTCGAACACACCAGTCCGTTCGCGGAGATCGACCTGGCCGGCACGGACGTCCCCCGCCCCCGCCTCGACGCCCTCGCGCAGGCGCTGAACGCCGCCGGCCCGGACACCCGGGTGCAGGACGACGAGACGGCGACCCTGTGGGCGAAGATGTCCTTCCTGGCCCCCTCGCCCTGCTCACCACCCGCCACGGCCTTCCCCTCGGGGACGTCCGCACGCACCACCGCGCCGAACTGACGGCCCTGGTGGAGGAGACGGCCGAGATCAGCCGCGCGTGCGGCGGCCCGTCGGACCCGGCCGGGGCCCTCGCCCGCTACGACGCGTTCCCGGCCGGGATGAAGTCGTCGATGCAGCGCGACGCGGAGGCGGGCCGGCCGCTCGAACTGGACGCGATCGGCGGGGCGTTGCTCCGCGCGGCCGAGCGCCACGGGATCCCGGCCCCGGTGACGGAGCGGGTGGTGGGCGAGCTGAGGCGGGGGGTACACCCGTTCGCATGAACCACAGGAAGGAACTCGCACCCGTAAATCGAACAGGCGTATCATTGGGCCGTGGCTACGACCTATGACTTTCCGAGTGACCTCCTCGCCGGTCAGGAGGAACTCCATCAGGTCCGGGCCGAGCTGTCGGCCCTTCTGAAGCGACTTCCCTGGTCGGTGGAGCCGCTGGACGGCTTCAGCGACGACAACGGCTGGCGCAAGGTGGAACGCCCCGCCTCCCCCGGCTGGACCGCCGACGAACAGGCCGAGGTGGAGAAACTCCGGCGCCGGGAGCACGAACTCGCGGTGTTCGTCAGCACGCACCGCTACTGGTCCGAACTCACCGGCCCCGACCGGGTGACGGCCCGCTCCCAGCTGAAACACGCCCACGAGACTCCGCCGGACGAAGGGGGCGAGGCGTCGCCGTAGCCCCGCCCGCCGCCACGGACGCGGAAGAGGCCCCCAGGGATCTCCCTGGGGGCCTCTCGCCGTTCGGTGACCGTGGGCGCGGACGGTTTCGAACCGCCGACATCCTGCTTGTAAGGCAGGCGCTCTACCCCTGAGCTACGCACCCGGCTCCCGGGACACGTGCCCAGGACGAGTGGACAGCCTACATGGCCCGGGGCACGGTCCCGCAAACCCGTATCGCGGGTCACCGCCGGGGCACCGCCGGGGGGTTATCCCCACCCCTGATCCGGGAGCCGCCCGGATCCCCCGGCGGGCGGCGGTTCCCTACGGTCGTAGAGCGCCCGAGAGCGCCCGTCGTCCGTCCAGGGGGAGACCATCATGGCCCGCGCCACCCGCACCACCCGCGCCACGACCAGCGGCACCACCAGCGCCCGCACCCGCCCCGCCCTCGCCCGCACGGCCGCCGTCGCCGGTGCCGTCGCCGTGCTCGTCGCCGGGCTCGGCGCCTGCGCCTCCGCCGGGGAGGACGACGACCCCGAGCGCCGGACCTTCGGCCTCCAGGGCCGCACCCTCACCGTCGACTCCGACGACTCCGCCCTGGAGATCGTCGCCGCCGACGGCAACCCCACGGGCAGGATCGAGGTCACGCGCTGGTTCGAGGGCTCGGTCGTCCTCGGCGAGGATCCCGACGTCACCTGGACCATGCGGGACGACCGGCTGGTCCTGCGGCTGAAGTGCTCCGGCTTCGTCGCCGACTGCTCGGCCAGGCACCGCGTCGAGGTGCCCCGCGGCATCACCGTGAACGTCCGGGACGGCGACGGCAGCGTCCATGCCCAGGGCTTCCGCGACCCGCTGAACATCCGCACGGGCGACGGCTCCGTCCGCGTCACCGACACCACCGGCCCCCTCCAGCTGCGCACCGGCGACGGATCGATCCGTGTCTCCGACGCCACCGGGCCGCTGCGCATGCGCACGGGCGACGGTTCCATCCGGGCCGACGTCTCCTCCCGCGACGTGCGCACCCACAGCGGCGACGGCTCCGTCCGCCTCGAACTCGGCGCCGTACCCGACCGCGTGGACTCCCGCACCGAGGACGGCTCCGTGACCATCGCCCTGCCCCGCGCCACCTACCGCGTGACCACCGAGACCGGCGACGGCGGCGTCGACGTGTCCGTGCCGCGCGACGACAGCAGCGCCCACGTGGTGTCCGCCCGCACCGGCGACGGCAAAGTGACGGTCCGCACGGCGAACTGATCGGCCCGTGTGTTCGTCCCTTACCGGTGGGAGAATGACACCGGGCAGGGTGGACCACAGCACGGGAGAGGGATGTGACGGCGACACCAGCGCAGCCGTACTCGCCGTCGGTGCCGCGCGCACGCCGCCCGCGTCACCGCCCCGTCCGCGGACCCGGCCCGCTCGGCGACACGCTGGCCCTGGTCGCCCTGCCGCTGCTGGCCGCGCTGGTCCTGCCCGCCGCCTTCGCGGGCGGCGGGACCCGCCGCTGGTTCGGCAACCGGGCCGAGAACCAGCGGGCCGAGGCGCAGGCCGCGAAGGACGCCGCCGCCGCGGCCTTCTACGAACTCGACACCGCGCAGCGCGACCTGCGCATCTCCATCGAGACGATCACCGCGGTCGACGACTCCCCCGCCGCCCGGCGCGCCGTCAGCGACTTCGACGCCCTGGGCCGGCGCATCGACGAGGCCAGCCACCGGTACATCGAGGCCGTCGACGCACACGACCTGGACCGCGACGACCTGGAGGCCTCGGCCGCCGCCCGCGCCCGCGGCGAACTGACCGCCGCCAGGGAGGAACTCGACCGGGTCAAGCAGGAGCTGGACCGGTTCACCGACGGCCTCGGCCCCCTGCTCGGCAAGGCGGAGACCCAGCTGGCCCGCCTCGCCCCCGCGGTCGAACGCGCCCGCCAGGCTCTGCTCGCCGCCTCCAACGCCCTCGACGCCGTCCGGGCCACGGAACTGAAGGCGGACGACCTCGCCGCCCGGCTCGCCGCCCTCTCGCCCGAGCTCACCAAGCTCAACCAGGGCGCGGGCCGGCACGGCGTACCGCAGACCCTGGAGCGGGCCGAGCGCGTGACCCGCGCGGCGGAGGCCGTGCGCGTCGAGGCCGAGCGGCTGCCGGAGCGCGCCGCCGAGATCGACCGCCGGCTCATCTCCCTGCGCACCCGCGCCCAGGCCCTCACCACCCGCTCCGAGCAGGTCGATCCGATCCTCAGCGAACTGCGCCGCCGCTTCACGGCCGCCTGCTGGCAGGACCTGCAGCACGTCCCCGACACGGCCGCCGAGAACGTCCGCCGGGCCGAGACGAGGCTCGCCGAGGCCCGCGCCGCCCGCGACGAGCAGCGCTGGGCCGACGCCACCGCCCTGCTGTCGACCGTGCGCGCCCTGCTGAACACCACCGACGAGGCGGTCTCCGCCGCCGGTGACCGCCTGCACCGGCTGAACGCCGTGCAGAAGGACCCCCAGCAGGAGATCGACCGCACCCGCTTCGCCATCCGCGACGCCCAGCGCCTGGCGATGGCCGGCCGCAACACCCCGGACCCACGCCACGCCCGCCCCCTGGACGACGCCGTGGCCCGCCTGGAGCGCGCCGTCACCACGCTGGAGGGCCGCCACCCGGACTACTGGCACTTCCTCAACGAGACGGAGGGGGTACGCCGGGCCGTGGCGCACGTCGTGGCCCTGATCCGGGAGGAACGGGGGGCGGCGGGCCACTGACCGCGCCGGTTAACCTGTGCCCATGCCTCGCTACGAGTACCGCTGCCGTACCTGCGGCGACACGTTCGAACTCAGCCGCCCCATGGCCGAGTCCTCCGCTCCCGCGGCCTGCCCCTCGGGGCACGACGACACGGTGAAGCTCCTGTCCACCGTCGCGGTGGGCGGCTCGGCGGCCGCTCCCGCCCCGGCGCCCCGCGCGGGCGGCGGCGGAGGCGGCTGCTGCGGTGGCGGCTGCTGCGGCTGACGCCCTCTCCCCCGGGCCCCGGGTCCGGTTCCTCAGGATCCCTTCAGGTCCGGTTTCCTAGCGTGGGGGCATGACAGCCATCGCCGCGGACGCCGGACCGCAGTGGGTCAACGACCTCATGGACGCGCTGGGCGCGCCGGGTGCCGGTCTCGCCATCGCCCTGGAGAACCTGTTCCCGCCGCTGCCCAGCGAGGTGATCCTGCCCATGGCCGGATTCGCCGCGAGCAGCGGCCGCATGAGCCTGCTCGCCGTCCTGCTGTGGACGACGGCCGGCTCGGTGATCGGCGCGCTCGCCCTGTACGGGGTCGGGGCGCTGCTCGGCCGGGACCGGACGGTGGCGATCGCGGGCCGGCTGCCGCTGGTGAAGGTCTCGGACATCGAGAAGACCGAGGCGTGGTTCCTGAAGCACGGCACCAAGGCCGTGTTCTTCGGCCGGATGATCCCGATCTTCCGCAGCCTGATCTCCGTGCCGGCGGGCGTGGAGCGCATGCGCCTGCCGGTGTTCCTGGGCCTGACCACCCTGGGCAGCGCGATCTGGAACACGGTGTTCGTGCTCGCGGGCTACTTCCTCGGCGCGAACTGGCACACCGTGTCGGACCTCGTCTCCACCTACTCCAAGGTGGTCCTGGCCCTGGCGGCCCTGGCGGTCGTGGCGTTCATCGCGATGCGGCTGCTGCGACGGCGCCCCGAAGAGGGCCGGGAAACCGCGCGACAAGCCTCCGCGCGGCCGCACCCGCACGACGACGACCAGGACACCCGGGTTCTCAGGCGCCCCGTACCGCCCCCAGGAACTCCCGCAGAATCCGCTCCCCGGCGAGCACGCCACGCTCGGGAAGCACCCTGATCGAGGGGGCCGTGAAGCCCGTGTCGGCCAGCTCCCCGTGGCCGGGCCGCCAGCCCTGGTCCGCCGCGAGGAGCAGGTAGGTGTCGAGCAGGGAGTCCCCCGCGGCGAGCGTGAGACCGGCGCCGGTCCGCCGCGCGACCTCCCGCATCGCCGCGCTCTTGGTCAGCGGCTTGGGCACCGCGTAGATCTTGCGGCCCTGGAGCGACACGGTCCAGCCGCGGTTCTCCGCCCACACCCCGAGTTCCTTCACCCAGTCCTCGTCGAGCAGTTCGCGCTCGACGACGAGGTAGGCGAAGAGGTCGTCGGCGACGCGGTGCTTGCGCACCCACACCGGGTCGGCGGCCCTGAGCAGGTGTTCCTGCACCTCCGCCAGGGGCGCGCACTGGTCGGCCAGCCGTGCGGTCACCCGCGCGTGCCAGTCGGGGTCGGAGACGCCGTCGACGAGGAGGTGGCCGCCGTTGGCGCAGATCGCGTACCTGGGCGGGGGTCCCGGCAGGTTGATGCGCTGGTACTGCTTGCGCGTCCGGGTCGTCGTCGGCACGAACACGGCCGCGTCGCCCAGTTCGCTCAGCAGGCCCGCCGCCGTCTCGGTCATGTACGACAGCGGCCTGCTCTCGTGCACCTCCACGCACAGCAGCCGGGGCGCCCGCGCGTCCGGCATGGTCAGCGCCAGGGCCGCGGCGGAGTAGATCAGGGTGCGGTCGAGGTCGCTCGCGACGAGCACGGGCATCAGAGCGTCACCGCCTTGCCGTCGGCGCCGGTCGCGCCCCGGGTGTACTTGGGGTGGATCAGGCCGACGCAGGTGTAGGGCAGGCCGGCCACCTCCTCGACGGGCACGCCGCGTTGCTGTGCCAGGAGACGGACGTGGTCGAGGTCGCTGCCCGCACCGGCGCGCGCCAGGACCTTCCAGGGCACGCGGCGCAGCATCACGCGGGTGGTCTCGCCGACGCCGGGCTTGACGAGGTTGACGTCGTGAATGCCGTACTCCTCGCTGATGCGCTCGACGGCGGACCAGCCCTCCCAGGTGGGCGAGCGGTCGGCGGCGAGCAGCTCCTTGGCCTGGGCACAGGCGGCGTCCGCGACCTCGGGGAAGCGGGCCGCGACGGCGTCCAGGAACGCCACCGAGACGTCCGTGGCGGCCAGTTCGCGGTAGAACTTCGCGCCGTGGAAGTCGTGCGGGCCGACCAGGTCGGCGCGCAGCACGGTCCGCGAGATCAGGCCCGAGACGGTGGAGTTGAGGCAGGCGGAGGGGATGAGGAAGTCCTCGCGGGTGCCGTAGGTGCGCACGCAGGAGCCGGGGTCGGCCAGCACGGCGATCTCCGGGTCGAAGCCGGTGATGCCGTCGGATTTCTCGAACTCCGCCAGGGCCTGGGCGAGTTCGCGGGTGATGGCGCCCTTGCCGGTCCAGCCGTCGACGAAGACGACGTCCCGGGGGTCGTGGTGGGCGGCGAGCCAGCGCAGGGCGTTGGCGTCGATGCCGCGGCCGCGGACGATCGACACGGCGTAGTGCGGCAGGTCGAGGCCGTGCCGGTGCTGGGCCCAGCGGCGCATGAGGATGCCGACGGGGGTGCCCGCGCGGGCCAGGGAGACCAGGACGGGACGCGGGGACCGCTCGGCGAGGACCGTCTCGGTGACCACGCCGACCGCCCGGGCGATCCGGGCCGCCGAGGTCCGCAGCGCGGCGTGGAACAGCTCCTGGTACTGCTCGCTCGGCTGGTACTCCACGGGCAGCGACTCCGCGTAGTGCGCGCCGCCGCTCTGGATGGCCTCCTCCCGCTCCTCGGTCGGCGCCTCCAGGGTCACGTCCGAGAGGTCCTGCAGCAGCCAGCCGACCTCCTCGGGCGCGTACGACGAGAAGGCGGGGCCGCGGAGGGGCTCGGGCAGCATCGAGGGCCTTTCGGAGGCGTGCGGGGTCTCGGAGGGGTACGCGGGGGCGTACGACGGTACGACGGCGAGCAGGACCCGCTGGGTGTGCGCGGCGAGCCCGGCCAGCAGGCCGTCGGGGGCGTGCAGCGCGGGCGTGTCCGCCGTGGAGTCGACGATGGCGACGACGGCGTCGAACCCGGCGCCGGCGACGTTGTAGGCGTAGCGCTCGCCGGGGCCGTCGGCCGGGTCGTCATGGGCGGGGAAGGCCAGGCGGGTGCGTATCGCGTAGCCGGGGTCGTCCACGGCGAGGACGGGGGAGCGGGTCGTGGTCGAGTAGCGCACCTCGGCGTCCGTGGTCCGCTCCAGGGCCTCGGCGAGCCGCAGCGGGGCGTACATCAGCTCCTCGAAGCCGAGGACGAGCACGCGCCGGGCGCCGGCGGGCAGCGCCTCGGCGATCGAGGCCGCCATGCCGGGCAGGGCGGCCTCCAGGCGCTCCCGGTGGGCGGGGGTGAAGCCGTGCCGGCCGCCGTCCGGCAGGTCCTGCGGCCAGTGCAGGTCGACGCGGGTGGCGTGGGGGGCGGCGTCCTCGTCGTCCGAGTGCGGGGCGGTGGGGGCTGGTCGCGACCACGGCGGCGCCGCACCCGCCGACGAACTCCCCGCCGCACGCTCGGACGCGTACCGCGCCACCAGCTCCTGCCCCTTCTCCAGCACCCCCTCCGGCAGCCGCACAGTCCCCGAGGCCGCCGCCACGAGATCCACCCGCGCACCGATCTCCCGCGCGAACTCCTCCAGCCGGCCCGCGTCGGCAGCGGACCGCATGTCCACCAGCGCCACCACGACATACCTCCGCCGCGGATACCGCGCGTGAAGATCGCGCACGGTGTTCAGCACCGTGTTCCCGGTGGAGAACTCGTCGTCGACCAGGACCAGCGGCCCGTCACCGGCGAGCAGTTCCGGGTCCTCCGGCAGGAGCAGGTGCGAGGTGGCGTGCGAGTGGGACTCCTCGAAGCCGCCCGCGGGGGCGAGCCCGGCGACCGGGCGGCGGGTGGAGTGCAGGTAGGGGGCGAGGCCGAGCCCGTCGGCGACGCAGTGGCCGAGACCGGTCGCGGTCTCCGCGTAGCCCAGCACGACCGCCTCGCGGGCCTCGTCGTCGCCCAGCAGCTCACGCACCCGGCGGCCCAGGGCCACCCCGTGGCCGCGGACGACGGACGGCGCCTGCGGCACGTGCTTGCCCAGCACGTTGGACACCAGCAGGTGGGCCCGCTTGGGGTTGCGGCGCAGGGCCAGCCCCAGCAGGTCGGTCAGCCGGTCGTCACCGGCGAGCTCGACACCGAGCCGCTCGGCGACCCAGCTGCCGGACCAGACGCCCTCGCGCACCTCGTGGTGCGGCCCCTCGTTCACTGCCTTCTCCATGGATTCCTTGCGTCGCGTCGGCCGATGTACCGGACCCGGGGACTCAGCTCGGCAGACCCGCCGCGAGCAGTTCCACGAAGCCGATGTCCTCGTTGGCCACGCCGAAAACCTCGGCGCGCAGGAGCGTCCGCTCGGCCCAGGCCCGGTGCGGCTTCACCTCGTTCATCTTGTTCGTGTACGCCGACCTCAGCACGCCCCCGCCGCCGCGCTCGGGCCGCAGGATGTCCTGGGCGTCCGAGAACTCCTCGTGGCTGACGACCGACAGCGCGTGCACCGGCAGCACGTGGGAGGGGTGGATGCAGGTCTTGCCCAGCAGGCCGTTGGCCTGGTCCAGGGAGATCTCCCGCAGCAGCCCGTCCATGGCGTGCTCGATCAGCTTGGCGCGCAGCTCCGCAGCCTGCACCTCCAGGAAGGGGCTCTGCCGCAGCAGCGGCTTGAACATGCGCTCCTGGACCCGGAAGTACTCCCACACCGGCCCGGTCACGGTGAAGCCGGTGCCGTCGGCGCGGCCCAGCATGTTCACCACGTCGGCGATCACGGAGGCGACGATCTGCACGTCGTAGGCGGTCATGTCGGGGCCTCTGCGCAGCCCGTAGGAGGAGCAGAAGTCCGTCACGCCGAGGCGCAGGGCGAGGACGCGGTCGCGGTACTTGTCGACGGCGCGGAAGATGCCCTCCAGGGTCTCCATGCGCGACTCGCGGTAGAGCAGCTCGGGCGACTCCAGGACCGGCATGGCGAAAAGACGACGGCCGCTTTCGGCCTCGGCGGTCGCCAGGGCCTCCAGGAAGGGGATGCCGCGTTCCTCCGTGAACTTGGGCAGGACGAACCCGGACAGCAGGCGGACGGCGGGGCCCAGCCGCCGCACGAGGTCGGGTATCTGCCCCGGGGCGCGGACGCGGATGAACAGCAGCGGCAGGTCCGGGCCGGGGAGCTGGTCGAGGGCCGTGAACTGGCGGACGAGGTTCTCCTCGCCGGGGCCCACGTCCGCGTCGTCGATCGAGTCCTCCAGGCAGAGCACCATCGACACCACCCCGCGTCCGCCCTGCTTGAGCACGTCGTCGGCGAGGCGTGGCCGGGTGGCCGGGCTGTAGAGCGTGGCGCCCAGGGCGGCGGAGAGCAGCCGGGCCGGGGAGTCCGCGGTGAACGCGCACGGCTCCCGGTGGAAGAGACGCTTCCGCACCTCAGGGGCGATGTGCCCGAAATGACGCATGGAACTCCCCCGTGGTGGTGGTGCGGCCTGCGAATCGACGAAAGCTGGCCGGTAATAGTACGTAGAAGTCCATGTCCCAGGTTCCCGTCAGGCATGAATTTCAGGTAACGCGGGCAATCACAGCCAGTACCCGGCCATGACGACGGTAGTCCCCGGCGGCCGTCCGTGCCGCTCGTGGCACCCGGCACCCCGCGTTGTCGTGAGCAGGACCGAGAAGGCAGGATGACCGCATGACGCACGCGATGCTGAAAGGGTCGAACGTCCCGCTGGAAGCCACCACGGTACGCGCCGTGCTGCGCTGGACACCCGGGCAGGGGGTTCCGGACGTCGACGCCTCCGCGCTGCTCCTCGGCCCCGAGGGCCGCGTGCGCTCCGACGAGGACTTCGTCTTCTACAACCAGCCCCGCCACCCTTCCGGGAAGGTGTGGCGGCTCGGCAAGAAGCGGGACGCCGAGGGCCTGACCGACACCATCCAGACGGAGCTCACCGGGGTCGAGCCGGAGGTGGGCCGGATCCTGCTGGTCGCCTCGGCGGACGGCGTGACGTTCGACCGCGTACGGGAGCTGCGCATCCTGCTGTACGACGCGGCGGACGCCGGCGCGGAGGCGCTGGCGTGCTTCGACGTCAAGCCGGAGACGGGTGAGGAGACCGCGCTGATCTGCGGCGAGCTGTACCGGCGCGGGGAGGGCTGGAAGTTCCGGGCGCTGGGTGAGGGCTACTCGAACGGGCTGAAGGGTCTCGCGACCGACTTCGGCATCTCGGTGGACGAGTCGGAGGCCGCGGAGGAGCCGACCACGACCGTGCCCGCGCCTCCCACCACGGCCGGTTCCGCCCAGCAGCAGCCCCCGGCCGCCTCGTCGGCCTCGGCCGAGGTGTCCCGGCCGCTGCCGCCGGAGCAGCCGACGGCGGCGGTGCCCGCGCAGTCCGGGTACGGCTACCCGCCCCAGCAGCCCCCGGCGACCCAGCCGGCGTACGGCTACCCGCAGCCCACGGGCCGGCCCGCCTACGGCTACCCGCAGGCACCGGCCGCCGCGGGCGCGCCGTCCGGCTACGGCTACCCGCAGCCGGTCACCGCGGCCCCCGACCCCGACTTCCGGCTGCCCCCGCAGGGCCCGCAGTTCCTCGGCCGCTGAGGCCGCCGGGGCCGGGCCCGCCGCGAGCACCGGGCCCATGGAGCCCACCGGGCCCATGGAGCCCACCGGGCCCGCAGAGCCCACCGGGCCCGTGGAGCTCCCGCGGGTTCAGCGGCCGACCTTCGTCTTGTAGCCCCGTCCCCACTGCAGCCCCCACCCGTACAGCCGGTCCAGTTCCGCCTGGAAGCCGTAGACGAACTTGGCCTCGCGGCGCACCACGATCTCGTCCTTGACCTTCTCGATCATGACGACGGCGCAGGAGCGGGCCTGCGGCTGGCGTTCGTCGAGATGGATCTCGATGCGGGGGCCGTTGCTCGGGTAGAGCGTCACGATGGCCTGGGCGCGGTCGAAGGCGGGTGTCTGGTCGTAGATGTAGACGAAGACCAGGAGCCGCTTGATGCTGTCGCGGTGGTCGAGGTTGATGTACATCGTCTCGCCGGACCCCGAACCGAAGCGGTCGTCGCCGCTGAGCTTGACGTACGGCGGGGCGTTGACGTCGCCGAAGTAGCCGCCGAGCGGCTGGACGACGCCCTTGGTGCCGTCCTGGAGCTCGTAGAGGCAGCCCAGGTCGAGGTCGACGTTGACCATGCTCTGGCTGTGGCCGATGACCTCCGGTGGCTTCAGGGCCCGGAAGGGGTGCCGCAGCAGGCTCTCGCGCTGGGAACCGCCGATGTCGGAGGTGCGCATCCGCCAGCTGAGGTTGACCCGCAGATGGCCGGTGGCCGCGTCCTGCTTGGTCAGGGATATCTGCGCGCGCCGCTTGGTCAGCTCGATCGCGTTGGTCGACGCGTCGCCCGAGTCGAACTGCACGGTGCCGCGCCGGAGTCCGTCGAACAGGCCCATTCCGCCCCCACGTTCACTTGGAGACCGCGGGTCGTCGCCGTACCCGCGGCCTTGACGACCGGCGGGGCGGCCGCCGAGGCATCGCCTCGGTGGCCGCCCCGTCGAGAGCGTTCCTCACCCGGAGGGTCGTCACACCCCGGACGAGACCTCAGTCTTGTCGTCCGAGCCGGCCTTTCCCTCGGCCGCCGCGAGGGCGCGGTTGCGGCGCACGGAGGACCAGAAGGAGGCGCCGATCAGGACGACGCCGATCAGGCCGGTGATGATCTCGTTGATCTCGTACTGGATGG
>NZ_JBIBUF010000011.1:327972-343355 GCF_043079125.1 Streptomyces sp. NPDC015242 | reverse complement strand
ATCGGCACGCCGGCGGGAAGACCCTCCAGCGTCGCCACGAGTGCGGGACCGTGGGACTCACCCGCGGTCAGCCAGCGCAACCTGCTCAACGGTGCTCCTCAGTGCTCGCGCCCTGGTACTGCCCTGCGTACGCACGTCCTCGCGTACGTCGACGGCCTGACCGGGTGCGCGGCCCCGGTCCGCCGTCTCCGATCCTCCCACGCCGAAGCGGGCGGACCGGAATCGGTCCGCGTGACGGACAGGGAGCCGGACCGAGCGGGGACGTGCGCGGCATCCCCGTGGAATGGCAGGTGCCGCGGGCCATCCGCGAGAGCGTCAGCCGCAGTGGCCGAACCCGCTCGTGTAGCTGTCCCAGAAAACGCCGTTGTCCACGTACTCGATTCCGCCGGTGAACTTCACGCACTTATTGGCGGCCTGCACATAGACGGGGCCCGCGTAGTAGCTGTAATTCGCCTTGTCCCGCTTCCAGCTGCCGCCCTCGACGAGAATACCGGCCTCCGTCAGGGCACTGACTCCGACATAACCATTGATATGCATGGTCACTACGCAGTTGTAGCCGGTCGACGCGTTGTACAGCAGTGAGACCCGGGCTGCGGGCTTTCTGGTGCTCTTGTCGAATCCGACCGTGTGGGATTCGAGAACCTGGTACCCGGAGCCGCAAGCGGCTTCAGGCGTCGAGGCGGCCGCCGCGGCGGGCGTCGCCGAGGCGAGGCCCATTGCTCCCGCCAGACCGATGGCCAGGCCGATCGAAGTGAGATGCCTGCGCATTTCCGCTCCCCTCCCGATGAATATTCCGCCGCCTCAAGCTAGCGACAAGGGAGGGGGTGATCAACTAGGAATGTGCACTTCCCGTACATTGACCGAAAACAGGCTGTGACGGTATTTCACCTGGCCGCGAGGGCGCGTTCCCCGGCTGTTCGCATCGCCGTCAGAGGGGCCGGTGACCTGCCTGTCATGAGTTCCACCTGGAGGACGGCCTGGTGCACCAGGAGGTCCAGTCCGCTGACCACCGCTCCCCCATGAGCCGACCAGCGCGCCGCCAGTGCGGTCGGCCAGGGGTCGTAGAGAACGTCGAAAAGCGTGGCCGGCCGCTCGGGAACGGCGGCGGCCAGCGCGTCCGTGGCTCCCGCGGGCGTCGTGGCGATCACCAGGGGGGCCGTCAGCGCCTGCTCGGCGTCCGCCCAGTCGGCGATCCGCACGTCGACGTCCAGCCGCTTGCCCCACTCCCGCATCTCGGCCGCCCGGGCCTCACTGCGCACATGGACGACGATCTCACCGGTGCAGATCCTGGCGAGCGCGGCCAGCGCGGACGAGGCCGTGGCGCCTGCGCCGAGGATGGCGGCGGACTCGGTCTGCTCGATGCCGCGTTCGCGCAACGCGGCGACGATACCGGGGATGTCCGTGTTGTCTCCGGTGCGCCGCCCGTCCTCGGTGAACACGACGGTGTTGACCGCTTCCACGGAGGCCGCCGTCTCGCTGACCTCGTCCAGCAGGGGGATGACGGCCCTCTTCAGCGGCATGGTGAGCGACAGCCCGGCCCACTCGGGCCCGAGCTCGTCCAGAAACCCGGGCAGCGCCGCTTCGTCGACCTCGAAGCGGTCGTACGACCAGCCGGTCAGCCCGAGCTCGTCGTACGCCGCGCGGTGCAGGACCGGAGAGAGGGAGTGGGCGACGGGGCTGCCGAGCACCGCGGCACGGCGGATGTCAGTTGTCGGAGCTGGCATCGAACTTGGCCTTCAGCTTCTTGAATTGCTCGTACGTCTTGGCGAACTCGGTCTTGCTCACGCCGTCGGTCGCAACGAAGTAGATCCATCCGTCCTTCGTCGGCTTCAGGGCCGCCGCCAGCGCGACGTCCCCCGGGTTGCCGATCGGCCCCGGCGGCAGGCCCTTGTTGGTGTACGTGTTGTACGGGTCCTTGTTGCTGTTGATCTCGGATTCGCTGATGTGGATGTTGCTCTCGTTCTTCAGGTAGTTGAAGGTCGAGTCGAACTGGAGCAGCTGGTTGGTCTCCGTATTGGTGGGCTTGAGGCGGTTGTAGACCACCTCGGCCATTTTCCGGAAGTCGTCGTGGGTCTTCCCCTCGGCCTGGACCAGGCTCGCCACCGTGACCAGCTGCCACGGGCCGTCGAGGCCGAGACTCTCGGCCTTCTCCTCCACGCCGATCTTCTGGTAGTTCTGAGCAGCCCGCGCGACCATCTGCTTCAGCACGGCCTCGGGCTTCTGGCCCTCCTTGACGCCGTAGCTGGAGGGGTAGAGGAACCCTTCCAGCGGGTCCTTGACGTCCGGGTGGTTCTGCGCCCACGCAGGCAGGCCGAGCTTCTTGTAGTCCTTCTGCGCGACGGCGGCCGTGGTGCCTTCCTTGACCTTCAGCCGCTTGTCGATGAGCCGGTAGATGTCCGCGTTGCGCTTGCCCTCGGCGATGATCAGGTTGTCGCGGCTCTTGGGACTGAGCATCAGTTCGACCGCACTCGCGGCCGACATTTGCTTCTGCAGCGTGTACACGCCGTCCTGGATCGCCCTGCCGTCTGGGTTCTCGGCCTGGGCGGAGACGAAGGCGTCGACGCTCTTGACGACCCCGGCGGACTTCAGTACCTGGCCGATCGTGTAGCCGTCCGCGCCTTTGGGGATCTCGACGGTCACCGTCTGCCCGCTGCCGTCCCCCGCGAAGTCCGGAGCGTCGCCGAAGCGATCCTGGTAGAACTGGTAGCCGAAGTAGCTCACGCCCGCCAGGCCGCCGCCGAGGACCAGGACGACCACCAGGCAGGCCACGCCGTTGCGGCGTTTCTTCGGCTTTCCGCCGCGTCCCCGCTGGTCGTCGCGTCCGCGGCGGTCCCCCGGCTCGTCGTCCTCGTCGTCGCCGCCCGCGAAGAAGGCGTGCTCCCCCTGGTCGGGCCCGGGGTCCCAGTCCGTCTCCGGCTCGGGGTCGGCCTGCCGGCGGCCGGGTGGCTCGGGGGGCGGGTAGGCGTCGGGGGTGCCGTAGTAGTCCTGCCCGTGGCCCCCGTCGTACGCCCCGGCCTGCTGCCCGTAGGGGTCCGACGGGTCACCGGGGTAGGAAACCTGCTGGTGGGAGCCGTTGGACCAGCCGTTGTCGTACTGCTGCTGGTGGTAGCCCTGGTCCTGCGGGTGCCCATGGGGGTCCCCGTGCCCGGGGTACTGCTGATGACTGTGGCCCTGCGCCGCGTACTGCTGCTGGTCGTACGGGTACTGCTGCTGCGCCTGGCCGTAACCGGCCTGCTCACCGGTGCCCCAGTCGCCGTACTGCGGCTGCTGCGGCTGCTGCGGGTAGTGCTGCGGCTGGCCGCCGTAGGGGGACTGCTGACCCTGATGGGCCTGCTGTCCATCCCACCCGCCGTCCCCGTACAACGGGTCCTCGGGATGCCACGGTTCGGAGCCTTGGCCCCGGCCATACTCAGTCATCGATCCCCTAGAGCCGCGAGGCGGCGGTCACGCGGCTTCCGGCTCGGCTCCCGTCCCGCCTCTTGCTGTGCGGTGGCTGTTCGAATGCCGCCGCATCGCGCGGAACGTTACCGTATCGCGATCAGATGACCACTTCGACGCCTTCGCCGGGTGCTTTACCTGACACCCGTTCGGATTCGAGGGCCTGTTGCAGGATGACCACGGCCGCTGCCTGGTCGATGACCGACCGGCCCTTCTTGGACTTCACGCCCGAGGCGCGCAGTCCTTGGGTGGCCGTCACCGTCGTCATGCGTTCGTCGAGGAGTCTCACCGGAACCGGGGCGATCATGCGCGCCAGTTCCTGGACGAAGCCGCGGACCTTGACCGCGGCCGGGCCCTCGCCTCCCTTGAGGGAGCGCGGGAGACCGGCGACGACCTCGATCGGCTCGTACTCCTCGACGAGTTGCTTCAACCGCCGCTGGGCCGCGGGGACGTCCCGCCCCGGAACCGTCTCGACCGGGGTGGCGAGGATCCCGTCGGGGTCGCACGAGGCGACCCCGATGCGGGCGTCCCCGACGTCGATCGCGAGTCGACGTCCTCTGCGCATGTCCTCGACCGTTCCTACTTGGCCGTCTCGGCGACGAGACGCTCGACGGCGTCCACGGCGTCACCGATCGCGGCCGGGTTCTGGCCGCCGCCCTGGGCGACGTCCGGCTTGCCTCCACCGCCGCCGCCGAGGGTCTTGGCGGCCGTGCGGACCAGGTCGCCGGCCTTGAGGCCGCGCTCGCGGGCGGCGTCGTTGGTGGCGATGACCGTGAGCGGCTTGCCGTTCGCCACCGTGAAGAGGGCGACGACGGCGGCCCGGCCGCCCTGGATGCGTCCGCGCACGTCGAGGACGAGCTTGCGCAGGTCGTCGGCGGTCGTGCCGTCCGGGACCTGACCGGTCACGACGGCAACGCCACGGACGTCCTTGGCCGACTCGGCGAGACCAGCGGCGGCCTGGAGGACCTTCTCGGCGCGGAACTTCTCGATCTCCTTCTCGGCGTCCTTCAGCTTGCCGAGCATGGCGGAGACCTTCTCCGGGAGCTCCTCGGGGCGGCCCTTGATCAGCTCCTGGAGCTGGGCGACGACCGTGTGCTCCCGGGCGAGGAAGTTGTAGGCGTCGACGCCGACCAGGGCCTCGATCCGGCGCACCCCGGAGCCGATGGAGGACTCGCCGAGCAGCTTCACCAGGCCCAGCTGGGCGGTGTTGTGCACGTGCGTGCCGCCGCACAGCTCCTTGGAGAAGTCGCCGATGGTGACCACGCGCACCCGCTCGCCGTACTTCTCGCCGAACTCGGCGATGGCGCCCTGCTTCTTGGCCTCGTCGATGCCCATGACGTCGGCGCGGACGTCGAGGTCGCGGGCGAGCACCTCGTTGATCTTCTGCTCGACGTCGGTCATCACGGCCGTCGGGACGGCCGACGGGGAGCCGAAGTCGAAGCGGAAGCGGCCCGGCTGGTTCTCGGAACCGGCCTGGGCGGCCGTGGGGCCGAGGGCATCGCGCAGGGCCTGGTGGGTGAGGTGCGTGGCCGAGTGGGCACGGGCGATGGCCTTGCGGCGGCGGTCGTCGATGGCGGCGTGGGCCTTGGCGCCCACGGTGACCTCGCCGACCTGGACGACGCCCTTGTGCACGTAGACGCCCGGGACCGGCTTCTGGCAGTCGCGGATCTCGATGACGGCGCCGGAGTCGGCCTTGATGCGGCCGGTGTCGCCGATCTGGCCGCCGCCCTCGGCGTAGAACGGGGTGCGGTCGAGGACGATCTCGACCTCGTCGCCCTCGGTGGCGGCCGGGGAGGAGACGCCGTCGACGAGGATGCCGACGATCGTGGACTCGCCCTCCGTGTCGGTGTAGCCGATGAAGTCGGTGGCACCGGCGCGGTCGGCGATCTCGCGGTAGGCGCCCATGTCGGCGTGGCCGGTCTTCTTGGCCTGGGCGTCGGCCTTGGCGCGCTCCCGCTGCTCCTTCATCAGGCGGCGGAAGCCGTCCTCGTCCACGGAAAGCCCCTGCTCGGCGGCCATCTCCAGGGTGAGGTCGATCGGGAAGCCCCAGGTGTCGTGGAGCAGGAAGGCCTTGTCGCCGGGCAGGACGGTGGAGCCGGCCTGCTTGGTCTCGCTGACGGCGGTGTCGAGGATGTTCGTGCCGGCCTTCAGCGTCTTGAGGAAGGCGTTCTCCTCGGCGAGGGCGACCTTCTCGATGCGCTCGCGGTCGGTGATGAGCTCGGGGTACTGCTGGCCCATCATGCCGATGACGACGTCGATCAGGTCCTTGACGACCGGTCCGGTGGCGCCGAGCAGGCGCATGTTGCGGATGGCGCGGCGCATGATCCGGCGCAGCACGTAGCCGCGGCCCTCGTTGCCGGGGGTGACGCCGTCGCCGATGAGCATGGTGGCGGTGCGCATGTGGTCGGTGACCACGCGCAGGGAGACGTCCGAGGCGTGGGCGTCGCCGTAGCGGACGCCGGTCAGCTCGGTGGCCTTGTCGATGACGGCCATCGAGGTGTCGATCTCGTACATGTTCTGCACGCCCTGCAGGATCATGGCGAGACGTTCGAGGCCGAGGCCGGTGTCGATGTTCTTGCTGGGCAGTTCGCCAAGGATCTCGAAGTTGTCCTTGCCGGTGCCCTCGCCCCGCTCGTACTGCATGAAGACGAGGTTCCAGATCTCCACGTACCGCTCGTCGTTGACGGCGGGGCCGCCCTCGGCGCCGAACTCGGGGCCGCGGTCGTAGTTGATCTCGGAGCAGGGGCCGCACGGTCCGGGCACGCCCATGGACCAGTAGTTGTCCTTCATGCCCAGGCGCTGGATGCGCTCCTTGGGCACGCCGACGACCTCGTGCCAGATGCGCTCGGCCTCGTCGTCGTCCTTGTAGACGGTGATCCACAGGCGCTCGGGGTCGAGGCCGTAACCGCCCTTGTCCTGGGGGCTGGTGAGCAGCTCCCAGGCGAGCTTGATGGCGCCTTCCTTGAAGTAGTCACCGAAGGAGAAGTTGCCGCACATCTGGAAGAACGTGCCGTGCCGGGTGGTCTTGCCGACCTCTTCGATGTCCGGCGTGCGCACGCACTTCTGCACGCTCGTGGCGCGGGCGAAGGGCGGCTTGACCTCACCGAGGAAGTAGGGCTTGAAGGGCACCATGCCGGCGGGGACGAGGAGCAGAGTCGGGTCGTCCGCGATGAGCGACGCCGAAGGGACGACGGTGTGCCCGCGCTCCTCGAAGAAGCTCAGCCAGCGACGGCGGATCTCAGCCGACTCCATCAGTGGTCCTCATTCCGGTTGTACGTGTGCGTCTGGTACGCCGAACCCTCGACGTACTTCGGGTTGTTGCGGTTCTCGATGGCGGCGTACCGCCGGGGGCCGGGGAGTTCGGGACTCTCGTTGATCCCGAGGGCCTCACCCAGTTCGGCCTCACGGGCGGCCATGTTGTCCCGGACGTCGAGGGCGAAGCCCACGGCCCGGTCCTTCAGGCGGTGCCCTGCCTCGATCGCCTTGTGGCCGGCGGCCTTCGCCAGGCTCTCGGGGGTCAGTTGCTTCAGCTTGCGGTTGACCTTGGTGGTGGCCCAGACACCGGCGGCGACGCCCGTGCTGAACCAGAAGGTGCGGCGGAACATCGCTGGCTCTCAGTCCCTCTTCCCTCGGGCGCTGCGCCGAGAGACCGTACGGCCCACGATCACGGTACGCCTGGACGCGTTGGCGGGCACGTCCTCCTTGCGGCCGCCGAGGGCCCGGCGCACGCCGTAGCCGAAGGCGGCGACCTTGACCAGGGGGCCGCCGAAGGTGGAGGCGACGGTGGTCGACAGCGCGGAGGCGTTCGACGTGACCTCCTGGACGTCGGAGGCGATCGCGTCGACCCGCTCGATCTGGGTCTGCGCGGAGCGCACCGCCGTGGAGGCCTCTGCCAGGAGCGGGACGGCCTGGTCGGTCACATCCGCGACGAGTTTGGTGGTCGCCTTGAGCGTCTGGGCCAGCCTCGCCAGAGCGACGGCGAGGAAGGAGACCAGGATCGCCCAGAAGACGGCCACCAGGATCCCGGCAACCTCTCCACCGGACACTGTGTGCACCCGCTCCCTGAAACGTGCCTGAACATCGAAAAAGTCGTGCGACGAGCCTATCGCGCCGGGGGTGGCGCTCCGTACCGGATATCCGTCCGGCGCCGGGCCAATCGCGAAAGCCCGCCGTCCCGCCCGCCCACGGGGGGCGGGGAGACGACGGGCTGAAGTACCGCGTGCCTGCCGTGGATCAGCGGGCGTAGTACTCGACGACGAGCTGCTCGTCGCAGATCACCGGGATCTCCTTGCGGTTCGGCTCGCGGTCCAGGCGGAACGCCAGGGCCTTGAGGTTCACCTGGAGGTAGCGCGGGGTCTCACCCTCGGGGGCGAAGCCACCCTCACGGGCGATCGTGAAGAGCGTCTTCTCCTTGGAGCGGTCGCGGACCTGCACGACGTCGTCCGGGCGGACACGGAAGGAGGGCTTGTCGACCTTCTTGCCGTTGACCTGGATGTGGCCGTGGACGACCATCTGACGGGCCTGGTAGATCGTGCGGGCGATGCCCGAACGCAGGACCAGGGCGTCGAGACGGCGCTCGAGCTCGATGATCAGGGCCTCACCGGTCTTGCCCTGGACCTTGGAGGCACGCTCGTAGGCGCGGACGAGCTGGCGCTCGGACACGTCGTACTGCGCGCGCAGACGCTGCTTCTCCAGCAGACGGACCTTGTAGTCCGAGTTCTGCTTGCGGCCGCGGCCGTGCTCACCCGGCGGGTAGGGACGGGCCTCGAAGTACTTGACGGCCTTCGGGGTCAGCGCGATGCCGAGGGCACGCGACTTCTTGACCTTGGGGCGGGACTGGTTCGCCACTGCTTTCTCATTTCCTGGATTCGGCTTGTCAGGGTGGAGGGAGGTCGCATCCGCAGCCGGGGAAACCCGCGTCGGTCCTGACGGACCTCGGTGGGCAGCCGCTCCCCTGGTCTGGGCACATACGTGCAGCACGCGAGTGGCCCACCGACCGGTCCCGTCCCGGAGGGGCGAGGGGTGGTGGGCTGCCCGCGACACCTTCGACGGTGCGCGACGCTCCTGGAGCAGGTCCCGGAGGACCGGCTCCGGCCGGCTGTCCCGTTCTGACTGCACGGGACGCGGCACTCCGGACGAGTTTACAGGGTCCTCAGGACCGCTTTCGACCGAGGTTCTTCCTGGTCCATTCGACCGCGTCCGCGTAGCGGGCCTCCGCGCCGTGCCGGGTCGGCTCGTAGTACTCGCGGTCCTTGAGGGCGTCCGGGGCGTACTGCTGGGCGGCGATGCCCTCGGGCAGGTCGTGCGGGTACACGTACCCCTGGCCGTGGCCGAGCTTGGTCGCGCCCTTGTAGTGGCTGTCGCGCAGGTGCGCCGGGACGGGTCCGGCGAGGCCCTTGCGGACGTCCTCCAGGGCGGCGCCGATCGCGGTGGTCGCGGCGTTGGACTTGGGCGCGAGGGCGAGGGCGATCGTGGCGTGGCTGAGCGTGAGGGCGGCCTCCGGGAAGCCGATCATGGCGACGGCCTGGGCGGCGGCGACCGCCGTCTGCAGGGCGGTCGGGTCGGCCAGGCCGATGTCCTCGCTGGCGGAGATCATCAGGCGCCGGGCGATGAAGCGGGGGTCCTCGCCGGCCTCGATCATGCGGGCCAGGTAGTGCAGGGCGGCGTCGACGTCGGAGCCGCGGATGGACTTGATCAGGGCGCTGGCCACGTCGTAGTGCTGGTCGCCGTCGCGGTCGTACTTCACGGCGGCACGGTCGACCGTCTCCTCCAGGGTGGTCAGGCCGATCTCCGTCTCGCCCTTGTCGAGGGCGGCTCCGGCGGCCGCCTCCAGGGCGGTCAGGGCGCGGCGGGCGTCGCCGCCGGCGATGCGCAGGAGGTGGCTCTCGGTCTCCTCGGGGAGGCCGACGGCGCCCTTGAGGCCGCGCTCGTCGGTGAGGGCGCGGCGGAGCAGGTCCCGGATGTCGTCGTCGGTGAGCGGTTCGAGGGTGAGGAGCAGGGAGCGGGACAGCAGCGGGGAGATGATCGAGAAGTACGGGTTCTCCGTCGTCGCCGCGATGAGCGTCACCCAGCGGTTCTCGACGGCCGGCAGCAGGGAGTCCTGCTGGGCCTTGCTGAAGCGGTGGATCTCGTCGAGGAAGAGGACGGTGTCCTTGCCGAATCCGCCGGAGGCGCGGCGGGCTCCGTCGATGACCGCGCGGACCTCCTTGACCCCGGCGGTGATCGCCGACAGCTCCACGAAGCGGGCGTCGGTCGCCTTGGAGACGACGTACGCCAGGGTGGTCTTGCCGGTCCCGGGCGGGCCCCAGAGGATCACCGAGGAGGGGCCGGCCGGGCCGGAGGCGGCCTCGCCGACCAGTCTGCGCAGGGGCGAGCCCGGCTTCAGCAGATGCTGCTGGCCCACGACCTCGTCGAGGGTGCGCGGGCGCATCCGCACGGCGAGGGGGCTGCTGGGCGGCTCCTTCTCCTGGCGTTCTTCGGCTGCGGCGGTGAACAGGTCGGGCTCCACCCCAGAAACCCTAGTTCACGGCACCGACAATCCGGCCGGGGCCCGGAACGCCCCGGTCAGCTGGTCCAGAAGTCCCACCAGCGGGTCAGGATCAGCATGCCGATGATGCCGATGTGCAGCACGGGCATGACCCAGGTGAACTCGCCGAAGAAGCCCTTGAGCCAGCCCGGGGCGGGCAGGAACCCCTTGCGGACGTTGAACGACGTCACGTACCAGAACATGATGATCGTCGCGACCCAGGCGAGGCAGCACCACAGGCACAGGGCGTTGATCCGGTACAGGGACTGGAACGTCAGCCAGGCGCAGAAGGCCACGCCGAACAGGCAGCCGGCGTTGAAGGTGAGCCAGTACCAGCGCGGGTAGCGGGCGCCGGCGAGCAGGCTGATGCCGACGCAGACGACGATGCCGTAGGCGACCAGGCCGAGCATGGGGTTCGGGAAGCCGAACACCGAGGCCTGGTCGCTCTCCATGACGCTGCCGCAGGAGACCACCGGGTTGAGGCTGCAGCCCGGGGTGAACGTCTTGCCCTCGACCTTGGCCTCGAGGAGCTTGAACTTGTCGAGCGTGATGACCCAGGCGGCGAGCAGTCCGGCCGCGCCGGTGATCACGAGCAGCAGGGCGAGGGCCCGGCTGCCGCCCTCCGCGCGGGGCGCCACCGCGGCGCGCTCCGGCTCGGGCTCCGTGGAGACGTCCTTGACTGTCGTCTTGCTCATCACGCCGATTCCGTCACTCGAGACCTGAACCTCTTCGGTCACGGCCATTGTGCCGCACCGGCCCGTGTCCCCACCGTTCACTGCGGATAAGCACGGCCCCGCCGTCGCCCCTGAGGGTGGGTTTCGGCCGACGTCCGTCGCACGGCAGCACAAGGGTGCGAACGGGTCCGGGGAACGGCGAAGGCGCCGGGCCCCTCGACGGGTGCCCGGCGCCTTCGCGGGAGCGCTGTCAGCCGAGCCGGGCTTCCAGTTCCGCCACGATCTCGTTGACGCCGACGGCCGTCTGCTCGCCGGACTCCATGTCCTTGAGCTGGACGACGCCCTCGGCGAGGTCGCGTTCGCCGGCGACGATCGTGTAGCGGGCGCCGCTGCGGTTGGCGTTCTTCATCGCGCCCTTGAGGCCTTTGCCGCCGTAGGAGAAGTCGGCCGCGATGCCGTTCTTGCGCAGCTCGCCGACCTTGGCGAACAGCACCCGCCGGGCCTCCTCGCCGAGCGGGACGGCGAAGACGCTGGTGCTGGCGGGCAGTTGAAGCTCGACGCCCTCCGCCTCCAGCGCGAGGACCGTGCGGTCGACGCCGAGGGCCCAGCCGACGGACGGCAGCGCGGGGCCGCCGATCATCTCGGAGAGGCCGTCGTAGCGGCCGCCGCCGCCCACCGCGGACTGCGAGCCGAGCCCGTCGTGGACGAACTCGAAGGTCGTGCGGGTGTAGTAGTCCAGGCCGCGCACCAGCTTCGGGTCGTCCTCGAAGGCCACGCCCGCGGCCGTGAGCAGCTCGCGGACCTCCTCGTGGTACGCCTTGCAGGCGTCGCACAGGAAGTCGCGCAGCAGCGGGGCGTCGGCCAGCTGCTTCTGGACCTCCGGGCGCTTGTCGTCCAGGACGCGCAGCGGGTTGATGTCCGCGCGGCGCAGGGTGTCCTCGTCCAGGTCCAGGCCGCGCAGGAACTCCTGCAGCGCGCTCCGGTAGACCGGGCGGCACTCCTTGTCGCCCAGGCTGTTGAGCAGGATCCGGAAGTCGCTCAGCCCCAGCGAGCGGTACGCCTGGTCCGCGAGGATGATCAACTCGGCGTCGAGGGCCGGGTCCTCGGCGCCGATGGCCTCGGCGCCGACCTGCGAGAAGTGGCGGTAGCGGCCCTTCTGGGGGCGCTCGTAACGGTAGTACGAGCCCGAGTACCAGAGCTTGACGGGGAGGTTGCCCGCCTTGTGCAGGTTGGCCTCCAGCGCGGCGCGCAGCACCGACGCCGTGCCCTCGGGGCGCAGGGCGAGCCGGTCGCCGCCCTTGGTCTCGAAGGCGTACATCTCCTTGGTGACGATGTCGGTGGACTCACCGACGCCGCGCGCGAAGAGCTCGACGTTCTCGAAGCCGGGCGTCTCGATGTAGCCGTAGCCGGAGTTGCGCAGCGGGGCGGCGATCGCCTCGCGGACCGCCAGGTACTTCGCGGAGTCCGGCGGGATCAGGTCGTACGTGCCCTTGGGGGCCTTGAAGGTGCTCACAGGACGTCTCTCGTCACATTCCTCGTCGGGGAGCGGGCTGGGCTCCCTGGCCGGCGGCCACCTGCCGCAGATACGGGTTGGTGGCGCGCTCCCGGCCGATGGTCGTCTGGGGGCCGTGGCCGGACAGCACCACGGTCGAGTCGTCGAGCGGCAGGCACACGCGGGCCAGCGAATCGAGGATCTCGGCCGGGTCGCCGCCGGGCAGGTCGGTGCGTCCGATGGAGCCGGCGAACAGCAGGTCGCCCGAGAACAGCACCGGCGGGATGTCCGCCGCCTCGGGCAGGCCGAAGGTCACCGACCCCTTGGTATGGCCCGGCGCGTGCGAGACGGTGAGCTCCAGTCCCGCGAGGTCGAGCGCGGCGCCATCGGTCAGCTCCTTGACGTCGTCCGGCTCCCCGATGGTCAGTTCGCCCATCAGCGGCATGCCGATCGAGCGGCCGAGCGCCTTCTCGGGGTCGCTCATCATGTACCGGTCCTCGGGGTGGATCCAGGCCGGCACGTCGTGCGCGCCGCACACCGGGACGACCGAGGCGACGTGGTCGAGGTGGCCGTGGGTGAGGACGACGGCGACGGGCTTGAGCCGGTGCTTGGCGATGGCCTCCGCGACGCCGTCGGCGGCCTGATGGCCGGGGTCGATGATCACGCACTCCTCACCGGCGGCGGGGGCGACGAGGTAGCAGTTCGTCCCCCAGGCCCCGGCGGGGAACCCGGCAATGAGCACGATCGTCCTTCGTTGTGTCGATACGGGCGGCTGCGGCTGTCGTCAGAGCCTACCGGCGCTGCCGTTTCCACAGCGAACCCATATACGGTACGGGGCACACGCACGCGGTCGGCGCACAGGACCCACGCGTACCGGTCGACGTATCAGACGCATGAGGAGAGAACCCGGTGGTCAGCCAGGAACAGCGGCGGCGTCAGCTCGCCCGGGAGAAGTACCTGCGGCAGCAGCAGCGGCGCACTGACGCACGGCGCAAGGCCCGTATCCGCAACTCGGTGATCGCCTCGGTTCTCGGCGTGGTCGTGGTGCTCTCCGTGACGGTCTTCCTCACCAAGCCGTTCGAGGACGACGGCAAGGAGAACGCGAACGCGGAGGTCACCCCGAGCGCCTCGCCGAGCAAGGCCCCGGACCCCTGCGAGAAGCCAGCGCCGGGCAAGGTCGAGACGCAGACCTGGAAGAAGGAACCGGCCCTGGCCATCGACAAGTCGGCGAAGTACACGATGACGATGGACACGACCTGCGGCGAGATAGACATCGCGCTGAAGGCGTCGGCGGCCCCGCACACGGTCAACTCGTTCAAGTTCCTCGCCGACAAGGGGTACTTCGACCACAGCAAGTGCCACCGCCTCACCGACCAGGGCATCTACGTCCTGCAGTGCGGCGACCCGCAGGGCACCGGCATGGGCGGTCCCGGCTACACGATCCCGGACGAGAACCTGAAGGACAAGAGCCTCAAGGGCGGGGTGTACCCGGCGGGTACGGTCGCGATGGCGAACCAGTACAACCCCCAGACGAAGCAGGGCCGCGACAGCGGTGGCAGCCAGTTCTTCCTGGTCTACCAGGACAGCCAGCTGCCGCCCGACTACACACCGTTCGGTACGGTGTCCGAGGCGGGCATGAAGGTGCTGCAGAAGATCGCCAAGGCCGGAGCGCAGGCACCCGACCCCCAGACGGGCAACACGGCGCCCAACGCGACGGTCGTGATCAACAAGGCGACGGTCAGCGAATCCTGACCCCCAACTGCGTAATTTCGGTCGCGCGGGATGCGGACAGGCCCCCCGCCGGTCGCCTATGTTGGCCGTGACGAAACTGTGGACGATGCCCGGGGGAGCGAAGGTCCCTCGCAGGCATCATGTGGAGGAGGCGCTGTGAGCAGCGACCCGTGGGGCCGCGTCGACGAGACGGGGACCGTGTACGTGCGTACGGCCGACGGCGAGCAGGTCGTCGGTTCCTGGCAGGCGGGCTCCCCCGAGGAGGCGCTGGCCTATTTCGAGCGCAAGTACGAGGGCCTGGTTGTCGAGATCGGCCTCCTCGAGAAGCGAGTGAAGACCACCGACCTGTCGGCGAAGGACGCCCAGGCCGCCATCGACCACATCCGCGAACAGGTCGACGCGCATCACGCGGTGGGCGACCTGGACGCGCTGCGGGTCCGGCTGGACAAGCTCGTGGAGCTGGTGGAGGCGCGCCGCGAGGAGCGCAAGGCGCAGCGGGCCAAGCAGTCCGACGAGGCCCGTCACGCCAAGGAGGCGCTGGTCGCCGAGGCGGAGGAGCTGTCGCAGTCCGACCAGTGGCGGGCGGCCGGTGAGCGGCTGCGGGCCCTGGTGGACACCTGGAAGGGCCTGCCGCGGCTGGACCGCAAGTCCGACGACGAGCTGTGGCACCGGTTCTCGCACGCGCGGTCGGCGTTCTCCAAGCGGCGCAAGCAGCACTTCGCGCAGCTGGACGCGCAGCGCGAGGAGGCCCGCAAGACCAAGGAGCGGCTGGTCGCCGAGGCCGAGGCGCTGTCGAACTCGACGGACTGGGGTGCGACGGCCGCGCGCTACCGCGAGCTGATGGCCGAGTGGAAGGCCGCGGGCCGCGCCCAGCGCGAGCACGAGGACGAGCTGTGGAACCGCTTCCGCGGCGCCCAGGACGTCTTCTTCGCGGCGCGCAGCTCGGTCTTCGCCGAGCGGGACGCCGAGCAGGCGGAGAACCTCAAGCTCAAGGAGGAGCTGGCCGAGGAGGCCGAGAAGCTCCTGCCGATCACCGACCTGAAGGCGGCCCGGGCCGCCTTCCGGAACGTGAACGAGCGCTGGGAGGCCATCGGCCACGTGCCGCGCGACGCCCGGCCGAAGGTCGAGGGCCGGATGCACGCCGTCGAGCGGGCCATCCAGGAGGCCGAGGAGGCCGAGTGGCGCCGGACCAACCCGGAGGCGCGGGCGCGCGCCGAGGGGCTGACCGGGCAGCTCCAGGCCGCGGTGGACAAGCTGCGGGGCCAGATCGAACAGGCCCGCGCGCAGGGCAACAACGCCCGGGCGGACAAGCTCCAGCGTGAGCTGGACGGCCGCCAGGCGCTGCTGGACCAGGCGCTGAAGGGCCTGCAGGAGTTCGGCGGCTGACAGCCGGCCGCCAAAGGGCTCCCGGACATGCGGAAGGGGGGGCCCGGCAAGGCCAGCGGGGGGCCCCGCCGCCGGTGCGCGACCCGCCCGGAACGGGGGTTGTGGGCCCCCCGGCCCCGGGTGAGCGGGGTGTACC
>NZ_JBIBUF010000011.1:0-327962 GCF_043079125.1 Streptomyces sp. NPDC015242 | reverse complement strand
CACCGGGGGTTTAGGGGCTGTTTGTTTGGGGGCGGCGCCGCCCGGCCCCAAAAGGGGCCCGGGCACTGGCGTTGGGGCCCCCGTACCCGCGGTGCGGGCCCCCCCTTCCGCATGTCCGCTACGCGCCGTTACGTCCTGTTGCGCGCCGACGTCACGCGGTAGACGTCGTAGACGCCTTCGACGCCCCGGACGGCCTTCAGCACGTGGCCGAGGTGTTTCGGGTCGCCCATCTCGAAGGTGAAGCGGGAGGTGGCGACGCGGTCGCGGGAGGTCTGGACGGCCGCGGAGAGGATGTTGACGTGCTGGTCGGACAGCACGCGGGTGACGTCCGACAGGAGCCGGGAGCGGTCGAGGGCCTCGACCTGGATGGCGACCAGGAAGACCGAGGACTGCGTGGGCGCCCACTCGACGTCGAGGATGCGCTCGGGCTCCCGGGACAGCGAGTCCACGTTGACACAGTCGCTGCGGTGCACCGAGACGCCGCTGCCGCGGGTGACGAACCCGATGATGGGGTCGCCGGGCACGGGCGTGCAGCAGCGGGCCAGCTTGACCCACACGTCGTCGACGCCCTTGACCACGACGCCCGGGTCGGCGCTGGAGCGGCGCTTGCGGCTGCGGCCGCGGGCCGGCGGGACCGACTCGTCGATCTCCTCGGTGGCCGCCTCCTCGCCGCCGAGGGCCTGCACCAGCTTCTGCACGATGTTCTGCGCGGAGACGTGGCCCTCGCCGATCGCCGCGTACAGGGCGGAGATGTCGGCGTAGCGCATCTCGTGCGCCAGGGTCACCAGGGAGTCGCCGGTCAGGATGCGCTGGATCGGCAGGTTCTGCTTGCGCATGGCGCGGACGATGGCGTCCTTGCCCTGCTCGATCGCCTCGTCGCGGCGCTCCTTGGAGAACCAGGCGCGGATCTTGTTGCGGGCGCGCGGTGACTTGACGAAGCCCAGCCAGTCGCGGGAGGGGCCGGCGCCGGGTGCCTTGGAGGTGAAGACCTCCACCAGGTCGCCGTTGTCGAGGGTGGATTCCAGCGGGACCAGGCGGCCGTTGACCCGGGCGCCTATGGTGCGGTGGCCGACCTCGGTGTGCACGGCGTAGGCGAAGTCGACGGGGGTGGCACCCGCGGGGAGCGCTATGACGTCGCCCTTGGGGGTGAAGACGAAGACCTCGTTGCGGGAGAGGTCGAAGCGCAGGGACTCCAGGAACTCCCCCGGGTCCTCGGTCTCCTTCTGCCAGTCCAGCAGCTGCCGCAGCCACGCCATGTCGTTGATGGCGTCCTTGTCCTTGCCGGAGGACTTCGGGGCGTCCGTGCGCACCTTGGAGGCGCCGGCGACGGCTTCCTGCTTGTACTTCCAGTGCGCGGCGATGCCGTACTCGGCGCGGCGGTGCATGTCGAACGTGCGGATCTGCAGCTCGACCGGCTTGCCGCCGGGGCCGATGACCGTCGTGTGCAGCGACTGGTACATGTTGAACTTGGGCATCGCGATGTAGTCCTTGAACCGGCCGGGGACCGGGTTCCATCGCGCGTGCACCGTGCCGAGGGCCGCGTAGCAGTCGCGGACGGTGTCCACGAGGACGCGGATGCCCACCAGGTCGTAGATCTCCGCGAAGTCCCGGCCGCGGACGATCATCTTCTGGTAGACGCTGTAGTAGTGCTTGGGGCGGCCGGTGACGGTCGCCTTGATGCGGGCCGCGCGCAGGTCCTGCTGGACCTCGTCGGTGACGATCGCCAGGTACTCGTCGCGCTTGGGTGCCCGCTCGGCGACCAGCCGGACGATTTCGTCGTACATCTTGGGGTAGAGGATCGCGAAGGCGAGGTCCTCCAGCTCCCACTTGATGGTGTTCATGCCCAGGCGGTGGGCGAGCGGCGCGTAGATCTCCAGGGTCTCGCGCGCCTTCTTCTCCTGCTTCTCGCGCTTGAGGTAGCGCATGGTGCGCATGTTGTGCAGGCGGTCGGCGAGCTTGATGACCAGGACGCGGGGGTCCTTGGCCATGGCGACGACCATCTTGCGCACGGTCTCGGCCTGCGCGGCCTCGCCGAACTTGACCTTGTCGAGCTTGGTGACGCCGTCGACGAGCAGGGTGACGACGTCGCCGAAGTCGCGGCGCAGGTCCTCCAGGCCGTACTCGGTGTCCTCGACCGTGTCGTGCAGCAGGCCCGCCATCAGCGTGGCCGGATCCATGCCCAGCTCGGCGAGGATGGTGGTGACGGCGAGCGGGTGCGTGATGTACGGGTCGCCGCTCTTGCGCTTCTGGCCGCGGTGCCAGCGCTCGGCGACCTGGTAGGCGCGCTCGATCTGGCGGAGCGTGGCCGTCTCGATCTTCGGGTCGTTGCTGCGCACTATGCGCAGCAGTGGCTCCAGCACCGGGTTGTACGGGTTCGCGCGCTGCACGCCGAGGCGGGCCAGGCGGGCGCGGACGCGGTTGGAGGAGCCGCTGCGGGCCGGCTGACCGGAGGCCTGCCGCACGGGCGGGGCGGGCTTGGGGCGGGCCTGCTCGGCGGGCTTGTCGACCGGGGCCGACTGGGCGTGCTCGACCGGCCCGCGGGTGTCGTTCTTCGCGTGGGGCGCGTTCGGCGCGGGCTTGGCCGCGGCCTCCGAGGCGGACTCGGGCTTGGCGGCGGTCAGGTGCTGGGCCTCGTCTGGCAAGAGGGCTCCTCGTGCGCGATCCGGGTCCCCCGGTCAGGCTCCGGAGACCCCATGGTAGCCATCCTGCGCCGCAGGATCGCCTTCAGGCCACTGTGAGGGCCGTCAACCCGGGAAACACGAGAGGCGGGCTCCGGATTCCTCCGGGCCCGCCTCCGCGGTGTCGTGCCGGTGTACGCCGCCCCGCGCGGGGGTTTCTAGACCGTGAGCAGCGCTTCCAGCGGGGCGCCGGACAGCGCCGGCTCCAGGCGGGCGCGGCCATGGAGGAAGCTCAGCTCCATCAGGACCGCGAGGCCCGCCACCTCGGCGCCGGCCCGGCGGATGAGCTGGACCGAGGCCTCGGCGGTGCCACCGGTGGCGAGGACGTCGTCGACGACCAGGACACGGTCGTCGGCGCTGAGGTCCTCGGCGTGCACCTCGATCTCCGCCGAGCCGTACTCCAGGTCGTAGGCCTGGGCGAGGGTGGCTCCGGGGAGCTTGCCCGCCTTGCGCACCGGGATGAAGCCGAGGCCGGCGCGGACGGCGACCGGGGCGCCGAGGATGAAGCCGCGGGCCTCCAGGCCGACGACCTTGGTGGCGCCGGTGCGCCCGGCGATCTCGGCGAGAGCGTCGGTGAGGGCCGTGAAGGCCGCCGGGTCCGCCAGGAGCGGGGTGATGTCCTTGAACATCACGCCCGGCTCCGGGTAATCGGCCACGTCCCGGATGCGGCTGAGCAGCAGCTCCCTGATGTCGGTCATCGGCGCTTCCCCGAGGGGCGGCCGCGGCCGCGCGTGCGGGACGCGGGCTGGTTGCGCGGGCCCACGACAGCGGCAGCGGCGTCGTCCTCGGGCTCGGCGGCGTACGACTCGTCCTCGTGGTCGTCGGTCTCGCCCTTGGCGGCGGACTGGGCCCGCTTGGCCAGGACGCGCTTCTTCAGGGCCTTCATCTGCGGCTCGCGCTCCTTGAGGTCGGCGACGAGCGGCGTGGCGATGAAGATCGAGGAGTAGGCACCGGCGGCGAGGCCGACGAACAGGGACAGCGAGATGTCGTTCAGCATGCCCGCGCCGAGTACGCCGCCACCGATGAACAGCAGGCCCGCCACCGGCAGCAGCGCGACCACCGTGGTGTTGATGGAGCGGACCAGGGTGCTGTTGATCGACCGGTTGGCGACTTCGCTGTAGGTCCAGCGGGTCTGCTTGGTGAGGTCCTTCGCTTGTTCCTTGAGGCTGTCGAAGACCACGACCGTGTCGTAGAGCGAGTAGCCGAGGATGGTCAGCAGACCGATCACCGTGCCCGGGGTGACCTCGAAGCCGACCAGGGCGTAGATGCCGACCGTGATCGTGATGTCGTGGATCAGGGCGACGAACGCGGCGACCGCCATGCGCCACTCGAAGGCGATGGCCAGATAGATCACGACGAGGACCAGGAAGATGCCCAGGCCCTGCCAGGCCTTGTTGGCGATCTGCTCACCCCAGCTGGGGCCGACCAGCTCGGCGTTGATCTGCTCCGCGTCGATCTTGAGGTCCTCGGCGAGCGAGTGCTTGATCTCGTTCGCCGCGCCGGTGTCGATGCCGGCGACCTGGATGCGCAGGCTGCCGTCGCCGAGCTTCTGGACGATCGCGTCGTGACCGGAGGCCTCTTCCGCGTACTCCTCGGCCTGGGTGACCGAAACCGTGGTGTTCTTCGGGGTGTTGAAGACGGCGCCGCCCTGGAACTCGATGCCCATGTTCAGGCCGCGGACCGCCAGGCCGACGATGGCCGTGATGGTGATCAGGATGGACAGGCCGTACCAGATCTTGCGGTTCTTGACGAAGTCGTAGCCGACCTCGCCACGGTGCAGCCGGGCGCCGAGGTTGCCGAGTTTCGACATCTCAGGCCTCCTTGGGGTCGACGGGGGCGGCGGGGCGGCGGGTGCGGCGCAGCGGCGGCTGGGCACCCAGGCTCTTCGGGTCGAGGCCGGACCACTTGTGGCCGTTGGCGAAGAACGGGCGGCGGGCCATCAGCGTCAGCAGCGGCTTGGTGAAGAGGAAGACCACGACCACGTCGAGCAGGGTGGTCAGACCGAGCGTGAACGCGAAGCCCTGGACCTTGCCGACGGTGACGATGAAGAGCACCGCGGCGGCGAGGAACGACACGAAGTCGGAGACCAGGATGGTGCGCCGGGCGCGCGGCCAGGCCCGCTCGACGGCGGGGCGCAGCGAGCGGCCCTCGCGGATCTCGTCGCGGACGCGTTCGAAGTACACGATGAACGAGTCCGCCGTGATGCCGATGGCGACGATGGCGCCGCAGACGGCCGGCAGGTTCAGCGCGAAGCCGATGCCGGGGCCGAGCAGCGACATGATCGTGTAGGTCAGGGCGGCCGAGACCAGCAGCGAGACGATCGCGATGAAGGACAGGCCGCGGTAGTAGGCCAGCAGGTAGATGACGACCAGCGCGAGGCCGATCGCGCCGGCGATGAGGCCGGCCTTCAGCTGGTCACCGCCGAGGGCCGCCGTCACGGTCAGCATGCTGTCGACCTTGAAGGTCAGCGGCAGGGCGCCGTAGGTCAGCATGTTGGCCAGTTCCTGGGCCGACTGCTGGTTGAAGTTGCCGGAGATCTCGGCGTTGCCACCGGTCAGGGCCTGCCGGACGTACGGGTCGGAGACCACGTCACCGTCGAGGACGATCGCGAACTGGTTCTGCGGCGACTGGTTCTGCGCCAGCTTGCCGGTGATGTCGGCGAACTTCTTGGCGCCGGCGTCGGTGAAGTCCATCGTCACCGTCCAGCCCGCACCGGTCTGGGTGTTCAGGACGGCCTGGGCCTTGTCGACGTCCGTGCCGTCGACCTCGGCGGGACCGAGGATGTACTTCTGCCACTGGCCTTGCGCGTTCTGGCCGCAGGCCAGCGTCGCGTCGGAGGCCTTGGCGGTGTCGCCGACGCTGGACCGGGTCTTCTCGTCGGTGCAGTCGAGCTTGGCGTACTGCTCCTGGAGCTTGCCGGCCGCGGCGTCGGCCGTGCCGCCGCTCGCGGACGGCGAGGGGCTGGCCCCGGCCTCGCCGGAGGCGCTCGCGGACGGGGTGGCGTCGGCCTTGAGAGCGTCCGTGAGCGCACGGCCCTGCGTGGTGGCGGAGGCGGACGGAGTCCCGGATCCCTTGTCGGTGGCCTCCGGCTTGTCGCTGGCCTTGCCGGACGGCTGGCCCGAGGGGCTGCCCGAGGCGCTGCCCGTGGGGCTCGGCGACGGTGCCGCGCCGCCGCCGGAGACCTCGGTGGCGATGACCGGGCGGAAGTAGAGCTTGGCGGTGGTGCCGACCTGCTTGCGGGCCTGGTCCGAGTTGGTGCCCTTGGGAATGTTGACGATGATGTTTTCCCGGCCCTGCGTCTGGACCTCGGACTCGGAGACGCCCAGACCGTTGACCCGGCGCTCCATGATGGAGACCGCCGTGTCCATGTTGGTCTTGTTGACCGCCGACTCGTTGCCTGCCTCGGGGACCGCGCGGAGCGTGATGCTCGTGCCGCCGGCCAGGTCGATGCCGAGACGCGGGGTCGTGTGCCCCGAGGCGAACATTCCACCGGTGAGCGCCGCGATGGCGATCAGGATCAGGGCCAGCGAGCGCCCCGGCTTGCTCTGGGCGCTCGCGCTCCGGCCCTTTTTAGGTGTGGCCACCTTCTCGTACTCCCTCTCGGGCCGCCTCGCTCCGGGTCGGCGGACGGGCGGCCATGACATGGTGTCGGGACTCCGTGCGAGTTATGGCGTGTCCCGGGGTGCGCGGGACACGGCCCGCGCACCCCGGGACACGACTACTTCGCCTCGGAGCCGCCGTCGGTCTTCTTCGGCTCTGCGTCCGGCTTCGCCTCGCCGGCCGGGGCCTCGTCGGCCGCTTCCGCGGCCGTGTCCTTCTTGCCGAGGTCGACGGCCTTGTCGTCAGCGGGGGCGTCGGCGGCGGAGTCGCCGGTCTCGGTGAGGGAGGAGGCGTCGTCCGGGACGAGGTCGGCGTCGGACTTCAGGTCGTGCTCGATGCCGTGGACGATGCGGTTGTACTCGTCGTCGGTGAGGACGGCACCGATGGCGTTCTTGGCGAAGAGGAGCTCGACGCCGGGACCGGCGTCGACGAGGACGGTGTCCTCGTTGACCTCCTTGACCGTGGCGTACATGCCCCCGATGGTGCGGACACCGCTGCCGGGCTGCATTTGGTTCCGCATCTCCACGGCCTGCTGCTGCTTCTTCTTGGCCGATCGGGTCATCAGGAACATGGCCCCGATGAGCACGATGAACGGGAGGAGGGTCAGGAGACTCACGGGTCGGTACTTCCTTCACACGACCGCGCTGTGAGCGGCCAGATGGTTGGGGGTGTGTACGCCGCCGACAAAGGCGGCATCGGCGGAGTCTAAGCGAGTCCGCGCGCAGGGAACAACGCTCAGCATGGCACCGGGGTTCCTGCTCCGGCCACTGACCTCGCCGACCCGGAGCCGTGCCGGCGCCGTCACGCCCCGAACAGGTCCTGTTGTCCGTTTCCGGCGGTCTGGGAGCGGGGCGGGGCGAGACCGAGGTGCGCCCAGGCGGCGGGGGTGGCGACCCGGCCGCGCGGGGTGCGGGCGAGCAGCCCCTCCCGGACGAGGAAGGGTTCGGCGACCTCTTCCACGGTCTCACGCTCCTCCCCCACCGCGACGGCCAGCGTGGACAGACCGACGGGGCCGCCGCCGAACAGCTTCAGCAGGGCCTCCAGAACGGCCCGGTCCAGGCGGTCGAGGCCGCGCTCGTCCACCTCGTAGACGGCGAGGGCGGCCGCCGCGATGTCCCGCGTGATCAGCCCGTCGGCCTTGACCTGGGCGTAGTCGCGGACGCGGCGCAGCAGCCGGTTGGCGATGCGGGGCGTGCCGCGGGAGCGGCCGGCGATCTCGGCGGCACCCGCCGGGTCGATCTCGACCTCCAGCAGGTGCGCCGAGCGGTGGACGACCCGCTCCAGTTCGGCCGGTTCGTAGAACTCCATGTGGGCGGTGAAGCCGAAGCGGTCGCGCAGCGGGGGCGGCAGCAGGCCGGCCCGGGTGGTGGCGCCGACCAGGGTGAAGGGGGGCAGCTCCAGCGGGATGGCCGTGGCGCCGGGGCCCTTGCCGACGATCACGTCGACGCGGAAGTCCTCCATCGCCATGTACAGCATCTCCTCGGCGGGCCGGGACATGCGGTGGATCTCGTCGAGAAAGAGGACCTCGCCCTCCTGGAGGGAGGAGAGGATCGCGGCGAGGTCGCCGGCGTGCTGGATGGCGGGGCCGGAGGTGATGCGGATGGGGGCGCCCATCTCGGCCGCGATGATCATCGACAGGGTGGTCTTGCCGAGGCCGGGGGCGCCGGAGAGCAGCACGTGGTCGGCGGTGGCGCCGCGCGCGCGTGCGGCGCGCAGGACGAGGTCGAGCTGTTCGCGGACCTTCTCCTGTCCGATGAACTCACCCAGGTCCTTGGGGCGCAGGGCGGCCTCGACGGCCTGGTCCTCACGGTCGGCGGACGCACCGACGAGCCGCTCGGCGGCCTCGGCGTCGGTCGTGTCGTCCCAGTTCATGTGATGTGCCTCGGGGTGGGGGTCAGCGGGCGCGGTTCAGGGTCTGGAGGGCCGCCTTCAGCAGCGGGCCGACCTGGGGCGTGCCCCCGGCGGCCTCGGCCTGCGGAGCCACGGCGGCTACGGCCTCGTCGGCCTCGCGGGTGGCGTATCCGAGGCCGATCAGGGCCGCGTGCAGCTGGTCGCGCCAGCCGGAGCTGACCGGTGCGCCGACGCCGGGGGCGCCGGCCGGGGCGCCGAGCCGGTCCTTCAGCTCCAGCAGCAGCTTCTGGGCACCCTTCTTGCCGATGCCGGGCACGGCGGTGAGGGCTTTCTCGTCGCCGGTGGAGACGGCCCGGCGCAGGGCGTCGGGGGTGTGCACGGCGAGCATGGCCTGGGCGAGCCGCGGGCCGACGCCGCTCGCGGTCTGGAGCAGTTCGAAGACCTGCCGCTCGTCGTCGTCGGCGAAGCCGTACAGGGTGAGGGAGTCCTCGCGCACGACCAGGGACGTGTGGAGCTTGGCCGGCTGGCCCATGCGGAGGGTGGAGAGCGTGTTCGGCGTGCACTGGACGGCCATGCCGACCCCGCCGACCTCGACGACCGCGGCGTCCGGGGCGAGTGCGGCCACTGTGCCGCTGACGAAGGCGATCATGCCGTACGGCCTTTCGGTGCTCGGGTCGGTGCTGTGGCGGTGTGCAGGGCGACGGCCTGCTGGAGCCGGTTCTGGGCGGGGGCGCGCCAGATGTGGCAGATGGCGAGGGCCAGGGCGTCGGCCGCGTCGGCGGGCTTGGGCGGGGCGTCGAGCCGGAGCAGCCGGGTGACCATCGCCCCCACCTGGGCCTTGTCGGCGCGGCCGCTGCCGGTGACGGCGGCCTTGACCTCGCTGGGCGTGTGCAGCGCCACGGGGATGCCGCGGCGGGCGGCGCAGAGCATGGCGACGGCGCTGGCCTGGGCGGTGCCCATCACCGTGCGGACGTTGTGCTGGCTGAAGACGCGCTCCACCGCGACGCACTCGGGCCGGTGCTCGTCGAGCCACTGCTCGATGCCCTGCTCGACGGCGACCAGGCGGTGTCCCAGCTCCGCGTCGGCGGGGGTCCGGACGACGCCGACGCCGACCATGGTGAGCGGCCGTCCGGCCACGCCCTCGACGACGCCCACACCGCACCGGGTCAGTCCCGGGTCCACCCCCAGCACGCGCACGCGCCCTCCCTTTCGGTCACCTGTTTGTGCAGGCTATCGGGTACCACCGACAACGCGACGGGCCGACGGGGTGTGTCCCGTCGGCCCGTTGCTCTCGTGCGCGGGTCAGGCGTCGACCTTCTCCATGACCTCGTCGCTGACGTCGAAGTTGGCGAAGACGTTCTGCACGTCGTCGCTGTCCTCCAGCGCGTCGATCAGCTTGAAGATCTTCCTGGCGCCCTCCTCGTCCAGCTCGACCTGCATGGTCGGGACGAAGTTGGCGTCGGCGGAGTCGTAGTCGATGCCGGCGTCCTGCAGGGCGGTGCGGACCGCGACCAGGTCGGTGGCCTCGCTGATGACCTCGAAGGTCTCGCCGAGGTCGTTGACCTCCTCGGCACCGGCGTCCAGGACGGCGCCGAGGACGTCGTCCTCGGTCAGCTCGCCCTTGGGGACGATCACGACGCCCTTGCGGTTGAACAGGTACGACACCGAACCGGGGTCGGCCATGGAGCCGCCGTTGCGGGTCATGGCGACGCGGACCTCGGAGGCGGCGCGGTTGCGGTTGTCGGTGAGGCACTCGATGAGCACCGCGACACCGTTGGGGCCGTAGCCCTCGTACATGATCGTCTCGTAGTCGGCGCCGCCGGCCTCCAGGCCCGCGCCGCGCTTGACCGCGGAGTCGATGTTCTTGTTGGGGACCGACGACTTCTTCGCCTTCTGGATGGCGTCGTAGAGCGTCGGGTTGCCCTCGGGGTCGGCGCCGCCCATCCGGGCCGCCACCTCGATGTTCTTGATCAGCTTCGCGAAGAGCTTGCCGCGCTTGGCATCGATGACGGCCTTCTTGTGCTTCGTCGTGGCCCATTTAGAGTGGCCGGACATCTGCCTGTCTCCTTCGCGTAACCCATCTCAGCAACGAACGCAGGAATCCTACAAGGAGTCCGCTGTCCGGTTCGCCCTCACCATGGCGACGAACAGGGCGTGCACCCGGTGGTCGCCGGTCAGTTCCGGGTGGAACGACGTGGCCAGCGCGTTGCCCTGGCGCACGGCGACGATGTGGCCGTCGTGCTCGGCGAGCACCTCGGCCCGGGCGCCGACGGACTCGACCCAGGGGGCGCGGATGAAGACACCCTCCACGGGGTCGCCCTCGACGCCCGCGACGTCGACGGCCGCCTCGAAGGACTCGTTCTGGCGGCCGAAGGCGTTGCGGCGCACGATCATGTCGATGCCGCCGACGGTCTCCTGCCCGGAGCGCGGGTCGAGGATCTTGTCGGCGAGCATGATCATGCCGGCGCAGGTGCCGTAGACGGGCATGCCGTCCCGCACGCGCGCGCGGAGCGGCTCCATCACGCCGAACAGCACGGCGAGCTTGGAGATGGTCGTGGACTCGCCGCCGGGGAGGACGAGCCCGTCCACCTCGGCGAGTTCCTCGGGGCGCCGCACCGGCCTGGCCACGGCGTCGGCCGCGGCCAGGGCCACCAGGTGCTCCCGTACGTCGCCCTGGAGGGCCAGGACGCCTATGACAGGTGCTTCGGTCATGTCCGTGTGGTGCCTTACCAGCCGCGGTTGGCGTAGCGCTCGGCCTCGGGGAGGGTGTCGCAGTTGATGCCGACCATGGCCTCGCCGAGGTTGCGGGAGGCGTCCGCGATGATCTTCGGGTCGTCGTAGAAGGTGGTGGCCTTCACGATGGCGGCGGCACGCTTGGCCGGGTCGCCGGACTTGAAGATGCCGGAGCCGACGAAGACGCCCTCGGCGCCGAGCTGGCGCATCAGGGCCGCGTCGGCCGGGGTGGCGACGCCGCCGGCGGAGAAGAGGACCACGGGCAGCTTGCCCAGTTCGGCGACCTCCTTGACCAGCTCGTACGGGGCGCGCAGCTCCTTGGCGGCGGCGTACAGCTCGTGGTTGTCGTAGCCGCGCAGCCGGGCGATCTCGTTCTTGATCTGGCGCAGGTGGCGCACGGCCTCGACGACGTTGCCGGTGCCGGCCTCGCCCTTGGAGCGGATCATCGCGGCGCCCTCGGCGATGCGGCGCAGGGCCTCGCCCAGGTTGGTGGCGCCGCAGACGAACGGCGTGGTGAAGGCCCACTTGTCGGAGTGGTTGACCTCGTCGGCCGGGGTGAGGACCTCGGACTCGTCGATGTAGTCCACACCGAGGGACTGGAGAACCTGGGCCTCGACGAAGTGGCCGATGCGGGACTTGGCCATGACCGGGATGGAGACGGCCTCGATGATGCCCTCGATCATGTCCGGGTCGGACATGCGGGCCACGCCGCCGTCCTTGCGGATGTCGGCCGGCACCCGCTCCAGGGCCATGACCGCGACGGCGCCCGCGTCCTCGGCGATCTTCGCCTGCTCCGGGGTGACGACGTCCATGATGACGCCGCCCTTGAGCTGCTCGGCCATGCCGCGCTTCACACGGGCGGTGCCGGTCTCGGGAGCCTGGTTTTCGGAGATGGACACGGGTGACCTCGCTGATGGGAAAGAGGGTTTTCTGCAGCACCGAGGAAACGCGAGGGAACCAGGCCACATCAAGGGCCAATGGGAACGCCGTGGATCCTTTTGACCAGGACCTGCGGAGAACGGCCGGTGAACGGGGGCCCCGCCGGCCTCAGGCGGCCCGGTCCACCAGGGCCGCCGGGGGCTCGTCGTCCATCTCGAAGGCCAGGGGGAAGGGCGCGTGCCCGGCCAGGCGGAACCAGCGGACCTTGCGGTGCCGGCGCAGGGCCCGGGCCGCGCGCACGGCGTCGTTGTGGAAGCGCCGGGCCATCGGGACCCTGCGGACCGCCTCGGTGAGCTCCCGGGCCGCTTCCTCTCCCCCGGGCGCGCCGCGTACCGCCTCCACCTGCGCCGGTTCCCCGAATACGGCCCGCAGCGCCTGGCTCAGTTCGCTCTCGGCGACCTCCCGCTGCTCCTCCTCGGCCTGCCGGGCCGCGTGGGCGGCCTCGTAGAGGACGATCGAGGCGGCCGGGTCGAGCACCCCGGCGGTGGCCAGTTCCTGGGCGACGGAGGCGCGGCGCAGCAGCTGCGCGTCGAGGGCGGCGCGTGCGGCGTCGATGCGTGCGTGCAGCCGGTCCAGCCGCCCGGCCGTCCAGCTCAGGTACAGGCCGATCACCACGAGGGCGACGAGGATCCAGATGAGGGTTGCGGTCACGGGCCAAGAGGCTACCGGGGCGTTCAGCGGACCGGCCGCGCCCCTGACCGGCTGCCTCGGGTCAGTCCCGTGCCAGGCCCAGCCGTCCCCACAGCCCCGTCGTCCGCTCGTCCTCGGCCACCGCCGCCGCGCCCGCCGTCACCGTCTCGTAGACGGACATGATGTCCGCGCCGACCGTCGACCAGTCGAAGCGCCGTACGTGGGCGCTGCCCCGCTCGCGCAGTTCCGCGCGCCGCTCCGGGTCCGCCAGGAGACGTACGGCGGTGTCGGCCAGGGCGCCGGCGTCCTCGTTGGGGAACAGTTCGCCCGCCGCCCCCCGGTCCAGGACCTGGGCGAAGGCGTCCAGGTCGGAGGCGAGGACGGGGGCGCCGGCGGACATCGCCTCGACCAGGATGATGCCGAAGCTCTCGCCGCCGGTGTTGGGCGCGACGTACAGGTCGACGCTGCGCAGGAAGCGGGCCTTGTCCTCGTCGCTGACCATGCCGAGGAACTCGACGCGCGGGCGCAGCTCCACGGGCAGGGACTCCACGGCCTCCTTCTCGTCGCCGCGTCCGGCGACCAGCAGCCGGGTCTGCGGCCGGGCCGCGAGGATCTTCGGCAGGGCCTTCATGAGCACCGGCAGGCCCTTGCGGGGCTCGTCGATGCGCCCGATGAAGCCGATCGTGTCGCCCTGCCACTCGGCCTTCGGCTCGGCCTGGGCGAAGAAGTCGACGTCGACGCCGTTCGGGATCACCACCGCGTCCCCGCCGAGGTGCTCCACGAGCGTGCGCCGGGCGTACTCGCTCACCGCGATGCGGGCGCTGATCTTCTCCAGGGCGGCCTGGAGGATCGAGTACGCGGCGATCATGGCGCGGGAGCGCGGGTTCGACGTGTGGAAGGTCGCGACGATCGGGCCCTGGGCGGCCCAGCAGGCCAGCAGGCCCAGGGAGGGCGAGGTCGGCTCGTGGATGTGGATGACGTCGAACGCGCCCTCGTGCAGCCAGCGCCGCACCCGGGCCGCGCTCAGGAAGCCGAAGTTCAGCCGGGCCACCGAGCCGTTGTACGGCACCGGCACCGCGCGTCCCGCCGAGACGACGTACGGCGGCAGCGGGGTGTCGTCGTCGGCGGGGGCCAGCACGGACACCTCGTGGCCGAGGCGGAGGAAGTACTCGGCGAGGTCGCGGATGTGGAACTGGACCCCGCCCGGCACGTCCCAGGAGTAGGGGCAGACGATGCCGATCCTCACGGGCGCCCCTTCGCGGGGTCGAGGTCCGCGAGCCACAGGCGCTGCAGCATGTGCCAGTCCTCCGGGTGCTCGGCGATGCCGGTGGCGAAGGCGTCGGCCAGCGCCTGTGTCATGACGGAGGTCTTCTCGGCGCGCGTGCCCGACCCGGGCACCTCGACGGGTGGGTGGACGCGGCCGCGCATGACGGGCGAGTCGTCGTACCAGAGCGTGACGGGCAGCAGCAGGGCGCCCGTCTGCTGGGCGAGCAGGGCCGGTCCGGCCGGCATGCGGGCGGTGTCGCCGAAGAAGTCCACCTCGACGCCGGAGGCGGACAGGTCGCGGTCGGCGACCAGGCAGACCAGGCCGCCGTCGCGCAGCCGCCGGGCCAGGGTGCCGAAGGCGCTGCCGCCGCTGTGCGGCAGGACCTCCATGCCCAGGCCCTCGCGGTAGGCGACGAACCGGTCGTAGAGCGTCTCGGGCTTGAGGCGCTCGGCGACCGTGGTGAAGGGGATGCCGAGCTGGGTGGTGACCCAGGCGCCGGCGAGGTCCCAGTTGGCCAGGTGCGGCAGGGCGAGGACGACGCCCTTGCCGGCGTCCATGCCCTCGGTGAGGTGGTGCAGGTCCTTGGGGGTGAAGCCGTCCGCGATCCGTTCCTTGCTCCAGGCGGGGAGGCGGAAGGACTCCATCCAGTAGCGCAGGTAGGAGCGCATGCCCGCGCGGGAGAGTTCCGCGAGGCGGTCGGGGCTCGCGCCGGGCACCACGCGCGCGTAGTTGCTCTCCAGGCGCAGCACGCCCTTGCCGCGCCGCTTCCAGGCGGCGTCGGCGATGGTGCGCCCGAGCCGTACGGCGGCCGGCTCGGGGAGCTTCCTGACGGTGCTCCAGCCGAGGCCGTACAGCGCGTCCGTCAGCCGGTCCTGTGCGCTCACGTGGCCGCCTCGCTCCCGTGGGAGGCGTTCTGCTGCTCACCCTCATTGTCCTGCGCGCCGGTGCGGTCCTGCGGGGCCGCGGCCGCCTCGGCCTCGGCCGACTCCCTGCGGACCGTGACGACCCGCTGGATCAGCGTGACGAGGCTGCCCACGGCGACGATCCACAGGGCGACCGGAAGCAGGTACTGGATGCCCGGCACACCGAACCCGTGCAGCCCGGCCAGACCGGCCGCGACCAGGGAGATCACCAGCCGCTCGGCGCGCTCCACGAGCCCGTTGACCGCCACCGGCAGGCCGATCGACTCGCCGCGGGCCTTGGTGTACGACACCACCTGCCCGCTGGCCAGGCAGAAGATCGACACGGCGCACAGCACGAGGTCGTCGCCGCCGCCGGCGTACCAGAGGATGAAGCCGCCGAAGATCGCGCCGTCGGCCACCCGGTCGAGCGTGGAGTCCAGGAAGGCGCCCCAGCGGCTGGAGCGGCCGAGCTGGCGGGCCATGTTGCCGTCGACGAGGTCGGAGAACACGAACAGCGTGATCACGACCGTGCCCCAGAAGAACTCGCCCATGGGGTAGAAGACCAGCGCGCCCGCGACCACCCCGGCGGTGCCGATGAGCGTGACGGTGTCGGGGCTGACGCCCCGGCGGATCAGAAACGCGGCGAACGGTGTGAGGACACGCGTGAAGAATGCACGCGCGTACTTGTTCAGCATGGCCTTCCCGAGGGTCGGTGTCGCCGTCTGGCCCCTGCTGGCCACCGGCTGGCCCATCGTAGCCACGCGCGCGTGCGGGCGAGGGGCGGGCACCCGGACCCCTTCGGCTGAACCGCCGGGCTGCCGGTGGCGGGCGCGGTCGTGTCGTTCGTATGGACGCACCGTGACGGGAGTGGGAAGGTCGAAGAACCGCGGGCGTCGCCGGAGCCGCACCGCACGCGGGCTCCGCTTGTCCGCGCCCACAGTGACCTCACCGTGCACGGGAGGCAGGACCATGGGCGACAAGGCACAGACACATCCCGGAGCCGCCGGCAGGGCGCAGGCGGCCGACCACCCCCAGTCCGTACGGAATGTGGTGCTGGTCGGCCACTCCGGATCGGGCAAGACCACGTTGGTGGAGGCCCTCGCGCTGACCGCGGGGGCGGTGAACCGGGCGGGCCGCGTGGAGGACGGCGGCACCGTCTCCGACTACGACGAGATCGAGCACCGGCAGCAGCGCTCGGTGCAGTTGTCCCTGGTGCCCGTCGAGTGGGACGGCATCAAGGTCAACCTCCTCGACACCCCCGGATACGCCGACTTCGTCGGTGAGCTCAGGGCCGGTCTGCGGGCGGCGGACGCGGCCCTCTTCGTCGTGTCGGCCTCGGACGGCGTGGACGGCTCGACGCGCATGGTGTGGGAGGAGTGCGCGGCCGTCGGGATGCCCCGGGCCATCGTCGTCACGCACCTGGAGGCGGCGCGCGCCGACTTCGAGGAGATGACCCGGATCTGCGCGGAGGCCTTCGGCGCGGACGATCCCGACGCGGTCCTGCCGCTCTACCTGCCGCTGCACGGCCCGCAGGCGCCCGACGGGCACGCGCCCGTGACCGGGCTGATCGGGCTGCTGTCGCAGAAGCTGTTCGACTACTCGACCGGTGAGCGCAAGGAGTCGGAGCCGGGCGAGGATCAGTTGCCGCTGATCGAGGAGGCCCGCAGCCGGCTGATCGAGGGGATCATCTCCGAGAGCGAGGACGAGACCCTCATGGACCGCTACCTCGGCGGGGAGCCGGTCGACGTGAAGACCTTGATCGACGACCTGGAGCGGGCCGTGGCGCGCGGGGTCTTCTTCCCGGTCCTGGCCGCCGCCCCCGCGGCCGAGGGCGCCCGGCAGGGCCTCGGCACCGTCGAGCTGCTGGAGCTGATCACCGGTGGCTTCCCGACGCCGCTGGAGCACGAGACGGTGCGGGTCACGACGATCGACGGCGAGCCGCGCGAGCTCAAGCCGTGCGATCCGGACGCGCCGCTGGTCGCGGAGGTCGTCAAGACGTCCTCCGACCCGTACGTGGGCCGGCTGTCGCTGATCCGCGTCTTCTCGGGCACCCTGCGCGCCGACCAGACGGTCCACGTCTCCGGGCACGGCCTGGCCGACCGGGGCCACGAGGACCACGACGTCGACGAGCGCATCGGCGCCCTGTCCACGCCGTTCGGCAAGCAGCAGCGTCCCGTGTCACACGTGATCGCCGGTGACCTGGCGTGCGTGGCCAAGCTGAGCCGCGCCGAGACCGGAGACACCCTGTCCGCCAAGGACGACCCGCTGCTGATGGAGCCGTGGCAGATGCCCGACCCGCTGCTGCCGCTGGCCATCCAGGCGCACAGCAAGCCGGACGAGGACAAGCTGTCGCAGGGCCTGGCCCGGCTGGTCGCCGAGGACCCGACGATGCGTCTCGAGCAGAACCAGGACACCCACCAGGTGGTCCTGTGGTGCCTGGGCGAGGCGCACGCGGACGTGGCCCTGGAACGGCTGCGCAGCCGCTACGGCGTCCAGGTCGACGTCGTCCCGCACCGGGTGTCGCTGCGCGAGACGTTCGCGACGAAGGCGGCCGGGCGCGGCCGGCACGTCAAGCAGTCCGGCGGGCACGGGCAGTTCGCCATCTGCGAGATCGAGGTGGAGCCGCTGCCGGGCGGATCCGGCATCGAGTTCGTGGACAAGGTCGTCGGCGGCGCGGTGCCCCGGCAGTTCATCCCGTCGGTGGAGAAGGGCGTACGGGCCCAGGCCGCCAAGGGGGTCGCCGCCGGGCATCCGCTGATCGACGTCCGCGTGACCCTGCTGGACGGCAAGGCGCACTCGGTGGACTCCTCCGACGCCGCGTTCCAGACGGCCGGGGCGCTGGCGCTGCGGGAGGCGGCGGCGGACGCGAGGATCCATCTGCTGGAGCCGGTGGCCGAGGTGTCGGTGCTGGTCGGCGACGACTTCGTGGGCGCCGTGATGAGCGACCTGTCGGGGCGGCGCGGCCGGGTGCTCGGCACCGAGCAGACACCGGGCGGGCGCACCCTGATCCGCGCGGAGGTGCCCGAGATCGAGATCGGCCGGTACGCGATCGACCTGCGCTCGATGACGCACGGCACGGCCCGCTTCAGCCGCCGCTACGCACGGCACGAGCCGATGCCGCAGCAGGTCGCGGAGCGGGTGCGCGAAGAGGCGCGCGCGGCCTCGTAGTTGGCGCCCCGGCGCCTCCAACTGCCCCTTGAGGGCTCCGTTCCGGGTCGGCGGACGGCTTGCGGGCCGTCCGCCGACGGCAGCGGGAGCATGCCGATACGCTGATGACCTGATCAACAGGTGTGCGGAGCGCGGAAGTCGGGAAGGCCGCAGGTGCAGATGCGTCAGCGATGGGGGCGGCAGTGACGGACGGATTCGACTTCAGTCCCGGGGCGCAGGTTCCCGTGGCGGGTGCGAGCGGCCAGACGGCGGCGACGTACGCGCTGGCCGCGGCGGCGTACCGGGACGACGAGGTCACCAAGATCCTGAACGCCGACAACGAGTGGCATCAGTCGAAGGTGACCCCGCCGCGGCCGTGGGCGAAGATGTTCCGCCCGCGGTTCGGTGAGGCCTTCTCCCGCGCGATCATCGACCGCATGCTGGGCGCCGGGCGCAAGCCGGTCATCCAGTCCTTCGGCATCGAGCCGCAGGTCGTCGTGGAGCACTGCCTGGCGGCCCACCGCATCCGCCGCGACCGCGACAACATGCTCTCGGCGATCACGGTGATCTGCGGGGTGCTGTTCCTGCCCGGCTTCCTGGTGTGGCTGCTGGTGTTCGCCCTGCGGGCCACCATGGCCAAGCGGGAGGACAAGCGCGCGGGCGCCCTCGCCACGACGCTGCTGGTCGCCGTGGGCGCGCTGGCGGTGCTGTTCCTGATCCGCACGCCGTTCAGCGGGTTCTGGTTGTGGTACACGCGCCTGGCGATCGTGATGCCGGTGGTCGGCTGGTTCTGGGCCAAGCAGATCTGCGAGCGCACGGCTCGCGACCTGCGCGAGCGCTGGTCGAGCCTGCTGTCCGGCGGTGGCGTCGGCGCCAAGATCCCCGAGGCGGTGCCGGGCACGCCGGGTGACGCGGCCGAGCAGGTCCGCAAGGAGCTGGCCCGGCTGGCCGCCGAGCAGCGCTCCAACTCGGCTTTCTACGCCGGCCCCAAGGGCATTCTCGGCATGGGCACCCGGTGGGGCAGCTGGCAGCTGGCCGAGGAGCTGGTCTCGGCCGAGCCGGGCAAGGACTTCCACCCCTTCCGCAGCTGGGACGTCATCGTGGCGATCCAGGGCGGCCTGGGCATGCTGGAGCGCACGTCCATCAACACCGGCGGCTTCCCCAAGCCGACCATCACGCACTGGGTCGTCACGCCGATCGGCGAGAAGGCGACGGAGGTGTCCCGGCCGAGCGGCACGGACGTCGAGGCGTACACGGTCCGGAACCACGCCATACAGGAGATCTGCAACAAGCAGCAGTTCGGCAGCGGCGACCGGCACTACCTGGGCGTGCAGTGGACGCTGTGGGACGGCCATCTGGTGATCACGATGCTGATCACGGTGACCGTGCTGCACGACACCCTGCGCATCGAGGTCACCGGTCACGCCCTGGGCCCGGTCAACTCGTTGTTCAACGAGAAGCCCGCGGCCAAGGAGAAGACGGTGCAGAAGGCGCTCCGCTTCTGGGAGACCCGCACGGTCAAGCTCCCGCTGATCGACGCCGACGAGGTCGTACGGCTGGCCGCGCGGGCCCCGCTGACCTGGTACCCGCCGCTGCTGAACTGGCTCGGCGGGAGCCTGACGCTGCCGGAGCCGTTCGGTCTGCGGCACGCGTGGGCGGACCAGCCGTGGCGGCACCGGTTCATGGCGGACGACGCGCTGCGTGCGGCGACGCCGGTGCTGCGGGTGGTGCACGCCGCCGCGCTGAAGGTGCTGCGGGAGAACGGCGTGAACGTGGAGAAGTTCGGGGCGCGGTCGGCGGCGCTCAGCGGGGCGGTGCAGGAGGCTTCGCCGAAGAAGGCGGACGTCTACGACGCGTAGGTGATCGGCCGACGGGGGCCCGGGGGCTTCTCCCCGGGCCCCCGTCGGTCCGGACGGCCTCGTCCTCAAGCGCCGGACGGGCTGACGGAAACCGCCGGGCTCAGGTGCTCGGCCAGGCGTCCGCCAGCATCTTCCTGGTGTCGGCCAGCAGCTGCGGCAGCACCCGCGTGTGCCCGACCACCGGCATGAAGTTCGTGTCCCCGCCCCACCGCGGCACGATGTGCTGGTGCAGGTGCGCCGCGATGCCCGCGCCGGCGACGGAGCCCTGGTTCATGCCGATGTTGAACCCGTGCGCCCCGGAGGCGGTGCGCAGGGCCGTCATCGCCTGCTTGGTGAGTTCGCCCAGCTCGGCGGTCTCCGCGGCCGTGAGGTCGGTGTAGTCGGCGACGTGCCGGTAGGGCACGGTCATCAGGTGCCCGCCGTTGTACGGGTAGAGGTTGAGCACCGCGTAGACCTGCTCGCCGCGCCGGACGACCAGCCCGTCCTCGTCGGACTTGGCCGGGATCGAGCAGAAGGGGCAGCCGTCGCCGGCACCCGGGCCGGTCGGCTTGTTCTCGCCCTGGATGTAGGCCATCCGATGGGGCGTCCACAGACGCTGGAACGCGTCCTGCGTCCCCACTCCCAGCTGCTGCTCCGGCTCACTCGTCATGCAGTGCAGCATATGGCGTCGAGCTGGGGGGACGGCAAAGGCCCCCGGGATCGCCCCCGGGGGCCCGTGCGCCGTGCGGTCAGACCTGCGCGCGCTCCTCGACGACCTTCTGGATCTTCGCGAGGGCCTCGTCGAACGGGATGCCGTTCTCCTGCGAGCCGTCGCGGTAGCGGAAGGACACCGAGCCGTTCGACATGTCCTCGTCGCCCGCGATGACCATGAAGGGCACCTTCTGCTTCTGGGCGTTGCGGATCTTCTTCTGCATCCGGTCGGAGGAGGAGTCGACCTCCACGCGCAGGCCCTGCTTCCGGGCCGCGGCGGCGAACTTCTCCAGGTACTCGACGTGCGCGTCGCCGATCGGGATGCCGAGCGCCTGGACCGGGGCCAGCCAGGCCGGGAAGGCGCCCGCGTAGTGCTCCAGGAGCACCGCGAAGAAGCGCTCGATCGAGCCGAACAGCGCGCGGTGGATCATGACCGGGCGCTGCTTGGAGCCGTCGGCGGAGGTGTACTCCAGGTCGAAGCGCTCCGGCAGGTTGAAGTCGAGCTGGATGGTCGACATCTGCCAGGTGCGGCCGATGGCGTCCTTGGCCTGGACGGAGATCTTCGGGCCGTAGAAGGCGGCGCCGCCCGGGTCCGGGACGAGGGGCAGGCCCTGCTTCTCGGCGACCTGGCGCAGCGTCTCGGTCGCCTCCTCCCAGGCCTCGTCGGAGCCGACGAACTTCTCCGGGTCCTTGGTGGACAGCTCCAGGTAGAAGTCGGTCAGGCCGTAGTCGCGCAGCAGCTCCAGCACGAACGTGAGCAGCTTGTCGAGCTCCTCGGACATCTGCTCGCGCGTGCAGTAGATGTGCGCGTCGTCCTGGGTGAAGCCGCGGGCCCGGGTCAGGCCGTGCACGACGCCCGACTTCTCGTACCGGTACACGGTCCCGAACTCGAACAGGCGCAGCGGCAGCTCACGGTAGGAGCGCCCGCGCGCGTCGAAGATCAGGTTGTGCATCGGGCAGTTCATGGGCTTGAGGTAGTAGTCCACGCCCTCGTCGAGCTGCATGGGCGGGTACATGCCGTCGGCGTACCAGTCCAGGTGGCCCGAGGTCTCGAAGAGCTTCCCCTTCGTCGCGTGCGGGGTGTAGACGAACTCGTAGCCCGCCTCCTCGTGCCGCTTGCGCGAGTAGTCCTCCATGACCCGGCGGATGATGCCGCCCTTGGGGTGGAAGACGGCCAGGCCGGAACCGATCTGCTCCGGGATGGAGAACAGGTCGAGCTCACTGCCGAGCTTGCGGTGGTCGCGCTTCTCGGCCTCGGCGAGGAACTCCAGGTGCGCCTTCAGCTCGTCCTTGGTGGGCCAGGCGGTGCCGTAGATGCGCTGGAGCATCGGGTTCTTCTCGCTGCCGCGCCAGTAGGCGGCCGCGTTGCGCATCAGCTTGAACGCCGGGATGTTGCGGGTGGTGGGCAGGTGGGGACCGCGGCAGAGGTCCTTCCAGCACAGCTCGCCGGTCTTGGCGTCCAGGTTGTCGTAGATCGTCAGCTCGCCGGCGCCGACCTCGACGTCCGCGCCGTCGTCGGACGAGGCGGAGCCCTTGAGGCCGATCAGCTCCAGCTTGTACGGCTCGTTCGCCAGCTCCTCGCGGGCGGCGTCGTCGGTGACCACGCGGCGGGAGAAGCGCTGCCCGCGCTTCTGGATCTCCTGCATCTTCTTCTCGATGGCCTTGAGATCCTCGGGCGTGAACGGCTTCTCGACGTCGAAGTCGTAGTAGAAGCCGTCCTTGACGGGCGGGCCGATGCCGAGCTTGGCCTCGGGGAAGAGCTCCTGCACGGCCTGCGCCATGACGTGCGCGGTGGAGTGGCGCAGGATGTTCAGGCCGTCCTCGGAGGAGATCTCGACGCCCTCGACCTCGTCGCCGTCGGACAGCGCGTACGACAGGTCCTTGAGCTCGCCGGCCACGCGCGCGGCGATCACCGAGCGCTCGCCGGCGAAGAGCTCGGCGGCCGTAGTGCCCGTCGTCACCACGCGTTCTTCCCGCTCGGAATCGCGTTGGATGATCACACGGACGTCTGACACCGGTCTCTCCTGACTGAAGGGGGCTGCGGCGCCATACCGGAGCGCACGCACGAGTAAGGATCGTACCGACCCGGGACCACCCGGGGCGAAATCAGTCCCCGCAGTCCCCTCCGCAGGCCTCCTCGAAGAAGTCGACGTTCTCCTGGAGCTCCTTCAGCAGCCGGTCCCGCTCGGCCTCGTCGACCTGCACGGGGACGACGCCGTGGGCGCCGGTGAGGCGGCGGAATCCGCCCCGGCTCTCCAGCCGTCCGTGCACCCGCACCGGCAGCCCGACCAGGTGGGCGTGCCCGGCGATCCGGTACGCCTCCTCGTCCAGGGTGATCCGGACGTGCGGCACGTCGGCCCCGGCCAGCACGCGCAGCCGCACGGTGCCCTCGCCCCGCGGCCCCGACCGGCGCAGGCGGGTGACGGCCCCGGTGATCCGCACCGCCACGGCGGGTTCCTCCCGCAGGTAGCGGGCGCCGGCGTCACGCAGCGCGGGCAGGTCGCCGGGGGAGAACTCGACCGGCTCGGCGGCGGGCGCGCAGCCCTCGGGCACCCCGGCCGCCGGAGCCCAGGCGACGGCGATCCGGGCGCCCTCGGTGCCCCGGACGAGGGCGACGAGGGACTCGGTGAGCTCGTGGCTCACCCCTGCCTCGACCGCCGCGTCGAAGGCGTCCATGCCGCCGGTGGCGCGCTGGTAGTCGATGGCCTCGCGGGCGGCGAAGAGGGCCTGGTGGAGGCGTACGGCGAGGGGCCGGCCGCTCGTGACGGGAACGAAGGCGGTCAGGTGCCCTCCGGCGGCGGCGCCCACGAGGACGGTCTCCAGGGCCGTGGCGGCGGCGCGGCGGTGGCGGGCGCCGTGGTAGCCGGCCCGGGCGCGGGTGGCGAGGGCCGCGGCGAGCAGCATCCGGCGGGCGGCGCCGCGCAGCCGCTCCTCGGCGGTCCAGGGCGCCGCCCCGGCCGGTCCGGCGGGCCCGTCCTGCCACCAGCGGATCTCGTCGCTGGGCACGGCGAGGGAGACGAGGACCTCGCGGGCGGAGGGCGCGCCGCTGCGGGAGAGGGCGAGCAGGGCCTCGGCGAGCAGGTCGTCGCTGTCGGGGAAGGCGCGGCTCTCGGGCACCAGCAGACTGGTGCCGCCGCCCGGCCCGGGCGGGGTCCAGCGGCCGTAGCGCCCCGGGGCGCCGCCGCGGCGCTGCCAGCCGTGCCGCCGCAGCAGGGCGCCGAGCACGGCCGGGTCGACCGTGCCGGGCTCGGGCGGCACGCCGCTCCGGGCGGTGTCCACGGGGTGGGGGCGTACGGGCCGGGCCGGTTCCTCGGTCGGGCGGTGCGTCACGGTCTTCCTCCCGTCCCGACCCGCGTCATGATCTCGCACAGCGCCCGGTCGTCGAAGATGCGTGAAGTCGGTATGCGCACGGTGGTGCGGCGGCGGCCGGTGAGGGGGTGGCCGGCGAGGTTGGTCCAGTAGCAGCAGTGCCTCAGGTCGAGCCGGTCGTGGCCGGCGCGCAGCCAGTCGTCCTGCGACCGGGGCACCAGCATCACCACCAGGATCTTGTGCACGGACACGGGGGTGCGGGCGAGCTTGGCCAGGTGGTCGTTGTCGAGCGTGAAGGAGAAGGCGCGGCCCGGCGGGTGCGGCGGCACCTGGTAGGTGGCCTTGAGCTGCACCTTGATGGTGACCTCGTCGTCGACCGTGTGCCCGGGGGCGCTGTGGCTGACGTGCCAGTCGATGCCGTTGTCGGGAAAGGGCTGCGACAGCGAGCAGCCGGCGGCCGCCGCGACGGCGTGCAGATAGCCGACCTGCAGTGTCTCCATGCAGGCGGTGGTGGCGAGAGAGCCCCGGGAGGGTGCCGTGCTCCCGGGCAGCAGCCCGCCCCGTTCGGGCTGCGCTATGGCCATGGCCCAACAGCCTTCCAGAACAAGTGATTCCCCGCTGCGGGCCGCTGAACTGCAATGACCCGTACTCCTGTTGTCTCCTTCCGGCGTACGGCGCAAACAGCCCGGGTATCACCGGATCGGGCAGCGGACGGGACGTCAACTGCCGAAGGTGATCGAGGGGTTGTGGGCGTATGACGACGTGCTGGTACGAGGGGCCGCTGGCCGCCTTCGACACGGAGACGACGGGCGTGGACGTGGAGACCGACCGGATCGTGTCGGCCGCCCTCGTCGTCCAGGACGCCCCGGGGATGCGGCCGCGGGTCAGCCGCTGGCTGGTGAACCCGGGGGTTCCGGTGCCCGCCGAGGCGACGGCGGTGCACGGGCTGACGGAGGATCATCTGCAGCGCAACGGCCGGTGGCCGGCGCCGGTGATGTACGAGATAGCGGAGGCGCTGGCCGAGCAGGCCCATGTCGGCCGCCCGGTCGTGGTGATGAACGCGCCGTTCGATCTGACCATGCTGGACCGGGAGTTGCGCCGGCATCGCGCCTCGGCGCTCGGCCGCTGGTTCGAGGCGGCGCCGCTGCTGGTGCTCGACCCGAGGGTCCTGGACAAGCACCTGGACCGCTACCGCAAGGGCCGCCGCACCCTGACCGACCTGTGCGCGCACTACGGCGTCGCCCTGGAGGGCGCGCACGACGCCGCGGCGGACGCGGTGGCGGCGCTGGAGGTGACCCGGGCGGTGGGCCGCCGGTTCGCGTCCCGGCTGGAGCGGCTCGCGCCCGGTGAGCTGCACACGCTGCAGGCGGTGTGGCACGCGGCGCAGGCCCGGGGCCTGCAGGCGTGGTTCGCGCGCAGCGGTGTGGACGAGGCGGTCGATCCGGCCTGGCCGCTGCGTCCGGAGCTGCCGGCGGCGGCCTGAGCCGGGCACGGGACCGCGGCGAGCGGCACCCGGAGGGCATGAAAAAACCGGTCCGTCTGCGACGGACCGGCTGTTTCCGGTGGGCGATACTGGGTTCGAACCAGTGACCTCTTCGGTGTGAACGAAGCGCTCTCCCACTGAGCTAATCGCCCGGGAACGCACTGAACAATACAGGTCCCGGCACGCTTCCTTCAAACCGTTCGCAGGTGCCGGAGCAGTCCGCGCCGCCCCGACCGCATCATCAGGGCGTGGTTGGCGCGGAAGACGGGCCGTCCGGGTACGGCGAACCGCCTCAGCAGCGGCTTGCCGACGCTCACCACCTGGTCGTACCGCGCGAGGCTGCCCGTTCCGCGCGGCGTGACCGTCCAGCGCGCCCAGCCCTCGATGTCCCCGGACACGGCGATCTCCAGCACACCGGCCGCGGGGTCGCGCCGCACCTCGCGCGCCGTGAAGGTCATGTCGTAGGGCAGGACGGAGCGGATGCGGATCACGCCGGTGGTGCCGTCGAGCCGGGTCACCTCACGGACCTGGCGCCACCAGCGCGGGTAGTCCTCGGGACGCTCCAGGACCTCGTACACCGCGTCGGGCGGTACGGGCAGGGGCCACAGGCTGCGGAAACGGTAGTGGTTCCAGTCCATGTCCGCAGTGTGCCCACTCGGGGCGGGGACCGGCTGAGTACGCGCCTGAGTATGCGCACTCATGTCCGGCGCGGTGACGCGGGCCACACTGCGTGCCATGACGCACCTTCCGCCCCCGGCCGAGGAACTGCGGCTCCTCGACGCCGAACTGAGGCGACTGGACGCCCGCCGGGCCCAGTTGCTCACCCGCCGCGCCTGGCTCGTCGCGGCCCTGCAGCCGACGGGGCAGCCGTCGCGCCCCTGGGCGCACCCGCGGACGCCGTCCGCCGTACCGCCCCGCCCGGAGACCGCCCCGCCCAGCGTGCAGAACGTGCTCCTGGTGCTGGGCGGTGTCCTGCTCACGCTCGCGGCCGCGGTGTTCACGCTGGTCAGCTGGGGCCACATGGGCATCACCGGGCGGGCGCTGGTGCTGGGCGCGGTGACGCTGGCCGCGCTCGCGGTGCCCGTGCTGCTGCTGCGGCGGGGGCTGCGTTCGACGGCCGAGTCCGTGGCAGGGCTCGGGCTGGCCCTGACCGTCCTGGACGCGTACGCGCTGCACGAGGCGGCCCTCGCCGGGACGGACGGGACCGGGTACGCGGCGGCCGCGACAGCGGCCCTGGCCGTCCTCTGGGCGGCGTACGGTCTGCTGCCGGCCGCGGCCGCACTGCGGCTGCCCCTGCCCGCGGCCCTGGCGGCGGCCCAGTTCCCGCTGCTGCTGGGGGCACTGGCCGCCGGCGCGGGCCCGTCGCTCGTCGCGGCCGCGCTGCTGGTGACGGCCGGGCTCGACACGGTGGCCGCGCTGCGGCTGACGGGTACCCGGGTGCGGATCACGGCGGTCGCCGGCGCGTACGGCACGGGCGGCTCCGGTGTGCTCGTCGCCGGCTGGCTGTCGCTGACGGCCGGCGGTCCGGGCGCCGCGGCCCGGGCGGGCGCGCTGCTCCTGCTCGCGGCGGGGATCGCGCTGGCCGCGGCCTGGCGTCTTCCGGGAACCGCGCACTCCCTCGGCCTCGCGATCGCCTCGGGGCTGCTGACCGTCGCCGCGCTCGGCGGGGCGGCGCGCGCCGTGGTGCCGTCGCAGTGGGCGGTCCCGGCCCATCTCGTCCTCGGCATCGGCCTGCTGACGGCGCTGCGGGCCGCGCGGCTGCCGGAGGCGGTGCGGCACGGTTTCGTCCGGGCCTCCGCCGTCGTGCAGGCGCTGGCCCTGCTGTGGACGCTTCCCCTCCTCGCCCTGGTGGTGCTGGGCCCGGCCGGGTGGCTCGGCCGGGTGTGGAGCGGCGCGCCGTCGGACGCCCGCGCGGCGGTCACGGCGGACGCGCCCTGGCCGCCGGACGCGGGGACCGTTCCCCTGGTGCTGCTGATGGTCGCCGCGGTGCTCGCGCTGCCGGTCCGCGCGGAGCGGTGGCGATCACGCGCCCGCCTCGGCGCGCTCGGTCTGCTGTGGGCGACGGCGCTGGTGCTCCCGGCGATCCTCGTGGTTCCGTACGGTGCGGGGACGGCGGTCCTCTTCGTCCTGACGGCGGCCACCCTGTACACGGGCCGGACCACGGTGCCCGAGGCGCGCATCACCGCCCTCGTCCTCGCGCTGGTCACGGCCGTCGACCTCACCCTGGTCGCGCTCGCCTCCCAGGGCGCCACGCTGATCGCGCTGTCCCTGCTGACGGCCCTGCTCGCCGCGTTCTCGTGGCGGACGGGACTCACCGTCTTCACGGCTCCGGCCGCCCTGGTGTACGCCGCCGCGCTCGCCGCGGCCGCGGGCGCCGCAGCGGACTGGCCTCCGGCCCGCACGGCCCTGCTGGTCCTGGCCGTGCCCGCGGCAGCCGCCCTGCTCGCGGCGCGGATGGCCGAGCCCCGGGCGGTCGTGGCGGTGGAGCTCACGGCCCTCGCGACCGGACTGCTCGCGGTGGGCCTCGCCGTGACCGACCCGCCGCTGCTCGCGCTGGTGCTGGCCCTGTGCGGGGTGATCGCCGCCGGCATCGCCCTGCGGGCGGACCGTCGTCCCGTCGCCTACGCGGCCACGGCCCTGTTCGTACTGGCCGCGTGGGTGCGGCTGGCGGCCTGGGACGTCTCCACACCCGAGGCGTACACCCTCCCGGTGACCGTCCCGGCCCTGCTCGTGGGCTTCCTGCGCCGGCGCCGGGACCCGCGGACCACGTCCTGGACGGCGTACGGCGCCGGACTGACCGCCATCCTGCTGCCCGGCCTGATCGCGGCCTGGGGCGACCCGCACTGGACCCGTCCCCTGCTGCTGGGCACGGCGGCCCTGCTGGTCACCCTGCTGGGGGCGCGGCACCACCTCCAGGCACCCCTGGTGCTCGGCGGCTCGGTGCTGGCCCTGGTCACGCTGCACGAACTCGCCCCGTACGTGGTGCAGGTGACCGGGGCACTCCCCCGCTGGGCGCCTCCCGCCCTCGCCGGGCTCCTGCTGCTCGCACTCGGGGCGACGTACGAGCAGCGGATCCAGGACGTGCGGCGGGTGCGGGACGTGCTGGGGAGGATGGGGTAGGGCGCCCGCGCGGCGACGTGCGCTGCCCCGGGCGCCCGGGGCCTCTCGACCGCGGGCGGGGACCGTGATGTCATGCATGTCCCCGGGCGGCCCCCGGGCGGCGGCATGGTCGGGCAGCGACCCAGGGGGGAGACGCCATGACGGACGCGGAGGCGGCGCCGGAGCCGGGCACGCGCGCCGAGGGGACGCTGGAGCGCCTGCTCTCGGTGGTGGGCGCGGGAGCGGTGGAGTTGTACACGGCTCCGGCGGGGCTGCGGACGGAGGTCACCGGTGTGCAGGTGCTCGACGCCCTGGAACCGCTCATCAGGGCGCGGGAGTTGGTGCTCGCCATCGGCGTCGACCCGCGCTCGGCCCATGCCGTCGACGTGGTGCGCCGGGCCGGTGAGGCCGGTGCGGCAGGGGTGGTGTTCGGCCCGGGCCGGCCGGACTTCGCCGCCCGGGCGTTACAGACAGCGGCCCAGGAGAGCGGCACGGCCCTCCTCTTCCGTACCGCCTGGTGCTCGTGGGCGCAGTTGGTGGGGGTGCTGAGGGCGGGACTGGCCGCGGCCGGTGCTCCCCCGGTGCCTGCTGCCGGGGGCCTGCGCCTGGGCGATCTGGACTCGCTGGCCGATGCGGTGGCCGCCCTGGTGGGAGGCTCGGTGACGATCGAGGACACGGAGTCGCGGGTGCTGGCGTTCTCCTCCACGGAGGAGAACGTGGACGAGATGCGCCGGCTGACCATCCTCGGGCGTCGCGTGCCGCCCTGGCGGGTGGCGGCCATGAAAGAGGCGGGTTTCTTCCAGGCGCTGTGGGGTGCGGACGACGTACTGCACCGGCCGGCCCACGGCGGTGATCCGGAGCGTCTGGTCGGCGCCGTCCGGGCGGGTGGCGAGGTGCTCGGCTCCCTCTGGGTGGCGGCGGTGGGCGGCCGCCCGCTGGCGCCGAACGCCGCGGAGACGTTGCGCGCGGCGGTCCGGGCCGCGGCCGCTCACCTGCTGCATCACCGGACCCACAGCTCGGGCGGCCGCCTGGTGGAGGAGGCGGCCCGGGCGCTGCTGGAGGAGCGTGGTTCCGTCGAAGTGCTCGTGGAGCGGGCCGGGTTGCCGCCCCGTGAGCCGTGTGCGGTCCTGGCACTGGGAACGGGCGCCGACCGCCCGGCGGACGACGACCCGTCCGGACTGCACAGCCTGCTGACCCTGCACTGCGCGGCCCTCGGCCATCGGGTCGTGGTGATCCCGGCCGGGGGCAGGACCCTGGTGCTGCTGAGCGGGCTGGAGCGCGAGCCGGGGCGGGCCGACGCCCAGCTGCGGCGGCTCGGGAGCGCGCTGGCCGGTCAGTTGTCGGCGACGATCGGCCCGGCGGTGAAGGTGGCGCTCGGTGACGTGGTCCCCGGCCTGGCCCGGGCGGCCGAATCGCGCAGGTCGGCCGAGCGGACGTTGCAGGCGCTCACGGCGGGCGCCGGGCCGCTCGGTGTCGCGCGGAGCGAGGACGTCGCGGACATGGTGGGCGTCCTCCAGGTCGTCGACGCCCTGCGCGAGGTGGCGCTGCCGCCGCGGACCTCGGTGGCCCGGTTGCGGGAGTTCGACGCCGGTCACAGCGGCAGTTGCCTGGTGGAGACCCTGCGCGCCTACCTCGACCACTTCGGTGACGTCTCGGCCGCATCGCGCACGCTGGGCGTGCATCCCAACAGTCTGCGCTACCGGCTGCGCCGCATCGCCCAGGTCTCGGGCCTTGATGTGGGCGATCCCGACGCGCGGCTGCTCGCCCAGATCCAGCTGCGCCTGGGCGAGGCCGCCGACGGCGCACGCCCCTGAACGGCCTGCGCCAGGGCGCCGCCGCACGGTCCGCGGGTTCCGTCGTTCGGCCGGGACCACCATGCGAGCGGCGTCCGTTTGTCGCATCCGACAACTGCCCCGCCGGCAGGGGTGGTTGCCGGGCCGGGCGGCCAGGAGCGGGACCTGAGCCCTTGACGATGCGACGAAGACGCCCGCCCGGTGCGGACAGCAGCCTGGTGTTCCACCCCGGGACGGTCCGGGGCACCGACACCGGAAGGGCTCATCATGACGGCAATGGCTCCCGCCGCCGCGCGGCGCGAACGGATCCTCCAGGCAGCGGTGCGACAGGGACTGCTGCACCCCGGGCGATCCCGGCTGGCCGGCTTCGTCGACCTCGACGGCGTGGCGGCGACCGTCGCGTCCTTGCACCGCGCCTTCCCCTCGTCAGCCCCGGTGCTGCACGCGTTCGCCGCCAAGGCGAATTCCCTGGTTCCGGTGCTGGCCGAGCTGCGCAGGCTCGGGATGGGCTGCGAGGTGGCCACGGCGGGCGAGTTGGCCCGAGCGCTGGCAGCCGGCTTCGCACCGGAGCGCATCGTCTTCGACTCGCCGGCCAAGACGGAGGCAGAACTGCGGTACGCCCTCGACCTGGGTGTGGCCGTCAACGTGGACAACTACCAGGAACTGGCGAGGATCGACCGGGCGCTGGCCGGCCGCGTCCCGGCCTCGAAGATCGGGGTGCGGGTCAACTCCCAGCTCGGCGGCGGAAGCATCGCCGCGATGAGCACGGCGACGACGACGTCGAAGTTCGGCGTCCCGCTGGCGGACCCGGGCAGCCGGCAACGGTTGCTGCGCGCCTACCACGACCACCCGTGGCTCACCTGGGTGCACACGCACGCCGGTTCCCAGGGCTGCCCGCTCGATCTCATGGCCGGCGGCGTCGCCCGGGCCGTGGCGTTCGCGGAGGAGGTCAACGCCTCGCTCGGGCGGCGCCAGGTCGTCGGCATCGACATCGGCGGCGGACTGCCCGTCAACTTCGCCGACGACGAGACCACGCCGACCTTCGACACCTACGTCCGGCAGTTGCGCGCCCAGGCTCCCGCGCTGTTCTCCGGACGGTACGGGATCGTCACGGAGTTCGGGCGGTCCGTCCTCGCCAAGAACGGGTTCACCGCGGCGTACGTCGAGTACACCAAGAGCACGGGCGGCCGGCGGATCGCGGTCACCCACGCCGGTGTGCAGGTGGCGACCCGGACGGTGTTCAACCCCGACGCCTGGCCCCTGCGCATCGAGGCGCACGACGGGAGCGGCAGGGCCAAGCGGGGCGGGCCGGTCCGCCAGGACGTCGCGGGACCCGCCTGCTTCGCCGGGGACCTGCTGGCGCGTGACCGCCCGCTGCCGCCGCTGGAACCGGGCGACCTCGTGAGCGTCCCGGACACCGGCGCCTACTACTTCTCGACGCCCTTCCACTACAACAGCCTGCCCGAGCCCGCCGTGCACGGGTTCCGGACGGGCGGTGACGGCGGTGACGTCCGCTTCGAGCTGCTGCGCAGCGCGCAGGACCCGTGGGACGTGCCGGACCCGGCTGCCGGCGGCGTGCCGCCGCGGCGGCGGCCGCACGAGACCGTTCCCGTCGTCGGGTAGGGGGCGCCGAGGTGGCACAGGCCGGTCGTCGCGGGCCCGGCCGTGAGGGGCCGCTGCTCAGTCAGCGCGCCGCGATCGTCTTTCTGCTGGCTGCCCTGGTCGGCGTCGGTGCCACCGTCCTGGCGGTGCTGGCCGGCCACGTGTGGCCGGTCGCGGTGAGCGTCGGAGGCGGGGTGGTCGCCCCCGCCGTGCTGTTCTTCGACCAGATCATCGACTAGGACGGGCGGTCCCTCCGTGCCGGCACGGAGGGACCGCCCGTCCGGCCGTCCGTCACGGCATCCTGTCCCCCAGCAGCGCCAGGTTCTCGATCGCGGCGAGGCCGTACAGCGAGGTGTCGTTGGTGGAGACCCACGGCGCCTCGCTGCCCGGGACCAGCGTCAGCGGGCCGCTGAGCTTCTCGGTCTTCCAGGGCGCGGACTCCTTGTAGCCGTCGGAGTTGTAGAACTTGTCCCAGGCGCGCCGGGCGAGCTTCTCGTCGCCGCTCTGGACGGCGGCGTAGGCGTCGAGGCGCGAGTGGCCCTGGAAGAGGATCAGGGAGCCGAAGTTGCTGCCGTAGCGGGCCGCCTGCTCGGCCTTGGTGGCGTTGAAGTAGCGGCAGTAGTCGAGGTACGCCTCCTTGAACTCCGGCATGTCGACGAGGTCGATGAGCTCGGCGCACAGTTCGTTGAGGCCGAAGACGGCCGACAGGTGCGAGACCTCGACCTTGGGCTGGGCGGCGACGGCGAACCTGCCGGTGTCCAGGTCGTACAGGCCGCTGCCCTGTACGAACCCGTTGGGCTGGGCGGCGATGGTCTCCATGGTGGACAGCACGCGCGCCCTGGCCTTCTCCCACTTGGGGCCCTTGCGTTCCCACTCGGTGAGCCAGGCCGAGACCAGGCCGGACCAGTCGGTGCCGAAGCCGATCGACAGGGCGTGCCGGTCGGGCGTGTAGGGCTCGGTGCGGATCTTGCGGAGCGGGTCGAGGGCGAGGAAGGTCTCGTCGGAGTCGACGTTGGCGTGCATGAGGTCGCCGACGCGTTCGTCCGCGGTGAGGAAGTAGTAGTAGCGCCGGTAGGTGGTGTTGGCGATGCGCTGCTGTTTGGCGCTGTCCGCCCAGTGCTGCACGCCGTGCCGGGTGCCGAGGCCGGCCCACTTGCCGAGGTGGTAGACGTCGACCTCGCCGGTGTGCCGGGTCATGGCCTCGGCGAAGCGGAAGATGTCGGCGCGGCCGCTTCTGAGGTACGCGTACCAGAGCCACAGGTCGGGCGACAGCTCCGAGTTGTCCCAGGCGTAGCCGCCGACGTCGTAGCGCCACTGGTGCCGGACGGTGTCGTAGGTGTGCATGATGTCGCCGTAGTCCCAGAAGCCGTACCACCGGCGCATCTCCACCTGGTCCTTGTAGTAGGTGAAGAGGAAGTCGAGGTGGTCCTCGATCTTCGCCTTGGCCGGGGTGGACCGGTCGGGTTCGGCGAACAGGCCCTTACCGAAGACGCCCGCCCGGATGAGCTGCTGCGGCGGGGCGGCGAGCTGCGGCAGCACCCGGACGGCCTCCACCTGCTCGGCGAGCGTCTCGGCGCTCGGGGTCGAGGCGTTGGCCCAGAACAGCAGCTCGGAGGTGCGGGCGATGCCGTACGGCGTGCCGAACTCGGGCTCGTAGTCCTCGTAGGTGATGTTGAGGCCTTCGAGCTGCTCGGGAAAGGTGTCCTGGCCCATGCCGTCGTGGTAGAAGCGCATGTCCATGGGCTGTGCCTCGGGCGACCAGAGCCAGAGGGTGACCTCGGCGGCGTCGGTGTGGGCGTCGCGGATGTCGAGCTGGGCGGGGAACTTCTCCCAGAAGTCCCGCAGCCCGAAGGAGAGTCCGCCGCTCACCCCGCCGACGTACCCGAAGCCGGAGGCGCGCCGGCCGCCGCCCGCGCCGATCCAGCCGTAGCCCTTCCTGGTGCGCTTGCGCAGGGTGAAACCGTCGGCGGAGAGCTGGGAGAGGGTGTAGTCGCCCCACTCGGGGATGTACTGCAGGCGGGTGGTGACGCGCTGGTCCCAGGTGGCCGGGTCGGGCAGCTTCCTGCCCTCGTACTGGGCCGCCTGCACGGCGGCGCCCGGGTCGCGGCGCAGTCCGGTGACGCCCTTGACGGCCTCGCGCAGCAGGCCGGTGCCGTCGCCGCCGATGCGGATGTGGCGGTCGTAGGACTCGTCCCGCATCGGCACGGTGAAGCGGACGCCGAGGCCGCGCACGAAGTCGCCGGAGGCCTTGCCCGGCTGCTGGGTGCCGTCGTAGGTGATGGTGTGCACCATGCGGAAGGAGTCGGCGCCGGCGTAGAAGTAGAGCCGGACGGAGAACGGCAGCCAGCTGCGGTCGCCCTTGCGGTGCTTGCCGTCGATGCGGACGACGGCCCGGACCGGGCCGTTCTGCTCGACCCGGACCGTGGAGAGGACGCCGTCGAAGCGCTCGGTGCGGACCGTGCCCTGGTCCTCGTCCTCGAACTCCGGCTGGCGGATCAGCACCAGCCGGCCGTTGCGGGCGATCTCGGTCCCGCCGCGGGTCACCGACCTGACGAGCGTGGAGCCGGACGTGCCGATCCGCGCGGTGATCACGCCGGTGGAGACGTCGATGGTGCCGCCGCGCCGGGTGACGGTGACCTTGTTCTCGGGCGCGGCGGGGGTGCCGGCCCGCAAGGTGAGCTTGCCGTCGCCCGAACCGACCGCGTGGGCGGTCCACTTGAGGGAGCCGTCGGGCCAGTAGGCGATCGGCCACGACTGCACGGGTACGGCCTTGCCGCTGTCGTCCGTGAGCGCGAACGTCTGGTCCTCGCGGTACGCGCCCTTGGGCCAGGGGACGCCGACGGTGGAACCGGGGGCCGCGCCGAGGCCACCCTCCTCCAGCCAGTCCAGGACCACCGGGTCGGGATCAGCGGGCGCGGCCGCGGGCGCGGCCTGGGCGTCCTGCGTCCCCAGCGCCCAGCTGAACTGGGCGGCGGCTCCGGCCACGGCGGCCGCCTTGAGAAGAGATCTGCGGGGGATGGGAGACATGGGGAAGGCTGCCTTTCCTCGTCCGTGCGGGAAGTGAATCCGTGCATTGGTCAGGGGCATGACAGGGGGCGGGCGGCGTCACCCGGGACGCCGGCCCGGAACGGGACGCCGGCCCGGAACGGGACGCCGGCCCGGAACGGGACGCCGGCCCGGAACGGGACGCCGGCCCGGTCATGGACGGATGAACCGCCGGTCAGCGGTGCCGGTACCGCTCCTCCACGGCGACGGCCGCCGCCGCGACGGCCCCGAGGACGGGAACCGCCAGCGGCGCGGCGAACCAGGCGGACACGGGCACCACGGCCAGCCCGGCGACGATCAGGAACGACCCGGCCGGATCCAGCACGGTCCGCCGCCCGGCGTGGGCGAGCAGCGTCCGCCAGCGGGCTCCCGGCTCCCACACCGCCGCCGCGCGCAGCCCGGCCACGACCAGCCCGATCAGCGCGAGGACTCCCAGAGCCCCTACCACCGGCCCGCCGGGAATCCCCGCCCGGGCCGCCTGGACGTCCACCCACACCGCGACCGCCGCCGCCCACCCGGCGAGGCCCACGAGCCACCCGCGGCGCAGGGCCGTGCGGAAGTCGGCGGCGAACTCGCGCAGGCCACCACCCTCGTGGGCGGTGCGGCGCCTGAGGTGCCGCACCCCGGCGGCGAAGGCCGCCGGGTAGGTCACGATCCCCAGCGAGGCCACCGCGATCCACACGCCGGTCAGCAGGCACTCGGCGAACACCGCGAACCGAGCCCAGGCCCTCGGCTCCGTCCGGGCGGGGGCCGCCGCACCGCTTGCCTTCACGCGTGTCCCGGCCATGTTCACCTCAGCCCTTCAGACCCGACGTGGCCATGCCGTCGATCAGATAGCGCTGAAAGGCGAGGAAGAAGGCGAGCACCGGCAGCAGCGCCACCAGCGACATGGCGATCATGCCGCCGTAGTTGGCCACGGCGTCCTGGTCCACGAACATCTTGAGCCCCAGCGAGACCGTGTACTTGTCGGGCTCGTTCAGGTAGATCAGCGGGCCCATGAAGTCGTTCCAGGCGTTGATGAACGTGAAGATCGCGCTGGTGATCAGGGCCGGACGGCACAGCGGCAGCACGATCGACCAGTAGATGCGCAGGTGCCCGCAGCCGTCGAGCCGCGCGGCCTCGTCGAGTTCCCTGGGCAGGTTGCGCATGAACTGCACCATCAGGAAGACGAAGAACGCCTCCGTGGCCAGGTACTTGCCCAGCAGCAGCGGGGTGTAGGTGTTGATCATCTCCATGTTGCGGAACAGCACGTACTGCGGGATCAGCAGCACGTGGTACGGCAACAGCAGCGTGCCGATCATCAGCGTGAACAGCAGGTTCCGGCCGGCGAACCTGATCTTCGCGAAGGCGTACGCGGTCAGCGAGGAGGACACCAGGATGCCCACCACCGAACCCACGCCCAGCAGCAGCGAGTTGACGAAGAAGGTGGAGACGGGGATGTCCGCTATGCCGTCGCTGAGCCGCGCGTAGTTGGCGGTGATCGGGTCGCCCGGGAAGAGGTCCAGGCTGCCGACGATGTCCTCGCTCTTCTTGAACGACGCGCCGATGACCCAGACCACCGGGTAGAGGATCACCGCCAGGATCAGCAGGGACCCGACGTGCCAGGCGACGGACCCGGGGAGCCTGCGGCGGAACGCCCCGGCGGACGGCTTGATGTCGGTGGCCGGTGCCGTCATGCGGCGCCCTCCTCGTAGTGCACCCAGCGCTTCTGGGACCAGAACAGCACCGCCGTCACCAGGGCCACCGCGATCAGCAGCAGCCAGGCCATGGCGGAGGCCAGGCCCATCCGGCTGTTCTCGAAGCCCTGGACGTAGAGGTAGCAGGTGTAGACCATCGAACCGTCGGCCGGACCGCAGGCGCTGCCTCCGGCGCCGCCGCCGACGATGTACGCCGAGCTGAAGATCTGGAAGGAGTGGATCGTCTCCAGCAGGACGTTGAAGAACAGGACGGGCGAGATCATCGGCAGGGTGATGTTCCAGAACCGCCGCAGCGTGCCGGCGCCGTCCACCTCGGCCGCCTCGTACAGCTCCCGCGGGACCTGCTTGAGACCGGCCAGGAAGATGACCATGGGGGCGCCGAACTGCCAGACGGTGAGCGCGACCAGGGCGTAGATGATCAGGTCGGGGTCGCCGGTCCAGCCGCCGACGTCGATGCCGAACAGCTTCTGCGTCCGGTCCACGACGGCGTCGTCCGAGAAGATCGCCCGCCACACGATCGCGACGGAGACGCTGGCCCCGATCAGCGACGGCGCGTAGAACGCGGCCCGGTAGAAGGCCTGCCCACGCCGCTTCTGGGCGAGCAGCAGCGCCACCCCGAGGGCCGCGATCAGCTTCAGCGGCGTGCCGACGGCCACGTACCACAGCGTGACCTGTACCGAGTGGCGCCAGCGCGGGTCGCCGAACATCTCGGAGAAGTTGTCGAGGCCGATCCAGCGCGGCGGGTCGAACAGGTTGTAGTCGGTGAACGCGAAGTAGAGCGAGGCGACCATCGGGCCCGCCGTCAGCAGCAGGAACCCGGCGATCCACGGGGACATGAAGAGATAGCCGGCCAGGTTCTCCCGGCGCCGCCGCCGCTTGAGGGCGGCGGGGCGCGCGGGCTTCACCGGACCGTGCCGCGGCTCGGAGTCCTGGGGCAGGTCCTCCCTCGCAGGGGCGTGTGTCACGGTGGTTCCCATCAGGTGCCGAGAGCCGTCTTCGACTCGGTGAAGAACTGCTCGACGGCCTCGGCCACCGACCGCTTGCCGAGACCGAGCTCCTCGGCGATGCGCAGGAACGCGGACTCGCAGATGTCCGCGCCGTTCGGGTGCGGCGTGATGGGCTCCAGGACACCGGCCTCGACGAGGGACTCCTCGTAGGCGGCGATCGCCTTGTTGACCTCGTCGGTCGGCTGGTAGGCGTCGAACTGGGCCTGCGTGGCGGGCACGCCGCGGTCGTAGCCCATGATCTTGGCGACCTCGGGGTCGTGCACCATGAAGTCGATGAACTGGGCGACCTCCTTGGGGTGCTGGGTCCGCTTGGAGGCGCTCAGCATGAGCGAGCCGAGGTACTGTCCGGTCTTCTTGCCGTCGGTGGTGGGGATCGGCGCCAGGGCGTACTCGCTCTTGCCCTCGGCGCTGTAGCGCACGGTGAAGTTGTCCCAGGTGAACTCGCTGCCGCAGAGCTCGGCGGCGAGCGCGGACTTGGGCTTGATCTGGGCGGCCTTCTTCGGGTCGGCGTAGAGCCCCTCCTCGACCCCCTTCTCGGCCTTGGTCCACCAGTCCGTCAGATCGGCCTCGGTGAAACCGAGTCCGTCCTCGGTGAAGAAGGCCTTGCCGTTCTGGCGCAGGTAGAGGTCGTAGAGGTACATGACTCCGTACATGCCGCTGTCCCCGGCGCGGCCCGTCCTGTCGCGGATCCTCTTCATGCCCGCTTCGAAGTCGTCCCATGTCCAGCCCTGTTCGGGCTTGACGCCGGCCTTGGTGTAGACGGGCTTGTCGATGACCAGGGCCATGGAGTTGGAACCGACCGGAACGCCGAGGAGCTTGCCGTCGATCTCGCCGAACTTCTCCAGGCCCGCCCGGAATCCCTCCATCCGGAGGTTGCCGGCCTCGACCTGCTCACTGAGATCGAGCAGGACGTTCTTCGCGTCGTATTTACGCAGGAAGCCGACCGCATTCTGGAAGACGTCCGGCGGATTTCCGCCGGAGGCCTGCGTGTTGAACTTCTTCCAGAAGTCGAGATAAGGCTGGAAGTCCGTTTTCACCTTGATCTTCGGGTACTTCTTCTCGAAGAGCGCGATCGTCTTCTGGATTCTCTGGGCGCGGTCCTCGGCACCCCACCACGCGTAACGGATCGTCACCGTCCCGTCCGCGGAAGCCCCTCCGTCACCTCCGCAACCCGTGGTCGCGGCCAGCCCCAGGGTGGCTGCCGTGGCACCGGCCGCCTTCAGAATCGTCCTTCTCTCCACATTCCTGCCGTGCACCACGGTTGGACCTCCCCGCACGTTGCCCCGCTCGCATGAATCGTTTCAAGTAAGCGCTTGCTGGCACAAGTTACGGAGGGGCCGATGGTGCGTCAATGATTCGGACAAGAATTTCTCACCGAAGGAGCGGAGCACCGGGCGAAGCGGGGTGGCGGAGGCCGGGGCGGGACGCGGGGACGTCGCTGGTGGTGCGCACCCCGCCGAGGGGAGAACGCCGCGAGACGACCCGACGCGGGGCCCGGCGACCGAAAGACGACGGTGGCACCGAGACCGGAGAGCGGCGGCGCGGAGTCCGGTTTCGGCCGACCGGGAGGTGACGGCCCAGGGGACACGGGGCGCGACGGGGCGACCCGCGGCGGGACACGGAGGGTGACGGGAGGCCCGGCGAGGAGGTGGAGCGGGAGGCGCAGCGGCTCCACGGTCACACCGGAACGGCACCACGGGCGCGGCCCACACCTGACGGGCGGGACGCGCGGAGGGCGGGCCGGTGCGGCGGCCGGCGGACACACGGGTGCGCGCGAGCACGGCGATCGCGCGTCCCGTGGAGGCGGCCGGCAGGGCGGCGGCCGGTGCACGGAGGTGCGCCGGGGCGGGCGGAACAGGCGGGCACCGAGAGCCCCGGCGGCCCGGCCCGGACCGGCGCCCCCGGACCCTCCGGCCCGGGCTCGCACGCACACCCGCACACCCGCACACCCGCACACCCGCCCGACAACGACGGCGGCCCACCTGCTTCATCACAGGTGGGCCGCCGTTCCGGGTGGGCGATACTGGGTTCGAACCAGTGACCTCTTCGGTGTGAACGAAGCGCTCTCCCACTGAGCTAATCGCCCGGACGCAGGAAGAACATTACCCCATGTCAGGGGGTGCCTGTGACCATCGGCCGACGCCGGCACCCCCGGGCACGGCTCACTGGTTCTCGATCTTCCACGGCATGACGATGCCGAACTTCCACACGTAGATACCGATCAGTACACCCACGATGATCAGGCCGATGCTCGTGAGGATGATGTTGCGCCGTCGCACCTTGGGGTCGAGGGCACGCTGGGCCGCTTCCGTGACCTTCCGCTTGGTCCAGCGGAGCACGAGCTGCGCCCACACGAACTCGGTGGCCCAGATCGCCATGCCGCCGAAGATCACGACCCAGCCCGGTCCCGGCAGGGGCAGCATGATGATGCCCGCGACGACGACTGCGAGCCCGATGATGAAGACGCCGACCTGCCAGCTCATGTGCAGCAGGCGGCGCGCCTTGATGAATTCCGGCGCCCGCGAGCCGAGCCCCCGGTGCGGCTCGCCGTGCGCCTCGTGCGTCCCCGTCTCGTTCGGTGCCACGGCCACCTCGCCCGGCTCGTTACTCCCCGTATTCATACGGCCAAACACTACCCGAGCGAAACCAGTCACCGGAATGGACGCACGGCGCGAACGATCTCTCGGCCGGAAGAGTTACGTAAAGGCACGCAAAACACTCAGAGGGGTTTACAACGGCACCGTAGGTGGCATGTCGATTTCGCCGACGTGCGAATCCCCGAGCGCACACTGAGCGAAAGGCCCTGGCGCTTATGAACACCACGGTCAGCTGCGAGCTGCACCTGCGCCTCGTTGTGTCGAGCGAGTCCTCCCTGCCTGTCCCCGCAGGCCTGCGGTACGACACGGCCGACCCCTACGCCGTGCACGCCACCTTCCACACCGGAGCCGAGGAAACCGTCGAGTGGGTGTTCGCCCGCGACCTCCTCGCCGAGGGACTTCACCGCCCCACGGGCACCGGCGACGTCCGCGTCTGGCCGTCGCGCAGTCACGGTCAGGGCGTCGTGTGCATCGCCCTGAGCTCACCGGAGGGCGAGGCCCTGCTGGAGGCCCCGGCGCGGGCCCTGGAGTCCTTCCTGAAGCGCACCGACGCCGCTGTGCCGCCCGGCACGGAACACCGGCACTTCGACCTGGATCAGGAGCTGTCGCACATCCTGGCGGAAAGCTAGGCCGCCGAGGCCCTCACCAAGCCGCCCGGCGCCGTCGACTCGGGGAGACGGCTCGGGCCCGGACATCCGCACACGGGAATCACCGGCGCCGGCACCGCGCAGCACGCGGGGCGGCGCCGGTCCGCTTCGCTCCGCTCCCGCACGCCGGGGCCGCCGGGAACCACGGCGGCCCCGGCGGCGTTGTATTCGAAGCCATGTGCGGGCATGAGGGCCGTCCGGCGGATGCGGAGCCGTTACCATCGGCCCCCATCGGCGGGCGCCCGCCCGACCCTCAGGCCAGGGAGCGAATGTGCTGATCACCCATGACACCCGGTGCGCCCTCGACACCGTGGTCGATCTGGTGAACACCGCACCGGAGGACGACACGGCGGCCGACGGGCTGCCGGATGTGGCCGCGCTCGCGGATTTCGTGCGCGGCCACGAGATCAGCGATGTCGGCGTGCTCTCGGAGTTCGACCTTTCCGCGGTGCGGAAGATTCGCGGCCGGTTCGCGTCCGTCTTCGCCGCCCCCGACGCCCGGGCCGCCGCGGCGCTGATCAACGAGCTGGTCGCCGCCGCCGGCACCACACCGCGGCTCACCGACCACGACGGCTACGACTGGCACGTCCACTACTTCGCGCCGGGAGCGTCCGTCGCCGACCATCTGGCCGCCGACTGCGGGATGGCGCTGGCGTTCTTCGTGGTGGCCGGGGAGCAGGAGCGGCTGCGGCGCTGCGAGGCGCCCGACTGCCGCCGGGCCTTCGTCGACCTGTCCCGCAATCGCTCGCGCCGCTACTGCGACAGCCGCACCTGCGGGAACCGCCTGCACGTGGCCGCGTACCGGGCCCGCCGCAAGGAGGCGGCCGGCTGACCGCACGGGCCACCGGGGAGACGTCGATGCCGACGCGGTCCCGGCGGGTGGCGCCGGGTACCGCGGGTACGGCTCACAGCAGCAGCAGATCGTGCAGCGAGGCCATGAGCAGCAGACACCCGATCACCGCCAGGAAGATCATCAGCGGTGGCTGGGAGAGGGCGAAGAGGCAACCGCGCGGTTCGTCCCGTGGCGGAAGGGGCTCGTCCCGCGGCGGGGCGGGGTCGCTCTGTGTCGTCGTGTCCAGCATCTCGCGGCGATGATGGCGCAGTCGCCGGTCCCGGCGCGATCGGCGGCCTCGTTCCGTGCGGACGTGCCCCGATTCCGCGAGGTCCGGTGCGGCTTGTGATCACTTCCGCGCGCCCGGGGACCCACTGTGACGGTTCGGCCGGCGCGGGCGTCAGATGCCGTGCTTCTTGAGGATCGCCTCGATGTCGCTGAAGTCGTCGTCGCCCCGGGACGCCGCGGGCCGGGCCGCCGGGCGCGAGCCCTGGCCGAGGGAGGGCGCGGAGGCCGCCGGGGCCACCGCGGTGGGGGCGTCGCCGCGCGCCGCGCGGGCCGCGGCCCTGCGCTCCCTGCGGGAACCGCCGCGCCGGCGCTCCACCATCCGCGTCGTCGTGAACAGCACCCACGCCACGCCCAGCAGGCCAAATCCGACCCAGGCCGTCGGGCTGAAGGCCGTGTCGGCCAGCCACTCGACGATGCCCGTGAGCACCAGCGCGACCGGCACGAGCGAGTACGCCGCGATGCGGACCGCCGCGAGGAAACGCTTGCGGTAGGCCGTGACGGCCGCGATGCCCAGGCCCGCCGCGGACACGGCGGAGCAGACGGTCTCGGCAATCATCCGGTCCTCCAGGCGTGGCGCGCGGTCGGGCAGGGCGGTTCGTCCCTTCCATCCTGCACCCGCGGCACCCCGGCGGGCCATGGTGCGGCCGGACATCAGGGACATCTCCGGGTCTCCTCCTCCCCAGGTGCCGGTACGGGCTGCGCCCGTGGACCCGGCTGCTGGAAGACTGGGGGCATGAGTGACTCCTCCCCCGCCCCCGTTCTCGAGATCTGGTGCGACCTGCAGTGCCCGGACTGCCGTACCGCGCTGGACGACCTGCGCGCCCTGCGCGAGCGCTACGGCGACCGTCTCGAGCTGCGGCTGCGGCATTTCCCCCTGGAGAAGAACAAGCACGCCTTCGCCGCCGCCCAGGCCGCCGAGGAGGCATGGGAGCAGGGCGCGGGCTGGGCCTACGCGGAGGCCCTGCTGGGCCGTGTCGAGGAACTGGGCCGCAAGGGCGAGCCCTTCCTGGTCGAGGTGGCCCGGGAACTGGGCCTGGACGCCGAGGAGTTCGACACCGCGCTCGTCGACGGACGGCACATCCTGATCGTCGACGCCGATCAGGCCGAGGGCAAGGCCATCGGGGTGACCGGCACGCCGACGTACGTCATCGACGGTGAGCGGCTCGACGGGGGCAAGAGCCAGGAGGGCCTGCGCGAGCGGATCGAGGAGATCGCGGACCGGCTCCTGGCCGCGCGGGAGCACTGACCCGCCCTCCCCAGGCTCCCGTCCCCGTCCCTGTCCCAGGGCGGCTACAACAGCGGCTTGTACAGGGCGTACTGCTTCGTCTCGTAGCCGAGTGACGCGTAGAGCCCTTCGGCCGGGGTGTTGCCGGCGAAGACGTTGAGGCCGAGGGCGCGCCTGCCCTCGGCGATCGTCTGGGCCTCGGCCAGCAGCATCAGGGTGCGGCCGTGTCCCCGGCCCCGGTGGGCGGCGTCCGCCTCGACGTCGAAGACGAAGGCGCCGTTGTCGCGCACCGCGAGCCACAGGGTGCCCACCGGTGTCCCCAGGTGCTCGACGACGCTGATGAGCATGCCGGGGGTGGCGAGGCCCTCGGGCAGCAGCGTGGCGTGGTCACGCTCCGACTTGGCCCGGGCCTCGGCTTCCGGGACCCCCCGCTCCATCCAGTCGCGGGCGTAGTCCTCCTTGCCCTTCTCCAGCCAGGGGCCGAACTCCGCCTCCGTCATGGGCCGGGCCCGGCTGCCCGACGGCAGCTCGGGCGGGGTGTCGCCGAGCTGTTTCTCCATGGCGCGGTTGCGCACGACGTAGCCGAGTGCCGTGGCGAACCGCAACGCGGGCTCCGGGCCGGCGGGGACCATGGCCTCGATCCGGCGGCATCCCCAGCCGCGCGCGACCTCCTCGGCGGCGAGCGCGGCCACCGTGCCGCGCCCGCGCCTGCGGTCCGGTTCCTCGATGCGGAGCTCCATGATCCGGGCCACCGCCTCGCCGAACACGGGGTGGGTGCCGAGGTGGATCGTCCCCACCGGACGGCCGTTCACGCACACCTGGTAACGGCGCGAGCGCGTCCCGTCGGCGTTCTGCTGCAGCGGCTCGGTCGGCCGCAGGGTCGTGGTCATCAGGGGTGTTCTACCCGGATCCACGGCCGTGTTCAGCCCAATAAACGCGGACGGTCAGGGGTCGAGGTCGTCCGCGGACCGCTCCTCGAAGATCCGCATGGCCTTGGCGGTCACCGGGCCGGGCGCGCCGGGCAGTTCCCGGCCGTCGACCCGGTGCACGGCCTGCACGTCGCGCAGCGTGGACGTCAGGAAGATCTCGTCGGCCCGCTCCAGGACGTCCAGCGGCAGGTCCGTCTCCCCGGCGCCGGTCCACTCGATGGCGAGCGCGCGGGTGATGCCCGCGAGACAGCCCGAGGCGAGCGGAGGCGTGTGGATCTCGCCGTCGAGGACGACGAAGACGTTCGAGCCGGTGCCCTCGCAGAGCTGTCCGACCGTGTTGCCGAACAGGGCCTCGGAGGCGCCCTGTTCACGGGCGCGGGCGAGGGCGACGACGTTCTCGGCGTACGAGGTGGTCTTCAGGCCGGTCAGGGCGCCGCGTTCGTTGCGCGTCCAGGGGACCGTGATCACGGCCGTGGAGTCGGGGCGGCGGGTCGTCTCGCCGAGGGCGACGACGAGGGTGGGGCCGTGGTCGCCGCGGTCGGAGCCCAGCGGGCCGTGGCCGCCGGTGTAGGTGATGCGGAGGCGGCCGAGCGGCACCGGGTTGGCCTCCAGGACGGCGGCGCAGGCGCGGCGTACCTCGTCGTGGTCCGGGTCGGGCAGGCCGAGGCCACGCGCGGAGCGGGTGAGCCGGTCGAGGTGCCGGGTGAGCGCGAACGCCCGGCCGTCGACGGCCTTCACCGTCTCGAAGATGCCGTCGCCCACGGTCAGCCCGTGGTCGAAGACGGAGACGCGGGCGGACTCGATGTCCTGCAGCCCGCCGTCGAGCCAGATCTTCACGTCAGGTCCTCTCCACTCACCTCGTACGTGCCCGACGCTATCGCGAGCAGCCGGGCGGCCTTCAGCTCGGTCTCCCGCCACTCCCCCTCCGGATCGGAGCCCCAGGTGATGCCGGCGCCGGTGCCGAAGCGCAGCATGCCCGCGGCCCGGTCGATCCAGAAGGTGCGGATGCCGACGGCCAGCTCGCCGGTGCCCCGGTCGGCGTCGACCCAGCCGATCCCGCCGCAGTACGGCCCGCGGGGCGCCGTCTCCAGCGCGTCGATGATCCGCAGCGCGCTGGACTTGGGCGCGCCGGTGACCGAGCCGGGCGGGAAGGCGGCGCCGAGGAGCCCGGGCCAGCCGGTCCCCTCCCGCAGCTCCCCCCGGACCGTGGACACCAGGTGGACCAGTCCGGGGTGCTTCTCGACGGCGCACAGGTCGGGCACCGTGACCGTGCCGGTGGCGCAGACCCGGCCGATGTCGTTGCGGACGAGGTCCACGATCATCACGTTCTCGGCGTGGTCCTTCTCCAGCAGGTCCGCCTCGGTCCGGCCGGTGCCCTTGATCGGCCCGGACTCCACGACCCGTCCGTCGCGGCGCAGGAACAGCTCCGGGGACGCGGTGGCGATCTCCACCCCGTGCCCGGGCAGGCGGATCGTTCCCGCGTAGGGGGCGGGGTTGCCGCGGGCCAGCAGTGCGGTGAGGGCGTCGACGTCGGCGCCCGGCGCGACGGGCGCCGACAGCACCCGGCACAGGTTGGCCTGGTACACCTCGCCGGCCGCGATGTGCGCGCGGATCCGCCGGACCGCGGCGGTGTACGCGGCGCGGTCGAGCGAGGACGTCCAGTCACCCGCCGCCGGTCCGCGCCACCCGCCCGGAACGGGCGCGGGCACCTCGGCCCTGCGCACCTCGCCGAAGCGCGCGCAGGTCAGACGGCCCTCGAAGTCGGCGCAGACGGCCCAGAAGCCGCTGGATTCCAGGGCCTCGGGGTCGTCGGTGACGTCGCGGAGCCCGGTGGCGACACGGTCGCCGAAACGGGCGAGGGGAGGGAGGTCGAGCACGCAGCCGAGTCTATGGCGGGTGTCCGGCGGGTGACCGGGGATGTCCCTTCCGGGGCGCCCGCGACGCCCCTGAGCAGGGCAAGCGCAGCACGCTGCGCAAACGCGTTTTTGTACTGGCACGGGAATCCGCTAGAGTTCAACACGTCGCCGGGCCGCGAGAGCGGACCGAAACGACAGGCGGACGTAGCTCAGTTGGTAGAGCGCAACCTTGCCAAGGTTGAGGTCGCGAGTTCGAGCCTCGTCGTCCGCTCGAAGGAACAGGGGGCTCCCGGCCCCCTACGCTCCTGGTGGAGTGGCCGAGAGGCGAGGCAACGGCCTGCAAAGCCGTCTACACGGGTTCAAATCCCGTCTCCACCTCCAAGGACGATTAGCTCAGCGGGAGAGCGCTTCCCTGACACGGAAGAGGTCACTGGTTCAATCCCAGTATCGTCCACTGGATCTTCTCGAAGATCCACCCGCGCGATTAGCTCAGCGGGAGAGCGCTTCCCTGACACGGAAGAGGTCACTGGTTCAATCCCAGTATCGCGCACGCAGTGCCCATGATCCGTCGCACGCGGTGGTCATGGTCCCGAGGACGATTAGCTCAGCGGGAGAGCGCTTCCCTGACACGGAAGAGGTCACTGGTTCAATCCCAGTATCGTCCACATCACACCGGAGCCCCCGGCCGTTCCACGGCCGGGGGCTTCGTCGTGCCCGGGTCCGTCAGGACGAGAACAGCATGCGCCCGAAGCTCTTCTGACGGTGGTGACCGTGATGGCCGTGGTGACCGTGGCCGCCGTGCGGGGCGCCCCAGGCGGGCGCCGGAGGGGCGGGGTAGGCGTGCGGGCCGGGCGGAGGCGGCGGGGCGGCCTGGGACCACTGGGCCTCCAGACGGGTCAGCGACTCCAGCTCGCCGTAGTCGAGGAAGATCCCCCGGCAGCCGCTGCACTGCTCGATCTGGACACCGTTGCGGTTGTACGTGTGCATCGGGGCATGGCACTTCGGACACTGCATGGTCGGTCAACTCCTCGCCGATCGGTCCTGCTTCGCGTCTCGCCAGGACAGACTCTGTCCGCCTCTGGTCGGTTGCACCCTACTTCGCGTGGTCCTGCGCCAACTGCGGCGGGAGGGCGGTCATCCGCCCGCAGGCGTCCACGACCGCCCGCTCCACCTCGTCCAGGGCCCTCCCGGCCGCGACCGCCTTGGCGACGGCCCGGGCCGCGGTCTGCACGGTCAGGGCACGGGCCGGCACGTCCAGGGCCGGCCAGGGGTCGCCGTCCGCGGGCACGGCCGGGCCGCCGGCCTCGCGATAGGCGGTGAGGAACCGGGTCCAGGCCTCGGGCGGAAGCAGGCCGCACGCGTACCAGGCGGCGGGGCGGGCCAGGTCCCAGGCCGGTACGCCGGTGCCGAGGTCGTCGACGTCGATCAGCAGCCAGGCCCCGTCGGGGGCGGGGTGACGGACGAGCTGGCCGAGGTGGAGGTCGCCGTGGCAGAGGGTCGCGGTGCCGGGCATCGGGCTCTCGGCCCGGGCCCAGGCGGGGAGGGTGTCCCAGGCGCGCAGAACCGGGGCGACGGCCGCGAGGGGGTCCTGGTCGGCTCCGGGGCGCCCGGCGGACGTGGGATGCGGTGCCGCCGCGAGGTGCGGTGCGGCTGCCTCGCCGAGCCGGGCGACGGCGTGGGCCGCCTTGGCCGGGCCGCGCATGGGCGGGAGGCCCTCGGGCGCGGGCGTGCGGTGGAGGCGGGCGAGGAGGGTGGCGGCGGCTTCCCAGGGAGCGGCGTCCGGGTCGTCCGGGTCGACGGGAACGCCGTGGGGCCAGAGGGTGACCAGACGGCCGTGCAGGTGGAGGGGGGCGGGGGCGAGCGGGGGCAGGAGGATGCGCGGGTGACTCGCGGCGACGGCGAGACGGCTGGTCAGCTCCGTGTCGGCGGTGCCCGGGGGGTGGGCCTTGGCGACGGTGTCGCCGTGGCGTACGACGGTGGCGTCCGGGCGGTCCGCGAGGGTGGCCGCTCCGCAGGGGCAGGGCGCCGGGCGGGCGTGTGCGGTCGCCCGGGCCTTGGCGGTGAGGGCGGGTATGAGCTGGTCCGGGGCGGATGTCACGGGGTGAGGTTACGCCTGGGCGCCGGTCGCGGGTTCCGGGCGAGGGCCGTCGGCACCGGGGGCGAGGTGGTGGTGCGCGGATACCGCGGCGGGAACGTGGGACGCCGGCGCCCGCTCGCGCCCGGCGCCGTGGGGCCGTCGGGGAAAAGCAATGCCGGCGCAGCTCCCCAGCTGCGCCGGCATTTGTGCCGTCCGCCGCACCCCCGTCCCCACGGGGTTGTATGGGTGGATGTCCCCGCCCGGACCGCTCTTCCGGGCCTGGGGTCGCCGCTCAGCGCCCCAGCATCTCTCCCACGGACGACGCCTGTGTGGCCACTGTCTCCCACCCGTCGAAGACGAGGAGGAGCAGGACCGCCAGGGGAAGGGCCATCAGCGTCGCCACCACGGGGTGGCGACGGCCCTGGCGGCGGGGGCGGAACGCGGCGGCGTACGCCTTGCGTCCCTCCTCGCGGATCAGCGTCCGCGATGCCGTGTGGGCCATGGTCCCTCTCCTGGAGTTCTCTGTGCCGTTGACAGCGGCGGGTGTCTGACCTCGGGGGACGAGTGCTGCACCCGCCGCTTGACCTCAAATCTAGGCGCGCGGCCCCTCGCGGGCGTCATGCCTTCGTACCGATTGCCGGGCCTCCCGGAGGATGAGCCGTCCCCCGCCGCGTACTCCCCTGGTTGGAGACGTCGGTGCCGGTCTCAGGGTCTTCCCCGACGGGACGCCCGGATCATCCCGCTTCCTCCGCACCCTCCTCCCGCGGAACCGGCTGCTCCACCAGCGCCAGCACCCGGTTCGCCATGAACCGCGCCGTACGCACGACTGTCCCGGTACGCGTGACTTCGCTCACTTCCACGACCCCCCGGCGCACCGCCGTCTCCACCCTGCGGCCCGCCCGGCTCGCCACCACCTCGTAGGTGCGCGTCGTGTCCCCCGCGTCCACGACTATCTCCACGCGATCACCCTTCACAGGACCAATCCCCCTTCCGCGACGGGTGGTTGGGATCACCCGCGGCGCGAAGTCCGCCTCCCCGCGCCCTCCCTGACCACCTTTCAAGTCTCCCACCCACCACTGACAATCCATCACTGCGAGAGGGCGCGGCCTCTGCGCGCGGGCGGCCGTGGAAACGTAAGCTGTGGCTCGTCACAGGGACCGGGCAGCGGGGATGAACATGGCGATGATGCGCCTGAGGCGCGAGGACCCGCGCGTCGTCGGCTCGTTCAAGCTACACAGACGGCTGGGCGCGGGCGGGATGGGCGTGGTCTACCTGGGCTCCGACAAGAAGGGGCAACGGGTCGCGCTCAAGGTCATCCGGCCCGACCTCGCGGAGGACCAGGAGTTCCGCTCGCGGTTCGCCCGCGAGGTCTCGGCGGCCAGACGGATCCGCGGCGGGTGCACGGCCCGGCTCGTGGCCGCCGACCTCGACGCGGACCGGCCCTGGTTCGCCACCCAGTACGTGCCCGGCCCCTCCCTGCACGACAAGGTCGCCGCCGAGGGGCCGCTCGGGGCGGCCGACGTCGCCGCCGTCGGTGCCGCCCTGTCGGAGGGCCTGGTCGCGGTGCACGAGGCCGGGGTGGTGCACCGGGACCTGAAGCCGTCGAACATCCTGCTGTCCCCGAAGGGGCCGCGGATCATCGACTTCGGCATCGCCTGGGCGACCGGCGCCTCGACGCTGACCCACGTCGGCACGGCCGTCGGCTCGCCGGGCTTCCTCGCGCCGGAGCAGGTGCGCGGGGCCGCCGTCACCCCGGCCACGGACGTGTTCTCGCTGGGCGCCACGCTCGCCTACGCCTCGATGGGCGACTCCCCCTTCGGGCACGGCAGTTCCGAGGTGATGCTGTACCGCGTGGTGCACGAGGAGCCGCAGCTGCACGGGGTGCCCGACGCGCTGGCGCCGCTGGTCCGGGCGTGCCTGGCCAAGGACCCCGAGGAGCGGCCCAGCACGCTCCAGCTGTCCCTGCGGCTGAAGGAGATCGCGGCCCGGGAGTCCCAGGACCTCGCCGGTGTGCGGCCGCCCGCGCCGCGCGGCGGCGACGCCGAGCGGCCCGCCGACACCTATCCGGACCGCCCCCGGGGCCGGCCGGGCCCGGGGACGTCCGGGGGGCAGCGGGGCCGGGGCACTCCCCCGCCCCGCGGGGCCGCCCCGGCACGGGACGGCGCGGCGCCGGACGGCGGCCCGGTGTCCCAGGGCGGGTCCGGCGCGCGGGGCGCGTCCCGGCCCTCCGGCACCGGGAACCGGCCGTCGGGCGCCGGTCAGCGCGGCCGTGCTCCGGTGCGCGGTACCTCGCGCGGCGGCGCCCCGTCGCGCTCGGGCGCGCGGCCGACCCCCACCGGGCGCAACGGCACGCGGCCGGGCAGCGGCAGCCGGTCCGCCCCGCACAGCGGTACCGGGCGCCAGACGTCCCGGAACACGGGGACCGGGCTGCGGCCCGCCAATCCGCGGCTGCTGCGCCAGCGGCTCTTCGTGTTCGTCGTGGTCACGCTGCTCGTGGCCGTCGGCATCGCCCTGGTGCAGGGCTGCCAGGGCCCGGCGCGGGGCCTCGGCGGCGACGGGGCGGGCGTACGGCAGGAGCACGTGCAGCGGGAGTCCGGGCCGGGCGGGTACGCGCCGTAGGAGTCCGGGCCGGGCGGGGACGCGCCGTAGGAGTCCGGGCCGGGCGGGGACGCACCGCAGTGCCGGGTCCGCGGGCCGTCACCGTCCCGGCAGGATCCGCTCGAAGAACGGGCGGTCGGCCTCGAAGACCGGGTCCAGGGCCAGGAACTCCTCCGGGGTGACCCAGCGGGCTTCGGCGACCTCGTCCGGGTCCGGGACCACCTCTCCCGTGTCCGCGCGGGCGGTCCACCAGTGGAGGCGGAAGCGGTGGTCGTCGGTCTCCGACTCCCAGACCTTGGCCTCCGGCACGACGGTGAGGCCGACCTCCTCGCGCGCCTCCCGCACGACCGCCTGCTCCTGGGTCTCGCCGGGTTCGACCTTGCCGCTCGGCGGCTGCCAGTAGCCGGGGCGCGCGACGCCCGGGCCGCGCCGGATCGCGAGCAGGCGCTCGCCGCGCAGGAGGACGGCGACGATCGCGTCGCGCTGTTCCATGGGACGGGTCCCGGGCCTACGCCGGGGGGCGGCCGGTGGCCACGGCGTAGAAGGCGACGGCGGCCGCGGCGCCCACGTTGAGGGAGTCCACGCCGTGGGACATGGGGATGCGCACCCACTCGTCGGCCGCGACCAGGGCCTGCGTGGACAGGCCGTCGCCCTCGGCGCCGAGCATGAGGGCCACGCGGTCCATGGTGTGCGGGGCGGCCTCGTCGAGGGAGCGGGCCTTCTCGTCGGGGGTGAGGGCGAGGAGCGTGAACCCCGCCTCGCGGACCGCGTCCAGGCCCTTGGGCCAGGTGTCGAGCCGGGCGTACGGCACGGAGAAGACCGCGCCCATGGAGACCTTGACGCTGCGGCGGTAGAGGGGGTCGGCGCAGTCCGGGGAGAGCAGGACCGCGTCCATGCCGAGGGCGGCGGCGGAGCGGAAGATCGCGCCGATGTTGGTGTGGTCGTTGACCGACTCCATCACGACGACGCGGCGGGCGGTGCTCAGCAGGCCGGCGGCGGTGGGCAGGGGCTTGCGCTGCATGGAGGCGAGGGCCCCGCGGTGCACGTGGTAGCCGGTGACCCGCTCGGCGAGCTCGGGGCTGACGGCGTAGACGGGGGCGGGCAGTTCGTCGATGACGTCGCGCATGACGTCGACCCACTTGGCCGAGAGCAGCATGGAGCGCATCTCGTAGCCCGCCTCCTTGGCCCTTCTGATGACCTTCTCGCCCTCGGCGATGAACAGGCCCTCGGCGGGTTCGCGCTTGCGGCGCAACTCCACGTCGGTCAGGCCGGTGTAGTCGCGCAGGCGCGGGTCGTCGGGATCCTCGACGGTGATGAGATCGGCCACAGGGTGATACTGCCTTGTCCTGGGTGCGGTGCCAACGGCTTGGAACGGGTGGTGTTACCCGGGGTTACTCACTCGGGGGCGCGGCGGGCGCGGGGCCGACCTTGACGACCTCTCCGACGACGATGACGGCGGGCGGCTTCACGTCCGCGGTCCGCACGGTCTCCCCGACGGTCGCCAGGGTGGCGTCGACGCGGCGCTGGCCGGCCGTGGTGCCCTCCTGGATCAGGGCGACGGGCGCGTCGGGTGACTTGCCGTGGGCGATGAGGGTCTCGGCGACCTTCCCGATCGTGCCGACGCCCATGAGGATCACCAGCGTGCCGGTGAGCTTGGCCAGGGACGGCCAGTCGACCAGGGAGCGCTCGTCGTCGGGGGCGATGTGGCCGCTGACGACCGTGAACTCGTGGGCGACGCCCCGGTGGGTGACCGGGATGCCGGCGGCGCCCGGGACCGAGATGGAACTGGAGATCCCGGGCACGACCGTGCACGGGATGCCCGCCTCGGCCAGCGCCTGGACCTCCTCCATGCCGCGCCCGTAGACGAAGGGGTCGCCGCCCTTCAGCCGGACGACGGACTTGCCCTGCCTGGCGTACTCGATCAGGGCGTCGTTGATGGCCTCCTGGGCCATGAACCTGCCGTAGGGCAGCTTGGCCGCGTCGATCACCTCGACGTGCGGGGAGAGTTCGGCGAGCAGGTCGCGCGGGCCCAGGTGGTCGGTGATGACCACGTCGGCCTCGGCGAGCAGGCGGCGGCCGCGCACGGTGATCAGGTCCGGGTCGCCGGGGCCGCCGCCGACCAGGGCCACTCCGGGTGCCCGGGTGCGGTGGTGCGGGGCGACCAGTGTGCCGTCGCGCAGGCCCTCGACCACCGCGTCACGGATGGCGGCGGTGTGCCGCGGGTCGCGGCCGCGCGCCTCGGTGGTGAGCACGGCGACCGTGACGCCCTCGCTGTGGCCGGTGGCCGGGGTCCAGGCGGTGGCCTGGTCGGCGTCGTCGGAGCGGACGCACCACACGCGGTGGCGTTCCGCCTCGGCCGAGGCCCTGGCGTTGGCCTCCGGGTCGCTGGTGGCGATCAGCGCGTACCAGGCGTCCGCGAGGTCGCCCTCCTGGTAGGGACGCTGCTGCCAGGTGATCTCACCGGCGTCCGCCATCGCCTCCACCGAGGGCGTGGCCTGCGGGGACACGAGCAGGACGTCCGCGCCGGCCGCGACGAGCGCCGGGAGGCGGCGCTGGGCGACCTGGCCGCCGCCGAGGACGACCACGCGGCGGCCGGTGAGGCGGAGGCCTACGGGGTAGGCGGGGTGTTCGGCCATGGGGGTGCGGCTCCTGTTGACGGCGGTGCGGTAGCCCTGACGTGCGGATTTTAATGGGCGGGCGGAAGGGCGGCCCGGGTGGTCCAGGGGCTGGGCACGACGGCCTTCGCCCGACATGGTCCGTGCCCTCCCGTTCCGCCGTACGGAAGGGGAGGGCACGGACGTGACAGGGCTCCGGGAGCCCTACTTCTCGGTGACGCCCGCCGAGTCGAACGTCGCCACCTCGTGCATGGCCCGGGCCGTGCTCTGCACCAGGGGCAGGGCCAGCAGGGCGCCCGTGCCCTCGCCCAGGCGCAGGTCGAGGTCGACCAGGGGACGCAGGCCCAGCTTGTTGAGGGCCGCCACGTGGCCCGGCTCCGCGCTGCGGTGGCCCGCGATGCACGCGGCCAGGACCTCCGGGGCGATCGCGCGGGCGACCAGGGCGGCCGCGCCGGCGCTGACGCCGTCGAGGATCACCGGGGTGCGCAGGGAAGCGCCGCCGAGGAGGAGGCCGACGATGGCGGCGTGCTCGAAGCCGCCGATCGCCGCCAGCACGCCGATCGGGTCGGCCGGGTCGGGCTGGTGGAGTTCGAGGGCGCGGCGGACGACCTCGGTCTTGCGGGCGAGGGTCTCGTCGTTGATGCCCGTGCCCCGGCCGGTGACCTCGGCCGGGTCCGCACCCGTGAAGACGGAGATCAGGGCCGCTGAAGCGGTGGTGTTCCCGATGCCCATCTCGCCCGTGAGCAGGGCCTTGTTCCCGGCGGCGACCAGGTCGCGGGCCGTCTCGATGCCCACCTCGACGGCCTGCTTGGCCTCCTCGCGGGTCATCGCGGGTCCGGTCGTCATGTCGGAGGTGCCGCCCCGGATCTTGCGGGGCAGCAGGCCCGGCGTGGCCGGGAGGTCGGCGGCGACACCCACGTCCACGATGCAGACCTCGGCACCCACCTGGGTGGCGAAGGCGTTGCAGACGGCGCCGCCGCCGAGGAAGTTGGCCACCATCTGGGCCGTGACCTCCTGGGGCCAGGGCGTGACCCCTTGGGCGTGGACGCCGTGGTCGCCCGCGAAGATCGCGACGGCCGCGGGCTCCGGGATGGGCGGCGGGCACTGGCGGGACAGTCCGGACAGCTGGGCGGAGATGATCTCCAGCATGCCCAGCGCGCCGGCCGGCTTGGTCATGCGCTTCTGGCGCTCCCACGCCTCGCCGAGCGCCTTGGCGTCCAGCGGGCGGATCTGCGCGACGGTCTCGGCGAGCAGGTCGTGCGGTTCCTCTCCGGGCAGTGCGCGCCGGCCGTACGTCTCCTCGTGCACGACCCATGACAGCGGGCGGCGCTTGGACCAGCCCGCCTGCAGCAGCTCGGGCTCGTCCGGGAACTCGTCGACGTAACCGACGCACAGATAGGCGATGACCTCGAGGTGCTCGGGCAGCCCGAGCGCGCGCACCATCTCGCGCTCGTCGAAGAAGCTGACCCAGCCGACGCCGAGTCCTTCGGCGCGGGCGGCGAGCCAGAGGTTCTCCACGGCCAGGGCGGCCGAATACGGGGCCATCTGGGGTTGGGTGTGGCGGCCGAGGGTGTGACGGCCGCCGCGGGTCGGGTCGGCGGTGACGACGATGTTCACCGGCGTGTCGAGGATGGCCTCGATCTTCAGTTCCTTGAACTGCTTGGCCCGGCCCTTGGGGAGGGACTTCGCGTACGCGTCGCGCTGGCGCATGGCCAGTTCGTGCATCGCGCGCCGCGTGTCGGCGGAGCGGATGACGACGAAGTCCCAGGGCTGCGAGTGGCCCACGGAGGGCGCGTGGTGCGCCGCCTCCAGGACCCGGAGCAGCACCTCGTGCGGGATGGGGTCGCTGCGGAAGCCGTTGCGGATGTCGCGGCGTTCGCGCATGACCTTCAGGACGGCCTCGCGCTCGGCGGGGTCGTAGGGGGGTGCGGCGGGGCCGGTGGACTCTCGTGCCTCTGTCACTGCGGGCGCGCCCTCTCGCTCGAGACGTTCCTGGTCCGCCAGGTCTTCCTGTTCGGCGCCCCGGGTGTCCAGGTCGTCGGCGTTCTGCGCGAGTTCGGCGTCGCCGTCGCGGGGGGCGGGGACGAGGGCGGCGGGTTCCGCCGCACCGGGCTGCCCGGGCTGGGACTGCTGCGGGCCCTGCACGTGCCGGCCGCTCTGCTCGCCCGCGGGCGGAGCGGGCAGGACGACGGTGACGTCCTCGGCGGGGGTGCCGGGGGTTGCGGGCGTCCCGGGCGTTTCGGGGGTTCCTGCGGCCGGTGCCTGGGGGGAGGCGGAGGCCGGGGGGACCGGCTCCGGGGTCGGCGTGGCCTGCGGCGCCTGCGCGGGCGCCGGCGCGGACTGGGGCTGGGCCGCGGGCGCCGGGTGTGAGGGCTGGGGTGAGGTGGATGCCGGGGCTTCCGTCTGGGGGTCTGCCGGGGCGGGGGCCTCCGGGTGAGTTCGGGGGGCGTCTTCCGGCTGAGGCTGGGCGGAGGCTTCCGGCTGAAGCTCAGCTTCGGCCGGTGCCGGGGCTTGCGCCGGGGCGGGGGCCGGAGCTTGCGCCGGGGCGGGGGCCGGGGCTTCCGCCGGGGCGGGGGCCAGAGGCTCCGCCTGCGCGAGTGCAGAGGGCTCCGCCTGGGCGGGCGCCGGGGCTTGCGGCTGGGCGGGGGCCGGAGCCTCTGCCTGGGCCGGTGCCGGGGCTGCCGTCTGGTCTTGAGCCTGGGCCGCGGGGGGCTGCGGGGCCTCTGCGGGGTCCGGGGCGGCGGGTTCGCCGGTTGCGGCCGGGGCGGCAGGGGCCTCGGGCGTGGGGGTCACGGTGTGCGGAACTGTCATCTCGGGCTGCGCTGTTGCCTCGGTGTCGGCCGGCTCGGTGTGCTGCGCCGCGGGCTGGGCGGCGGAGTCGTCGACCGGTGCGGCGGTGGCCGCGGGATCCTGTGCGACGGGTTCTGCCGCGGCGGGCGTAGGAGCCTCCGCGGCTTCCACCGCCTCCGCTGCGCCCTCGGAGGCGGTCACGGGGGCGACGGCGTCCGGTGCCTGCGTAGGTGCCTGCGCTGCGGGGTCGGTGCCTTCGGGGTGTGCCGGGCCGGGTGCCTGGACGGCGGCTTCCGGGGTCACCGCGTCCGAAGCACCGGGTGCGGCGGTCTGGGTGCCGTCGACGGGGGCCCCGGCCATGGGGTCCGACGCGGTCACGTCGCCCTGCCCGGATGCGCCGGCGGCGTCCGGGAACGGGACGGCCTCGGGGGCCGGGCCCGCTTCCGGAGCAGCAGCGGGCGGCGCGCTCTGTTCCGCCGCGGTGGCCGCAGTCGGCTCGTCCACGGCGGGGGCCTCGGGGGAAGCGGCCGGTCCCGCTTCCGAGCCGTGGCCCGCCGCGGCCACGCTCCCGGGCTCCGCACCCGGTGCGGACACGGCAGCGGGCTCGGCAGCCACCTCGGCGGCGTCGGGCTGGACGGTCTCCGGAGCGACTGCGACGGGGGCGCTCTGCTCGGACCCGGCGACGGGACCGGCGCCCGGGGCCGCCTCCGCGGACCCGGCGGAGTCACTCACGGCCGCCGCGTCCGGACCCGTCACAGCCGGTTCGGAGACGGCGGGAGCGCTCTGCTCCGCCACAGCCACGGCATCGGCAGCCGGGGCCGCCGCGACCTGCTCGGGCACCATCTGCTCGGCCTCGGCGGCGGGCCGCGCGGGTACCGCGGACCCGGCATCGACAGGCTGTGCGGAGACCGGGGACCCGGGCTCCGCGCCTTGCCCGGCCACCACAGCTCCCGCCGCGGCCGTCTGCGCCGCCACCGCGGGCTGCCCCTCGGCCACGGGGTGCTCCTCCCCCGCGTGCTGCACCTCCGTCACCTGCGCGGAAACCACCGGACCCGGCGAAGCGGCCTGAGCCGGAACCGCCTCGGCGGCAGGCGGCTCCGCGCTCGTCAGCTCGTCGGCCACCGGCTCAACGGCCGTCGCCTCCGCGGCCACCGGCTCAACGGCCGTGGACTCGGCCGCCGTCGCCTCGGCCGCCGTCGGCTCGGTCGCCTGGGCCGGGACCGTCTGCCCGGCCTCCGCCGTCACCCGGGCCACCACGGCCTGGGCCGCTCCCACGGGCTCCTGGGCCGGGACAACCGTTTCGGCAGGCGCCGCCCCGGCGCTCGGCTGGGGCTGCGGTACGGGCTGCGCGCTCCAGGGCGCCGCCGGGGCCGAGGGCGTCTCCACGGCGCGCGGGGCGTCGAGGTACTCGGGGCCCGGTGACGGCACGGGCTGGCGCACCGGCGCGTCCGCGGGGCCGCGGTCGGCGAGGGAGCGGACCGGGCTGGCGGAGGCGTCGGGCAGCGGCGGCCCGAGGTGCAGCGGGCGGCGCGGCGTGATGGGCGGGATCGGCGGCGGGTCGGGCAGACGGACGCCGCCGAGGTCGACCGAGCCGCTGTCGCGGCCGGAGAGCTCGTGCGGGCCCGGCTCGTGCACGGTCTCGACGACCGGTTCCGGCGCCGGCGGGGCGACCTCGTGACCCCAGGCGCCCTGGGCGCCCGGCAGCAGGAGGTCTTCGTCCTCGGCGGGAGTCTCGGAGAGGTAGGTGTACGAACCGTGCGCGGCGCCCGGCTGTTCCACCATGCCTGCGTTCTCCGGCAGCCCCTCGGCCGGGACCTGGCCGGTGTCGGTCATGCGTACCCCTCGCCCATCGGTTAGTGCTCCTACGACCAGCTCACCCGGAACGGCGCACCGACCGCCCCACAGTGAAGAACGAGCGTGCGTCCCCAGCGGCACGAGCGGCCCGCCCGGAAAAGGCGACAAAGCCATTCACTGGCATTGTTGCGGCCGTGGCACCCTCACGGCAGCTTGATCCGTGACGGTTCCGCTGTGGACTGCGCCACGTTGCGCGTCCTCCGGTTCTGCCGTACCACACCCACCCCAAAACGGGCGGGTTTTCCGGACATTGACCGACGAACTGCCGGACGTCCACGTGCGGTGCAGCGATCGGCCAGCCTACCGCGCGCAGTACGACAAACCGATCACGGGGACGGTCGCGGGATCAGCCACCGCGCTTCGGCAGTACCCCGCTGAGCAGGAACGCGACGCTCCGTTCCTTCTCCGACCAGACCCTGGTGTCGAGTTCGACGGACTGCAGCAGGGCGCACTCGACGGCGTAGCCGTGTTCGGTCAGGTCGCGGCCGATGAGTTCGGCGGCGTCGCGGGTGGCGGCGTGCGTGACGATGCGCTGCGGGCGGCGGTCGGCGACCGCCGAGACGACGGCCGCTCCCCCGCCGCCGACGCGTACGACGTCCGGCTCGGGGAGGTTCTCCAGGACGTGCGGGGCGGTGCCGTGGACGATCTGGAGCTGGACGCCGAGGCGGCGGGCGGTGGCGTCGGTGCGGGCGCAGGCGGCCCGGTCGCTGTCGACGGCGAGGACGGCGGCGCCGGCCCGCGCGGCCTCGACGGCGAAGGCGCCGCTGCCGCAGCCGATGTCCCAGACGAGGTCGCCCACGCGGGGTCCCAGGCGGGCGAGTTGGGAGGCGCGCAGCAACTGGGTCTCGCCCTCGCCGAGGTCGCCGCCGTACGCCTCGGCGGGCAGGGACCAGCCGCGCGGCCCGGCCGACGGGTCGCGGCCGGCGAGCCAGCCGCCGCTGTCCCCCGCCGTGACGGGCCGGGTGGGACCGCCGAGGACGATGACGACGTTGGGGTCGCGCCAGGTGTGGTCGGCGGCCTTGTCCGAGGTGACGACGGTGACGCGCTCGTGGCCGGTGCCGAGCTCCTCGCAGATGACGAAGGAGCGGTGGACCCCTTCGAGGAGCAGGCCGAGTTCGGCGGGACCGGCGCCGGGTGAGGTGAGCACGGCCACCTTGGTGTGGGCGCGGCATACGTTCACGGCGCGGCGCAGCGTACGGGGGTGTGCCACGACCACTTGTGCGTCGTCCCAGGGCATGCCGGCGCGGGCGAAGGCGGCGGCGACGGAGGAGACGGCCGGGACGACCTCCACCTCCAGGCCGAACTCGGGGGCGCGCAGGGTGCGTACGACGCCGAAGAAGCCGGGGTCGCCGTCGGCGAGCACGACGGCCGTACCGCGGTGGGCGGCGATGCGGCGGGCGGCGAGGGCGACACTGCCGAGGCGGACGCGCTCCGCGCCCGCGGGCACCTCGGGAAGTTCCAGGTGGTGGGCGGCGCCCGCCACGAGCGTCGCGGCGCCCAGGGCGGCGCGTGCCGCGGTGGTCAGCGGCGAGCCGTCCCAGCCGATCACCGTGACCCGGTCGGCCATCGTCGTCAGTCTCCAGGGGTTTCGCGCAGGTCGTGTGTCGTGTCGGGGTGCGGCCCGCGGGCGGGCTCCGTGAGGGTACCCGGTGCAGGTTGCGGCGGGTGCGCCGGTGCCGTCGTCGCCGTCGGGCGCCGGGTGATTCCGGTCAGTTCCAGTCGCCGAAGGACGTGAAGCCGCCGGGCAGCTGGTCGCCGACGCCCTCCAGGTCCTCGGGGAGCAGGCTCCACACGATGAGGTCGGTGCGCACCTCGGTCCACTCGCCGCTGTCGGTGCGGGTGCGCGCTATCCAGGCGCCGCGCAGCACGCCCTCGCTGATGCAGCCGATCTTCTGGGCGACCTGCTGGGAGGCGGTGTTGTCGGCGGCGGTGCGCAGTTCGAGGCGCTCGAACTTCTGGTCGTCGAAGAGCCAGCGGGCGGTGACCAGCGCGGCTTCGGAGGCGTAGCCCTCGCCGCGGGCCCAGGGGGCGATGACGTAGGAGAGCTCGGTGGCCCGGATGCGCCAGTCGGTGTTCTTGAGGTGGACGACGCCGACCAGGCGCTGGGTGAGGAACTCGGTGACGGCGAAGACGATGCCGCGTCCCTCGGCCCGTTCGGCGGGGGCCCGTTCGGTGATCCAGGCGCGGGCGTGGGCCTCGGTGTAGGGGTGCGGGACGGAGGTCCAGGCGGTGACGAGCTCGTCGTTCATCATGTCGGCGAAGGCCTGGATGTCCGGCTCCTCGAAGGGGCGCAGGACCAACCGCTCCGTATTGATGGAGACGTTGGGGAAGGTGCTCGTCATGCGCCGCTCCGTAACCTTCGGGAACCTTCGGGGCCTGCTGAACTGCCCAGCATGCAGCATGAAAGCACTGATCCGCACCACGGGTCCTCCCCCGCCGGGCGGGGGAGGACCCGTGCCGTGCGGCAGCCGGGCGCGGGCTCAGAAGGAGGCGAGCACGGAGCCGGCGTACTTGTCCTGGATGAACTTCTTGACCTCGGGCGAGGTGAGGAGCTTGGCGAGCTTCTTCACGCGCGGGTCGTCCTCGTTGCCCTTCTTCACGGCGAGGAAGTTGCCGTAGGGGTTGTTCTTCGGCGACTCCAGGACGAGGGCGTCCTGCGCGGGCTTCAGGTCGGACTCGATGGCGTAGTTGCCGTTCACGACGGCGGCGTCCACGTCGTCCAGGGAGCGCGGGGTCTGGGCCGCCTCCAGCTCCTTGAACTTCAGGTTCTTGGGGTTCTTGGTGATGTCCGAGGGGGTCGCCTCGTTGCCGACGCCCGCCTTGAGGGTGATGAGCCCGTTGGCGGCGAGGAGCTTGAGGGCGCGGGCCTCGTTGACGGTGTCGTTGGGGATGGCGACGGTCGCACCGCTCTTCAGGTCGTCGGCCTCCTTCACCTTGCGGGAGTAGAGACCGAGCGGCTCCAGGTGGACCGTGACGACGGGCACGATGTCGGTGCCGTTCTTCTTGTTGAAGTCGTCGAGGTACGGCTTGTTCTGGAAGTAGTTGGCGCCGACGGAGCCGTCCTGGGTCGCCGTGTTCGGCGTGACGTAGTCGGTGAACTCCTTGACCTCCAGGTCCAGGCCCTCCTTCTTCGCCAGGTTGTCCTTCACGTAGGTGAGGATCTCGGCGTGCGGGACGGGGCTGGCGGCGACGATCAGGGGTCCGTCGGTCGAGGAGGAGCTGTCGCCGCCGCAGGCGGTGAGCCCGAGGGTGAGGGCTCCTGCGGCGAGGACGGCGGTGGTGATCTTGGCGGTGTTACGCACGAAAAGTGCCTTTCCTTGATGACCTTGCGGGCGGTGCGGCCCCGTCGTGGGTGAACGGGGAGTCAGGAGGCGGCTTTGAGCAGCCGCAGTTTCGGGGCGGGTCCCGAGTGGGCGCCGCGGCGGTGCAGTGAGCGGGCCGCGTAGTCGCCGGCGAACTGGATGAGGGAGATGACCACGGCGAGGATCGCGACGGTGATCCACATCAGCCCGGTCTCGAAGCGCTGGTAGCCGTAGCGGATGGCGATGTCGCCGAGGCCGCCGGCACCGACCGTGCCCGCCATGGCGGAGTAGCCGATGAGGGCGACGACCGTGGTGGTCGTGCTGGAGATCAGCGACGGCAGCGACTCGGGCACGAGGACCTTGCGCACGATCGTCCAGGTGTTGCCGCCCATGGCCTGCACGGCCTCGACGAGCCCGTGGTCGACCTCGCGCACGGCCGTCTCGACCAGCCGGGCGAAGAAGGGGATGGCGCCGACGGCGAGCGGCACGATGGCGGCCTCGCGGCCGATGGTCGTGCCGGTGATCCAGCGGGTGAAGGACATCAGCGCGACCATCAGGATGATGAACGGCAGGGAGCGCGCGATGTTCACGATCTGCCCGATGACCTTGTTGGCGGCGAGGTTCTGCAGCAGGCCGCCGCGGTCGGTCAGGACCAGCAGGATGCCGAGCGGGAGTCCGCCGACGACGGCGATGAGGGTGGACCAGCCGACCATGTAGAGCGTGTCCCAACACGCCTGTTCCAGCAGCGGCTGCATCTCGGACCAGGTCACTTGGCACCTTCCTTCACCAGCGGGGTCTCGTGGCCCGGGACGTCGATCTGCAGGCCCTTCTCGCGCAGGAAGCCGATCGGCACGACGTTGTCCTCGTAGCGGCCGGGCAGTTCGATGCGCATCCGGCCGACCTGGAGGCCGCCGACGGTGTCGATGGCGGCACCGAGGATCGAGATGTCGATGTTGTAGGTGCGCGCGAGCTGCGAGATGACGGGCTGGGTGGCGCTCTCGCCCTGGAAGGTGACGTCGACGACGGTGCGGTCGGCGCCGGAGGCCTCGCCGTCGAGCGGGAACAGCGCGGCGGCCAGTTCGGAGCCGGGCGTTGCCAGGAGTTCGCTGACCGTGCCCGACTCGACGATGCGGCCGTGCTGCATCAGCGCGGCCGAGTCGCAGACCGACTTCACGACGTCCATCTCGTGCGTGATGAGCAGCACGGTCAGGCCGAGCTGCCGGTTCAGGTCGCGCAGCAGCGCCAGGATCGACCGGGTGGTCTCCGGGTCGAGGGCGCTGGTGGCCTCGTCGGAGAGCAGCACCTTGGGGTCGCCGGCCAGGGCGCGGGCGATGCCGACGCGCTGCTTCTGGCCGCCGGAGAGCTGGGCCGGGTAGGACCCCGCCTTGTCGGCGAGGCCGACCAGGTCGAGCAGCTCCAGTGCCTTGCGGGAGCGCTCCTTGCCTGACTTGCCGAGGATCTCCAGGGGCAGTTCGACGTTGTCCTGGACGGTCCGGGAGGACAGCAGGTTGAAGTGCTGGAAGACCATGCCGATCCGGCTGCGCGCCCGCCGCAGTTCCTTTCCGGCGCGCGGGCCGCGGCCGGCCAGGGCGGTGAGGTCCTGCCCGTCGACGGTCACGGTGCCGGAGGTGGGGCGTTCCAGCAGGTTGACGCAGCGGATGAGCGAGGACTTGCCGGCGCCGGACTGGCCGATGACGCCGAACACCTCGCCTTCGCGGACGTGCAGGTCGACGCCGTCCAGGGCGGTGACCTCGCGGCCGCGTGCACGGTAGACCTTGGTGAGGTCCGTGGTGGTGATCACGTGGGTTTCCGTCACAGTCGAGTGCGCGGGCGTGGGTGGTCCCGGGCACGGGTGCGTTCGTTCGGGGACGCGGCACGGTTCTCGCTGAAGCGTGGAACCGGAGAACATGTGCGCGGGCGGCTCGGTGTCACGCGGCGCTCAGGGCGCGCGGACGGGCCGCGGTCTCGCTTCGGGGCGCGAGCTCAGGGGTGGTGCAGGGGCCCTCTAGAAGGCGCACATTCGACACATACAACGAGCACCGGGCGTCATGGTCGCCTCGGTCGCCAGGATGCGGTCGCTCGTCGTGGTCATGCGGTCAGTAAAACACGCGTACGGTCCTGACCGGCCGCCGCTGTCCGGATGCTGGACAGCGGCGGACAGGACCGGCCGGCCGTCAGCGGCGCGGGGCGATCTCCACACCCTGCTCGGTGACCAGTGCGGACAAGGCCGACAGGTTCTCCACGACCAGGTCGGCGTGGAGTTCGTGGGCCCGGTGGGTTGTGGTCAACGCCACGGTGGTCATGCCGGCGGCGCGGCCGGCCGCGAGACCGGCGGGGGCGTCCTCGAAGACGACGCACCGGGCCGGGTCCACGCCGAGGGCGCGGGCGGCGAGCAGGTAGGGCTCGGGGTCGGGCTTGCCGCGGGTGACGTCGTCGGCGGCGACGAGCGTCTTGGGCAGGATGCCGACGGCGTCGAGGCGGGCCTCGGCCAGGCGCCGGGTGGCGGAGGTGACGACGGCCCAGCGCTCGGCCGGCAGGGAGTCGAGGAAGGCGCGGGTGCCCGGCAGCAGCTCCACACCGCCGTTGGGGACGTCCTCGACCTCCAGGTCCTCGATGCGGGCGACGGCCTCCGGGACGATCCCGGCGGGCAGCAGGTCGGCGGCTATCTCGGCGGCCGGCCGGCCGTGCAGTTCGACGCGCGCGAACTCCTCGGGCGTGATCCCGTACTCCGCGGCCCACCGGGTCCAGCAGCGGTCCACCGAGGCGAGGGAGGAGACCAGGGTTCCGTCGTTGTCGAACAGCAGGGCGTGCGCGTGGATCGTCATGCTCCCGACCCTACGGTGCGGGCCAGGGCCGGAGGCATCGGGCCTTTTCGGCCGTAATAAGGTCGCTCCATGCTCACTGTCCTGACGCTGGTGACCGGCGTCGCCGCGCTGCTGCTCGCCGCCTGGTGCGGCTGGGCGGCCTACCGTGACCAGCCGACGAAGGACTGGCACTTCATCGGGATGGCCGTGGTCACGCTGCTGGCGCTGGTCCAGCTGGTGGTGGGGATCGTGCTGCTGGCCCGGGGCGAGAAGCCGGAGCAGGGCACGACGATCTTCGTGGTGTATCTGCTGGGGGCGTTCGCGTGTGTGCCGGCGGCGGGGTTCATGTCGCTGGCCGAGCGGACCCGGTGGGGTTCGGTGACGGTCGCCGCGGGTGGCGTGGTGCTGGCGGTGCTGGAGGTGCGGCTCTATGACATCTGGGCGGGCTGAGGTGGGCCGGGGGCGGCTGATCTCGGGGCCGGGCACGCTGCTGGTGTGGCTGTACGGCGTGATGGTCGTGGGCGCGGTGTCGCGCTCCGCGTATCAGATCGCGACCGAGTTCGACCGGGCGCCGCTCGCGTACTCCCTGTCGGCCGTGGCCGGTGTCGTGTACGGGTTCATCACGTACTCGCTGGTGCGCGGCGGGGAGACGGCGCGCAGGGCGGCGCTGGCGTGCTGCGCCGCCGAGCTCGTGGGTGTGCTGACGGTGGGGACGTGGACGCTGATCGAGCCGTCGGCGTTCCCGGACGCGACCGTGTGGTCGGACTTCGGGATGGGCTACCTGTTCATCCCGGTGCTGTTGCCGGTGACCGCGATCTACTGGCTCCGGCGGTCGCGTGCGCGACAGGAGGACGCGGGCTGAGGGGCGCCGGCGCCTGCGGGTGCGTCGTGGTCGCTCGTGCAGTTCCCCGCGCCCCCGAGGGCGAGCGTCAAGCCGTCGCCGCGTACGTGCCGGCCGGCTTCTCCAGGACGATCATCGGTACGCCGTCCGCGCCCTGGGACGTGCCCACCGTCTCGTAGCCGACCTTGCGGTAGAGACGGAGGTTGCCCTCGCTGCGGTGGCCGGTGTGCAGGCGGAAGCGGGTCGCGCCGTGCCGGTCGGCCAGGGCCGACTCGGCGGCGCGCAGGAGCCGGGCGCCGATGCCGTGGCCCTGCAGGCGCGGGTGGACGCACAGCTTGCCGATCGCGGCCGCGCCGTCCTCGGTGACCGAGCCGCGGACCGACCCGACGACCTCCTCACCGAGCCGGGCGACGAAGACGCAGTCCCGGGCGACCTCCTCACGGACCGAGTCGAGGGTTTGGACGAGCGGGTCGATGCGGTAGTTGCCGTACAGCGCCGCCTCCGTCTGGAAGCACAGGTACTGCAGCCTGAAGATCTGCTCCGCGTCCTGCTCGGTCGCCGCAGAGATGGTCACGCTCATGCCCATGTGCGCACGCCTCCCGCTCATCTGATCACCGGTGGTCCCTCACTCCTATCCCCGTCCTCAGCGGGCCGCAACCTCCGGTGTGAGCAATCTGCGCAGACATCCCAGGCATCTGGAACGTTCCGGCCCAAGACTGCCCTGTGAGATACCCAACTCCCCTGCGATTTCCCGGTATGTCAGGTCCTTGGGCGAGAGCAGGGCCTCCATCAGCCGGGGGCAGCGGCCCGGCAGGCGGCGCACGGCCTCGCGCAGGGCCCGGCCGCGGGCCGCGGCGAGGGCCAGTTCCTCGGGGTCGCGGTCGCCGTGGTCGACGGGTTCGCCGGCGTAGGGCCGTTCGAGGCGGCTCGTGCGGCGGGTGCGGCGCGCCTCGGAGCGGACGGCCCGGCGCAGCCACTCCTCGGGGTCGACCGGCGGGCCGTCGGCGTCCAGGCGCTCCAGCAGGCGGAGCCAGACCGCCTGCTCCAGATCGCCGGGCTCGGTTCCGGCGGCATATGCCTCGGCGGAGGCCTCGGCGGTGATCAGGGGGCGCAGTGCGGCGACCAGGTCGTGCGTCATATGCGAAGCGACGCGGCCGCCCGGGCGACGGGTTGCCCGGGCGGCCGAACCTCACCCGAACGGCGGGTGTTCGCTCCTGTGTTGACGATCAGGCGTGGCGGAAGTCCTCGCGGGCCAGCAGACCGGTGTCGGGGTGGTCCGTGAAGACGCCGTCGATGCCGGTCGCGAAGTACGTCCGGTAGGCGCCGAAGACGTCGCCGTAGGCGTCCGCGTCCGTGCCCCTGCGGAAGTTCGCCGGCAGGAAGGGGTTCTCGTTGCGCAGGGTGTACGGGTGCAGGATCAGCCCGGCCTTGTGGGCGTCGGCGACGAGCGTGGTCGGCCGGGTGAGGTTGCCCTGGGCGTCGCGCGGGATGATCAGGTCCAGGGTCGGCCCGATGCCCTGCGCGTAGGAGGCGATCTCCCGCAGGCCGGCCGGCTTGACCAGGTCGGCCACCGTGCGCGGGTCGCCGCTCTCGACGAAGTCCCAGGGGCGCGAACCCGCCGACGACAGCAGGACGACCAGCGGGTTGTCGACGAGCTTGTTCAGGCGCTCGACGCTGGTCGGCTCGAAGGACTGGAGGATGACCGGGGAGGTGCGCCGGTCCTTGCGGTACTTGCGCAGCACCTTGGCGACGCGCTCCTCCAGGGGCAGGCCCTGCTTGCGGAAGTAGGTGGGGTGCTTGAGCTCGGGGTAGATCCACACCTGCTTGCCGCGCTTGCGGGTCTGCTCGTCCTGCCAGCGCAGGACCTCCTCGAAGGTGGGAATCTCCCAACGGCCGTCGTAGAGGGTGTTGTGCGGGCGATTGGCCGGGATGCGCTCGACCGCGCGCAGGGTCTTCAGCTCGGCGAGCGTGAAGTCCTCGGTGAACCAGCCGGTGGTGGAGACGCCGTCGAGCAGCTTGGTCTTCCTGCGGCCGGCGAACTCGGGGTGGGCGGCGACGTCGGTGGTGCCGCCGATCTCCGGTTCGTGACGGCAGACCAGGTGGCCGTCCTTCGTCGGGACCAGGTCGCCCGCCTCGACGATGTCGGCGCCCATGTCGAGAGCCAGCTGGTAGGAGCCGAAGGTGTGCTCCGGGCGGTAGCCGCTGGCGCCGCGGTGGCCGATGATCGTCGGCTTGGGCAGGCCGGCGAGTCCCCCGCCGCCGTGCCGGGCGCCCTCCGCGCGTGCCGTGCCGGCCATGCCGAGGACCGCTCCGCCGGCGCCGAGCACCGCCGCGCCGAGCAGGGCCCGCCGTCCGGTCCCGCCCGTAATTTCGTTCGACTCCTGCGTTCCCATGAGCGCCCTCTCTGCCGTCGGCTCGTCAGTGCGGGCCGATCGTAGGGGCGCGTACATGACCAGTGGGAGACCGCGGGCGGAACACGCGGGTGACCGGGGATGTCACTAGTGGCCGGTGCGGCCGATGAGCTGACGGTTCTTCGGGTCCCGCTCGATTCGGCGCGGCTCTTCGGGGAACGCGTCCGGCAGGCCCGGGGCGATGTGTGTCACACCATGTCGCTCGCGTTACGGACGGCGGCGGTCCGCCCACCGCAGGTGAACACGCGTCAACAGCGCGTAAGACCTCGATGAAGTCGCCGTGCCCGATGTGCGCGATCCCGGGGCCCGCGAGTATCGTCCTCACCTGCACAGACTCATAGTGAATCCCTTGACACCGGAGGGTCCGTTGTCCCGCTTCGCGCTCATCAAGGCAGTGCTCGGCCCGATCATGCGCCTGATGTTCCGCCCACAGGTGGAGGGCGCTGAGCACATTCCCGGCGACGGTCCCGTCATCCTGGCCGGAAACCACCTGACGTTCATCGACTCGATGATCCTGCCGCTGGTCTGCGACCGTCAGGTCGTCTTCATCGGCAAGGACGAGTACGTGACCGGCAAGGGCCTCAAGGGCCGGCTGATGGCCTGGTTCTTCACCGGCGTCGGCATGATCCCCGTGGACCGCGACGGCGGCCGGGGCGGGGTCGCCGCCCTGATGACCGGCCGCCGGGTGCTGGAGGAGGGGCGGGTCTTCGGCATCTACCCCGAGGGCACGCGCTCGCCCGACGGACGGCTGTACCGGGGGCGGACGGGGATCGCCCGCCTCACCCTGATGACGGGGGCGCCCGTGGTGCCCTTCGCGATGATCGGCACGGACAAGCTGCAGCCGGGCGGGGCGGGCCTGCCCCGGCCGGGCAAGGTCACCGTGCGCTTCGGCGAGGCGATGGAGTTCTCCCGGTACGAGGGGATGGACCGCGACCGGTACGTGCTGCGCGCCGTGACCGACTCGGTGATGACCGAGGTCATGCGGCTGTCCGGGCAGGAGTACGTGGACATGTACGCGAGCAAGGCGAAGGAAGCGGCGTAGGTTTCCTGGCGCGCCCCCGGGCTCGGGGGGCCGTGGAGCGTCGGCGGCCGCGGGTCGTGGTGGGCTTGCCGCGCAGTTCCCCGCGCCCCTGAGGGCATGGCCCTCAGGGGCGTTGACGCGCCCTGCCCCTGGGGGGCTGCCCTCAAGGGCGTTCGCCGGCTGGGCAGGGGAGCGTCACGCGTGGTCGGCGGGGCCGTCTTCCAGCTTCTGGCCCCGCAGCAGGAACCACGCCGCCACCGCCGCCGCCAGCAGGACGACCGCGCCGGTGCCCGCCGCGAGGGTCAGTCCGTCGACGAAGGCCGTGCGGGCCGCGTCCAGCATCGCGGCGGCGCTGTGCGCGGGCATGCCCGAGGCCGCCTCGACGGCGCCGCCCAGCGACTCGTGGGCCGCGGCCGGTGTGCCCGCCGGTCCGGTGAAGCCGCGGTAGACGCCGGTCACGATGGAGCCGAGCACGGCGATGCCGAGGGCCGCGCCGAGTTCGTACGCCGTCTCGGACACGGCGGACGCGGAGCCCGCCTGTTCCTTGGGCACGCTGGAGAGGATCACGTCGGCGGTCACGGTGAAGGAGAACCCGGCACCGACCCCGACCACCAGCAGCGCGGCCCCGAGCAGCGGGTAGCCGGTCGACTGGCCGATCACCGTGAGCGCGGCCAGCGCGAGGCCTATCGCCGCGAGCCCGCCGGAGACCACGGCGCGCACCGAGAAGCGGCGGGCCGCGCGCCCCGCGACCAGACCGGCGACGACGGCGCCGACAGCGGCGGGCAGTTCGGCCAGGCCCGCCTCGAACGGCCGCCTGCCCTGCACCAGTTGCAGGTACTGCGAGAGGAAGAACACCAGCCCGGACAGGCCGAGGATGGTCAGCAGGTCGGCGAGCACCGCCCCGCTGAAGCCGCGGTGGCGGAACAGCCGCATGTCCAGCAGCGGGGCCGGGAGCCTCAGCTGACGGCGGACGAACCCGTACAGGGCCGCCACGCCGAGCGCGCCGGCGGCCAGGGGCGTCCAGGCGAAACCGTGGGTCGCCGCCTCCTTGACGGCGTAGACGACGCCGATCATGCCGAGGAGCGACAGGACCACGCTGACCAGGTCCCAGGGGCCGGGATTCGCGGTGCGCGACTCGGGCAGCAGCTTGCTGCCGACGACGACCAGGACGGCCATCACGGGCAGGTTGATCAGGAAGACCGAGCCCCACCAGAAGTGCTCCAGCAGGAACCCGCCGACGATCGGCCCGACGGCCGTGCCCGCGGAGGCGGTGGCGCCCCAGATGCCGACGGCGAGACTGCGCTCGCGCGGGTCGTGGAAGAGATTGCGGATCAGCGCGAGGGTGGCCGGCATCAGGGTCGCGCCGGCGACGCCGAGCAGCGCCCGGGCGACGATCATCATCTCGGGCGTGGTGGCGTAGGCGTTGAGGACGGATACCGCGCCGAACGCCGTGGCGCCGACGAGCAGGATCCGCTTGCGGCCGATGCGGTCGCCGAGACTGCCCATGGAGACGAGCAGGCCGGCGATGACGAACGAGTAGACGTCGCCGATCCACAGCAACTGTGTGCCGGACGGCTTCAGGTCCTCGCTGATGTAGGGGGTCGCGAGACCGAGGACGGTCGCGTCGACGGCCACCAGCAGCACGGCGAGCACGAGGACGCCGAGCGCGAGCCAGCGGCCCGGGCGCTTCACCGCCTCCGAGGCCTCGGCCGTCTGCAGGGTGCTGGTCATGATTCCTCTCTCCTGAGCGCGCCGCCGAGCAGCAGCTCGACGACCATGTGCGGGAAGTCCTTCGGGGCGCCCTTGCCGCTCTGCACCAGCCAGGCCCCGGAGGCCAGCAGCCCGTAGAGCGCCTCGGTGAGCCAGGCGGGCGTGAGGTCGATGCGGAACTCGCCGCCGAGCTGGCCGCGCCGGAACAGGGCGGAGATCCGGTCGTCGATCAGGGCCCAGCCCGCGTTCTGCTCCTCGCCCTCGAACAGCTGGTTCTCGCTGTAGAGGAACGCGAGCAGACCGGCGACGGGCTCCACGGCGGCGACCAGCCGTCGTACGGCGTCGCTCGCCGGGCCCTCGTCGAGCCGGGCCGCGTCCAGCGCGGCCTCGCACTCGGCGATGCCCAGCGACTCCAGCGCGCGGACGAGGGCGTCTCGCCCGGCGAAGTGCCGGTGCAGCGTGGCCCGGCTGATCCCGGCGGCCTTGGCGACCTCGTCCATGGTCGCGGTGGACTTGCGGGTCAGCAGGGCCGCGGCGGTGCGCAGCACGTGATCACGATCGACAGCCATGAGACAACCATACCCCAGATGAGACATCAATGTCTCATGGCGGGCATGCGTGACTCATGACCGTCGGCATCGGAAGGGCGGAGGGATCAGTGCCAGGGCAGCTGTCCGCGCCGCTGCCAGTAGGCGTGCGGGTCCTCGGCCAGCGCGGCGAGGCGGTCCAGTTGCTCGTCGTCCAGGTCGACGACGGCGGCGTGCAGGTTCGAGGCGAGCTGTCCGGTGGTGGCGGCTCCGGAGAGGACGACTCCGGCCCAGGGCTGTCGCAGGACGACGGCCAGGGCGACGGCGTCGCACCCCAGGCCGGTCCGCCCGGCGATCTCCCGCAGGACGTCCGGGGCGTGCGGGCCGGCGAGGCGCCCGTTGGCCATGCCCTCCTTGACGATCACCGTCAGGCCGGCGTCGTGCGCCTCGGCCAGGGCGGCACCCGCGGAGGTCTCCAGCACGTTGTACGTGGACTGCACGGTGCGGAAGAGGGGTTCCCCGTCCACCGTCACGGCCAGGGCGGCACGGATCGCCTCGCCCTGGGCGGGGCCGCTGGTGGAGAAGCCCACGGTCAGGCCCTGGGCGGCGGCCTCGGCGAGCCTCGCGTGCAGTTCCTTGTCGCTGAGGGCCGGGCTGTCCGGGGTCACCGAGTGGATCTGGTAGAGGTCGAGGCGGTCGCCGAGCAGGGCGTCGGTCTCGGCGCGCTGCCGTTCGTAGGTGGCGAGGCCGTGGTCCTTGACCTCGTGCGTCTCGGCGTCGGTGGACCAGCCGGCGGTGTAGGTGTAGCCCCACTTGCTGCCGACGACGATGTCGTCGAGGCCGGGCCTGCTCTTCAGCCAGTCGGCGAGGAACTCCTCCGAGCGGCCGTAGGAGCGGGCCGCGTCGAAGTAGCGGACGCCCTGGGCGTAGGCGGCGTCGAGCAGTTCGTGGGTGCGGCCGCGGAGCGCGTCGACGCTGCGGTCCTCGCCGAGGTCCTCGTCCCGGCCGAGGTTGATGTAGCCGGGGCGTCCGACCGCGGCGAGGCCGAGACCGATGTGGCAGGTGGGGGTGGTCGCTGAGGCCAGGCGGGCGAAGGGCATCGGGGGCTCCGTTCGGTCGGCTCCGGTTCGGGTCCGGCAGGGCTCCGGTTCGGGTCCGGCAGGGCTCCGGTTCGGGTCCGACCCAACGTAACCCGCGACGACCTTCGCCTCAGGGCCCGGCCGTCGCGGTGTTCCGGCGGGTGCGGGAGATGGGCGGCCGATCGCGCAGTCCCCCGCGCCCCCGAGGGGGCGCGCCCCTCAGGCCCGCTTCTTCGCCAGGGCCCACTCGTGCTGGGCGGCCACGTCCGCCTTCACCTCGGCCAGCTGGATGGCGACCGCGCTCGGGGCCGTGCCGCCCCGGCCGTCGCGGGAGGCCAGGGCTCCGGGGACGTTGAGCACCGAGCGGACCTCGGGGGTCAGATGGGACGAGATCTTGGCGAACTGCTCGTCCGTCAGCTCGTCGAGTTCCTTCCCCTCGGCCTCGGCGGCCTTCACGCACTCGCCGGCGACCTCGTGCGCCACCCGGAACGGGACGCCCTGCTTGACCAGCCACTCGGCGATGTCCGTGGCGAGGGAGAAGCCGGCCGGGGCCAGTTCCTCCATGCGCTCGCGGTGGACGGTGAGGGTGGCCATCATGCCGGTGAAGGCGGGCAGCAGGACCTCCAGCTGGTCGATGGAGTCGAAGACCGGCTCCTTGTCCTCCTGGAGGTCGCGGTTGTAGGCGAGCGGGAGGGCCTTGAGCGTGGCCAGCAGGCCCGTCAGATTGCCGATCAGCCGGCCGGACTTGCCCCGGGCCAGCTCCGCGATGTCCGGGTTCTTCTTCTGCGGCATGATCGACGAACCGGTGGAGAACGCGTCGTGCAGGGTCACGAAGGAGAACTCCTTAGTGTTCCAGAGGATGACCTCCTCGGCGATCCGGGAGAGGTTGACCCCGATCATCGCCGTGATGAAGGCGAACTCGGCGACGAAGTCACGGGAGGCCGTGCCGTCGATGGAGTTGCCCACCGAGCCGTGCTCGAAGCCGAGGTCCGCCGCCACCGCCTCCGGGTCCAGACCCAGGGACGAGCCGGCCAGCGCGCCGGAGCCGTACGGCGACACGGCCGTGCGCGCGTCCCACTGGCGCAGCCGCTCCGCGTCCCGGGACAGGGACTGCACATGGGCGAGGACGTGGTGCGCGAAGAGGACCGGCTGGGCGTGCTGGAGGTGCGTGCGGCCGGGCATGGCCACGTCCGGGTGGGCCTCGGCGAGGCCGATCAGCGCGTCCTGGAGCTCGGCGATCAGGCCGCCGACGACCCGGGCGTGGTCGCGCAGGTACATGCGGAACAGGGTGGCGACCTGGTCGTTGCGGGAGCGGCCGGCCCGGAGCTTGCCGCCGAGGTCGGGGCCGAGGCGCTCCAGGAGACCGCGCTCCAGCGCGGTGTGGACGTCCTCGTCGGCGATCGTGCCCGTGAAGGAGCCGTCGGCGACGGCCGCCTCCAGCTCGTCCAGGCCGGCGATCATCCGGGTCAGCTCGTCTTCCGTGAGGAGGCCCGCCTTGTGCAGCACGCGCGCGTGCGCACGGGAACCGGCGATGTCGTACGGCGCGAGCCGCCAGTCGAAGTGGACGGACGCGGACAGCTTCGCCAGCGCCTCGGCGGGACCGTCGGCGAAACGGCCGCCCCAGAGCCGGACGTCACCGCTGTTGCTGCTCACCTGCTGCGCTCCTCACTGGGTGGGATGGGCACCGCCACGGGCAGTGTCCTGCATGATTATGCAGACTCCTGCATGAATCGTCAATCGGGGCGGATCGAGGGTGCTTCCGCCGTCGATTTCCGGCCACGCCGGAGGAATCGGCGCGCCCGTTGAACGCGGGAAACCGCTTACCCGTACCTCTCGCCGAACGCAGGCGCCGCGTTTCCACCCACGACCCACCGACCCCTAGTGAGGCACCCCCATGTCCAGGGCTCTTCCGAAGTACAACAAGCGTCGCGTCGCGTTCATCGGCGGCGCGGCAGCGGTGGCGCTGTCCGGCACGGCGATCGCCGGCTTCGCGCTCGCCGGGGAGACGTCCGAGAACGGCGGGACGAACGCCCGGACGCTGGCGGGCCCCGGCACGATCACGTGCCCGGACGTCACCTCCCAGCTGCCCGACATCCCGGCCTCCGCCCAGGCCGAGGTCGAGCGCAACCTCGCCCAGCTGAACACCCAGATCCAGGAGGCCAACAAGCGGCTCGTCGACACCGTCGGCCAGGGCGGGCCCAACTTCGTGCAGAACGCCATCCTCGGCCCGCTGGAGGACAAGCGCGTCGCGGCCCTGAACCGCATCGAGACCGCCATCGGGCGGGCCGCCGCGAAGCCCGAGGGCCTGGAGGCCTTCGCCGCCTGCCGGCTGAACGCCGACGGCGGCGCGGGAGCGGGCGAGGCCGCCGGAGGCGAGGCGGGCGCGGAGGCCGGAGCGGGAGCCGGCGCGGAGGCCGGTGCCGGGGCCGGGGCCGGTGCCGGGGCCGGTGCCGGTGCCGGGGCCGGTGCCGGGGCCGGGGCCGGGGCCGGTGCCGGGGCCGGGGAAGGCGGCGCGGGGGCCGACGAGGGAGGGGCGGGCGAAGCGGGCGGCGCCGGCACGATCAGCTGCCCGGACGTCGCCTCCCGGCTGCCCGCCGTCCCGGCCTCCGCCCAGGCCGAGGTCGAGCGCAACCTGGGCCAGCTGGACACCCAGATCCAGGAGGCCAACAAGCGGCTCGTCGACACCGTCGGCCAGGGCGGGCCCAACTTCGTGCAGAACGCCATCCTCGGCCCGCTGGAGGACAAGCGCGTCGCCGCGATCAACCGCATCGCCACCGCCATCGGCCGCACGGCCGAGCGGCCGGCCGGTCTGGACTCCCTGGCCGCCTGCACCCTCACCAAGTGAGGTGACAGGCGCCGCGGCCGCCCCGTGCAAGCGCCGGCCGGGGCGGCCGCGGGCAGGGCGGGATCCGGCAGAGGTGACCGGATCCCGCAATTCCTTAGACAGGCGAATGATGTGGGTCCATAGTCGTTGGACATGGGAAAGACTCATGAGGGGATAGACGGCCGGCTCCGCTCGTTCATCGAAGCGCAGCCGGTCTTCTTCACCGCCACCGCGCCCCTGTCCGCCGACGGCACGATCAACCTCTCCCCCAAGGGCCTCAAGGGCTCCTTCGCGGTGCTCGACGAGCAGACCGTGGCCTACCTCGACTTCGCGGGCTCCAACGCCGAGACCATCGCCCATCTGCGCGAGAACGGCCGGATCACCCTGATGTGGTGCGCCTTCCAGGGCCCGCCCAACATCGTGCGCGTGCACGGCAGGGGCGAGCCGGTTTTCCGCGACGACCCCCGTTTCGCGCAGCTGCTCACCCGCTTCCCCGACATCGACCCCGCCCCGCACGGACTGCGCGCGATCATCGTGGTCACGGCCGAACTCGTCCGCGACACCTGCGGGTACGCGGTGCCCTTCATGGCCTACGAGGAGGACCGGGACCTGCACGGCAAGCGGTTCGGCCGCGAGGACGACGCCTCGCTCGACGCGTACTTCACCAAGAAGGAGCACATCGCCACCAGCCTGGACGGACTCCCCGGGCTGCCGTTGCCGCTGCCGCCCTCTACGGTCTGAGGCATGCGTCCCGGTGCCGTCGCCCTCACCGTCTCCGGCCTCCTGCTGCTCGGCGCCGGGCCGCCCGCGCCGCCGCTGCCGGACCGGATGGCGCACACCGGCGGCGGCACCCAGCTGATCACCGCGGTGGCCCCGCGGACCTCCTCCACGACGGGCACGGTCACCTGGTGGGACCGGGTCCCGGGCGGCCGGTGGGTGAAGGCGGGCTCCGCGCCCGCGCGTTTCGGTGCGAAGGGGCTCGTCGAGGGCGCCGCACGCCGGCAGGGCACGAACACCACCCCCACCGGTCTGTACGACCTGCCGTACGCGTTCGGCATCGAGGCGGCGCCGCGCGGGACGGCCTACCCGTACCGCCGGGTGCGGCAGGACTCCTGGTGGTGCCAGGACAACGGCTCGCGCTCCTACAACCGCTGGAGCGAGCCCCGCGCGGCCGACTGCCGGGCCGCCGAGTCCGAGCACCTGATCACCTACCGGACCCAGTACGCGCACGCGCTGGTCATCGGCTTCAACTACGCGCGTCCCGTGCGCGGGCGCGGTGCCGGCATCTTCCTCCACGTCCACGGCCGGGGCCCGACGGCCGGCTGCGTGTCCGTCTCCCGGGCCGCGATGCGGCGGATCCTGGCCTGGACGGACCCCGCGCGGCGGCCGCACATCGCCGTGGGAACGGAGAGCGGGAGCACCGCCGTCACTCGCCTCTGACGTCCCCACGGCCGCGCGGCTGTCACCGCCGGTCACGGGGGTCCGCACACGACTCGGTGCACGGCTGAACACTCCCGTGTCCCGGCACGTATCTGTGGGCCAAGGGTCAAGTCCCCACGGAGGAACCGTGACCACCACGCTCGCAGGCGGCCGTGCCGCCCGCCGCCAGACGATGCGCCGCATCCGCCCGCGCCGCTCCCCGGCCGTACCGCTGCTGATCGCCCTGTGGGCGGGAGCGGCGGCGGTGCTGTGGCTGTGGTGGGACAACACACCGTCCCTCGCCGACACCACGAGCAAGATCGTGGCGGCCGGCCGGATCACGGGCCTGCTCGCCGGCTACCTGATGGCACTGGTGGTGCTCCAGATGGCGCGCGTCCCGGCCCTGGAGCGGCGGGTGGGCACCGACCGGGTCGCGCGCTGGCACGCCATGACCGGCCGCTACACCCTCTGCCTGGTCCTCGCCCACGTCTTCCTCATCATGTGGGGCTATGCCCTGCAGGCCGGCAAGGGGCTCGGCGACGTCGTCCAGCAGACCGTCGACTCGGTCGGCCAGCTGCCGGACATGGGCAAGGCGGCCATCGGCACGGGTCTGCTGTTCCTCATCGGCATCCTGTCGATCGGCGGCGTGCGCCGGCTGATCGGGTACGACACCTGGTACCACGTGCACCTGCTGACCTACGCGGCGGTGTACCTGACGTTCTGGCACCAGATCACCACGGGCAACGAGTTCGCCGTCGAGCCCACCGCGAAGACCTTCTGGTACGGGCTGTACGGAGCGGTGACCGCGCTCGTCGTCTGGTACCGGATCCTCACCCCGATCCGGCTGAACCTGCGGCACCGCATGCGCGTCGAGGCGGTCATCGAGGAGACCCCCGGCATCGTGTCCGTGCTGATCGGCGGGCGCAGGCTGCACCGGATGGGCGCGGAGGCCGGGCACTTCTTCCGCTGGCGCTTCATGGCGCCGGGCATGCGCTTCAGCTCCCATCCGTACTCCCTGTCGGCGGCGCCCCGCCCGGACATGCTGCGGATCACCGTCAAGGCGATCGGCGACCACACCGAGCGGCTGCGCGACCTGGAGCCCGGCACCCGGGTGTGGGCGGAGGGCCCCTACGGCGCGATGACCGCGCAGCGCCGCAGCCGCGGCAAGGTGCTGCTGGTGGCGGGCGGTGTCGGGATCACCCCGATGCGGGCCCTGTTCGAGACGCTGCCCGGCGCGTCCGGCGACATCACGCTGCTCTACCGCGCCAACAGCACCCAGGACCTGGCCCTGTGGGGCGAGCTGGCCAAGATCGCCGACGAGCGCGGCGCGCGGCTGATGTACGCGGTGAACAGCCCGGACGGGGAACGCCCCGACATCTCCGCCGAGTCCCTCCAGCGGAAGATCCCGGACATCGGCGACCACGACGTCTTCATGTGCGGGCCGCCCGGTTTCGCGCAGTCGGTCTACGAGGCACTGCGCGGCGCGGGAGTCCCCGCCCGCCGTATCCATCACGAGTCGTTCGAGATGTGAGCGACGGGACACCAACGGCCCTTCAGGAGTTTGGGAAACGATGAGGAAGTCTCACCCCGTCCGGCGTGCCGTGCTCGCCGGCGCAGCCACCGTCTCCGGGATCGTGCTGCTGCTGTCACTGAAGCCGGCCTCCGACCCGGGCGCCGCCCAGGCGGCGGGCGGGCAGGTGCCGCCCGCGGCGGCCGGGCAGGCCCCGCAGGGCGGCGTGAACGGCGCGGTCACCGGTGACGCGGCGCAGACGCAGTACGGTCCGGTCCAGGTCCGCGTGACCATGAGCAACGGCAGGATCACCAAGGCCGAGGCGGTCCGGACCCCCGAGGGCGGCCAGAGCGACCAGATCACCGCCAACGCCGTGCCGCGTCTCAACCAGGCGGCTGTCGCGGCGCAGAGCGCGGACATCGACGCCGTGTCCGGCGCGACGTACACCAGCGCCGGCTACAAGAAGTCCCTCCAGTCCGCCCTGGACAAGGCGAAGGCGGCGGCGGGCGCCGCGCAGGGCGCGGACTCCGGCTCGGGCGCCGCCCGGACGGTGACCGGTGACGTCGCGCAGACCGAGTACGGGCCCGTCCAGGTCCGGATCACCGTCGCGGGCGGAAAGATCACCAAGGCCGAGGCGGTCCAGGCCCCCAAGGGCGGCCGCAGCGACCAGATCACCGCCGCCTCCGTCCCCCGCCTCAACCAGGCCGCCGTCGCCACCGGCACCGCACAGATCGACTCCGTCTCCGGCGCCACCTACACCAGCACCGGCTACAAAAAGTCCCTCCAGTCCGCCCTCGACAAGGCCCCGGCGCAGGGCGGCTCCTCGCAGGCGGCCGGCTCGGGAGGCGGACAGGAGCAGGCGCAGCCCCGGACGCTCACCGGGAGCGTGGCCCAGACCGAGTACGGGCCGGTCCAGGTCCGGATCACCGTCGCGGGCGGGAAGATCACCAAGGCCGAGGCGGTCCAGGCCCCCAAGGGCGGCCGCAGCGACCAGATCACCGCCGCCTCCGTCCCCCGCCTCAACCAGGCCGCCGTCGCCACCGGCACCGCACAGATCGACTCCGTCTCCGGCGCCACCTACACCAGCACCGGCTACAAAAAGTCCCTCCAGTCGGCGCTGGACCAGGCCGGTGGCTGACACGGTGGCCGACTCCGCACAGGCTCCCGCCGCGGTGCGTCATGTGGAGGAGACGATGGGGACCGTCTTCTCCCTCGACGTCCGCGGCGGGGAACCGGCCGCCGTGCGCGCGGCCCTGGACGAGGTCGTGGCCGGGCTGCACCGGGTCGACGAGGTGTTCAGCACCTACCGCGAGGACAGCCAGGTCTCCCGGCTGCAGCGCGGTGAGGTGAGCGTCGGGCAGTGCGATCCCGAGGTCGCCGAGGTACTGGAGCTGGCCGCCGAGGCGGAGCGGGTGAGCGACGGCTGGTTCAGCACGTCGTACCGGGGCCGCCTCGATCCGACCGGCATCGTCAAGGGCTGGGCGGTCGAACGGGCGGCGCGGCGGCTGGCGGAGGTGCCCGGGGTGTGCGGGGTGAGCGTCAACGGCGGCGGCGACGTGCAGTTGCTGGGGGCTCCGGAGCCGCAGCGGCCCTGGCGGGTGGGGGTGTCGGACCCGGTGCGGCCGGGCGGGCTGGCGGCGGTGGTCTCCGCGGCCGGGGTGCGGGAGCTGTCGGTGGCCACGTCCGGTACTGCGGAGCGCGGCGCGCACATCGTCGACCCGCGCACCGGCCGTTCGGCCGTGACCGACCTGGTCGCCGTGACGGTGGTGGGGCCCCGGCTGACGTGGACGGACTGCTGGGCGACGGCGGCGTTCGCGATGGGCTCGCGGCAGGGGCTGGCGTGGCTGGAGTCGCTGCCGGACGTGGAGGCGCTGCTGATCACGGCGGGTGACGAGGTGCGGTGCACGGACGGCTTGGCGACCCGGCTGGGGTGAGCCCGGCCCGGGAGGCGCCCTGAGGGGCGCGGGGAACTGCGCGACCGGCCACAGCCCACCCGCACACGCCCACCCCCGGCACCCCGCACGGCGCTCAGCACCCGCACCCGCACCCGCACCCGCACCCGGAAGCCGACCGTCCCCACACCAGCCGGCGGCAGCCCTCAGTGCCCGTTCTGCGCCAGCCGCAGCAGATGGTCGGCCAGCGCCTGACCGCCCGTCGGCTCCCTGCTGATCAGCAGCAGCGTGTCGTCCCCGGCGATCGTCCCCAGGATGTCGTGCAGTTCGGCCTGGTCGATCGCCGAGGCCAGGAACTGCGCGGCCCCCGGAGGGGTGCGCAGGACCACGAGGTTCGCGGAGGCCTCCGCGGAGATCAGCAGCTCCTGGGAGAGCCGCCGCATCCGCTCCTCCTTGGCCGACCCGCCCAGCGGGGCCCGCGGGGTGCGGAACCCGCCCTCGCTCGGCACCGCGTAGATCAGATCCCCCTCGGGGTTGCGGATCTTCACCGCGTTCAGCTCGTCCAGGTCCCGGGAGAGCGTCGCCTGCGTGACGCTCAGCCCGTCGTCGGCGAGCAGCTTCGCGAGCTGGCTCTGCGAGCGGACCGGCTGCCGGTTGAGGATGTCCACGATCCGGCGGTGGCGTGCGGTGCGGGTCTGCGGCACGGCGGGCCCGTTCGCCCCCGGCTGCTCGTGGTCCTGCGCCTGGCTCATCGTCGTCTCATTCCCCGGATCGTCCGTCCCCGTTGACTGCCTGCAGGATGCCGGGCAGTGCCCCCAGGAAGGCGTCCACCTCGTCGTCGCGCAGATTCAGCGGCGGCATCAGCCGGACGACGTCGGGGGCGGGCGCGTTCACCAGGAAACCGGCCTCCTGAGCCGCCTGGCGCACCTGCGGCGCGAGCGGCTCGGTGAGCACGATACCCAGGAGGAGGCCGGCGCCCCGGACGGAATGGATCAACCGGTGGCCGAGGCCCTCGATGCCGTCCCGCAACCTCTCGCTCTGCCGCTTGACGTTCTCCAGCAGTGCCTCGTTCTCGATGGTGTCGAGGACGGCGAGTCCGGCGGCGCAGGCGACGGGGTTGCCGCCGAAGGTCGTGCCGTGGTGGCCGGGCCGGAGCAGCTCCGCGGCCCGCCCGAAGGCGACGGTCGCCCCCAGCGGCAGCCCGCCGCCGAGCTGCTTGGCCAGGGTGACCACGTCGGGCAGGACGCCCTCGTGGGCCTGGTACTCGAACCAGTGCCCGGTCCGGCCGATACCGGTCTGCACCTCGTCCAGCACGAGGAGCGCCCCGGTCGCGGCGGTGATCGCCCGGGCGGCCTTGAGGTACCCGGCGGGCGGGACGACGACGCCGAGCTCGCCCTGGATCGGCTCCAGGACGACGAGGGCGGTCTCCTCGGTGACGGCGGCGGCCAGGGCCTGCGCGTCGCCGAACGGCACGTGGGTGACGTCGCCGGGCAGCGGCAGGAACGGTTCGCGCTTGCCCTGCTGGCCGGTGAGCGCCAGGGCACCCATGGTCCGGCCGTGGAAGGCGCCCTCGGTGGCCACGACGTGGGTGCGCCCGGTCAGCCGGCCGATCTTGAAGGCGGCCTCGTTGGCCTCGGCGCCGGAGTTGCAGAAGAAGACCCGGCCGTCCCGGCCGAAGAGCCGCAGCAGCCGTTCGGCGAGCGTCACCGTCGGGTCGGCCATGAAGAAGTTGGAGATGTGGCCGAGGGAGCCGATCTGCCGGGTCACGGCCTCGACGATCGCCGGATGGGCGTGGCCGAGGGCGTTGGTCGCGATGCCGCCGACGAAGTCGAGGTAGCGCGTGCCGTCGGCGTCCCAGACGGCGGTGCCCGCACCGCGCACGAGGGGCAGCAGCGGGGTGCCGTAGTTGTTCATGAGGGCGCCCTGCCACCGCTCGGTGAGGTCCTCGTTCGCGGTCATACGGCATCCCCCTTCTCGTCGGGCACGACCATCGTGCCGATCCCCTCGTCGGTGAAGATCTCCAGCAGGATCGAGTGCTGGACCCGGCCGTCGATGACGCGGGCGGTGTTCACGCCGTTGCGCACGGCGTGCAGGCAGCCCTCCATCTTCGGCACCATGCCGGAGGACAGGTCCGGCAGCAGCCGCTCCAGCTCGGTGGCGGTGAGGCGGCTGATCACCTCGTCGCTGTGCGGCCAGTCCTCGTAGAGTCCCTCGACGTCCGTGAGGACCATGAGGGTTTCGGCGCCCAGTGCAGCAGCGAGTGCCGCAGCCGCCGTATCAGCATTGACGTTGTAGACATGTCCGTCGTCCTGGGAGCGGGCGATCGAGGAGACGACCGGGATGCGGCCGTCGGCGAGCAGGGCCTCGACGACGCCCGTGTCGATCGCGGTGATCTCGCCGACCCGGCCGATGTCGACCGGCTCGCCGTCGATCTCGGGCCGGTGCTTGGTGGCGGTGATGGTGTGCGCGTCCTCGCCCGTCAGGCCCACGGCGAGCGGTCCGTGCCGGTTGAGCAGCCCGACCAGTTCGCGCTGCACCTGACCGGCCAGCACCATGCGCACGACGTCCATGGCGTCCTCGGTGGTCACCCGCAGACCCGCCTTGAACTCGCTGACGATGCCGTGCTGGTCGAGGGCGGCGCTGATCTGCGGGCCGCCGCCGTGCACGACGACCGGCTTGAGGCCGGCGTGGTGCAGGAAGACGACGTCCTGGGCGAAGGCGGCCTTGAGGTCCTCGTCGACCATGGCGTTGCCGCCGAACTTGATGACGACCGTCCTGCCGTTGTGGCGGACCAGCCAGGGCAGGGCCTCGATGAGGATCTGCGCCTTGGGCAGGGCGGTGTGCTTCCGCGTGGTGCTCATGACGAGTACGCGCTGTTCTCGTGGACGTAGTCGGCGGTGAGGTCGTTGGTCCAGATGGTCGCCGTCTGCGACCCGGCGGCGAGGTCGGCGACGATGTGCACCTCGCGGTAGCGCATGTCGACCTTCTCGCGGTCCTCGCCGACGCCGCCGTTCTTGCAGACCCAGACGCCGTTGATGGCGACGTTGAGCCGGTCCGGCTCGAAGGCGGCCCGGGTGGTGCCGATCGCGGACAGCACCCGGCCCCAGTTGGGGTCCTCGCCGTGGATGGCGCACTTGAGGAGGTTGTTGCGGGCGATGGAGCGGCCCACCTCGACGGCGTCGTCCTCGGTCGCGGCGCCCACCACCTCGACCTTGATGTCCTTGCTGGCGCCCTCGGCGTCGCGGATGAGCTGCTGCCCGAGGTCGTCGCAGACCTGCCGGACGGCCTCGGCGAACTCCTCGTACGCGGGGGTGATGCCGGAGGAGCCGGAGGCCAGGAGCAGCACGGTGTCGTTGGTGGACATGCAGCCGTCGGAGTCGACCCGGTCGAAGGTGACCTTGGTGGCGGCGCGCAGGGCCGTGTCCAGGCTCTCGCTGTCGAGGTCGGCGTCGGTGGTGAGGACGACGAGCATGGTGGCGAGGCCGGGGGCGAGCATGCCCGCGCCCTTGGCCATGCCGCCGACCGTCCAGCCGTCCTTGGTGACCACGGACGTCTTGTGGACGGTGTCGGTGGTCTTGATGGCGATGGCGGCCTTCTCCCCGCCGTGCTCGCTGAGGGCGGCGGCGGCCTGCTCGACGCCCGGGAGCAGTTTGTCCATGGGCAGCAGGACGCCGATGAGGCCGGTGGAGCAGACGGCGATCTCGATGGCGCCCCGCCCGAGGACCTCGGCGGCCTTCTCGGCGGTGGCGTGCGTGTCCTGGAAGCCCTTGGGGCCCGTGCAGGCGTTGGCGCCGCCGGAGTTGAGGACGACGGCGGAGACCTGGCCGCTCTTGAGGACCTGCTCGGACCACAGGACCGGGGCGGCCTTCACCCGGTTGGCGGTGAAGACGCCGGCGGCGGCGCGGCGGGGCCCGGTGTTGACCACGAGGGCCAGGTCGGGACTGCCGTTCTCCTTGATCCCGGCGGCGATGCCCGCCGCCGTGAATCCCTTCGCTGCCGTCACGCTCACGGCGCAACTCCGATCGTCGTCAGTCCGGTGGTCTCGTCGAGACCCAGGGCGATGTTCATGCTCTGGACGGCACCGCCCGCGGTGCCCTTGGTGAGGTTGTCGATGGCGCTGATCACGATGATCCGTCCGGCGGCCTCGTCGTACGCGACCTGCACCTGAACGGCGTTCGAACCGTGGACGGACGCCGTGGCGGGCCACTGACCCTCGGGGAGCAGGTGCACGAAGGGCTCGTCCGCGTAGGCCTTCTCGTAGGCGGCGCGCAGCACCTCGGCGGTGACGCCGTCCGTCGCCTTGGCGCTGCACGTGGCGAGGATGCCGCGGGACATCGGCGCGAGGGTCGGCGTGAAGGACACGGAGACCGGGCCGCCCGCGGCGGCGCTGAGGTTCTGGGTGATCTCGGGGGTGTGCCGGTGCCCGCCGCCGACGCCGTAAGGGCTCATCGAGCCCATCACCTCGCTGCCCAGCAGGTGCGGCTTGGGCGCCTTGCCCGCGCCGGAGGTGCCGGACGCGGCGACGATCACCGCCTCGGGCTCGGCCAGGCCGGCCGCGTAGGCCGGGACGAGGGCCAGGGAGACGGCGGTCGGGTAGCAGCCGGGTACCGCGACGCGCTTGGACCCCTCCAGCGCGGCGCGGGCACCCGGCAGTTCGGGAAGGCCGTAGGGCCAGGTACCGGCGTGCGGCGAGCCGTAGAACCTCTCCCAGGCGGCGGCGTCGGTGAGCCGGAAGTCGGCGCCCATGTCGACGACCAGCACGTCGGGCCCGAGCCGTTCGGCGACGGCGGCGGACTGCCCGTGCGGCAGCGCGAGGAAGACGACGTCGTGGCCGTCGAGGACCTCAGGGGTGGTCTCCTGCAAGACGCGGCCGGCCAGTGGCAGCAGGTGCGGCTGGAGCGCCCCGAGCCGCTGCCCGGCGTTGGAGTTGCCGGTGAGGGCGCCGATCTCGACGTCCGGGTGCGCCAGGAGCAGACGCAGCAGTTCCCCGCCCGCGTATCCACTCGCTCCGGCCACTGCCGCTCGTACCGCCATGGAATCCTCCTCCTCAGAGGGCATGACTATACGTATTGCTGCACGTTTATGCAATCCTCTTCCTGGTCACGCGCGTGTGGGCCGCTGTCCGAGGACAGCGGCCCACCAGGGGGAGCGTGCGCTACCTCTGCTTGATCCGCAGGAACGTCACGGAGTGCGCCGGGAAGGTGTAGGTGAACTTCGGGGCCACGCCCCGGAGGGTCGACGTCACCGGGGTCACCGGTGTGTCCGTCTCGGTGTTCACCGCGTCCTGGTCGGCGGCCAGCGTGGTCACGCGGGCCGTGGAGGCGACCTTGGCACCGCCGAGGTCGACGGCCGTGCGGGCCTCGGCCGACTGCGCGTTGACGACCTTGACGATCAGGTCACCGGTCCTCGCGTCGTGGGTGACGACCTGGCGGAACGGCTCGGCCGGCTTGTCGTCCCGGAAGCTGCCCCACTCCTGGCCGTCGAGGAACAGGGTGACCTGCCGGCCGCGCACCTTGATGTCGATGTCGTAGGCACGGCCCGTCTCGATCGACCCGGCCTTGGTCAGCAGGGTGCTCTTGCCGCCGTCGACGGCCTGCTCGACGGCGGACTGGGTGTTGTTCCAGCCGCCCAGGTTCCACCAGTAGTAGTTGCCGGTGTCCTTCACGCCGAAGGCGACGAGGAAGCCCTCCTTGCCGGACTTCTTGGTGGCCTTCACGTGCAGGTCGTAGTCCTTCCAGGCCGGGTCGCCCGCCGTGACCAGGGTGTTCTCGGCGGCCGTGTCGGTCTGGACGTACTGCCCGTCCTGGACGCTCCAGCTGCCGGCGCCGCTGTGCCTCCATCGCGCGGCACCCTCGGAGAAGTCGTCGCTCAGCAGCGTCGCGCCGTCCGCCGAGGTGACCTTCACGTCGTCGTACGCGGCGCTGGTCGCCCAGGTCGACAGGCCGACGGCGCCGGTGATCGGCCCGCTGACGTCCGGCGTGGTCGTGGCCGTGGACGGGACCACACGGTCGCCGACGTTGGTCATGAACAGCTTCTGGACCTCGTAGTCGGCCGAGTTCCAGGAGGCCCGGTTGTTGAACCAGATCATGTCCGGCCGCCACTGCACGTAGTCCTCGTTGGCGAGCAGCGGGGCGTAGGAGGCCAGTTTCACGACGTCCGCGTTGCGCTCCAGGCCGGTCATGAAGGCGGCCTCGGCCAGGCCGTTCTTCCAGGCGTTGCCCTGGGAGGCGTACTCGCCGAGGAAGACCTTGGGGCCCTCGCGGTCGTAGGAGTCGTAGCGGTCGTTGTTCTGCAGGAACCAGTTCGGGCTGTTGTAGTAGTGCTCGTCGACCATGTCGACCTTGCCCTCGCGGTTGAGCTGCCAGGCCGTGTCGAAGGTCGTGCCGGCGTCGTCCGGGCCGGAGTTGGAGATGACGGTGATGTCCGGGTACTTCGCCTTGATGGCGGCCCGGAACTTCTCGAAGCGGGCGAAGAACTCCCTTGGGAGGTTCTCCTCGTTGCCGACGCCGATGTGGGTCAGGCGGAAGGGCTCGGGGTGGCCCATCCGCGCGCGCACCCTGCCCCACTCGGAGGTCGCCGGGCCGTTGGCGAACTCGATGAGGTCGAGGGTGTCCTGGATGTGCCGCTTCAGCAGCGCGTCGTCCTCGATGGCCTGGTTCTGGCCGCAGCCGGTCACCAGGGCCGGGACGACGGGCAGCGGCATGGCGCCGATGTCCTCGGAGAAGCGGAAGTACTCGTAGTAGCCGAGGCCGTAACTCTGGTTGTAGCCCCAGAAGTTGGCGTTGGTGGCGCGCTCCTCGACGGGGCCGATGGTGTCCTTCCACTGGTAGCTGCGCTTGCGCTGCCAGCCGCTCGCCTCGCTGTAGTCCTCCATGGAGCCGGTGTTGACCAGGCAGCCGCCGGGGAAGCGCACGAAGCCGGGCTCGAGGGCGGCGATCTTCTCGGCGAGGTCCTTGCGCAGGCCGTTCGGCTGGTTCTTGTACGTCTCGCGCGGGAACAGCGACACCATGTCGAGCGCGGCGGCGTGCGTCGCGGCGACGGCGAGACGGCCGCGGTTGCTGGTGCGCGTCGCGGTGAAGGTCGCCCTGTACTTCGCCCAGCCGCCCTCGACGGCGACCTGGCGGGCCGCGGCGAGACTGCCCGCGGCGTCCTTCAGCGAGACGGTGAGCGTGCTGCCGGTCTCGGCGCGGGCCCACACGGAGAAGTCGTACCTCTTGCCCTGCTCGACCCGGATGCCGGTGTTGTAGCCGGCGTTGGTGACGGACGAACCGGCGCCCAAGGCGAGGTAGTTGCGGTTGCGCGCGTTGAGCCGGCCGGAGTCGTTCACCACCTGGGCCGTACCGGCGGCCGTCCAGGAGGTCAGGGGCGCGTAGGAGCCGTTGTCGGCGGTGGAGTACTCGAAGGAACGGTTCTGCACGAGCTCGGCGTACAGACCGCCGTCGGCGGCCCGGTTGATGTCCTCGAAGAAGACGCCGTACATCGTGTCGTCGATCTCCGCGCCCCGGGCGGACGGATCGACGGTGATCGTGTAGTCGGTGACGTCCTCGGCGTGCGCGGGGGCCGGTACGAGGGCTGCCGCCGTCAGGAGGGCGGTGACGGTGAGGCCGGCTCTCCCTCGCGTGCGAGCGGTGCGTGGCATGGATACTCCGCGGCTCTCTGGTAGAGGAGTGTTCGAAATATCAGACATTGGTCAGCACTTCGAACGGCAAGATAGGGAGGGGGCAGGTGCGCGTCAATGGGTCGCGCAGCACCGGACGGGACGGAGAGCGGGGCAGGATGGGCGAGTTCTGGCCAGTGCCGGACGTACTGGCGTACCTGGCGGGCCGCTGGCGCGTGACGCGGTCGGTGCGGGATCTCGCGAGCGGCGCCGAGGGCGAGTTCACGGGCGGCACGCTCTTCGACGCGCGGGAGACCGGCGGGCTGCTGCACCTGGAGTCGGGCACGTTCGTCTGGCAGGGCGTGGCCCGGCCGGCCGAGCGGACGCTGCGGTTCCTGCCGGGGCCGGGCGGCACGGCGGACGTCCGCTTCGCGGACGGGCGGCCCTTCCACGACCTGGACCTGACGTCCGGACGGCACGTCGCCGACCACCCGTGCGCGGCGGACCTCTACCGCGGTGAGTTCACGGTCCGCGACGCGGACCACTGGCGGACGGTGTGGCGCGTGCGCGGCCCCGCGAAGGACCTGGTGCTGCGCACCGAGTACGCACGGGAGACCTGAGCCTTGCAGACGGCGCGCGCGACGGGAGCCCGCCCGGCGGGTCCCGTGGCCGCCGGGCGGTGCGGGCCTGACCGCGTGCCGCGTGCCGCGCCCGGGTGGGGCGGCCCGTCACGCACCCGAGCGCTGCGCCGCCGCTCCGTCGAAGCGCAGGTGCCAGCGGCCCGCCCGGCCCGTCACCGTGGTCGTCGACAGGGGGCGGACGTCGATGTTCCAGTACGTCGACGGGGGCGCCTGCAGCGCGTACACCAGGGCCGCGCGGATCACGGACGGCTCGGCCACCGCCACCACCCGGCAGCCGTCCTCCACGGGCCGGGTGTCGAGCCAGCCGCCCACGCGGCCGACGAAGTCCACCAGCGACTCACCGCCGTGCGGCGTGGCCCGCGGGTCGGCCAGCCAGGCGTCGACGGCCTCGGGCTCCCGGGCCATCGCCTCGCCCAGGGTCAGCCCGCGCCACCGGCCCATGTCACAGTCACGCAGGGCGAGTTGCACCAGTGGCGCGTAGCCCAGCCCCTCCCCCGTCGCCCGGCTGCGCGGGGTCGGCGAGCAGTAGCGCAGCTCGGCCGCCGCGAGCGGCAGCAGCCCGGGGGCGACGCGCTCCACCTCGCCCCAGCCGGCCTGGTCCAGCGGCCGGTCGTCCTCGAAACGCTCGGCGAGCGTCGGTGAGCTGCGCGCGGCGGCGACGAACGTGACCCGAAGTGGCATGCGGCGATCGTGGGCGCCGCAAGTGCGCAGGTCAAGAGGTGTTACCTGGGAGTTACCGTGGGTGCGGCGCCCCTCACTGACCGAAGAGGAGCGCCATCCAGTGCTCGGGCCGCGCCAGCGGCTCGAACCCCAGCTTCGCGTAGACGCCGTGCGCGTCGTGCGTGGCGAGCAGCACCCGCCGCACCCCGTACGACCGCACCTCCTCCCGCACGGCCGCGACGAGCGCGCTGCCGACGCCCTTGCCGCGCACCGACGGGTCGACGTAGACGTCGCACAGCCAGGCGAAGGTCGCCCGGTCGGTGACGACGCGCGCGTAGGCCACCTGCTCGCCCGAGGCGGTGTCGTACACACCGAAGTTGAGCGAGCCCGCGATCGCCCGGTCCTGCTTCTCCCGGGGGCGGCCCAGCGCCCAGTACGCGTCGGTGGACAGCCAGCGGTGCACGCGCTCGGCGTCCAGGCGGGAGGGGTCGGTGGAGATCTCGTAGCCCTCGGGCAGGCTCGGCGTGTCGGTCATGACGGGATGCTCGCAAATCACTCGCCCGGGGTCGAGCGGTTATCGCAGCACCTCCTCGCACGCCCTGCGCAGTCGCCGCACCCCCTCCGTGATCTCCCCGGTCCCGGCGACCGCCGCGAAGCTCAGCCGCAGGTGCGCGGCGGGCGGTTCGGCGCTGAAGTAGGGCCGGCCGGGCGTGACGGCGACGCCCGCCCGCAGGGCCGCCGCCGTCAGGGCCGCCTCGTCGGCGCCGTCGGGCAGGCGCGGCCACAGGTGGTAGCCACCGGACGGGACGTGCGCGAGCTCCAGTTGGGGCAGGTGCAGCCCGAGCGCACCGGTCATCGCGTCCCGCCGGGCCTTCAGCTCGGCGGAGACGGCGCGCAGATGCCGTGGCCAGGCGGGTGAGCCGACGAGTTCGAGTGCCGCCTCCTGCAGGGGCCGCGGCACGAAGAAGGTGTCGACGACCTGGATGGCGCGCAGCCGTTCCAGCACCGGCCCGCGGGCGGCCAGCGCGCTCACCCGGAAGCTCGGCGAGGTCGCCTTGGTGAGTGAGGAGACGTGGACGACGACGCCGTCGGGGTCGTCGGCGGCGAGCGGGCGCGGCAGCGGCCCGGCGTCCTCGTGCACGAGCCGCCGCACGAAGTCGTCCTCGACGACGAACGCGCCCGCCGCCCGTGCGATGCGCAGCACCTCGGCGCGCCGCTCGGGGGCGAGCACGGCGCCGGTGGGGTTCTGGAAGAGCGGCTGGCAGACGAAGGCCGGGGCTCCGGTGGCGCGGAACGCGTCGGCGAGCAGCTCCGGTCTCACCCCGTCGGCGTCGACGGGTACGGGCACCGGGCGCAGGCCGGCGGCCCGGGCGATGGCGAGCATGCCCGGGTAGGTCGGCGACTCGACCAGGACGGGCGCGCCGGGTGGGGCGAGGGCGCGCAGGGCGGTGGTCAGGGCGGACTGGCCGCCGGCCGTGATCAGCACCTCGGCGGCCGTGACGGAGCCGCCGACGGCCCGCGCGAACCACTCGCGCAGCTCGGGCAGCCCTTCCATGGGCGGCCGTCCCCAGGCGCCCGGGCGGCGCCCGGCCCGCGACAGGGCCGCCGCCATCGCCCGCTCGGGCTGGAGGGAGGGGTGCAGATAGCCGCCGTTGAACTCGATGACCCCGGGCGGCGGCGCGGCCAGCGACACCAGCACCCCGGAGGCGTCCACCGAGCGCGGTACGAGGTCGGCGGCCCCGTCCGCGCTGAGCGCGACCTCCTGCCAGGAGGTGTCGCCGGCGGGAGCCGGTGCCGCCGCGGAGGGCGCGCGGAAGGCACCCGCGCCGGGGCGGGTCACCACGAGTCCTTCGGCGGCGAGCTGGGCCAGTGCCCGCGACACCGTCACCGGACTGACCCGGAACCGTTCGACCAGGGCCCGGCTGGACGGCAGCTTTCCACCTGGCGAGTAGCGGTCGAGTTCCTGCCTCAACCGTTCCGCCAGTTCAGCCACGCTGCTACGCTCTTGCATGAGAGCACAGAGTAGCGCTACCGCCTCCGCCCCGATAGCAGTGGCCGCCCCGGACCGGGAGCGGCCCGGCGTCGGCACCCTCCAGGCGGCCCTCGGCGTCGTCGCCTTCTCCCTCACCTTCCCCGCCACCGCCTGGGGTCTCGAAGGGCTCGGGCCGTGGTCGCTCGTCGCCGTGCGCAGTGTCCTGGCCGCCCTGATCGCGGGCGGTGCCCTGCTGGCCCTGCGCGTACCGCTGCCCGCCCGCCGCCACTGGCCGGGCCTCGCGGTCGTCGCGGGCGGTGTCGTCCTCGGCTTTCCGCTGCTGACGACCTTGGCGCTGCGGACCTCGACCACCGCGCACGCGGCCGTCGTGGTGGGGCTGCTGCCGCTGACCACCGCGCTCTGCTCCGCCCTGCGCGTCGGCACCCGTCCCTCGCGCACCTTCTGGGTCGCGGCCCTCGCGGGCGCGGTCGCCGTGGCCGCCTTCACCGTGCAGCAGAGCGGCGGCGCCCTGAGCACGGCCGACCTGTACCTCTTCGCGGCGCTGCTGGTGTGCGCGGCGGGCTACACCGAGGGCGGCCGGCTGGCCCGGGTCATGCCGGGCTGGCAGGTGATCGGCTGGGCGCTGGTGCTGTGCCTGCCGCTGACCGTGCCCGTGGCCGCCCTGGCGCTCGCCCAGGAGCCCTGGCGGCTCACCGCGCACAGCGTCACGGGGCTGCTGTGGGTCGCGGCGGGTTCGCAGTTCCTCGGGCTGGTCGTCTGGTACCGGGGCATGGCGGCCATCGGCATCCCGAAGGCCAGCCAGTTGCAGCTCGCCCAGCCCCTGCTCACACTGGTGTGGTCGGTGCTGCTGCTGGGTGAGCGCCTGACGGTGGCCGCCCCGCTGACGGCGGCGGCGGTGCTCGTCTGCATCGCCGTCACTCAACGGGCGCGCGGCTGAGCGGGGCGCGGCACGGCCCCCGCCCACCCGCGCCCGGCAGCCGTGGACTTCAGGGCCACGGACCGCTGCTCCGCCCCCCTGTGAGGAGGCCCCAGATGCGCGCAACCGTGGGTGACCAGCTTGTCCAGCACGGCAGGGTGGTCGGCCAGCACGACAAGGTCGGCGAGATCGTCGAGGTGCTCGGCGAGGAGGGCGGCCCCCCGTACCGCGTCCGGTTCGAGGACGGGCACGAGGGCGTGTGCTCGCCGGGGCCCGACACCGAGATCCGCCACCGGGAGACGACGACCGGGCCGTGACTCAGCGCGGGGGGTCCGCCGGTTGCCCGTAGTGGTCGGCGACCACCCTCGCCATCGCGCCGATCCGGTCGGCCGCCACGTCCCTGGCGGCGAAGAAGACGTGCCCGCGCACCTGGGCGTGCTCCTTGGCGAACGCCAGGTGCCGGGAGAGTTCGGCCGGCTCCTGCCAGGCGGCGGGCTGGGCCGGGTCGCCCGCCTTGTACAGCGCCTCCCCCACGTACAGCTGCGTCGAGCTGCCGCGCGCGACCTCCGCCCACCAGGGCAGCAGCTTGGCGTAGTCGGCGGCGGCGAAGCCGATGTTCCAGTACAGCTGCGGGACGATGTAGTCGATCCAGCCCTCGCGCACCCACGTGCGGGTGTCCGCGTACAGGTCGTCGTACGTCTCCACGCCGGCCCGGCTGTCCGAGCCCGCCGGGTCCGTCGAGGCGTTACGCCACACGCCGAAGGGGCTGATGCCGAAGCGGGTGCCCGGCCGGATCTCCTTCACGCGGTCCGCCGTCTCGCGCACCAGCCGGTCGATGTTGTCCCGCCGCCAGGCCGCCCGGTCCGGAAAGCCGCCGCCGTGCTCCTCGTAGGCCGCGTCGTCGTCGAAGGTCTCCCCCGCCACCGGGTAGGGGTAGAAGTAGTCGTCGAAGTGCACGCCGTCGACGGGGTAGCGCGCCACCGCGTCCAGCATCGCGTCCTCGACGAAGGCCCTCACCTGCGGCAGCCCCGGGTTGTAGACGAGCCTCCCGCCGTACGCGACGACCCAGCCGGGGTTGCGGCGGGCGGGGTGCGAGGCGGCCAGCCGGGTGGGGTCGGCGTGCGCGGCGACCCGGTAGGGGTTGAACCACGCGTGCAGTTTCAGGCCCCGGGCGTGCGCCTCCTCGACGGCGGTGCCCAGCGGGTCCCAGCCGGGGTCCTTGCCCTGGGTGCCGGTCAGGTACTGCGACCACGGCTCGTACGGCGAGGGCCACAGGGCGTCCGCCGTGGGCCGGACCTGGAAGATGACGGTGTTGAGCCGGTTGCGGACCGCCGTGTCGAGATGGGTGAGGAGCTCCGAGCGCTGCTGTGCCGCGCTCAGGCCCGGCTTGGACGGCCAGTCCCGGTTGGCCACGGTCGCCAGCCACATCCCCCGCATCTCGGAGACGGGCGCTCCGCCCCCGCGTCCGGGCGCGGCCGACGCGGGAGCGGTCATCGTGAAAGCCGACAGCGCCGCGACGGCGAACGCCCTGCGTGAGACTCGTCCCATGCGCATGCCCCAGAATGTCGCGGATCCGCCCGGTCGCGGATCTCCGTCGGGCCAGCATGCCCGACCCGGACCCGCCCCCGGCGATCGATCATCGATACTTGGCGGTAACGTGCACGAACGGAGCAGGCGCCGAGACCCGGCCGGCCTGCCCGGTCGTGGATCAGCAGCGAAAGGGACGATGTGACGGACATCCCAGCGGGAGACATTGCACGCGTCGGAGTCGTGGGCTGCGGTCAGATGGGCGCGGGAATCGCCGAGGTGTGCGCCCGGGCCGGTCTGGACGTCATGGTCGCCGAGACCACCGGCGAAGCCCTGGAGATCGGCCGTACCCGGCTGTTCGGCTCCCTGGCCAAGGCCGCCGAGCGGGGCAAGATCACCGAGGCGGAGCACGAGGCCACGCTGGCCCGCCTGAGCTTCACCACGGACCTCGGCGAATTCGCCGACCGCGACCTGGTCATCGAGGCGGTCGTCGAGAACGAGCAGGTCAAGACCGAGATCTTCCAGGTCCTGGACCAGGTCGTGACCCGGCCGGACGCGATCCTGGCCTCCAACACCTCGTCCATCCCGCTGGTGAAGCTGGCGGTGGCGACCTCGCGGCCGGACCAGGTCATCGGCATCCACTTCTTCAACCCGGCCCCGGTGCAGAAGCTGGTCGAGCTGATCCCGGCGCTCACCACGTCCGAGGGCACGATCAGCCGGGCCCAGCTGTTCACCGAGAAGCTGCTCGGCAAGCACGCGATCCGTGCCCAGGACCGTTCCGGCTTCGTGGTCAACGCGCTGCTGATCCCCTACCTGCTCTCCGCGATCCGGATGTTCGAGACGGGCATCGCCAGCCGCGAGGACATCGACAACGGCATGGAGATGGGCTGCGCCCACCCGATGGGCCCGCTGAAGCTGTCCGACCTGATCGGCCTGGACACGGTCGCCTCGGTCGCGCAGTCGATGTACGAGGAGTACAAGGAGCCGCTGTACGCCGCTCCCCCGCTGCTCCAGCGCATGGTCGACGCGGGCCGCCTGGGCCGCAAGACGGGTTCGGGCTTCTACACCTACGGCTGACCGCCCGGCCACGGCCGCCGCCTCAACGCCGCCGCTCCTCCGGCCACGGACGGACGCGGCGGCGTGCCCGTTCCGCCGCCTGCTCGGTCAGGCGGCCGCGCAGCCAGCCCATCCACAGGGCGAGCGGCGTGGTCACGAGGGCGAGCAGCAGCGCCGTGCCCCATCCCGTGCCGCCGGAGGAGTACCGGATCACCAGGACCGACAGCGCGTAGAGCGCCAGCGCGAGCGCCGCGTTCTTCTGCCACTTCGTCATGACATCCCGGGTACCCCCCGCGGCCGGTTACGGACGGTCAGATTTCGGCCAAGCAGCGGGCCCGGCACCTGGATGGGTGCCGGGCTCGCGGCATTCACACACCGTGTGCGGGGCGGGCTCGCATATGCCCCTCGCACACTCTCCCCAGGCGCCCACCAGGGGAGTTGACTCCATTGCGCATACCAGGGATGTGACACGACTACGGAAAGGAGCGGAATCGTGACCGTCGATCCCGAGCATCCCGTCGTCCATGGAGAACTCGCAGAGTTACGACGCCGCCTCGATGTGGCGTACGCCCGCGTCGAGGGCGGCCTGGCACTGCTCAGTCACCGCACCGAGGAGACCGCCAAGGAGATCGAGGAACTCAACACCCGGATCCACACACTGGAACACGCGCGCTGGCCGCTGCCCGCGGTCGCCGCCCTCACCGCCGTGGGTGCCCTCGTCGTGGCGATCTGGCAGGCGTTCGGACGGTGAGCCACGCGGTGTCAGGGCAACGTGTCCTGTCCGAGCCTGAGATGGTGCAGCAGAAGTAACGCGGCCGCCATGTTGGCGGCCGGGACCTCGCCGCGGGCGACCAGGTCGGGGACGAGTTTGAGGGGCACCCATTCCCGGCGGTCCGACTCGAAGTCGTCCACGGGGTGCCCGACGTACTCGCCCTCGTCCGCCCAGTACACGTGGTGCCGGGCGTCGGTGAGCCCGTTGGACGGCTCCACGCTCATGAGGTGGCGCAGGGGTCCCGGCCGCCAGCCGGTCTCCTCCTCCAGTTCCCTGGCGGCCGCGCCCGCGAGGTCCTCGCCGTCCTCGACGACGCCCGCCGCGAGCTCCCAGCCCCAGCTGTCCGTGATGAAACGGTGCCGCCACAGCAGCAGCACCTCGTTGGCCTCGTTGACGACCGTGGCCACGGCGACCGGCCGCAGCCGTATGAGGAAGTGGTCGAGGTGCTGGCCGTCCGGCAGTTCGACATCCGCCAGATTGACGCTGAACCAGCGATTTGAGTACACAGTCTGTTCGTTGTGTTTCGTCCACTGCACGGTTCTGCCACCTTCCGTCGAGTAAGGGGCAATATCGCAGCAGGGACGTGGTGACAGCAGGCGCACAGGAAGCGGCTCGGGATCAGGCGGACGCCGCTCCCTGGGATCTACAACGGTACGCGCAGGGCTCCGTCGATGAGTTCGGCGGCCTCGGCCGTGCCCGCGCATCCGCTGCGCACCAGGTGCTCGCGCACCGCGCGCAGCCGGTCCCGCAACCGCTGGGACTCCATGCCACGGGCCTGCTCGGCCATCTGCACCGCGATGGCGACCGCCTTGTCGGCGTTGCCCTGCCGCAGCTCGATGGTGCTGAGCATCGCGAGCCGGTGCACACGCCCCCGGTCGTGCGCCGGGTTGTCGACGGCCGCCGCGGCGTGCTCCCCGGCCGCCGCGATCTCCCCGAGGCTCAGCAGCGCCTCCGCCACCTGTACGTTGACCAGGCCGGGCTGGACATAGCCGGTCTCGTCGGGTTCGTAGCCGCGCCGGATGCGCTCGGCGGCCCGCTCGGCGCGCCGGATGCAGGACAGCGCGCTGCCGCCGTCGCCGAGATGCGCGTACGCCTTGGCCTGCATCGCGTAGAGGTCGGAGGCGAGCGCCGGGGTGATGTGCTTGCCGGCGGCCCGCAACGCGGCCTCGGCGAAGGCGACGGCCTGCCGGTACTCCCGCATGAACAGCGACTGGTTGACCAGCAGGGCGATGACGTACGCCCCGAGTCCCCGGTCCCCGCTGGCCTTGGCCAGGCGCAGCGCCTGGTGGAAGTAGCGCTGGGCGAGCCCGTGCGCGTCGGAGTCGTAGGCGCAGATGCCGGCGACCGCGACCAGCCCGCCGGTGGCCCGGTGCAGTTGGCGGCCGGTCTCGTCGGTGTAGCTGCCGCGCAGCAGCGGGGCGGCCTCGGCGTTGAGGAAGCCGACGATCCGGGCGCGCGTCGCGATGCCCCCGGCCTTGCGGTACATCTGCTCGTAGTGCGTGCGGGCCGCCCGCAGCATCTCCAGGTCGCCGGGCGTGACCCGGTGCCTGCCGCCGCGCGAGACGTCGACGTCCTCGGGCGGGTTCTCCCACTCCCACACGGGCATGACGGCGGGCGTGCCGGTGAGGGCGGGCGCGCCCAGGATGTGCGGGCGCTGCTGCTGGTCGGAGCGCCACAGGGCGGTGGCCCGTTCGACGAACCCGGAGAGCGAGCCGGTGTGCGGGGCGGACGGCTCTCCGGGCACGCCCAGACCGATGTCGTCGAGGGTGACCGGCCGCTGCAGCCGGGCGGCCAGCACCTCGCAGATCAGGTCGGGCACCTGGCCCCGGGGGCGCTGCCCCTTCAGCCACCGCGCGACGGCGGTGTGTTCGTAGCGCAGGGACAGGCCTCGTGCCCGTCCCGCCTGGTTGACGTGTGCGGCCAGCCCCGCGTGCGAGATCCCCGCCTCGTCCAGGATCGCATCGAGCAGAGTGTTGGGCTGCATGTGGGCCCCCCGGGTGGCTCGGTGCGGACAGGTTAGTGGTTCCGGGTTCACACGGGGTGTGAACGGAGTGCCCGAATCCGCGCTGTGCGCGCGCTGTCGCGCACAGTCGCCGGCCGGTTGACTGAGATGCCTCGCAAGAGGCCGGCCGGGCCGCCGGCTCCCCCTCGTACAGTGCGGCGGCCCGCTTCCGCCGTCCGCCCGGCCGCCTGCCCGACACTCCGTGGCGGGGCGGACGGCGTCGCCGGCCGCGCCGCCCTCACCGCGGAGCCAGGGGTGAGTCGTCCGGCGCGTGCGCGCTGTGGCCGCCCGGGCGGTTCCCCCCGCCCTTCAGCGGCTTGCTGCGGCCGTTGGTGAGGACCAGCAGGGCGATGTCGTCGGCCGGTGCGCCCCGGATGTGGTGCCGCAGGGCCGTGGTGACCCGGGTGAGCACCTCCCGCGAGGAGGCCGGGCCGTCCCGTGCGGCACGTTCCAGCACGTCCGGCAGGGGAAAGAACCGGCCCTGCCCGTCCCGCGCGTCCTGGGCACCGTCGGTGTAGAGGAACAGGCCGTCGCCGGGGCGCAGGGACCCGAGGCCGACGGCGGGCAGGTCGCTGTCCGGCAGCGGGAACAGCCCCAGGGGCGGCCAGGGGTCGCCGGCGGCGAGCTGTGCCACCTCAGTGCCGCTGAGCCGGTACGGCCAGGGATGGCCGCAGTTCAGGGCGAGCATCTCGCCGTCGGCCCGGATCTCCACGAGCAGCAGGGTCACGAACTCCTCGGCGTCGCCGGCCGGATGCTCGTGGCGCAGATGCCGGTCCAGGGCGCGCTCCAGCCGGCGCAGTACACCGCCGAGGTCCTTCTCGTCGTGCACGGCCTCACGGAAGCAGCCGAGTACGGCCGCGACCGTGCCGAGCGCGCCGATGCCGTGCCCGCGGACGTCGCCCATCACCGCGCGGACGCCGTACTCGGTGGCGACGACCTCGTACAGATCGCCACCGATCGCCGCGCCGCGCTCCGCCGACACCTGGGCGGCCGCGACGTCCAGTCCGTCGACGCGGGACGGCGGCGGACGCAGCAGCGCGTGCTGCGCGGCGCCCGCGACCCGGCGCAGTTGCCGCAGCTCGCGCGCGAGCGAACGCCGCGCGTGGAGGATCAGCCCGGTGCCGACCGCGAAGAACACGGCGCTGGTCAGGAGCCGTGCCGGAAGGTCGGTCTGCTGGGCGAGCGGGCAGGCCAGCTTGTACGTGACGGCCGCCGCACCCCAGGCCGCCGGCGCTCCGAGGCCACGCACCCGACCCCTGACGCGGATCATGCCGATGGCCCCCCATCAGGCCCCTGACACACAGAATCGGACCGGCCCGAGAAGGCCGGTCCGATTCTGTGGGACAGTCCGCCCGAAAAGGCGGGATCGGCCATCTTTACCACTCAAAAGAGTGAGGTGACCCGCCCCGCACGGGGCGCTAACTCCGCAGCTCGGCTCCCACCCGCTCACCGGCGAGAGCGACGGCCGCGTCCCGGGCGGCGGACGCCTCGTCGACGGTCAGCGTCCGGTCGGCCGCCCGGAACCGCAGGGCGTAGGCGAGCGACTTCCGGCCGTCACCGAGCTGCTCGGCGTTCTCGTACACGTCGAACAGCCGGATGGACTCCAGCAGTTCACCGGCCCCGTCGCGCAGGGCCTCCTCGACCTCCGCCGCCGGAACGACCGCGTCGACGACCAGGGCGACGTCCTGCGTGGCGACGGGGAACGTGGAGATCCGCGGCGCCGCCACCGTGGCGTCGCCCGCCGACTCCACGGCGTCCAGGTCGAGCTCCATCGCGCAGCTGCGCGCGGGCAGGCCGAGCGCCTTCACGACCCGCGGGTGCAGCTCACCGGCGTGCCCCACGACCCGCTCGGCACCGTCCACGGTGACGGCCAGTTCGGCGCAACGGCCCGGGTGCCACGGCCCGTACTGCCCCTTGCGGACGATCAGCTCGGTGCCGGCCTCGCGGGCGACGGACCGCGCCGCCTCGACTGCGTCGGCCCAGTCCGCCGGACGGCCCTTGCCCCACCAGCCGGCCTGCTCGCGCGCACCGGCGAGCACCACGGCGACGTGCCGCGGCTGCTCGGGCAGCGCCGCGTCCAGCTCGGCGATCTCCTCGTCGGTCGGGCGGCGGTCGACGGGCAGCACGGCGGCGACCCGCTGCTCCTCCCGCGGCAGGAAGACCAGTCCCGTCTCGAACAGCGCGAGGTCGTGCGAACCCCGGCCGTCGTTGCGGCGCAGCGCGGCGAGCAGGCCCGGCAGCAGCGTCGTGCGCAGCGCGGGCTCCTCGTCGCTCAGCGGGTTGCTGAGCCGCACGACACGGCGGGCCGGGTCGTCCTTCTCCAGACCCAGCTGGTCGAAGACCTGCTCGCCGATGAACGGGTAGTTCAGCGCCTCGACGTACCCGGCACCGGCCAGGGCGCGGCCGACGCGGCGGTGCAGCCGCTGCCGGTCCGTCAGGCCCAGGCCGGCCGGCGGCCTGGGCAGCGTGGAGGGCAGGTTCTCGTAGCCCTCCAGGCGGATGACCTCTTCGGCCAGGTCGTTCGGGTCGGTGAGGTCGGGCCGCCAGGACGGCACGGTGACGATGAGCTCGTCCTGCCCGTACACGTCGCAGCCGATCTCCTGCAGCCGCCGGACGACGGTCTCGCGGCCGTAGGCGACGCCCGCGACCTTGTCCGGGTGGTCGGCCGGGATGGCGATGGTGCGCGGCGCGGTCGGGGCCAGGACCTCGGTGACACCGGCCTCGGCGGTGCCGCCGGCGAGCAGCACCAGCAGGTCGACCGTGCGCTGCGCGGCAGCGGCGGCGGCCTGCGGGTCGACGCCGCGCTCGAAGCGCCGGGACGCCTCGGAGGACAGCTTGTGCCGGCGGGCGGTGCGCGCGATGGACACCGCGTCGAAATGCGCCGCCTCGATGACCACGTCGGAGGTGGCGTTCTCGACGTCGTCGTGGTCGGCGATCTCCGTGTTGGCACCGCCCATGACACCGGCGAGCCCGATCGGGCCGCGGTCGTCGGTGATCACCAGGTCCTCGGCGTCGAGCGTGCGCTCGACGCCGTCGAGGGTGGTGAGCTTCTCGCCCGGCTCGGCCCGGCGCACGCCGATGGTGCCCTGGACCAGGCTCCGGTCGTAGGCGTGCAGCGGCTGGCCGAGCTCCATCATCACGTAGTTGGTGACGTCGACGGCGAGGGAGATCGGGCGCATGCCGACCTTCTGCAGCCGGCGCTGCAGCCAGATCGGGGAGCGGGCCTCGGCGCTCAGGCCGGTGACCGTGCGGGCCGTGAAGCGGTCGCAGCCGGTGGGGTCGGAGATCCGCACCGGGTAGCCGTAGGCGTTCGGGCCGGGCACGTCGATCAGGGCCGGGTCGCGCAGCGGCAGTCCGTAGGCGATGGCCGTCTCGCGGGCGACGCCGCGGATGGACAGGCAGTAGCCGCGGTCGGGCGTGACGGCGATGTCGAGGACCTCGTCGACCAGCTCGAGCAGCTCGACGGCGTCCTTGCCGACCTCGGTCTCCGGCGGCAGCACGATGATGCCCTTGGTGCCGTCGTCGCCCATGCTCAGCTCGTCGCTGGAGCAGATCATGCCGCGCGACATCTTGCCGTAGGTCTTGCGCTCGGCGATCTGGAAGTCACCGGGCAGGACGGAGCCGGGCAGGGCCACGACGACCTTGTCGCCGACCGCGAAGTTGCGGGCGCCGCAGACGATCTCCTGGGGCTCACCGGTGCCGTTGGCCTGTCCGACGTCGACGGTGCAGAAGCGGATCGGCTTCTTGAACTCCGTCAGCTCCTCGATGGTCAGCACCTGGCCGACGACCAGCGGGCCCTTGAGGTCGGCGCCGAGCCGCTCGACGGTCTCGACCTCCAGACCGGCCGAAATGAGCTTGGCCTGGACGTCCCGGCCGGTCTCCGTCGCCGGCAGGTCGACGTACTCCCGCAGCCAAGAAAGCGGGACCCGCATCAGATCTCCATCCCGAACGGCCGGGTGAACCGGACGTCACCCTCGACCATGTCTCGCATGTCCTCGACGTTGTGGCGGAACATCAGCATCCGCTCGATGCCGAACCCGAAGGCGAATCCGCTGTACCTCTCCGGGTCGACCCCGCAGGCCCGCAGCACGCGGGGGTTGACCATGCCGCAGCCGCCGAGCTCGATCCAGCCCTCGGAGGAGCAGGTGCGGCAGGAACGGTCGGGGTTGCCGACGGACTCGCCCTTGCAGACGTAGCAGAGCATGTCCATCTCGGCGCTGGGCTCGGTGAAGGGGAAGAAGTTCGGCCGCAGCCGGGTCTTCATGTCCGCGCCGAACAGCGACTGGACCATGTGGTCCAGCGTGCCCTTCAGGTCGGCCATCGTCAGGCCCTCGTCCACCGCGAGCAGCTCGACCTGGTGGAAGACCGGGGTGTGGGTGGCGTCCAGCTCGTCGGAGCGGTACACGCGGCCGGGGCAGATGACGTAGACCGGCAGTTCGCGGTCGAGCAGGGACCGGATCTGCACGGGCGAGGTGTGCGTGCGCAGGACGACGCCGCTCTCGGCATCGCCGTCCGGGCTCTGGACGAAGAACGTGTCCTGCTCGCCGCGGGCCGGGTGGTCCGGGCCGATGTTGAGCGCGTCGAAGTTGAACCACTCGGCCTCGACCTGCGGGCCCTCGGCGACCTCGTAGCCCATGGCCACGAAGACGTCCTCGATACGCTCCGACAGCGTGGTCAGCGGGTGCCGGGCGCCGGACCGCACGCGGTCGTGGGGCAGCGTGACGTCCACCGCCTCCTCGACCAGCACCCGTGCGTCCCGCTCGGCCTCCAGCTCGGCCTGGCGCGCGGCGAGCCCCTTGTTGACGGCACCGCGGGCCTGGCCGACGCGCTTGCCGGCCTCGGCCTTGGCGTGCGGGGGCAGGGCGCCGATCTCGCGGTTGGCGAGGGCCAGCGGCGAGGCGGGGCCGGTGTGGGCGACCTTGGCCTCGTGGAGCGCGTCGAGGGAGTCCGCGGCGGCGAAGGCGGCGAGCGCCTCGTCCCGCATGCGCTCGATCTCTTCCGGTTTCAACGTCTCGACCTCTACAGGGTCGTACGACTTATTCGGTGCCGACATCTCTTCCCGTGCTTCCGATTGGCTGGCTGAAGGTCCCCGTCACCGACTCGTGGACATCTCGTCACGGCTTTCGGGACACAAAGGTGCCAATGGCCGAGTCTAACGGGGTGGGGGCAGACGAATGCGCCCGTGGTCCTCAGGCGAGATACGCCGGAGCCGCCACGGGCAACGTAAATCGGAACTCGGCGCCGGCCCCGGGGGCGCGGCCGACCGTGATGGTGCCGCCGTGGGCCTCGACGATGCCCTTGACGATGTAGAGCCCGAGGCCCGTGCCGCCGCGCTTGCTGCCCCGCCAGAAGCGGGTGAAGACGCGGTTCATGGACTCCTCCGGGATGCCGGGCCCTTCGTCGCTCACCGTGACCGACGTGCCGATGTCCTCGCCCTCGCGGGGGGACGCCGTGGCCGTGATGTCGATCGTGACAGTTCCCTCGCCGTGCCGCACGGCATTTTCCAGCAGGTTGCTGAGCACCTGGTCGATCTTGTCCGGGTCGGCCCACAGGTCGGGCAGGGGCTGCTGGACGCGCAGCAGGAAGCGGTCGGCGGGCTGCCCGGCGGCGACGTAGGCCTGGATGTGCCGTCCGACGGCGGCTCCCATGTCGACGGGCTGGCGGCGCACCTCCAGGCGGCCGGAGTCGATCCGGGAGATGTCGAGCAGCTCGGCGATGAGCCGGGTGACGCGGTCGGCGTCGGCGTCGACGGTCTCCAGCATCAGCCGCTTCTGGTCGTCGGTGAACCGTTCCCACTTGGCCAGCAGCGTGGCCGTGAAGCCCTTGACGGAGGTCAGCGGGGAGCGCAGCTCGTGGGCGACGGTGGCGATCAGCTCGGCGTGGCTGCGCTCGGTGCGGCGGCGGGCCTCGGTGTCGCGCAAGGTCACGATCAGGCGCCGTACGGGTCCGGTGGGGCGGGTGCGGACGTAGCGCGCGGAGACCAGCACCTCGCGTCCGCCGGGCAGCAACAGGTTGCGCTCGGGCTGGCCGACCCGGATGGCGAGGCCGCCGTAGGGGTCGGTCAGCTGCCACCAGCGGCGGCCTTCGAGGTCTTCTAACGGCAGGGCCTTCTCCAGCCGCTGGCCGAGGGCGTCCCGGGCCCGGACGGCGGTGATGCGCTCGGCGGCGGCGTTGAAGCAGATGACCCGGCCCTGCTCGTCGGCGACGACCAGCCCGTCGGGCAGCTGGTCGGGGTCGATGCCGAGATCGGCGAGATCACCGGACGGCCGGGGCGCGGCGGGTGGGCTCCCGGCGTCCCGGGCCCCCGGTGCGCTGCTCGTGCCGACGCTCATCCCCGTACCCCACCTCTCAGGCTCCGCGGAGGGTCCCTGAGCTGGTCACCCTACTAGTTCCCGGTGACGGAGCGGCACCCTCCGGGGGCGCGCTGTGCACGCGCCGACGCATAGAGACATACGGCGGCGGCGGTGGCGAGGTTCAGGCTCTCGGCCTTCCCGTGGATGGGGACGCGTACGACGGCGTCGGTGAGGGCCCGGGTCTCCTCGGGCAGGCCCCAGGCCTCGTTGCCGAAGACCCAGGCGGTGGGTCCGCCCATGGTGCCCTTGTCGAGCTCCTCGTCGAGGTCGCGGTCGCCGGCCCCGTCGGCGGCCAGGACGCGGACACCGGCGGCACGCAGCGCCTCGACGGCCCGCTCGACGGGGACGCCGACCGCGACGGGCAGGTGGAACAGGGAGCCGACGGAGGCGCGGACGGCCTTGGGGTTGTACACGTCGACGGAGGCGTCGGTCAGCACGACGGCCTCGGCGCCGGCGGCGTCGGCGCAGCGCAGCACGGTGCCGGCGTTGCCCGGGTCGCGGACGTTGGCGAGGAGGGCGACGAGCCGCGGGCGGGCCGCGAGCACCTCGTCGAAGGGCGTGTCGAGGAACCGGCAGATCCCGACGAGTCCCTGCGGGGTGACGGTGGTGGAGATGTCGGCGATGACCTGCTCGGCGGCGAGGTGCACGCGCGCTCCGGCGTCCCGCGCGGCTCCGACGATGTCGGCGTACCGCTCGGCCGCCTCCAGGGTCGTGAACAGCTCCACGAGCGTGGCCGCGCCCCCGGCCCGGTGTCCGGCCGCCTCACGCACCGCCTGCGGCCCCTCGGCGAGGAACAGCCGCTCCTTCCCCCGGAAGTTCCGCTTGGCCAGCCGTCGCGCCGCCAGGACGCGGGAGGAGCGGGGGGAGATGAGCTCGGGGGTGGCAGGGGACATCCTGTTCGCTTTCTCGGTAGCTGCACAGCAGGACCCGCAGGCCGTTCGGCCTGCGGGTCCTGTCAGTCACATCGGCTGGAAGCCGGCGTCAGGCCGCCTTGGGGGCGTTGACGTCGCTCGGCAGCGCCTTCTGGGCGACCTCGACGAGCGCGGCGAACGCACCGGCGTCGTTGACGGCCAGCTCGGCCAGGATCTTGCGGTCGACCTCGATGTTCGCGGCCTTCAGACCCTGGATGAAGCGGTTGTAGGTCATGCCGTTGGCGCGGGCAGCGGCGTTGATGCGCTGGATCCACAGCTGGCGGAAGTCACCCTTGCGCTTCTTGCGGTCGTTGTAGTTGTAGACCAGCGAGTGGGTGACCTGCTCCTTGGCCTTGCGGTACAGGCGCGAACGCTGACCGCGGTAGCCGGAGGCCTGCTCGAGGATCGCCCGGCGCTTCTTGTGGGCGTTGACTGCCCGCTTGACGCGTGCCACTTCTTAACTCCTTGTAGCGGGGCCGTGGGGGTCTTCACACGGCCCGAAATCGATTGGGTCCCGGTCCAGACGTGCGGCGCTCACGCGCCGGGCGTCACTTGCCGAGAAGCTTCTTGATCTTCGCGGCGTCGCCCGGGGCCATCTCGGCGTTGCCGGTGAGGCGACGCGTCACACGGGACGACTTGTGCTCGAGCAGGTGGCGCTTGCCGGCGCGCTCGCGGAGCACCTTGCCGGAGCCGGTGATCTTGAAGCGCTTGCTGGCACCGCTGTGCGACTTGTTCTTCGGCATAGCGCCGTTCTCTCCTCGTCGGTGGCGCTCCGGTGCCCGGTCGTGAAACCGGGCACGGTGGAGCGTCGTCTTGTTTCGGTTGCTTCCTGGGACTGGCGTCCCGGGAGTCACGCCTCGGCGGGCTCCTCGGCCGGCGTCTCGGCCGGCACCTCGGCGTCCGCGGCGTTCTGCGACTTGCCGGGGTTGGCCTTCGCTTCCGCCTTGCGGGCTTCCTGCGCCTGGCGAGCCTCGGCCATCGCCTCGGTCTTCTTCTTGTGCGGACCGAGGACCATGATCATGTTGCGGCCGTCCTGCTTCGGGTTCGACTCCACGAACCCGAGGTCGGCCACGTCCTCCGCGAGACGCTGCAGCAGCCGGTAGCCCAGCTCGGGCCGGGACTGCTCGCGACCACGGAACATGATCGTGATCTTGACCTTGTCGCCCTGCTTGAGGAACCGAACGACGTGACCCTTCTTGGTGTCATAGTCGTGCGGGTCGATCTTCGGCCGGAGCTTCATCTCCTTGATGACCGTGTGCGCCTGGTTCTTGCGCGCCTCACGGGCCTTCATGGCCGACTCGTACTTGAACTTCCCGTAGTCCATGAGCTTGCACACGGGCGGACGGGCGTTCGCCGCGACCTCGACCAGGTCCAGGTCGTACTCCTGCGCAAGCTCCAGTGCCTTGGCCAGGGGGACGATGCCCACCTGCTCGCCACTGGGACCGACAAGTCGCACCTCGGGAACGCGAATCCGGTCGTTGATGCGGGGCTCGGCGCTGATGGATCCTCCTCGGTAGCACCACGCGACGGTCTGGCGGACGGCCGCGTAACGTCTCTTTTCGACAGACCTAACCGCGCCGAAGCACAAAAAATGCCCCGGACGATTCCCAGGCGGGGCTCCTCGAACTACCGGAGCACCGCCGCGGGGATGCCGCGGGGCGCGCTTTCGGACGGATCGCCGCCACGGGGACGGGGCCGTCTGACCGGTGACCCGACGCCCTGGGGGCGGTCAGGTGGGAGTTCGAAAGCCTCCACTTGTGGGTCGGGCTCGCGGGCCGTGAGGCATACGGGTCCGACCGGTCGTTACACGAGGTTACCAGCAATGGCCAGGAAGGGCTAACCGGGGCGCGTCGGGACCTGGTACGGCGCGGGCACGGCCTGCGCCTATCGTGTGGGGCATGAGTGAGACCCCTCCTGAGTCCCCCGACTTCGACGCCATGGCCCGTGACATCGCCGAGGTCCCGGCCGTCGAGGTGATCGTGACGGTCGCCGTCAACCTGATGAGCGCGGCCGCCGTGAAGCTCGGCCTGACCGAGGAGGGCGAGAAGCACAAGGACCTGGACGAGGCCCGCAAGCTGGTGCACGCGCTGGCCGGTCTGCTGGACGCGTCGACGACCGAGATCAGCTCGTTCCACGCGGCGCCGCTGCGCGACGGTCTGAAGTCGCTGCAGCTGGCGTTCCGCGAGGCCTCCCTCGTCCCGGACGAGCCCGGCCAGGGCCCGGGCGAGAAGTACACCGGCCCGGTCTACGGCTAACGGCCCGCCCGGCGCACGGCGCACGCGTTCGGCGCACGCGTTCGGCGCCTGTCGTTCAGCGCCTGTCGTTCAGCGCACGAAGAGGGGCTCGCCCGGGGGCGTCGCCCCGGCCGGCAGCAGTGCCAGGTCGAGGCCGCGCACCAGGCGGGCCCTCAGTGTCGTGTCGGCGGCCAGGCGCTCGGCGACGGCCCGCGCGGCCTCGGCCGGGTCCGCGGCCGGGTCCAGGATCAGGGCCAGGGTGCCGTCGGCCTGCCCCGGGCCGAGATGGGCGCGCAGCACGGCGGGCTCGGCGGCCACGGCCTCGCGCACGGCCGCGACGACGGCCGGGTCGGCGAGCGGGTCGGTGGTGGTGCGGCCTTCCGCCAGGGCGAGCAGCGCCGGGCCGGTCAGCTCGAACGGCACGGGCCCGGCCAGGTCCAGCACGAGTGTGTCGGCCTTCTCGTGCGCGGCGGCCTGCAGGGCCTGGTGCAGCGGTACGGCGACGGGGCGCGCCTCGGGATCCCAGCGGGCGAGGGAGTCCGTGGAGGTGAAGGCGGGCAGGGCGGTGCGGCCGCCGGCCTTGAGGGTCGGGACGGCCATGTCACTGGTCTTCTCGCGGCGCAGTCCCCGCTCGTCCTCCTCGACCTCGCCGAGCACGGCCACGACCGGGACGAGCAGCCGGGCTCCCTTGAGCGCCTCCAGGACCGGTCCCACGGCGGTGCGGTCCCCGGACCAGGCGGCGAGGGCCGCGCTCAGCCGGGGGTCGGCGGAGCCGTCGTCGTCGGAGAAGCCGGGGTCGGGGATGTTCTTGTTCGCCACGGTCGTCGACCCTATCGGCCGGGTGGCGCACGCCGGACAGCGGCTCAGAAGTCCTGGTGGCTCGCGCGGCGCCCGCGCCACAGGACGACCGCCGCGACCAGCAGCACGCCGCCGGCGCCGCCCGCGAGGGGGGCCGCCCAGTCGGCGGTGCCGTCACCGGAGGATTCGGCGGCCGGGCCGCTGCCGAAGAACTTCTCGCCGTAGGAGGCCGACTGCAGGGCCTCGGGCTTGAGGCGTGCGGCGGCCCTGAGGGCGGCGGCCGGGTCGATGAAGCCGAAGCCGCGGGAGTCGTCGCGACCGCCGACGGGGCCGTTGCGGGCGGTGTCTTCCAGGAGCTTCTTGATCTGGGCCGGGGTCAGGTCCGGGTGGGCGGCCTTGACCAGGGCGGCGGCTCCGGAGACGAAGGCGGCTGCGGCGCTGGTGCCCCAGCCCTCGTAGTACTTGCGGTCCGGGTCGGCGATGACGACGTCGACGCCGGGGGCGCTGACGGTGGCGTACCAGCGGCGGGTGGAGAAGGAGGCGCGGGTCCCGGCGCGGTCGACGGCGGTGGCGGCGATGACGCCCGGGTAGGCGGCCGGGTAGGAGATGTGGTCGCCCTTCTCGCCCCCGTTGCCGGCGGAGGCGACGACGACCACGCCCTTCTTCAGGGCGTACTGGATCGCCTGGTCCTCGGTGGGTTCGGGGTGGGCGGAGGCGGAGTCGTCGCCGAGGGAGAGGTTGATGACGTCGGCGCCGTGGTCGGCGGCCCAGCGGATGCCCTCGGCGAGGGCGTTGCCGCGGGTGCTGCGGGCCTTGGCGCGTGAGGGGTCGCCGTCCTCCAGGATCACGCGCACGGGGAGGATCTTCGCCTCGGGGGCGATGCCGAGGACGCCGTCGGCGTTGCCCGGGCCGTGGCCGTGCCCGGCGATGATGCCGGCCATGGCGGTGCCGTGGCGGGCCCAGGCACGGTCGCCGGGTTCGGCCCCGAAGCGGACCAGGTCCTTGCCGGGGAGGACGTTGCCGGCCAGGTCGGGGTGGTCGGCCTCGACGCCCGTGTCCAGGACGGCGACGGTGACGCCCGCGCCCTTGGTGGTCTGCCAGGCCTCGGCGGTGTGCATGGCCTCCAGGGCCCACTGCTGGGCGCGGATGCCGTCGGCGTGGGCGGTGGTGGCGGGCACCAGGGCGAGGCCGGCGGCGAGGAGCAGGCTCAGGAGCCCGCCCGCGCGGGAGGTGACGGCTTTCACGACGGCTGCTCCGTTGTCACGACGGCTGGTCCGTTCGTCACGACGGTCGCTCCGTGGCCGAGCGGACGTTCTTGCGGAGGTCGCGTTCCACGCGGTCGGCGAGGCCCTGGGCCTCGTGGCCGAGGCCGGCCTGGGCGGGGGCGGTGGTGGCGCCGGACGCCATGGCGTCCTCGGCGGGCTGGGGGTCGTCGACGGTACGGCCGTCGGTCCAGCCGGAGACGGCGTAGACGACGACCGGGGCCTCGGTGAGCACGGAGACGGTCCAGGAGGCGCGCTGTTTCGCCCCGAAGTCCGCGGCGGGGGTGTCCTTCGCGGCGTACGGCAGGGGCATCAGGTCGGCGCGGCGGTCCAGGCGCTCCTTGCGGAAGCGGTTCGCGAGGGCGGTCATGCCCGGGGCGTCGGCGGTGGTGAAGAGCAGGCCGACGGTGGTCACGTGGCTCTCGGTGGCGTCGGTGTAGGTGGCGCGCAGGAGGCGTCCGCAGCCGACGGGCGCGAGGGCCTTGCGCAGCAGGGGGTCGAAGGCGTCCTTGCAGCCGCTGTCCGGGGCGACGGCTATCCGGGTCCAGGTGCGGTCGGCGCCGCCGGGGCCGGCGCCCTTGCCCTGCACGGTGCGGGGGAACAGCTGGTCGACCGGGACGCTGTGCCAGAGGCTTCCGGCGGTGCTGAAGGCACTGCGTGCGCCTTCCTCACCGGGGTCGCCGACGAGCCAGCTCCCGGTGACCGCGCCCGAGATCAGCCCCAGGCCGAGCACGAGACAGGCGGCGGCAGCGGCGGCCTGTGACGCGCCCCTGCGCCCGAGCGGCCGGGGCCGGGCGTCACCGTCGTAGCCCTCGGGCTCGCCGAACGACACGAGCGGTCGGGTGGCACCCGGGGCACCGCCGGGGCTCAGGGGGGCGCTCCAGGACAGGGCCGGGTCGGGCGAGACGGCAGTGGTGTCCGTGGCGGCGGAAGCGGGCCGGTGGGTGGGCACGGACGGCACGCTCCGCTGAGCGGGGGCGGCACCGCGCGGCGGCTCGGACGGAGCGGCAGGGGCCGACCGGTGAGCGGGGACGGCGCCGCGCGTCGGCGGCTCGGAGGGAGCAGCGGGCGCGGACCCCTGAGTGCGGGCGGCACCGCGCGACGGCTCGGACGGAGCGGCAGGGGCCGGCCGGTGAGCGGGGACGGCGCCGCGCGTCGGCGGCTCGGAGGGAGCAGCGGGCGCAGGCCCCTGAGTGCGGGCGGCACCGCGCGACGGCTCGGACGGAGCGGCAGGGGCCGGCCGGTGAGTGGGCTGGGCGGGCAGGCGGGCCGCGCGGCCGGTGGTGGCGCCGATACCGGTGCGTGTGCCGGTGCCGCTACGCGCGGCGGTTCCGGTGTCCGTGCCGGTGCCGCTACGCGCGGCGGTACCGGTGTCCGTGCCGGTGGGGCCCCTCCTGCCGGGGTCGGCGGGGCCGCCGCCGGAAGCCGCACCCGTGCCGACCCCGCGGCGCGGCTCGTGCGCCGGGCGCGGCGGGGCGTCGGGGCGGGCGGGAACGGAACGATCCGCCGTCGCCCCGGGCCCGGCGGGCGGGTACGGAGCGCCTGGACCGGCGGCCGATCCGGCGGCCGGGGACGGGGCCTCTCGGCCGCCCGCCGATCCGGCCGGGGACGGGCCGCCGGGGGCCCGGGCGGGGCGCGGCGGGGACAGGCGGAAGGGCCGGACGGCGGTCTCCGCGGAGACGCCGGCCGCAGCCTCGGCACGGCCGGAGCCGTCGGAACGCCCCTCACGGCCGCCGTCGGAGAAGCCCTGGGACGCGCCGCCGGCCGCACGCACCGGTCCGGCGGACCACCCGGCCTCACCGGCCGCCCGCGGCCTCCCCTGCGGCAGACCGGCCGAAGACTGCGCACCACCCTTCCCGGAGTTGCCGGGCGGCCCGCCGGCGCCCTCGGAGGGCACACGGCCACCCTCGGGCGTGCGCTGCGTCCCGGCGTCTCCCTCCGGTGCCGCCGCGGCGGGGGTCCGCGCACCGCCCCGCCCGGTCAGGCGGAACGGGCGGGTGGGTGCCGCGGGGACGGGACCGCGGTCGCCTGACGTTCCCGGGGGCGTGTCCGGGAAGCGGGACGAGGGGTGGGGCGGCGGCAGTGTCGCCGGTTCGCCGCGCCGGGGCGCCGTAGGGGCGGAGTCCGGGAGGCGGGGGACGTCGGGGCCCTGTACGCCGTCGCCCTCCGCGGCGGCGGGCCCGCTGCCCGAGCGGGACGCGGCACGTTCCGGCGTCGACGCCGGGTCGCCGGCGGCGAAGGAGCCACGGTCCTCCGGGGCGGACGGGGCGGCGGGAGGCTCGGGTGGGGCCGGCGGATGTGCGGGGCGCGGAGGGAAGGAGGCGCGTCGCGCTTCCGTGCTCATGCACCCCCCGTTCCCCGGCCCGGGCCACGCTGCGCGCGCGGGCCGGTGTCGTTCCGCCCGAGGCCCGGCACCGACGCGTCCGGGCACACATACCCGTACGGACGGAGCGTCATCCCGGCACGGCTGCGCGGCCGGCGTCGTCCGCCGTACGTGCGCGTCACTCTACGGCTTGTCCCCGGGCGAACGGGAACCAGTCCGCGAGCCCGGGGCATCTGCCCGGAACGTCCCCCTACCCTGCGGTAATCGGGTCTGGCAGGCTGCGGTCATGACTGCGCGCGCCGCCGACCGGGCCCGTTACGACCGGGCCACCGCCCATCTCGACGCCCCTCTCGCGATCGTGGACCTGGACGCCTTCGACGCCAACGCCGCCGACCTGGTGCGCCGCGCCGGGGGCAAGCCGATCCGGGTCGCCAGCAAGTCCGTGCGGTGCCGGGCGCTGCTGGAACGCGTCCTGGCCCGGGACGGTTTCGCGGGGATCATGTCGTTCACGCTCGCCGAGTCGCTGTGGCTGGCCCGGTCGGGGTTCGAGGACGTGCTGCTCGCCTACCCGTCCGCGGACCGCGCCGCGTACGCCGAGCTGGCCGGTGATCCCAAGCTCGCCGCCGCCGTGACCGTCATGGTCGACGACGTGGCCCAGCTGGACCTGATCGACGCCTCCCGCGGCGGCGGGCGCGAAGTCGTGCGCGTGTGCCTGGAGTTGGACACGTCCCTGAGGCTGCTGGGCGGGCGGGTGCGGATCGGGGCCCGGCGCTCGCCGCTGCACTCCCCCGCCGAGGTCGCCGAGGTGGCCCGCGCGGTGACCCGGCGGCCGGGCTTCGAGGTCGTGGGGATCATGGCGTACGAGGGTCATGTCGCCGGGGTCGGGGACGCCGTGGCGGGGCGGCCGCTGCGCTCGCGCGCCGTCCGGCTGATGCAGGCCGCCGCCAGGCGCGAACTGGCGGAGCGGCGCGCGGAGGTGGTCCGGGCGGTGCGGGCGGTGGTGCCGTCGCTGGAGTTCGTCAACGGCGGGGGCACCGGCTCGGTGCAGCACACGGCCGCCGAGGACGCGGTCACCGAGATCGCGGCCGGGTCGGGGCTGTACGTGCCGCGGCTGTTCGACAACTACACGTCGTTCCGCGGCAGGCCGGCCGCCCTGTTCGCGCAGCCCGTGGTGCGGCGGCCGGGGGTCGGGGTAGTGACGGTGCTCGGCGGCGGCTACCCCGCCTCCGGTGCGGCCGGGCCGGACCGGTCGCCGGTTCCGTACCTGCCCGAGGGGCTGCGCTACGACCCGCAGGAGGGCGCCGGCGAGGTGCAGACGCCGCTGCTCGGCTCGCCCGCCGACGACCTGCTGATCGGCGACAAGGTGTGGTTCCGGCACGCGAAGGCCGGTGAGCTGTGCGAGCGGTTCGACACCCTGCACCTGATCGAGGGCGACGCGGTGACGGCGGCCGTGCCGACCTACCGCGGCGAGGGGCACACGTTCCTGTAGCCGGCCCGTCAGTCCGTCGGACCGATGCTGCTGCCCACGCCGCCGCCGGTGTCCGCGTCGCCGGCGGGGCGGATGCCCTTGGTGATGCGGTCCATGTCGGCGAGCGGGGGCCCGTCCGCGCCCGCGTCGAAGACGAACCGGACGAGCACCGGCGACTCGGTGCCGACGCTGGAGGGGAAGACGAGCGACTGGACGTAGCCGCCCGGGCCCTTGGCGGTGTGCACGCGCCAGCGCACGAAGTACCCGGCGCGGCCCGCCACCGCGACCGGCCCCTGCTTCACGAGCCGGTGGGACTCCATGCCCCCGTAGGGCTTCTGGCCGATCGCGTCGCGGTCGAAGGCGTCCTCGGCCGCGTCGGAGATGTCCGCCTTGGCCAGGGCCTCGGGGGAAGTCTCGTCGTTCGCGGTCACGGTGCGGGAGATGACCAGGCCGTGGCGGCAGACGGCGCCGTCGCCGGGGCAGTCGTAGGTGCCGTCCGTGGTCATGACGACGTCGTCCTGGGAGACGTACCGGGGGCGGACCCAGCCGTCGAGGAGCGGGAAGGTGACGCCGTTGAGCTGGTCCTCGACGACCGAGGGATCGTCGGCCGACGGCTCGGAGGAGGACTCCTCGGGCGTCGGTTCCGGCGATGCGGGCGTGGTGGAGGCGGGGGACGTGGGGGCCGTCCTGGTCCGCGTCCCGCCGTCGTCGCCACTGCCGAGGACGGCCGCTCCGGTGACGATGGCCGCGACCAGGACCGCCCCGGCGGCGACGAGGGCGACGGTCTTCGCCCGCCCGGTGCCGCCGCCCGGGGGCGTGGGCACCGGGGCGGCGGCGACCGGGGTGGTGGGGGCCTCGGGCGTGCGGCGGTGCTCGGTCCAGGCCGTGCCGTCCCACCAGCGCTGCAGGTGCGGTGCGTGCGGGTCCGGATACCAGCCGGGTGGGGGCGTCATGCTCATCCCGGCACTGTAGGCCGCGGCCGGCCGCACGCGGACGCGACCTACAGCGGTGTGACGTACGCCCCCGAGATGCCGCCGTCGACGAGGAAGTCGGTGGCGTTGACGAAGGACGAGTCGTCGCTGGCGAGGAAGGCGACGGCGGCGGCGATCTCCTCGGCCTCGGCGAACCGGCCCAGCGGGATGTGCACCAGGCGGCGCGCGGCCCGCTCCGGGTCCTTGGCGAACAGCTCCTGCAGCAGCGGGGTGTTGACCGGCCCGGGGCACAGGGCGTTGACCCGGATGCCCTCGCGGGCGAACTGCACGCCCAGTTCGCGGGACATGGCGAGCACGCCGCCCTTGGAGGCGGTGTAGGAGATCTGCGAGGTGGCCGCGCCCATCCTGGCCACGAAGGAGGCCGTGTTGATGATCGAGCCCTTGCCCTGGCGCCGCATGTAGGGGATGGCGGCCTTGCAGCACAGGTAGACGGAGGTGAGGTTGACCTCCTGGACGCGCTTCCAGGCCTCGAGGCCGGTCTCCAGGATGGAGTCGTCGTCGGGCGGGGAGATGCCGGCGTTGTTGAAGGCGATGTCGACGCTGCCGTAGGTGTCGTAGGCGGTCCTGAACAGGGCCTCGACCTCCTCGGGGTCGGTGACGTCGACCTTCACGAAGGTGCCGCCGGTCTCCTCGGCGGCGGCCTTGCCGCGGGTCTCGTCGACGTCGCCGCAGACGACGTGCGCGCCCTCGGAGGCGAGACGGCGCGCGGCGGCGAGTCCGATGCCGCTGCCGGCTCCGGTGACGACGGCGGTACGGCCGACCAGACGGCGGCAGATGCTTTCCTGGGCAGTCACTGTGCGGGGCCCTCCGTGCTGATGAAGACGTTCTTGGTCTCGGTGAAGGCGGCCAGGGCGTCGGGGCCGAGCTCGCGGCCGACGCCGGACTGCTTGTAGCCGCCGAAGGGGGTCCAGTAGCGGACGCTGGCGTGGGAGTTGACGGACAGGTTGCCGGCGCGGACGGCGCGGGAGACGCGCAGGGCGCGGCCGACGTCCCGGGTCCAGATGGAGCCGGAGAGGCCGTAGGGGGTGTCGTTGGCGAGGCGGATCGCGTCCTCCTCGTCGGTGAAGGGCAGCAGCACGGCGACGGGGCCGAAGATCTCCTCGCGGGCGGCGGGCGAGTCGGGCCGCTCCCCGGTGAGGACGGTCGGCGGGAACCAGAAGCCGGGTCCCTCGGGGGCGCTGCCGCGCAGGGCCGGGGCGTCGTCGGGCACGAAGCCGCGGACGCGGTCGAGCTGCTGCCGGGAGATGAGCGGGCCCATCTGGGTCTTCTCGTCGGCCGGGTCGCCCACCACGACGGCGGACAGGGCGTCGGCGAGCAGCGCGCGGACCTCGTCGTACACGGACTCCTGGACGAGGACGCGGGTGCGGGCGCAGCAGTCCTGGCCGGAGTTGTCGAGGAAGGAGAAGGGGTCGACGGCGGTCGTGAGGTCGGCGTCGGCGAAGACGATGTTGGGGCTCTTGCCGCCGAGTTCGAGGGTGACGGGCTTGACCTGCTCGGCGGCGAGCGCGGCGACGCGTGTGCCGGTCCGGGTGGAGCCGGTGAAGACGATCTTGGCGACGCCGGGGTGCCGGACCAGCGCGTCGCCCGTGATGTCGCCGCGTCCGGGCAGGACCTGGAATAGGTGTTCGGGCAGCCCGGCCTCCAGGGCGAGTTCGGCCAGGCGCAGGGCGGTGAGCGGGGTGGTCTCGGCGGGCTTGAGCAGGACCGCGTTGCCGGCCGCGAGGGCGGGGGCGGTGCCCCAGGCGGCGATGGGCAGCGGGAAGTTCCAGGGGGCGATCACGCCGACCACGCCGAGCGGTTCGAGGATCGTGACGTCCAGGCCGCCGGGCACGGGAATCTGCCGGCCGGTGAGCCGTTCCACTCCCCCGGCCGCGTAGTCCAGCAGGTCACGGACGTTGCCGGCCTCCCAGCGGGCGTTGCCGATCAGATGGCCGGCCTCGCGGACCTCCAGACGGGCCAGTTCCTCCAGGTGCTGGTCGACGGTGGCGGCGAAGCGGCGCAGCAGCCGGGCGCGGTCCGCCGGGGCCAGGGCGGCCCAGGTCCGCTGTGCTCCGGCGGCCCAGGTGACGGCCGTGTCGACGTCGGCCGGGCTCGCCCCGGCGACGACGGCGACGACTTCCTCGGTCGCGGGGTTCAGTACGTCCAGAAGGTGCTCCGAAGACAACACGGGCCTCACATGCGTTCGAAGGAGCGGCGCAGCTCCCAGTCGGTCACCGCGGCGTCGAAGGCGTCCAGTTCGACGCGCGCCATGTTGCGGTAGTGCGCGACGACCTCGTCCCCGAAGGCGGCCTTGGCGATGGCGCTGTGCTCCCAGAGCCCGGCGGCCTCGCGCAGGGTGGTGGGGACGTGGGCGAAGCCGGCGGTGTAGGCGTTGCCGGCGCAGGGTTCGGGCAGTTCCAGCTTCTGCTCGATGCCGTGCAGTCCGGCCGCGATCAGTCCGGCGACGGCGAGGTAGGGGTTGACGTCGCCGCCGGGCAGGCGGTTCTCGAAGCGCAGGGAGCGGCCGTGGCCGACCACGCGCAGTGCGCAGGTGCGGTTGTCGCGGCCCCAGGCGACGGCGGTCGGGGCGAAGGAGCCGGGCTGGAACCGCTTGTAGGAGTTGATGTTGGGGGCGTAGAGCAGGGAGAACTCGCGCAGGGCGGCGAGCTGGCCGGCGAGGAAGTGCCGCATGACGTCCGACATGCCGCCGTCGCCGTCCCCGGCCATGGCGTTGGTGCCCTCGGCGTCGGTGAGCGAGAGGTGGATGTGGCAGGAGTTGCCCTCGCGCTCGTTGTACTTGGCCATGAAGGTGATCGACACGCCGTCCTGGGCGGCGATCTCCTTGGCGCCCGTCTTGTACACCGCGTGCTGGTCGCAGGTGACCAGGGCCTCGTCGTAGCGGAAGACGATCTCGTGCTGGCCGGGGTTGCACTCGCCCTTGGCGGACTCGACGGTGAGCCCCGCGCCGGCCATCTCGTTGCGGATGCGGCGCAGCAGGGGCTCGATGCGGCCGGTGCCGAGGACGGAGTAGTCGATGTTGTACTGGTTAGCCGGGGTCAGGCCGCGGTAGTTCGCGTCCCAGGCCTGTTCGTAGGTGTCCTTGAAGACGATGAACTCCAGCTCCGTGCCGACCTGGGCGGTGTAGCCGAGCTCGGCCAGGCGCTCCAGCTGGCGGCGCAGGATCTGGCGCGGGGCGGCGGCCACCGGCGAGCCGTCCTCCCAGGCGAGGTCGGCGAGGACCATCGCGGTGCCCTCGTTCCACGGCACCCGGCGCAGGGTGGCCAGGTCCGGGTGCATGGCGAAGTCGCCGTAGCCGCGGTCCCAGGAGGACATCGCGTAGCCGTCGACGGTGTTCATCTCGGTGTCGACGGCGAGCAGGTAGTTGCAGCCCTCGGTGCCGTGGTGGAGGACTTCGTCGAGGAAGAAGCGTGCGGCGAACCGCTTGCCCTGGAGCCGCCCTTGCATGTCGGGGAAGGCCAGGACGACAGTGTCGATCTCACCGCCGGCGACGAGGGCGTGCAGCTCCTCGACGCTCAGCGGGGGTGTGCGGTCTGCCACGGGAGAGCCTCCTTCGGCTTCTTTCGGCGAGCCGGGAGCCATAAGGTATTGCGGAAGACCATTGCTTGGGAAGGGGGTACGGCCACATGCCGGAGGAAGCGGTCGGCGGGGTGCGGGACCGGCTGACGCCGGTGCTGCGGCCGGTGCGCGCGGGCAACGGCTTCGAGGAGGCGCTGGAGCAGATCCTCCAGGTCGTGCGGCTGGGTTTGGTGGCGGGGGGCGAGCGGCTGCCGGCCGAGCGGGAGCTGGCGGAGCGGCTCGGGATCAGCCGGGTGACGCTGCGCGAGGTGCTGAAGGTGCTCCAGGACCAGGGTCTGGTCGAGTCCCGGCGGGGGCGCTACGGGGGCACGTTCGTGCTGCCGCGCACCGACGCGGGCGGCGAGGACGAGCTGCGGCGCCGGATCGCCGAGACCGACATAGAGGACGTGCTGCGCTTCCGTGAGGTGCTGGAGGTCGGGGCGGCCGGGCTGTGCGCGGCGCACGGACTGACCGGGGAGCAGGAGGCCCGGCTGCGTGCGGCGCTGGCGGGCACGCACGACGCGCCGCTGACCGACTACCGGCGCCGCGACACGCTGCTGCACCTCACGCTCGCCGAGCTGTCCGGCTCCCCCACGCTGACCGCCCAGTACGCGGCGGTGCGCGCGAGCGTCAACGACCTGCTCGACTGCATCCCGCTGCTGGTGCGCAACCTGGAGCACTCCCAGCGGCAGCACACGGCGCTGGTGGAGGCCGTGATCGAGGGCGACGCCGACCAGGCGCGGGAGATCATGCGCGAGCACTGCGGGGGCACGGCGGCGCTGCTGCGCGGATTCCTGGGCTGAGCCGGCCGGTGGCCGGGCCCGGTGAGGATTTACGGGCGATTAACGCACGGGTCTTGCCTTCCCCCGGTCGGCCCCGCAAAGGTATGGCCTCATTCCATTGAAGTCGTAGCGCGCTCGGCCCCGTGACCGCCGCCCCGTCGGGAGTCTGCCCATGTCCGAGGAACCCACCACCCCACCCGTCGCCCCGGAGGGCGACGACTACCTGGAGCGCAGAGCGCTCCGCCGCGGCAGCGCCGGCTGGGTGCTGCTCACCGGTCTCGGTGTCGCCTACGTCGTCTCCGGCGACTACTCGGGCTGGAACTTCGGCCTGGCCGAGGGCGGCTTCGGCGGTCTGGCCATCGCCATGGTCCTCATGGGCGCCATGTACGCGTGCATGGTCTTCGCCCTCGCCGAGCTGTCCTCGATCCTGCCGACGGCCGGCGGCGGCTACGGCTTCGCCCGCCGCGCCCTGGGCCCCTGGGGCGGCTTCCTGACCGGCACGGCGATCCTCATCGAGTACGTCCTCGCCCCCGCCGCGATCGTCATCTTCATCGGCGACTACGTCGAGTCGCTCGGCCTGTTCGGGCTGGAGTCGGGCTGGCCGCTGTACCTGGTGTGCTTCGCGATCTTCCTCGGCATCCACCTGTGGGGCGTGGGTGAGGCGCTGCGCTTCAGCTTCGTCGTCACCGGCATCGCGGTGGCCGCCCTGGTCGTGTTCGCGCTGGCCGCGCTGCCGGACTTCTCCTTCTCGGCGCTGGACGACATCCCGGCCGACGCCTCGGCCGCCGGGTCGAGCTCCTGGCTGCCGTTCGGGCTGCTCGGCATCTGGGCGGCCTTCCCGTTCGGCATGTGGTTCTTCCTGGGTGTCGAGGGCGTGCCGCTGGCCGCCGAGGAGACCCGGGACCCGGCCCGGACGCTGCCCAAGGCGATCCGCTGGTCCATGGGCGTCCTGGTGGTGCTCGCGGTGGTCACGTTCGTCGCGGCGGCCGGGGCGCGCGGGTCCGCCGCGGTGCAGGAGGCGGGCAACCCGCTGGTCGAGGCGCTCCAGCCGGACGGCGAGGCGACGACCCTGAGCCGGATCGTCAACTACGCGGGCCTCGCGGGTCTGGTGGCCTCCTTCTTCTCCCTGATCTACGCGGGCTCGCGCCAGCTGTTCGCCCTCTCCCGCGCGGGCTACCTGCCCCGCTTCCTGTCCCTGACCAGCCGCCGCAAGGCTCCCTACCTGGGCCTGCTGGTGCCCGGCACGATCGGCTTCCTGCTGGCCGCGGTGTCCGGCGACGGCGCCCGCATGCTGAACATCGCCGTCTTCGGCGCGACCATCTCCTACGCGCTGATGTCCCTGTCGCACATCGTGCTGCGCCGCCGCGAGCCGGACCTGCCCCGGCCGTACCGCACCCCGGGCGGGGTGCTGACCTCCTCGGTCGCGCTGGTGCTGGCCTGCGCGGCACTGGTGGCGACGTTCCTGGTGGACGTGACGGCCGCGTTCATCGCGCTCGTGGTGTACGCCGTGGCCGTCGCCTACTTCGGCCTGTACAGCCGCAAGCGGCTGGTGGCGAAGGCGCCGGAGGAGGAGTTCGCGGCACTGGCCGCGGCCGAGGCAGAGTTGGCACGGGACTGAGTCGAGGAGGAGGAACCGCTGTGGCCAGGCCGTTGATCGGGGTCAGCACCTACCTGGAGTCCGGGGCGCGCTGGGGTGTGTGGGAGCTGGAGGCGGCACTGCTGCCGGTCGGCTACCCGCGGCTGGTGCAGCGGGCGGGCGGCCTGGCCGCGATGCTGCCGCCGGACGACCCGGCGCAGGCGGCCGGGGCCGTGGCCCGGCTGGACGGGCTGGTCGTCGCGGGCGGGCCCGATGTGGAGCCGGTGCGCTACGGCGCCGAGCGCGAGCCGCGCACGGGACCCCCGGCGCCCGAGCGGGACGCGTGGGAGCTGGCGCTGATCGACGCCGCCCTGGCGGCGGGCGTGCCGCTGCTGGGCATCTGCCGGGGCATGCAGCTGCTGAACGTGGCGCTGGGCGGCACGCTCGTGCAGCACCTGGACGGGCACGCGGAGGTCGTCGGCGTGTTCGGCGGGCACCCCGTCAAGCCGGTGCCGGGCACGCTGTACGGCGCGATCGTGCCGGAGGAGACGTCGGTGCCGACCTACCACCACCAGGCCGTGGACCGGCTCGGCGAGGGCCTGGTCCCGTCGGCGTACGCGGCCGACGGGACGGTGGAGGCGGTGGAACTGCCCGCTCCGGGCTGGGTGCTCGGAGTGCAGTGGCACCCGGAGATGGGGGACGACGTGCGGGTGATGCGGGCGCTGGTGGAGGCGGCGGCAGCACGGTGAACCCCGGCGTACCGGGCCGGGCCCGGTACACCGAGCCGAGGAGCCGCTAATCCCGCGTCAGGGACAGCAGGTCACGCGCCGGTCCCGTGGGGCGGTGCCCCGTCGGCCACACCGCGCGCAGGTCCCGGGCCAGGGCCACGCCGTCCACCGGCACGCGCACCAGCCGCCGCATCGCCAGCTCCTCCCCCACGGCCAATTCGCTCAGCACCGCCGGTCCGGCCCCGCTGACGGCGGCCGCCTTCACGGCGGTCGTCGAGGAGAGCTCGATGAGCGGCCGGGCCAGCCCGCCCAGCGCCGCGTCCAGCACCTGACGGGTCCCTGACCCCTTCTCCCGCAGGATCAGCGGCGTCGAGGCCAGCTCCTCGGCCGCCACCGGCCGCCCGCGCCGCCCCCAGGGGTGCCCCGGCGCCGTGACCACGATCAGCCGGTCGTGGGCGATGACCACCGAGTCCAGACCGGTCGGCACGGTCAGCCCCTCCACGAAGCCCAGGTCCGCCTCGTCCGAGAGCAGCCGTTCGGCGACCACCGTGGAGTTGCCCGCGTGCAGCGACACCGCCGTGTCGGGCCGCTGCGCCCGCAGCGCGAGCAGCCAGCCGGGCAGCAGGTACTCCGCGATCGTCATGCTCGCCGCGACCCGGAGCCGTGAGTCACGGCGGTCGCGCAAGGCCTGCGCGCCCGCGTCGAACGCCTCCGCCGCCTCGACGATCCGCCGGGCCCAGTCCGTCACCAGCGCACCGGCGTCCGTGAGCCGGGACCCGCGGGGCGAGCGGTCGACGAGCGCCACGCCGAGCTGACGTTCCATGGACCGGATGCGGCTGCTGGCCGCGGGCTGGGTGATGCCGACCTCCCGCGCCGCTCCGCCGAGGCTGCCGACCCGCGCCACCGCCAGCAGCAGCTCCAGGGCGCCGAGGTCCGGCACCCGGTGCGCCAGGGACCCGGCCGCCGACGGACCGGCCTGCTCCTCCGTGTTGCTCATAAAGCCAGCTTATGCCGCCATAGAGGTGAACTCCCTGGTGGTGCGCCCGCTCCGGTCCGACCGTGGAGTCATGGTCACCGCCGCCCCGCCCGTCGCCTGCCCGCTGTCCGTCCGGCACCTCGGGCCCAACTGGTACGCCACCGTCATGGGCACCGCCGCCGTGACCACCGCGGGGGCCGCTCTCCCGCCGCACGTCCCCGGGCTGCGCGGGGTGCTCGCCGGCGTCTGGGTCTTCTCCCTGGTCCTGCTCCTGTCCCTGCTGGCGGCCCGGTCGGTCCACTGGGCCCGACACCGCGACCAGGCCCGCGCCCACCTCCTCGACCCGGCGACCGCGCCCTTCTACGGCTGCCTGGCCATGGCCCTGCTGGCCGTGGGTGGCGGTGCCCTCGCCGTGGGCCGGGACGTGATCGGCGTGCCGGCCGCGGTGGCGCTCGGCGCCGTGCTGTTCACCGCCGGGACGGCCGTCGGGCTGGCCGCGGCGGTCGCCGTGCCGTGCCTGATGGCCGTACGGCACCGGGTGGAGCCCGGGCAGGCGACGCCCGTGTGGCTGCTGCCGCTGGTCGCGCCGATGGTGTCGGCCGCCGTGGGGCCGCAGCTGGTGCCCCTTCTGCCGGCCGGCCAGGCCCGCCGGACGCTGCTGCTCGTCTGCCTCGCGCTGTTCGGCCTCAGCCTGCTCGCGACCCTGCTGATGCTGCCGCTGGTGACCGCCCGGCTGCTCACCGGCGGGCCGCTGCCGCTCGCCCTCGCCCCGACGCTGTTCCTGGTACTGGGCCCGCTCGGCCAGTCCACGACCGCCGCCGGGGCCTTCGCGGACGCCGCCCCGGGCGTCGTGGCCGAGCCGTACGGCCGGGGCCTCGGCGCGTTCGCCGTGCTCTACGGGGTGCCCGTCATGGGGTTCGCGCTGCTGTGGTTCTGCCTGGCCGGCGTCCACGTGTGGCGTGCCCGGCGGCAGGGGATGCGGTTCGCGATGACCTGGTGGTCGTTCACGTTCCCGGTCGGCACCTGCGTCACGGGCGCCGAGGCACTGGGGCGACACACCGGGCTCGTGGCCTACACGGGGCCGGCGGTCGTGCTGTACGGCCTGCTGGTCGCCGCCTGGGGCACGGCCGTCGTGGGGACCGTGCGCGGGCTGCTCAGGGGCGAGCTGCTCGCAGGGCCCGGCCGAGCACCCGCGGGGCCTCGGCGAGCGACGGTCCGTACCACGTCAGGTGCCGTCCGCTGACGAGTGCGCACGGCAGGCCGGGGAAGGCGTCGGGCCCGTCGTCGGCGGTGAAGCGGTACGGCTCGTCCGGCAGGACCACCAGATCCGGCGCCGCTGCCCGCAGCTCCTCCAGCGGGACGCGGGGATAGCGCTCGGGGTGCGCCGCGTGCACGTGGTCGACGCCGAGGCGGGAAAGGACGTCGCCGGCGAAGGTGTCGCGGCCGAGGACCATCCACGGGCGGCGCCAGACCGGCACGACCGCCGTGCGGCGGACCTCCGGCGGCGGCAGGGCCGACCAGGTCTGCTCCGCCTCGTCCAGCCAGCGCGGGCGAGTCCTCACCCCGCAGGCCTCCAGGACCCGGTCCAGCTCCCGGAAGGCCTGCGGCACGCTGCGGACCTCCGTCACCAGCACCTCCACGCCCGCCGCGCGCAGGGCCGCCAGGTCGGGCCCGCGGTTCTCCTCCTCATTGGCGATCACCAGGTCGGGCGCGAGGGAGACGATCCGGCCGGTCTTCGGGTTCTTGGTGCCGCCGACGCGGACGACGTCCAGGTCCGGCGGGTGCGTGCACCAGTCGGTGGCGCCGGCCAGGACGCCCGGCGCGGACCGGGCCACGGCCTCGGTCAGCGAGGGGACCAGCGAGACCGCCCTCACCGGCGTGGCCGGTCCCGGACCGCCTCGATGTGCTCCGCGACGGCGACGACGATCACGCGTGTGTCCGATTCGGCCGCCCGCCAGCGGTGCCGGACGCCGCCGGTGAGGTACAGGGTGTCGCCGCGGCCGAGCCGGTAGGCGCGGCCTTCCGCCTCCACCTCCACGGCGCCGTCGGCGACGTACATCAACTGGTCGTTGCGGTACTGCAGTTCGCGGCCCGCGTCGTGCTCGCCGGTGAACTCCGAGGCGTGCATCTGGTGGTGGCCGCGCACCAGCGACCGGGTCCGCGGCTGGTGGGCCGGCGGCTCGGTGCCGTCCGCGCGGACGACGTCGACGCTGCACGCCGGGTCCGCCGCGGCGAGGAGTTCGACGGCGGTGGTGCGCAGGGCGTCGGCGACCTTCTCCAGGGAACTGGTGCTGGGCCGCGCCCGGTCGTTCTCGATCTGGCTCAGGAACGGGACCGACAGGCCGCTGCGCTCGGCCACGACGGCGAGGGTGAGCTCCAGCGCGCGGCGCCGGCGGCGCACGGCCGCGCCCACCCGCAGGGGCTGCTCTTTGTGGTCGCCCATCGCTCCGGCTCCCTCCTTCGCCCGTCGATCCGCTGCTCGCGCGCCGGCGGCCCGGCGCACCACGTCTGTTGAGTTGTCTGCACCCTACGCATGTTCGGCAAACCGTTTCATGCGCCCGTCACATCGACGTCACGCGGGGCGTTGCGCGACCTCACGGTTCACGCCAGGTGATCCGCCGTCCGCGGGGCCGGGGGCGGGACGATCCGCCGGGAGGAGCGGGGTGGCGGAGGGGTTCGGGGGGTGGCGTAGCGCTCTGTGGTTGTCCGGATCCCGTTCGTGAATCCGGGGCGGGACGCGGACGTGTCGCGCCCCACCCCGGAACCCTACTGCGGTGTCATCCGCTTCACCATGTCCGGGTGCCGCTCCAGCCACGCGGCGACGGCCTTCTCCTCGTGGCCCCGGCCGCGGTCCTTGATCTCGCTCTCCAGACTGCCGAGCTCCTCCTCGCCCATCCGGAAGCCCTTGATCCACTTCGTCAGCTGCGGATACTGCTCGGGGAACTCCTCGTGGGAGATGGTGCGGATCGTGTTGCCCTCGCCGAAGGCCTTCTTCGGGTCCTTCAGCTTGGTCAGCTCGTAGTCGCTGTACGCCCAGTGCGGCGACCAGAGGGTGACGGCGATCGGCTCCTTCTTCGCGTAGGCGCGCTTCAGCTCGGCCAGCATGGCCGGGGTGGAGCCGTCGACGACCTCGTACTCGTCGTCGAGGCCGTAGCCGGGCAGGACCTTGTTCTTCAGCAGGTCCATCTCGCCGGTGCCGGGCTCGATGCCGATGATCTTCCCCTTGAAGGTGCCCGCCTTGCCCTTGAGGTCCTCCAGGGAGTCGACGCCCTTCACATAGGACGGCACGGCGATCTCCAGGGAGGTCGGTTCGTACCAGGTGCCCAGGTCCTTCAGCCGGTCCTTGTTCTTCTCCCAGTAGTTCTTCTGCGCGTGGGGCAGCCAGGCGTCGAAGTTGAGGTCGAGATCGCCGGAGGCCAGACCCGTGTAGACCGGGCCGACGTCCATCTGCTTCAGGTTCAGCCGGTAGCCGCGCCGCTCCAGGACGTTCTTCCACAGGTAGGTGACGGCGATGTCCTCGTCCCAGGGGAACCAGGCCACGTCCAGCGGCTGGGCGGCCTCGGCCGGCGTGCCGCCGTGCACCGGGGCCATCCTGTCGGCATAGCCGGGGTGCCGCTTCAGCCAGGCGCGGACGGCGTCCTGCTGCCTGCCCTTGCCCGCCTTGTTGATCTCGGCTTCGAGGCTGGTGAGCTCCTTCTCGCTCATCTCGAAGTCCTTCAGCCACCCGGCGACCGTCGGGTCGTCGCCGGCGAAGCCCTTGCGGGCCAGGGTGTGCACACCGTCGCCCTCACCCCAGGCGCCCTTCGGGTCCTTCAGCTTCTTGAGCTCGTAGTCGTTGTACGCCCAGTGCGGCGACCAGAGCGTGACCACGATCGGCTTCTTCTGGGCGTACGCGCGCTTGAGCTCGGCCAGCATCGCGGGCGTGGAGCTGTCGACGACCTCGTACTCCTCGTCGAGGCCGTACTCCTTGAGGACCTTGCTCTTCAGCAGGGCCATCTCGCCGGCGCCGGCCTCGATGCCGGTGATCTTCCCACCGAACTCCGATGCCTTGCCCTTGAGGTCGGCCAGGGAGTCGACGCCCTTCATGTAGGCGGGCACGGAGAGCTCCAGGGACGTCCTGTCGTACCAGGCGCCGAGGTCGTCGAGCTGCTTGCCGTGTTTCTTCCAGTACGGGGCGTGGGTCGTGGGCAGCCAGGCGTCGGTCTGGAAGTCGACGTCGCCCTGGGCGAGGGAGGTGTACAGAGGGCCCGCGTCGAACTGCTTGGCCTCGACCTCGTAGCCGCGCTGCTCCAGGACCTCCTTCCACAGGAACGTGGAGGCGACGCCCTCGTCCCAGGGGATGTAGCCGATGCTGATCTTCTTGCCCTGCCCCACGTCCTTGCCGTTCGCCGCGACCTCGGAGCCGGTGCCGCCGAGGACGCCCATGCCGCCCGCGGCGAGCGCGAGGACGACGACGCCGATCACGGCGACGGCCGGGCGGGGCCGGTACGACCAGATCCTCAGCCCCCGCGCGGCGCGTGCCTTCGCGGCGGCCCGGCGGCCGAGCGGGGAGACCTGGGTGCCGAGCGCGCTGGTCATGCGGTCCAGGTAGATCGCCAGGATCACGATGGCCACGCCGGCCTCGGAGCCCAGCCCGACATCGAGCTGGCCGATGGCCTCGTTGACGTCGCCGCCGAGGCCGCCGGTGCCGACCATGCCGGCGATCGCGGCCATGGACAGGCCCAGCATGATGACCTGGTTGACGCCGGCCATGACGGTGGGCAGGGCGAGCGGGAGCTGGACGCGCAGCAGCGTGTCGCGGGGCGAGGTGCCGAACGCCTCGGCCGCCTCGACCAGTTCCTTGTCGACCTGCCGGATGCCCAGCTCGGTCATGCGCACGCCGGGGGCGAGCGCGAAGATCAGGGTGGCGACGATGCCCGCGGGGGCGCCGGTGCCGAAGAACAGGATCGCCGGGATGAGGTAGATCATCGCGGGCAGCGTCTGCATGAAGTCCAGCACGGGCCGGACCAGTCCGCTCACGCGGTCCGAGCGGGCCGCCCAGATGCCCACGGGCAGGGCGACGACCAGGGCGATGACGGTCGCCACCAGGACGAGCGCCAGGGTGGTCATCGCGTTCTCCCACAGTCCCAGGGAGTCGATGAACGCGAACCCGGCGAAGGCGAGGACACCGGCGAGGGTGCCGCGCAGCCAGAAGGCGATCACGGCGAGGATGCCCGCGAGGAGCAGCGGTTCGGGCGCCTGCAGGACGGCGTCGATGCCGTCGTAGAGGCCGAGGAAGACGGTCTTGCAGAAGTCGAAGAGCCACGCCATGTGGGTGGTGAGCCAGTCGACCGCGTCGTTGACCCAGGTGCCGAGCGGGATCCTAGGCACGGGCGGTCACCTTCTCTCCGCCCTTGTCGCGTGGGGAGTCGCAGGGCCGCGGGACGGTGCCCTCCTCGTCGCCGAGGAAGCCGACGAGGCGCTGCCGGGGCACGACACCGATCTGCTGGTTGTCCTCGTCCACGACCGGCACCGGGTGGGTGAGCCGGGCACTGATCGCGCACAGCTCGGTGAAGGGGGTGTCCGGCGTGGCGGTCTCGCAGTGGCAGCCGGGGTCGCCGGCGGTGACCGAGGGCTCCATGATCTCGCCGGCGGTCAGGACGAGCGGTCGACGTCCTGCGTGAAGGAGGCGACGTAGTCGTCGGCGGGCCGCAGCAGGATGTCCTGGGCGGTGCCGTTCTGGACGATGCGGCCGTCGCGCATGACGGCGATGCGGTCGCCCAGGCGCATGGCCTCGTTCAGGTCGTGCGTGATGAACACGATCGTCTTCTTGAGCTTCTGCTGAAGCTCCAGCAACTGGTCCTGCATGTCCCGGCGGATCAGCGGGTCCAGGGCGCTGAAGGACTCGTCCATCAGCAGCAGGTCGGCGTCGGTGGCCAGCGCCCGGGCGAGGCCGACGCGCTGCTGCATGCCGCCGGACAGCTCGTCGGGCCAGGACTTCTCCCAGCCGGCCAGGCCGCACAGGGCGAGCGCCTCGTCGGCGCGGCGTTCGCGCTCGGCGCGGGGCACGCCCTGCACTTCCAGGCCGTAGGCGGCGTTCTCGCGGACGCTGCGGTGCGGGAAGAGCGCGAAGTGCTGGAACACCATGCTGATCTTCGTGGAGCGCACCGCGCGCAGCTCGCGATCGCTCAGCGCGGTCAGGTCCTGGCCGTCGAAGTGCACCTGCCCCGCGGTCGGTTCGAGCAGACCGTTCAGCATGCGCAGCAGGGTGGACTTGCCGGAGCCGGACAGGCCCATGACGACGAAGATCTGGCCTGGCTCGACGGTGAAGGACGCGTCGATCACGGCGGCGGTCGTGCCCTCGGCACGCAGGTCCTCACGGTCGGCTCCGTCCCGCAGCCGCTCCACCGCCCGGTCCGGTCTCCTGCCGAACACTTTGTACAGGCTCTCTGCCTCAAGGGTCGCTGACACGGGCACCTCTGTTTCCTCGGCGACAGGACAGGAGCGAGGACAGGACGCAAACAGTTGAAATGCGCAACCAGCCTCGCTCCGGAGCCGCGCCTCCCCCCGATCACCCCGCCCAAACGGGAAGGTGGGGCGGTTCACACGGGACGCGCAGGACGCAACGCGTTGCGCAGCGGCGACCGGCTGTCGGTGGGGTACGGCATGATGCGTGGCGTGACCGGACGACTGATGCTCCTCGACACCGCCTCCCTGTACTTCCGCGCCTACTTCGGCGTGCCCGAGTCGGTCAAGGCACCGGACGGCACCCCGGTGAACGCCGTGCGCGGGCTGCTCGACTTCATCGACCGTCTGGTCAAGGACCACCGGCCGGACGCCCTGGTGGCCTGCATGGACGCCGACTGGCGGCCGCAGTGGCGGGTGGAGCTGATCCCCTCCTACAAGGCGCACCGTGTCGCCGAGGAGCGCGAGACCGGCCCGGACGAGGAGGAGGTGCCCGACACGCTGTCGCCGCAGGTGCCGGTCATCGAGGCGGTGCTGGACGCGGTGGGCATCGCGCGCGTCGGCGTCGCCGGCTACGAGGCGGACGACGTGATCGGCACGTTCACGGCGCGGGCGAAGGGCCCCGTCGACATCGTCACGGGCGACCGCGACCTTTACCAGCTGGTGGACGACGCGCGCGGGGTGCGCGTGCTGTACCCGCTGAAGGGCGTGGGCACGCTGCAGCTCACCGATGAGGCGGTGCTGCGTGCGAAGTATGGGGTGGACGGGAGCGGGTACGCGGATCTGGCCCTGCTGCGCGGCGATCCCAGCGACGGCCTGCCGGGAGTGCCGGGCGTCGGCGAGAAGACGGCCGCCAAGCTCCTGGCCGAGTACGGGGACCTGGCCGGGATCCTGGCGGCGGTCGAGGACCGGCGGTCGAAGCTGACGCCGACGCAGCGCAGGCGGCTGGACGAGGCACGCCCGTACCTCGCGGTCGCGCCGAAGGTGGTCCGGGTCGCGGACGACGTGCCGCTCCCGGAGGTGTCGACGGCGCTGCCGCGGGCCCCGCGCGATCCGGCGGCGCTGGAGGCGCTGGCGGCCCGCTGGGGACTGGGCGGGTCCCTGGAGCGTCTGCTGACGACGCTCGGGGCGTGACCTTTCGTGTACGACAGGTGTGAAGCAGGGGCGGGGTGCTAACTTAGGTAACCCTAACTATGTGACACAGGGAGGTCCTCATGGCAGAGCGACCGGGACGCCAGCCGCGCAGGCCGCACTCCGCTCAGGTCGTCCGCACCGAGCGGCTGACGCCGCACATGCAGCGCGTGGTGCTCGGCGGTGAGGGCCTCGCCGGCTTCGCGGCGGACACGTGCACCGACCACTATGTGAAGCTGCTGTTCCCGCCCGCCGGGGTCACCTATTCCGAACCTTTCGACCTGCAGCGCATCCGCGACGAGCTGCCGCGCGAACAGTGGCCGGTCACCCGGACGTACACGGTGCGCCAGTGGGACGCCGAGCACCGCGAGCTGACCCTGGACTTCGTGATCCACGGTGACGAGGGCCTGGCCGGCCCCTGGGCCACCCGGGTCCAGCCGGGCGAGACGGTGCTGTTCATGGGGCCCGGCGGGGCCTACGCGCCCGACCCGGAGGCCGACTGGCATCTGCTCGTCGGTGACGAGAGCGCGCTGCCCGCGATCGCCTGCGCCCTGGAGGCGCTGCCGCACGGGGCGAAGGCGCACGCCTTCGTGGAGATCTCGGGCCCCGAGGAGGAGCAGAAGATCGACTCCGACGTCGAGGTCGTCTGGCTGCACCGCGGCCCCCGTCCGCGCGGCGAGGCACTGGTGGAGACGGTACGGGGCCTGGAGTTCCCCGCGGGCCGGGTGCACGCCTTCGTCCACGGAGAGGCGCATTTCGTGAAGGAGCTGCGCCGTCTGCTGAGGGTCGAGCGCGCCATCCCGCGCGAGGACCTGTCGATCTCCGGCTACTGGCGACTCGGCCACAACGAGGACGGCTGGCAGGCCTCGAAGCGGGAGTGGAACGCGCGCATCGAGGCGGAGCAGGAGAAGGCCCCCGCCGCCTGAGTCGCCCGCGCCCCGGCACCGCACCGCACCGCACCGGCGGACCGCCCCCGCGGTTTTCCGGCGGCACGGCGGACTCTCGTACGCTGGGCCGCGATGAGACGCAAGACCCCCGCCCCGCCCTCTCCCCTGCCGCAGCGGTACGGGGTGGACCCGGTACGGGTGCGGCTGCCCGCCGCCGGACCGTGGGCGACCGTGGGTGAGCATCTGGTCGAGCGGCTCACCGGTGCGGGCGACGGCGTCGTCCGGGAGATGTTCGACGCGGGGCTGATCGTCGGGGCGGACGGACGTCCTGTCGCGGCGGACGCCCCCTACGTGCCCGGGATGTTCGTGTGGTTCCACCGCGAACTGCCCGCCGAGGTGCCGGTACCGTTCCCGCTGGAGGTCGTACACCGGGACCAGCACATCGTCGTCGCCGACAAGCCCCACTTCCTCGCCACCACCCCGCGCGGCGGCCACGTCGCCGAGACCGCGCTCGCCCGGCTCCGCCGGGAGCTGGGCCTCCCCACGCTCAGCCCCGCGCACCGGCTGGACCGGCTCACCGCCGGGCTCGTGCTGTTCACCGTGCGCCCCGGGGAACGCGGCGCGTACCAGACGCTGTTCCGCGACCGGCGGGTCCGCAAGGAGTACGAGGCGATCGCCCCCCACGACCCCGCTCTCGCCCTCCCCCGCACCGTACGCAGCCGGATCGTGAAGGAGCGCGGCGTGCTGACCGCGCGGGAGGTGCCGGGCGAGCCCAACGCGGAAAGCCGCGTCGAACTCCTCGCGCACCGCCCGGCGGAAGCCGCCGCGGACGGTACCGGCCCATTCGCCCGGCACCGCCCACTGGCCCGGTACCGGCTGGTCCCGGCCACCGGGCAGACCCACCAGCTGCGGGTCCACATGACCGCCCTGGGCGTGCCGATCCTCGGCGACCCGCTCTACCCCGAGGTGACCGGACCGGCAGCGGCCGGTGACTTCACGCGCCCGCTGCAACTGCTGGCCCGTTCACTGGAGTTCACCGACCCGGTCACGGGCGTGGAGCACCGGTTCCGCAGCACCCGCGTGCTCGCGGCCTGGACGTCGTACGACCGGTGGGCCGCCGGGACGTACGGCGGCCCGTCGAACGGTCAGTGACCGCGCCACCAGAGCAGAAGGCGCTGCCAGACACCCCTGGGGCGCACCGGCTCGGCCGCCGCGGGCGGCGGCGGCACCGCGACGGGCTGCGGCTGCGCGAAAGCCGGCTCCGGCTGCGGCTCGGGCTGCGGCTGGGGCTGCGCGGCCGCCGGGGCGGGCTGCGGCTCCGGCTGGGAGATGCTGATCTGCCAGTCGGAACGCTGGGCGGGCATCACCTTGTGGTGCGGTGTCTCCGACACGTCCTGCGGCGGCTTGGGCGAGAACTGCACGGGCAGTTCCACCAGGTGCCGGGAGGCGATCGACGACGTCCAGCGCAGGTCCTCCTGGTCGCAGTCGAGTTCGACGTCCGGCAGCCGCAGCAGCAGGGCGTCGACGCCGACGTCGGCGATGGAGCGGCCGATGTCCTGGCCCGGGCACTCGTGCGGCCCGCCGCCGAACGCCAGGTGGGACCGGTTGCCCTGCATGCTGGCCTTCAGGTCGGGCCGCACCCTCGGGTCCACGTTGGCCGGGAGCGGGGCGAAGAGCAGTCCGTCGCCCCGGCGGATGCGCTGCCCGCCGAGCTCGGTCTCCTGCTTGGCGAAGTAGGCGAAGACCGTGCTGAACGGCGGCTCGTTCCACAGGGACTGCTCCACCGCCTCCGGCACCGTCATCTGGCCGCCGTTGAGCTGCGCCCGGAAGCGCGGGTCGATCAGCACCGTCAGCAGCACGTTGGACAGCAGGTTCGTGGTGGCCTCGTAGGCGGCGAAGAGGACCAGGCGCAGGTGCTCCCTGACCTCGTCGTCGGTCAGCCGGGCGGGGTGGGTGATCAGGTAACTGGCGAGGTCCTCCTCCGGCTGGGCGCGGCGCAGGGCGGTGAGCCGGCTCAGCGCCTCCATGACGTAGGCATGACTGGCGATGGCGGTCTCGGTGCCCTTGAGGGCGTCGCGGGCGGCCTCGACGAGCCGGTCGTTGTACTCGTCGGGCATGCCGAGGATCTCGCACATCACGGCCATCGGCAGGTGCTCGGTGAACTGGCTGACCAGGTCGGCCTCGCCCCGTTCGCAGAAGCGGTTGACGATGGCCTGCGTGCTGCGGTTGATGTAGCGGCGCAGGCTGCGGAAGTCGATGGTCGAGATGGCGCCCATGACCGCGCCGCGCAGCCGCTTGTGCTCGTCGCCCTCGGCGTGCGAGGCGATCGGCTGCCAGGCGATGTGGGGCATCAGCGGGTGGTCGGGCTTGACCAGCCCCTCCCGCAGCGGGGTCCAGATGCGGCTGTCGCGGCAGAACTGCGAGGGCGAGCGCACCATGTGCAGGTTCTCGGTGTGGCCGAGGACGATCCAGATGGGCACGTCGTCGTGGAGCAGCACGGGCGCCACGGGTCCGTGCTCCTCGCGCAGTTTCTCGTACAGCGCTCCCAGGTCCTCCGACTCGTGCAGCCGGTGCAGCCCTCCGGGCCCGAGGCCGTGCGCGGGGCAGCCGGGGGGCGGTTCGAGCCGGGGTCCGTCCGTACCGGTCGGGGCGTGGGATTCAGGAGTCACAGTGGTCGCTCCGGAGCTTTCCAGGTGTCTGGGGGAGGTGGGAGGGGCGCATCGGGTCAGGTGGTCGCGCCCTGCATGGCGAGCGAGTGCAGGAAGCGCATGAGCGTCATCAGGACGTCCCGGCTGGAGGCCCGGCGGCGTGCGTCGCACTCCATGATCGGGATGTCCGGGGTGAGGTCGAGGGCCGTGCGCAGCTCCTCGATGTCGTAGCGGGGCGCGTCGGGGAAGGTGTTGATGGCGACGACGAAGGGCACGCCGCGCTCCTCCAGCCGCCCCATGACGTCGAAGCTGACCTCCAGACGGCGGGTGTCGACCAGGACCACCGCACCGAGCGCGCCCTCGAACAGGCCGTTCCACAGGAACCAGAAGCGCTGCTGCCCGGGTGTCCCGAAGAGGTACAGCACCAACTGCTCGGTGATGCTGATGCGGCCGAAGTCCATGGCGACGGTGGTGGCCGTCTTGGACGCCGAGCCGAAGTTGTCGTCGACACCGATGCCGGCCTGCGTCATGGTCTCCTCGGTGGTCAGCGGTGTGATCTCGCTGACCGAGCCGACCATGGTCGTCTTGCCGACGCCGAAGCCGCCCACGATCACGATCTTGGCCGCGGCCTGTGCCGTGTGGGGCAGCTGGTCCTCGGCCCGGGGGCCCGGGATGGTGTCAGAGCCTTTGAAGTCCATTCATCACCGCTTCGAGAAGGGAACGGTCGGAACGCGCCTTGCGGACGATCGGGGCGCGCGCCTGTACCAGTTCCGCCGTCAGCATCTCGGTGAGCAGCACGCCCATCGCGCTGAACGGCAGGTGGAGGTAGGCCGACAGCTCGGCCACGGACAGCGGGGCGGCGCAGAGCCGGAGCAGCGCCGCCTGCTCGGGAGAGGCGGAGGGCGGCGGGTCCGCGGCACGCGCCACGATTAACGTCACCAGGTCCAGCTCGGCCCGTTCGCCGTCCGGGCCGGCCACCACGTACATCCGCTCGGGGTTCTTGACCTTGCCCTCGCCCTCCTGGGGAGGCTGCGGGGGCGGTTCGGCCGCGGGGTTGCGCCTCTGGCGTTGCGGAGGGGTCATACGATCTGCCCGTTCCGCCGGGGCGGACTGGTCAGGTGGCCGCCGATGCGGACGACGAGGTCGCGCATCATCGCGCTCATGCGGCCGGGTTCGCACCGCACGTCGGAGAGCACCGCGAGGAAGGCGTTGGCACCTGCGTTCATCAGGTAGAAGTAGCCGCGGTCGATCTCGATCATGACCAGCTTCATCTCGCCGTCGCCCACGCTGAGTTCCTGGCAGACACTGCTCGCCAGGGACTGCAGGCCGGCGCAGGCCGCGGCCACCCGGTCGGCCGCGTCGGGTTCGCCGCCGTAGCGGGCGATGCGCAGGCCGTCGGCCGAGAGCACCACGATCATCTCGATGCCCGGCACGCCGTCGGCGAGTTGCTTGAGCATCCAGTCGAAGTTGCCTCGCTGCTGGATCACTTGAGATCCCCCTCGTCATCGGCCTCGGTGGGGGCCGGGTCGTTGAGCAGGTGCAGGTACTTGGTGGGGTTGCGGATGAAGTCGGTCGGGTGGGTGCCGGGCTCGATGCCCTGCTTGAGCCCCTCCCAGAAGGCCTCCAGGCCCTTGCCGGGGGCGTCGGGGGCGCTCATGTCGCGCAGCGGCGGGATCTCGGGCTCCCTGGCCGCCGCCCAGGGGTTGTACTCGCCCCGTTCCTCGGCCTCGCGGTCTTCCTTCTCGTAGGCGGCCTGCTGGGCGAGCCGTTCGGCGAGCGGCATCTTCACCCGGCTGCGGCGCTGCGGCAGGCCGTTGGCCGTCCACTCGGTGACCTCGGGGACGTCGTCGTCCTCCAGGGAGACGGTGGCGGGGATCTTCGGCATGGTGGGGCGGCGCTTCTTCGGGGTGCGCTTCGGGCCTTCGGGGATGCCGACCGTCATGGGGATGCCGGTGGCGCCGATGCCGTGGGCGAGGCCCACACCGGGCGCGTGGGTGATCATCTCGCTCGGCACGATGAGGATGGCCCGGACCCCGCCGTAGGCGGAGGCGCGCAGCGAGACCTGCATGTTGTACGCGCTGCAGAGACGGCCCACGACGGCCAGGCCCAGGCGCGGGTGCTCACCGATGTCCTGGAGGTCGACGCCGGCCTTGGCGGCCTCCAGCATGCCCTCGATCCGGGCCCGCGCCTCCTCGTTGAGGTTGACACCGCCGTCCTCGATCTCGATGCAGACGCCGGTCTGCACCTCGGTGGCGGTGACGTGGACCTTGGTCTGGGGCGGTGAGTAGCGCGTGGCGTTGTCGAGGAGTTCGGCGGCGGCGTGGATGACCGGCTCGACGTAGATGCCCTTGACGCTGACCTTCGCGATGGAGGCCAGCTGGATGCGCCGGTACTCCAGGATGCGGGACATGGCGCCGCGCAGCGTGCTGTAGAGGGAGACCGGCTCGGGCCACTGGCGTCCGGGGCGGCCGCCGCCGAGGACCGAGACGGAGTCGGCGAGGCGTCCGATCAGGGCGTTGCCGTGGTCGATGCGCAGCAGGTCGTCGAAGACCTCGGGGTTGCGGCCGTGGTCCTCCTCCATCTCCCGCAGTTCCTGGGCCTGCTGGTGGATGATCGCCTGCACGCGGCGGGCGACGCTGACGAAGGAGCGGGCGGCGGCGTCCCGCATGACCACCTCGTGGTCGACGATCTTCAGGGCCGTCAGCAGTGTCTCGCGCAGCGGCGCCGGCAGGTCGCGGTACTCGGGGTGGGCGAGGCCCATCTTGCGAATCGCCTCTCTGGGCGATTCTCCCGTGTGCAGCAGGTTGAGGGCCGTCGGGAAGATCTCCCGCGCGAAGCGCAGGAACTCCTTCTCGTGGGCCGCGATCCGCTGTTCCAGATACGCGCTGTGACGGGCGTGCCCGACCTGCTGCTTGCGCAGGATCCGGCCGCGGCGGATCGCTTCGGCCGTCGTGGCGATGACCAGGACGGTGGCGAGGGCACCCAGCGAGCCGACGGCGAGCCGGGCCGGCGCCGAGACCAGGGCGACGGCGGCCCCGGTCGCCGCGGCCATCGCTATGGCGGGCAGCAACAGGAGGCGGGCGGAGGGGAGTTCACCGCGGACAGGAGGGGATTGAACACTCACCATGTAGGCCTTCTGACAGGGGTCGACTGGGGTTCAGGGGAACGTGGAGTGGGGTATGTCATGAAGCTGTCGGACTTTCCACACATGGGGGAACAAGCGCACGAATTCACCTCAAGCCGGTGCGCTGCGGGCGAGCTTAGTCCGACCGGATCATCGCCGTGTCATATTCAGCAAGTGCCGGAAACCGGACGTGAGGGGATAGTAGGCTCACTCGGTTGCACGCTGCGACACCGTTCGAATGCGCAACGTAATCACAAACAGGCGTACGAAAGCCCACTCACCGTGACGGTGAATGGGCTTCCGTACGAGGCGGGTGCGGTCACCCCACCGACGAGTAGGCGACCACTCCCCGCAGCAGCAGATCGACGGCCTTGCGCGCGTTCTTCACCACGGAGGACCCCGGCGGCGCCGCCGCGGCGATCTGCCCCAGCACGTCGATGACCTGCTTGCACCAGCGCACGAAGTCCCCCGCCGGCATCTCCGCCTCGCGCAGCACCTCGTCCAGCCCCTTGCCGGAGGCCCACATGTACGCGGCCCAGGCGAAGCCGAGATCGGGCTCGCGCTGCCCGACCCCTTCCGTCTGGGTGATCCGGAACTCCTCCTCCAGCGCGTCCAGCCGGCCCCAGATGCGGACCATCTCGCCCAGCGCGGCCTTGGCCTTCCCCGTCGGCAGCTTCGGCGCCATCGCGTCGTCCGCGACGCGCGACTCGTACACCAACGCCGAGACGCACCCGGCCAGTTCGGCCGGGCCGAGCCCTTCCCAGACGCCCTCGCGCAGGCACTCGCTCGCGAGCAGGTCCAGCTCGCCGTAGAGCCGCGCGAGCCGCTTGCCGTGCTCGGTGACCTCGTTGCCGCGCAGATAGTCCAGCTCGGTGAGCAGCGCGACGATACGGTCGAACGTCCGGGCGATCGTGTTCGTGCGGCCCTCGATCCGCCGCTCCAGCTGCGAGGTGTCCCGCAGCAGCCGGTGGTACCGCTCGGCCCAGCGGGCGTGGTCCTCACGGTCGCTGCACCCGTGGCACGGGTGCGCGCGCAGCGCGGTCCGCAGCCGGGCGATCTCGCGGTCGTCGGCCGCCTCTGCGCGCCGCTTGCGGTGCCGGTCGGCGGTGATGTGCCCGGCCTTGGTGCGCAGCGCCGACGCGAGGTCCCGACGGGACTGCGGGGAACGGGGGTTGAACGACTTGGGGATCCGCATCCGCTCCAGCGGCTCGACGGGGACCGGGAAGTCGATGGACGCCAGCCGCTTCACCTGCCGCTCGGCGGTCAGCACCAGCGGGCGCGGCCCGTCGTGGTGGTCGAAGCCGCGGTGGCCGTTCGAACGGCCAGCGGGCAGACCCGGGTCCAGCACCAGCGCCAGGCCCGCGTACTTGCCGGTCGGCACATGGATGACGTCACCCGGCTTGAGCTTCTCCAGCGCGACGGCGGCTTCCGCGCGCCGCTGTGCCGCGCCCTGCCGGGCCAGCTCGTTCTCCCGGTCCTTCAGCTCCCTGCGCAGCCGCGCGTACTCCTCGAAGTCGCCCAGGTGACAGGTCATGGAGGCCTTGTAGCCCTCCAGGCCCTCCTCGTTGCGCTGCACCTGCCGCGAGATGCCGACGACCGACTTGTCCGCCTGGAACTGCGCGAAGGACGTCTCCAGCAGCTCGCGCGAGCGGTGCCGGCCGAACTGCTCGACCAGGTTGACCGCCATGTTGTACGACGGCTTGAAACTGGAGCGCAGCGGGTACGTGCGCGTGCCCGCGAGACCGGCCAGGTGCTCGGGGTTCATACCGCGCTGCCAGAGCACCACGGCGTGGCCCTCGACATCGATGCCGCGCCGCCCGGCCCGGCCCGTCAGCTGTGTGAACTCGCCCGGGGTGATGTCCGCGTGCTGCTCGCCGTTCCACTTGACGAGCTTCTCCAGCACCACCGAGCGGGCTGGCATGTTGATGCCGAGGGCGAGGGTCTCGGTCGCGAACACGGCCTTGACCAGGCCGCGCACGAACAGCTCCTCGACGACCTCCTTGAAGGTCGGCAGCATGCCGGCGTGGTGGGCGGCGATGCCCCGCTCCAGGCCCTCCAGCCACTCGTAGTAGCCCAGGACGTGCAGGTCCTCGCGCGGGATGGACGCCGTGCGCTCCTCCACCAGGGAGCGGACCCGCTGCCGCGCGTCGTCGTCGTTGAGCCTCAGGCCCGCGAACAGGCACTGCTGGACGGCGGCCTCGCAGGCGGCGCGGCTGAAGATGAAGGTGATGGCGGGCAGCAGCCCTTCGGCGTCGAGCCGCTCGATGACCTCCGGCCGGCTCGGTGTCCAGATGCGGGAGCGCTGCCGGCGCTCGCGCTCGCGATCGGCCTCGCGCAGGGACCGCCCGCGCCTGCGGTCCTGGTAGGACGGCCGGCTCGCCTCCATGCGCGCCATGCGCGTGAGGTCGGGGTTGACGGCCTTCTTGTGGCCCTCGCCCTCCTCGAACAGGTCGTACATCCGGCGTCCGGCCAGCACGTGCTGGAACAGCGGCACGGGACGGTGCTCGGAGACGATCACCTCGGTGTCACCGCGGACCGTGTCGAGCCAGTCGCCGAACTCCTCGGCGTTCGACACGGTCGCCGACAGGGAGACCAGGGTGACGGACTCGGGCAGGTGGATGATCACCTCCTCCCAGACGGCGCCCCGGAACCGGTCGGAGAGGTAGTGCACCTCGTCCATGACCACGTAGCCGAGGCCCAGGAGCGTCTGGGAACCGGCGTACAGCATGTTCCGCAGCACCTCGGTGGTCATCACGACCACCGGGGCGTCGGAGTTGACGCTGTTGTCACCGGTGAGCAGGCCCACCCGGTCCGTGCCGTAGCGGCGGCACAGGTCGGCGTACTTCTGGTTCGACAGCGCCTTGATGGGGGTCGTGTAGAAGCACTTCTTGCCCTGCTGGAGGGCGAGGTGGACGGCGAACTCGCCGACGATCGTCTTGCCGGATCCGGTGGGCGCGGCGACCAGCACGCCCTTCCCCGCCTCGAGCGCCTGGCAGGCCTCGATCTGGAAGGGGTCGAGGCCGAAGTCGTACATCTCGCGGAAGGAGGCGAGCGCGGTGGCCTGCTCGGCAGCCCGCCTACGGGCTGCCGCGTACCGCTCGGCCGGTGAGAGGTCCTCTGTCATCGTGCTTTCGAGCGTACCCGGCCGCACTGACAACAGGACGATCATTATCCGGATCGCCCACCGCGAAACCGGGGATCGGCGCAGCTCAGGGGTGACGGGCCTCAGGGGCCGACGACCCGCACGCCCCCGCGCACGCAGCGCGCCGTCAGCGGCAGCGGTCCGAGCGGCTCCCCGTCGGCGTAGCCGGTGACGTCCTCGGCGGCGATCTCGACCCGGGCCGCCCGCAGGACCGTCACCTTCGGGTGCTCGACATGCGTCCCGCGGTACACCCTCGGGAACACCCGCAGCAGCGTCGTACGGCTGCAGTCCCCGACCACCGTGATGTCGAACAGGCCGTCGGTCAGGTCGGCGCCGGGGCAGATGCGCATGCCGCCGCCGTAGGAGGAGCCGTTGCCGACGGCCACCAGGGTCGCCTCGATCTCGCGCACCTCGCCGTCGTCGAGCCGGATCCGGTACGGGAGGGGCCGGAAGGCGGCCAGTTCGGCGATCATCGCCAGGTCGTACTTCAGGCGCCCGGCGGGCCGGGGCATGCGGTTGCCGCGGTCGTTGACGCGGGAGTCGAAGCCGGAGGCGAGGACGGTGCCGAACCAGCGCTCCCCCGCCCGGCCGAGGTCGACGTCCCGGATCCGGCCGCACTTGAGGGCGTCGGCGATCATGCGGCCCGCCGCGTCCGGCCGGCGCACGGGCAGGCCGAGGGCACGGGCGAAGTCGTTGCCGGTGCCGACGGCGACCAGGCCGAGCGGGGTGGGCGTGCCCGCGACCGCCCGCAGCGCCAGGTTGGCCATGCCGTCGCCGCCGACGGCGATCAGCGCGCCGGTGCCGCCGGCCACGGCCGCTCGCGCGCGGGCGAGGGCGTCGTCGGCGTCCTCCCCGACGACGGTACGCACCGAGAAGCCGGCCGCCCGCAACGCCGAAGCGGCCGGCTGCGCCGCTCGGGCGCCCCGGCCGCGGCCCGCGGTGGGGTTGACGAAGAGGGTGATCTCGCTGGTCACGGGGATGACCCTATGAGCTGTCCGGCGGTCCTCAGGTCACGTCGTCATAACCGTTGACCCGCTCGGCGCGGTCCCCGCTCGCCTGCTCGGGCAGGGCGGCCCGGCTGGTGGTCACGGGCTCGATCTCGCCGATGTCCTCGGGGGTGAGGTCCAGCTCGGACGCCTCGTCGTCGGCGGGGCCGAGGGCCTCGCGGCGGCTGCGGCGGTGGTCGTTCACGAGGGAGAAGGCGACGGCCGCGAAGTACAGGATCCAGATGGGCGCCGCGAGCGCCAGCATCGTCAGCGGGTCCGTGCTCGGGGTGGCGATGGCCGCGAAGACCGTGATGCCCATGATCATGCCGCGCCACCAGCCGAGCATGCGCTTGCCGGTGATCACTCCGGTGAGATTGAGCATCACCAGCAGCAGCGGCAGCTCGAACGAGAGGCCGAAGACCAGCACCATCCGCATGACCAGGTCGAGCAGGTCGTCCAGCGGGAGAAGGTTGGACGTGCCGACGGGGGTGAACTCGAGCAGCACCTTCGCGGTGGTGGGCAGGACCGTGTAGGCGAAGTAGGCGCCGATGACGAACAGCGGGGCGCCCGTGGCGACGAAGGCGTAGGCGTACTTCTTCTCGTGCCGGTGCAGCCCCGGCGCGACGAAGGCCCACAGCTGGTAGAGCCAGATCGGCGAGGCCAGCACGACGCCCGCCATCAGCGACACCTTGAGGGCCAGCGTGAAGGGCGTGAGCAGGCCGTTGATGGTGATCTGCGCGCACGGATCCGTGCCGGCCTGCGCCTTGGCCAGTTCCGTGAAGGTCTTGTCACAGCCGACCGAGTCGAGGATCGGCTCGGTGATCAAGTTGATGATGTCGTTGTAGAAGAACGCGGCGAAGACCGTGACGACGACGATCGCCAGAATCGCCTTGGCGAGCCGGTTGCGGAGCTCGCGAAGGTGCTCCGCGAGGGGCATCCGCCCCTCGGGGTCCTTCTCCTTCTTGCGGGCAGACTTCAGCAACCCACGTTCCCATCTCGTGCGGCGGGCCGGAGGTCACCGGCCCTGCGTCAGCGCTTGGTCGTGTCCGTCGGCTCGTTGACCGGGCGCGAGCTGGTCACGTCACCGGGAGCGGCCTGGATGGTGCGCTGCGCGGGCTCGTCGGTGTTCGGCGGGCCGGCCGGGGTCGTGGACGACTTGTTCTCGTCCTTCATCGCCTTGGCCTCGCTCTTGAGGATGCGGGCCGACTTGCCGAGCGACCGAGCCATGTCCGGAAGCTTCTTCGCGCCGAACAGCAGGATGATGACGACGAGGATGAGAATGATCTCGGGGGCTCCGAGCCTTCCGAACATAAGTCTTTACCTTCTCACCGAGGCGGCTGTGGTGGGGTGCTGTCCGACCGGTCGGACACATGTCCGAACGATCGTGTCGACAGCGATCGTAACGCCCGGGGGTGAACGTGAGGCAATCCCTCTGCATCCCCTGTGCGTACTCCCGTCCGCGACCAGTGCCTCGTTAACCGGTCGCGACCAGCAGCGTACCTGCCCCAACCGGCAAGGTGACAGGGCGAACCGGCCCAAAGCGCGACTCACAGCCGCCCGTCCGGCGCCTCACAGGGCGTCGACGGACCGGGCCGCGCTCTCCGTGGCGCGCTCCAGGTCCTCGGCGGCGCGGCTGATCCGGCGCGCCGAGTCCGTGACCTGCCTGCCCAGACGCTCTGCTTCCACGAACACCCGCACGGCGAGCACCCCGAGCACGGTCAGACCCACGAAACCCACAGCGATCGCGAACATCGGCCAGAACATGACGCCGAGCCTAGACCGTCCCGCGGGGCGGGACGCCCCGACCCTCTAGACGGTGGAGTGCAGCCGCAGCGTCCGGACACCGCCGCCGGTGAGCAGTTCCACGATCCGCTCCCCCGCCGGCTTGCGGACCGACGCGCCGCACTGCGGGCAGGTGAAGGAGTAGAAGGTCGTACGGCTCGTGGCGCCGATGGCCAGGCGCAGGGCGCTCGCGGTGAGCTCGAAGCGCTCGCGGCAGTCCGGGCAGCCCGCCCTGAACACCACCGGGGTCACGCTTCTCATCCCGGCGAACGCGGACTCCACCGTCATGCCCCGCGCACCGGACGTCGCCGACTCGGTCACAGCCCTCGCTCCTCTTCCTGGGGTCGTTCGCCTCCGGGGCCGCACGCGACGGCGTCGCCCGGCCGCCCGCGCGGTGGGCGCCCCGGTTCACCCGCCGCCCGGACCGTCCGGAACCGCCTGCGCCGCCGGAACGGCCGGGGCCGGGGGTGGCCCGGCCGGCTCGCGGCCGTCGGCGGTCCCCGGGACGTGCGCCGCACCGGCCGCCGTGGCCGTGCCGGCCGCTGCGATGCCCGCCGCGCCGGCCGCCTCGATGCCGTCGTATGCCGCCAGCGCCTCGCGGGCCGCCTGCCGGGCGCTGTCGGCCAGTTCCGGCGGGGAGACGATCCGGCCGTCCCGTCCGAGCCGCAGCGCCAGGCGGCGCAGCGACGCCGGGTCGGGCGTCCGCAGAGTGATACGCAGCCCGCCGTCCGCCAGCTCATCCGCACTGTCGTGCGGGTAGTACTCCGCCACCCAGCGGCCGCCGGGCCCGACCTCGATCACGACCTCCGGGTCCTCGGCCGCGGGCTGCACCAGCGCCTCGGACAGGTCCCGCAGCTCGATCTCGGGCGGCGCCGACGGCTCGTCGAGGATCCTGATCTCGGCGACGCGGTCCAGCCGGAACGTGCGGCGCGCCTCGGAGCGGCGGCACCAGGCCTCGACGTAGGTGTGCCCGACGCTCACCAGCCGGATGGGGTCGATCTCCCGCTCGGTGACCTCGTCGCGCGCGGGCGAGTAGTAGCGGATCCACAGCCGGCGGCGCTCGGCGATGGCCCGGTCGACGTCCGCGAAGACGCCGCCCTCGGACTCGAAGGTCACCGAAAGGCGCGAGCTGGAGACCGCCGCCTCGCCTGCCGCCGTCTCCACCTTGGCCGTCGCCCGCAGCAGCGCCTGCCGGTCGCTCTCGCGCAGGCCGGGCAGGGTCGCCACGGCCCGGGCGGCGACGAGCAGCGCGGTGGCCTCGTCGGCGGCGAGTCTGAGCGGCTCGGCGGCCTCCGCGGCGAGCGCGGCCGGGTTGTGCCACCAGATGCGCTCGCCGTCGGTGTCGATGTCGAGGAGGTCGCCGCCGCGGAAGCTCGTGCCGCACATGGGCAGCACGTCGAGGTCGGAGACCAGCTCGTCCTCGGTGATGCCGAAGGCGCGCGCGACGTCCTCGACCCGGGCCCCGGGGCGCTCCCTGAGATACGTCACCAGCGAGAGCATCCGCCGGGTCTGGTCGATGGCGTTCACGGGCCTGACCGGTTTGCCTGCCACTGTCGTGCTCCCCCTCAGCCCTTGGCCACGGCCCGCAGCCGGTCCACCACGTCGGCCCGCAGCTCGGCGGGCTCCAGGACGACCACGTCCGGCCCGAACTCCACCAGCCAGGCGTCCAGACCGTGGCCGTACGGAATCTCCAACTCGTCCCAGCCGTCGCCGAGTTCCCGGACGGAGGTGGCCTTCGCCCGAAGGGGGTACCCCGCACCGGACCGCAGCCGGATCCGGGCCGAGCGGTCGGCGATCTCCCCCGCCCAGCTCGCGACGGTCTCCCGGACCGTGACGACGTCCGGCACGTCGGCGGTGTAGCGGCCGCCGCGTGAGCGCACCTTGCCGGTGATACGGGACAGCCTGAAGACCCGCTCGGCACCCCGGTCGCGGTCCCAGCCCGCCAGGTACCAGTGGCCACGCCAGCACTCCAGCGCCCACGGTTCCACGTGCCGCTGCTCGGGGTGGGCCGCGGTGGCCTTGCGGTAGTCGAAGACCACCGGCCGGCGGTCCCGGCAGGCCAGCATCAGCGGCTCGAACGCCGCCTCGTGCACCGGGATCCGGGGCTCCAGCGCGCCGTGCGACCCGTACGGGTCGACGTCCTCCGGGAGCCCGGCCGCCCGCAGCTTCTGCAGCGCGCCGCTGGCCGCGCCGGCGAGCCGGGCCTGCTGCCACACCTTGGCGGCCAGGCCCAGCGCGGCGGCCTCCTCGGCGTCCAGGGTGATGGGCGGCAGGCGGTTGCTGTCGCGGCGGGCCATGTAGCCGATCTCGCCGTCGAGACTCTCGACGGTCTCGATGACCAGCCCGAGTTCGCGCAGGTCGTCCTTGTCGCGCTCGAACATGCGGTTGAAGGAGTCGTCGCTGCCGCCCGGGCCGTTGCCCGGCCCGAAGGCCTCGACGTAGGCCTCGATGGAGTCGCGCAGCTCGCGCTTGCTGAGCGGCCGCCGTGTCCCGAGCAGACACAGTGCCAGGTTCATCAGCCGCTCGGCCTTGGCAATGGCCATCGACGCGCTTCGCCTCCCTATGGTGCTTACGAGCGATGACCGTACCGCCACAGGGTGGCACGGCAAAAGCCGAGGGCCCATGCCGGACAGGCATGGGCCCCAGGTGATCGAGTCTGTCGGACCGTGATCAGACCCCGAGCAGGTCGACCACGAAGATCAGCGTCTCACCGGGCTTGATCGCCGGGGTCGGGCTCTGGTTGCCGTAGGCGAGGTGCGCGGGGATGGTCAGCTGGCGGCGGCCGCCGACCTTCATGCCCTGCACGCCCTGGTCCCAGCCCTTGATGACCCGGCCGCCACCCAGCGGGAAGCGGAACGGGGTGCCGCGGTTCCAGCTGGCGTCGAACTCCTCGCCCGTGCTGAAGGCGACACCGACGTAGTGCACGGTGACGGTCTGGCCGGCCTGCGCGACCGGACCGTCGCCCTCCCAGATGTCCTTGATCTCGAGGTCCGCCGGGGGCTCGCCGCCCGGGAAGTCGATCTCGGGCTTGTCGATGCTCACGTCTTTGGCTCCTGCTTGTCTGCGAAAAGGCGAACACGCACAGTCTTACATCCCGCGCGCCTCACAGCTTCGCGAGGATGTCCACCGAGAAGACGAGCGTGGAGTCCTTCTTGATGCCGCTGCCCTGCGGCGGGTTGTCGCCGTAGCCCAGCTCCGGCGGGATGACGATGAGGACCCGGCTGCCGACCTTCTTGCCGGTCAGGCCCTGCGCCCAGCCCTTGACGACCTGCTGCAGCGAGAACGACACCAGTTGCTTGTTGGCGTAGGAGGAGTCGAACTCCTTGCCGCCGTCCCACAACACGCCCTTGTACTGCACCAGCACGCTGTTCTCGGCGGCGACCACCTCGCCGTCGCCCTCCAGGACGTACTCCGCGACGAGCTTCTTGGGGGCGGCCGTCTTGGGCACCTCGATGGAGGGGGCCTTGCCGTCGGTGTTGGTGCCGACCTTGGGCAGGTCCGCCTTCTGCTGCGGGACCTCCTTGCCCTTGGCGGAGCTGGTGGCGTTGAACGCGTCCTGGATGTCGACGACGAAGACCAGCGTGTCGGTGCCCTTGATGCCCGCCTGGGCGTTGCCCTGCGTGCCGTAGCCCCAGGTGGGCGGGACGGCCATCTCGACGCGGCTGCCCGCCTTCTTGCCGGCCAGCGCGTACCGCCAGCCGTCGATGATCTGGCCCTGGGTGAGCTGGATGGCCAGGCGCGCCTTGCGGTCGTAGGAGTTGTCGAAGACCTTGGCGGAGTTCCAGATCTGGCCCAGATAGTTCGCCACGACGAAGTCGTTCTCCGCGACGGTCTTGCCGCCGCCCGCGATGAGGGTCTTCACCGCGAGGTCCTTCGAGGGCTCGCCGCTGCCCTTCGCGACCGTGGGCTTCTCGTCGAACTTGGTACCGGCCGTGACCGCGGGCAGCGGGCCTTCGACGATCTTCGGCGACGGCGCGGCGGACGGGCCGGACGCCGAGGGCGACGGGCTGTCGCTGGCCTTGCTCGAGTCGGACTTGTCGTCGCCGCACGCGGCGAGCGTGGCCAGACCTGCGGGCACGGTGAGAAGAAGTGAGCGTCGGCGCACTGTGGGGGCCTCGTAATCGGTCGATCTCGTGGATGGAGTGCGCGCAACTCTACGGCGTGAGCAGGGCGCCGCACTGGTAACGTACGGCGCCCGTGTGGCGTTCCGGCGGTTTGCCCCGCCGGTGTGCCGGCTCACATTCCGGCGATCAGCTTCTCCACGCGGTCGTCCACCGACCGGAACGGGTCCTTGCACAACACGGTGCGCTGTGCCTGGTCGTTGAGCTTCAGGTGCACCCAGTCGACCGTGAAGTCGCGGCGCTGCTCCTGGGCGCGCCGGATGAAGTCGCCGCGCAGCCGTGCCCGAGTGGTCTGCGGCGGGACGGACTTGCCCTCGAAGATCTTCAGGTCGTTGCAGACGCGGGCCGCCTGCCCCTTCTTCTCGAGCAGGTAGTACAGGCCACGACGGCGGTGGATGTCGTGGTAGGCGAGGTCTATCTGCGCGACGCGCGGATGCGACATCGTCATGTTGTGCTTGGCCCGGTACCGCTCGATGAGCTTGTACTTCATGACCCAGTCGATCTCGGTGCCGATGCGGTCGAGGTCCTCGCTCTCGATCGCGTCCAGCGTGCGGCCCCACAGCTCCAGGACCCGCTCGACCGTGCCCGTGCGGATGCCGCGGCGCTCGCAGAAGTCCACGGCCTTCTCGTAGTACTCGCGCTGCACCTCGAGGGCGGAGGCCTCGCGCCCGCTGGCCAGGCGGACCTTGCGGCGGCCGGTGATGTCGTGGCTGACCTCGCGGATGGCCCGGATGGGGTTCTCCAGGGTCAGGTCCCGCATCACGGTGCCGGCCTCGATCATGCGCAGCACGAGGTCGGTGGCGCCCACCTTGAGCAGGTTGGTGGTCTCGGACATGTTCGAGTCGCCCACGATGACGTGCAGGCGCCGGTAGCGCTCGGCGTCCGCGTGCGGCTCGTCGCGGGTGTTGATGATGGGCCGGGAGCGCGTCGTCGCCGACGAGACGCCCTCCCAGATGTGCTCGGCCCGCTGGCTGACGCAGTACACGGCTCCGCGCGGCGTCTGCAGCACCTTGCCGGCGCCGCACAGCAACTGCCGTGTGACCAGGAACGGGATCAGAATGTCCGCGAGACGCGAGAACTCCCCGTGCCGCGCCACGAGATAGTTCTCGTGGCAGCCGTAGGAGTTGCCCGCCGAGTCGGTGTTGTTCTTGAAGAGGTAGACGTCGCCCGCGATTCCCTCCTCGTGCAGGCGTCGTTCGGCGTCCACCAGGAGTCCTTCGAGAATGCGCTCGCCGGCTTTGTCGTGGGTGACCAGTTCGATCACGTTGTCACATTCGGGTGTGGCGTATTCCGGATGCGATCCCACGTCGAGATAGAGGCGGGCGCCGTTTCGCAGAAAGACATTGCTGCTGCGGCCCCATGACACGACACGGCGGAAGAGGTACCGCGCCACCTCGTCAGGAGACAGGCGGCGCTGTCCCCTGAACGTGCACGTGACGCCGTACTCGTTCTCCAGCCCGAAAATGCGGCGGTCCATGAGGGAACATTACGCCCGATCCCCTGAACTGAAACGGGGTTCGACGGCACGGTTCGGATCATTTTCCGAACCGGCCGCAACGACCGCTCCCTGGCCGGGAGCTGCGACTACCCGTCCTGTGGCGGCCAAAACCAGCAGGGACACGCCCCCCGCGACGGCCGGCACGGCGAAGCCCCACTGGGCTCCCCCCGCCTGGACGACGGGCCCGGCGACGCCCGTGCCGACCGAGTGGCCCACGGTGAACGTGGTCACCAGCCAGGAGAACGCCTCGGTGACCGTGCCGCGCGGGGCGTGCCGGTCGACCAGGACGAACGCGCAGGCGATGGCGGGTGCGAGGAAGACCCCGGCGAGCGCGGTGAGCGCCACCATCGGCACCGTGTCCGGCATCAGCGTCAGCGGCAGGTAACACACCACCAGAAGCGCCACCAGCACCTGCAGTCGCCGCGCGGGCTCACCTGCCCACTGCCGGGCCCCGTACGCGGCACCGCCGACCAGCGCCCCGAACCCCAGGGCCGCCATCATCCAGCCGTACACCGCGTCGCCGCCGTGCGCGTCGGCGTACGGCACCGAGGCGACCGTGATGGAGCCCAGCGCCATCCCGATGAACAGGAACGCCGCGAGCAGGGCCAGCAGCCCGGCGGAGCGCAGCGCGCCGAGCCAGTGGGCCTCGCGCGGCGCCGAGCGCCAGGCCCGCGACGGCGCCGAGACGACGACGGACAGCGCTCCCAGCACGCCCACGACGTTCAGCACGAGCAGGGCGGCCTGCGCCGACCACAGGGACACGCACAGCGTCACCAGCAGCGGCCCGACGGTGAACATCACCTCCTGGGCGACGGCGTCCATGGCGTACGCCGTGTGCACCTGGTCCTCGCGGCGCAGCACGGACGGCCACAGCGCCCGCAGCCCGCCCTCCAGGGGTGGCGTGAAGAGCCCGGCGGCCGCCACGGCGAGATACGCGAGCGGGAGCGACCCGATGCCGGAGAAGGCGAAGGCGGCCATCGCCAGCGCCGACAGCACGGCGGCGGGCAGCTGCACCCGCGGCTGCCCGCGCAGGTCCACGAGCCGGCCCAGCACGGGCTGCCCGGCGGCGTTGGCGACGCCGTACACGGCGGCCAGGGCGCCGGCCAGGCTGTACGTGCCGCCCTCGGCCCGGACGAACAGCACGATCGCGATGGCGGCCGTGGCGTTGGGCAGCCGGCCGACCAGCGTGCCGACCAGCAGCCGGGCGGCGTGTCGCGCCCGAAGGATCTCCAGGTATCCCGTGGCCATGTCCCCGCCCTAGGTTTTACGTATAACGTCGGCTTCCATACGTACCATGTCCGCTGTTCACGAGTCCAGACGAAGGAGCGGCCCGACGGTGGCACGAGGCAGCACCCGCCCCACGAGCCGGGACGTCGCCCAGGTCGCCGGCGTCTCCCAGGCGGCCGTCTCCCTGGTCCTCGGCGACAAGTGGCGCGGCCGGGTCTCCCAGGCGACGGCCGAACGCGTCCGCGAGGCCGCCCGGGACCTCGGCTACCGCCCGAACCTGGCCGCCCGCAATCTGCGCCTGGGCCGCACCCGCACGGTCCTGCTGGTCGTCCCGGCCCTCACCACCGAGTTCTTCGCGGGCGTCTATACAGGCGCGGCCCGGGTCGCCGCCGAGCACGGCTTCGGCGTGGTCCTCTACCCCTCCCCGGAGGGCATCGGCCCCGCCCGCGACCCGTTCGCCTCCGCACAGGCGGCCCTCGACGGCGTCCTCGCCTCCTCCATGGCCGCGGACGCCCTGACCGCGATCCGCGGCGAGGCGCTCCCCCTGGTCATGCTGGACAGCGACCCGGCGGGCAGCCTCGGCGCGGCGACGGTCAACCTGGACATCGCCGACGGCGTCCGCCAGGTCGCCGAGCACCTGCTCTCCCTGGGACACCGCCGCTTTCTCCACCTGGCGGCGGACGTACCGTCCTGGACCTTCGAGGTGCGGGCCCGGGAACTGGCCTCCCGCCTGGCCGGAGTGCCAGGCACCTCGGTCTCCACGGCCCGCTCCCCCATCTCCATCGCGGGCGCGGTGCCGGCGGCGGAGGCCGCTCTGTCGGCTCCCGGACCGCGCCCCACGGCCGTGGTCTGCGACGACGACCTCCTGGCCGCGGGCGTCTACAAGGCCGCCCGCCGCCTCGGCCTGCGCGTCCCGGACGACCTGTCGGTCACCGGCCTGGACGACCTGGCCCTGGCCACGGCGATCGACCCGGAGCTGACGACGGTCCGCCTGGACGCGGAGCTGTTCGGGGAACGGGGCATGCGGGCCCTGCTGGCGGTCCTGGAGGGCCATGAGCCCGAGAGCGGGGACATCCCGGTACGGCTGGTGGAACGGGCCTCCACGGCGCCGCCACGATAGCGGTGCCCAGCGGGGCGCAGGCAGGCCGGCCTCCGCCCCGTTGGGCGAGCCCCCACACTCCCGCGGCCGCCGACGCACGGAAGGGGCCGTGCCGGGGGGTGTCCGCCCGCAGCGGTTGGCGCGTCAACGCACAGTCAGTCGGCACGCAAGTCGATCGCGCCGTTCCGAGGACGGACACCCCCCGGCGCGGCCCCGACCCACACCCGGCGCCACGCGCAGGCACGCGCACCCCCACACGACCGCGCCCCGGCCACAACGTGACCGGGGCGTCGACGCCGTGCGCGACTGCCGGGTACGACTACTCGGCGTCCTTCGACGCCGTGTCCGAACCACCCGCCCCGGCCGCCTCCTCCAGCAACCGCGACAGCTGGCGCCCGCTGATCCGCTTGAACTTGCGCTTCTGGGGACGCGTCCGGTCCAGCACCGCCACCTCGAGCCGCTCCGCGGGGATCTCCCGCTCGCTGCCGTTGGTGTCGCGCGACAGCGACTGCACCGCCAGCTTCAGCGCCTCCGCCAGCGTCATGCCGTCCCGGTGGCGCTGGTCCAGGTAGCTGCTGATCTGCTCCGCGTTGCCGCCGACCGCGACCGAGCCGTGCTCGTCGACGATGGACCCGTCGTGCGGCAGCCGGTAGATCTGGTCGCCGTCGGGCGTCTCCCCGACCTCGGCGACCACCAGCTCCACCTCGTACGGCTTCTCGGCCGCGCTGGAGAAGATCGTGCCCAGCGTCTGCGCGTACACGTTCGCCAGGCCCCGGGCCGTCACATCGCCCCGGTCGTAGGTGTAACCGCGCAGGTCGGCGTAGCGCACGCCGCCGATCCGCAGGTTCTCGTACTCGTTGTACTTGCCGGCGGCCGCGAAGCCGATCCGGTCGTAGATCTCGCTGAACTTGTGCAGCGCGCGGGACGGGTTCTCACCGACGAACACGATGCCGTCGGCGTACTGCAGCACGACCAGGCTGCGGCCACGGGCGATGCCCTTGCGGGCGTACTCCGCCCGGTCGGCCATCGCCTGCTGGGGTGAGACATAGAACGGCGTCGACACCGGTTATCCGTCCCTCTCTTCAGGATTCCGTCGATTCACTGGACCACCTCGTCAGGACAGCCGGCCGCTACAGCAGCGCGGCCCGCGGACCGTCCGGCTGCTCCAGCCGCCGCTCCAGGATGGAGCGCGCGATCTGCGACGCCTCGTCCTCGGAGAGCCGGCGGAAGCCGTCCTCGGTGATCACGGTGACGATGGGATAGATCCGGCGGGCGACGTCGGGACCGCCGGTCGCCGAGTCGTCGTCTGCCGCGTCGTAGAGCGCCTGGACCACGAGCGTCGTGGCCTCGTCCTCGCTCAGATCGTCCCGGTAGAGCTTCTTCATCGCGCCGCGCGCGAAGATCGAGCCGGAACCGGTGGCCGCGTAGCCGTGCTCCTCGGAGCGACCGCCCGTGACGTCGTAGGAGAAGATCCGGCCCTTCTCCCGGTCCACGTCGTACCCGGCGAACAGCGGGACGACGGCCAGTCCCTGCATGGCCATGCCCAGGTTCGAGCGGATCATCGTCGAGAGCCGGTTCGCCTTGCCCTCCAGGGACAGCTGCGCGCCCTCGACCTTCTCGAAGTGCTCCAGCTCCAGCTGGAAGAGCTTCACCATCTCCACGGCCAGACCCGCCGTGCCGGCGATGCCCACCGCCGAGTACTCGTCGGCGGGGAAGACCTTCTCGATGTCCCGCTGCGCGATGACGTTGCCCATGGTGGCCCGCCGGTCACCGGCGAGGACGACGCCGCCGGGGAACGTCACGGCGACGATCGTCGTGCCGTGCGGCGCCTCGATCACGCCCTGCGTCGGCGGCAGTTGCCGGTTGCCCGGCAGCATCTCCGGCTGGTGCTCGGACAGGAAGTCCATGAAGGAGGAGGAGCCTGGCGTCAGGAAGGCAGCTGGTAGACGCCCGGTGCTACGAGTGTTGGCTTCCACGCGATTCCTTCCACGTATGCGACAGCCCGCCCTGTGACGTCGGGCCGATCCTTGGAACAACCCCGGTCCGGTTGCGACCGGGGGCACGGTATGCCACGGACCCTACCCGTCCTGCGGCGGTGATCCACATGCCCGGCGACCCCAACTCCGCCGGAGCGATGCCGCACTTGCCCGCTGTGCCCAGCCGGCGGATCCACGGGGGCCTTCGGACGCCGTCGACGCCCGGAGCGCCGCACACGGGAGCAGCGCGTCACGCCCTGCCCCGCGCGCAGCGCTCCGCGCTCCGCCCGTCCGTCACCCGCGCACCCCATTCACCTGGGGAATGAAGGCACAGGCGCCTTACTGGCCGCCCTTTTGCACGAAGGACCGCACGAAGTCCTCGGCGTTCTCCTCCAGGACGTCGTCGATCTCGTCGAGGACCGAGTCCACGTCGTCGCTCAGCTTCTCCTGACGCTCCTTGAGGTCCTCGGAAGCCTGCGTCTCCGCAGCCTGCTCCTCGACCTCCTCGGTGGACCGGGTGGCCTTCTGCTGTCCGCCGCCGGTGTCCTTGGTCGCCATATCCCTCACCCCGCTCGGTTCGCCCGACACAGTTGCTCGGTCAAGATCAGACCCTACTCGCCGGGTCCGACCATGGCCCCGCAGTTGCTCCAACGTACGGGGACCACCTCGATGATTCCCGGACCAGGGATTTTCCACCCTGTCCGGCGGGCCCCACCCGAGTACCCGCTGATCGCGTTCATCCTCCTGAAAGCACCCTGACCAGGTCTTCCGCGGTGCGGCAACGGTCCAGGAGCTCCTTGACGTGATTACGCGTTCCGCGAAGCGGTTCCAGGGTTGGGACACGCTGCAGCGAGTCCCGCCCCGGCAGATCGAAGATCACCGAGTCCCAGGAGGCCGCGGCGACGTCGTCCGCGTACTGCTCCAGGCAGCGCCCGCGGAAGTACGCCCGGGTGTCCTCCGGCGGCGCCGTACGGGCCCGCTCCACGTCTTCCTCGGTCAGCAGCCGCTTCATGCGCCCCCGGGCCACCAGACGGTTGTACAGGCCCTTGTCGGGCCGTACGTCGGCGTACTGGAGGTCGACCAGGTGGAGCCGGGCCGCGTCCCAGTCGAGGCTGTCCCGGCGCCGGTAGCCCTCCATGAGCTCCCGCTTGGCGACCCAGTCCAGCTCGCCGGCCAGGCTCATCGGATCGTGCTCCAGACGGGTGAGGGTGTCCTCCCAGCGGGACAGGACGTCCTTGGTCTGCTCGTCGGCGTCGGCCCCGAAGCGCTCCTCCACGTACTTGCGCGCCAGCTCGTAGTACTCCATCTGCAGCTGGACCGCCGTGAGCGTGCGGCCGCTGCGCAGGGTGACCAGGCGCTTCAGGGACGGGTCGTGCGAGACCTGGTGGAGCGTGCGCACGGGCTGGTCGACGGCGAGGTCGACGGCGATGAAGCCGTCCTCGATCATCGACAGCACCAGCGAGGTCGTGCCCAGCTTCAGATACGTCGAGATCTCCGACAGGTTCGCGTCGCCGATGATCACGTGCAGGCGCCGGTACTTCTCGGCGTCCGCGTGCGGCTCGTCGCGGGTGTTGATGATCGGGCGCTTGAGCGTCGTCTCCAGGCCGACCTCGACCTCGAAGTAGTCGGCCCGCTGGCTGAGCTGGAAGCCGTGCTCGTGGCCGTCCTGGCCGATGCCGACGCGGCCCGCTCCGGCGAAGACCTGACGGGAGACGAAGAACGGTGTCAGGTGGCGCACGATGTCCGAGAAGGGCGTCTCCCGCTTCATCAGGTAGTTCTCGTGCGTGCCGTAGGACGCGCCCTTGTTGTCGGTGTTGTTCTTGTACAGGTGGATCGGCTGGGCACCGGGGAGCTGCGCGGCCCGCTCGGCGGCCTCGGCCATGATCCGTTCGCCGGCCTTGTCCCAGAGGACGGCGTCCCGGGGGTTGGTCACCTCGGGAGCGCTGTACTCGGGGTGCGCGTGGTCGACGTAGAGCCGTGCACCGTTGGTGAGGATCACGTTGGCCAGGCCGATGTCCTCGTCCGTGAGCTGGCTGGAGTCGGCGGCCTCGCGGGCGAGGTCGAAGCCTCGCGCGTCACGCAGCGGGTTCTCCTCCTCGAAGTCCCAGCGGGCCCGGCGGGCCCGGTGCATCGCCGCCGCGTAGGCGTTCACGATCTGGGACGAGGTGAGCATGGCATTGGCGTTGGGGTGGCCGGGGACGGAGATTCCGTACTCCGTCTCGATGCCCATTACTCGCCGTACGGTCATGCGGCCCTCCTTGCCCGGCGGCACCCTCGGTCGTGGGCGCCACTCAGATACCGCTGGCGCTCGGTTGCGTGTGCGGTGCCCGTCCCCGCACTGCGCGACTCGGCGGTACGCAAGAGCCTAGAACGCCTCTGCGCCGGTGGGGAGATCATTTGCGTCATTGCGTTGCTCCAGCCGTGGCCGGAAAAACAGTCGGCTGCGGGTACCCGCCGAGGGCACCCGCAGCCGCCCTGCCTTTTACAGGTACTGACCGGTGTTCGCCACCGTGTCGATGGAGCGTCCGGTGTCCGCGCCCTGCTTTCCGGTGATGAGCGTACGGATGTACACGATCCGCTCGCCCTTCTTTCCGGAGATGCGGGCCCAGTCGTCGGGGTTGGTGGTGTTCGGCAGGTCCTCGTTCTCCTTGAACTCGTCCACGCAGGCCTGGAGGAGGTGGGAGACGCGGAGGCCCTTCTGGTTCTTCTCGAGGAAGTCCTTGATCGCCATCTTCTTGGCCCGGCCCACGATGTTCTCGATCATGGCGCCGGAATTGAAGTCCTTGAAGTACAGGACTTCCTTGTCACCATTGGCGTAGGTGACCTCCAGGAAGCGGTTCTCCTCGGATTCGGCGTACATGTGCTCGACGGCCGTCTGGATCATGTTCTGGACCGTGGCACCCTTGTCGCCGCCGTGCTCACCGAGGTCGTCGGCGTGCAGCGGGAGGCGCTCGGTGAGGTACTTGCCGAAGATGTCCTTGGCCGCCTCGGCGTCCGGACGCTCGATCTTGATCTTCACGTCCAGCCGGCCGGGACGCAGGATGGCCGGGTCGATCATGTCCTCGCGGTTGGAGGCGCCGATCACGACCACGTTCTGCAGGCCCTCCACGCCGTCGATCTCGGCGAGCAGCTGCGGGACGATGGTGTTCTCCACGTCCGAGCTGACACCGGAGCCACGGGTGCGGAAGAGGGACTCCATCTCGTCGAAGAAGACGATGACGGGCGTGCCCTCGCTGGCCTTCTCACGGGCCCGCTGGAAGACGAGGCGGATCTGCCGCTCCGTCTCACCGACGTACTTGTTGAGCAGCTCGGGGCCCTTGATGTTGAGGAAGAAGCTCTTGCCGGCGGCCTGGCCGGTCACCTCGGCGACCTTCTTGGCCAGTGAGTTGGCCACGGCCTTGGCGATCAGGGTCTTACCGCATCCAGGGGGTCCGTACAGCAGCACACCCTTGGGCGGCCGCAGTTCGTGCTCCTTGAACAGGTCCGGGTACAGATAGGGGAGCTCGACGGCGTCCCGGATGGCCTCGATCTGGCCGCCGAGACCGCCGATCTGCTCGTAGCCGATGTCGGGGACCTCTTCGAGGACGAGTTCCTCGACCTCGCTCTTGGGGACGACCTCGTAGACGTATCCGGAGCGGGGCTCCAGGAGCAGGGCGTCGCCGGGGCGGATGGTGACGTCCAGCAGCGGCTCGGCGAGCCGCACCACCCGTTCCTCGTCGGTGTGCCCGAGCACCAGGGCCCGCTCGCCGTCCTCGAGGATCTCCTTGAGGGTGACGATGTCGCCGACGCGCTCGAACTCCATGGCCTCGACCACGTTGAGCGCTTCGTTGAGCATGACTTCCTGGCCGCGCCGGAGCTCCTCGAGCTCGACGCTGGGGCTGACGTTCACCCTGAGCTTGCGGCCGCCGGTGAAGATGTCGGCGGTGCCGTCCTCGTTCGCCGTCAGGAAGACTCCGAAGCCGGCCGGCGGCTGCGCGAGCCGGTCGACTTCCTCCTTGAGGGCGACGATCTGGTCCCGTGCCTCACGGAGCGTGTTCGCGAGTCGCTCGTTCTGCGCGGACACGCCGGCCAGATTGGTCTGCAGCTCGACGATCCGCTCTTCGAGAATCCTCGTGTGTCGCGGAGAGTCGGCGAGCTTGCGTCGCAGGACGGCGATCTCCTGCTCAAGGTAGGCGATCTGCCCGGCCGGGTCGTCGGACCCGCGTCCCGGGCGGATGCCGCGGTTCATGTCGTCGTCGTGGGCTGCCACGGTCCTCACCTCCTCCAAGGGGAGCTGGACGCTTCCAGACCCTACCTGGGCGGGTGTCGATTGAAACCCCTAGATCACAAAGACGGTCGGGGTGTGTCCGATCTTCACCCTTGCGCTCTCCCTCACGCCAGGGGAATACCCAGCGAACATGATTGGAACCCAGCCTCAGGTACGGTCGAAGCGTTCAACACCCGTCAGAGCTGGCCGGATTCCCGGTACGGCTCGACGCATGAAACGGCAGGAGACATGAGCGTGCAGCAGGAGGCCGGGGTCGAGGGCGAGGCGCTGGAGGTCTGGATCGACCAGGACCTGTGTACGGGCGACGGCATCTGCGCCCAGTACGCGCCCGAGGTGTTCGAGCTGGACATCGACGGTCTGGCCTACGTGAAGAGCGCCGACGACGAGTTGCTCCAGGACAAGGGCGCGACAACGCCCGTTCCGCTGCCGCTTCTCACGGATGTGATCGACTCGGCGAAGGAGTGTCCGGGCGAGTGCATCCACGTACGGCGAGTTTCGGACAGGGCCGAAGTCTACGGTCCGGACGCGCAGTGACCAGTTCTGCACGTTCGGTCACTACTGTCTGATATCTCACACACCGGTGCCACACGGGCTTCACACGCTGCGGGCGCCGGCCGGCGTGGAGCGGACGAACGTCCCGTCCTGCCAACGCCATTTCACGTCGCTCTTCTCGTCGGGGCAGCAACGCGGCACGTCCGGGGAGGAGTAGCCGAGGAGCGTGGCCGTCACGGCGCCGGCGCGTACGGCGAAGTCGCCGACGGTGGTGCCGTCCTCGGGGTCGAGCAGGGTGGCCACCACGCGCGGTGTGCCGTCGGCGCCGCCCCGGGTGAGGACGTAGACGCCGTCCGGCGGGGTGCCCATCGGGGAGTCGCAGTGGACCACGGCCACCGTCTCCGGGTTGCCGTCGCCGTCGAGGTCTCCGGACGCCTTCTTCTGCACCACGGCCTTGACCGGACCGCATTCCAGGGGGAACTCCACCGAGGCCGGGTCGGGTGCCGCCAGGGGCGCCGGAGCGGTTCTGGTCTCGGGGGTGCCCGGCTGGGCGGCCGTCGCCGCGCCGGGTTGCAGGACCGAGGAGAGGGCCACCACGCCGGCGAGCGCCGTGGCGGTGGCGAGCCAGTGGATGGGGCGGGTGTGGGTGTGGGCGAGCTCCGGGACGGCGGAAGGCTGCACTAGGAGTGTCTCCTGAGGGCTGTACCGGTGGGGTGGCCAAGATGGTGCCACACGTCACACCGCGAGGGAACGGCGGGGTGTGCGCCGGCCGCGCCGGGGAAGTCAGAAGGGTTACGGTTCCTGCCGCCGTGTCAGCGGGCCGGTGCCCGCGCGGACCGCTGCCGGCGCGGGTGTCGGCGGCGGCCGAGTGCCAGGGGGCAGGTCAACGGCGTCGCGCGCGGGTTCACCCCGGCCGGCAACGGAGAAGCGCCGTGGCGCAGTTCCCGGTGGTGTCCGGGAACTGCGCCACGGCGCCTGTGCGTTGGATGCCGTGACGGGCGGGCCGTCTCAGCGGGCGGTGCCGCCGTCGGCGTTGGGCCCCGCGTAGTCCTCGCCGTAGGCGCCCTTGGCGGGGCGGCGGCGGCGCATGGGCGGCTCGACGCCGTCGGCGAGGCGGCGGGCGGTGAGCAGGAAGCCGGTGTGGCCGATCATCCGGTGGTCCGGGCGGACGGCCAGGCCCTCGATGTGCCAGTTGCGGATCATCGTCTCCCAGGAGGTCGGCTCGTTGAAGCAGCCGATCTCCCGGATGGACTCCACGGTCCGCGCGAGCTGCGTGGTGGTCGCCACGTAGCAGCAGAGGATGCCGCCGGGGACCAGCGCCTTGGAGACGGCCTCCAGGCACTCCCAGGGGGCGAGCATGTCCAGGATGACGCGGTCGACGTCGGTGTCGGACAGGTTGTCCTGGAGGTCGCCGACGGTGAGCTGCCAGGCGGGGTGCGGGCCGCCGAAGTAGCGCTCGACGTTCGCCTGGGCGATCTCGGCGAAGTCGGCGCGGCGCTCGTAGCTGTGCAGCATGCCCTGGTCGCCGATGGCGCGCAGCAGGAAGCTGCTGAGCGAGCCCGAGCCGACGCCGGCCTCGACGACGCGCGCGCCGGGGAAGATGTCGGCGAAGGCGAGGATCTGCCCCGCGTCCTTCGGATACACGACGGCTGCCCCGCGGGGCATGGACAGGACGTAGTCGGGGAGCAGGGGGCGCAGCGCGAGGTAGGCGACGTTCCCCGTGGTGCGGACAACGCTGCCCTCGGGAGCGCCGATCAGTTCGTCGTGCGGGAAGGAACCCTTGTGGGTGTGGAAGTTCTTCCCGGCCTCGAGCGTGAACGTGTAGTGGCGGCCCTTGGGGTCGGTCAGCTGAACCTGGTCCCCGACCTTGAAGGGCCCGCGCCTGCGGGCGGCACCGGTCGGTTCGGACATGTGACCAGCCTACCGGCCCCGGAGAGGGCCGCCGACCACCCGGACGGCCGCTAGGAGGGCCTGGCCATCGCCTTGACGAAGGCGCGCTCCACGTCGGCCGCCGACAGCACGCCGTAGATCTCGCCGGTCTCCTCCACCACCAGGTACTCGGTCGCGGGGGTGGCGCGCAGGGCGTCGAGGAGCTCCTCGCCCGCCAGTTCCGCCGAGACGCGCATGCCGTCCGTGAGCTCCTGGGCGAGACCGCCGACCGCGACCCAGGGGCGGCGGTGCTCCGGTACGCCGACGATGGCGGCCTCGCGGACCAGGGAGAGCGGCCGGCCGTCGGCGTCGACGACGACCAGGGCGCGGGCCCCGGCGGCGTTGGCGCGGCGCAGGGCCTCCGAGAGCGGGGTGTCGGTCTCGACGGGGACCGCGCGGCGGGTGAGCGTGCGGGCGCGCAGCTCGGGGAGGTGCTCGCGCAGCCGTGCCATGCGCAGGCTGTTGCCGGCGCCGGTCCAGATGATCGCGGCGAGGATGGCGGCGAGCAGGGCGTCCAGGACGGTGTCCATGCCGACGTTGTCCACGGCGTCGGAGCCGAGGGCGCCGGACTGGGTGAGCAGCGGCAGGCCGACGAGCACGGAGACGGCCAGGGCCCGGCCGACCCACGCGGCGGCGATGGTGCCGCTCATGGGCTTGCCGGTGAGCTTCCAGACGATCGCGCGGAGCATGCGGCCGCCGTCGAGGGGCAGGCCGGGCAGCAGGTTGAATGCGGCGACGATCAGGTTGGAGATCATCAGGCCGGCCAGCAGCACGCCCGGGACGGTACCGGGCTCCACGGCCTGCAGACCGGCGTAGAAGACGCCGGCCAGGACGAGGGAGAGCAGCGGTCCGACGAAGGCGAGCACGAACTCGCGGCCGGGGGTCTCGGCCTCCTTCTCGATCTCGGAGACGCCGCCGAAGAACTGCAGCTGGATGCGGCGGACCGGGAGCTTGAAGCGGAGCGCGGCGACCGTGTGGGCCAGTTCGTGCACGAGCACGGAGGCGTAGAAGGCCACCGCGAAGAAGAGCGAGACCAGGTAGCGGGCGGCACCCAGGTCCGGCAGCACGCGCTCCAGCTGGCCGCCGAACACCCAGGTGATCAGGGCGGCGACCAGGAACCAGCTGGGCGCGACGTACACGGGCACCCCGAAGGGCCGCCCCATGAGCAGCCCGCCCCGCGGCTCCGGCCGCTGGGGGGCCGGGCCCTTGCGGTCGGCGGAGTGTGCGAGGTGGCGGGGGCCGTGGGCAGGGGCGGTGCGGGGCGCGGCCGGGGTTTCGGGAGCGCGGTCCGGGGTCCCGGGGGCGGAAGCGGGGGCTTCCGGGCGGTGGCTGGCCGGGGTCGGCTCCGGGGCCTGGTGACGAGGATCCGGACCGGGTCGTGCGGTGGCGGGGGCGGCGTCCCGGCGCTCCGGCTGCGGCCCGCTGGCCGCGGGATCCGCCTGGCGCGGGTCGGCCTCGGGAACGGTGGTCGCGGAGCCGGTGCCGCGGTCGCCGGCGTGGGCGCGGTCGGGGTGGGCGTCGCCGTCGGGCTTCGTGCCGCCGTCGGAGGTGCGGCTTCCGCCGGGAGCACGGCTGCCGTCGCGCTCCGCGCCGGACACGCCGTCGGCGGGTGAGCGGTCCGCGGCCGCGGACGAGGAGCCGCCGGCTGCGGCGCCGGTGGGCGACGGAGCGCCCGCCCTCGGGGCGTCCGCCGCAGCCGGGCCGGGGGCCGAAGGCGCCTGCGGGGCGTCCGCCGCAGCCGGGCCGGGTTCCGGCGAGGTCGCCGGCTCGGCCGGTCCGGGGGCCGGGGCGGTCGCGGGGGCGGAGGTGCGGGGGCCGGAGGGCAAGCGGCGCTCCCCGGTGGGGCGTTCGTCGGTGGCGCGTTCGTCGGTGGGGCGTTCGTCGGCGGAGGCCGGACCGGTGGGCCGGGCCGGGGGCCCGGCGTGGTGCTCGGCCGACTCGTCGTTCCCGGACCGCGGCTGCCCGCGCCCGCCGCTCTCCTCCACCGGTGTCCCCTCGTTCGAAGCGTCTCCCGCGCCTGCCGGACGGGAGGGTCTCGAGTCGATGGTATGCGTCCGCCGAGGTGCGTTCCGCCCCGGCACCCCTGTGTTTCCCGTACATCGACGTCCCCTCCCGGCTTCCCCCACGAACGCGCTTGGATGACTGTCAGTGGTGGGCCGTATGGTCTGGTGCATGGAGACGAGCAGCGAGGGCGTGGTACGGCCTGACAGCGGGCCTGCCCCGGCGGCCGAGGACACGGCCGTCCAGGCGGTGGCGGAGGCGGCGGCGGAGACGGCCGCCGTGAGCGACCTCGTGACGGGGCCCGCCGCCATACCGCCCGCCTCGCTGTCCCCCTCGCGGGCGAGTGACTTCATGCAGTGCCCGCTGCTCTACCGCTTCCGGGTCATCGACCGGCTCCCGGAGAAGCCCAGCGAGGCGGCCACCCGGGGCACTCTGGTGCACGCGGTCCTGGAGCGCCTGTTCGACGCCCCGGCGGCGGAGCGTACGGCCCCGCGGGCGAAGTCGCTGATCCCCGGCCAGTGGGACCGGCTGCGCGAGACGCGGCCGGAGGTCGGTGAGCTGTTCGCCGACGATCCCGAGGGCGAGCGGCTGGCGCGCTGGCTGGGCGAGGCGGAGCGGCTCGTCGAGCGCTGGTTCACCCTGGAGGACCCCAGCCGGCTGGAGCCGGCCGAGCGGGAGCTGTTCGTCGAGACCGAGCTGGACTCGGGGCTGCGGCTGCGCGGCATCATCGACCGGGTCGACGTGGCTCCCACCGGCGAGGTCCGGATCGTCGACTACAAGACGGGCAAGGCCCCCCGCCCCGAGTACGCCGAGGGCGCCCTGTTCCAGATGAAGTTCTACGCCCTGGTCGTCTGGCGGCTGAAGAACGTGGTGCCGCGCCGGCTGCAGCTGGTCTACCTCGGCAGCGGCGAGGTGCTGACGTACGACCCGGTCCTCGCCGACCTGGAGCGGGTCGAGCGCAAGCTGCTGGCGCTGTGGGAGGCGATCCGGCTGGCGACCGAGACCGGTGACTGGCGGCCGCGCCCCACGAAGCTGTGCGGCTGGTGCGACCACCAGGCCCACTGCCCGGAGTTCGGCGGCACTCCCCCGCCCTATCCGCTGCCGCTGCGGACGGCCGACGGCGGCGGCCCGGGGCTCGTGCCGCGGGCGGACGCGGTCGCCGCCGGTGAGGGCGGCTGAGTCCGGCGGGCCCGCGCAGGGCAGAATGGGGCCGGACTACCGAAGGAGACTCACGTGGCCATCCGCGTCCTATTGGTCGACGACCAGCCGCTGCTGCGTACGGGCTTCCGGATGATCCTGGAGGCCGAGCAGGACCTCGCGGTCGTCGGCGAGGCCGGGGACGGCCTCCAGGCGCTCGACCAGGTGCGGGCCCTGCAGCCCGACGTGGTGCTGATGGACATCCGCATGCCGCGGATGGACGGTGTGGAGGCGACCCGGCAGATCACCGGCCCGGGACGTGACGGCCCGGCGAAGGTCCTGGTGCTGACCACCTTCGACCTCGACGAGTACGTGGTGGAGGCCCTGCGCGCGGGAGCCAGCGGCTTCCTGCTCAAGGACGCCCCGGCGAACGAACTGGTGCAGGCGATCCGGGTGGTGGCCGCGGGCGAGGCGATGCTCGCGCCGAGCATCACGCGCCGGCTGCTCGACAAGTACGCCACACACCTCCCGTCGGGCGACGAGCCGGTGCCGGACACGCTGCACACGCTCACCGACCGCGAGGTCGAGGTGCTGAAGCTGGTGGCGCGCGGGCTGTCCAACGCGGAGATCGCCGCGGACCTGTTCGTCAGCGAGACGACCGTCAAGACGCACGTGGGCCACGTGCTCACCAAGCTGGGCCTGCGCGACCGCGTGCAGGCGGCGGTGTACGCCTACGAGAGCGGACTGGTGCGCCCGGGAGCGCAGTAGACCCCACGGCACACGCGCACAAGCGCACACGAAGGAGGGCGCCCCCTGCCGAGCAGGGGGCGCCCTCCTTCACACCGTGCGTCAGGCGTCCTTGCTCAGCTCCCAGAAGCGGAACACGGTCGACGCGTCGAGGCAGTACTCCAGGCCGTAGACGCCGTCGCGGACGACCGCGTACTGCTTGGCCTGCCACACCGGAAGGACGGGCAGTTCGTCGGCGACGATGTCCTGCAGCTCGCCGAACTCCTTGTCCGTGGTCGCCCGGTCGGTGAGGGAGGCGGTGCGCGGGATGAGCGAGCCGGTGATGGTGCCGTTCTCGTAGTTGTTGTTCAGCACGTTGCCCTTGCCGAAGAAGGGGGCCGTGAAGTTGTCGGCGTCCGGGTAGTCCGGGACCCAGCCCTTGACGTAGACGCCGTACTTGCCGGCCGCGATGTCCTTCTCGTACTGGCCGAAGGGAACGGACTTGACGTCGGCGTCGAACAGGCCGCTGGCGTTGAGCTGGCCGGCGATGGCGGTCAGCTCCTGGTCGGTGGCCGGGCCGTACCGGGAGGGGGTCGACCAGAGGGTCAGCTTCACCTTGCCGGTGATGCCGTCCTCGCGCAGCGCGTCCGCCGCCTTGGCCTTGGAGGGCCGGGCGCCGTAGGTGTCGAAGAAGGCGGTGTTGTGGCCCGCGATACCGGCCGGGATGATCGAGTACAGCGGCGTCGCGGTGCCCTGGTAGACGTCCCGGATGAGGGCCTCGCGGTCGAGCAGGTGGGCGATGGCCTTGCGGACGCCGAGTTTTCCGGCGACCGGGTGGTCCATGTTGAACACCAGGTGCTGGACCTCGGCGCTGCTGCCCTCGACGACCTCGATGCCGGTGCCGTCGTCGGCCTTCTCCATGTCGGCGACGTCGCCCGCGGTGAGGCCGCGGTAGGCGATGTCGACCTCCTCGTTCTGGATGGCCTGCTTCAGGGCGGTCTGGTCGCCGTCGAAGAACCGGAGCGTCACGCCGGTGTTCTTCACCTTGGCGGTGCCCTTGTAGTTCTCGTTCACGGAGAAGACGGCCTGGTTCTCGTCGATCGAGTCCAGCTGGTAGGGGCCGGAGCCGACGGCCTTGCCGTCCTCGCGCAGCCCGTCCGCGTCGTACGCGCGATGGTCGACGATGGACCCGGCGCCGGAGGCGATCTTGCTGGGGAAGGTGGCGTCGGCCGTGTTGAGCCGGAAGACCACCGTCCTCTCGTCCGGCGTCTCGACCTTGTCCAGCGTGGGGAACATGATCGCGGGCCCGTCGGGGTCGTTGATCTTCAGCATGCGGTCGAAGGAGAACTTCACGTCCTTGGAGGTGAGTTCGTCACCGTTGCTGAACTTCAGCCCGTCCTTCAGCGTGCACTTGTACACCGTCGTCTGCGGGTCGGTGAAGGCGCAGCTCTCGGCGGCCTCGGGCTGGGGTTCCGTGGCGCCCTTGGGGAAACTGAGCAGCGACTGGAAGACGTTGTTGAACAACAGCCAGGATCCGGGGTCGTAGCCGGAGGCCGGGTCGGTGGCCAGGACGTCGTCGGACATCCCCACCACCACGTTGGAGCCGTCCCCCGCGGAGTCTCCGCTCTCCGTGCCACAGCCGGTCAGCAGTCCGGAGGCGAGCCCCGCCACGATGGGCAGGACCGGCCACTGGTTGCGTATGTTCACGTGTGTGCCTTGTCGTCGGTTCTCGAGAACGCCCGGAGCCTGTCCCCGGCTCCGGGGCGCGGTTCCCCGGGGGCCGCGGTCACAGGCCCCGGGGTTCCGTCGGGTCCGTCAGCCGCTCACACCGCGCCCGAGCTCCCACAGCTGGAGCGTCGAGGAGGAGTTGAGGGCGTAGGCGGTGCCCGTGATGTCGTCGCGAGCGGCGACGTACTGCTTGCCCTGCCACAGCGGCAGCACGGGCACGTCACCGGCGACGATGTCCTGAATGTCCGTCAGGCTGGCGGAGGCGGACAGCCGGTCCGCCTCCCGGCGGGACTCGGGGATCAGGGTGTTGCGGATGCGGCTGTTCGCGTAGGGCGAGCCGAGGGTGTTGTCCTTGTCGAGGAACGGCGCGAGGAAGTTGTCGGCGTCCGGGAAGTCGGGGAACCAGCCCATGCCGTAGACGTCGTACTCGCCCTTCTTCTCGGCCGGGCGGAAGGTGTTCCACGGGGTGCCCTTGATGCCGACCTCGAACAGGCCGCTGGAGTTCAGCTGGTCGCGCAGGACCTCGAACTCCTTCTTGGTGGCGGGGCCGTAGTGGTCGGTCGTGTAGTGCAGCGTGAGCTTCACCGGGGTGGTGACGTTCGCCTGGTTGAGCAGCGAGCGCGCCTTGGTGACGCTCGGGTCGCCGTACTTGTTGAAGAACGAGTTGGAGTGGCCCGTGACGCTGGCCGGGACCAGCGAGTACAGCGGCTCGGCCTGGGAGCCGTACACCTTGGAGATCAGCTCGCTGCGGTTGACGATCTGGGCCATCGCCTGGCGCACGGCCTTGGACTTCACGCTCGGCGCGTCGGTGTTGAAGCCCAGGTAGCGGATCTCCAGACCGGGCATCTCGACGAGGTCGACCTCGGTGTCCGCGTCGCCGGACAGCTTGCGGATCTGGTCCGGCGACATGGTGCGGGTCATCAGGTCGATGTCACCCTTCTCCAGCGCCTCGCCCATGGCGTCGGTGTCCTTGAAGGAGACCATGTCGACCTTGTCGTTGTTCACCTTCAGCGTCCCCTTGTACTCGGGGTTCTTGGTGAACTCGGCCCTGACCATCTCGTCGTTCTCGACGACGGCCTTGAGGGTGTACGGACCCGAGCCCTCGAGCTCGAAACCGTCGCGCAGCTTGTTCTTCGGGTAGGCGTCCGGATCGACGATGCCGGCGACCGGGGTCGACAGCTTGTACGGGAAGGTCGCGTCGGCCGTCTTGAGGTGGAAGATGACCTCGCGGTCGCCCTGCGTCTCGACGGTGTCGATGGTGGACAGCAGGGCGAAGACGCCGCTGTCGGCCTTGAGGGAGAGGGCGCGGTCGATGGAGTACTTCACATCGGCCGCGGTGACGGGGTCGCCGTTGGCGAACTTCAGGCCGTCGCGCAGGGTGCAGGCGTAGCGCTCGTTGCCGGTGTCGGTGAAGCCGCAGCGCTCGGCGGCCTCGGGGACCGGCTCGCCCTCGCCGCGCGGCTGGATCATCAGGGTCTGCACGGTCTGGCGCAGGATGTTCCAGGTGCCGACGTCGTAGGAGTACGCCGGGTCGAGGGGCGCGGGCGCGTCCTTCGAGGCGGTGAACCGGTCCGTGGTGCCGACGACGATCGCGTCGCCGTCGCCGCTGCCGCTGTCGGACCCGCCGCAGGCGACGAGCACCGGCGCGAGCAGGCCGGCCACGGCCGGCAGCACCAAAGTCTTGCGGTTCATGCTCGAGTTTCTCCAGAGCTGTCGACTCCGTGTATCCGGCATGCAGGGGTGGCGCAGCGGATCACGGGGGTGGGGCGATGTTCTCGCGACGAGATTAGTCGGGCCCGGCAGGAAGCTTCACAGCCACCGGAGTTGAGCACCCATCACGCTGCGGAACCGGGCGTGGACACACCGAAAACCCGACAGCGGAAGCTTTGGTGCAGCGTTCCACCAATCGGGACACAAGGGCACGGCGACGACCCCCCGGAGGGGGTGCGCAGCACATGTCCGAGCCACTGTCGACCCCGCACCGCGTGGGGAACGTCACACACGGGAACAGGTTCGGAGGTACGGGAATTCGGTCATCCGCAAGGGCTGGAATTCACCAGCGGAATTACTGCCCTAACCCGGCTGCACGCTGGGTGAACGGCTAGCGCATTTCCGTCATCAGGCCGTGCAGAAATGCCAGGTCGACCTCTTCGAGCGAACCGACCACCGTGCGCCGGTGGGCCGGCTGGATCGGGGCGACCGAGGGGACGGCCACGACCCGGCAGCCGGCGGCCTCGGCGGCGGCCACGCCGGTCGCCGTGTCCTCCACGACGGCGCAGCGGGACGGGTCGGCGCCGAGTCCGGCGGCGGCCGCCAGATACGGGTCGGGGTGGGGCTTGGTGCGCGGCACCTCGTCGCCCGCGACCGTCAGGTGGAAGTGGTGCGCGCCGAGCGAGTCGAGCACCCGGTCGATGATGCGCCGGTGGGAGGCGGAGACGAGAGCCGTCGGGATCTCGTACTCGTAGAGCTCGGCCAGCAGCCGGCCGGCGCCCGGCATCAGCGGCAGGGCGCGGCCGATGCGCTCCTCGAAGCCGTCGTTGAGCAGGACCGTGAGCTCGTCGAGGCCGATGTCTGCGCCGGTGGCCTCGATCAGGAAGCCCGCGCTGCGGGTCATGGGGCCGCCGACCACGACATGCCGCCAGGACTCGTCGAGCCGGTGGCCGAGGGAGGCGAAGACCTCGACCTCGACGTCCCACCAGAAGCCCTCCGTGTCCACCAGGGTGCCGTCCATGTCGAGGAGCACGGCCTGGAGGGCCGACCCTTCGGCCGTCCGGGTACCGAGCGCGGGGACCGTACTGGTCATCCACCTACCTCCTTGAAGGGACGATCAGGCCGGCTCCCACGAAGGGAACCGGCCTGCAGTGGACCGACCAGTCTACGTCGTGTCCGGCAAAAGTGCCTCGTTCGGCCGCTGTGCCCCCGGGTACACGGCGCGTACGCCGGGGGTGGCGGTGGCGCGTGCCCGGCGGGCCGGGTCAGCGGGCGTTGAAGTACTTCGCCTCGGGGTGGTGGATCACGATGGCGTCCGTGGACTGCTCCGGGTGCAGCTGGAACTCCTCGGACAGGTGGACGCCGATACGCTCCGGCTGGAGCAGGTCGGCGATCTTGGCGCGGTCCTCCAGGTTGGGGCAGGCGCCGTAGCCGAGGGAGAAGCGGGCGCCCCGGTACTTGAGCTCGAACATGCCCTGCATCTCGTCCGGGTCCTCCCCGGCGAAGCCGAGCTCGGACCGCACCCGGGCGTGCCAGTACTCGGCGAGGGCCTCGGCCAGCTGCACGGACAGGCCGTGCAGTTCGAGGTAGTCCCGGTAGGCGTTGGCCTCGAACAGACGCGCGGTCTCCTCGCCGATGCGCGAGCCGACGGTGACGACCTGGAGGCCGACGACATCGGTCTCGCCGGACTCCTCCGGGCGGAAGAAGTCGGCCAGGCACAGGCGCCGGCCGCGGCGCTGGCGCGGGAAGGTGAAGCGGGTGCGCTCGTTGCCCTGCTCGTCCAGGATGATCAGGTCGTCGTCCTTGGAGACGCAGGGGAAGTAGCCGTAGACCACGGCCGCCTCCAGCAGGTTCTCCGTCTGGAGCCGGTCGAGCAGGCCGCGCAGCCGGGGCCGGCCCTCGCTCTCGACGAGTTCCTCGTAGGTCGGGCCCTCGCCGGTACGGGCCTGCTTCAGGCCCCACTGGCCCTTGAACAGGGCGCCCTCGTCGAGCCAGCTCGCGTACTCCTTGAGCTGGATGCCCTTGATCACCCGGGTGCCGGTGAAGGGCGGCTCCGGGACGGGGTTGTCGACGGCGACGTCGGAGCGGACGTGCCCCTCCTCGGGGCGCTCCTCCACGGCGGCCGGGGCGGCGGCCCGGACCCGGCGCTGCTTCAGCTCGGGCAGCTTCGCGCCGGGCACCCCGCGCTTGACGCCGATGAGGGCGTCCATCAGGCGCAGGCCCTCGAAGGCGTCGCGGGCGTAGCGGACCTCGCCCTCGTAGAGCTCGTGCAGGTCCTGCTCGACGTAGGCGCGGGTGAGGGCGGCGCCGCCGAGGATGACCGGGTACTTCGCCGCCAGGTCGCGCTGGTTCAGCTCCTCCAGGTTCTCCTTCATGATCACGGTGGACTTGACCAGGAGGCCGGACATGCCGATGACGTCGGCCTTGTGCTCCTCGGCCGCGTCCAGGATCGCGGAGACGGGCTGCTTGATGCCGAGGTTGACGACGTTGTAGCCGTTGTTGGTCAGGATGATGTCGACGAGGTTCTTGCCGATGTCGTGGACGTCGCCGCGCACGGTGGCGAGCACGATGGTGCCCTTGCCGGCCTCGTCGGTCTTCTCCATGTGCGGTTCGAGGTGGGCGACGGCCGCCTTCATCACCTCGGCGGACTGCAGGACGAACGGCAGCTGCATCTGGCCGGAGCCGAACAGCTCGCCGACGACCTTCATGCCCTCCAGCAGGGTCTGGTTGACGATGTCGAGCGCGGGCCGCTCCCGGAGGGCCTCGTCGAGGTCGGCTTCGAGGCCGTTGCGCTCGCCGTCGATGATGCGGCGCTGCAGGCGTTCGTCCAGCGGCAGGGCGGCCAGTTCCTCGGCCTTGCCGGCCTTGAGGGACTTGGCGGTGGCGCCCTCGAAGAGCTGCATGAGCTTCTGCAGCGGGTCGTAGCCCTCGGCACGGCGGTCGTAGATGAGGTCCAGAGCCGTCCGGACCTCCTCCTCGCTGAAGCGGGCGATCGGCAGGATCTTCGAGGCGTGCACGATCGCCGAGTCCAGGCCCGCCTTGACGCACTCGTCGAGGAAGACGGAGTTCAGCAGGATGCGGGCGGCCGGGTTCAGGCCGAAGGAGATGTTGGACAGGCCGAGGGTGGTCTGCACCTTCGGGTGGCGCCGCTTCAGTTCGCGGATGCCCTCGATGGTGGCGATGCCGTCCTTGCGGGACTCCTCCTGGCCGGTGCAGATGGTGAAGGTCAGGCAGTCGACGAGGATGTCCTCCTCGTGGATGCCCCAGGTGCCGGTGAGGTCGTCGATGAGCCGCTCGGCGATCTCGACCTTCTTCTCGGCGGTGCGGGCCTGGCCCTCCTCGTCGATGGTGAGCGCGATGAGGGCCGCGCCGTGCTCCTTGGCGAGCCGGGTGACCTTGGCGAAGCGGGACTCGGGGCCGTCGCCGTCCTCGTAGTTCACCGAGTTGATCACCGCGCGGCCGCCGAGCTTCTCCAGGCCGGCCCGGATGACCTCGACCTCGGTGGAGTCCAGCACGATCGGCAGGGTGGAGGCGGTGGCGAAGCGTCCGGCCAGCTCCTCCATGTCGGCGACGCCGTCGCGGCCGACGTAGTCCACGCACAGGTCGAGCATGTGCGCGCCCTCGCGGATCTGCTCGCGGGCCATCTCCACGCAGTCGTCCCAGCGGCCCTCCAGCATGGCCTCGCGGAATTTCTTGGAGCCGTTGGCGTTGGTGCGCTCACCGATGGCCAGGTAGGAGGTGTCCTGCCGGAACGGCACGGTCTGGTAGAGGGAGGCGGCGCCGGGCTCGGGCCGCGGGTCGCGCTCGGTCGGGGTGACGTCCCGGACCCGCTCGACCAGCTGTCGCAGGTGCTCGGGGGTGGTGCCGCAGCAGCCGCCGACCAGGGACAGGCCGTAGTCCCGGACGAAGGTCTGCTGGGCGTCGGCCAGGCCCTCGGGGTCGAGCGGGAAGTGCGCGCCGTCCTTGGTGAGGATCGGCAGGCCGGCGTTGGGCATGCACAGCAGCGGGATGCGCGAGTGGCGCGTGAGGTAGCGCAGGTGCTCGCTCATCTCGGCGGGGCCGGTGGAGCAGTTCAGGCCGATCATGTCGATGCCGAGGGGCTCCAGCGCGGTCAGGGCCGCGCCGATCTCGGAACCGAGCAGCATGGTGCCGGTGGTCTCGAAGGCCATCGAACACAGCAGGGGCACCTCGGCGCCTGTGGCCTCCATGGCCCGGCGGGCGCCCAGAACGGAGGCCTTGGTCTGCAGCAGGTCCTGCGTGGTCTCCACGATCAGCGCGTCCGCGCCGCCGGCGAGCAGGCCCTCGGCGTTGGCCTGGTAACCGTCGCGGATGGTGCCGTAGGTGATGTGGCCCAGGGTGGGCAGCTTGGTGCCGGGGCCGATCGAGCCCAGGACCCAGCGGGTGCGCCCGTCCCGGGCGGCGTACTCGTCGGCCGCCTCGCGGGCGATGCGGGCGCCGGCCTCGGACAGCTCGTGGATCCGGTCCGGGATGTCGTACTCGGCCATGGCCGAGTGGTTGGCACCGAAGGTGTTGGTCTCGACGCAGTCGACGCCGACGGCGAAGTACGCGTCGTGCACGGAGCGGACGATGTCCGGGCGGGTCACGTTGAGAATCTCGTTGCAGCCCTCGAGATTCTCGAAGTCCTCCAGGGTGGGGTCCTGCGCCTGGAGCATGGTGCCCATGGCGCCGTCGGCCACGACCACACGGCTGGCCAGGGCCTCTCGGAGGGCGGACACGCGGGTCCGGCTGTCTGCGGAAGGGGTCGGCGGCAACGAGGCCATGTAAAGGGCTCCCTCAGGTGCGACGGCTGTCGGCTATGCGGCTTCCCGGACGTCCGGAGGGGCATCCGGGGACGGGCGCACGGCGCCAGCGTAACCGGGAGTGGGCTTGGATGGGCAGCGCGTCCACGGGGCGGACGGGGGGCGGCGCCGCCTTCGGCCATGTGAGCCACCGGCCGGCGACCGTCCGGCCGGATTCGTGCGGACCGTGGCGGGTCCGGACGGGTCGGCGCGCAACAAATGGCGACCTGCCATTAGCGGGAGGTCGGCAACGACCGGTAGTGTTCGACATTGCCGAACGGGGGCTGTGGGCCCCCGCTTGTCGGCGGTCGAGGGGACGGAGGCAGTACGGCGATGGCACGGAACATCCAGTCGCTCGAGCGAGCGGCCGCGATGCTGCGGCTGCTGGCGGGCGGCGAGCGGCGGCTCGGCCTGTCGGACATCGCCTCGTCGCTGGGCCTGGCCAAGGGCACGGCCCACGGCATCCTGCGCACCCTCCAGCAGGAGGGCTTCGTGGAGCAGGACGACGCCTCCGGGCGCTACCAGCTGGGCGCGGAGCTGCTGCGCCTGGGCACGACCTACCTGGACGTGCACGAGCTGCGGGCGCGCGCCCTGGTGTGGACCGACGACCTGGCCCGCTCCAGCGGCGAGAGCGTCTACCTGGGCGTGCTGCACCAGCAGGGCGTGCTGATCGTGCACCACGTCTTCCGCCCCGACGACAGCCGGCAGGTCCTGGAGATCGGGGCCATGCAGCCGCTGCACTCCACGGCCCTGGGCAAGGTGCTGTCCGCCTACGACCCGGTGGCGCACAGCGAGGCCCTGGAGGCCGACCGCAAGGCGTTCACGGACCGGACGGTGTGCGAGCCGGAGGAGTTCGAGCACATCCTCGACCTCACGCGCGCGCGGGGCTACGCCGCGGACGTGGAGGAGACCTGGGAGGGCGTGGCGTCGCTCGCCGCGCCCATCCACGACCGGCGGCGGATGCCCGTCGGCTCGGTCGGCATCACCGGCGCCGTGGAACGGCTGTGCCGGGACGGGGAACTGCGCCCCGAGCTCATCGCGGCGGTGCGCGACTGCGCCCGCGCGGTCTCGCGGGACCTGGGCGCGGGACGGTTCTGACGCCACCTGTACGAAAACCGGGGCGCCGCACGGCGTCCCGGCCTTCGGCATGCCCCGCGCAAGCCCCGTCTCACCTGCACGAAGATCGGCGGACACACGGCGATCAGTAACGATCGTGTTTTCGACAACACAGCTCTTGACGTGCTCGTAACGCCGCAGCAAGACTCCCGTCCATCGGTCGACATTGTCGAACAGCTACCGGCAATACGCGCTAGAGTGTGACAACGCCAGGCCGGTATCGAACTTCCCTGGACGTAGGACAAAGGAGTCGCGGGTGTCCAGCTCCGACATCTTCATCGGCGAGACCATCGGTACCGCCATACTCATCCTCCTCGGCGGCGGCGTCTGCGCCGCCGTCACGCTGAAGGCTTCCAAGGCACGTAACGCCGGCTGGCTCGCCATCACCTTCGGGTGGGGCTTCGCGGTGCTCACGGCGGTCTACACCACGGCGCCGCTCTCCGGCGCCCACCTCAACCCGGCCGTCACCCTCGCCCTCGCGATCAAGGACGGCGACTGGAAGAACGTCCCGGTCTACTGGGCCGGCCAGGTCCTCGGCGCCATGATCGGCGCGGCCCTGGTCTGGATCGCCTACTACGGTCAGTTCCACGCCCACCTCACCGACCGCGAGATCGTCGGCGGTCCGGGTGCGCAGGACACCGCGGCGAAGGCCGTCGAGGCCCAGGAGCAGGGCGCCGGCCCGGTGCTGGGCGTCTTCTCCACCGGTCCCGAGGTGCGGGTCGCCTGGCAGAACGTCGCCACGGAGATCATCGGCACGGTCGTGCTGGTGCTGGCGGTGCTCACCCAGGGCCTGAACGACGCGGGCAACGGCCTGGGCACCCTGGGGGCCCTGATCACCGCGCTCGTGGTCGTCTCCATCGGCCTCTCCCTCGGCGGCCCGACGGGGTACGCGATCAACCCGGCCCGTGACCTCGGACCGCGCATCGTGCACGCCCTGCTGCCGCTGCCCAACAAGGGCGGCTCCGACTGGGGCTACGCCTGGGTCCCCGTGGTGGGTCCGCTGATCGGCGGCGCCATCGCGGCAGGCATCTACAACGTCGCGTTCGCCTAGGAGTACGACGTCGCGTCCGCGCGAAACTTCCAGCAAGCGCCGTACGTAAAGCCCCTTAAAACCGGAATTACCAGGAGCACACAGTGACCGACGCGCACACCGCCGGCCCCTTCATCGCCGCCATCGACCAGGGCACCACCTCGTCCCGCTGCATCGTCTTCGACCGCGACGGCCGGATCGTCTCCGTCGACCAGAAGGAGCACGAGCAGATCTTCCCGAAGCCGGGCTGGGTCGAGCACGACGCCACCGAGATCTGGACCAACGTCCAGGAGGTCGTCGCCGGGGCCGTCGAGAAGGCCGGCATCACCCGCGACGACATCAAGGCCATCGGCATCACCAACCAGCGCGAGACGACCGTGCTGTGGGACAAGAACACCGGCGAGCCCGTCCACCACGCCATCGTCTGGCAGGACACCCGCACCGACGCCCTCTGCCGCGAGCTCGGCCGCAACGTCGGCCAGGACCGCTTCCGCCGCGAGACGGGCCTGCCCCTCGCCTCCTACTTCGCCGGCCCCAAGGCCCGCTGGCTGCTCGACAACGTCGACGGCCTGAAGGAGCGCGCCGAAGCGGGCGACATCCTCTTCGGCACGATGGACACTTGGGTCATCTGGAACCTGACCGGTGGCGTCGACGGCGGCAAGCACGTCACGGACGTCACCAACGCCTCGCGCACCATGCTGATGAACCTGCACACCATGCAGTGGGACGACCGGATCTGCGAGTCGATCGGCGTCCCGAAGCAGATCCTGCCCGAGATCCGCTCCTCCGCGGAGGTCTACGGCGAGATCACCGGCGGCAAGCTGGGCGACCTGCTCGGCGGCATTCCGGTCGCCTCCGCGCTGGGCGACCAGCAGGCGGCCCTGTTCGGCCAGACCTGCTTCGCCGAGGGCGAGACCAAGTCGACCTACGGCACCGGCACCTTCATGGTGATGAACACCGGCGACAAGATCATCAACTCCTACAGCGGCCTGCTCACGACCGTCGGCTACAAGATCGGCGACCAGGACACCGTCTACGCCCTGGAGGGCTCGATCGCCGTCACCGGTTCGCTGGTGCAGTGGATGCGCGACCAGATGGGCCTGATCTCCACCGCCGCGGAGATCGAGACCCTCGCCCTGTCGGTCGAGGACAACGGCGGCGCCTACTTCGTGCCGGCCTTCTCCGGCCTGTTCGCCCCCTACTGGCGCTCCGACGCCCGCGGTGTGATCGCCGGCCTGACCCGGTACGTCACCAAGGCACACCTCGCCCGTGCCGTGCTGGAGGCCACCGCCTGGCAGACGCGGGAGATCGCCGACGCCATGACGAAGGACTCCGGCGTCGAGCTGACCGCCCTGAAGGTCGACGGCGGCATGACCTCCAACAACCTGCTGATGCAGACCCTCGCCGACTTCGTGGACGCCCCCGTGGTGCGCCCGATGGTCGCCGAGACCACCTGCCTCGGCGCCGCCTACGCCGCCGGTCTCGCCGTCGGCTTCTGGAACAGCACCGACGACCTGCGCGCCAACTGGCGCCGGGCCGCCGAGTGGACCCCCCGCATGGACGCGGAGACCCGCGCCCGTGAGTACAAGAACTGGCTCAAGGCCGTCGAGCGGACCATGGGCTGGCTCGAGGACGAGGAGTAAGAACAGCATGACCACCAAGTCCACCCTGCAGTCCGTGCCTGCCCTGGGGACGCACCCGGCCTCCGGCTCGAACCCGAGCCGGGCCGAGACCAGGGAGCAGCTCGCCAAGGCGTCGTACGACCTTCTCGTGATCGGCGGCGGCATCCTGGGCATCTCCACCGCCTGGCACGCCGCGCAGTCCGGCCTCAGGGTGGCTCTGGTGGACGCCGGCGACTTCGCCGGCGCCACGTCCTCCGCCTCCTCCAAGCTGCTCCACGGCGGTCTGCGCTACCTGCAGACCGGCGCGGTGAAGCTGGTGGCGGAGAACCACTTCGAGCGCCGTGCGGTCTCCCGCCAGGTGGCCCCCCACCTGGCGAACCCGCTCACGTTCTACCTCCCCGTGTACAAGGGCGGGCCGCACGGCGCGGCGAAGCTCGGCGCGGGCGTCTTCGCCTACTCCGCGCTCTCCGCCTTCGGCGACGGTGTCGGGCACCTGCTCTCCCCCGCCAAGGCCGCGCAGGACGTGCCGGAGCTGCGCACCGAGAACCTCAAGGCCGTGGCCGTCTACGGCGACGACCAGATGAACGACGCCCGCATGGCGCTGATGACGGTCCGCGCGGCCGTCGAGGCGGGCGCGGTCGTCCTCAACCACGCCGAGGTCACCGGCCTGCGCTTCACCCAGGGCCGGGTCACCGGCGCCGAGCTGAAGGACCGCCTGTCCGGCGACGAGTTCGGCGTCGACGCCCGGCTGGTGCTGAACGCGACCGGCCCGTGGGTCGACCACCTGCGCAAGATGGAGAACCCGAACGCGGCGCCGTCCATCCGCCTGTCGAAGGGCGCGCACCTGGTCCTGAAGCGCACCTCCCCCTGGAAGGCCGCGCTCGCCACCCCGATCGACAAGTACCGCATCACCTTCGCCCTCCCCTGGGAGGACATGCTGCTGCTCGGCACCACCGACGAGGTGTTCGAGGGCGACCCGGCGGACGTCGCGGTCACCGAGCAGGACATCACGCAGATCCTCGACGAGGCCGCGTTCTCGGTCCGCGACCAGCAGCTCAGCCGCGACCTCATCACGTACTCCTTCGCCGGTCTGCGCGTGCTGCCGGGCGGCCCCGGCGACACCGCCAAGGCCAAGCGCGAGACGGTCGTCACCGAGGGCCGGGGCGGCATGCTGTCGGTCGCGGGCGGCAAGTGGACCACCTTCCGCCACATCGGCCGGACGATCATGAAGAAGCTGGAGACGCTGCCGGGCCACCCGCTCGGCGACGACTTCGAGCCGATCAGCTCGCTGCCGAAGAAGCTGCCGCTGCCCGGCATCGCCAACCCGCGCGCGGTCGCCCACCGGCTGCTGACCGACCGCCCGGCGCCCGGCCCGCGCATGGCGGCGGACACCGCCCGGCACCTGGCCACGCACTACGGCTCGCTGGCCTTCGACATCGCCCGGCTGGCCAACGAGAGCCCGGAGCTCGCCGAGCGCGTCCACCCGGACGCCCCGGAGATCTGGGCTCAGGTCGTCTGGGCCCGGGACCACGAGTGGGCCGAGACGCAGGACGACGTGCTGCGCCGCCGGACCACGCTGACCATCCGCGGCCTGGCCACGGACGAGGTCCGTGCCAAGGTGCAGGACCTGCTCGACAAGAAGTAGGCACCACCGGGCAGCACCCGGGGACGCGAGGGGCGGTTCCACGCCGACGGAGCCGCCCCTTCCGCGTTCCCGGGCCCCCGTCACGACCTGATACGCCGGAGGTCGCACCGCTCTGATCGATCCGGTGTGTTCCGGCGTGGATCACGGGGCAGTGATGGGGCACTCCCCCTTCGAGGGGGCTGCGGGCGCCCCCTTGGCACGCCGTAAAGTTGGGGGGTCAAGCGAGGGCACGTCGGAAGGAGGCACTGGGTGATCGAGCTCGAGGGGGTTCCCGAGCTGATCGACCCGGTCATGGTGGCCGCGTTCGAGGGCTGGAACGATGCCGGCGACGCCGCCTCCACCGCGGTCGCGCATCTGGACAGGGAGTGGAAGGGCGAGGTCTTCGCGGCACTGGACGCCGAGGACTACTACGACTTCCAGGTCAACCGCCCCACGGTCTTCATGGAAGCGGGCGTCCGCAAGATCACATGGCCGACGACGAGGTTGTCGGTGGTCCGGGTGGGTGGTGAGAAGCCGCGGGACCTGGTACTGGTCCGGGGGATCGAGCCGTCGATGCGATGGCGTTCGTTCTGCAACGAACTGCTCGGCTTCGCGCACGAACTCGGTGTGGAGCTGGTGGTCGTCCTGGGCGCCCTGCTGGGGGACACCCCGCACACCCGGCCGGTGCCGATCAGCGGGACGACGTCCGACCCGGACCTGGCCCGGCGCATGGACCTGGAGGAGACCAAGTACGAAGGCCCCACGGGCATCGTCGGCGTCCTTCAGGAGGCGTGCACCCACGCGGGCGTGCCGGCGGTGTCGCTGTGGGCGGCGGTGCCGCACTACGTGTCGCAGCCGCCCAACCCGAAGGCCACGCTGGCCCTGCTGAACCGGCTGGAGGACCTGATCGACGTGCGCATCCCGCTGGGCGAGCTGCCCGAGGACGCGCGCGCCTGGCAGGTGGGTGTGGACCAGCTGGCCGCGGAGGACAGCGAGGTCGCCGAGTACGTCCAGTCGCTGGAGGAGGCCCGGGACACCGCGGAGCTGCCGGAAGCGTCGGGTGAGGCGATCGCCCGCGAGTTCGAGCGCTACCTGCGCCGCCGGGACGGCGGCGGACCGCCCGGCGCCGGCGGGCACGCGACTGCGGACGGCAGCGACAGCACGCCGTACCTGCGGGACAACCCCGGCGGTCGCACGCGCCCGCCGAAACCGCCCAAGCCGGGCACGGACGACGAGGAATCGTCGGAGGACTGAGCACAGCGCGAAGGGGGCGCCTCCCGGTCGGGAGGCGCCCCCTTCGCATCGGGGCCGGAGGACGCGGGCGGCTACAGCGCCACGCCCAGCAGCGCGTCGACCGCGCGGGAGACCACGCCGGGAGCGCCGCTGTCCGTGCCGCCGTCCCGCTCCTGCCGGGCGACCCAGCGGTCCACCGCGGCGAGCGCGGCCGGGGCGTCCAGGTCGTTCGCGAGGGCCTCGCGCATCTCGTCCACCAGCGCCTCCGCCGCGGGACCGTCGGGCCGGGACACGGCGGCCCGCCAGCGGCCGAGCCGCGCCACGGCGTCCGTCAGGACCTGGTCGGTCCACTCCCAGTCGGCGCGGTAGTGGTGGGCGAGCAGCGCCAGCCGGATGGCGGCCGGGTCGACGCCGTCGCGCCGGAGCCTGGAGACGAAGACCAGGTTGCCCTCGGACTTGGACATCTTCTCGCCGTTCAGGGCCACCATGCCGGCGTGCACGTACGCCTTGGCCATGGGGAACTCGCCGGTGAGGACCTGGGCGTGCGAGGCGCCCATCTCGTGGTGCGGGAAGGCCAGGTCGGAGCCGCCGCCCTGGATGTCGAAGCCCATGCCGAGGTGGTCCAGGGCGATGGCCACGCACTCGATGTGCCAGCCGGGCCGTCCGCGGCCCAGCGATCCGCCGTCCCAGCTGGGCTCGCCCTCGCGGGCCGCCATCCACAGCATCGGGTCGAGGGGGTTCTTCTTGCCCGGCCGGTCCGGATCGCCGCCGCGCTCGGCGGACAGCAGCCGCATCGCCGCGGCGTCCAGGTTCGAGACCTGGCCGAAGTGCGGGTCGGACTCGACGGAGAAGTACACGTCACCTTCGAGTTCGTAGGCCGCGCCCAGGTCCCGCAGGCGCTCGACCAGCGGGACGATTCCCGGTATGGCCTCGACGGCGCCTATGTACTGCCGCGGCGGCAGCATCCGCAGGGCCGTCATGTCCTCGCGGAAGAGGGCGGTCTCCTGCTCGGCGAGCGCGGCCCAGTCGAGGCCGTCACGCCGGGCCCGCTCCAGGAGCGGGTCGTCGACGTCGGTGACGTTCTGGACGTAGTGAACCTGCCGCTTGGTGTCGAGCCACACGCGCTGCACGAGGTCGAACGCGTTGTAGGTCGCCGCGTGTCCCATGTGCGTGGCGTCGTAGGGGGTGATGCCGCAGACGTAGATACGGGCGACGGGACCGGGGTCGAGGGTGACGAGAGCACCGGTCGCGGTGTCGTGGATCCTCAGGTCGCGGCCCTGACCAGGCAGGGCGGGGACCTCGGAAGCGGGCCAGGCATGCATGCCTTGAGCCTAACCGGACTGAAGTTCCATATACGAATGGGAGCGGGCCGGACGGCCGAGAAGGCGCTCTTGCGGCGAACCGGCCCGGTGTGCTGCTACACGGGTGGCCAGGGAATCGCGGGCCATTCCCCGCTCGGCTCGGGATGGGTCCCGGAGGCGAGCAGCGCGCCGACCCGCGCGCGGGTGGCGTCGAGCTCCGCGGCGGTGATCAGCCCCGCGAGCCGGGCGGCGAGCGCCCCGCCCTCCGCGAGGACCTTCCGCAGCCCTTCGAGGACGTCGACGGCCTCCTGGGTGAGGGGCTCCCCCGCCCAGCCCCACAGCAGGGTGCGCAGCTTGTTCTCGACGTTGAAGGTGACGCCGTGGTCGATGCCGTACAGGCGTCCGTCGCCGGTGGGCAGCAGGTGGCCGCCCTTGCGGTCGGCGTTGTTCAGGACGGCGTCCAGCACCGCGAGCCGGCGCAGCCGTGCGTCGTCGGCGTGCACGAGCAGCGCGGTGCGTCCCTCGCCGACCTCGGCGAAGCCGATCGCCTTCCAGCCCGGCTCGGGCTCCTCGCCGTCGACGAGCGCGAGCAGCTCGGCCTCGGGCGCCGCCTCGATCCACAGCTGGCACATGCCCTCGCCGTAGGGGCCGTCGCGCAGCACGGTGGGCGGCACCAGGCCCCAGCCGGTCGCCTCGGAGACCTCCCAGGCGGCGACCTCCCGCTGGGCGAGGGTGCCGTCGGGGAAGTCCCACAGGGGGCGCTCCCCGGCGACCGGCTTGTAGACGCAGGCCGCTTCCCGGCCGTCGAGGGTCACCGTGCAGTACAGGGCCGCGTTGGAGGCCTCACGGATGCGACCGCGGACGGTGAGTTCGCCGCGGGCGAGCAGTTCGGCGGCGTCGGAGGGAGGTGTCACGCTCCGCGGCGGTATCCGTTCTGGCGCGGACATACGTGTCCTTCCGGGTCGAGCGGGAGGCTGCACAGCGGGCACGGCGGCCGCCCGGCGTTGACGACGTCGAGGGCGCGCTTGGCGAAGGCCCTGGCCTGCGCGCCGGTGAGCCGGACCCGCAGCATCGGGGGCCCGTTCTCCTCGTCCTGGAGCAGCCGCTCCTCGGCCTCGGCGAGGTCCTCCTCGGACTCGGCGTCGAGTTCGACGAGCGCCTGCGCCTCGACGATCATGAGCTGCTCGTCGCCGTCCCAGGCGAGCGCCATGGTGCCGACGCGGAACTCCTCCTCGATGGGGGTGTCCAGCGGGGCGGTGTCGGTGATCTCCGAGGGGGCGACGGCGGGGACCGAGGCGCTGCCGCCGCTACGGCGTACGACCTCGTCGAGCAGTTCGTCCATGCGTTCGGCGAGCGCCGCGACCTGGGTCTTCTCCAGGGCCACGCTGGTCACCCGGGAGCCGGCGGAGGCCTGGAGGAAGAACGAACGGCGCCCGGGCAGTCCGACCGTACCGGCCACGAAACGCTCCGGATGGTCGTAGAGGAACACCTGACGGGACACGTCCTGTCTCCATTGGAATCGTGGGAACCGTGGGAGCACGGCACTGCTGCGACCGCTTCACCCTACTGCGGCCGACGATCACGGTGCGCCCGCACCACCCCCGACGGGGGCCTCGTCGCCCGGCGGTTCCTCGCGCGGCACCAGGGAGGTGAAGTCGCCGGTGTCGCCGAGGCGGACGAGGAACGGCCGCAGTCGTGTGTAGCGGATCGCGGTGATGGAACAGGGTTCCACGGAGATCCGCTGGAAGAGGTCCAGATGAAGTCCGAGTGCGTCCGCGACGAGCGACTTGATGATGTCGCCGTGCGAGCACATGAGGTAGACGGCGTCGGCGCCGTGGTCGCGCTCCACGCGCGCGTTCCATTCGCGCACGGCCTCGGCGGCGCGCGTCTGCATGGCCCGCATCGACTCCCCGCCGGGGAACGCCGCCGCGGACGGGTGGGCCTGCACCACCTCCATCAGCGGCTCGTCCTTGAGCTCGGCGAGCTTGCGTCCGGACCAGTCGCCGTAGTGGCACTCCCCGATGCGCTCGTCGGTGTGGGGGGTGAGTTCCGGCCGGGCCCGCAGCAGCGGCCGGATGGTCTCCTGACAGCGCTGGAGGGGACTGGTGACGACTTCGGCGAGGGGGAGTTCCGCGAGCCGCCCGGGCAGCGCGGCGGCCTGCGCGGCCCCGCGCTCGTCGAGGGCGACGCCGGGCGTCCAGCCGGCGAGCAGTCCCTCGGTGTTGGCGGTGGAGCGTCCGTGCCTGACCAGGATCAGCGTGGGCATGCGCACCAGCGTAGGCGCACGCGCGCGTGCGGTGTCGTTCGAGTGACGGGAGACTCGCTTCGTGATCGTCGACTGTGCCATCTACCGCGACGGACATCGGACGGAGGGGCCGGAGGACTTCTCCGACGCCCTGGGGGAGGCGCGTGCGGCGGGCGGGTTCGTGTGGATCGGGCTGCACGAGCCGACGGAGCGCGAGTTCGAGCACGTCACGCAGGAGTTCGGCCTGCACCCGCTGGCCGTGGAGGACGCCCTCAAGGCCCACCAGCGGCCCAAGCTGGAGATCTACGACGACTCGCTCTTCGTGGTCCTCAAGCCGGTGGTGTACGAGCCGCAGAGCGACAAGGTCTCCGCCGGGGAGATCATGATCTTCCTGGGCGACGGATTCGTGGTGACCGTCCGGCACGGCGAGGGCGCCCCGCTCAAGGCGGTACGGCACCGGCTGGAGCACGAGCCGGAGCTGCTGGGCACCGGCCCCACGGCGGTGCTGTACGCGGTGGCCGACGCCGCGGTCGACCACTACCTGGACGTGGCGGTGGAACTCCAGGCCGACCTGGAGGGCCTGGAGGCGGAGGTCTTCTCCCCCGACGGCGGCGGCTCGCGCAACACCGCCTCACGGATCTACGACTTCAAGCGCCAGGTGCTGGAGTTCCGCCGGGCCACCGGTCCGCTGTCCCTGCCGATGAGCCGGCTGGCGGGCACGGCGCCCTACGGCGTGGCGGTGCCGTTCGTGGACGACCGGGCCCGGCCGTTCTTCCGGGACGTCAGCGACCACCTCACGCGCGTGAACGAGTCGGTGGAGAACCTGGACCGGCTGGTGTCCGACATCCTCTCGGCCCATCTGGCGCAGATGAGCGTCCGGCAGAACGACGACATGCGGAAGATCTCCGCGTGGGCGGCCATGGCCGCGATCCCCACGATGATCGCGGGCATCTACGGCATGAACTTCGAGCACATGCCCGAACTGCGCTGGGTCTGGTCCTACCCGGCGCTGATCGCCGTGATGGCCGTCCTGGAGATCATGGTGTTCCGGCTGTTCAAGCGCCGGGGCTGGCTGTAGGGCCCGCGGGCGGTTCAGGCGAACTCCGGCTCCGGTGAGGCCGGGCCGCCGAGGGCGTTGCGGCGCTGCGGCGGGGTGAGCGACACCATCCGGCGCCAGCCGCCGAGCCGTTCGTAGGCGTAGACGGCGTGGATGCCCGCCCGCAGCACGGCCGCCTTGGCCCGGGACCAGCCGAGGACGCGGCCCATGTGCGCCATGACGGCGAGGCTGACGTCCCGGTAGATCCGGATCTCGGCGTGCGCGCACGCGCGCAGGGTCCGCTGGATGAGCCGGCCGTGGCCCGCCCGGGCGAAGCGCAGCAGCTCCTCGTGGCAGTAGGCGAGGTGGTTGTCCTCGTCCTGGGAGATCTGCTTGACCGCGCGGCCGATGTCGGGGTGGCCGGCGAAGTGCTTGCGCAGCAGGTCCATCTGCTCGGAGGCGCGCTGCTCGGTGACCCTGCTGTGGGAGAGGTAGGTGACGATGTCCCGGACGGAGAGCCGCTCGTCCCGCTTGAGCTGCTCGTGGGCGAGGCCGATGCCGTTCTTCTCCAGGAGCATCGTGTAGTCGGTCTCCGGGGGCACCGGGACGGGGTCGAGGCCGCGCTTCTTCATCAGGGCGTTGAAGATCCGGCCGTGCTTGTCCTCGTCGGCGCCGTGCCGGGAGATCTTGGGCGCCAGCTCGCGCTCGCTGTCGGGGACGAGGGCGGCGATGCGGGCGTTCTCCCAGCCGCCCTGGGACTCGCCGCTGGCGGCGATGGAACAGAAGAGGGCGAAGGACTCGTCGTTGTCGAGGATCTCCTGGAACAGGCTCTTGGCCGAAAGCATCGTGGGCACCTCTCCCGCGCGCGTGCGCGTGCTGCAGGAATCGCAGGTCTCCGCGAGGAACGAGTCAAGTGCGGGGTGCGGGGCGCTGCAACAGGTGTGCCGGACATCTCCGCCGAACGGGGGATGTGCGGGCAGACGTCCGGGCATGCCCGACACGGCCGGGGGCGTAACCGGCGGCGGCCCGGCGCGTTGTTCCGCGTGACGGCCGTGGCGGGGAAGACCCCCGAGCCCCCACCACGGCCGTGGAACTTCAGGATCAGGCGAGGCCGGCGCGCTCCAGGGCATCGGTGCCGGCCCGCAGGGACGCGAGCCGCTCGTCGAGCGTGAAGCCCGCAGGGGCGAGCGTGAGCGTGGTGACACCGGCCTCCGCGTAGGCCTTCATCCGCTCGGCGATGCGGTCCACGGAGCCCAGCAGGGTCGTCTTGTCGATCAGCTCGTGCGGGACGGCGGCCGCGGCGCCCTGCTTGTCGCCCGACAGGTACTTGTCCTGGATCTCGGCGGCCTCCTTCTCGTACCCCATGCGCTGGGCGAGCTGGTTGTAGAAGTTCTGCTTGCGGCTGCCCATGCCGCCGACGTACAGCGCGGTGTAGGGGCGGAAGGTGTCGGCCAGCGTGGTGACGTCCTTGTCGTCGCCCACGGCGAGCGGCAGCGTCGGGCAGACGTCGAAGCCGTCGAGGGTCTTGCCGGCCTTCTCGCGTCCCGCGCGCAGGTGCTTGATCGCCGTGTCCTCCAGATGGTCGGCGGAGGGGAAGATCAGCAGGGCGCCGTCGGCGATCTCGCCGGTCTGTTCGAGGTTCTTCGGGCCGATGGCGGCGATGTAGAGCGGGATGTGCTCGCGCTGCGGGTGCACGGTCAGCTTGATGGGCTTGCCCGGGCCGCCGGGCAGCGGGAGCGTCCAGTGCTGTCCCTCGTAGGACAGGCGCTCGCGGGTCATGGCCTTGCGGACGATCTCGACGTACTCGCGGGTGCGGGCCAGCGGCTTGTCGAACTTGACGCCGTACCAGCCCTCGGAGACCTGGGGGCCGGAGACGCCGAGGCCGAGGCGGAAGCGGCCGCCGGAGAGGGAGTCGAGGGTCGCGGCGGTCATCGCGGTCATCGCGGGCTGGCGGGCCGGGATCTGGAAGATGGCGGAGCCGACGTCGATGCGCTCGGTCTGGGCGGCGACCCAGGTCAGTACGGTGGCCGCGTCGGAGCCGTAGGCCTCGGCGGCCCAGCAGACGGCGTAGCCGAGCCGGTCGGCCTCCTGGGCGACGGCCAGGTTGTCCGCGTCCATTCCGGCACCCCAGTAGCCGAGGTTGATACCGAGCTGCATGCCGCATCCCCTTACTGATCAGTAACGTGCCTTGTGCGCAGACCTTAGCGCGGGGCCGCCGCGCGGGACACCGGTGCGGCCCGGATGCCACGGTGCGCGATCTTTCAGATGCGTGAACAAGAATCAAGTACGCGACCATTGACGCGTGCACAGCAAGTCCCTACGGTCTCGGGAAAGCGCTTTCTAACCCCACCCGCACTCCGCACACAGAATCGGAGAGGTACGGATGAAGCGAGCAGCCTCAGCGCGACTCGGCGCGGCCCTGGCCACCCTGGCCCTGGCCGGCGCCACCGGAACGCTGGTCTCGGTGCCCCAGGCGTCGGCGGCGACGGGCCCCGCCACCGGCTACGCGAGCCAGAACGGCGGGACCACCGGCGGCGCCGGCGGGCAGACGGTCCGGGCGACCACCGGCACCGCCATCCACGCCGCCCTGTGCAGCCGCGCGAGCAGCAGCACCCCCCTCGTCATCGAGGTGACCGGGACCATCACCCACGCCGGCACGAAGAAGGTCTCCGGGAGCAGCTGCGAGACCGCCGACGGCGTGATCGAGCTCAAAAGGATCAGCAACGTGACCATCGTCGGCGTCGGCAGCGGTGCCGTCTTCGACCAGGTGGGCATCCACATCCGCGAATCGAAGAACATCATCATCCAGAACGTCACCGTGCGGAACGTCAAGAAGTCCGGCTCCCCCACGTCCAACGGCGGCGACGCCATCGGCATGGAGAGCAACGTCCGCAACGTCTGGGTCGACCACACCACCCTGGAGGCGTCGGGCGGCGAGTCGGAGGGCTACGACGGCCTGTTCGACATGAAGAACAACACCCAGTACGTGACGCTGTCCTACAGCGTCCTGCGCAACTCCGGCCGCGGCGGCCTGGTCGGCAGCAGCGAGAGCGACCGGTCGAACGGGTTCATCACGTACCACCACAACCGCTACGAGAACATCGACTCCCGCGCCCCACTGCTGCGCGGCGGCATCGCGCACATGTACAACAACCACTACGTGCGCCTCAACGAGTCCGGCATCAACTCCCGGGCCGGCGCCCGCGCCAGGGTGGACAACAACTACTTCGAGGACTCCAAGGACGTCCTCGGCACCTTCTACACCGACGAGGCCGGCTACTGGCAGGTCGGCGGCAACGTCTTCGACAACGTGACGTGGTCCCAGCCGGGCAGTGAGAACCATCCGGCCGGTCCCGACCCGGTCTCGAACACCACGGTCTCCATCCCCTACTCCCACCGCCTCGACCCGGCCGGCTGCGTCCCGGCCGTCGTGAACCGGACGGCGGGCGCGAACAAGGGACTGCTGGTGTCGGACGGCAGCTGCTGACCTCGGACGGCGGGCTGTGGGCGGCCGGAGGGAACTCACCGTCGGCCCCCGGAAATCGGTCGTCCACAGCCACCCACACGACAGGTTCTGGCCAGTAATCTCGGCGTCCATGGAGCAGAGGCATCTCGGCCGCACCGGCCTGCGTGTGTCACGGATCGGGCTCGGCACCCTGACCTGGGGACGGGACACCGACGAGCACGACGCGGCGGACCTCATGAAGACGTTCTGGGAAGCGGGCGGGACCCTCGTCGACACCGCGGACGTGTACGGCGACGGAGAGGCCGAGTACCTGCTCGGCAGGCTGATGGACGGCCTCGTGCCCCGGCGGGACCTGATCATCTCGACCAAGGCCGGCAGCGTGCCCGACCCCGACCGCCGGGTCGACGGCTCACGCGGTCATCTGCTCGCCGCCCTGGACGCCTCGCTCGCCCGGCTGGGCACCGACCACGTCGACGTCTGGCACGTGCACGCGTACGACCCGTACACGCCCTTGGAGGAGACCCTCCAGGCCCTCGATCTCGCGGTCGCCAGCGGCCGCGCCCGCTACGCCGCCGTCTCCAACTTCTGCGGCTGGCAGCTGGCCAAGGCCGCCACCTGGCAGCTCGCGGCCCCGGGCACCCGGACCCGCCTGGCGGCGACGCAGCTGGAGTACTCGCTCCTGCAGCGCGGCGTCGAACGCGAGGTGCTGCCGGCCGCGCTGGACCTCGGCATAGGCCTGCTCCCGTCCTCGCCGCTCGGGCGCGGGGTGCTGACGGGCAAGTACCGGGGCGACAGCACGCCGCCGGACTCCCGCGCCGCCTCGGACCACCTCGCGCCCTTCGTCGCGCCCTACCTCGACGACACCGCGAGCCGCATCGTCGACGCCGTGGCCACCGCGGCCGACGGACTCGCGGTGACACCGCTCCAGGTGGCCCTGGCCTGGATCCGCGACCGGCCGGGGGTGACCGCCCCCATCGTCGGCGCGCGCAACGCGCAGCAGCTCACGGCGGCGTTGTCAGTGGAGACCCTTAGTCTTCCTGACGAGATCTGCCGGGCGCTCGACGATGTGTCGGCGCCCGTGCACCGCTATCCCGATCACGACTGGAGCACGCTGTGAGCACGGAGCCCGAGACCACGGAGGACGCCGAGCCGGGGACGCCGGGCACCGCGGGGAACACCCGGGCGGAGGGTGCCGGGGACTCGGCGGCGGAGGAGACGGAGGGCAGCGCCTCCGGCCGGTCCGCAGGGGAATCGGCGGCGGAGGAGACGGCGGACGGCTCGGCCGGCCGGTCCTCGGAGGACGCGGCGGCACAGGGCGAGGGTGCCCGGCTCTCCGAGGCCGAGGCCGAGTTGCTGGCGCAGCGGGCCGAGCGGGAGCGCATCGAGCAGCGCAAGGCCGAGAAGAAGGCGCCCATCGAGGCCGGCGCCAAGCTGAGCGGCAGGGCCGCCGATCTGCTCGCGGCCGTGCGGGCCGTGGAGAGCGGCGAGAAGCCGGCGGCCACGGTGTTCGCGGAGCCCGCGCCCGCCCCGCGCCGCTCCGCCCCGGAGCCGGCCCGGCGGCCGCAGCCGGTGGCGGCCGAGGCCGTCGCGATGCCGGCGGCGCCCGCGCCCGAGACGGTGCAGGGCGTCCGGCGGGTGCTCGGCGCGGGCGGCGCCCCGGAGACGCTCGCCGCGCAGGTGGCCGAGGTGCTCGGTGAGGGCGCCGACGAACTGCTGCGGGCCGATCCCTGGCAGCTGCTGCGGGTGCCGGGCGTGCGGCCCGAACAGGCCGACGGGTTCGCGCGGGCCCTGCTGGGCGCGGAGTGCGCCCCGGACGACGAGCGGCGCGGCCGGGCCGTCACGGTCTGGCTCCTGGAGCAGGCGGCCCTCGCGGGGCACACCGCCCTGGAGATGCCGGCGCTCCTGGCGGCCCTGGCCCAGCGGGGCGTGCCCGAGCCGGACAGCGCCGTGCAGGACGCGATCGCGGAGGGCGAGGCGCTGGTCTTCCAGGACGCCCTGGAGGAGACCGGTGCCCCGGTCCCCGCGGCGGAACCGGAGGGCGCGGAGGAGGACCAGGAGCGTCCGGTCCGGGTCCTGGTCGGTCTCGAGCGGTACGCGCTGGCGGAGGAGAGCCTGGCCGACGGCCTGGCCCGGCTGGTCAACTCCGCTCCCAAGCAGGACGGTCCGGCCGAGGAGTGGGAGCGGCTCGCTGCCTCGGCCGCCGGGTCCGCGGGTGAGCTGATCCGCGCGGTCGCCGGTCACGGTCTGGTCCTGCACACCGGCGGGGAGGCGTCCCTGGCCGAGCCGGCGGCGCTGCTGCACGCCGCCGGCTCCCTCGGGCTGCGCGCCTGGGCCGCCACCCACGGCCCGGTCGGCCGCGACCGCTTCGCCGCCCTGCTGCGCCGAGCCGGGCAGGAGAGCGACGACGTGCCGGTCGCCACCGTCCCCGGGCTCCTCGCCGGTCCGGAAGGGCCCGGGCGGGACGCCGACGGGGCTCTGGACCTGGACCTGCTCGTCGTGCTGGACGCGCCGCAGCTCGACGTCGAGACGGCGGCGCTGCTGACGGAGTCGATGCCGGACGGGGCCCGGCTGGTGCTGGCCGGGGATCCGGCGGTGCTGTGGTCCGTCGGCCCGGGGCGGGTGTTCGCCGACCTCCTCGCCGCGCGGATCTGCCCGCAGGTCGCCTCCCGGCTGCCGGACCCGGGACCGCTGGGCGAGCTGGTCTCCGGCATCGGCGTCGGCGAGCTGAACCAGGTCGAGGCGCCCGGCAGGGAAGTCGTGATCGTGCCGGTGCGCGACGCGGGCGAGGCCGTGCACCGCACGGTGCAGCTCGTCGTGGACTCGGTGCCGCGGGCCCTCGGCGTACCCGCCGAGGAGACGCAGGTGATCACGCCGGGGCACGGCGGTGCGGTCGGCACGCGCGCCCTCAACGCCGCCCTGAAGGAGCGGCTCAATCCGGGCCCGGGCCGCTTCGGCGGCTTCGACCCCGGCGACCGGATCGTCCACTCCCCCGCACCGGGCAGGGCGGTGCCGGGCCGGGTGGTGAAGGCGGACGCCGGGGGACTGCACCTGTCGTGCGCGGGTGAGCCGGTCGTCGTGCCGAAGGAGCGGGTCGAGCAGTGCGTGCGGCACGGGTGGGCGATGACCGCGCACCAGGCCGTCGGGAGCCGCTGGCCCGCGGTGGTCGTGGTGCTGCCCGGTGACGCGGCGCAGGCGCTGAGCCGGCCCTGGGTGTACACGGCGTTCGGGCGGGCCGACCGGCATCTGTCCGTGGTGCACGGCGTGGAGCAGGCGCTGCCCAGGGCCGTGGCCGAGGTTCCGGCGAAGCCCCGCACGACCCGGCTCCCCGTACTGCTCGCCCCACAGGTCGCCGGCGGATGAACGACGGCGGTGGTCACGGGCCCGTTCCCGTGACCACCGCCGTCGGGTGACCGGAGCGCGTTCAGCGGCGGTCCGCGTCCAGCGGCTCCAGGTCCTCGTCCTCGTCCTCGTCCAAGTCGGTGTCGAGGTCCTCCAGCTCCTCCGGGTCCTCGTCCTCCTCGTCGTCGTCGAGGACGTCGATCTCGTCGTCGAAGACGGCGCTGACGTCGAAGCGGCACACCACCTGCTGCGCGTCGACCTGCTCGAACGGTGCCTCCAGCCACTCCCCCGGCTCGGCCGGCTCGTCCGACGCCGTCACCCAGAGCGTGGAGTCGCCCTCCTCCAGACCGAACTCCTTGTGCCGGGAGGCGATCTCGTCGGGCTCGAACTCACCGAACAGCAGACCGAGCGCACCGTGGACGGTCCCGGACGCCGGGGAGCCCTCGTCGCCGTCGGCCGCCTCGATCCGCTGTGCCTGCGCCAGCAGCCGCTGGGGTTCGGCGACGGCGTAGTCACGGCGGATCAGTACGCTCAGCGCGTTCGGTTCCTCGGGGCCGGTGTACGGGGGCAGCGCGTCCTCCGCACCGGGGATCTCGAAGGGTGTGACCTCGTCGTAGCGGTCGTAGAGCAGTTCGTCGTACACCTCTGCGGCCGCGGCCAGCTGGTTGAACGCCTCGTAGACGGCCGGGTCGTCCTCCCCCGACCTGCGTTCGACCGCGGCCAGGTGGCGGTCGAGCGCGGTCTTGACCGCCTCGGCGGCGGCGCGTACCTCGGCAGCGGTGGGCTGCGCAGCATCAGACATAGTGCAGACGCTATCCGTACGAGGCCCCAGCCCGCACAATAGATGCGATGCCGGAATACGAATTTGTCGACGTGTACGTACCGCGCGGGGTCTCCCGCAAGGAGACGGCACGTCTGCTGACGGACCATGCGGAGTACGGACACTGGGAGTTGTACCGTCTGAGCCTGCTGCGCGACGGCAGCCGCAGGGTGCGGTTGCGCCGGCGGATCATCCGCCAGGTGCGGGCCACGTGGTGAGGTGAGACGGTGCCCGGAGAAGGCACATGACGGAGCGGGCCCCGCGGCAGCGGGGCCCGCTCCGTTGCGGGGGCCGGGCGGCGGGGGTCTCAGGCCGAGGCGCGTGCCTTGCGGTAGAGGATCGCTCCCGCCAGCAGGGCGCCGGCACCGGCGGGGAGGGCGAACCCGAGCGGCAGATCGCTGCCGGTGTCCGCGAGCTGGGCGTCGCCGTGGGGCTGGGTGACGAACTGCCCGCCCGGCTCGTTGCCGTGCGCGGAGCCGCCCGGCGTTCCGGTGCCGGTGGTGGGCGGCGTACCCGGGGTGCCGGGGTGGCCGGGTCCGTCGGGGGCGCCCGGACCTCCGGGACCGCCGGGGCTACCGGGGTGACCAGGATCGCCCGGGTTGCCGGGGTGTCCGGGGGTGCCCGGGTCGCCGGGACCGCCCGGCTGTCCCGGGGTCTCGTGGCCGCCGCCGGGCGGGGCGCCGTGGTGGCCGCCGTTCGCGCAGTCGTTGCCCGTGCTGGGGTTGCCGATGCCGACGACGTCGACCGTGTTGCCGCAGACGTTCACCGGCGCGTACACCGGCGCCTGGACGTGGTTGCCGGAGCCGACACCGGGCGAGTCGCTGGCGTGCCCGCCCGCCTGCGAGCCGCCGTGATCGCCGTACCTCCCCGACGACGATCCACCGCCCTGGTTCGCGCACTCGTTGCCCATCGAGGGGTTGAAGACGCCGACGACGTCGACGCTGTTGCCGCAGACGTTCACCGGCGCGTACACCGGCGCCTGGACGTGGTTGCCGGAGCCGACACCGGGTGAGTCGCTCGCGTGCCCGCCCGCGTGCGAGCCGCCGTGGCCACCGTGATCGCCGTATCCCCCCGACGACGATCCACCGCCCTGGTCGGCGCACGAGTTGCCCATCGCCGGGTTGAGCACGCCGACGACGTTGACCGTGTTGCCGCAGGCGTTGACCGGTGCGTGCACCGGCGCCTGCACCGTGTTCCCGGACAGCACGCCGGGCGAGCCCGACGTGGTGCCCTGCGCACCGGAGGAAGCGTGAGCGGAGCCGCCCGCGGCGGCGATCACACCGGTCGCGGCCGCCACGGTCATCAGACCCTTGCGGGTGACCTGTCGCATTGCTGAATACCTGCCTTCGACCCTTTATCGAATTCTTCTCGAATTCCCCTGAAGAAGCGCTCGGTCCCGGAGCGCATGGCTCGCGCTCCGGGACCGGTGGCTTCGAACTCCCCTCAGAGAGGGGGACGCATCACTTGTTGATGCAGGTGTTGCCGAAGGCGGGGTTCAGCAGCCCGATCACGGAGACCGTGTTGCCGCAGACGTTCACCGGGACGTGAACGGGCACCTGGATGACATTGCCGGACACGACACCCGGGGAGTGCACCGCGGCACCCTGGGCACCGGAGTCGGCGACGGCCATACCCGCACCCGCGAGCACCAGACCACCGGTGGCAGCCGCAGCAGCGACGACCTTCTTGATCATTATTCCTCCTAGTTGGCAAAGCGACCCATCTTGCGATCGCATTACCTGTAACGAGGCTGGAGTAATGAGGCTACGAGCTTATGGTCGCATTCACTCTTCCCAGTCGATCTCGCACGCGCGCCCGAATACCGGCCTGCGGGAGGCGCCTTTCAGGACGCGTCGATGAACCGGTCGAGCACCCGCACCCCGAACTTCAGCCCGTCGACCGGGACCCGCTCGTCCACGCCGTGGAACATGCCGGCGAAGTCCAGCTCCGGCGGCAGCTTCAGGGGCGCGAAGCCGAAGCCCCGGATGCCCAGGTCGTCGAAGGACTTCGCGTCCGTGCCGCCGGAGAGCATGTAGGGGATCGCCTTGGCGGTCGGGTCCTCGGCGAGCAGCGAGGACTGCATGGCCTCCACGAGCGCCCCGTCGAAGGTGGTCTCGACGGCCTTGTCGGCGTGGACGTCCTCGCGCCGCACCTTCGGGCCGAGGATCCGGTCGAGGTCGGCGAGGAACTCGTCCTCGAACCCGGGCAGGAAGCGGCCGTCGACGTGGGCGGTCGCCTCGCCGGGGATGACGTTGACCTTGTAACCGGCCCCGAGCTGCGTGGGGTTGGCCGTGTTGCTGAGGGTCGCGCCGATGAGCTTGGCGATGCCGCCGAGCCTGGCGAGGGTCGACTCCATGTCCTCCGGGTCGAGCTCGGTGCCGAGCGCGTCGCCGAGTTCGTCGAGGAAGGCCCGGGTGGTCTTGGTGACCCGCACCGGGAACTTGTGCCGGCCCAGCCGGGCGACGGCCTCCGACAGCTCGGTGATCGCGTTGTCCCGGTGGATCATCGACCCGTGCCCCGCCGTGCCGGCCACGGTCAGCTTCATCCAGTGCATGCCCTTCTCGGCCGTCTGGATCAGGTACAGCCGCCGCTCCTCGCTCACCGTGAAGGAGAAGCCGCCCACCTCGCTGATCGCCTCGGTGACACCGTCGAAGAGGTCACGGTGGTGGTCGACGAGATAGCGGGCCCCGTAGGTGCCGCCCGCCTCCTCGTCCGCGAGGAACGCGAGGACGATGTCGCGCGGGGGCTTGCGCCCGCTGCGCAGCCGGTCGCGCACGACCGCCAGGGTCATCGCGTCCATGTCCTTCATGTCGACCGCCCCGCGGCCCCAGACGCAGCCGTCGGCGATCTCGCCGGAGAAGGGGTGGTGGGTCCAGTCGTCGGCGTTGGCCGGCACCACGTCGGTGTGACCGTGGATGAGGAGCGCGGGCCGGGAGGGGTCCTCGCCCTCGATACGGGCCACCGTGGAGGCGCGGCCCGGGTGGGATTCGAAGATCCGCGGTTCGAGCCCGACCTCGGCCAGCTTCTCGGCCACGTACTCGGCCGCCTTGCGCTCGCCCGGTCCCGAGTGGTCGCCGTAGTTGCTGGTGTCGATCTGGATCAGCTCGCGGCAGAGGTCCACGACCTCGTCCTCGCCGGTGACGTTCCTGGCCGTGTCCGTCTCGCTCACGTGCTTCCTCCCGGTGTCACTGCTGGTGGGTCCCCTTCATCCTCCCTCTCCCCCGCCCGCTCCCCAAGAGCCCTCCCGGCCCGTCACACGCCGTTCACGCCGGTCCCGGCCGGAGACGGGGGGTGATCGGTCACCCTCGAAAGCCTGGTAATGTTTACGTCGTCGCCGCGGGGAGAACCCACGCGACAGACACCTTGTCCGGGTGGCGGAATGGCAGACGCGCTAGCTTGAGGTGCTAGTGCCCTTTATCGGGCGTGGGGGTTCAAGTCCCCCCTCGGACACATGAGGCTGAGGGCCGTGACCGCGAGGTCGCGGCCCTCGGTCGTTTCGGCGGAGAGGTGACATGACCAGGCGTTCCTGCCCGTGCGGGCTCCCCGAGGCCTACGAGGCGTGCTGTGGGCGCTTCCACTCCGGGGCGGCCGCAGCGCCGACGGCCGAGCGGCTGATGCGGTCGCGGTACTGCGCCTTCGTCAAGGGTGACACCGTCTATCTGCTGCGGACCTGGCACCCGCGGACGCGGCCCGGGACGCTGGAGCCGGACCCGGGGACGCGGTGGACCGGGCTGGAGATCCTGGACACACGGGACGGGTCCGCCTTCCACTCGACCGGGACCGTGGAGTTCCGTGCGTCCTACCGGGGCGGGTCGCTGCACGAGCGCAGCCGGTTCGAGCGGGTCGACGGGGCGTGGGTGTACGTCGACGGGGACTTCCTGTCGTAGGTCCGGTCCGTGGCGGCCGCCTTCGCCGCGGCGCCAGGATCACGGCGCCAGGATGTCGAGTTCCTGGAGGGCGCCGACCGTGATCTCGCGGGTCAGTTGCTCCGCCCGGGCCGCGTCGCCCGCGCGGACCGCCTCGGCGACCTGGACGTGGAGGGTGACGGCGGCCGGGTCCGGGTCCTCGAACATCACGTCGTGCTGCGTGCGGCCGGTGAGGACCTCGGCGACGACGTCGCCGAGGCGGGCGAACATCTCGTTGCCCGAAGCCGACAGGATGACGCGGTGGAAGGCGATGTCGTGGAAGAGGTATCCCTCCAGCTTGTGACCGCGTGAGTGGGCGACCATGCCGAGGGCGCACTCGGTGAGTTCGGCGCACTGCTCGGAGGTGGCGTGCCGGGCGGCGAGGCCGGCCGCGACCGGCTCGATCGCCGAGCGCAGCACCGTGAGGGAGCGCAGCTGCTGCGGGCGGTCGGCGCCGGCCAGACGCCAGCGGATGACCTGCGGGTCGTAGACGTTCCACTCGGATCTGGGGCGGACCGTGACGCCGACGCGGCGGCGGGACTCGACGAGGTGCATGGACTCCAGGACCCGGACCGCTTCGCGCATCACCGAGCGTGACACGTCGAAGCGCTGGGCGAGCTCGTCCGTGCGCAGGACACTGCCCGGCGGGTACTCACCCGCGGTGATCTCGGGGCCCAGGGTGTCCAGTACGCGGCCGTGCAGCCCCCGGCCCGGTGTGGTCATGCACTCAGCGTACGGGGTAGATCACGGAGACAAAAAGTCAGACTTATTCATCACGAAGTCTTGAATTCGTCGTACCTAATGAGTTTCAGTTGCGTCGACATCACGTGTCGACGAGGACAGCAGACAGTGAGGCAGCGATGAACACCCCCCATGTCGTCGTGGTCATGGGCGTCGCGGGCACGGGCAAGACCACCATCGGTCCCCTGCTCGCCGCCCGGCTCGGCGTTCCCTACGCCGAGGGCGACGACTTCCACCCGGCGGCCAACATCGCCAAGATGTCGGCCGGTACGCCGCTCACCGACGAGGACCGCGGACCCTGGCTGGACGCCATCGGCGACTGGGCCCAGGGGCGGGCCGGGCTCGGCGGGGTGGTCAGCTGCTCGGCGCTGAAGCGGTCGTACCGCGACCGGCTGCGGTCCGCCGCGCCCGGCGTGGTCTTCGTGCACCTCACGGGCGACCGCGCGCTGATCGAAGACCGGATGTCGCACCGGCAGGGGCACTTCATGCCCACGGCACTGCTCGATTCCCAGTTCGCCACGCTCCAGCCGCTCCAGGCGGACGAGGCGGGGGTCGCCGTGGACGTCGCGGGCAGCCCGGCGGAGATCACCGAGCGGGCGGTGCACGCCATCGGCTCGCTCCCCGAGCCGATCCTCTAGCCCCCGCCGGTTTCCCCCCTTCTCCCCCGACTCCCCGAACGCAAGGGAACACCCCCGTGACCAGACTCAGCGTCGAGATGCTGGCAGCGGACGCACCCGAGCCGATCACCTCGGCCGGCCACGCTCAGCTGGGCATCGCCGTCCTGGCGGGCATCGCCGTCATCGTCCTGCTCATCACCAAGTTCAAGCTGCACGCCTTCCTGGCGCTGACCATCGGGTCGCTGGCGCTCGGCGCGCTCGCCGGGGCGCCCCTGGACAAGGTCCTCACCAGCTTCAGCACCGGCCTCGGCTCCACGGTCGCCGGCGTCGGCGTGCTGATCGCCCTGGGCGCGATCCTCGGCAAGATGCTCGCCGACTCCGGCGGCGCCGACCAGATCGTCGACACCATTTTGGCCAGGGCCGGCGGTCGCTCGATGCCCTGGGCGATGGTGCTCATCGCCTCCGTGATCGGGCTGCCGCTGTTCTTCGAGGTCGGCATCGTGCTGCTGATCCCGGTGGTGCTGATGGTCGCCAAGCGCGGCAACTACTCGCTCATGCGCATCGGCATCCCGGCGCTCGCGGGTCTGTCGGTGATGCACGGCCTCGTGCCGCCGCACCCCGGTCCGCTGGTCGCGATCGACGCGGTCGGCGCCGACCTCGGCGTGACGCTGGCGCTCGGCGTCCTCGTCGCCGTCCCGACGGTGATCATCGCCGGACCGGTGTTCTCGAAGTACGCGGCCCGCTGGGTCGACGTCCCCGCGCCCGAGAAGATGATCCCGCAGCGCGCCTCCGAGGACCTCGAGAAGCGTCCCGGCTTCGGCGCCACGCTCTTCACGGTGCTCCTCCCGGTGATCCTCATGCTCGCCAAGGCGCTGGTGGACATCGTCGTGGACGACCCCGAGAACACCGTGCAGCGGGTCTTCGACGTCATCGGCGCCCCCATGATCGCGCTGCTCGCCTCGGTGCTGGTCGGCATCTTCACGCTGCTGCGGCCCGCCGGGTTCTCCAAGGAGCGGATCTCGCCGCTCGTCGAGAAGAGCCTCATGCCGATCGCGGGCATCCTGCTGATCGTCGGCGCGGGCGGCGGCTTCAAGCAGACGCTCATCGACACGGGCGTGGGGCAGATGGTCCTGGACATCTCCGAGGACTGGGCCATCCCGGCGCTGCTGCTGGCCTGGCTGATCGCGGTGGTCATCCGGCTCGCGACCGGCTCGGCGACCGTCGCCACGGTCTCGGCGGCCGGTCTGGTCGCCCCGCTCGCGGCCGACATGTCGACCACACACGCCGCTCTCCTCGTCCTGGCCATCGGCGCCGGCTCGCTGTTCTTCAGCCACGTCAACGACGCCGGCTTCTGGATGGTGAAGGAGTACTTCGGGCTGAGCGTCGGCCAGAACATCAAGACCTGGTCCGTCATGGAGACGATCATCTCGGTGGTCGCCGGCGGTCTGGTCCTGCTGTTGTCCCTCGTCATCTAGGAGGGCGGCGGCGACGGGGCGCCCCGGAGGCGACGGATCACTCGCGCCACAAGGGGTGCTCCCGGTCCGTCCACTCCCTGCTCACGCTGCCGGTGCGCATGCCCCTTCGGGCCTCCGGGTCCGCCAGCGCCATACCGATGTGACCGGCCAGGACGATGCCGACGGTCAGGGCCAGCCAGTCGTGGACGAAGGTCGCGCTGGTGCGCCAGAACAAGGGCGTGAGGTGGGTGAGCCACATCATCAGGCCGGTGCCGAGCATGACGAGGCCGGCGCCGGCGATCCAGGCCGCGTAGATCTTCTGGCCGGCGTTGAACTTGCCCGCCGGACGGGACGCGTGGCGCTTGTCCCGGTGCAGGGCGGCGCGCAGCCAGGCGCGGTCGTGCGGGCCGAAGCGGTTGAGGCGGCCCAGGTCGGCGCGGAAGGCCCGGGAGGCCAGGCCCGTCAGCGCAGGGACGGGCAGGGCGAGTCCGGACCAGACGTGCAGGGTGACGACGAGGGCGCGGCGGCCGGCGAGTTCGGCGAGCTGCGGGACGTAGAGGAAGGCCGCGGTCACCACGCAGACGCCCGTCAGGGCGGCCGTGGCGCGGTGGACCCAGCGCTGTGCCGGGGTGAAGCGGCGCAGCTCGGCCGCTGCCGGGGGCGCGTCAGCTCGTGGGCTCATCGTCGCGTCCGTTCGAACGGCCCACCCAGGCGTCCACGTCGTAGCCGCGCTCCTCCCAGTAGCCGGGCCTGACCTCGTCGGTGACGGTGATGCCGGAAAGCCACTTGGCGGACTTGTAGAAGTACATGGGCGCCACGTAGAGGCGGACCGGGCCGCCGTGGGAGTGGCCGAGGTCCTCGTCCCGCATGCGGAGGGCGACCAGGACGTCGTCGCGGCGGGCCTGGGCGAGGGTGAGGCTCTCGAAGTACGTGCCGTCGAAGCAGGTGAAGCGGACGGCCCTGGCCGTGGGGCGGACGCCGGCCGCGTCCAGGAGGCGGGACAGGCGTACCCCCTCGAAGGGGGTGTCCGGGACGCGCCAGCCGGTGACGCACTGGACGTCGCGGACCATGCGGGTCTGCGGGAGGGTCCTGAGGTCGGCCAGGGTGTAGGTGGCCGGGTGGTCGACCAGGCCGTCGACCCTGAGGCGGTAGGTGCCGGCGTTCCTGCGCGGGACCGACGAGGCGACCGAGTAGTAGCGGAAGCCGCCGCCGTTCGGGAGGAGGCCGGTCAGGCCGGTGGGGTCCTTGCCGGCGGCGCTGCCGAGGAAGCCCTCCAGACCGCGTTGCAGCGGGGGCGCGGCGACCACGCCGAGGGCGCCCAGGGCGAGGGTGCCGAGGAAGACGCGGCGGCCGACCGGGGTGCCCCGCTCCTCGGGACGGTCCTCGCCCGCGCCCTGATGTACGTCCTGGTTCACGTCCTCATTCGAGCACCCGCGGCCTGTTCGGGACAGGGGTCGCGGGTGCTCGTCAGAGTTCCGTCACTTCTCGCGGCGGCGGATCAGGACGGCGACGCCCCGTCCGCCGCCTTGTCCAGCTGGAACGCCTCGTTGCCGAGTCCGATGCGGGCGTGCTTCTCGGGGGCGCGGGCGCGCAGCACGAGACCGAGGACCAGGCCGGCGGCGAGGGCCAGGCCGATGATGCCGGGCAGGACCCAGCTGAGCGACGAGCCGGGTCCGGCGCCGACCAGGACGTCGAAGTCCTTGACGGTGTAGCCGGCGATGACGAGCAGGGCGATTCCGGCCAGCGCGGAGGTGACCAGCCGCCAGGCCTGGGCGCCCGCGGCGCCGCGGCGGACGAAGAAGACGACGACCGACAGGGAGGCCGCCGCCATCAGGACGATCACGCCGAGGGCGCCGACGTTGCCGAGCCAGGTGAACAGGTGCAGGACGGGCGCGGTCGGATCGCCCACCGGCTTGTCGTCGGCGATCGCGAAGCCGGTCACGACCACCACGGCCACCACGGTCTGCAGCAGCGAACCGGTGCCCGGGGCGCCGCTGGTGCCGCTGGTGCGGCCGAACGCGGCGGGCAGCAGGCCCTCGCGGCCCATGGCGAAGGCGTACCGGGCGACGACGTTGTGGAAGCTGAGCAGGGCGGCGAACATGCCGGTGACGAACAGGACGTGCAGGACGTCCGTGAAGGTGCCGCCGAGGCGGGACTCGGTGAGGAAGAACAGCATCCCGGCGCTCTGCTTCTGTGCCGTGCCGACGATCGCGGCGGGGCCGGTGGCGACGGTGAGGGCCCAACTGCTCAGCGCGAAGAAGACGGCGACCCCGGCGACGGCGAGGAACATCACGCGCGGCACCAGGACGTGCGGGCGGCTGGTCTCCTCGGCGTAGACCGGGGCCTGTTCGAAGCCGAGGAAGGCGGCGATGCAGAAGCACAGCGCGGTGCCGACGCCCGCGCCGGTGAGGGTGTCGGGGTTGAAGGCGTGCAGCGACAGGCCCTCCGTGCCGGGGTCGGTGAGGGCCGCGATGTCGAAGATCACCACGAGGAGCACCTCGATGACCAGCAGGACGCCGAGGACGCGCGCGTTGACGTCGATCTTCAGCCAGCCCAGCAGCCCGACGGCGAGCGCGGCCACCAGGGCCGGTATCCACCACGCGACCTCGATCTCGGCGTAGGTGGCGAACAGCCCGGAGACCTCGAAGCCGAGGATGCCGTAGATGCCGATCTGGAGCGCGTTGTAGGCGACGAGGGCGACCAGGGCGGCGCCCGCTCCGGCGGTGCCGCCGAGGCCGCGGGAGATGTAGGCGTAGAAGGCGCCCGCGTTGTGGACGTGCCGGCTCATCTCGGCGTAGCCGAGGCTGAACAGGACCAGGACGACGCCCAGGACCACGAAGAGCAGCGGCTGGCCGACGATGCCCATCACCGCGAATGTGGTGGGCATGACACCCGCGACGACCATGAGGGGGGCGGTCGCGGCGAGCACGGAAAGCAGCAGGCCCCCGGTGCCGAGCCGGCCGGCGCGCAGGGCACGCTCCTGCCCTTTGAAGGTACTGATGCCGCCGGGGGCGGACGGGTTCGCTCTCGTGCTGTCCGTGGTCATCGGGAGGGCGTCCTCACTTGTGGGATAGGGGGGTCAGACCGTGCCGAGCGCGCCGGCGCGGGCGGCGGCGAAGGCGGTGTGCGGGTCGCGGTCCGGGTACGACCAGGGCGCCGGGGTGGCGTGGCGGCCGATCCGGTGGAACAGGGCGGCGGCCTCGGCGCCCCGCCCTTCGCAGAACTTGGCGTGGGCGAGGAAGTTCAGGTCGATCAGCCGCCGCGGGTGACCCTCCAGCTCCCACTCCAGCCACCAGTCGAAGGCCGCTTTCATCACCTGCCGGGCGCGGCGGCCCGTCCAGTGGCCGGAGGCGGCCGGGTCGGCGGACCCGTACCCGGCGGCGGCCAGCGCGCGGTAGCGCTCGGCGTGGGCGATGACCGGCAGGATCGCGAGCGGGGAGTCGGCGGGTGCCTGTTCGGCGGCCCAGTTGGCGAAGTCGTAGACCTCGTGCAGGGGGTCGGGGCCGACGTCCGTGCGGCGTCCGGCGAGGCGGGCGACCATCAGGTGGTGGGCGTGGTGGTGGTCGGCGTACCGGGCGCGGACCTGCTCGAACGTCCGCACGACGTCCTGGTCGGTCCCGACCGCGCACTCCAGCATGAGCAGCCCGAGCCAGGGGGTGGGGTCGGCGGGGTCACGGCCGGCCGCCTCCCGGCAGGCCTCGCGGGCCGGGGCCGGTTTGCCCTTGCCGTCCAGGGCACGCCGGACCTGGGCCACGGCGAGCAGGACCGAGGCGTCGGCGGACTCGGGTTCGGCGAGCAGCCACTCGCGGGCCCAGGCGGCCGTCGAGGACTCGCGGGCCAGGACCGTGACGCGGTGGCCGCGGCGGTCCCAGTCGTCGCCGGTGCGGACCAGCAGGGAACGGGCGTTCTGCCAGCGGCCCTGGGCCAGGGACGTGCGCGCGGTCACGAGGTCGGCGTCGTCGAGGGCCTCGTCGAAGGCCTGTGCCGCACGTCTGCGGCCACGGCCGAGGGGAGGCGGGGGTGGGGACACCGCGGGACTTCCTCACGCGCTCTTCTTGTGTTTCGGCTCACGGTGGTCGCCGGTGCGCGGGGTGTGCGCACCGCCATGAACTGATCACACACAGCCAACCCCGCACCAACGGTTGGCGTCAAGGGCCGCCGCCGCGTTACACGCGTCAACTGCCGTTGCCCGTGCGGGCTTTGTGACCCATGAGACCCCTGGTGGCAGGGCGATCAGCTGCCGAATTATCCGTTTCGCCCGTTGTGACGTACGTCATGGCGTGGGCGGGCGGCGGCCCCCACGATGGCAGGACGTACGGGCGAGCCGGGCGGAGCCGGCCGGTACAGTCGGCCCCTACGCCATCGTGACCCGACCTGACGATCGAGGTACACCGCGTGTCGGTTCTTGTCCTGGCCCTCGCCCTCGGCGCCGCCTGCTGTCTCGGCTTCGGCTTCGTCCTGCAGCAGAACGCGGCCCAGCGGGCCCCGCTGAGCGACTTCCTCTCCTTCCGCCTGCTGCTCGACCTGGCCAGGGTGCCCCGCTGGCTCGGCGGCATCGCGCTGATGGTGGCCGGCATGGCACTGGGCGCCGCCGCGCTCGGGCAGGGCGAGCTGTCGCTGGTGGAGCCGCTGCTGGCCACGAACCTGCTCTTCGCGCTCGCGCTCTCCCGCAAGCAGTGCGGCCGGCCGCTGGGCCGCCAGGGCTGGGCGGGCCTGCTGCTGCTCGCGGGCGGCGTGACGGCGTTCGTCGTGGCGGGCCGGCCCGAGGGCGGCACCGCGACGGCCGATCCCCTGCGGCAGTGGCTCATCATCGGCGGCATGATCGGGCTCGCTCTGCTCCTCACGGCACGCGGGCGGCGCTCGCGGCTGGGCTCCGGTCCGGTGCTGCTGGCGCTCGCCGCCGGGCTGCTGTACGGGGTGCAGGACGCGCTGACCCGGGTGAGCGGGCAGAAGGCCGCCGAGGACGGCCTGGCCGGACTGCTGACCGGCTGGCAGCCCTACGCGGTGCTCGCGCTCGGCGTCACCGGGCTGGTTCTCGTGCAGAGCGCCTTCGAGACGGCGTCCCTGCGCAAGTCGCTGCCCGCCCTGACCGCGGCCCAGCCGCTGGCCGGGATCATCTGCGGCGTCGGCTTCCTGGGCGACCGGCTGCGCACCGACGCGGTGGCGCTGACCTGGGAGGCCGGTGGCCTCGCGGCCGTCGTCGCGGGCATCGTGCTGCTGGGGCTGCATCCGGCGATGCCGACGGGGCCGGCCGCGCGGCCCGCACCGGTCGCCGCGCCCGCCGTGAGCCCGGCCTCGCCCTGACGGGCCCGGCTCCCCGCCCGGCCCCTGCTCCCCCGGCCGCCCCTGCTTGGATGAGGGCATGAGCGCTGCTGACGAGATCCTCGACATCGTCGACGAGCACGACCGGGTCGTCGGGCGGTCCCCCCGCGGCGAGGCCTACGCCCGGGGCCTGCGCCACCGCTGCGTGTTCGTCCTGGCCCGGGACGCCGGGGGCCGGATCTTCGTGCACCGGCGGACCCCGACCAAGCTGGTCTTCCCCTCCCTCCACGACATGTTCGTCGGCGGGGTCGTCGGCGCGGGCGAGTCCTACGACACGGCCGCCCTGCGGGAGGCGGAGGAGGAGCTCGGCGTCACCGGCCTGCCGGACCCGCGGTTCCTCTTCAAGTTCCTCTACGACGACGGCGCCGGGCGCAGCTGGTGGTCGGCGGTGTACGAGGTGCGCTGCGAGCTGCCCGTACGGCCGCAGGCCGAGGAGGTCGCCTGGCACGACTTCCTGCCGGAGGACGAGGTGGAGCGGCGCCTGGCCGACTGGGAGTGGGTGCCGGACGGGCTCGCGGCGTACGAACGGCTCCGGGCGTTCCGGGCGACGGGCTGACACGGCGGGCGAGCCCGCCCCGGGTAGGGTCGCGCACGTGATCGAGTTCGTACGGAACGTCCGGTTGTGGTTCGCACCCGCCGAGGTACGGCGGGACGGCGAGACGCCCGACTACCGGTTCTCGCTGGCGAACGAACGCACCTTCCTCGCCTGGCTGCGCACCGCGCTCGCGCTCATCGGCGGCGGCTTCGCCGTCGATCAGTTCCTGCCGGACCTGCGCTGGGGCTGGCGGGTCGGGCTGGCGCTCGCCCTGCTCGCCGCGGGCGTGCTGTGCTCGCTGCGCGCGGTCAACCACTGGGTGCGCTGCGAACGGGCCATGCGCCGGGGCGAGGACCTGCCGGTGTCACGGTTCCCCGCGCTGCTGAGCCTCGTCGTGGCGGTGGTGGCCGTCGCCATGGTCCTCGTCGTGCTCGTGGGGTGGGAGGGGTGAGCGCCCCGGATCTCCGGCGGGTTCCGGACCGCGACCCCGGGCTGCAGCCGGAACGGACCCGGCTCGCGTGGCGGCGTACGACGCTGTCCGGCACGGTCGTCGCCGTGCTCGCCGTGAAGACCACGCTGCACGGCGGGGCGTCGGCGGCCGGGATCGTGGCGTGCGCGCTGTGCTGTGCGCTCTGGCTCGGGGTGCTCGTCATCGCCCACCGCCGGATCCGCGTGCTCGCGGCGACGCCGGGCCCCGTGGCGTTCGCGCCACGGCACGCCGCGGCGGCGGTGCTGTGCACGGTGGCGATGGCGGCGTGCGGTGCGGCCCTCGTCCTCTAGGGCCACACATCCAGGGCCACACATCCAGGGCACCGCGCTCCTCACTCGCCCTCGCTGTCCCAGTCCACCGTGACGACGATCTTGCCGCGGGTGCGGCCCTCCTGGTTCAGCCGGTGCGCGTCCGCCGCCCGCTCCAGCGGGAAGGTCTCGTCGACGTGCACGCCCACCACGCCCTGCTCCGCCAGTTCGGACAGATGACGCAGGTCCTCGGCGTCCGGGCGGACGAAGTAGTAGCGGCCGCCGTAGGTCACCACCTCGTTGTCGGCGATGGACACCAGCCGGCCCTCCGGGGCCAGCAGGTTCGCGGAGACCTTCAGCGCGTCGCCGCCGACCGTGTCGAAGACCGCGTCCACGCCCTCGGGCGCCAGCCCCCGCACCCGCTCCCCCAGGCCCTCGCCGTACGTCACCGGCTCCCCGCCCAGGCTCCGCACGAAGTCGTGGTTCGGCTCGCTCGCCGTCCCGATCACCCGCGCCCCGAGGTGGGTGCCGAGCTGCACGGCGACCGAGCCGACGCCGCCGGCCGCGGCGTGCACCAGGACGGTCTCGCCCCGCTTCACCTCGAGCACCTTGCGCAGCACCTGGTAGGCGGTGAGCCCGACCAGGGGCAGGCCCGCAGCCTCCTCCCAGGTGAGGTTGCGCGGCTTGCGGGCGAGGGTGCGCAGCGGCGCGGCCACGTACTCGGCGAAAGTGCCGCGGGAGAGGAAGTCCTCCCGGACGTAGCCGATGACCTCGTCCCCGACGTCGAACTCCGAGACGGCCACCCCGGGCCGGACGACCACACCGGAGACGTCCCAGCCGGGCACCACGGGGAAGACGGGGGCGAGGATGCCGGCCAGATGGCCCTCGCGGGCCTTCCAGTCGACGGGGTTCACGGCCGCCGCCCGCACCTTCACCAGCACCGCGTCCGGCCCGACCACGGGGTCGCGCACCTCCCCGAACGCCAGCACCTCGGGTCCGCCGTACCGTGAGTAGCTGATCGCCTTCATGGATCCGACCCTCACGGCTCGGCGGAGGGCGCGCAAGCCGGATGACCTGAACGAACCGGCCTGCGGGTGCCGCGGGCCGGGGGCGGCGGCCTATCGTGGCTCCGATCACGTTTCGGCCCCGCTCTGGACGACATACCGACCGGTCGGCATCATGAGTCGGGAACTGTTCACCTGCCCGTAGGAGCCACGCATGAGCCCCGACCACCCGCCCGGACTGGATCTCGACCGGCTGCGCGGCCTGCTCGACCGGGAGCGGCCCGGACTGGTCAACGGCCCGCTGTCCGGCCGGCTGATCGAGGGCGGACGGTCGAACCTCACCTACGCGGTCTCCGACGGTACCGAGCGCTGGGTCGTGCGGCGGCCGCCGCTCGGCCACGTCCTGGCCACCGCGCACGACATGAGGCGCGAGCACCGGGTGATCAGCGCGCTGCACCCGACCGCCGTGCCGGTGCCGCGTCCGGTGCTGCTGTGCGAGGACGAGGAGGTGCTCGGCGCGCCGTTCTACGTCATGGAGTTCGTCGAGGGCACGCCCTACCGCACCGCCGACCAGCTGCTGCCGCTCGGTGCGGAGCGGACCAGGGGCGCGGTGCTGAACCTGGTCGACACGCTGGTGGAGCTGCACGCGGTCGACCCGGGCGAGGTGGGTCTCGCGGACTTCGGGCGGCCCGAGGGCTTCCTCGACCGGCAGCTGCGGCGCTGGGGCAAGCAGCTCGACGCCTCCCGCAACCGCGACCTGGAGGGCATCGACGAGCTGCACGCCGCGCTCGGGCGCGAGCTGCCCGACTCCCCCGCCCCGGCCGTGGTGCACGGCGACTACCGGCTCGACAACGTGCTGATCGGCGAGGACGACTCGATCCGGGCCATCCTCGACTGGGAGATGTCGACGCTGGGCGATCCGCTCACCGACCTCGGTCTGCTGGTGATGTACAGCATGCCGCTCGCCATGCCGGGGTCGCCCGTCTCCACCACCGCCGAGGCGCCCGGCCACCCGGCGCCGTCCGAACTGATCGAGCGGTACGCCGCGCGCTCGGGGCGCGACGTCTCCGCGGTGTCCTGGTACACGGCGTTCGCCTGGTTCAAGCTCGCCGTGATCCTGGAGGGCATCCACTACCGCTACACGCTCGGCCAGACGGTCGGGCGCGGCTTCGACCGCATCGGCGACCTCGTGCCCGTCTTCGTCCGGCACGGACTGACCACGCTCAACGAAGGCCTCCAGGAGGGCTGATCCACATGGACTTCGCTTTCGACGCGCGCACCGAAGAGCTGCGCGCCAAGCTCCTCGCCTTCATGGACGAGCACGTCTTCCCGGCCGAGGCCGTCGCGCACGAGCAGCGCGAGCGGCTCGCCTCCCCGTGGGAGACCGTGCCCGTGGTGGAGGAGCTGAAGGCCGAGGCCCGCAGGCAGGGACTGTGGAACCTGTTCCTGCCGGACTCCGAGTACGGTGCCGGGCTGACCAACCTGCAGTACGCGCCGCTGGCCGAGATCATGGGCCGCTCGCCGCAGCTGGCGCCGACGGTGACGAACTGCGCGGCACCCGACACCGGCAACATGGAGGTGCTCACCCAGTTCGGTGACGAGCAGCAGCGCAAGCAGTGGCTGGAGCCGCTGCTGGCCGGTGAGATCCGCTCGGCGTTCGCGATGACCGAGCCGGACGTGGCCTCCTCCGACGCCACGAACATCACGACCCACATCGAGCGGGACGGCGACGAGTACGTCATCACCGGCCGCAAGTGGTACATCTCCGGGGCCATGCACCCCGACTGCAAGATCTTCATCGTGATGGGCAAGACCGACCCGGACGGGGAGGACATCCGGCGCCAGCAGTCCATGGTGCTGGTGCCGCGCGACACCCCGGGCGTCACGATCACGCGCGCGATGCAGGTGTTCGGGTACGAGGACCACTACCACGGCGGGCACGCCGAGGTGATCTTCGACCACGCGCGCGTGCCGGTGTCGAACCTGATCGGTGAGGAGGGCGGCGGCTTCGCCATCGCCCAGGCGCGACTCGGGCCCGGCCGCATCCACCACTGCATGCGGCTGATCGGCATGGCGGAACGGGCGATCGAGCTGATGTGCCGGCGGGCGGTGTCCCGGAACGCCTTCGGCAAGGCGCTGGCCCAGCAGGGTGTGGTGCACAACTGGATCGCCGACGCGCGCGTGACGGTGGAGCAGCTGCGGCTGCTGGTGCTGAAGACGGCCTGGCTGATGGACACGGTGGGCAACCGCGGGGCGCACACCGAGATCCAGGCCATCAAGATCGCGACGCCGCGCGCGGTGGTGGACATCCTCGACCGGGCGATCCAGCTGCACGGGGCGGGTGGCGTGAGCCAGGACTTCCCGCTGGCGGAGCTGTACGCCGGGGCGCGGACGCTGATGATCGCGGACGGTCCTGACGAGGTGCACCAGCGGTCGCTGGCCCGGCGGGAGCTGAAGCGGTACCTGTGAGGCTGCCGGGGTTCGGGGGCGGGCCCCTGAACCCCGGCCGGCGCCTTACGGGCGCAGGGCGCGCAGCAGCAGGTCGGCCAGGTGGTCGGCGACCTCCTGGGGGCCGAGCGGCCCGTCCGGGCGGTACCACGTCGACAGGTGGTGGACCGACCCGAAGTGGTAGTCCACGACCAGGTCCGCCGGGGTCGCCCGGGAGAAGACGCCCGCCTCCTGGCCCTCCTCGATCAGCGCGCGGAAGCGCTCGTGGTAGCGCCGCCGCTCCGCCCGCACCTGCTTGTTCTTCTCCGGGCTCAGATGGTGCATCGACCGCCAGAAGATCGACGCGTCGTCGAGGTTGTCGATCGTGGTCACCACGACGTCCGCCGCCGCGGCCCGCAGCCGCTTCTCGACCGGCTCGTCCGCGCCCGCCACCGCGTCGAGACGCTCCTGCTGGATGCGCAGCACGCGCGCGTACACCTCGTGCAGCAGGTCGTCCTTGGAGCCGAAGTAGTGGTACAGCGCCCCTTTGGTGACACCGGCCGCCTCGACGATCTCCTGCACCGAGGTGCGGTCGTAGCCCTGCTCGGCGAAGAGCCGGGTGGCGGCGGCCAGGAGCCGCTGAGGGACGGGAGTGCCGTCCGGGTCCGTGGTCCTGGGCACTGCCGCCACCTGCCTTTCCGTACTGCTGTCAGTTGTCGTGCGTCCGGGAACGGAGTTCCCGACGGAGGATCTTCCCACTGGCCGTCTTCGGCAAGTCCGGCAGGATCTCCACCTGGCGCGGGTACTTGTAGGCGGCCAGTCTCTCCTTGCAGTGGGCGGCGAGCGCATCCGGGTCCGCCTCGGCGCCCGGGCGGAGGCTGATGTACGCCTTGACGGTCTCCCCGCGGTACCCGTCGGGCACGCCCACCACGGCGGCTTCGCGCACCGCCGGGTGCGTGTAGAGGACGTCCTCGACCTCGCGCGGCCACACCTTGAAGCCGGACGCGTTGATCATGTCCTTCTTGCGGTCGACGACGTACAGCCAGCCCTGCTCGTCCATGAAGCCGATGTCGCCGGTGCGCAGCTCGGCACCGGGGAAGGTCTCGGCGGTGGCGTCGGGGCGGCGCCAGTAGCCGGGTACGACCTGGGGGCCGCTCACGACGATCTCGCCCTGCTCGCCGAAGGGCACCTCGCCACCGGTCTCGTCGACGATCCGGACGACCGTGTCCGGGCCGGGCAGGCCCACCGCGAGCGTCCCGGAGACCGGGTCGACCGGTGCCTCAAGACCGGGCGGCACGGAGGCGCAGGGCGCCGTGCACTCGGTCAGTCCGTAGCCGTTGCGGATGTACGGGCCGAAGCCCGCCCGGAACTTCTCCACCAGCGCCGGGGGCAGCGGGGCACCGCCGGAGGAGATCACCCGGAAGGAGGAGAAGTGGTCCCGGGTGACGCCGGGGTGCGCGGCCAGGGCCATGAAGGCCGTGGACGGGCCGACGGTGTAGTGCGGCCGGTGCTCGGCGAGGGCGTCGAGCACCACACCGGCCTCGAAGCGGTAGGCCAGCACGAGCGTGCCCCCGCTGTTCAGGCAGGCGCCGAACTGGCAGACCATGCCGGTGATGTGGAACAGCGGCGCCAGCGCGAAGTACACGGGCCGCTCGGGCAGGCCGAGGCCGGTCCGCTGCCGCTCGGCGTTGTACATGATGTTGCCGTGCGTGTTGGTGGCGCCCTTGGGCGTGCCGCTGGTGCCCGAGGTGTAGCTGATCAGCGCGATGCCGTCCGGTTCTGGGTCCCGGCCCTCGGGCGCCCGGTGCCCGGCTCGCGCCACGGCCACCAGGTCGTCCGCGTCGGGCGCCTGCGGCAGTCGCTCGAAGGTCAGCACGCGCGTGTCGCCCCGGGTCTGGAAGTCCAGCTCGCAGCCGGTGAGCACGATCCGCACCGGCGAGCCGGCCGCCGTCTCGCGCAGATACGACTCCCAGGCCCGGTCCGAGCAGATCAGCGCGGCGACCTCGCCGTCGCGCAGGACGTGCGCCACCTCGCCCGACTTGTACATCGGGTTGACGGGCACGACGACCGCGCCCGCCTTCCAGGCACCGAGCACGGCGAGCACGAAGTGCGGGGAGTTCTGCAGCAGCACCGCGACCCGGTCGCCGCGCTCCAGACCGCGGGCGGCCAGGTGCCCGGCGACGGAGTCACTGAGCTCGTCGGCCTCGCGGTAGGTGAGCCGGCCGTCGAAGTAGGCGAGGAAGTCGCCGTCCGGCGTCTCGGCCGCCGCCCGGCGCAGGGCGTGCACCAGGGAGCGGTCGGGGTCGACCGGGGCCTTCTGGGCGTCCGTCAGCAGGGCGAGCCAGGGCTTGGCGGCGTAGCGGGAACCGGTCACCGGGCGGCCTCCCACTGCTGCTGGATGCGGTTCATGCCGGACAGCCACCGGTCGGGAGCGCCGGCCCGGGCCTGGTAGTACCCGGCGACCTCGGGGTGCGGCAGGATCAGGAAGCGGTCCTCCTCGATGCCCTCGAACAGGGCGTCCGCGACATCCTCCGGCTCGATCGCGGTCGGCTGGAGCACCAGGTCGCCCGCGCTGCCGGTCGCGGCCAGCATGTCGGTGCGCACACCCTGCGGGCAGATCGCGTGCACCTTCACACCCTGGTGCCGGTAGGTCAGCGACAGCCACTCGGCGAAGGCCAGCGCGCCGTGCTTGGTGACGGCGTAGGGGGCCGCCCCGATCATGGTGAGCAGTCCGGCGGCGGACACGGTGGAGACGAACCGCCCGCTGCCGCGCTCCAGCCAGCCGGGCAGCAGGGCGTGGGCGGCCCGGACGTGCGCCATGACGTTCACGTCCCAGGAGGCGGCCCAGGCCGTCTCGTCCAGCGGCCCGTCCGCGCTTCCGCCGCCGAAGGCGACTCCGGCGTTGGCGCAGTAGACGTCGACGGTCCCGTCCAGTGCGTCCCGGGCGTCGGCGACGATCCCCGAGGCGTCGCCGGCGACGGCGATCCCGCCGATCTCCTCCGCGACGCGCTTGGCGCGCTCCGCGTCCAGGTCGTTGACGACGACCCGGGCCCCTTCGGCGGCGAACCGCCGGGCGAGCGCGGCTCCGATCCCGCCCCCGGCCCCCGTGACAACGACGCCCGACCCCTGAAAGGCTCCCACCATCGGTCTCCTCAAGACGCGGCTCAGCAACAGCCCCAGACTAACCGGTCGGTATGTTTGAAGGAAGGGGCTGGAGCAGCACCCTAGGGGCGCGAGGAACTGCGCGACCAGCCACGACGAACCGGCATCAAACGGATCACGGAGGCCCCTTCATGCGCCCTTCCAGACGAGCCGTCCTCACGGCAGCCGCCACGGCCGCCGCCTCGGCAGCGCCCACCGCCGCCGCCGCGGCCCCGCCCCGCCACCGGCTCCGCACCGGCTTCGAACGGCTCGCCCGTGACGGGTACGCCCTGCTGGAGGGCCGGAAGGTCGGCATCGTCACCAACCCCACCGGCATCACCCGCGACGTCCGCCACGTCGTGGACGTCATGCACGCGGACGACCGCGTCGGCCTCACCGCCGTCTTCGGCCCCGAGCACGGTTTCCGCGGCACCGCGCAGGCCGGCGGCTCCGAGGGCCGCCACGACGACCCGGCCACCGGTCTGCCCGTGTACGACACCTACCTCAAGAGCGGCCGCCCGCTCGCGGACATCTTCACCGCCTCCGGCGTCGACACGGTCGTCTTCGACATCCAGGACGTCGGCGCCCGCTTCTACACGTACATCTGGACCCTCTACGACTGCATGGAGGCGGCGCGGCTCGCGGGCAAGCGGTTCGTGGTCCTGGACCGGCCCAACCCGGTGACCGGCCGGGCGGCCCTCGGGCCCGTGCTGCACCGGGAGTTCGCGACGTTCGTCGGACGGCAGCCGATCTCCCAGGCGCACGGCATGACCGTCGCGGAGCTGGCGCTGCTGTTCAACGGGGAGTTCCTGAGCGAGCCGGTGCCGCTGGAGACCGTGACCATGTCGGGCTGGAGGCGCTCGGAGTTCTACGACGCCTCCGGGCTGCCCTGGGTGCCGCCGAGCCCGAACATGCCGACCCCGGAGACGGCCCTGGTGTACGCCGGGACGTGTCTGTTCGAGGGCACCAACCTGTCGGAGGGGCGCGGCACCACGCGGCCGTTCGAACTGCTCGGCGCGGAGGGTATCGACCGGCGCTGGGCGGCCGCGGCGAACGAACTCGCCCTGCCCGGGGTCCGGTTCAGGGAGACCTACTTCGCGCCCACCTTCTCGAAGTTCCAGGGGAAGACCGTCGGCGGGGTGCAGCTCCATGTGCACGACCGGGCCGCCTTCGACCCCGTGCGCACGGGGATCGGGCTGCTGGTAACCGCCCGGCGGGTCTGGAGCGGCTTCGCCTGGCGCCCGGACCACTGGATCGACAAACTCACCGGCAGCGCGCGCGTGCGCACGATGATCGACGCGGGCGCGGACACCGACGAGGTGGTGGCCGGCTGGCAGGAGGAACTCGCGGCGTTCCGAGGGATCCGCAGGAAGTACCTCCTCTACCGCTGAGCCGGCGCACCGGCCCCTGCCTCCGGCCCGGTTCCGGCGGCGGGTCGCGTCCGAGGACCCGCCGCCGGAGCGTGCGTCGCCCCGGGTGCCTAACGGTGCGAGGTGAACTCCACGACCTGCTGGTAGGTCGGCCGGTTCTGCCAGCTGATCGGGCCGTGCTTGATGCCGCCCAGCGTGCGGTGGTTGATCGAGTCGGCGCACCACTGGTCGCCCGCCGCGCACACGTCGTCGCCGGGGTAGACCTGCGCCATGGTCTTGCCCGCGGCCTCCTTCAAGGTGGCGAGGAGGGCGTCACGGCAGGCGCCGAGACTGCCGTCGCCGCAGTAGGCGCGCGCCAGCGGCCCCTTCACCGGTTCGCCGAGGACGGCCCGCAGGTCCTTGTCGACGTAGCTCCACCAGCCGTACTGGAAGGAGCTCCCGGCGTGCGAGCCGGTCGGGCCGTGCGCGGCCGACGGGGACTCGTCGACGGGCAGGTTGGCGGTCATGGCCCGGTACAGCTCGCTGCCGAGGCCCGGTTCGAATGCGGCCTTCACCAGCAGCGGCCACCAGGCGTCCAGGATGCGGATCGCGTCGGCGTCGGCGTACTTCCCGGAGCCGGCGGCGGTCTCGGTGCGCTTGCCCCCGGCGGTGAGCCAGGCCTGGAGCCTGCTCACGGCGGCCGCGGCGGCGGGGTCGGTGACCGGCGCACCGGTGACGACCTTCAGCAGCCTGGGCAGGACGTCCTCCGCCCGCAGGTCGGCGAGCCCGGCGTCCGCCATCGCCTTCACCAGTGAGGCCCGGGTGACCCCGCCCTGCTGGACCAGTTTCCTCACCCGGTCCTCCAGGAGGTTGCCGCGGTGGACGGCGCCGTTGCCCCAGGGGGCGGTCGTGTACTCCCGGGCCTGCTTGTTGTTCCAGGAGACGTAGTAGTCCTGGTCGACGGAGTGGGGGTGCGCGGAGGGCGGGGTGTAGTCGGCGGTGTTGGTCGCCGGGTCCCAGCCGCGCCACTCGTACGCGGGCCGGGCCCATACCGGGAACTCGGCGTCGACCCCGGCCGCGCGGACCGGGTTGTCGCCGCTGTTGTAGTACGCGGTGTGCTCGGAGTCGGCGTAGAACCAGTTGAAGGTGTAGTTGATGTGCTGCACCGCCTTCTGGAAGTCCTCCGGGCCCTTCACGTATCCGGGGTCGTTCAGCATCTGGAAGCCGATGATGGAGTCGGCCTCGTGCAGGAAGGACGAGCGCAGGGTCGTGTAGGCGACCTTCTTGCCGCCGACCGTGGCGCGGTACTCCACCGGCCCGTACTTCGTGCGCCACACGCGCATCGTGTACGAGCCGGCCGCGGTGCCGTCCGCGACCGTGGGCTTCCAGGCGTTCTTCTGCTCGACCTTCTCCATCGGCGTGCAGGTGCCGCGGTGGAGGTAGTGGTGGTCGTCCTGGCACAGTTCGACGGCGTAGGTGTCGATGATGTCCTGGCCCGAGGTGGTGGCGCTCCACGCGTAGTCCTGGCCGCGGCCGAGTTCGACGTAGAAGCTCAGGCCGGCGAAGGAGGCGCCGCGGGCACTGATGCCCGGGCCCTGGATCTCCTGGAGCAGCAGCAACTGCGGTGCGAAGTAGCCGGTCTGGGGGCCGAACACGGCCACGGGGTGGCCGCCGGCGGTGTGCCTGCCGCTGACGACGAGGGCGTTGGACATGCCGCGCTTCGCGGACGACAGGGCCGTCTTGGCCGCCGCGCCGGACGCGCCGGTGGCGGCGGGCGTCGCGGCGCTGCCGGTGCGGTCGTACACCAGCGGCTCCGCGCGCACCGAACCGGCGTCGGGCAGCGCCGTGCCCTGCGGGGATTCCGGCCTGGTGGCGTAGGGGAAGCTGCCCGTCCGCTGGGTCAGGACGGCCTCCGGGTCGTCGCGCATGCGGAAGGACTCCCACACCCGGGTGCCCTCGGCCACGCCGTACCTCTCCTGGGCGGCCAGGAGGGAGATGGCGTTGTCGACCTCGCCGCCCCCGCCGGAGCCGAACAGGGCACCGATGACCGAGGCGAGCGCCACCAGGTCGGTGATCCTGAAGTGCTCTATCTTCCCGGCGTTGGTGATTGAGTCCTTGTGGCCGGTGAGCACGTATTCACCGGGGAAGTAGCGGCCGCTGTCGGAGGCGTCGATGTAGGCGTTGATGCCGTCGAGGTAGGCCCTGGCGTCGGCGAGGGCCTGCCGGCCGCGTTCGCCGTTCGTGGCCACGGCGTTGTCGATCTGCGCCTGCAGATCGGCCTCGGTGTAGGGGGCGTGCCGCCAGAACTGCTGCTCCAGCCCCTGGTTGGAGGGCGCGCCGCCGGCGAAGGAGGTCAGCTGTCCCCGCCCGACGTGCCGGAAGACGTCCATCAGCCACAGCCGGTCCTGGGCCGCCGCCCAGCCGGCGCCGAACTCCGTGCCGTACCGGGTGGTGCCGGTGATGTGCGGCACACCGGTCTTTTTGTCCCGGACGATCGTCACGTCACCGCGCCCCGCGGGCTTGACCGTGGAGGCGACCTGGTCCGCCGGGACCCCGAAGGAGGCGTCGTGGAAGAAGGTGTTGATCTTCTCGTTGGTGAGGCCGGGGTAGCCCTTGGCGAGGTCGTTGTAGGGCTTGAGCTGGTCCTCGGCGTGTTCGGGCTGGGTGCCGAAGGCCTGGTTGAGGAGGATCTGGGCGAGCGTGGCGTTGCCGTTCTGGCCGGGCGGGAGGATGTCCGAACACTGTTTCCCGCAGTGGTCGTTCGCGGCCGCCGTGGCCTGCGCTTTCGCCGTCCCGGCGGCCGCCGCCGGGGCCAGGGGCGACAAAAGGCCGGCGATCAGGGCGCATACGGATGCGGTCTTCAGGAACCCGGGGATTCCGCGGGGAGTTCTCAGTCTGTCGAGGACGGTGCGTGGGTGACGCCGTGCCATGGGGACTCCTCCCGACGTGGGGTGGGCGGGATGTTACCGCCGGTATCCCCGCCGTTGAAGGTGAACAAGCGTCACTTTCGGAAGACAGCACAACAGGCACAGGGATCACGGCAGTCGACAGGCGGTCCCCGTCGGACGGCTTATGGAGGCCATTTGAAATCGGATGGAGCCGATTCGCTTGTCGATACGTCTATTCGGCGACGTCCTTACGACGACGCCGAAGTGACCGGATGTACAGGTGCAGGTGTGACGGAGGTGCAGGACGATGGCCGGTTTCCGGAGTCTGGCGAGACAGGTCCGCGATCCGCGGTGCGATCTGGCCTTGCGGCGGTATTCGCTGCGCAAGTGCCTTGAGAGGTTCGCTCCTTACGGACACAGGGCGACCTGGGACCATCTGTGCTCGAGGGCCGGGTTCGGTCCCGAGGACCGCTCCCCCGATCCGGCGCGGCTCGTGGCCGCACTGGACGAACTGGAGGAGGCGCGGGCGGTCTGGCTCGCCTACGAGGTCGAGTTCGCCGAGCGCCGCAGGAAGGAGAAGCACGACGGGCTGCGCAGGCCCGGGAGTGTGGACGACTGGCACCGGCTGACCTGGGGCGGTTTCGGCGTGGCGTGGTGCGACGATCCGGCGGTCCATCCCCGTGAACCGCTGGCCGTGGTGCTGCGCCGGCTGATCGCCGCCCTGGAGCGCGAGCCGGGGTCGAACTGCCCCGTCTGCGACGGGGATCGACTCGCCTGGAGGTACGACCTGGATCACGAGCCCTCGGCGGGTCCGGTCTGCGCGGACTGCGGGATCCTGGTGCCGCGTCCCGTGCTCACGCCCGAAGCCCTGGCGGACGCCAGGCGGGCGAGGCTGCTGGTGTCGGCTTGACGGACGTGCCGGCTTGACGGACGCGGGTGCGCGGGGGGTGCGCCGGGGATGCCGCACCCCCACTGTCGGTGGGAGCTGGCACCATCGTCCCCATGGTGCAGGTGTGTCTGAACGGGCAGCGGACGGCCGCTGACGGTACGGCGGTGCCGCTGACGCCGGAGGCGATGGCCGCCTCCGCCGCGGCCGCCTTCGCGGCCGGGGCCACGGACGTCCACGTCCATCCTAAGACGCCGTGCGGGCGGGACACGCTCTCGCCGCGGGTACTGGCGGAGACGCTGACGGCGATCCGCTCGCGCGTGCCGGTGCCGGTGGGCGTGACCACCGGGGCGTGGGCCGAACCGGACCCCGCGGCACGGCTCGACCGCATACGTGGCTGGACGGTCCTGCCCGACCACGCCTCGGTCAACTGGCACGAGCCCGGGGCGGAGGAGATCGCCGCCGCGCTGCTCGGCCTCGGTGTCGGTGTGGAGGCGGGCATCTGGTCCGGCACGGACGGGGCACGGCGGTTCGCGTCCTCACCGCTCGGGCCGAAGGTGCTGCGGGTTCTCGCCGAGGTGACGGACACGGACCCTTCGACGGCGGTGGTGTCCGCCCGGGAGTTGCTGTCCGGACTGGGTTCCGCGCACGGCCGGCCCGTGCTGCTGCACGGGGAGGACGGGGGCGCCTGGCCGGTGCTGCGTCTGGCGGGTGAGCTGGGGCTGGCGACGCGGGTGGGGCTGGAGGACGTCCTGGTCCTGCCGGACGGCCGGCCGGCGCGGTCCAACGCGGAGTTGGTGGCGGCGGGGTTGGTGGAGTACGGCCGTTGACAGGGCGCGGCGTCGCTGCCGGGGCCGGGACGTTGCGCGACCCGGCGGAACGGGGCGCGGCCTGCGCGCCCGGGGCGTAAGCGGGGACGCGCCGCCACCCGCCGGACGGCGCGAGGGGCCGTGCCGGGGGGTGTACGCCCGCAGCGGTCGGCGCGTCGGCGGACAGTCAGTCGGCACGCGACCCCATCGCGCCGTTCCGAGGACGGACATCCCCGGCGCGGCCCCGCCCCACCCCCGCCGCCTAGGCGCCCCGCGCACCCCCGCCACCGTTGCGCTCCACCATCAGCCGCGACCCCGCCCGGCGTTCACCGAAGACGTCGCCCGGGTTGGACAGGACGCACGTGTCGAGGGACAGGCAGCCGCAGCCGATGCAGTCGGTGAGGTGGTCCCGGAGGCGGTTCAGCTGATGGATGCGTTCGTCCAGCTCCGAGCGCCAGGCCTCGGACAGCCGCGCCCAGTCCTCCCGGGTCGGCGTCCGCTCCTCCGGCAACTCCGCCAGCGCCTCGCGGATCGTCGCCAGCGGGATCCCGACCCGCTGCGCGGCCCTGATGAAGGCGACCCGCCGCAGCGTGTCACGCGAGTACCGACGCTGATTGCCCGCCGTCCGCCGGCTGCTGATCAGCCCCTTGGACTCGTAGAAGTGCAGAGCGGACACCGCCGCCCCGCTGCGCGCCGACAGCTGCCCGACCGTGAGCTCGTGGATCTTCTCTGGAATCTGAGGCACCCCTCGAACCCTACCCAGTCCGTTGACACAGCCTCCACGGGCGACCATGCTAAGCAGTCGCTTAGAGAAGAAGCTCCCCGCACGAGAGGTTCGGAAGACATGGCACAGCCGAGGATCTTCACGTCCGTCGACGACCTGAAGTCGGCGGTCGGCGAACAGCTGGGGTACACCGACTGGCTCGACATCGACCAGAAGCGGATCGACCTCTTCGCGGAGGCCACCGGTGACCACCAGTGGATCCACGTCGACCCGGAGAAGGCCGCCGCCGGCCCCTTCGGCACGACCATCGCGCACGGCTATCTGACCCTGTCGCTGCTCCCCCTCTTCGGCCCTCAGCTGATCTCCGTCGAGGGTGTGAAGATGGGCGTCAACTACGGCACCAACAAGGTCCGTTTCCCCGCCCCCGTGCCCGTCGGCTCCCGCCTGCGCGCCACCGCGACGATCACCGGCGTCGACGAGGTCCCGGGCGGCGTCCAGGTGACGATCGCCTTCACCGTGGAACGCGACGGCGGCGACAAGCCCGTGTGCGTCGCCGAGTCCGTCTCGCGCTACTACGTCTGAGGCTCCGCCGGCGCGGCGGACGCGGACGACGCGGCCCCGGCACCCGCCGCACCCACCATCCGCAGCACCAGGTCGGCGTAGAGCGCGCCGACCTCCTCCGGCGTCCGCGGACCGTCCAGGCTGAACCACCGTGCGACGTCGATGCACAGCGACAGCACCGCCAGCGTGGTCCCGTGCACGTCGATGACGTCGAACTCGCCCGAGCGCGCGCCCTCCTCGATGATCCCGCGCACCTCCGCGTCGACCTGGCGCCGCAGCGCGAGGATCTCGGCGCGGGCGTCGGGCCCGAGCGAGTCGAGTTCGTACTGCACCACCCGCGCGGTGGTCCGCCCGCCGGCGTGCCAGCGCACGAAGGAGCTGACCGCGTCGGCGAGCCGCTCGGTGGGGCTGCCCTCGCGGCGGGACGCCGTCCGCAGGATCTCCAGGGCCTTCTCGTGCCCGATCCTGCTGATGCGGTGGAGCAGCTCCTCCTTGGTCTTGTAGTGGATGTAGAGCGCCGCCGGGCTCATCCCGGCCCGGCCCGCGATGTCACGGGTCGTCGTGGCGTGGTAGCCGCGCTCGGCGAAGGCCTCCACCGCGGCGATCAGCAACCGCCGCGCCGCGTCGGGCGTGACCTCGCCCCACGCCTGCGCCTCGCCGCCGGCCGTCTCCTCCGCCGTACTCATCACTCGCCCCTCTCCACTGACAGGGGCACCACCATACCGCCGAAGGTGAGCGAGCGCTTAGCGCAGCCGCCGCGCGGTGCTCCTCAGGGCTTCTCGAAGGGGGTGTACGGGGAGGCCGGGGCGGTTGCCTCCTGGCGGTCCCGGATCACCTTGGCGAGGGTGAAGGAGGAGGTGACGAGGTACAGGACGGCGATGGCGAGGAAGCCCCGCACCCAGGCGTCGGCGCTCAGCTGGTAGATGCCGATCGCGGTGGCCGCCATGGCGACGGCGAAGGAGGCGACGGCCTGGCCGTAGAAGGCGGCCGTGTTCTGCTGCTTGCCCGGTGTGTCACTCATGGGCGACAGCTTCGGCCCGGCAAGGCCCGCCCGGCATCCGTCGACGTACTCAGGCGGCTACTCAGAACGCCGAGACGCCCGTCAGTGCCCGGCCGATCACCAGCTTCTGGATCTGGCTCGTGCCCTCGTAGAGGGTCATCACCCGGGCGTCCCGCAGCAGCTTGCCCGCCGGGTACTCGTCGATGTAGCCGTAGCCGCCGAAGACCTGGAGCGCGTTGTTGGCGGCGCGGACGGCCGCCTCCGAGGCGAACAGCTTGGCCTTGGAGGACTCGACGGCGAACGGCCGCCCCCGGTCGATCAGGTCGGCGACCCGCCAGGTCAGCAGCCGCGCGGCGTCGACGTCCACGGCGATGTCGCTGATCAGCTCCTGCACCAGCTGGTGGCGGGCGATGGTCTTGCCGAACTGCTCGCGCTCCCCCGCGTAGCGCACCGCCGCGTCCAGGGCGGCCTGGGCTATGCCGACACAGCCCGCGGCCACCGACATCCGCCCCTTGGCCAGGGCCGACATGGCGATCGAGAAGCCCTTGCCCTCCGGTCCGAGCAGTGCGGAGGCCGGCACGCGCACGCCCTCCAGGACGAGTTCGGCGGTCGCCTGGCCGCGCAGCCCGAGCTTGCCGTGGACGGTGCGGCGGGTCAGGCCGGGTGTGTCGGCCGGGACGAGGAAGGCGGAGACGCCCTTGTGCCCGGGGGCGTCCGTGGAGCGGGCGAAGAGCAGGACGACGTCGGCCCAGGTGCCGTTGGTGATGAACATCTTGGTGCCGTCGATGACGTACTCGTCGCCGTCCCGCACCGCCCGCGTGACGAGGTTGCCCGCGTCGGAGCCCGTGCCCGGCTCGGTCAGGCCGAAGCAGCCCACCGACGCGCCGGAGGTCAGCCCCGGCAGCCACCGCCGCTTCTGCTCCTCGCTGCCCCAGGCGGCGATCGTCTTGGCGACCAGGCCCAGCGAGACGGAGACGATGCCGCGCACGGAGGAGTCACCCCGGCCGAGTTCCTCGGTGACCAGGCAGTACGCGAGGTGGTCGCCGCCGGAGCCGCCGTACTCCTCGTCGATGGTCAGCCCCAGGAAGCCGACCTCGCCGAGCTTCTTCACGATCGACCGGTCGACCTCCTCGGCGCGGTCCCACGCGACAGCGTGCGGGGCGATCTCACGCGCCACGAAGTCCCGGGCGAGCTGCCGCACGGCGGTCTGCTCCTCGCTGAGCTCCAGGTTCACCACACGCCACCCCTTGAAGGCCGGACCTTTAAATTAGCACTGCTAGTTTCTTTCGGCAGCCCTACTATGTGCGCCATGGCCCGACCGCGCAAGCCCTTGCTCAGCACCGACCGGATCGTCGAGGCGGCCCGCGCGCTCGTGGACGCGGAGGGCCTCGCGGCCGTCTCCACCCGCCGGCTCGCCGCCGAACTGGGGGTCAGCGGCCCCTCGCTCTACAACCACTTCCGCACCAAGGACGAGATCCTGGAGGCGGTCGCCGACTCGGTGAGCGGCCAGGTGGACCTGTCGATGTTCGGGGACGGCCGGGACTGGCGGACCGCGCTGCACGACTGGGCCGTCTCCTACCGGGCCGCCCTGCGCGACCACCCGAACATCGTCCCGGTGCTGGCCCGCGGTCCCGGCAGGCGCCCGGCGGGACTGCGCCTCGCGGACGCCGTGTACGGCGCCATGGTGGAGGCGGGCTGGCCCCCGGCGCAGGCCACGTCCATCGGCGCGCTGATGCGCTACTTCGTGATGGGCTCCGCGCTGGGCTCGTTCGCCGGGGGCTTCGTGGACGACGCGAGCGCCTACGACCCGGCCGACTACCCGCACCTGCAACAGGCCCACCTCCTCGCCGAGCAGCAGGAGAAGATCGACGAGCGGGCGTTCGAGACCGGTCTGACGGCCCTGCTGGACGGGCTGGCGCGGCAGTATGAGCAGGTGCGGCGGACCCCGTGAGGCCGCCGCCCGGGCAGACACTTCGGCGACGGCCGAAGCGTCCGTGTCCCATGCTGGGGACATGACGACGAGGGATCCGCGGGCCGCCGGGCTGGCCCGGCTCACCGCGCTGCTCGCCGACGAGACGCGGGCCACGTGCCTGCTCGCGCTGCTCGACGGGCGGGCCTGGACGGCGGGCGAGCTGGCGCGGCACGCCGGTGTCGCCCCGTCCACGCTGAGCGAGCACCTGAGCCGGCTCGTGGCGGGCGGACTGCTCGCCGAGGAGCGGCAGGGCCGGCACCGGTACGTCCGGCTGGCCGGCACGCGGGTCGCGCAGCTGGTCGAGGACCTTGCCGCCCAGGTCGCGCCGGACCGGGCCGCACGGCCGCGGAACCTGCGGGAGTCGACCGCCGGTGCGGCGATGGCCCGGGGCCGCACCTGCTACGACCATCTCGCGGGGCGGCTCGGCATCGTCGTCACCGACGCGTTGACCGCCCGCGGGCTGCTCGTGCGGGAGACCGGGTTCGCGCTCACCGACGCCGGGGTGTCCTGGTTCGGGACGGCCGGGATCGGCCTCGGCCGGCGGGGGCGGCGGCCGCTGGCCCGGGCCTGTCTCGACTGGACCGAACGCCGGCCGCATCTCGCGGGCGTCGCGGGCGCGGCCCTGTGCCGGCACGCGCTGGAGGCGGGGTGGTGCGTGCGCATCGGCTCCGGCCGGGCGGTGAAGGTGACGGCGGCCGGTGAACGGGCCCTGTCCGGCCTGCTGGGCATCGAGGCCGCCGCGCTGCGCTGACCCACCGGTGCCCGTCGCACCGATCCTCCGGTGCGCCGCCCTGCGCCGGCCGCCGGTGCCCCGTCCGGAATCCGCGAGCCTCCCGCCCCGCCTCCCCCCTAGCCTCAGGAGCATGATGAGCACCCCACCCACCGCGTCTCCCCGTCGCGCCGACATGCTGGCCGCCGCCGCGGCCGCGGTCACCGTCGTGCTGTGGGCATCCGCCTTCGTGTCGATCCGCAGCGCGGGCGATGCCTACTCGCCGGGCGCGCTGGCGCTCGGGCGGCTGCTCGCGGGGGCGCTGACGCTGGGGGCGATCTGCCTGGTGCGGCGGGAGACGTGGCCGCCGCGCCCGGCCTGGCGCGGGATCGCGATCTCGGGCGTGCTGTGGTTCGGCTTCTACATGGTCGCCCTGAACTGGGGCGAGCAGCAGGTGGACGCGGGCACGGCCGCCCTGGTGGTGAACACCGGGCCGATCCTGATCGCGCTGCTCGGCTCCCGGCTGCTCGGCGACCCGATGCCGCCGCGGCTGCTGGCCGGGATGGCGGTGTCGTTCGCCGGTGCGGTGACCGTGGGCCTGTCGATGTCCGGCGAGGGCGGTTCCTCGGTGCTCGGGGTGATGCTGTGCCTGCTGGCGGCGGTCGCGTACGCCGGGGGCGTCGTGGCGCAGAAGCCGGCGCTGGGCTCGGCGAGTCCGCTGCAGGTGACGACGTTCGGCTGCCTGGTCGGCGCCGTGATGTGCCTGCCGTTCGCGGGGCAGCTGGTCCAGGAGGCCGCACGGGCACCGGCCTCCGCCACGCTCAACATGGTCTACCTGGGCGTCTTCCCGACCGCCCTCGCCTTCACCACGTGGGCCTACGCGCTGTCCCGGACGACCGCGAGCCGGATGGGCGCGACGACGTACGCGGCGCCCGCGCTGGTCGTCCTGATGTCCTGGCTGTTCCTCGGCGAGGTGCCGGGGCTGCTCACGCTGGCCGGCGGGGCGCTGTGCCTGGCGGGCGTGGCGGTGTCCCGGTCGCGCTCGCGGGCGGCGGCCCGGGACGCTGTTCCGGGAGCGGTTCCGGAACAGCGGCCCGAGCAGGCGCCCGGCTCAGCTCGCTGACTCCGCCTCCGCGCGGGCCTCGGCCACGGCCTCCGGCTCCGCCGCGCGGGCCCGGCTCGCGAGGACCTTGATCGAGACCAGGGCGATCACCGACAGCCCGATGATGTAGCCGGAGACGGCCATCGAGGTACCGGTCGCCTCCAGCAGCAGCACCATCACGAAGGGGGCGAGCCCGCCGCCCGCGACGGCCGCGATCTGGTAGCCGAGGGAGGCGCCCGTGTAGCGCATCTCGGGCGTGAACAGCTCGGCGAACAGCGCCGCCTGGGGCCCGTACATGATGCTCAGGAAGCAGCTGGCGACGAACGTGCCGACCGCGAGCCACAGCAGCGAACCGGTGTCGATGAGCAGGAAGAGCGGTACGGCCCACAGGGCGATGCCGGCCGCGCCGAGCGCGTAGATCCGGATGCGGCCGACCCGGTCGGAGAGCGCGGCGGCGGCCGGGATCAGCACGAGCTGGGTCAGGCTGACGCAGAGCGAGATCAGCAGGACCGGGCCCTTCTCCATGTCCAGTTCGCGGGTGGTGTAGTCGAGGACGCCCGTGATGAGGATGTAGAAGGTCGCGGTGTTCACGGCGAAGGAACCACCGGCCAGGAGCACCGTGCCGAGGTGGTCGCGCAGGATGGTGCGCAGCGGGGAGCCCTGCTCGGACTTCTCCTTCTCCGCGAGCGCCCGCTCGGCCTCACGGAACGCCGGGGTCTCCTCGACGCGGGTGTGGATGTACCAGGCGAGGCCGAGCACCAGCAGGCCGACCAGGAACGGCACCCGCCAGCCCCAGGAGGTGAACGCCGAGTCGGTGGTGAGGGCGCCGGCCAGCAGGAAGACGGTGTTGGCGGTGACCACGCCGATGGGGACGCCGAGCTGGACGACGCTGCCGTAGACGCCGCGCTTGCCCTCCGGGGCGTACTCGGTGGCCAGGAGCATCGCGCCGCCCCACTGGGCGCCGACGGCGACGCCCTGGGCGACACGGAGCAGTACGAGCAGGATGGGGGCGGCGACGCCGATGGTCTCGTAGGTGGGCAGCAGGCCGATCCCGGTGGTGGCCACGCCCATCAGCGTGAGGGCGAGGACCAGCATCGGCTTGCGGCCGCGCCGGTCGCCGAGGTGCCCGGCGACGATGCCGCCGAGGGGGCGGGCGAGGAAGCCGACGGCGAAGGTGGCGAACGAGGCGAGGACGCCCGCGGTGGGGCTGCCCGCGGGGAAGTACAGGTCGCCCAGGACGAGTGCGGCGGCGATGCCGAAGACGAAGTAGTCGTACCACTCGACGGCCGAGGCGAGGGCGGCGGCGGTGGCGACCCGGCGGCGGTTGCCGGCGGCGGGCGGGGTGGGGGCGGGCTGAGCGGAAGGTGCCGTGTCCATGCGGTGCGCGCTCCGGGGGTGCGGGGACGGAACGGGGGGTGGCTCGGGTTCCGGGGAACGTACTGACCGGACGGTATGGACGTCAACGGGTCGTGCACCAGGACTTTCTGCCGGTGCGTGGCACTCAGTGGGCCGCGGGCACGGCGAAGGCCCCGGCCTCGCGGGGAGGCCGGGGCGCGTGAGGGGACGGGTTAGAAGACGACCAGGGCGCGGCCGCCCTTGCCCGCCAGCATGTTCTCGAAGGCCGCGGGGATGCCGTCGAGCGAGATGCGCTCGGTGACCAGGGCGCTCAGGTCGAGGCGGCCCGCCCGGACGTGCTCGGCCAGGACCGGGAGGTCGCGGGCCGGGTCGGAGTTGCCGTACACGCAGCCCGTCAGGGTGCGGCCCCAGTGGAAGATCTCCAGGGCGTTGAAGGTGACCTGCTGGTCCTTGCCGCCGATGCCGACGACGGTGGTGCGGCCGCCGCGCCGGGTGGAGTCCCAGGCCGTGCGGATGGTGACGGCGCGTCCGGCGCACTCGACGGCCACGTCGACGCCCTGCTTGCCGGTGAGGCCGCGGATCTCGCGGGCGGTGGTGTCGGAGGCCACGAGGTAGTCGGTGGCCCCGGCCGTGCGGGCCAGCTCCTCCTTCGCCGGCGAGACGTCCACCGCGACGATCTTCGAGGCGCCGGTGATCCGGGCGGCCTGGATCGCGGCGAGGCCCACTCCCCCGACGCCGAAGACGGCCACCGTCTCGCCCCGCCGGACGCGGGCCGAGTGGTGGACGGCGCCGTAGCCGGTGAGGACGGCGCAGCCCAGCAGGGCCGCGTCGGTGAGCGGAACACCGTCCGGGGCGGGCAGCACACAGGAGGCGGGGACGACCGTCTCCTCGGCGAACGCGGCGACGTTCAGGCCCGGGTGGAGGTCGGTGCCCTCGGTGGTGCGGGCGTGGACGGCGGCGGCGCCGCTCAGGGCGTCGGCGCACAGCCACACCTCGCCGAGCGAACAGGGGTGGCAGACACCGCAGGAGGGGGCCCAGTTGAGGACGACCCCGTCGCCTGGCGCGACGTGGGTGACGTCCTCGCCGACGGCGACGACCGTGCCGGCGCCCTCGTGGCCGAGGACGGCCGGGACGGGCAGGCGCATGGTGCCGTTGGACAGGGACAGGTCGGAGTGGCAGACCCCGGCGGCGGCGAGCCGGACGTGGACCTGGCCGGGTCCGGGATCGGGCAGCTCGATGCCGGTGATCTCCAGCGGGGAGCCGACGGCGGGCAGGACGGCGGCGCGGACAGCCATGACGGAAGGGACTCCCCTGACTAGAACTGGAGGGACTTGGTCTGGAGGTACTCGGCCAAGCCGTGGACGCCGAGTTCGCGGCCCACGCCGGACTGCTTGTAGCCGCCGAAGGGGGCGAGGGGGTTGAAGCGGCCGCCGTTGATGTCGACCTGGCCGGTCTCCATCCGGCGCGCGAACGCCACGGCCTCGGCCTCGTCCCCGGCCCAGACGGCACCGGCCAGGCCGTAGACCGTGCCGTTGGCGATCCGCAGGGCGTCCTCCTCGTCCTCGTAGCGGAGGATCGACAGGACCGGGCCGAAGATCTCCTCCTGCGCGATGGTCATGTTTTCGGTGACGTCGGCGAAGACGGTCGGGCTGACGAAGTAGCCCGTCTCGCGCGGCGCCTCGGGACCGCCTGCGACCAGGCGGGCGCCCTCGGCGACACCCTTCTCGATGTAGCCGCGCACCCGGTCCCGCTGCCCGGCGTTGACGACCGGGCCGATGCGCTCGCCGTACTTGGCGGCGGCGGCCGCCGCGAGCTCGACCGCCTCCTCGTACCGGTCGCGGTGGACGAGCATCCGGGTCCAGGCGCTGCACGTCTGCCCGGAGTTGGACATGACGTTGGCGACGCCGACGTTGACCGCCTTGGCCAGGTCGGCGCTCGGCAGGATCACGTTGGCGGACTTGCCGCCGAGTTCGAGGGCGACCTTCTTGACCTGCCCGGCGGCGATCGCGGCGATCCGGCGGCCGACGGCGGTGGAGCCGGTGAAGGAGACCAGGTCGACACCGGGGTGCTCGGCGAGGGCCTGCCCGGCGACCGGGCCGAGGCCCGTCACCAGGTTGAAGACGCCCGCCGGAACCCCTGCCTCGTGCACCGCGTCGGCGAACAGCCGGGCCACCAGCGGGGTGTCCTCGGCGGGCTTCACCACGACCGTGCAGCCCGCCGCGAGGGCCGGGGCGACCTTGGCGACGATCTGGTGCAGCGGGTAGTTCCAGGGGGTGATCGCGGCCACGACGCCGATCGGCTCGTGGTGCACGACCGAGTTGCCGACCTTCTCCTCGAAGGCGTACGTCGCCGCCAGCTCGGCGTAGGAGCCCGCGACCGCGATCGGCACGGCCGCGTGGACCGCCTGCGAGAACTTCAGGGGCGAGCCGAGTTCGGCCGTCACCGTCCCGGCGATCTCGTCGGCCCGCGCCGCGAGCAGGTCCCGCAGGGCCGACAGCCGCGCCGCGCGCTCGGCGGGCGGGGTCGCGGCCCAGCCTGGCAGGGCGTCCCGGGCGGCCCGTACGGCGGCGTCGACGTCCTCGGCGGTTCCGGCCGGGACCGTGCCGATGACCTGCTCGTCGACCGGGTTCACGACCTCGATCACGTCCTGGCCGGCGGCGGGGCGCCAGGCGCCCTGGATGTACATGCCGTCGAATGCCTTCATCGCGCTTCCTCCGGGGCGGGGGCGTCGTCGTCCGGCACATAAACTAGCGGCGATAGTTTTCCGGCGCCAGACGTCCCGGGGGTCCGGGGCTCGCCCGGTCCCGGGTCATCACAGCACGGCCGGGGCCCCGGCCGGGTGTGCGGCTGCTCACTCCGCGCCGCTCACCCCTCCCCGCCGGGCGGGGACACTCCCGCGCGTCGGTCAGGTCACTCCTCCAAGTCGGGCAGGTCACTCCTCCAGGTCGGGCAGGTGCGCCGGGCTCGGGCAGATGCGGTCCCCGTGCTGGTCGAAGACGAACAGGTGGGCGAGGTCGACCAGGAGCGGCACCTGCATGCCGTGGCGCAGGGCCAGGTCCGGGGTGGTGCGGACGATGAGGTCGCCGGGCAGCCGGGGTTCGGGGGGTACGGGACGGGGCTCGGCGTCCCCGGGATGCTCCAGGGCCACCACGGGCCCGGCCCGGCCCGCTCCGGTCCGCTCCCGCAGACGGGTGAGGACCGAGCCCTCGCGGCGGCGGCGCCGGGCGGGACGGCCGGGACGCGGGCGCGGGGCCTCCAGCTCGGGGACGACGGCGGGGCTGGAGCCGGTGTTGAAGTGGACGAGGATCTCGTGCCCCTGGAACTCCACGTGCTCCACCAGACCGGTGAGCGGCACCTCGCCCGGCCGGGCCGAGCTGTGCTTGGCGATCCGCACGGCCTCCGACCGCAGGCCCACGATGACCTCGCGGCCCTGCTGGACCCGCAGCAGCTGGTGGTCCAGGGAGAGCGGCTCGGGCAGGCGCAGGAACTGCTTGCCCAGGCTGATGGTCATCGCCCCGTCGAGCGGGGCACGGACCAGACCGCGCAGCAGGTTGATGCGCGGGGTGCCGATGAAGGCGGCGACGAAGACGTTGCTGGGCAGCGCGTAGACGGCCCGTGGGCTGTCGACCTGCTGGAGCACGCCGCCGCGCAGCACCGCGACCCGGTCGCCGAGCGACATGGCCTCGGCCTGGTCGTGGGTGACGTAGATCGTGGTGACCCCCAGCTCCTTGGTCAACTGGGAGATCTCGGCGCGCAGATGGGTGCGGAGCTTGGCGTCCAGGTTGGACAGCGGCTCGTCCATGAGGAAGGCGGAGGGGTGGCGGGCGATGGCCCGACCCATGGCGACCCGCTGGCGTTCGCCGCCGGAGAGCTGGCCGGGCAGGCGGTCCAGGAGGTCCTCGATGCCCAGCATGCGGGCGGTGGCGTCCACGCGCGGGGAGGGGTCCGTGCCCGGGGACTCGATGCGCAGCGGGAAGCCGATGTTGTTGCGGCTCGTCATGTTCGGGTACAGCGCGAAGTTCTGGAAGACCATCGCCATGTCCCGGCCGGACGGCGACAGCTCGTTGGCGTACTCGCCGTCGAGCAGCAGCTCGCCCTCGTCGATCTCCTCCAGTCCGGCGATCATCCTGAGCACGGTCGACTTGCCGCAGCCGGACGGGCCGAGGAGGACGAGGAACTCGCCGGGCGCGATGTCCAGCGACAGCCGGTCCACCACGCGGACGCCTCGCGTGTAGGCCTTGCTCACGTCGTGCAGGGAGATGGCGCGTGTCATGAGGTGCCCCCGAGGGGTCTTCAGGGCGCTGGTGCTCCGCGGTCGGAAGCCCCGTACGGGTCGTACGGGGCTGTGGGTCACGGAAGTTAACGGAATGTGCCCGGCCGGGGGAAGACTCGGTACGGGATCGGCGGCCGCGTTCCGACTGGCGAGAAGGCGGAATCCCTGGTTCGGCCCGGGTCGGCGCCCCCGGACGTCAGCGGATGCCGGTGAGGCGGGCGAAGACGACCACGTTCCCCGAGTAGCCCTTGCGGCGGTCGTACGTGCCGCCGCAGGTGATCAGGCGCAGCTCGGGGCGGCCCCGGGCGCCGTAGACCTCCTGGCTCGGGAAATCCGACTTCTCGTACGACTTGACGCGGTAGACGGTGTAGACCGCGATCCGCCCGTCGGCGCGGCGGGCCTTGACGATCCGGCCGCGTTTCAGCTCGGTCAGCCCCGCGAAGACGGCGGGACCGCGGTCGGTGTCCAGGTGCCCGACGGCCACGGCGGTGCCCTGCTCCCCCGGCGAGGCGCCCTGCTCGTACCAGCCGACCAGCTTCGGATCGTCCTCCGGGGGCGCCGTGAGGCGGTGCTCGCGGTCGAGGCCCAGTTGCATGACCGGGGCGTCGAGGCGCAGATACGGGATGAGCAGGCGGGTGGCGCGGGAGGGAGGCAGGGGGCGCAGGCCGCCGCGGGCGGGATGGCGCCTGGGGGGCGGCTTGGCGGCGGGTCTCGCCGGAGGCTTCACCGCGGGCGGGACGGGCCGGGGGCTCCGGGGGCGTAGCGCGTGCCCGCCGGTACCGGGTGCGGCGCCGGGCCGTCGGGCCGCGCCGGGTGGGCGGGGGCCCGGGGCGGCGGGTGTGGCCTTGCGGGCCGCGGCGGCCTGTCCGGCCTCCCCGGCTTTGCCTGCCCGGCCCGCCTTGCCGGGGGCCGGTTTTCCGGGCGGGGGTGTGTGAGGGCCCGGCTTTCGCGCGGGCGCGGGGTGGGTGCGGGCGGGGGCGCCCGGTGCGGCGGGGGTGGCGGCGCGGGGGGCACGCGGCGCGGGGCGTGCGGGGGCACCGGGCTGGGCGCCGGTACGAGGGCCGGTGCTGGTGCGGGTACCGGTCACGGTGCCGGTGCCGGCGCCTGTGCCTGTACCGGGGACGGCGCCTGCGCCGGGGACGGCGCCTGTGCCGGGGACGGCGCCTGTGCCGGGGACGGCGCCTGTGCCGGGGACGGCGCCAGGGGCTGTGCCCGTTCCGGTCCCGCGAGCCGTACCCGTCCCGGTGCCGGGAGCAGGGCCCGTCCCGGTGCCGGTTCCGGAACCGGCACCCTTCCCGGGCCCGGCGTCCGTACCGCTCGGCAAGGCCGCCGCGGCGGCGCCGGCCGACCCGTGCGGAAGGGCCGTGACGGTGTCGCTGGGCGCTTCGCCCCGGTCCCAGCAGAGGCACCCCACCACCAGGGAGACCGCCAGCACGACCGTCCGCGTCAGCCGGTAGGCCCGGCTCCGGCGCCGAGGCCCGCGCGCACGCGGAGGCCACGCGTCGTCGCCGCCGGACCGGCCACCGCCGGGCCCGCCGCCGCGCGACCCGCCCGAACCGCCGCCCCGGGCCCACAGGACGGGCTCACCGCCCGCCGGCACCACCGGCCCGGCCCGGTGACCGGGCCTCCGCCTGGCGCCATGGGCGCCATGGGCGCCATGGGCCTCATAGGTGCCATAGGCGTCATAGGTGCCATAGGTGCCATAGGCGTCATAGGTGCCATAGGTGCCGACGGACCATGCATCAGCGTCGGGCAGGGCAGGCGAGCCGCCGACAGCACCGGACCGCGGCCCGCGCCGCATCGCGGAGTCCGTGAACCCCTGGGAGCCGGCACGGCGCCCGATACCCGGGGCGCGCACGTCCCCCGGGCCCGCACCACGCCGAGCCGTCGGGCCGGCGGCCGTCCCGGGCCGGGCCGCACGCCGGGCCATCGGGGCGCCGGGACGCTCTGACTCCGCCTCGGGCCGCTCCCCGGATACGGCACGCGTCCCGCCCCGGCGCGGCTCCTCGACCCGACCTCCGCGACCCACCCGGCGCGACTCCTCGACTCCGACTCCGCGACCCACCCGGCGCGACCCCTCGACTCCAACTCCGCGACCTGCCCCGCGCGACCCCTCGACGCCAACTCCGCGACCTGCCCGCCGGACATCGCCGAGCCCACCGCCACGACCTGTCCGCCGGAGAACGTCGTCAGCGCCCGCACGACGTGCCGCGGGCCAGTCCCCGGCCGCAGCTCCGCGACCTCCCCGGCCCGGCCCCTCGGCACCGGCTCCTCGACCCGCCCGGCGCGGCTCCCTCGGCCCGGCGCCCTGCGCTGCCCCGCGCGGGCCCTCGGGCGCCGTGCCGTCATCGGTCCGGCCGTACCGCCGCCCGGGCGGGGCCGGGTCGGGGGCCGCGCCGGGCCGACCCGGCCGCTCCTTGCCGGACACGGCCCGGACGGCTTCCGTACCCGCCCCGCCCCCGCCCCGCCCTGTCCGGGCGGGGCGATCCGCGGAACGCGTCCTACGCGGCGCCATCGGGGCGGCGGCGGAGCCGGAACCAGACCGTGCCCGCGACGGCCGCGAGGCCGACGGCGGCGGCTCCCGCGACCGGGGTGAACGCCTCGCCGCGGGCGATGCCGCCACCGCCCGCCGGCGGGCCGCCGACCGGCGTCGTCGGCTTGGAGGTCGGGCAGTCGACCTTGAACACCTTGAACTTGCCCGCGCCGTGGGCCTGGTCGGTCAGCCAGGTGAGCTTGTACTGCCCGTTGGGCAGGTCCACGGCCTTGGTGCGGCCGGCGCCCTGCGCGTCGGCCTTGAACGTCCCGGTGCGGGTGGCCCCTCCGGGGACCTCGGGCTGCGTCTGGATGGTCCAGTTGACCTTCTCCCCCGGGTCGAAGTCGAACGCCGCGAGGTAGAAGTCGCAGACCTTCGGGTCGTTGCGCTGGTCGTCGGCCCGGGTCGTGGTGGCGTGGATCTTGACGTCTCCGTTGTCCCCCGGGACGGGAGCGGCGACGGCGGACACACCGCTCAGGGTGGTCCCGGCGAGGGTGAGGGCGGCGAGGACGGCGGTGCGGGTGCCGGCACGGCGCGCGAGGGGTACGACGGGCATGCAGATGCCTCCAAGTCAGACGATTTTCATACAAACTCCTCGTCACCTGACTCTGTGTCACCTCGCCCCCGAAGGGGCGCAGCACCGCCCGACGACGCCTCAGATATCGCTCTTACGGCGCAGCGACACCCGCCGCCGGCCCGGCCCGGTCACCTCACGGGCCGGCTCGGGCGGCCCGCTGCCCCGGGACCGCAGCGCCACCCCGGCGGACACCAGCAGCAGCACTCCCAGCATCACGAACGGCGCCGCCACCCCCGCCACCCCGGCGATCAGACCGGCCGAGGCGGGCGCGGCGACCTGGCCGAGCCGGTTGCCGGTCAGGCGCAGCGCGAGGGCCGTCGAGCGCGCCTCCTCCGGCGCGGCCCGGACGACCGTCGTCATGGACAGCGGCTGCCCCACCCCCAGGCAGAAGCCGAGCAGCACCAGCAGCACACCGAGCGCCCACACCGGCACCGGCAGGGCGATGCCCGCGCAGAGCAGGGCCGCCAGCAGGCAGGTCACGGTGAGCAGCGCGGTCCGGCCGAGCAGCCGCAGCAGGGGCGTCAGGACCAGCCGGCAGGCGATGGTCGCCGCAGCGCGCAGGCTGAGCAGCAGGCCGATGACCGACGGCGCGATGCCCCGGTGCTCGCCGACCACCGGCAGGTAGGCGGTGAGGATGTCGGTCGCGGACAGCACGGCGAGGCTGATGAAGATGCCGGCGGGCACGCCCCGGGTGCGCAGGATGCCCCGCACGGGGACGCGGCCGCCCTTGTCCCCGGCGGAGGCGGACGCCGTACTGCGGTGCTCGATGCGCCAGAGCGAGGTGAACGAGACCGCCGCCGTCGCGCCCGCCGCGACCAGGGCCAGCGCGCTGGTGCCGGCCATGTCCGCGCCGCCGATCAGCGCGCCGGCGGCGATGGGCCCGATGAGCTGGCCGAGGGCCGCGCCGATGGTGAAGTGGCCGAAGTTGCGGTCCTGCTCGTGCGGCGCGGACTGGCGGGCGACGAGGGACTGCGAGCCGATGACGAAGCAGAGGTGGCCGAGGCCCATCACCCCGCTCCACAGCGCCATCGTCCACAGGGAGCCGGCCGCGCCGCTGAGGGCGCAGCCGCCGGCGATCAGGACCACCCCGAAGGGCAGCAGGGGCGCGCAGCGGCCGTGGTCGGTGCGGCGGCCCAGGGGGACGGCGGCGAACAGGGGCAGCAGCGCGTACACGCCGGCGATGACGCCGACCGCCCGCTCGTCCGCGCCCAGCGAGAGGGCCCGGTAGGAGACGGCGGGCCGGGCCATCGACACCGCCCCCTGCGTGAAGCTGAAGGCGATGACGAGGCGGAGCAGCCAGCCGCGGTTCCCACCGGGCCTCACGATGTCCTCCATGGGGGGAGTCGTACGAACCGTCAGATGATGCCGAAGAGCATGCCCGCCGCGAGGATGACCAGGCAGGTGAGCGCGGCCCACTTGACGACGAACCTGGTGTGGTCGCCGAACTCGACCTTGGCCATGCCGACCAGGACGTAGACGGCCGGGACGAGCGGGCTGGACATGTGCAGCGGCTGGCCGACCAGGGAGGCGCGGGCCATCTCCAGCGGGGAGACGCCGTGCGCGGCGCCGGCCTCGGCGAGGACGGGCAGGACACCGAAGTAGAAGCCGTCGTTGGACATGAAGTACGTCAGCGGCAGGCTGAGGATGCCGGTGACGAGGGCCATGTGCGGGCCCATGCTGCCGGGGATGACGTCCACCATCCACTTGGCCATGTGGTCGACCATGCCGGTGCCCTGGAGGACGCCGGTGAAGACGGCGGCGGCGAAGACCATGCCGGAGACGTTCAGGACGTTGTCGGCGTGGGCGGCGATGCGGGCCTTCTGGTCGGGGATGTGCGGGAAGTTGACGGAGAGGGCGAGCGCGGCGCCGAGCAGGAACAGCACCGGGATCGGCAGCCACTCCATGATCATGGCGGTGAGCAGGGAGACCGTGAGCAGCGCGTTGAACCAGTAGAGCTTGGGACGCAGGGTGGGCCGGTTCGGGTCGAGGCCCTGGAGGCCGTCGTCGGCCCCGTCGGCGTCGCCGTCGGTGGCGTCGGTGCCGGAGCCCGCACCGCCCGTGACACCGGTGGCGGCCGTGGCACCCGTGCCGCCCTTGCGCATGGAGACCTTGCCGTCGCCGGAGCCGCCCGCGCCGACGAGGACCGTCTCGGTCTGCTGCTCCTCCTCCAGCACCTCGTCCAGCGTCAGCACGCCCAGCCGCCGGCGCTCGCGCACGCCGAGGACGTAGGAGAGGACGAAGACGAAGAGCAGACCGACCAGGAGCGCCGGGATCATCGGGACGAAGATGTCGCTGGCGTCGAGCTTGAGCGCGGTCGCGGCGCGGGCGGTCGGACCGCCCCAGGGAAGGGTGTTCATCACGCCGTTGGCCATGGCGGCGACACCGGTCATCACGACCAGGCTCATCTTCAGGCGCTTGTACAGCGGGTACATCGCCGAGACGGTGATCATGAAGGTGGTGGAGCCGTCGCCGTCCAGCGACACGATCGCGGCGAGCACGGCGGTGCCGACGACGATCCGCATCGGGTCGGCTTTGCAGAACTTGAGGATGCCGCGCACGATCGGGTCGAAGAGACCGACGTCGATCATCACGCCGAAGTAGACGATCGCGAACATCAGCATCGCCGCGGTGGGGGCGAGGCTGGTCACGCCGTCGATGACGTAGTCGCCGAGGTGGGCGCCCTTGCCGACGAACACGCAGAACAGCGCGGGGATCAGCACGAGCGCCGCGATCGGCGACATCTTCTTCATCATGATCAGGACCAGGAAGGTCGCGATCATGGCGAAGCCGAGGATGGTCAGCATGAGTGGATACCTAACGTTCGCCCTTGAACATCCCACCAGGGCCGGCGGTGTCCGAGACGTTAGGTCCCGTCAAGCAGCGTTAACAAGACGTTGACGTGCGAGCAATAAGCGCAAAACTGCTGGTCACAGCTTTGCTCAGGTCAGGGCGGTGAGCTTTTCGGTCATCGCGGGGTCTCCGGGGGCCGTCGCGGGGGCGACGTCGACGGGCACGCCGTTGAGGACCGCGTTGCCGGACAGCGGGTCGAGCAGCCGGCCGTCGAGGAGCTGGTTGACGTTGACGCCGGGGTCGGCCGAAGCATGGCTGAGGCGGGTTCCGGGGCGGTCGTGGCCCCAGCCGTGGGGCAGGCTCACCACGCCCCGCCGGACGGCGTCCGTGACCTCCGCGGGCGCCGTGACCTCTCCCCCGGCGCCCCTCACCCGCACCGGCGCCCCGTCCGCCACGCCGAGGCGCTCGGCGTCCTCGGGGTGGATGTGCAGGGTGCAGCGGTTCGAACCGCCGGTGAGGGCGGGCACGTTGTGCATCCAGCTGTTGTTCGAGCGCAGGTGCCGGCGGCCCACCAGGACGAGTCCCTCGGGGCGTTCGTCCAGGGCCGCGCGCAGCCGGGGCAGGTCGGCGGCGATCGGCCCGGGCAGCAGCTCCACGCGGCCGGTCCTGGTCTTCAGCGGCTGCGGCAGACGGGGCCGCAGCGGGCCCAGGTCGATGCCGTGCGGGTGCGCGAGGAGCTTCTCCAGGGTCAGCCCGTCCGGCGTCGCGCCGAAGCCGTCGCCGTAGGGGCCGAGGCGCAGCATCATGTCCAGGCGTCGTTCGGGTCCGCTGTCGCCGGTGAGCTGGGCGGCCAGCTCGCGGGGGTCGCGGCCGTGCACGGGCGAGTGGGGTTCGGTGACCGCCTTGCCGAGGGTCTGGCCGATGACCATGTCGTCGACGGCTCCCGGGTCGGCCCCGTGCATGCCCGTCACGGCGAGGATCAGCCGGGCCAGGATCTCCGTCTCGGCCATGCGGCCCGGCTCCAGCGGGACGGCGGGGCGGGTGTAGCGGACCTGGTTGCGCACGGCGAGGGTGTTGAAGGCGAAGTCGTGGTGCGGGCTCTGGGCGGGCGGGGGCGGGGGCAGGATCACGTCGGCGTGGCGCGACGTCTCGTTCAGGTACGGGTCGACGCTGACCATGAAGTCGAGCGAGGCGAGCGCCTTGTCGAGCCGGTCGCCGTCCGGGGCGGACAGCACCGGGTTGGCGGCAACGGCGATCAGCGCGCGTACCGGCTCGCCCTCCTCGGTGGCCGTGTCGATCTCCTCCGCGAGGGCCGACAGGGGCAGTTCGCCCTTGGCCTCGGGGTGCCGGCTCACCCGGGAGTGCCAGCGCCCGAGGGCGAAGCCGCGGCCGGGTCCGGCGGGGCGCGGGGTCCGGTCGGTGGCGGCCTGCGGGAAGAGCGCGCCGCCGGGGCGGTCGAGGTTGCCGGTGAGGATGTTCAGTACGTCGACGAGCCAGCTGGCGAGGGTGCCGTGCGGCACGGTGCAGCTGCCGATCCGGCCGTAGACGGCGGCGGTCGGGGCCGCGGCCAGATCGCGGGCGAGGGTGCGGATGAGCGCCGCGTCGACGTCACAGGCCCCGGCGACGGCCTCGGGGGTGAAGTCCGACAGGGCTTCGGACAGTTCCTCGACGCCCTCGACGTGCGGGGTGGGGTCGACGAGGCCTTCGTCGAAGAGCACCCGGGCCATCGCCGCGAGCAGCAGCGCGTCGGTGCCGGGCCGGACCGCGATGTGCCGGTCGGCGAGCTTGGCGGTGCGGGTGCGCCGCGGGTCGATCACGACGAGCGTGCCGCCCCGGGCCTTGAGCGCCTTGAGCTTGCCGGGGAAGTCGGGGGCGGTGCACAGGCTGCCGTTGGACTCCAGCGGGTTGGCGCCGATGAGGAGCAGGTGGTCGGTGCGGTCCAGGTCGGGCACGGGGATGGCGTTGGCGTCGCCGTAGAGCAGGCCGCTGGAGACGTGCTTGGGCATCTGGTCGACGGTGGAGGCGGTGAAGACGCTGCGGGTGCCGAGCCCGGCGAGCAGGAGCGGCGGGTAGAGGCCGCCGGCCATGGTGTGCACGTTGGGGTTGCCGAGGACGACACCGACCGCGTGCGGGCCGTGCCGCTCGACGACCGGCCGGATGCCGGCGGCGACCGCGTCGAAGGCCTCCTCCCAGGTGGCCTCGCGCAGCTCGCCGTCCCGGCGTACGAGCGGGGTGCGCAGCCGGTCCGGGTCGGAGTCGACGGCGCCGAAGGAGGCACCCTTGGGGCAGATGAACCCCTTGCTGAAGACGTCGTCGCGGTCACCCCGGGCGTGGGTGACGCGTGTGCCCTCGATGGTGAGGGTCAGGCCGCAGGTGGCCTCGCACAGGGGGCAGATGCGCAGGGCGGTGCGGGACACGGGTCCTCCTGGGGCGGCGACTGCGGTGACGCGCTGACGCGGCCGAGCATACCGACCGGTATGCATGGAGGGGAGCCCCTGTGGGGGCCGAATCCGCGGTGCCGGGCGCGGAATCCGCAGTCATGGCTCCCGGCTGTCAGTCCAGCGTCCGGGCCAGATAGGAGCGCAGCAGCTCCCGGGCCTCGGCGATGATCTTCGGATCCCCCTCGGGCGCGACCCGGAACGCCAGGTGGACGAGGGTGTCCGCGGTCTCCACGGCGATCAGGAACACGCGGCGCAGGTCCTCGTCCGGTGCGCGGCCGAGATGACCGGAGAGCAGTTCGGTGAGGCGGTCGGCGACGCGGTGGTTCGGTTCGGTGTGGCGGGCGCCGACGGGGATCTGGTTGCCGAAGTCGACGAGGGAGAAGCCGGGCGCGGTGCGCTTCATCTGCAGGTACTCGTCGAGCACGGCGTCCATGGCCTCGCGCCAGCCGCCGTCACCGGCCGTGCGCAGGCGTTCGGTGACGCGGGCGGAGAACCGTTCCAGGTTGCGCTGGGCCAGCGCGTCGGCCATCTGCCGTTTGTTGCCGAAGAAACGGTAGACGGAGCCGATGGGGACGCCGGCCCGCTGCGCGACCGCGCGGGTGCTCAGGGCGTCGTAGCCGACCTCGTCGAGAAGGTCCGCGCAGGCGTCGAGGATCCTGGTCAGGCGTTCGGCACTGCGCCGCTGCACGGGCGCACGACGGAGCGATGTCGCGTGGGGCACGGGTTTCATGATGCCCCTCGGGCACGATCCGGTGAAGCGCGCCCCCGGGACGGCCGCCGGGCGTCCCCGTCACGGACTCGCATCTCCTGCCGCACACCGGCCGCCCGGCCGCGCACCCCGTCCGGGACCCGCGCCACCGGGGCGGGCACCGGCTCCCGGGCGTTCGAGGCCGGGAAGCGCACGGACGTCCGGGCGTCAGCCGCCGGGAAGCGCACCGACGTCCGGAGGTCAGCCGCCGGAAGGCGGACCCACGCCCAGGCGTCCATCAGCGGGAAGCCCATCCCCTCCCGCGCATCCACCACCGAGAGGCACATCCCCTCCCGGGTGTCGGCCCCCGGGAACCGCACCCCTTCCCGGACATCCGCCACCGAGCAGCGCACCCGCATCCGTACATCCGACCCCGGGAAGCGCGCCCCCTCCCCGCTGTCCGACCCCGGGAAGCGCACCTCGAGGTCCCCTGCCCGAGCGTGCGGCTCCTGCCGGACGTCCACTGCCCGCGGGCGCGTCCACCGCCGGTCGGTGCGGTCCGGTGCCGGGCCGGCGCCGGACCGGGAAGCCGTGACGTCGGCCGTGCTCTCCACCGGGTCGCCGTCCACCGCCCACACCGTGCCGTCGTCGGCGTAGAGGCGGGCCGTGACCTGGTGGGTGCCGCGCGGGACGAGACGGGCCGGCAGCCGGTACTCGGGGGTGCGCAGCCGGGCGACGAGGCGGCCGTCGACGTAGAGGTGCGCGAGTCCGCGCCCGGCCACCGGGCGCGCCGGCGCGCCGGCCGGTGAGAAGCGGAAGTTCCGCACGGTCAGGCGCACGTCCCAGCCGCCGCCCGCGTCGGGCTGCACCTCGATGCCGACGTCGGGGGCGTGGTCCCGCTCCACCTCGCGGTAGGGCCGGCCCTCCTTGTCCCGGTCCTCCAGGAGACGGCCGGCCGGCGAGGCCGACGCCCCGTCCTCCGGTGCGCCACTGGCGCCGCAGCCCGCGGATCCGGCCGACAAGAGGACACAGACCGCGAGCACGGCGAAAGATCCGCGTGTCCACGACATGCCCGGGAGCCTAGAACACACGTCCGGCCCGGCGGATCGTCCTGAAGTCGGGTTCGGGTCATCCGCCGAGAGGAGGGGCGCGTCCCTCTTGCGCCGGGGAAAACGCAATCCTACGGTGATCCATAGGAATCGGCTCGGCAAGGGAGCAGCGAACATGAGCGCGGACGCGCGGAAGACCGCCGAAGGGCTGGCCTATCTCTCCGGCTTCGGCAACGAGCACAGCTCCGAGGCCGTCCCGGGCGCACTGCCCGAGGGGCGCAACTCGCCCCAGAGGGCCCCGCTCGGGCTCTACGCGGAACAGTTCAGCGGCACGGCGTTCACCGAGCCGCGGGCCCACAACCGCCGGTCGTGGCTGTACCGGATCCGCCCCTCCGCGGCGCACCCGGCGTTCACCCGGACCCACAACGGCACACTCCGCACCGCCCCCTTCACCCAGACGGTGCCCGACCCCAACCGCCTGCGCTGGAACCCCCTGCCCGACCCCGCGCCGGAGACCGACTTCCTGGCCGGGCTGTGGACCCTGGGCGGCAACGGCGACGCCACCCAGCGCACGGGCCTCGCCATCCACCTCTACGCCGCCAACGCCTCCATGGAGCGCGTGTTCAGCGACGCCGACGGCGAGCTGCTCATCGTCCCGGAGCGCGGCGGGCTGCTGCTGCGCACGGAGTTCGGTCTCCTCCATGTGGAGCCAGGACATGTGGCGCTGATCCCCCGTGGTGTCCGCTTCCGTGTGGAGCTGCTCGACGATTTCGCCCGCGGCTATGTGTGCGAGAACTACGGCGCTCCCTTCCGCCTGCCCGACCTGGGCCCGATCGGCGCCAACGGCCTCGCCAACCCGCGGGACTTCCGGGCCCCGGTCGCCGCGTACGAGGACGTCGAGGGCCCGGTCGAGGTGGTGAACAAGTTCTGCGGCAACCTGTGGGCCGCCACCTACGACCACTCCCCGCTCGACGTCGTCGCCTGGCACGGCAACCATGTGCCGTACGCCTATGACCTGCGCCGGTTCAATGTGCTGGGCACCATCACCTACGACCACCCGGACCCGTCGATCTTCACGGTGCTGACCTCCCCCTCGGACACCCCGGGCCTGGCCGGCGTCGACTTCGTGGTGTTCGCGCCGCGCTGGCTGGTGGGCGAGGACACCTTCCGGCCGCCGTACTTCCACCGGAACGTGATGAGCGAGTACATGGGCCTGATCGAGGGCGCCTACGACGCCAAGGCCGAGGGCTTCGTGCCGGGCGGCGGCTCGTTGCACAACATGATGTCGGCGCACGGGCCGGACCGGGAGACCTTCGACCGGGCGAGCGCCGCCGAGCTGAAGCCGCACAAGATCGACGACGGCCTGGCCTTCATGTTCGAGACCCGCTGGCCGGTGTCGCTCACCCCGCACGCGGCCCGCGCGGAGCACCTGCAGCAGCGCTACGACGACGTCTGGCAGGGCCTGGAGCGGCACTTCACCCCCTTGCACTGATCATTTCCTACCGGTACGGATGGCCCGTGACCTCCTTCGCCCCGGACTCGATCGTCCTGAACCGCAAGCTGCCGCTCTGGTACCAGGTGTCGCAGTCGCTGCGCGCCTCGATCCTCGGCCGCTCGCCCCAGGACCCGCTGCGGCTGCCCACCGAGGAGCAGCTGGCCGGGCACTACGGGGTGAGCGTGCTGACCATGCGGCAGGCGCTGAAGGAGCTGGAAGACGAGGGGCTGATCTCGCGTCACCGGCGGCGGGGCACGTTCATCGAGCCGGACGCACGCCGGGGTGCGCCGGTGCGGCTGCTCGGCTCGGTGGACGCGATCGTGGCCCAGCAGTCCGGCATGACGACCCGGCTGCTGGACCACGGCACCGCTCCCGTACCGGGTGAACTCGCCGAGTTCTTCCCGGAGGTGGCGGAGGTCGCCACGTACCACCGGCTGCGCAGCGACGAGAAGACCGGTGAGCCGACCAACCACGCCCGCAACTACGTGCGTCCCGAACTGGCCGCGCGGATCGACCTGGACGATCTGGTGCGCTGGCCCATGACGAAGGTGCTGCGGGACGTGGTGGGGATGGACATCAGCCGCATCACGGACACCGTGGAGGCGCGGCTGGCCGATCCGGAGACGGCCCGGCTGCTCCAAGTGCCGTTGCTGAGCCCGATCCTGCACTACACGGGTGTCACCTACGACGCCGCGGGACGTCCCCTGGACGTGGCCGTCATCCACTACCGAGGTGACCGCTTCTCCTTCACGGTGACCCTGGACGCCACGTGAGGGCCGCCGGCCCGCGGGGGCCCGTCCGGCCGTTGCCCGCGCCCCTGGCGCGTGCGGGACACGTCGTACGATGCGGGGCGTGACGCACGACGACGCTCCGCCGCTGGCGGACCTCATGCCGTGGTCCGTCGCACCGCCGCGGCTCGGCCGGGGCTGGCCGGCGGGGCCCGACGCGGCGTCCCTGAGGGCCCGCTGGGACACCCTGGTGAAGGCCGAGGGCCCCGACCGCGCGGCGCTGTTCGAGCCGAGCCGCTCGCGCACGCTGCACACCGCGGTCGGCCAGCTGCCCGGCCGGGCGGACAGCGGCACGGAGAAGCTGCTCCGGGCCTCGGGCCCGTGCCCGGAACCGGTGCGGGTGCTGTACGCGCCCTTCGACGAGCAGTGGCTCATCCCCGACCAGCGGCTGATCGACGCGGCCCGCCCGGAGCTGTGGCGGGTGGCGGACGAGCGGCAGGTCTTCCTGGTGGAAGCGCCCGAGGCACTGCTGGCCACCTCGCTGCTCCCGCTGCTGCGCCCCGGCCGCGTCCGCCCTCTCTACCGGCGCCCCGGTGGCCTGGAGCCGAACCTGGCCCCGGGCCTCCTGGAGCACCTCGGCAGCCGTCTGGGCGGCGTCCCGGCACCGCTGGACGTGCTGGCCTGGATCGCGGCGACGGCCCGCCCCGACCTCACCGTCCCGCTCACCGGGGACGGCGACGCGTGGGAGCGGGGCCTGGAGCACGGCCACCGGCTGCTGTGGCTGATGCGCCGGGACGGGGAACGCCCGAGGCTGCCCGGCGGCCGCCGCCCCTACGTCCGCGCTCCGCTGCCGTCCCGGCCCGTGGAGGTGCGCTACGACCGGGACGAGGAGGCCCTGCTGCTGGACGAGGGTCGTATCGCGCCGGTGCCGCCGGAGGCGTGGGACTTCGAGGTGGGCGGGGTGCGCGTGCTGGAGCAGTGGTTCGCGGCCCGCGTCGCCGTCGCCGAGCCGGGCACGCTGGCCGCGATCCGCCCCGCGACCTGGCCGCAGGCCTGGACGTCGGAACTCCTGGAGCTGATCACGGTCCTGGCCCTGCTGGCCGAGCTGCGCCCGCTGGAGGAGCCCTCGCTCCCCGACCCGATCACGGCGGCGGAGCTGCGCGCGGCGGGCGTGTTCCCCGTGCCGCCGACGGCCCGCCGCCCCGCCTCGGTCCTGGACGGCCCGGAGGAAGGCCCCGAGGGGCAGCTCGCACTGCTCTAGCCCGGCCGCGCCCCACGGCAGTTCCATGGCCATGGCGAGATCTCATCGGTGCGCGGTGGGGCGCGCCTCGGGGTCGAAGGCGTCCAGGACGCGCTCCAGGGCCCGCCGGAAGACGGCCTCCAGGTCGACCGGCCCGCTCTGCTCGGCGAAGGCGGCCGCCAGCCGCGGGTAGGCGCCGGTGGCCACCTGGCTGCCCAGGTAGGCCATGCGGACGGCGTTCTCCTCCTCCACGGACCACGGCACGGAGCGGGTGCGCTCGACCGTCGCGATGTCGTTCGCCGTGTACGTCGTGACGACGCCGTTGAGCAGCGCGATCAGCTCGGTCTTCGTGCCGGCCGGGACGTCGAGCGGTTCGAGACAGGCCAGGCAGTGTTCGAGGTAGCGCAGGGTGTTGGGGCTGAAGCCGAGCACGCCGGCCATCAGCCGCGGCAGCCAGGTGTGGCGGCGCATGATGGCCCGGGTCTCCGCCGCGTTGCGGAGCATGTCGGCGCGCCAGTCGCCCGTGGGCTCGAAGAGCTCGTGCTCGGCCCCGACCGCGTCGATCATCAGCTCGTACAGGTCCTCCTTGCGGGGGACGTGGTTGTACAGCGACATCGTGCCGCAGCCCAGCTCCGCGGCGATGTGCCGCATCGACACCGCGTCCAGTCCCCGCTCGTCCGCGATCCGCACCGCCGCCGCCGCGATGTCGGCGCGGGTGAACGCCGGCTTCGGTCCACGGCCGGTGCGCTCGGGGCGCGCCCAGATCACTTCGGGTACGGCCGCTCGGCCCGCCATCGGTCATCACCTCGGCCACCATCCTAGTTACGTACACCGTACGTAGTGCGCTATGGTCGCGCCATGACTTCTACGTACGCTGTACTTAGTGAGGGTCTGGAAAAGCGGTTCGGGGAGGTTCACGCCCTGCGCGGGCTGGACCTGGCGGTGGCCGAGGGGACGGTGTGCGGGGTCCTCGGGCCGAACGGGGCAGGCAAGACCACGGCCGTACGGCTGCTGACCACGCTGCTGCGGCCGGACGCCGGCTCCGCCCGGGTGGCGGGGCACGACCTCGTCCGGAAGGCCGCCGCCGTCCGCCGCCGGATCGGCGTCACCGGTCAGGAGACCTCGATCGACGGGGACCTCACCGGGCGCCAGAACCTCTGGCTGTTCGGCCGCCTGCACCGGGTGCGCGGTCCGGCCGGGCGGGCCGCCGAGCTCCTCGACCGCTTCGGCCTCACGGAGGCCGCCGACCGGCCCGCCGCCACCTACTCGGGCGGGATGCGCCGCCGCCTGGACCTCGCCGCGAGCGTGGTGCGCCGCCCCGACGTGCTGTTTTTGGACGAGCCGACGACCGGTCTCGACCCCGCCAGCCGCACGGCCGTCTGGAACGTGGTGCGCGGCCTGGCCGACGAGGGCACCACCGTGCTGCTCACCACGCAGTACCTGGAGGAGGCCGACCGGCTCGCAGACGACATCGCCCTGGTGGACCGCGGCCGGGTCGCGCACACCGGGTCCCCGGCACAGCTGAAGGCGCTCGTCGGATCGCACGCCGAAGTCGTCGTGGCGGACGCGGACGTGCTCGCCGACGCCGCGGGCGTGCTCGACCGGCTGACGGGCGCGCAGCCGTCGTTCGACCGCGAGCGCAACGCCGTGGGCGTGGCCAGCGGGGACCCGACGCTCACGGTGCCACGGCTGGTGCGTGCCCTGGACGCGGCGGGCGTGCCGCTGCTCGACGTGAGCCTGCGGCCCCCGACGCTGGACGACGTGTTCCTGCGCCTCACCGGGACGACCGGAACCGGGACCGCGCCAACGACCACCGAGAGCGTGAAGGAGCGTGCGGCGTGAGCGCACTGGCGTACGACGGGACCGCGATGCTGGGCCGCCAGCTGCTGCGGATGCGCAACAACCCGGGCCTGCTGATCCTCACCCAGACGATGCCGGTCAGCATGCTGCTGTTCTTCGGCTACGTCTTCGGCAGCGCGCTGGCGATGCCGGGTGAGGCCTACCGGTCGTTCCTGGTGCCGGGCCTGCTGGTGGCGACCGCCTCGGGCGGGGTCATGACCGGCATGTTCCAGGCGGCGCAGGACACGCACCGGGGGGTGGCGAACCGCTTGCGCACGCTGCCGATGAGCCGGGCCGCCGTACCGCTGGGGCAGGCCCTCGCCGACGTGCTGGTGACGGCCGTCGGCACGGTGCCGTTCCTGCTGGTGGGGCTGGCGGTGGGCTGGCGCGTCGAGGGCGGGCCGCTGCGCGCGGCCGGGGCGCTGGGGCTGTTGCTGCTGTTCCGGTTCGCGTGCACGTGGGCCGGGATCTACCTCGGCCTGCTCACCCGGAACGAGGAGGCGGCCGGTCAGCTCGGCGGGGCGACGTTCCTGCTGCCGCTGCTGTCGAGTGCGTACATCCCGGCGAGCGGACTGCCGGGCGGGCTGCGGACGGTCGCCGAGTGGAATCCGATCAGCGCGGTGGCGACGGCCCTGCGGGACCTCTTCGGCAACGCTCCGGTGCCCGACGGGGCGGCCTGGCCGGTGGCCCACCCCGTCGCGGGGTCACTGCTGTGGTGTGCCGTACTGCTCGGGGTGTTCGTGCCGCCGGCCGTGCGCCGGTACGCGCACGGGGAGCGGTGAGCGGGCCGCTCGGGCACCGGGGCCGCGCGGAGCCCCCGTCACTGCCGGGTGGGTCGGGACACCGACGGAGGCGTACCGCGCTCGGGAACACACCTGGCGTCGCTGCGTGCCGCGGGGATGACGGACGACGAGTGCGCAGCGTGCGCCGGGGGCGGTGCGACCGCCCGAGCGCGGGACCCTACCTGCTGCCGAAGAGGGAACGGCGCAGCCGGCGCAGCGGCGCGAACAGCGAGACGCGACGCACGCGCGCGCCCCTGCCACTGCGGTCGTGCGGCTGACGCGCGGTCAGTTCACGCATCAGCGAGGTCGCCTCGAGCGTCTCCCGCTGCGGGACGGCGGGACCGCCCAGCACCGCGAGGTGGCGGTCGAGGCGCGAACTGGTCGCGCTGCTCCCGCAGGTGATCGCAGGGACCCTGGCCCTGCTGCGCACTGTTATCTGTTCCATGTCACTCCCCACCCGTACGAGTCCACCCGGCCCGGGCAGGTTAACCCTATCGCCCCGTCCAGGCACACGTGTATCGCGGTCACAGGATTCACCTTCCCCATAAGGGGGTTGACGATGTATCTCCGATCACTCTCCGAATCCAACAGATTTCAGGCCGAGTTGGACGATCGGCTGCGACGTGGGCTGCGGCGATCCCCCGGCCGGTTCGACGGTTACGGCCAGTGAGGTCGCGGAGGTGCCCAGACCGGTCGCGACCAGCGGCGTGTCGCCCTCGAAGAGGCCCAGGGAGCGCGGTGGTGCGCCCGGGCGCATGAGCCACAACTGGTGCACGCGGCCGCCAGGCGGGGCGCCGTATCCGCCGAGGGTGACCACCGCGCTCCGCTCCGTGGCGGAAGCGATCACTCCGATCGTGCGGCCCCGGCCGTCCCGTCCACTGCTCGCACGAGCGTCCGGAGCGGCCAGAACGTGGGCGATCTCACGTGACCGGTCGCGCTCGGCGGCCAGTTCGTCCTGGGTGCGGTTCGCCTGCACGGCGAACAGCGACGCGACGACCAGGGCCGCGGCGGCGGTGGCCGTGGCGAACGGCACGAACAGCGGGAGGCGGCGCCGCGCCCGCTGCCGGGGCGGTGGCTGGGCACCCCACACGTGCGGCGGCAGCTGCGGCGCACGCGCGCGTGCCGTCTCGTGCGCCGCTTCCCGCGGGGCGGGATCCTGCGGTGTCGTGCGGACGGCGGCCATCACCCGGTCGCGCAGCGCGGCCGGGGCCGGGGCGGCCGTGGACCAGGCGAGCCGGACGGCGTCCTCGGACAGGGCGCGCACCTCGGCCGCGCAGCGGTCGCAGTCCCTCAGGTGCTTCTCGAAGCGGACGCGCTCCGCGGGGTCCAGGGCGTCCAGCGCGTAGGGCGCGGCGAGCGAGTGCGGGTCCTCGCGGCGGAACAGGCTCATGCCACGCCTCCCAGGCACTCGCGCATCCGGGTCAGCCCGTCGCGCATCCGCGTCTTGACCGTGCCGAGCGGCAGCGAGAGCTGCTCGGCCACCTCGCGGTAGGTGTAGCCCTCGTAGTAGGCGAGGGTGACGGACTGGCGCTGCAGGACCGTGAGCCGGTCCAGGCAGCGGCGCACCCACTCGCGTTCCAGGCCCGCTTCGACCTCCTCGGTGACGTGGTCGAAGGCCGGCTGGCCGGAGCGCAGTGCCTCGCGCTGTTCGCGTTCCCCGGCCGCGCGGGCGCTGCGCACCCGGTCGACGGCCCGGCGGTGGGCGAGGGTGAGGACCCAGGACATGGCGCTGCCGCGCCCCGGGTCGAACTTCGCTGCGGACCGCCACAGTTCGAGCAGCACTTCCTGAGCCACCTCCTCCGACTGGGCGGGGTCGCGCACCACACGCCGTACGAGCCCGAACACCGGGCCGGACACCAGTCCGTACAGATCCTCGAACGCCTTCTGGTCCCCGCTCGCCACGAGCAGCAGCAGTTCGTCCGCCTCCACTCGGTCCCCCTCTCCGAGGCCGCACCGGGCCTGTCCCCTCACACGAGGCACTCGCAACGCACACACCTCCGGACGGGGTTACGGATCAGCGCGCCGAAAACGCGGGTCGCCGGCGATGAAACAACTTTTCAGACGCGCCGTAAGAACGTTTGAGATTCGACCAATCCGCTTCGCCGGGCGCTCCGAAGGGTGTGTGTCAGGCAAGTTGGCACGGAGGACGGACGGCATGACACCTATCTCCAGGACCGGTGCGGGACGCAGGAGCATCGCGACCGCGATCTGTGGTGCGCTGGCCGCCGGCGGGCTCGCGGCCGCCGGTGTGACCGCGCTGGAACCTGAGGCGGCCTCCGCCTCCAGTCACCGGGAGGCCCCGCTGATCTCGGGGACCCCGCAGTACGACAACACGGACGTGTACGCGTTCGTCAGCCCGGACAAGCCGGACACGACGACCATCATCGCCAACTGGATCCCCTTCGAGGAACCGGCCGGCGGGCCCAACTTCTTCACCTTCGCCGAGGACGCGCAGTACGACCTGCGCATCGACAGCGACGGGGACGCGCAGGAAGACCTGCTCTTCCGGTACACGTTCACCACGCACACGAAGAACGACAAGACGTTCCTCTACAACACCGGCCCGGTCGAGAGCCTCGACGACCCCGACCTCAACATCACGCAGACGTACGACCTCGAACTGATCAAGCTGCGGCACCTGAAGGCGGTGTCGAAGACGAAGGTCGCCGACGACGTGCCGGTGGCTCCGTCGAACGTCGGCAAGGCGTCGATGCCGGACTACGCCGCCCTGCGCAAGCAGGCGGTGCACAAGCTGGCCGGCGGTGCCCAGACGTTCGCGGGGCAGGCCGATGACCCGTTCTTCCTGGACCTGCGCGTCTTCGACCTGCTGTACGGCGGGAACCTCTCCGAGGTCGGCAACGACACGCTCAAGGGCTACAACGTCAACTCCATAGCCCTGCAGGTGCCCAACAGCTTCCTCACCTCGTCGCACGACCAGCCGGTGGTCGGCATCTGGTCCACGACCCAGCGCAAGAACGCGCGGGGCTACTTCTCGCAGGTCTCGCGCCTGGGCAACCCGCTGGTCAACGAGGTCGTCAACCCGCTCAAGGACAAGGACAAGTTCAACGCGTCCGCGCCCCGGGACGACGCCCAGTTCCTGAAGAACGTCACCAACCCGGAGCTGCCGAAGCTCATCGAGGCGATCTACAAGATCCCGGCCCCGGACGAGCCGCGCAACGACCTGGTCGACGTCTTCCTCAAGGGCGTCAAGGACCTCAACCAGCCGCCGCACGTGACGCCCTCGGAGCAGCTGCGGCTCAACACCTCCATCAAGCCGGCCGCGAAGCCCAAGCGGCTGGGGGTGCTGGACGGGGACACCGCGGGCTTCCCGAACGGCCGCCGCCTCACCGACGACGTGATCGACGCCTCGCTCCAGGTGGTCGAGGGCGAGCTGCTGGGCGCGAAGAACGACCTGGGGGACGCGGTCGACAAGAACGACAAGGAGTTCGAGAAGTCCTTCCCCTATGTCGCGCTGCCGACCGAGGGTTCGCGCGGTCCGCTCGCCAAGGGCGTGGACGGCGGCAACGACGTGCGCAGCCAGCTGGGTGACGCGCTCCAGCCGGCCGGTGCGCAGGGCGCGGACGACACACGCCTGATCGCCGCGTCCGCCGGCGCCGGCGCGGGCGGCATCGTCCTGGTCGGCGCGGCCCTGATGTGGTGGCGCCGTATGCGGAACCGGGCGTACTGACGTCACCGGTTCCCCTCCTGACCGGCGCGGCCCGTCCCCCACGCCCCCACGGCACGGGCCGCGCCACCCCTCCCGCACATCCGACCGAGGAGAGTTCATGCCTCCGCGTACGACCGACAGCACACCGGGCAGGCGCGACGGCCGGCCGCCGTCGCCGGCTCCCGAAGCCGGGACCGGCGGACCGGGCTCCGAGCCGCCGTCCCGGCCCGCGGCACGGTCGGACGGCGCGACCGAGGGGACACCGGCCGCGGGGGCGACGCCGGACACGGGCTCGGACACGGCCTCGGACACGGCGGCGGAAACGGCGGCGGAGACGAAGACGGTCACGGGGGCGACCTCGGACACGGCGGCGGAGACGGCCTGGGACACGACGGCGGAGACAAAGACGGACACGGGGACGGACACGGGGACGGACACGGACACGGAGACGGGCACAGGGGCGGGCGAGGGCAGGGGCCCGGACGCGGGGAGGGCCGGGGCCGGGCGGGACGCCGGCGCGGACGACGACCGGCGCGTGGCCGTGCTGCGGCGGGCCGCCGATCGTGGGCGGCGCCGGCGGGCCGCTCACCTGGCCGGTTGCGCCGCGCTGCTGGCCGTCGCGCTGACCGGTGGGGCCGTGGCCTTCGGAGGTGCGGGAGAACAGGGTCCGCGGGTCGCCGCCGTGTCCGCCGCCGGGGCCCTGTCGCCCGGTGACCTCGCCCGGGGCGAACTCGACTCGGCCGTCACGTCCTTGCAACGGCATCTCCGGGCCCAGCCGAGGGACTTCGGCAGCTGGGCCACGCTCGGGGTCGCCTACGTGGAGCAGGCGCGCCTCAAGGGCGACCCCTCGCGCTACCCGCAGGCCGAACGCGCCCTCCGGCGCTCCCTGTCCCTCCGCCCGGGCAACGACCAGGCCCTCGCCGGGCGGGCCGCCCTCGCCGCCGCCCGGCACGACTTCCCCGGTGCGCTGGCCGACGCCGACCGGGCACTGGAGCAGAACCCCTACAACGAACGCGCCCTGTGCACCCGTGTCGACGCGCTCGTCGAACTCGGCCGGTACGACGACGCCGCCGGGGCGGCCCGGACCGCCGACGACCGGCGCCCCGGCGTGCCGGTCTTCACGCGGTACGCGTACGTGCACGAGCTGCGCGGCGACGTCCGCACGGCCCGTGACGTGCTGCGGCGCGCCCTGGACGCCGCGAGCAGCCCCGCCGACGTCGCGTACGTGGCCACCGCGCTCGGCCAGCTGGAGTGGAACCAGGGCGACTACGAGGCGGCCCTCGGCCACTACGCCCGCGCCCTCGCCGCCGACGACGCCTACCTCCCCGCGCTGGAGGGCCGCGCACGCGCCCAGGCGGCGCGGGGCGACCGGGCAGCCGCCGTGCGGGGCCTGGAGCAGGTCGTCGCGCGCTCTCCGCTGCCCGGCCCACTCGTCGCGCTCGGCGAGCTGTACGAGGCACGCGGCGGTGACGGCGACCGGGCCAGGGCCCGCGACCAGTACGCCCTGGTCGACGCCTGGACGTCCCTGGCCCGGGCGGGCGGCGTCAACGCGGACCTCGACACGGCCCTGGCCGCCGCCGACCACGGTGACCGCGAGGCGGCCCTGCGCGCCGCCCGCGCCGAGTGGGACCGCCGCCGCAGCGTGCACACCGCCGACGCCCTGGCCTGGGCCCTGCACGTCAACGGCCGGGACGAGGAGGCGCTGCCGTACGCCCGCCGGGCCACCGCCACCGGCTACCGCAACGCGGCCTTCCTCCACCACCGCGGGATCATCGAGCGCGCCACCGGGAACGAGCGCGCGGCCCGCGAGCATCTGACGGCCGCGCTCGATCTGAACCCCGGCTTCTCGCCCCTCGGCGCGCGCGAGGCCCGTGCCGCACTCGACGACCTGGAGGGGACCCGGTGATCGTGCGCCGGCTGTTCGCGTCCGGCGCCGCCGTCCTCACGGCCGCCGCCGCGCTCACCCTGCTGCCCGCCGCCACGGCGAGCGCCCACCCGCTGGGCAACTTCACCGTCAACCGCTACGACGGCCTGGTCGCCACGCCCGGCGAACTCCGGGTCCGGCACGTCGAGGACCTGGCGGAGATCCCGGCGACGCAGGCGAAGCCCGAGATCGACCGCCTCGGCCTGGCACGGTGGGCCCGGGAGCGGTGCGCCGGCGCCGCCGGGGACAGCCGCGTGACCGTCGACGGCCGCCCGGTCGCCCTGACGGCCGGGCGCGGCCACGCGCGCGTGCGGCCCGGGCAGGCGGGGCTCGACACGCTCCGGGTGGAGTGCGAGCTGACCGCTCCCCTGCCCGCGGACCGGGAGTCCGTGTCGCTCCGCTTCCGCGGCGCGGGTGCCTCGTCCGGGCCGGGCTGGCGGGAGATCACGGCCCGCGGCGACCGTATGACGCTCATCGCTTCGGACGTACCGGAGACGTCGGTCTCGGACGAACTGACGCGATACCCCGAGGAGTTGCTGTCCTCCCCGGCCGACACGGCCTCCGCCGCGCTGCGGATCCGCCCGGGTGGCCCGGCCCTGGCGGACGAGGAGCCGGACGCCCCCGCCGCCTCGGTGCTGCCGCGCGGCGCCGACCGCTGGACCCGCGCCCTGGACGAGCTGGTCGCCCGGCACGACCTCACCGCGGGCTTCGCCGCCCTGGCCCTCGGCATCGCCGTGGTCCTCGGCGCGATGCACGCGCTGGCACCGGGACACGGAAAGACCATCATGGCCGCGACGGCGGCGGCCCGGGGCGGCCGGGCGCGCATGAAGGACGTGCTGCCGATGGCCGCCTCGGTGACGGTCACCCACACGCTCGGCGTGGTCGCCCTGGGCCTGCTGGTCACGGCCGGCTCGGCGGCGGCGCCCTCGGTGATCGCCTGGCTCGGTGTCGCCAGCGGCGTCCTGGTCACGCTGGCGGGCGCGAGCCTGGTCCGCCGAGCCCTGCGCAGCCGCGCGCACGCCCATCCCCACACCCCCGGCCACGACCACGACCACGACCACGAGGATCACCCTCACTCGCACGACCACCACCCGGACCACAGCCATGGCCACGACCACCCCCACAAACACCCTCACGACCACCCCCACCCCCACCCCCATCCCCACGCGGTCGAGCACACCCATGGTGGGTCCACGCACAGTCACCCCGTGGCCCCGACCCTGCGCGGCACGATCCTCATGGGCTTCGCTGGCGGCCTCGTGCCCAGTCCCTCGGCCGTGGTGGTGCTGGTCGGCGCCGCGGCGCTCGGGCAGGCCTGGTTCGGCCTGCTGCTCGTCGTGGCCTACGGCGTGGGCCTTGCCCTGACCCTCACCGCCGCCGGGTACGCCGTCGTCAAGGCGGGCAGCGGCATGACCCGGCTGCTGGACCGGCGCCCCCGCTGGACGGCGGGCCCGGCGGCGGCCCTGGTGCGCCGGACCGCCCCCCTCGGATCGGCCTTCGCCGTCGTCGTGCTCGGGGCCGGACTCGTGTTCAAGGGGGCGGCATCCGCACTGGGCTGAGTTACGTTCGTGAGGAAATCCGACGTCACGGGGAAGACAGAACTCAGAGAGATTCCGCCCGGCTGCGAATGGGGGCGCCGTGTCCGAAGAACCGGGCCATGAGCGGGTGATCGCGGGCCGCTACCGGCTCCTGGCACCGCTCGGCGAGGGCGGCATGGGCACGGTCTGGCGCGCCCGCGACGAGCTGCTGCACCGCGAGGTGGCCGTCAAGGAGGTGCGCGCCCCGGCCGGGCTCGGGGGCGACGACGTCCAGCGGATGTACGCCCGGCTGGAGCGTGAGGCGTGGGCGGCGGCCCGGATCACCAACCGGAACGTGGTCACCGTGTACGACGTGGCGACGGACGAGGGCCGGCCCTGGGTCGTCATGGAGCTGGTCCGGGGCCTGTCCCTGGCCGAGGTGCTGGACGCCGAGGGCCCCCTGTCGCCGCAGCGGGCCGCGCACGTCGGCGCCGAGGTGCTGGCCGCTCTGCGGGCCGCGCACGAGGCCGGGGTGCTGCACCGGGACGTGAAGCCGGCCAACGTGCTGATCGCCAACGACGGCAGGATCGTGCTCACCGACTTCGGCATCGCGATGGTGGAGGGCAGTTCGGCGCTGACCATGACCGGGGAGGTGATCGGCTCCCCCGAGTTCCTCGCTCCGGAGCGCGCGCTCGGGCGCACGCCCGGCCCGGAGTCGGACCTGTGGTCGCTCGGTGTGCTGCTGTACGCGGCGGTCGAGGGTCACTCGCCCTTCCGTCACGACACCCCGCTGAGCACGCTGCGCGCGATCGTCGACGAGGAGCTGCCGCCGCCGTACCGGGCCGGGCCGCTCGCCCCGGTGATCGAGGGGCTGTTGCGCAAGGATCCCGAGCAGCGGCTGCCGGCCGAGCGGGCGGAGCGGGAGCTGCGGGTGGTCGGCGCGGGCGGCTCGCCCCGTGCGGACACCGTGCGGGCGGTCCCGTTTCCGCCGACGGTGGCGGCGCGCCCGGACTCGTCGCGGACGTCGCCGGCGCCGCCGATGCCCTTCCCGGGACAGCCGGCGCCGTCGGGCGCGGGCGCGACGGCGCCGGACGGCCCCCGGGACCGCGACCGGCGGGCCGGCCGGGTGCTGGTCGCGGGCGTCATCGCGCTGGCGCTCGCGGTGGGCGGGCTGACGTACGCGCTGCTGAACGACAGGGACGGGAACGGGGGCGGCGACCGGGGCGCGGGGGCGAGTACGCCCGCCGAGACGAAGGACCCGCCGCGGAACACGGGGAGCGGGAAGTCCAGTCCGTCCCCGACGCCGAGCGAGAGCGAGAGCGAGCGGAGCAGTCCGCCGCCGCAGTCGGTGCGGGTCGCCGTGGAGGGCTCGCGCACGGACTACACCGGGTCGTGCCCGCCGCCGGACGAGCGGGCGCCGAGGTTCACGGCGACGCTCACGGTGGGGCGGCTGCCGGCCGAGGTGCGCTACCGCTGGGTCACCGGGGACGGCTCGGTGCTGGACGGCGGCTGGCACACCCTGTCGTTCCCGGCGGGCGGCGGCCGGACCAAGCAGGACAGCGTGACGGTCACGACGCGCGCGGAGTCCGGCACCGTCGAGAACGAGATCGGCGTGGAGGTGCAGGAGCCGGTGCGGGCGACGTCCGAGTCGGTGCCGTTCTCGATCACGTGTGAGACGGAGACCCCGACGGGCGGGGCCTCCCCCTCTCCCTCCGGCACGGGAGGGGACCCGGACGGCGGGTCCGGGTCCGGTTGAGCGGTCAGTCGTTGGCGTTGAGCACGGGCAGATAGCCGCCCGACTGGCCGGGGGCCTTCGGGTGGTAGGACTCGCCGATGTTCAGCCAGTTGACGCTGTGCAGCCAGGAGTCGCCGGAGCAGATCTCGTGGCCGGTGAAGGTGGAGCGGACGTCACCGAAGGCGAAGCCGTGCTGCGCGGCGCGCTGGCCGATGGCGGTGTTCAGGTGGTCGGAGGCGTCGTTGATGGCCTTGCGCTTGGCCTCGGACAGACCGAGGCAGGTGGTGCCGAGCCGGTAGAAGCGGGGGTAGCCGAGGACGACGACCTTGGCGGAGGGCGCCTTGGAGCGGATCGCCGAGTACACGCTGTCGAGCTTGTCGGGCAGCGTGGAGTCGACGTAGGCGCGGGCGGTGTTGATGCGGGAGATGCAGGCACTGTCGGACTGGGTCACACAGGTCGTCATGACGTCGGCGAACCCGGCGTCGTTGCCGCCGACGCTGACGGAGACGAGGGCGGTGGCGGTGGTGAGGGGGCCGAGCTGCCCGGACAGAACATCACCCGTTCGGGCGCCGGAACAGGCCGTGAAATCGAAGGTCGAGGGTGAGTTGGCGGCGGCCCAGAGGTAGGGGAAGGCCTTCGTGCTGCGCTTGCAGTCGCCGCTGGAGCTGATGTAGCTGCCGGCTCCGACGCCGGACGAATACGAGTCACCGAGGGCCACGTATCCGCCAGTTGCGGCTTGTGAGGACGCCTGCGCCGCGGCCGCGCCGGTGAGGGCGGTGCCGGCGGCGAGGAGGAGCGAGCTCACGAGGACGACAAATCGGGAACGTCTCATGGAACCTCCCTTTAGCAGGATCTCTGCCACAACCGTGGTAGCAGCTACGCGTGTTGACAGGAAGTGTCCATGCCAAGGGTTTCGGCCCTTTTCACGACACATGGCGTGTTCACCACGCCTGTGACCACGTATCCGGCCACTCGTGTTGCGTGTTCATGTCAGATTTGTTGATGGCTGTTCAACTCCCTTGTTCTACCCCGGTAGATGGTCGACGCTTTACTCCGGCAGGGAGCGGAACGCGACGCTCCCCGGCCGTGTGCGCGAGCACGCGCACTCCCCCACACGACGCGCGCCCCACCCAGGCGCGCGCCGCCTAGAGGAGGACTCCCTCGTAATGGCACAACTGCGTAGCAAGAGACTCGGATCCGCCGCGATCACCCTGTCGGCGGCCGCCGCCCTCGTCGGCGCACTCACCGCCGTCCCCGCCCAGGCCGCCCCGGCCGAGGGCCGGGTGCTCGCCGCGGACTCCCCGGCAGCGATCAAGGACAGCTACATCGTCACGCTCAAGAAGAGCGCGGGGCTGAAGGCGTCCTCTTCCGCGGCCAAGGGCCTTGTCAAGAAGTACGGCGGCTCGGTCGAGAAGACGTTCGGCGCGGCGCTGAACGGCTACTCCGCCGAACTCTCCGCCGCCGAGGCACGGCGGCTGGCCGCCGACCCGGCGGTGGCCTCCGTCGAGCAGAACCAGCGTGTCTCGCTCGCCGCCACGCAGACCAACGCCCCTTGGGGCCTGGACCGCATCGACCAGCCCTCGCTCCCGCTCTCCGGCACCTACACCTACCCGGACAGCGCGGGCAGCGGTGTGACGGTCTATGTGATCGACACCGGTGTGCGCATCACCCACCAGCAGATCAGCGGCCGTGCGGCGCACGGCTACGACGCCGTCGACGGCGACACCAACGCCTCCGACGGCAACGGCCACGGCACCCATGTGGCCACCACGATCGCGGGCTCGACCTACGGCGTCGCCAAGAAGGCGAAGATCGTGGGCGTGCGCGTGCTGAACAACAGCGGCTCCGGCACCACGGCCGGCGTGATCGCGGGCATCGACTGGGTGACGCGCAACCACTCCGGCCCCTCGGTCGCCAACATGTCGCTCGGCGGCGGCGCCTCCACCAGCCTCGACACGGCCGTCCGCAACTCCATAGCCAGCGGCGTCACCTACGCCGTCGCCGCGGGCAACAGCAGCACCACCGCCTCCTCGTCCTCCCCGGCCCGCGTCGCCGAGGCGATCACGGTGGGCGCCACCACCAGCACCGACGCCAAGGCGAGCTACTCCAACTACGGCTCGGCCCTGGACATCTTCGCCCCCGGCTCGTCCATCACGGCCGGCTGGCACACCAGCGACACCGCCACCAACACCATCTCCGGCACCTCGATGGCGACCCCGCACGTCGCGGGCGCGGCGGCGGTCTACCTGGCCGGCCACACCTCCTCGACCCCGGCCCAGGTCGCCTCGGCCCTGGTGAGCGGCGCCGTCACCGGCAAGGTCACGAGCGCGGGTTCGGGCTCGCCGAACCGGCTGCTGCAGCTCGTCCCGTAAACACGAACGTCTGAGCGACCGTTCCCCGGCAGGCATGACACGCCTGTCGGGGAACGGCCGTTTATGTGACGGGAACCTTTCACTTTGCGTCCCACAAAGCGCCTCCCACAACGACCAAACCAACAAAAACGTGAGAGGCCGTTCCAGGTCTTGCCATACGGGTTCAATCGTCAATACCGTCATACATCTCACCCGCATCGGTCCGTCAGTACGCGGCTCCAGGGGAGGGCTCAAGGACCGCGACGTACCGGCGCGGGGCGCGGTAGGGGGGTGCCGTGCTCGGTGACCGCAACGGTCTCCGGGCCGTGCCGCGCGGTCGGCTGCCGTTTTCCGGGCCGGCCAGCTTTGCCAGCTCACCCGCGTGCCGAAGTTCCATCTCGGCATGCCCCGGGTGAGAACCCCCCTTTCGAACCGGACTGGATCCGGACTGCCCTGGGGGGGCGGTCCACCGGACGAGAGGGACCAGACTCATGAGCTCAGTTCTGCAGCCGGCCGTGACGGACGAGCATCCGCCGACCGCAGCCAAGTACCGGCCCGTCTCCTCGCACCTGGCGATCGCCCCGCCGGTGAGCGTGGTCATCCCGGCCATGAACGAGGCGGAGAACCTTCCGTACGTCTTCAAGACCCTGCCCGACTGGATCCATGAGGTGGTCCTGGTCGACGGCAACTCCACCGACGGCACCGTCCAGGTCGCCCGCGAGCTGTGGCCCGAGGTCAAGGTGGTCGAGCAGCGCGGCAAGGGCAAGGGCGACGCCCTGATCACCGGGTTCCAGGCCTGCACCGGCGACATCATCGTGATGGTCGACGCCGACGGCTCGGCCGACGGCGGCGAGATCCTCTCCTACGTCTCCGCCCTGGTCTCGGGCGCCGACTTCGCCAAGGGCTCCCGCTTCGCCAACGGCGGTGGCACCGACGACATGACCTTCATCCGCAAGCTCGGCAACTGGGCGTTGTGCACGGTGGTCAACCGCAAGTTCGGCGCCCGCTACACCGACCTGTGCTACGGCTACAACGCCTTCTGGCGGCACTGCCTCGACAAGATCGACCTGGACTGCACCGGCTTCGAGGTCGAGACCCTGATGAACATCCGGGTGGTCAAGGCCGGGCTGAAGGTGCAGGAGATCCCGAGCCACGAGTACCTGCGCATCCACGGCACCAGCAACCTGCGGGCCGTGCGCGACGGGCTGCGGGTGCTGCGGGTGATCCTGCACGAGCGCTCCAACCGCCGGGCGCTGCGCCGCCGTTCGGACCGCTCTGCGATGCTCGACGCCGTCCGGGGAGAGGCGCGTTGAGCGGTCCCGGCGTCTCCGTCGTGATCTGTGCCTACACCGAGGACCGCTGGGAGGACATCCTCGCGGCGGTCTCCTCGGTGCGGGCGCAGTCCCGCCCGGCCCTGGAGACACTGCTGGTCGTCGACCACAACCAGGCCCTGCTGGACCGGCTCGGCAGGGAGTACAAGGAAGCCGGCGAGGTGCGGGTGCTCGCCAACGCGGGCCCCCGCGGCCTGTCCGCCGGCCGCAACACCGGCATCGCCGCCGCGCGCGGCGAGGTCGTGGCGTTCCTCGACGACGACGCCGTGGCCGAGCGGGACTGGCTGCGGCACTTCGCCGAGGCGTACGAGGACCCGCGGGTGCTGGCGGTCGGCGGGCGCACGGTGCCGGTGTGGGCGTCGGGGCGGCGCCCCGACTGGTTCCCCGAGGAGTTCGACTGGGTGGTCGGCTGCACCTACCGGGGCCTGCCGCGCGGCCGGGTCCGGGTGCGCAACGTGCTGGGCGGCAACGCCTCGTTCCGGCGCAGCGCCTTCGACGCGGCAGGGGGCTTCGCCACCGGCATCGGCAGGGACGGCGACAAGCGCCCACTGGGCTGCGAGGAGACGGAACTGTGCATCCGCCTCAGCCGCGCCCGGCCCGACGCGGTGCTGCTGATCGACGATCGCGCGGTGATCCACCACCGGGTGCCCGAGGTCCGCGAGCACTTCCGCTACTTCCGCACGCGCGCCTACGCCGAGGGCCTGTCCAAGGCCCTGGTGGCCCGCAGCGTCGGCGCGGACAAGGGCCTGGAGTCCGAACGCCGGTACGCCACCCGCGTACTGCCGGCCGGGGTGGCCCGGGGGCTGCGGGACGCCCTGCTGGCCCGGCCCGGAGGCGCGGGACGGGCGGGCGCGATCGTGGCCGGGGTGCTCACGGCGGCGGGCGGGTACGTCGTCGGCAGCGTCCGGGCCCGCCGCGGCGGCACCACCTTCCAGGTGCCCCGGGTGGAGGTGACGGCCCGTGAGTGACGACACCCGTGTACCGATCCTGATGTACCACGCGGTCGCCACCGAACCGAACGAGACGACCCGCGCCCTGTCCGTGACCCCGCAGGCCTTCGCCGAGCAGATGGCGGTGCTGGCGGACCGGGGACTGACCCCGCTCACCACGGCCGACCTCGCGGCCCGCTGGCGCTCCGGGCGCCCGCTGCCCGGCCGGCCGGTCCTCATCACCTTCGACGACGGCTACGAGGGCGTGCACCGGCACGCCCTGCCCGCCCTGGCCGAGCACGGCTTCCCGGCCACCCTGTTCGTCTCGACCGGCTGGCTCAGGGGCCCGTACGACACCGGTGGCGGCCTGGACACCATGCTCGACTGGGACCAGGTACGCGAACTCGCCGCGGCGGGCGTGGAGATCGGCGGGCACAGCCACAGCCACCCGCAGCTCGACCAGGTCTCCGACGCCACCCTGCGGTTCGAGCTGATCCACTGCAAGGAGATCGTCTCGGACCAGCTGGGCACCGTGCCGGCCTCGTTCGCCTACCCGTACGGCTACTCCAGCCGCCGGGTCCGGCAGGCGGTGCGCGAGACGGGCTACGCCCAGGCCCTGGCCGTCGGCAACGCCCTGGCGCGCCGGGCGCAGGGGCCGTACGCCCTGCGGCGGGTGACCGTGCGCCGGAGCACGGGCGTCGAGGAGTTCGAGCGGATCGTCGAGGGGCGCGCGATCGCCCGGACGTTCGCCCGGGACCGGGTCCTGACCCAGGGGTACGCGGTGGTCCGCAGGACCCGGCGAGCGCGCCGGCTCCTCGTCCGCCCCGGCGGCTGACCCGGACCCGGGCGACATGCCGCGTGCACCCGGAAACGGGGTGCACGCGGCGCGCCCGTGCCGGATCATGTCCGCATGCCTGACAACCCGCACGAAGCGCTGCCGATCCGGCTCAACGTCGACGACTCCGACTCCCCGTCCGACGTCGTCGACGCGCTGTTCCTCGGCCGCTTCGCGACGGGCGAGCAGCCGTACTCCCACGCGGCGAACATCGACCGCGTCCGCTCCGGGGCGGCCCTGATGCCGTCCGGCGCCCGGGTGCTGCGCGTCGCCCGGGACGACGACCGCAGCGCCACGCTCGCGGAGGGCGACGGCTGGACGCTGCTGGTCTCCCGCTGGAACCGCGGCGCCGACGTCACGGTGACCGCGACCAGCGCGGAGCTGGCCCGCACGATCCTCGACCAGGCCACGGACGGCGCGGCGGACGAGCCCGAACCGCAGCCGGAGAACGTCACGATGGGCTTCTGGTACGTCTCGCCGCGGCGGGGCCCGCACCGCACGACCCGCCAGATCGCGGCGGGCACCTGGGAGGAGATCCGGCCCAACTACACCGCGCCCGTGGCCGACGCCATGGACCGGCTGATGAAGACGACCCCCGAGGACATCGCCGGCCGGCTGCTCCTGCTGCACGGCCCGCCGGGGACGGGCAAGACGTCGGCGCTGCGCACGCTCGCCCGGTCCTGGCGCGACTGGTGCCAGGTCGACTGCGTCCTCGACCCCGAGCGGCTCTTCTCCGACGTCGGCTATCTCATGGACATCGCCATCGGCGAGGAGGACGCGACCGGCAAGGGCCGCTGGCGGCTGCTGCTCCTGGAGGACTGCGACGAGCTGATCCGCGGCGAGGCCAAGCACACGGCGGGCCAGGCCCTGTCGCGGCTGCTGAACCTGACCGACGGTCTGCTCGGCCAGGGACGCAACGTCCTGGTCGGCGTCACCACCAACGAGGACCTGGAGCGCCTGCACCCGGCGGTCGTCCGCCCCGGCCGCTGCCTCGCCCGGATCGAGGTGGGCCCGCTGACCCGTGCGGAGGCGGTGAACTGGCTGGGCCGCGAGGACGGCGTCGGCCGCGAGGGCGCCACCCTGGCGGAGCTGTACGCGCTGCGCCGGGGCACGTCCCCGACGTCCCTGCCCGAGCCGCGCGGGGACGCCGACGCGGGCCTGTATCTGTAGGAGGTCGCCGCCCGCCGGTGTTTTGATGGATCCATGACCCTGTTCGTCGGCACGTCCGGGTGGCAGTACAAGGACTGGCGGGACGTCCTGTACCCGTCCGGGCTGCCGGTACGGCTCTGGCTGGAGGAGTACGCGGGGCACTTCGCCACCGTCGAGATCAACAACGCCTTCTACCGGCTGCCGTCCCGGGAGACCTTCGAGGACTGGCGGAACCGGGTGCCGCCGGACTTCGTCGTGGCGGTCAAGGCGAGCCGCTATCTGACCCACATCAAGCGGCTCAAGGAACCCGAGGAGCCGGTGCACCGGCTGATGACCCACGCCGCGGGCCTCGGTGACCGCCTCGGCCCGGTCCTGCTGCAGCTTCCGCCCAACCTGCGCGCCGACCCGGGCCTGCTCGACGCCTGTCTGGCCTGCTTCCCGGCCTCGGCCCGGGTCGCGGTCGAGCCGCGCCACGACTCCTGGTGGACGCCGGAGGTCCGCGCGGTTCTGGAGGCCCGGGGCGCCGCCCTGTGCTGGGCCGACGTCCTGGCCCGGCCCGCGACGCCGCTGTGGCGCACGGCCGACTGGGGGTACGTCCGCTTCCACCAGGGCCGCGCCCGGCCGTGACCCCGCTACGGCCGCCGCTCCCTGGCCACCTGGCTCGACCGCGTCGCCACGACCTGGCCGGGCGGCGAGGACGTCTACGCGTACTTCAACAACGACCCGGGCGGCGCGGCCGTGGCGGACGCGATGGCGTTCGCGCGGGCGGGCAGGTCGGCGGGCCTGGACATCACCCGGACGCCACAGCACCTGGTTCGCGTCTGAGGGGCACGCCCGGCGGTGTCGCCCTCATCGGCCGTGGGCCGCCCGGAGGGCGTCGCGCACCGCGGCCAGTGCCGCGTCCTCTCCCTGCCCCAGGCGCCGGGCCCGCTCGGCGTACGCCTGGGCGGCCGCCGCCAGCTCCCGCTCGGCCGCCGCGCCGGCGGCGGCCACGAACGTGCCGTTGCGGCCCCGCGTCTCGATCACCCCGTCCGCCTCCAGCGCGCGGTACGCCTTCGCGACCGTGTTCGCCGCGAGGCCCAGCGACTCGGCCAGCCCGCGCACGGTCGGCAGCCGGTAGCCCACCGGCAGTTCGCCCGACCGCGCCTGCTCGGAGATCCGCGCCCGCACCTGCTCGTACGGCGGGGCGCTGTCGTCGATGTCGATCTTCAAGGTCACAGGGCCGATTGTCCCGCACGGGACGGAAAATGAGAGGCACCCGGGGCACGCCCCGGCGTACCGTGCGCCTCCATGACCGTGATCGTGCGCGACCTGCGACCCGACGTCCGAGCCGACGCCGAGGGCTTCTCCGCCACCCGCCGCCTCGCCCTGCCCTACCTGCTCTCCACGCCCGAGTCCGTGGTGCACACCCTGACCCACGCCCACCCGGACGCCCACTTCACCCAGCTCGTCGCCGAGGAGGACGGGGAGATCATCGGCACGGCACAGGTCAGTGTCGCCCACGAGAGCCCGGAGCCCGGCCAGGGTTCCGCCAACATCTACGTGCGCCCCGACCGCAGGCACCGCGGTGCCGGTTCGCTCCTGCTGCGCACCGCCGAGGAGCGTCTCACCGCGCTGGGCGTCACGAAGCTGTTCGCCTGGGTGCTGGACGAGCCGGGCAACCGCGCCTTCGCCGAGCGGCACGGCTTCCGGGCCAGCCGGTCCGCCTTCTTCCTCCGCCTCGACCTGACGTCCGGCACCCTGCCGCCCCGCCAGGACCCGCCGGCCGGCGTGGAGCTGCGCACCGCCGCCGACTTCGCGGACGACCCGCGCCCGCTGTTCGCCCTGGACGCGGAGGTGGTGGCGGACGAACCGGGCGACATCGACGCCGAGTTCACCGACTACGAGGCGTGGCTTGACGAGAACTGGCGGCACCCGCTGCTGAACCGCGACCTGACCACGGTCGCCGTCGTCGACGGCAGGCCGGCCGCCTTCAGCGTGGCCCACACGGACGGCACCCGCTACGGGACCGCCATGACCGGCACCGCCCGGGACTTCCGCGGCCGGGGCCTGGCGAAGCTCGCCAAGAACGACTCCCTGCACCGGGCCCTCGCCGCGGGCTGCACGGAGGCGTTCACCGGCAACGACACGGGCAACGAACCGATGATCGCCATCAACAAGTGGTTCGGCTACGAGGTCGCCGCGACGGAGGTGCGGTATGTCCGCGCACTCGGCTGACCGCCCCCAGCGGCTGGACGTCGTGCTCGTCAAGGCGGGCCGCACCAAGATCCGTTACGCCGCCGAGCTCCTGGCGGACGACGGCACCCGGGTCGCCGTCCGTGCCCCGTGGGCGGGTGCGGGCGTGCGCGACTTCGGCTTCGTCCGCTTCGAGCCCGGGGACGTCTTCACCGAGCACTACTGGCGCGACCGCTGGTACGCGGTCAAGGAGGTCCGCTCCGCCGCGGGCACGCTGAAGGGCTGGTACTGCGACGTCACCCGCCCGGCCGTCCGGTCCGGCGCCGAACTGGTGGTGGAGGACCTGGACCTGGACCTGTGGCGCTCGGCCGACGGCACGGACGTACGGCGTCTGGACGAGGACGAGTTCGCGGCGAGCGGTCTCGCCGGGACGGACCCCGAGGCGGCCCGGGCCGCGCTGGCGGCGCTCGACGAGCTGGAGTCCCTGGCCCGCGGCGGCGACTTCACGGCGCTGCTGGCCTGACCGCGGCGCACCGCACCCGCGCGACGAGCGTCTGGCGTCGGTCCCTCACGGCACCGTCGCCACGAGCGCCCCGCGTCGGTCACTGGCGGTACCCGCGCCAAGAGCGCCGCACGACCGTCCCTCACGGCACCGGCACGACCAGCGCGTACCGTTCGTCCGTCACCTCCCCGCCCCACAGGGACGCGTCGTCCGACAGCCGCTCGACGCGCACCCGCCCGGCGACCGGGGCGAGGAGGGCGGTGAGCCGCTCCGCCGGTATGCCCACCGGCGTGACGCTCCCCCACACGCCCTCGACCAGCACGAGCCGTCCGCCCGGCCGCAGCAGTCCGCACCAGTGCCGCAGAACGCGGGCCGGATCGGGCAGGGTCCACAGGACGTGCCGGACCAGCACGGCGTCGAAGCGCCGCTCCCCGATCGGCGGTGCCGCGGCGTCACCGACGAGGAACACGGCGTCACGGCCGGCCGGCTTCTGGCGGGCGAGGCGCACCATCGCCGGGGAGAGGTCCACGCCCGTCACGCGGTGTCCCTGCTCGGCGGCGAGAAGTGACAGGCTGCCGGTGCCGCAGCCGAGGTCGAGGACGTCCCCCGCGCGCCGGGGCAGCCAGGCGCGCAGCCGGTGCGCCCAGGCGCGGCGCACGGCGGGGTCGCGCAGCCCGTGGTCCGGCTGCTCGTCGAAGACGGCGGCCTGCGCGTCCCAGTCCACGGCGCCGCCGTCGTTCGCCGAGGTCATGCCGTCACTGTCGTGGGTCATGGGCCCAAGAGTGACACCCGCCACTGACACCCGATTCGTGACTGCGGCCACAGACAGACCAGGAGCGATGAGGAACTGTCCCCCGAAAGGTCTACCTCCGTGAGAACGCGGAACCCGGTAGACCCTGAAGGAGGCAGCCATGCGCCGTGTGACCGTGCAGAAGCCCCTGAAGAAGACGGACGTCCGCCGGATCCGCGAGGAGGCCGACGAGCGCCCCGCCGGGCGCCCGGAGGTCCGCAAGGACATCGCGCGCACATGGTGGCCGGAGGGCTGACCCGTCGGTGCCGTCGTCCGCCCTGCCGTGACGGCGCCTACCTGATGCCAGTCTGAGCACTCCCTTAACGCGACCATAAGGATCTCCTCCCCCCGTCCTCAGCAGGCGATTTCCCGCTCCTCGGGGGTTAGCTTCGGATCACCCCACGGGATTCGGCCCGTTCGGGCCCGGCCCTGATCCACGCACCGTTTCGAGGAGTCCCCGCATGCCCGCACGCCGTACGGCAGCCAGCGTCGCCACCCTCGGCGCCCTCCCGCTCGCCCTCACCGCGCTGACCGCCGCCCCGGCGGCCGCGCACGGTTCGATGGGCGACCCGGTCAGCCGGGTCTCGCAGTGCTACGCCGAGGGGCCCGAGAGCCCGAAGTCGGCCGCCTGCAAGGCGGCGGTCGCGGCGGGCGGCACGCAGGCCCTCTACGACTGGAACGGCATCCGCATCGGCGACGCGGCAGGGCGGCACCAGCAGCTCATACCGGACGGCAAGCTGTGCAGCGCGGGCAACGAGCAGTTCAAGGGGCTCGACCTGGCCCGCGCCGACTGGCCGGCGACCGCGGTGAAGAGCGGCGGGCTCACCTTCAAATACCGCGTGACGGCCCCTCACAAGGGCACGTTCAAGGTCTACATCACCAAGCCCGGCTACGACCCGGCCGAGCCGCTCGCCTGGGGCGACCTCGACCTGCAGAACCCGGTGGCGACGTCCACCGACCCGGCGGCGGCGGGCGGCTTCTACACCTTCTCCGGCAGCTTGCCCGAGCGGTCCGGCAAGCACGTGCTGTACGCGGTCTGGCAGCGCTCGGACAGCCCGGAGGCGTTCTACTCCTGCTCGGACGTGAGCTTCGGCGGCGGTGCCGCGGCCGGGGGCGCGGAGCCGGCGGGCGAGGAGGCGCCGTCCGGCGGCGGTGCCGCGCCCGCCCCGTCCGCCTCCGCTCCCACCGAGGAGCAGATCGAGCAGGGCAACGACAAGTCGACGATCGAGCACGGCGGGCACGGCGACGACGACCCCAGCACCTCGGCGGAGCCCGCCGCGGCCCCGGAGGACGCCACCTCCGACGAGCCGGAGGCGGCCGCCGCCGCGCCCAACCGGCCGAAGGCCGCCGGTGCCACCGCGAACCTCGCCGAGACCGGCGGTGACGGCAGCACCCCGTACGTCGCGATCGGCGGCGCGGCAGCGCTCGCGCTGGGTGCGTCGGCCCTGTTCCTGTCGGCCCGGCGCCGGACGGTGAGCGGCGGGCGGCACGGCCGCTGACCCCGGGACTCGGGGCCTGTCCGGCGGCTCAGGCCGGGCAGGCCCCGAAACGTTTCCCTGACACGTGTCAGCTGAACGCCGAAGCACAGGTGGTGGGTGTGGCGCGGCCCGGGTCGAGGGCGTTGGCCACCTCGTGGAAGACGATCCGGTCGAACAGCCCGACGGCCACGTGCTCGGACAGGTCCACGGGGCACAGGTCCTGCAGCAGGACGTTGCGCACGCCGGGCCCGCTCAGGTACTGGCTGCGCCACGGCGTGACGACCTCGTCGTACTTGGTGGCGATGACGGTGTAGCGCACCCCGGGGACGGTGTCGCCACCGGCGTTGAGCTTCGTGAGGAAGCCGGAGCCGGCGACCTGGTCGGCGAGGGCGGGCGTGTTCTCCGAGAGCAGATCGGCGGCGCCCGGGAAGTGGGGCAGCAGGTGGGTGAAGCCGTTGAGGTCGGTGCCGTGGTTGCTCGGCGCGATGCCGACGAGGGCGTTCACCTTGGCGGCTCCGCCGAGGAACCGCAGGTACCAGCGGGGCATCATGCCGCCCTGCGAGTGCCCGACGAGGTCGGTCTCGGCGGCGCCGGTCGCGGCGAGCACCCGGTCGACGAAGTCCCTCAGCTGCGCGGCCGACTTCTCGACGGGCCCGAGGCCGTGGAAGAAGGGGACGCCTTCCAGCTGGCCGTAGTCGAGGGAGAAGACGCAGTAGCCGCGGACCGTCAGGTAGGGCGCGAGCCCCAGCCAGTTGTCGACGGAGTTGCCGAGAGTGCCGTGGACCAGGACGACGGGGCGGGGGTGGGCGGCGGAGGGCTTGCAGGAGTAGTCGTTCCAGCCGGAGCTCGAAGCGGCGGAGGCCTGGGCGGTGGCGGCGGGGCCGGTGACGGCCGCGGCGGTCAGCAGCAGCGCGGCCAGGGGTCTGAGCATGCGTTTCCAGGGCAGCATCGGGTGATCTCCTTGCGGCTCAAGGGAGGTGCGACGGCACGATGCCCTGTGATCCGGATCACGGGATGCTGTTCACTCGTCAAGTTACGGGCGAGTAGCCGAACTGGGAAGTTACGCGTCAGTAAAAACTCGCGGTGGCAGCCGGCGCCGCACGCCCCGCCTTCACCAGGTGGGCCGCACGGGCCCACCTGGCGCGCAGCGATGCCCGGCCGGCCCCTCAACTGGAAGGATCTAGGCCGCCAGGCCCCCCAACCCCCCGGGCATCACCGCCCGCGGCCCGAACTTCGCCCGCGCGCGGTCCGCGACCTCCTCGATGCGGCGGACCTTCTCGTCCACGGGGTCGAAGGTCAGCTGGTGGGCGGCCTGTTCGGCGGGGTCGAGCCCTTCGGCGCGCAGGGCGATCGCCCGGACCCGGGCCCGCTGCAGCCCGAGCGCCTCGTACAGGCCGTACGCGGTCCTGGTCAGGGCCGGGGAGTGCGCGGTCGGTTCGGTCAGGGTGCGGCTGCGGGTGGTGGCGCTGCGGTCGGCGTAGCGCACGGTCAGGGTGAGCGTGCGGCAGACCTTCTCCAGGGCGCGCAGCCGGGCGCCGATCTCCTCGGCGGCCGACAGCAGTGCCCGGCGGTGCCGGTCCGGGTCCAGTTCGTCGCGCCCGAAGGGGCGTTCGGCGGCCAGGGACCGGGAGACGGCGTTCGGCACGACCCGGCCGCGGTCGACGCCGCTCGCCTTCTCGCGCAGCTCGCGGCCCGCCTTCGCGCCGATCAGCCGCTGGAGCGTGGACAGCGGAGCGGCGGCGACCAGGCCGAGGGTGTCCAGGCCGTACTCGGCCAGGGTGCGGGCGGTCGCGGCGCCCACACCGGGCAGCGCGGCGACGGGCTTGTCCGCGAGGAACTCCGCGATGGCGTCCGGCTCCCCGGGCACCGCGCACGTCATCCCGGGCACGGCGTAGCGCAGCGCCACCCGGGCCAGCATCGGCCCGGGCCCCGCGCCGGTCACGCAGTCCACGCCGTACAGGGCGAGCGCGCGCACCCGGATCACGGAGGCCAGTCCGACGGCGTCCCGCCCGAAGTACCGCTCGGCGCCCCGCAGGTCGGCCAGTGCCCCGTCCGGTGGCAGGGCCTGGACGACGGGGGTGAACTCCTCCAGCATCCCGAGCAGCTCGGGCAGGCCGGCCTCGCTCGTCGGAGGCAGCTGGAAACGTACGCAGAGGATGGTCATCCCGCACTCCCCGGACTCTGGTGCCACAACTTCCTTCCCACCGCGGGTCCTTCACCCGCGGGGCGCAGATCGGCCCAGGGGTGCATCTCGTACCCCGTGGCCATGCGGATCTTCCGCCGCTCCATCGCGTCCACGGCCGCGGAGCCCGCCGGCGCGGGCGCGCCCTCCGACCCGGCGAGCCGCCGGCGCGCGGCCCCCTCGCCGTCGTCCCCGGGCTCTCCGGCGCCGCCGGGATCCCCGGTCCCGGCCAGCCGGGCCGCGACCCCCTCAAGACCTTCCTCCCGGCGCACGTCGAGCAGGTCGGCGAGGTTCCAGACGGCGGAGCCGACCACGCTGAAGCTGCGCGGGCCGCGCCGCTGCACCACTCCGCGCACCAGCAGCAGCCAGGAGTGGAAGACGGTGTGGGCGCAGGCGTCGTGGGAGTCGTCGAAGAAGGCCAGGTCGACCAGGCCCGTGCCGTCGTCCAGGGTGGAGAAGATGACCCGCCTGCCGGACCGGATCGGCGGCGTCTGGGTGGCCGCCTTGGCGCCCGCGACCAGCACCGTCTCCCCGTTCCGGACCTCGCGCAGCCGGCGCGCCGACACCACGCCCAGCTCGTCGAGGAACTGCCGGTGGTCGTCCATCAGATGGCGCGAGGCGTCCATGGACAGCACGCCCAGCTCGGCGCTGAGCCGCTCCGCGGAGGTGAGGTCGGGCAGCCCGGCCGGGGCCGTCTTCCGCCCACCGGCCAGCGGCAACTGGCCGCCGCCCCCGCCCCGCGCGCCCCGGTGCAGCTCGGTCAGGTGCAGTTGCAGGTCCCGGCGGTTGGCGCCGAACGCGTCCAGCGCGCCCACCTGCGCGAGCCGCTGGGCCAGCGGGCGGCTGGGCCGGCCCCGCTCCCAGAAGTCGACCAGCGAGGCGTACGGCTGTCCTTCGGCGATCCGCGCCGCCTCGGCCTCGCTGATGCCGTGCACGTCGGAGAGCGCCAGCCGCAGCCCCCACTTACCGGACACCAGTTCGATACGGTGTGCGACGCCCGACTTGTTCACGTCCAGCGGCAGCACGGGCACCCCGCGCCGCCGCGCGTCCGCCAGCAGCAGCCGCTTCGGGTACATCCCGGGGTCGTGCGTGAGCAGGCCCGCGTAGAAGGCGGCCGGGTGATGCGCCTTCAGCCACGCCGACTGGTACGTCGGTACGGCGAAGGCGACCGCGTGCGCCTTGCAGAAGCCGTAGCTGCCGAAGGCCTCGACGATCTCCCAGGTCCGCTGAATCGTTTCCGCGTCGTAGCCGTTCGCCGCCGCGTGCTGGGCGAACCACACCTTGATCCGCCCCTGCGACTCGGCGTCGGACAGCCCGCGCCGCACCCGGTCGGCCTCGCCGCGCCCGCAGCCGGTCATGATGTCGACGATGTCGATGATCTGCTCGTGGAAGACGACGACCCCGTACGTCTCCTTCAGCGGCCCTTCCAGATCCGGGTGCGGATACCGGATGGGCGCCCGCCCGTGCCGGGCCTCGATGAACGGCCGCACCATGTCGGCGGCGACCGGTCCGGGCCGGAACAGCGAGATGTCGACGACCAGGTCGTGGAAGGTGTCCGGCTGCAGCCGCCCGACCAGGTCCCGCTGCCCGGGCGACTCGATCTGGAAGCAGCCGAGCGTCTCGGTGGACCGGATCAGCCGGTAGGTCTCCTCGTCCCCGGCGGGCAGGGCGTCCAGGTCGACCCGCTCCCCCGTGGCCCGCTCCACTTCCCCCACCGCGTGCGCCATGGCCGACTGCATCCGCACGCCCAGCACGTCCAGCTTCAGCAGCCCGAGGTCCTCCACGTCGTCCTTGTCGAACTGCGACATCGGGAAGCCCTCGCCGCTGGTCGGCATGACCGGCGTGCGCGCGAGCAGGGAGGCGTCGGACAGCAGCACCCCGCACGGGTGCATGGCGACCCCGCGCGGCAGGGCGTCCAGCGCCTCGACCAGCTCCCAGAGCCTGCCGTACTTCTTCTTCTCCCCCGCCAGCGCGCGCAGCTCGGGCAGCTCCTCCAGCGCGGCCCGGGCGTCCCGCGCCCGGATGTGCGGAAAGGACTTGGCGACCCGGTCGATCTCGGCCGGGTCCATGGACAGGGCGGCCCCCACGTCCCGGATCGCGTGCCGTACGCGGTACGTCTCCGGCATCGCGACCGTCGCGACCCGCTCGGCGCCGAACCGGCCGATGATCTTGCGGTAGACCTCCAGCCGCCGCGCGGACTCCACGTCGATGTCGATGTCGGGCAGCACGACCCGCTCCTTGGACAGGAACCGCTCCATCAGCAGCCGGTGCTCGATCGGGTCGGCGTGCGCGATGCCGAGCAGGTGATTGACGAGCGATCCGGCCCCGGACCCCCGGGCGGCCACCCGGATGCCCATGTCCCGGACGTCGTCGACCACCTGGGCGACGGTGAGGAAGTAGGAGGCGAAGCCGTGGTGGGCGATGATGTCCAGCTCGTGGTGCATCCGCTCCCAGTACTCCCGCCGCCGGTCGTACCCGCGCAGCACCATGCCCGCCGCCGCCCGTGAGGCCAGGGCCCGCTGGGCGGTGCGGCGCCCGGCGCCGACCAGGTGCGGCTCGGGGAAGCGGACGGTGCCGATCCCGAGATCGTCCTCGGGGTCGACCCGGCACGCGGCGGCGGTGGCCGCGGTCTGCTCCAGCAGCCGGTGCGCGAGCTCCCGCCGGAACCCGGCGGCCTCCACGATCCGCTCGGCCGCGTCCGCCATGGCCTCCGGGCCCTTGAGCCAGGCATCACCGGAGTCCAGTTCCTTGGTGGGGTCGATGGGTACCAGGCGCCGTGCGGCGTCCAGGACGTCGGCGACCGGCCCCATCCCGGGGTCGGCGTACCGTACGGCGTTGGTGAGCACCGGCCGGACGCCCTGCTCGGCGGCGAAGCCGACGGTGCGGGCGGCCAGCCGCAGCGATCCGGGCCCCGTCCCTTTCCGGCCGTGCCAGACGGCCTCCAGCCGCAGGTCGTCGCCGTAGGCCTCCCGCCAGGGCGCCAGCAGCCGGGCCGCCCGGTCGGGACGTCCCGCGGCCAGGGCGCGCCCGACGTCGGAGTCGGGCCCGAGCAGCACGGTCAGCCCTTCGGCACGGTTGCGCTCCCAGGGCAGCAGGGGCGTCGCCCCCTCCCCCTCGTGCGCCGCCGAGACGAGCCGGCACAGCGCCGCCCATCCCCGGGCGCCGTCCCTGGCGAGGAAGACCGCGCGGGGGGCCGACTCGTCGACGAAGGCACCTCCGCGCACCGGCGTCCGGCGGCGTTCCTGCTGTCCGGCCCCGGCCCCGGGGCCGACCGCCAGGTCCGCCCCGAACAGCGGACGGACCCCGTGCCCGGCGCAGGCCTTGGCGAACCGGACCGCACCGGCGACCGTGTCGCGGTCGGTGAGGGCCAGGGCCTCCATGCCCCGCTCGGAGGCACGTTCGGCCAGCCGCTCCGGGTGCGAGGCGCCATGGCGCAACGAGAATCCGGAGACGGTGTGCAGATGCGTGAACCCCGGCACACGCACCTCCCGCACTCGTGAGCAACTCGCTCTCGAACATCTGTTCCCTACTGCCTCACCCCCACCATACCCCCATCCTCGAATGTATGTGCGACATCCGTTCGGCCCCGCCCCACCTGCGGAAACACCCGGCGGCACCGGACCGTGGAGGCATGCCGCACCGCTCGTTCCGTACCGAGGTGACCGACGCCGTCACCCCCCGGGCCACCCTGCTGATCCTCGGTGTGGTCGCGCTCCAGCTGCTGTTCATCGCCTCCTACGTGGGGGCGCTGCACGACCCGAAACCCAGGGACGTGCCGCTCGGCGTGGTGGCCCCGCAGGCCGCGGCGCAGCAGACGACGACCCGCCTGGAGCGGCTCCCCGGCTCTCCCCTGGACCCCCGCACCCTGCCGGACGAGGCGGCAGCCCGGCAGCAGATCCGCGACCGCGACATCGACGCCGCGCTGATCGTCGACCCGTCCGGCACCACCGACACGCTCCTGGTCGCCTCCGGCGGCGGCCGGGTCCTGTCCACCACGCTGACGGCCCTCGTCACGGACCTGGAGAAGTCCGAGCGGCGCACCCTCCGCACGGTCGACGTGGTCCCGTCCGCGCCCCACGACCCCAACGGCCTGTCGTCCTTCTACCTGGTGATCGGCTGGTGCGTGGGCGGCTACCTGGGCGCGGCGGCCCTCGCCGTCAGCGCCGGCGCCAAACCCTCCAACCCCGCCCGCGCCGCCGTCCGCCTGGGAGCGACGGCCCTGATCGCGATCGCCGGCGGCCTCGGCGGAGCCCTCATCGCCGGCCCGGCCCTCGACGCCCTCCCCGGCGGAACGGCCGCCCTCTGGGGCCTCGGCACCCTGATCATCTTCGCCGTGGGCGCGGCCACCCTGGCCCTGCAGGGCCTCTTCGGCACGATCGGCATCGGCCTGGTCATCCTGCTGGTGGTGGTCCTCGGCAACCCGAGCGCGGGCGGCGCCCTGCCCCCGCCCCTCCTCCCCCCGTTCTGGCAGGCGATCGGCCCGGCCCTGCCCCCGGGCGCCGGCACCTGGTCGGCCCGCTCGATCGCCTACTTCGACAGCAACGCGATGACCGGCCCCCTCCTGGTCCTGGTGGCCTGGGCGGCGATCGGCACGGCCGTCACGATGGCGGCGGCGACGCGCCGCAGGACATGACGCGGACCGGCCCGCCCGCACGCACGAAAGCCCCGCCCCCCATGAGACAGGGGGCGGGGCTCAGCCGAGAGATCAGCCGATCTGCGTACCCGTGGCGGACAGCGCCTCGGTCACCGGCTGGAAGAACGTCTCCCCGCCCGCGGTGCAGTCACCACTGCCACCGGACGTGAGCCCGATCGCCTTGTCGCCCGAGAACAGCGACCCGCCGCTGTCCCCCGGCTCCGCGCACACGTCGGTCTGGATCAGCCCGTTCACGATGTCGCCGTTGCCGTAGTTCACGGTGGCGTCCAGCCCCGTGACCTTTCCGTCGTGCACCTGCGTGGTCGACCCGCTCCGCGTGACCTGCATGCCGACGGTCGCCTCCGCGGCACCGGAGATCTTCTGGGTGGACCCGTCGTAGAGGTTCACCTCGCTCGGGTGCGCCACGTCCGCGGTGTACTTGACCAGCCCGTAGTCGTTCCCCGGGAAGCTGGAGTCCGCGTTGGTCCCGATCTCCTTGCCGCCGGCGTCGGACCAGGTGGAGATGCCCTCGGTGCAGTGCCCGGCGGTCAGGAAGAACGGCTCGCCGCCCTTGACCACGTTGAAGCCCAGCGAGCAGCGACCGCTGCCCCCGGTGATCGCGTCGCCTCCGGCGATGAAGGGCTTGTACTCCCCCCGCGTCCGCTTCAGTTCGGCCTTCGCCCCGAGCCCGTCGACGACCTTCGTCAGCGTCGCCCACTCGGCCTCGGAGACCGTGCGGTCGGCGGTCACGACGACCTTGTTGGTCGTCGGGTCGGTCACCCAGGAGGTGCCGGGGATCGTCGCGTCCTGCCGCAGTGTGCTGCGGGCGCTCTTGAGCTCGGCGAGGGAGTTCGCCACGACTCTCGCCTCGGCGCCGGCCTGCTCGACGGCCCGCGCGGCGGCCTCGTCGAGCACGTTCACCACGAGCGTCCGGCTCTCGGTGTCGTAGTACGTTCCGGCCGAGTCGGCACCCAGGTCCTTCGCCAGGGTCGAGGCGAGCTTTCCGGCCGCTGCGACGGACAGGGTGCGGGGTGCGGACGCCTCAGGGGTCTCACTGGCGTTCGCGGTCTGGAACGTCACTCCCGCGGCGACGAGCGCGGCGATGCCCGCACCGGCCACGGCTGCACGCCGCCTGGGTATGCGTCGGTGCTTCAACTTCTGTCCTCCTGTGGGGGGTCGGCCCGAGGAGGTTGTGGGGACCTCGCCGGACCGGAAGGCTTCGTTGACGAGCGCCCACTATTCCGAGGCCAACGGGGAGCACACAAGGGTGACTTCGAGACGCGCGTAGACAGCGCTTCGCACGCCCCCTTACTTTGACCGTCCATGGTCAAATCGGACCCAATCAACCCCCGTTCCCACTGCAAACATTACGCGTGAGTAACATGTGCGTACTCTGTGCCGTCTACACATGGCTGGTTTTCGTCCCTGCCGCAGCACGGAAAAGACCCCCGCACGCCGAAGCGCGCGGGGGTCCAGGATGCTGCGAACTGCGAGCCGAACCGGCCTAGTAGACGCTGACGCCGTAGGCGCTCAGGGCCTCGGTGACCGGCTGGAAGAACGTCGTGCCGCCGGAGGAGCAGTTGCCGCTGCCGCCGGAGGTCAGACCGTACGCGGTGCCGTTGCTGCCGTAGAGCGGGCCGCCGGAGTCGCCGGGCTCGGCGCAGACCGTGGTCTGGATCAGGCCGGAGACGACGTCGCCGCCGCCGTAGTTGACGGTGGCGTTCAGGGCGGTGACCCGGCCGCTGTGCGTACCGGTCGTGGAGCCGTCGCGGATGACGGTGGTGCCCACAGCCGGCGTGGCCGCGCGCGTGATGTCCACGCCGTTGGCGGTGCCGGGCCGGCTGACGGAGCCGCTGTAGCGGACGATGCCGTAGTCGTTGCCCGGGAAGCTGGAGCCGGTCGTCGAGCCGATGACCGTGGTGCGGCCGGAGTTGGAGTACCAGGTACCCGCGCCGTCCGTGCAGTGGCCGGCGGTCAGGAAGAACTGCTGACCGCTGCTGTTCTGGACGTTGAAGCCGAGGGAGCAGCGCCAGCTGCTCGCGTAGATGGCGTCGCCGCCCTGGATGAGCTTGTTGAACTTGCCCGGCGTGCGCTTGATCGTCAGCGCGTCGGCGTTGGCGCCGGCCTGCTGCTTGATCTTCGCGATCTCCGCCTGGCTGACCGTGCTGTCGACCGTGACGAGCACGCGGTTGGTCTTGCTGTCGACGGCCCAGGCTGTGCCCGGGATGTCGGCCTTCAGTATGGAGCCGCTGGCGCTCTTGAGCTCGGCGGCACTGAAGGTGCTGGGGGTGTCGGACGCGTTCGCGCTGGGGATCGCGATCGCGGCAGCGGCGACGAGGCCGGTGGAAACGGCGATCAGCCGGGTCCGTCTCGAGATGCCGCTACGAGGGGTGGTGCGCTTGATCCTCACTTTTCGTTCCTCCACAAAGGAAGTCGGGGGCCCTCGTGGGGTTGTGGGCCCGTGAGGCGCAGTCCGGGACGGCTGTCCGGATTCCGAACACACCGTGTCCCTGACAAGCGCTGAGGGGGAGTATTCGGCCGAACGGCCGGTCGGCGCAAGGGTGCCTTTCGGCCGTCAACCTTTGAACGATCTTTGTGTCCAGCCCCTCCCGGCACACCCGTCACGCAAGGGGGTGCGCTCCCCCGCGGCAATTGCGACATCCAGGGTGTTCCCCGGCGGCGGGAAGGGACAGACGAAGTGGTCGGCGAAGGCGCACGGCGGCAGCAGCGCCCGGTTGAAGTCGACCGTCGTGCGCCCCTCGGCATCGGGTGCGCCGGGCCTGAGGAACCGGAAGCGGTAACTGCCGTTCCCGCTGGTGGCGTCGGCGAACACGGCCCACAGCGAACCGTCCTGCTGGACCGTCACCTGAAGGCTCAGCTCCCGGCCGTCCAGGGCGAAGGACAGCTCCCCGCCGAGTCCGAGCCCCCGCTCCCGCCCGTCGGCGTTCGGCACCCGAACGGTACGGCTGCCCGCGCCGTAGGGCGTGAAGCGCCCCGGCACCGCCCAGCGCGGGTCGTAGGGCGTGACGCGCAGGCCGCGGAAGGCCCGGCGCGCGGAGGACTGCGGGTCGTAGTCCCGTACGCCCCACGCCCCCTCGCGCACCAGCACAACCAGTCGCCGCTCGCCGTACGCCACGCGCGCGCGTTCGGCCGGTCCGGGGTCGGCCGCGAGCCGCGTCTCGCCGGTGAACGGCTGTCCGTCCACCGTGAGGGCGTCCGTTTCGGCGGCGACCAGCACGACCCCGTCCGTGTCGGCCCGCCAGAGCCCCGGGATGTCCGGAAGTCGACCGTCCGGATAGTCGGGAATCCAGTGCGTGCCGACGAGGGCGAGCGGCCCGTAGGGCGCCGACACCGTCGCCACGCGCCGCTCGTGCCACCGCCGCCAGTCCTCGGATGCGTCCGTCGTCATACGGGCGACCCTGCCATACGGGACGGGGTCAGCAGCCGTCGCAGGGGCAGCAGCAGTCGCATCCGTCGCAGTCCCGGCAGCAGCCCTCGCGCTTCTTGCGGGACCAGGGCCCCTCGTACTCCTTGGCGCAGCACAGCTTGCAGGTGCAGCACAGCAGCCAGAACATCCCGCAGCCGGCCCAGAACCCGCGCCGCGGCGGCCGGGGCACCGGCGCGCCCTCGCCGAACCCGCCCCCGCCGAAGCCCCCACCGCCGAAGCCGCCGCCGTAGGCCCCTCCCCCACCGGCGTACGGGTTCCCACCGCCGCCCGCATGCGGATGCTGCGGGGAGCCGTACGGGCCCTGCTGTCCGTACGGGCCCTGCTGCCCGTGGGGCCCCTGCGGCGGCTGCTGTCCGTACGGTCCGCCGCCCTGGTGCGCGGCGCACACCGGCACCGTGCCGAACGCCCGGTCCACCGAGCGCCGCAGTTCGTGCACGAGCAGCAGATGCACGAGCCTGGCGTCGGCGAACTCGGCGTCGCGCAGCGCGAGCCGCACCCCCTGGACCGCGTCCTCGGCGAGCCGCCTGACCTCCCTCAGGGGCGTACCCGTCGCGGCGATCGGGTTCCAGGCGCCTGACGCGGCGTCGGCGTGCAGGTCCTCCACGGCGTCCAGGAGATGCGCCAGGCGCCCGAAGAGCCGCCCGGCCTCGGCGAGCGGCCCGGCGTTGTGCGGCCGGCCGGCGAGGACGGCCGTGTGCGCGAAGGCGGCGGCGGTCGCGGTCTCGGTCGGCTCGGTGACCGTCAGCAGCGACGTCCCGGGCCCGGCCAGGGCCTCGATGCCGCCCTGCCGGTCCACGGCGTCGACCAGGACGGTGGTGTCGAACCCGACGGCGGAGCCGGTGCGGGCCCCGGCCCGGTCCCAGCCCGCGGCGACCCGGCGCGCGGCGCGCGCGACCGGCGCCCGGGCCAGCAGCCCGTCGCCGTCGACGACGTGGTCGCGCACCTTGGCGGAGGCCAGCACGAGCGACACGGCCGCGGCGAGCCGCGCGCCCTCGCCGTGTGCCACGGAGGCGGTGCGCATACCGCGCAACGGGCACGGCCCGGCCGTGCGCCGCGCGGCTCCGGGCAGCGCGGTCTGAGCCTCCGTCAAAACCGAAATGAGGAGCCCGTCATAGTTCGTCACGATGCGCGCGAACTGTCCGTGATCTCCGCGCAGTGCGAGGCACAGTCCGCACAAATGCGCCATCCACTGACTGGTGAGGTTCTCCCCGAGACGGTGTCTGCAGGGCCTGACGATTCCGAACACGGCGCTCCCCCGAGCTTCGTTGCGACGCTGAGCTGCGGCATCGTATCGGGCCTCGCATTCACCCGTACGCCCCGGCCGTCACCCGTACGCCGAGAAGAATCATATTTCACTCACAGTCAGCAGCCGTTTGGGAAACGGCCCTTGGGACATACGGACTCTCGACGGATTCGCTGTGCACCAGTACCGTCACAAACCCCCCGCGCGGCGTCTATCCACTTGGCGCGCCATCCGCATCATGGACGACCATAGGGATGCGGAAAGCAGAAAGACCGCTGTGAGAGGAGGCGTCCATGGGATCGGTACGCAAGGCAAGTGCCTGGCTTGGCCTCGTCGACGACAACGAAGACGAGCGTTACTACGACGACGACTACTCCGACGGGCCCGAGACCGGGGAGGCCTGGGTCACCGATCCGCGGGTCAAGGTCGCCTCGGACGTCGCCGAGGAGAAGGGCCGCCGCATCGGCACGGTGACCCCGGACAGCTTCCGGGACGCCCGGGCGATCGGCGAGCTGTTCCGCGAGGGCGTGCCCGTCATCATGAACCTCACGGCCATGGAGGCCGCCGACGCCAAGCGCGTGGTCGACTTCGCGGCCGGGCTCATCTTCGGCCTGCGCGGTTCGATCGAGAGAGTGTCGACCCGCGTGTTCCTGCTGACCCCCGCCCACACCGAGATCGTGAACGGCGACCCGGCCGCGCACCGCGCGGACGGCTTTTTCAACCAGAGCTAGGGCAGGGCCGCTCACCGGCCCTGCCCCCGCGCAGGGTGTACCGGACCGGGTCTACCGGAAGGCGTCGAGTCCGGTGAGCGCCTTGCCCAGCACGAGCTGGTGCATCTCGACGGTGCCCTCGTAGGTGAGCACCGACTCCAGGTTCGTGGCGTGCCGCATGACGGGGTATTCCAGGGAGATTCCGTTGGCCCCGAGGATCGTGCGGGCCGTGCGGCAGATCTCGATCGCCTCCCGCACGTTGTTGAGCTTGCCGAAGCTGACCTGCTCGGGACGCAGGCGGCCGGCGTCCATGCGCCGCCCCAGATGGTGGGCGAGCAGAATCCCCTTGTGCAGTTCCACCGCCATGTCGGCGAGTTTGGCCTGGGTGAGCTGGAAGCCCCCGATGGGCCGGCCGAACTGCTCCCGCGACTTCGCGTAGTCGACCGCGGCCTCGAAACAGCTGCGGGCCGCGCCCATGGCGCCCCAGACGATCCCGTACCGGGCGTGGGAGAGACAGCTGAGCGGCCCGCGCAGGCCGGTGACGTCCGGCAGGACGGCGTCGGCGGGCAGCCGCACGTCGTCCATGACCAGCTCGCTGGTGACGGAGGCGCGCAGGGACCACTTGTGCTTGATCTCCGGCGCCGAGAAGCCGCGGCTGTCGGTGGGGACGGCGAAGCCGCGGATCCCGTCCTCGGTCTGCGCCCACACGACGGCGACGCCGGCCACCGACCCGTTGGTGATCCACATCTTGCGGCCGTTGAGGATCCAGTCCGAGCCGTCGCGCTTGGCGTACGTGCGCAGGGAGGCGGGGTCGGAGCCGTGGTCGGGTTCGGTGAGCCCGAAGCAGCCGATGACCTCGCCGGCGGCCATCCGGGGCAGCCAGTGCCGCTTCTGCTCCTCGCTGCCGAAGCGGTGGATGGCGTACATGGCGAGGGAGCCCTGCACGGAGACCAGGGAGCGGATGCCGGAGTCGGCGGCCTCCAGCTCCAGGCAGGCCAGGCCGTACTGCACGGCGCTCGCGCCGGCGCAGCCGTAGCCCTCCAGGGACATGCCGAGGGCGCCGATGCCGCCGAGCTCCCTCGCCAGCTCCCGGATCCCCGGCAGCTCACCCGTCTCGTACCACTCGGCGACGTGGGGCAGCACCCGGTCCGCGGCCCATGACCGCACGGTGTCCCTGATCCCGAGGTCCTCGGGCTCCAGCAGGTCGTCAAGACCGAGGGGATCGGCGGGATCGAAGGGAGGCAGCTTGGACGAACCGGACATGATCGACATCCCTCCGAGACTCTTTAACTAGCACTGCTAGCCATGACGCTACGGCCTCGGCCCGCCGTCGCACCACCCGTACCCACCAGCCGACGACGCCGGGCCCCACGGGCGACAGCCACGGACGGCGCGCGGTGGGCGAAGGCCGGGACCGCAAGCCGCCGACGACGAGCGACCCCCACGGGCGACCTCAGCGACTCGGCTGACAGTCACGGGCGGCGCGTGGGTGGGCGAAGGCCCTCACACCGAGACGCGCGACTCCGCCGGCTCCCTCGGCGCGGGCACCTCCACCGGTCCCGCCTCGCACTGCATGACCCGCGGCAACCGCAGCGCCATCGCCGCCCCGAGCAGCAGCAACCCGGCGCTCACCAGCAGCGTGACGTGCAGCCCGTGCACGAACGCGTCCCGCGCGGCATGCCGCAGGGCCGGCCCGGCCGCCCCGCCCAGCTGCGCGGCGACCTCGTACGCCTCCCCCAGCGAATGCCCCGCCGCCGCGGACGCCGGCTCCGGCACGCCCGGCACGTCCGACAGCCCCGGCGCGTACGCCGCGTTCATCACCGTGCCCAGCAGGGCGATCCCGATCCCCGCGCCCAGCTGGTACGACGTCTCCCCGATCGCCGCCGCCCCGCCGGCCTGCTCCGGCGGCGCCTCGCTCAGCATCGACTCGTACGCCCCGAACAGCGTCGTCTCAAGACCGAACCCGAGCAGCACGAAGCCGCTCAGCATCAGGGCGCAGTCGTCCGTCCGCCCCAGCGCCGTGAGCAGCACCACCGCGAACGCCGTCAGGCAGAACCCGGCGCACACCATGCGCCGCGGCCCGAACCGCCGCAGCATCCGCGCCCCGGCCAGCCCGGCCGCCATCGCCGCGAACGTCAGCGGCAGCAGCCGCAGCCCCGTCTCCAGCGGCGACAGCCCGAGCACCAGCTGCAGGTACTGCGCCGCGATCAGCTCCAGCCCCACCAGCGCGAGCATCGCCAGCACGATGCAGCCGACGGACGTACTGAAGGCCGGCCGCGCGAACATCCTGAGGTCGACCAGCGGATGGGTCCGCCGCCGCTGCCGCCGCACGAAGGCGGCCAGCAGCGCCGCGCCCACGAGCAGCGGCAGCACGGTGAGCGGGCTCCCGGCCGGCTCCCCGCCGCCGAGCCGCTTGACGCCCAGGACCACGCCGAACAGCCCGGCCGCCGCCATCAGCGCGCCGACCACGTCCCAGGGCCCGTCGCGCTCCCCCTTCGACTCGGGCAGCAGCAGACGCCCCACCGGGAGACTGACCAGCATCAACGGGATGTTGACGAGGAAGACCGAACCCCACCAGAAGTGCTCCAGCAGGAAGCCGCCGAGCAGCGGTCCGATCGCCGCGCCGACCGCGGCCACGGCGCTCCAGACGCCGATGGCGAGCGCCCGCTCCCGCCGGTCGGGGAAGACCTGCCGGAGGATCGACAGCGTCGCGGGCATGATCATCGCGCCGCCCACGCCGAGCAGCGCCCGCGCCACGATCAGCACCTGGGCGGTGTCGGCCAGGGCCGCGAGGCCGGAGGCGACGCCGAACAGGGCGTACCCGAGGAGCAGGATGCGTCTGCGGCCGACGCGGTCGCCCAGCGTGCCGAACAGGATCAGCAGCGAGGCGCAGACGAGGGGGTAGACGTCGACGATCCAGAGCAGCTCTATCCCGCCGGGCCTGAGGTCCTCGGTGACGGCGGGGACCGCCACGTGCAGCACGGTGGCGTCGACGGCGACCAGCAGCAGGCTGACGCAGAGGACGACCAGGACCACCCAGCGGTTGGCACCGGCCCCGGCCGCCCGACGGCGCAGCGAAGCGGCGGCCGTGGTCGTCCCGGACATGTACGTACCTCCAAGATGTTCCTCGCGATCGGCGGGCTCACGGGGTGGGGGACGCCCCCGTGACTCGGCCGGAGAGGAGCGGTGGTCTCCGGCCCGCGCTGACGAAAAGCGAGTGACACGTCAGAGTACGCGAGTCCGGGCCGGTGCCTAGTGGCGGACCTCTCACACATCCGGCGGAACGATGTGGCGTACGCCACTGCCTTCTTCCGCCGGGCACGCCCCGGCCGGCCGGCCGGTTCCCGCTCCCGTCGATAATCGGGCCCGTGACCGATCTCCAGACGCGTGCGGCTCCGTCCCGCGCCGGGGCGCTGCGCCGGGCGGCACCGGCGCTCCTCGGATACGCGGCCGTCCGCGCCCTGGGGCTGCTGGTCCTGTTCGTGTGGAGCGCCGCGCGGGACAAGAGCGGATACACCCTGCTGACGGCCCGCTGGGACGCGCTCTGGTACGTCCGGGTCGCCGAGCTGGGCTACGGCTACGAGGTGCGTCTGGCGAACGGGGACGTCCACTCGAACCTGGCGTTCTTCCCGCTGCTGCCCTGGCTGGAGCGGCTGGTGGCGGCCGTGTCGCCGCTGTCGTACGCGGACGGGGGTTTCGTCGTCGGCGCGCTGGCCTCGCTCGCCGCGGCCTGGGGGATCTTCGCCGTGGCGGACCGGGTGCACGGCCGCCGGGCGGGAGTGTGCGCGGTACTGCTGTGGGCCGCGCTGCCGGTCGGGATCGTGCAGTCGATGGCGTACAGCGAGTCGCTGTTCACCGCGCTCGCCGCGTGGTCGCTGTACGCGGTGCTGACCGGGCGCTGGGTGACGGCGGGTGTGCTGGCCCTCCTGGCGGGGCTGACCCGGCCGGTGGGACTGGCGGTGGTCGCGGCGGTCTGGGCGGCGGCGATCGCCTCCTTCCTCGGGGAGCGGCGTGCGGCCGCCTCCCTCGGGGAGCGGCGCACGCCCTCCCCGGTACGCCGGATCCTCGGCATGCTCCTCGCTCCCCTCGGCACGGCCGGTTACGTGCTGTGGGTCGGCCACCGCACCGGTGGGGGCCCGCTCGGCTATCTCGACGTGCAGGCGGGATGGCGCAACGGCTTCGACGGCGGTTACGCCTTCGCCCGGTTCGTGGCCGGGAAGTTCACGTCGTTCCCCTCGGCCGTGGCGGGCGCGGGGCTGATCCTCGGGGTCGCGTCAGTCGTCTGGCTGTACCTGGCCGGCCTTCGCCGGCGCCAGCCGCTTCCGCTGCTGGTCTACTCGGGCGCCGTCACCGCGCTCGCCCTGTGCGCGTCGAGTTACTTCGGCTCGAAACCGCGCCTGCTGATGCCCGCGTTCCCGCTGCTGCTGCCCCTCGCCCTGGCCCTGGCGCGGCAGCGTACGCGCAGGTCAGCGTGGATCCTGGGGGCCCTCGCCGCCGTCTCCTCGGTCTACGGGGCGTTCTGGCTGAACGGCTCCGGTCCGCCCTGACCCGCTGTGAGCGCCCGGAGAATTCCGCCCCATCCCCCGGTGAACGAATTCAAAAGCGCAATAAAACCCGACCCGGAATGATCAAAGGAATTGAAGGTCACGGCGGCACGCCGATTGCAGATTCGCTGGAAATAAACCTCCTCCTGAGAGGAATCCCACATCACATCGTCATCACAAAGCCGTTGATTCGACAGGGATCCGAGCTCACTCGCTGTAACGTCGATTGGGTGCGTACCGAACCGAAGCTCACCCGTCTGGACCGGGTGTTCGCCCGGCTGGACCGTGAGCCGGAACGACCGGCCCACATCGATGTGCCGAAGATGAGCAGACACCGCGTGGTGCTCCTCGCGGCGACGCTCGCCTTCTACGGCGCCATCGTGTGGGCCGTGGTGATCACGTCCTGGCTGGTGCGGCTCGACTGGCAGGTGATGTTCTTCCGGCCGTACCAGCAGTGGTCGGAGATCCACTGGTTCGTCGACTACTACGTGGTGCTCGGCCAGCGCGGCCCGACCGCCGTGATGGTCGCGGCCTGGCTCGGCTGGCGCTCCTGGCGGCAGCACACCCTTCGCCCGCTGCTCGCGCTCGGCGTCTCCCTGCTGCTGCTGAACGTCACGGTCGGGGCCGCGAAGTACGGCATGGGCCGCCTCGGCCCGCACTACGCGACCGTGATCGGCTCCAACGAGATGTGGCGCGGCGGCGATATATTTCCGAGCGGTCACACCGCCAACGCCGTGGTGACCTGGGGAATCCTGGCCTACATGGCCTCCACCCCGCGAGCGCGCCGCTGGCTGTCGGCCGTCTCCGCCGTGACGTCCCTCGGGGTCGGCATGGCCACCGTCTACCTCGGTACGCACTGGCTGAGCGATGTGCTCCTCGGGTGGGCGGCGGGCCTGCTGATCCTGCTGGCGCTGCCCTGGTTCGAGCCGCTGATCGCCCGTTCCGAGGCCAGGATCCTCGATCTGCGCGACCGCCTGCGGGACCGCCGCGGCCGGACCGCGACCGCCCCGGTCAGCGCGCCGCCCGTGGTGGTCACGCCGCTGCCCGTCGACCTGGACGACGTACCCGCCCGCTCCTCCCGGGCCCCGGTCTATCTGGCGCCGGGCCCGCACACGGCCCGCTCGGAGCGCACGCCCACGACCCCGGCCGGCAGCCGCCGGCCGCCCCACCCGGAGCGGCATCCGCGCGGCTCCGCCTCCTCGGCCCGCCCCCTGACGGGCGGCTGAGCGCGGCACACGCCCCGGCAGACAGCGCGAAGGCCCCGGTTCCGCGTGAACCGGGGCCTTCGCCGGTCTCAGCCCTTCCAGGCCCGGGCGACCCGGCCGCCCTTGACCTCGAAGTTCAGCCTGCCCGTCCGGTACTCCATGGTGATGATCGCCCCCGGCGGCAGGGACCGCACCGTGGGCCAGCCGCGCTCGCGCGCGAGGCGTTCGGCCCGGTCGGCGTCCAGGCCGACGTAGGCGTCCGGGGTGTCGTCGGGTTCCGCGGAAGGTGTCGGTGCCATGCCGCCACGCTATGTCCTGCCCGCCGGGCGCGGAAGGCCGGGCCCGCACCGGTGGTCACTGTCCGCGCCCGGTCACGCTTCTGTCACAAGATCACGACAGGCGTTTCGTAGGCCGCGGATCACACGGACGAGCGGTTCGTTGGGCCTTCCGCAGGCATTCCGCCGTAATTACCGCGCGTGCGGTGAGCTGATGGAAAGGCCCGGTGCAAAGGGCCGGAAGAAGGGGATCCCGTTGCCTGCTCGCATTACCCCGCAGGACCGGTCCGGCACGGCCGCCGCCGTACGGGAATTGCCTCGCTCCGGCCCGGCAGAGACCGGTACGCCCCCTGTCGGGGCAGGCGTGGGCGCGAGCATCATGGCAGGGCTCGCGGGTAGGTGAGGCGCGGGCTGTGGCGGGCCCGGCACGCGAGGAGCGAAGGGGCGAGCGAGCGATGGGGACACAGACCGTACAGGCGACGGTGCCGCCCGAGCAGCGGACGCGGCACGGCCGGGTGGTGGTCGACTGGCTCACGACCACCGACCACAAGAAGATCGGCCACCTCTACCTGATCACGGCGTTCGGGTTCTTCCTGGTCGCCGGTGTGATGGCGCTGCTGATGCGAGCCGAACTGGCCCGCCCGGGGCTTCAGGTCATCGACAACCAGCAGTTCAACCAGCTGTTCACCATGCACGGCACGATCATGCTGCTGCTGTTCGCCACCCCGACCTTCGCGGGGTTCGCGAACGAGCTGATGCCGTTGCAGATCGGCGCGCCCGACGTCGCCTTCCCGCGGCTGAACATGTTCTCGTACTGGCTGTTCCTGTTCGGCGGGCTGATCGTGCTCGGCTCCCTGCTGGTGCCCTCGGGGCCGGCGGACTTCGGCTGGACCGCCTACGCCCCGCTCAACAGCGCGGAGCGCACACCGGGCATCGGGGCCGACCTGTGGATCATGGGGCTGGCGCTGTCGGGCTTCGGCACGATCCTCGGCGCGGTCAACTTCATCACCACGATCATCGGGATGCGCGCCCCGGGCATGACGATGTTCCGGATGCCGATCTTCACCTGGAACACGCTCTTCACGTCGATCCTGATCCTGATGGCGTTCCCGGTGCTGGCGGCGGCGCTGCTGGTGCTGGAGGCGGACCGGCGGTTCGGCTCGCAGGTCTTCGACGCGGCCAACGGCGGGGCGATCCTGTGGCAGCACCTGTTCTGGTTCTTCGGCCATCCCGAGGTGTACATCATCGCGCTGCCGTTCTTCGGCATCATCACGGAGATCATCCCGGTCTTCAGCCGCAAGCCGCTGTTCGGCTATCTGACGCTGGTCGGGGCGACCATGGCGATCACCGGCCTGTCGATGATCGTGTGGGCGCACCACATGTTCGCGACCGGCGCGGTGCTGCTGCCGTTCTTCTCCTTCATGAGCTTCCTCATCGCGGTGCCGACGGGCGTGAAGATCTTCAACTGGACCGGCACCATGCTGAAGGGCTCGCTGTCGTTCGAGACGCCGATGCTGTGGGCGACGGGCTTCCTGGTGACGTTCCTGTTCGGCGGGCTGACCGGGGTGATCCTGGCGTCGCCGCCGCTGGACTTCCACGTGACGGACACGTACTTCGTGGTCGCGCACTTCCACTACGTGGTCTTCGGCACGGTCGTCTTCGCGATCTTCGCGGGGTTCTACTTCTGGTGGCCCAAGTTCACCGGGAAGCTGCTCGACGAGCGGCTCGGCAAGATCCACTTCTGGACGCTGTTCACCGGCTTCCACACCACGTTCCTGGTGCAGCACTGGCTGGGCGCCGAGGGCATGCCCCGCCGGTACGCCGACTACCTCGCGGCGGACGGCTTCACAGCGCTCAACACGGTGTCGACGATCGGCGCGTTCCTGCTCGGCGCGTCGACTCTGCCGTTCCTCTACAACGTCTGGAAGACGGCCAGGTACGGCGAGCGGGTCGAGGTCGACGACCCCTGGGGCTTCGGCCGCTCCCTGGAGTGGGCGACCTCCTGCCCGCCGCCGCGGCACAACTTCACGACGCTGCCCCGGATCCGCTCGGAGTCGCCGGCCTTCGACCTGCACCATCCGCAGTACGCGGCGGTGACTGCGCAGCCCGAGCCAGAGCGCCATCAAGCCGGTCACGAGTCCTCCTGACCGCGTCGACCAGCTCGGCCGGCTCCACCACCTCGAACTCGAAGCCCAGCATGACGACGTGGATGACCATCACGTCGAGGCTGCCGGCCCCGCAGCGCAGCAGGCAGGTGTCCGGGCCCTCGGCCTCCAGCACTCCGGCGGAGGGCGAGATGTGCGCGGCGGCCTCCTCCAGGGGTGCCAGCACCCGGACGACGGCGTGGGTGGCGTACACCCGCGTGGAGACGCCCTGGGAGACGTAGGCGGCCAGGTCCTCGGCGGGCGGGTCGCGCGGGACGAAGCGCGGGCCGTGCGGGGGCTTGGGGGTGATGCGGTCGACGCGGAAGGTGCGCCAGTCCTCCCGGTCCAGGTCCCAGGCGACCAGGTACCAGCGGCGCTCGGTGCACACCAGCCGGTGCGGTTCGACGCTGCGGCGCGACTCGGTGCCGTCGTGGCCCCGGTAGGCGAAGCGGAGCCGTTCGGCGTCCCGGCACAGGTGGGCGAGTTCGGTCAGCACGGCCGGGTCGACGGAGGAGGGCAGCGAGCTGCGGAGCATGGGCACGGTGACGGCGTTGAGGGCGCCCACGCGGCGGCGCAGCCGGTCGGGCAGCACCTGCTCCAGTTTGGCCAGGGCCCGTACCGAGGTCTCGCCGATGCCCTCGATGCCCTGTCCGGCGGCGGTGCGCAGCCCGACCGCCACGGCGACGGCCTCGTCGTCGTCGAGGAGCAGCGGCGGCAGCTGGGCGCCGGCGCCGAGCTGGTAGCCGCCGCCGGTGCCGGGGCTGGCGTTGACCGGGTAGCCGAGCTCGCGCAGCCGGTCGACGTCCCGGCGCAGGGTGCGGGCGCTGACGCCGAGCCGGCCGGCCAGGTCGGCACCGGACCACTCGCGGTGGGCCTGGAGCAGGGACAGCAGACGCAGCAGGCGTGCCGAGGTCTCCAACATGGGGCCGAGTCTGCCAGCCCTTGCGGACAGTCACTGTCCTCAAGGCGAGTAGGCCAGTTGGGGGACGGTGAAGCAGGTGCGGTTCATGTCGCCCTGGCTCACCCAGCCCCGCCCGTCGCGCCAGCGGGCCACCGACAGGCAGGTGTCCCTGGTTCGCGGCGGGTCGGGCAGCCGGGCGAAGCCGACGGGGAGCAGCAGCCCGCCGGCGGTGTAGCCCCGGCTGTGGTCCATCCAGGCGTCGAGGCACGCGCGCGTGATGCCCGTCCGCGCGCAGGACCGCGCGGCGTCGGTGAACCAGCGCGCGGCCGCCCACCCCTCCAGCTGCCACTGCGAGTGCGTCTTCAGGTCCTTCGTCGCCTCGCGGAACTCCCGTACGGCCGGGTGGCCGGTGTCCTCGAAGTTGCGGCTGGCGCCGGTCGCCCAGAGGGCGTTGCGGCAGCGCGGGGCGTCCTCGTAGGCGTCGGGGACGGTGGACGTCCAGTTCTGCACGTTGGTCACCTTGGCGGTGACGTGGGCGCCGACCTCGTCCATGGCCCGGCACAAGCGGGCGTTGCCGTGTCCGTCGAGGGCGTCGAACACCAGGTCGGCGCCCTGTTCCTTCAGATCGGCCGCGACGGCGCGGAAGTTGGGCAGGGCGAAGTCGACCTGCTCGGTGACGACCCGGTAGCCCTCGGCGCGCAGGCCCCGCTCGACGAGCCGGGCGTAGGCGGCGGAGGCGGACTGGTTGTAGGAGACGACGGCGGCGGTGCGGGCGCCGTGCTCGCGCTGGAAGTAGCGGTAGACCTCGGTGCCGCCGTACAGCTCGCCGCCCCAGCCCGGGGTGCCGTCGCGGGGCGCGAGGCTGCCGTAGATGCCGTAGAGATGGGGGTAGGTGTCGTAGGCGGCGCCGATGGGCTGGCCGCCGATGTCGGGCACCCGCGCGCGGGAGACACGGGAGGCGCCCGCGTAGTCGAGGGCGGTGGTGGCGACCAGCGCGACGACCTTCTCCTGCTCGACGAGCTTGTCGACGCACTCGAGGTTGCCGACGCCGCTGCCGCCGTCGTCGCACAGGCGCACCTCGACCCGGCGCCCGTCGATGCCGCCGCGCGCGTTGAGCCGGTCGAAGTAGGCCCTGGCCCCGTCGCGCGGGCCGGTGAAGGCGCTGCCGCCGACCGGGCTGGTGGCGCTGGTGACGATGCCGACCTTCAGCGGCGCGGCCTCGCGGGCCGGCGCGGGCGTGCGGGCGCCGCGCGTGAAGTCGCTCTCCGGGAGGCGGCTGCCGCAGGCCGCGCTCAGCGCGAGGAGCAGTACGGCGACGATCGCCTCAGCAGCCCGGGACGGGCGACCCATTGCCGCTCATCTGGACCAGCGAGCACAGGGTCTTGACGGACACCTTCCAGGTGCCCTGCTGCTCGACGGCCGTGCCGGAGGCGTCCGGCAGGGCGGTGGCGCCCTTCAGGGTGAGCGTGTACGTCACGGTCGCCTCGGTCGCCGAGGTGAACTCGACCTTGGTGACCCGCGCCTGGACCTGCCCGCCGCGCTCGTCGCCGCTGAAGGCCCGCAGCACCGGACCCATCCGGTCGCCGTTCTCCAGGACGGCCTGCTTGTCCTCCGTCGAGGTCTTCGGGTCGAAGAACGTCTGCCAGTTCTGCTTGATCTCCGCTTCCGCCGCGGCCCGGTCGGCCGGCGCGGTGGCCGGGGCGCTGGTGGTCCGCTCCGCCGTGGGTGTGGGGGGCGTGGACCCGCTGCCTCCGCCGTCGTCGTCGCTGCAGGCCGCCAGGGCCGGGACGAGCGCCAGGACCAGGGCGGCAGCGACCGCCGTGCCCCGTCCCGCCGTGCGCGGACCCCCCGTCGCGTTCCCCCGCTCGAGGTCGCTGCCGAGAACCATCTGGCTCACCACCGGGTGTCGGTCCGGGCCATGTGCGCCCGGTGCTTTCAGGGTCGGCTTCCACAGGGCATAGTGCAAGCGATCGGCGTACTTGACCAGGCAGCCAGACACGCGCACAGCCGTCACCGACGTGTGGGAGCCAGTGATCCGAGTGATGCGGACGAGCCGACTGCGCACCGTGCACCCCGTCCTGTGGGCCGGCTGGGCCGCGCTGGCCGCCGGCGCGGTGCTGTGCGTGGTCGGCTGGTACGGGATCTCCGGCGAGCGCCACGCCGAACGGCAGCTGCCCTACCTGGCCTCCTGCACGGTGCCCGGCGCCGCGCTGATCGTGGCCGGGGCGGTGCTGCTGGCCCACGGCCGGAGCACGATCGCCGCCGCGCGCGTGGAGGAGCTGTACGGCCTGCTGGTGGCGGCCGGGCCCGGCGAGGAACCCGAGGGGGCCGGGAGCGGACGGCCGGTGTCCGGGCCGCTCGCGGTCAGCGGTGAGCTGCTGATGGTGCCGGGCGGCACGCTGTGGCACCGGGCGGACTGCCCGCTGGTCGCGGGGAAGGCCGAGGCGGTGCCGGTGGACTCCGAGCTGCTCGCGAGCGGTGAGCTGAGCCCCTGCCCGATCTGCGATCCGGCCGAAGAAACCGACTGATGTCCTCGCTGACGTACGACCTGACCCTGGCCGGCCTCTCGGTCGGCAGCGCGGCGGCGCTCACCGGGATCGGCCTGATCGTGACGTACCGGGCGACCGGGGTGCTCAACCTCGCGCACGGCGCCATCGCGATGGTGTGCGCGTACGCGCTGCGCCAGTGCGTGGTCGAGTGGGGCTGGCCGCTGTGGCTCGGGGCCGCGGTGACCCTGCTGGTGCTGGCGCCGGGGCTGGGAGTGGTGCTGGAACGGTTCGTCTTCCGGCCCCTGTCGGTCCTGGGCTCGGACCCGGCGCGGACGCTGGTGGCGTCCCTCGGGGTGTTCGTGCTGCTGGTGGGCGGGGCGGCGCTGCTGTGGGGGCAGGGCGCCAGGGACGACGCGCCGGAGCTGGTACCGGACGAGCCGTGGGGGCAGCTGACGGTGGTGCTGGTGCTCGCCGCCGGGGTCGCCGTGGTGGTGCGCCGGACGCGGTTCGGGCGGGAGCTGCGGGCGGTGGTCGACGACCGGCGGCTCGCCGCGCTGGGCGGCATCGACGCGGACCGGGTCGCGGCGGCGGGCTGGGCGTTCGGCTCCTTCACGGCCGGTCTGACCGGTGTGCTGCTCGCCCCGTACGTGCGGCTCGATCCGTACGGGCTGCCGCTGCTCGTGACGGAGGTCGTGGCGGTGGCGGTGGCCGCGCGGATGCGGAGCCTGCCGGTGGCGGTGGTCGCGGCGCTGGGCATCGGGGTGGCGCAGAGCCAGCTGACGCGCCTGCACCCGCCGGGCTGGGCCGGGCCGCTGCTCCAGGCGGCCGGCACCAACCTGTTCGTCGTCGCGCTGCTGGTCGCGGCGCTGGTGCTGCCCGGCGTCGGGGCCAGGGACGCGCTGCCGCGCCCGGCGGGCGCGCGGGTACCGGCGCCGCCCGGCGCGTGGATCGTCGCGGGCGTGCTGTTCCTGCTGCCGCTGGGTCTGGCCGGCCGCGACCTGCACACCTCGGTGCAGGTGCCGGCGCTGGCCGTGATCCTGCTGTCCCTGGTGGTGGTGACCGGGCGCGGCGGCCAGATCTCCCTGGGGCAGGCGGCGTACGCGGGTCTGGGCGCGCTGTTCACCGCCCTGCTGGCGGCCGGCCGCTTCCCCGGGCTGCCGCGCCTGCCGGAGCTGGCGGCCCTCGCGGTGGCGGTCGTCCTGGTGGCGCCGCTGGGCCTGCTCACCGGCTGGCCGGCGATCGGCCGCCGGGGCCTGGCGCTGGCACTGGCGACCTTCGCCGTCGGCGTGGGGGTGAGCCGCTTCGTCTTCGCCCAGCCGTACGCCACGTCGGGCCTGACGCTGGGCCGCCCGGCGGGTTTCGAGGGGGACCGGGCCTACTACGTCCTGGAACTGCTCCTGCTGGCGGTCGCGCTGCTGGCGGCGCACGGGCTGCGCCGGGGGCGGACGGGCCGGGCGCTGGCTGCCGTGCGGGACCACGAGGCGGGAGCGCAGGCGGCGGGCGTGCGGGTGCCGTCCCTGAAACTGCTGGCCTTCGTGGCGGGCGCCGCGCTCGCCGCGCTGGGCGGCGGCATGCTCGGCATGGGCCTGCGGGCCTTCGACGCGGCGGCGTACGACCCGGTGCGGGGTCTGCTGTGGTTCGCGGCGGTGGTGGTGCTGGGCGCCGACAGCACCCTGGGCGCGCTCGCCGGCGCGGCTCTGCTGGTCGGCCTGGACGCGGGCGCCCGCGGTGGGGTCGCGGCGGCCCTGATCGGTGTCCTGGCCATCCTCGTGGGCCGCTTCCCCGGGGGCCCGGACGAGGCGCTGCGCACGGCTGCGCAGCGCCTGCGCCTGCGGCGTGCCCCGGTGCTGACGCCGGTCGGGGCCGGGGCGCGCGAGCGGCTCCAGCGGGGTTCCGCGGAACCGGTGCGGCCCCGCGGAACCCCGCTGCCCTCCGGAGCGACAGGAGTGTCGCGTGCGGCGCGGGACCCGGGGCACGCCGGGACGGCCGGGACACCGCCCGGGCCCCCCGAGGCCCCGTCCCCGCCCTCGCCCGTGCGCACCGCCCGGCCGCCCCTCCCCGCCTCCCCCCTGCTCACCGCCCGCCGGCTGCACGCGCGCTACGGCGGCTTCACCGCCCTCGACGGAGTCGATCTGGACCTCTTCCCCGGGCGGGTCACCGCGGTCGTCGGTCCCAACGGAGCCGGGAAGAGCACCCTGTTCCACTGCCTGGCCGGGACCCTGCGCCCCACGCGCGGGGCGGTGGCCCTGGGAGGGCGGGACATCACCGCACTTCCGGCCCACGCCCGCACCCGGCTCGGTGTCGCACGGACGTTCCAGCAGCTGGCCGTCTTCCCCACGCTGACGGTGGCCGAGAACGTCCGGGTCGGCGCCGAGCAGGGCCGGGTGGCCGATCCGGGCGCCGTGGAACGGACCCTGAGGCTGCTCGGGCTGGACGGGCCGGTGCGGGCACGGCCCGCCGCCGGGCTGCCCACCGGGACGCTGCGCCGCGTCGAACTCGCCCGGGTCCTCGCGGGCGGCCCCCGCGTGCTGCTGCTCGACGAGCCGGCCGCGGGCCTGGACACCGCCGAGGTGAACGCCCTGACCCGGGTGCTGAGGGCCCTGGCCGCCGACGGGACGGCCCTGCTCGTCGTCGAGCACGACCTGGACCTGGTCGCGGATCTCGCCGATGTCGTCCATGTGATGACCGCGGGCCGGATCGTCGCCTCGGGCCCGCCCGGGCGCGTGCTGGACGCCCTGGGGACGGGGGCCGGCCGGTGACCACCGTCTCCCTGCGCCAGGCGCGCGTGCGCTACGGCCCCCTGGAGGCCCTGCACGGGGTCACCCTCGCCGCCCCGGGCCCGGGTCTGACCGTGCTGCTGGGCCGCAACGGCTCCGGCCGGACGACCGCGCTGCGTGCCCTGGCCGGGACGGTGCCCCTGGCGGACGGCGCGGTGGTGTGGGACGGCACCGACGTGACACGGATGCCGGCGTTCGAGCGGGCCCGGCGCGGGATGTGCCTGGTCCCCGAGCGGCAGGCGGTGTTCGGCTCGCTCACCGTCCGCGAGAACCTCGACCTGGCCGCCCCCGACCACGGCACTGCTCTCGACGCCTATCCCCAGCTGCGCCCCCTGCTGGAGCGGCGGGCCGGCACCCTGTCCGGCGGCGAGCAGCGCATGCTCGCCCTGTCCCGGGCCCTGCTGGCACGCGCGCGCGTGGTGCTGGTCGACGAGCCCGCCCAGGGCATGTCGCCCGCGGTGGCGGCGCGCACGTACGAGTTGCTGACCGCGCTGGAGGCGTGTGTGGTGGTCGCCGAGCAGCGGCTGCCGCCCGCTCTGCGGGAGCGGACCGCGCGGGGCGGCCGGGTCGCGCTCGTCTACGAACTGCGCCGCGGCGCGGTCGTGTTCGCCGGGGAGGCGGGCGAGCTCACGCGCTGACCCGGCAGGCCGCGGCCCCGTCCGGCCGGACGGCCGGACGGGGCCCGTGTCCCGGCGAGGGGGAGCAGCGGCTCAGAACTCGAGACGCAGGCCGGGCACGATCATGTCGGGATCGCCGCCGATGACGGCCCTGTTGGCGGCGTAGAGGCGCTGCCAGGTGGTGCCGTGCCGGGCGGCCACGGAGCTCAGCGTGTCGCCCGGGCGGACGGTGTGGCCGCCGTGGCCGGCGCCGCGCTCCGGCTGGGCCGCGGTCCGCGCCGGCGCCTTCGCGCGCTTCTCCGGTGCGGACCGGGTGTTCACCGGGCCGGCGGCGGGTGCGCTGCCGCTCGCCCCCGCTCGCGCCGAGCAGACGGGCCAGGCGCCCCATCCCTGGGCCTGCTGGACCCGGGTCGCGACGGCGATCTGCTGTGACCTGCTGGCGCGGTCGGCGGTGGGCGCGTAGGCCGTGCCGCCGTAGGCGCGCCAGGTGGAGGGGGCGAACTGGAGTCCGCCGTAGTAGCCGTTGCCGGTGTTGATGTGCCAGTTGCCGCCGCTCTCGCACTGGGCGATGCGGTCCCACACCCCGCTGTCGGCCGCCGTGGCGTTCCCGGTCGCGGCCAGCAGCCCGAGGGGCGCGAGGAGTGCCGCCCCGGCGAGGACCGCCGTCGTACGCACCTGGTTCTTCCGGCCGTTGCCGCGAGCGCTATGGGCACATTCGGACATGCGATTCCCTCTCGACGCACTCGGGGTCCCCCGAGGCGGCACGCCACCGTCCGGCACCATGGGGTGCGGGGTGGCGCTCGCCCCGCCCGCCGGTGGTGGCGCTGTGCGCGGTTCCCGAGGGACCCGTGCGGCCGGCGGACGTACCCGAGCGGTGCTCGATGCACACGGCCGAGGAATGTAAGGACGCCGGCGGTCCGGCATCAACCGGTCGCCCGTCGTGGCAGGCCAGTTCACCGATACCTCGGGTAACGGCCATTTCCGGACACCCACTTCATTCGCGGATTTCCGGATTTGTCGACCCAGTGACGCGATGATCTGTGACCCACTTCACCACTTCAACGCCCCCTGCAGACAACCCAGTTGACGTTGAGTGCGCGATTCCGCGCGTGCGGTGACCCTGCGCGGCGGTTGGTTCGATTCCGTTCGCTCCGGGGCGTGACTCCCGCCACAGATCGCCCGTTGTCATCTTCATGAGCCGGGGCCGACCCGGACCACGGGCCGGGAGCCACCCGGCCTCGCCACGCACCGCATCCCCGAGGGAGCCACCCGTGCCGCGCATGCTCGACGTCAGCGACGAGGTACGCGCCGAGATCGGCGACGAAGAAGCCGACCGCCTGCTCGCCGGAGAGACCGCCCCGGGCAGTTACGACTGCACGTCCTGCCGCACTCCGGGCGACTCCGAACAGGAGCGCACCAGCACCGTCCTGTTCATCGGGGACGAGACCGCCGTCCTCGCCTTCGCCCACGCCGGCTGCCTGCCCTCACAGGTCGTCCAGGTCACGGAGGAGCAGTTGCAGGGCGCCGTGAAGTCCATCACCGGCGACACGGTCGACCTGGAGCCCGACAAGATGGTGCCCGAGCAGGCGGTGCTCGGCGTGACCAGCGGACTCGTGCTGATCGGCGGCGAGTTGCACCCGGCCCTGGTGGTGGAGCCGACCGCGCCCATCGCCCGGCCCGGCACGACCGGCACCGGCGACGACTTCCTGCCGCTGCTCATCGAGCAGGGCTTCATGCCGCTGACCGAGCTGTCCGCCGTGCCTCCGGTGCTGCACGGCTGGTCCGTGCTGCTCGCGGTGGGCCGGCTGCACGCGGTGCTCCAGCCGGGCGGCAACGGCGGCCAGCCGGTGGCCTGGTGGCAGGCGCACCAGCCGCTGCAGGTCACCGAGAGCTGGCGCGCGGCGGCCAACAAGCACCAGCGGGTGCTGATGTTCGCCGCGCCCGTCGGCTCGATCGGCCGCCAGCCGCGCGAGGACCTGCTGCGGGACGCCCTGGACAAGGCGGCGGCGAACGGCAAGCTGGTGGCCGCGGCCCTGCCGCTGGCCGGCACCTGATCCGGGCGTCACCCGCGCGGCCCGTGTCCGCGCGAAAGCCGTAACCGGGGCCGCATCCCTTGACCCGCGAGGTCGTTTGGACATACGTGCACGCATACGAGGTTCCCCGCCGCCAGTCCTTCTCGTCGATCCCCTCAGCGCGGTCGGCTCAGGACTCCCAGGGCGGCCCATCGGCCACGCCGATCTACGACGCGCTCTACGCCGAGTACGTCAAGTCCTTCCGCGCGCTGCCCGGCGACCGCAGCGGCGAGGAGAAGCTGGGCTTCACCGCCTTCGGGAACATTCCGCACAGTACGGGCTCGTACAGCCATGGCCACGGCAGCTCCTACAGTGCCTACAGCGCGGGCGCGCAGAGCGCCCGGCACGCCGCGGGTCAGCAGCCCCAGTGGCAGCGCGTGGGAACCATCGGCTCGCACGGCACGCAGATGCACCACGTGCCGGCCGCGCTGCCGCCGGGCCGGCGCAGAGGCGTCTGAGCGAGCACCGGACAGCGGTGAGGGGCGGCCCCGACGGGGCCGCCCCTCACCGCTGTGTCGTGCTACTTCTTCTTGCCGCGCTTCTCCCGCACCCGCACCGAGATGTGGATCGGCGTCCCCTCGAAGCCGAACTCCTCACGCAGGCGGCGCTCGATGAAGCGCCGGTAGCCCGCCTCGATGAAGCCGGAGGCGAACAGCACGAACCGCGGCGGCTTGGTGCCCGCCTGCGTGCCGAACAGGATGCGCGGCTGCTTGCCGCCCCGGACCGGGTGCGGATGGGCGGCGACCAGCTCGCCGAGGAAGGCGTTCAGCCGGCCCGTCGGCACGCGGGTCTCCCAGCCGGCCAGGGCCGTCTCGATCGCCGGGACCAGCTTCTCCATGTGCCGCCCGGTGCGGGCCGAGACGTTCACGCGCGGCGCCCAGGCGACCTGGCCGAGCTCCGTCTCGATCTCCCGCTCCAGGTAGTAGCGGCGCTCCTCGTCGAGGGTGTCCCACTTGTTGAACGCCAGGACGACCGCGCGGCCCGCCTCGACGGCCATCGTGACGATGCGCTGGTCCTGCACCGAGATGGACTCGGAGGCGTCGATCAGGATGACCGCGACCTCGGCCTTCTCCACGGCGGCGGCGGTGCGCAGCGAGGCGTAGTAGTCGGCGCCCTGCTGCAGGTGCACCCGCTTGCGGATACCCGCCGTGTCGACGAACTTCCAGGTGACACCGCCGAGTTCGATGAGCTCGTCGACCGGGTCACGAGTGGTGCCCGCCAGCTCGTTGACGACGACGCGCTCCTCGCCCGCCACCTTGTTCAGCAGGGAGGACTTGCCGACGTTGGGGCGGCCGATCAGGGCGATGCGGCGCGGGCCGCCGATGCCGCCCCCGCCGAACGTCTCACGGGGCGCCTCGGGCAGCACCTCCAGGACCTGGTCGAGCATGTCGCCCGTGCCGCGGCCGTGCAGCGCGGAGACCGGGTAGGGCTCCCCCAGGCCCAGCGACCACAGGTAGGCCGCGTCGGCCTCGCCGCTCGGGCCGTCCACCTTGTTGGCGCACAGCACCACCGGCTTGCCGGCCTTGCGCAGCAGCCGTACGACGGCCTCGTCGGTGTCGGTGGCGCCGACCTTGGCGTCCACGACGAACACGACGGCGTCGGCGGCCTCGATCGCGTACTCGGCCTGGGCGGCCACGGAGGCGTCGATGCCGAGGACGTCCTGCTCCCAGCCGCCGGTGTCGACGACCTTGAAGCGGCGTCCGGCCCACTCGGCCTCGTAGGTGACGCGGTCGCGGGTGACGCCGGGCTTGTCCTCGACGACGGCCTCGCGGCGCCCGATGATGCGGTTCACGAGGGTCGACTTGCCGACATTGGGGCGGCCGACGACGGCGAGCACGGGCAGCGGGCCGTGGCCCGCCGCCTCGATCGCGCCCTCGACGTCCTCGAGGTCGAAGCCCTCCTCCGCGGCGAGCTCCATGAACTCCGCGTACTCGGCGTCGCCGAGCGCCCCGTGGTCGTGCTCGTGCGCGCCCTCGGGCTGGATGTGGTCGTTCATGAAGTCCGTACCTCGTCGTTCATCGTGGTGGTCGGTGGAGTGCCCGCTGTGGTGCGGGCTGATCCACTACTCAGTGTCGCCTAGCGCCTGGTGAGGCGCCTGGCGTTTTCCAGGTGGGCGGCCAGCTGCTTCTGTATGCGGCCGGTCGCCTCGTCGAGTGCCTTGCGCGTGCGGCGGCCGCTGCCGTCGCCGGCTGCGAAGGGCTCGCCGAAGACGACGTCCACGCGCGAGCGCAGCGGGGGCAGCGCCTTTATCAACCGTCCGGGCCGCTCGGAACTTCCCAGCACGGCGACCGGCACGATCGGGGCGCCGCTGCGCACCGCGAAGTACGCGAGCCCGGCGCGCAGCGAGGCGAAGTCGCCCTCGCCGCGGGTGCCCTCCGGGAAGATGCCGAGCACGCCGCCGGCGTCCAGGACGCCGAGGGCGCGGGTGATCGCCGTGCGGTCGGTGGTGTCGCGGTCCACCTTCAGCTGGCCGATGCCGGTCAGGAAGGGGTCGAGCGGGCCGACGAACGCCTCCTTCTTGATCAGGAAGTGCGTCGGCCGGGGCGCCACGCCCATGACCATCGGGCCGTCGATGTTGTGGGAGTGGTTGACGGCGAGGATCACCGGGCCGCTCGCGGGCACCTTCCAGGCGCCGAGCACGCGCGGCTTCCACAGCCCGTACATCAGGCCGACGCCGATGCGCCGCCCGACCTCGGCGCCCCGCGCCGAAGGCAGCTCGGTCACTTCCCGGCCCGCTTCTCCTCGACGAGGGTGACGACGCACTCGATGACCTGGGCCAGCGTGAGCTCGGTGGTGTCCACCTCGACGGCGTCGTCCGCCTTGGCGAGCGGGGAGGTCTTGCGGCTGGAGTCGGCGGCGTCCCGCTTGATCAGGGCCTCGCGCGTGGACTGCACGTCGGCGCCCTCCAGCTCGCCGCTGCGGCGGGCGGCGCGGGCCTCGGCGGAGGCGGTGAGGAAGATCTTCAGGTCGGCGTCCGGCAGCACGGTCGTGCCGATGTCACGGCCCTCGACGACGATGCCCTGCTCGGCGGAGGCCGCGATGGAACGCTGCAGCTCGGTGATCCGGGCCCGCACCTCGGGCACCGCGCTGACCGCGCTGACCTTGGAGGAGACCTCCTGGGTGCGGATCGGGCCGGCCACGTCGACGCCGTCGACGGTGATCGTCGGCGCCTCCGGGTCGGTGCCGGAGACGATCTCGGGCTTGCCCGCGGCCGCCGCGATCGCGGACGGGTCGTCGATGTCGATGCCGTTGTTCACCATCCACCAGGTGATCGCCCGGTACTGGGCGCCGGTGTCCAGGTAGCTCAGCCCGAGCTGGGCCGCCACGGCCTTCGACGTGCTCGACTTGCCGGTGCCGGCGGGGCCGTCGATGGCGACAATCACTGGCGTGGCGCTTTCCACTGTGGGGACCTTCCTGAACCGGGCTGGCGGGGTGAGGGCGCGACTGCCCCGCACAAGGTTACTGGGTGCGGGTCACTCGTCCGGCCGCGCGTCGGTGACGGCGGCGCCCGGGCCGGACGCACCGGCACGGGCTACTGCCGGATCGCCCAGCCCCGCTCCCGCAGCGCGGCGGACAGCACCGGCGCGGCCTTCGGCTCCACCATGAGCTGCACGAGCCCGGCCTGCTGTCCGGTGGCGTGCTCGATCCGCACGTCCTCGATGTTGACCCCGGCCATGCCCGCGTCCGCGAAGATCCGGGCCAGCTGACCCGGCTGGTCGTCGATGAGCACGGCCACGACCTCGTAGACCCGCGGCGCGGACCCGTGCTTGCCGGGGACCCGGATCTGCCCGGCGTTGCCGCGCCGCAGCACGTCCTCGATCCCGCCGGCCCCCTCGCGCCGCTTGTCCTCGTCGGACGACTGAAGCGCCCGCAGCGCCCGCACGGTCTCCTCCAGGTCCGCGGCGACGTCCCCGAGCAGGTCGGCGACCGGCCCGGGGTTGGCGGAGAGGATGTCGATCCACATCCGGGGGTCGGAGGCGGCGATCCTCGTCACGTCCCGGATGCCCTGGCCGCACAGCCGCACGGCGGCCTCCTCGGCGTGCTCCAGCCGCGCGGCGACCAGGCTGGAGACCAGGTGGGGCATGTGGGAGACGAGGGCGACGGCCCGGTCGTGGGCGTCGGCGTCCATCACCACCGGCACGGCACGGCAGTGCGACACCAGTTCCAGGGCGAGGTTCAGCACCTCGGTGTCGGTGTCCCGGGTCGGGGTGAGCACCCAGGGGCGGCCCTCGAAGAGGTCCCCGGTCGCGGCGAGCGGCCCGGACTTCTCCCGGCCCGACATCGGGTGCGTGCCGATGTACGCCGTGAGGTCGAGGCCGCGCGCCTCCAGCTCGCGCCGCGGCCCGCCCTTGACGCTGGCCACGTCGAGGTAGCCGCGCGCCGCGCCGCGGCCCATGGCGTCGGCGAGGACCTCGGCGACGTACGCGGGCGGGGCGGCGACGATCGCCAGGTCGACGGGCCCGTCGGGCGCCTCGTCCGTCCCGGCGCCGAGCGCGGCCGCCGTACGGGCCTGCTCCGGGTCGGGGTCGGCGAGGTGGACGGTGACGCCCCGCTGGGACAGGGCGAGGGCGGCGGACGTGCCGATGAGGCCGGTGCCGATGACGAGTGCGGTTCTCACTGGGCGATGTCCTTGCGCAGGGCGGCCGCGGCGCCGAGGTAGACGTGGGCGATCCCGGCGCGCGGCCGGTCGGACTCGATGTGCGCGAGCACGCGGACGACACGCGGCATGGCGCCCGCGACGTCGAGTTCCTGGGCGCAGATCAGGGGCACGTCGACGATGCCGAGCTTCCGCGCCGCGGCCGCCGGGAAGTCGCTGTGCAGGTCGGGCGTGGCCGTGAACCAGATGCTGATGAGGTCGTCGGCGACGAGGCCGTTGCGCTCCAGGATGGCCGAGAGCAGGGCTCCGACCTGCTCGTCCATGTGCCCGGCCTCGTCCCGTTCCAGTTGGACGGCGCCCCGGACCGCTCGTACCGCCACGGCGATGCTCCTTGCTGACGTGCGTGTCGCTCTAGCTCCGTCCAGCCTAGTCAGCCCTCGCGGACCGGGTGCGCGGCGCCCGCCCGGTGAGACGCCGGGATCGCCGGGACTTGGGTATTTTCTGACCCGACAGAACGGGAAGTCCCTTTCCTCCCCCTCACCCCCGGAGTGACGACATGACCCACGAGACGACGCGCCGCACGGTCCTCCTCGCCACGGGCGCGACGGGCGCGGCGGCACTCGTCGCGGCCTGCGGCGGGGGCGACGACGACGGCTCCACCGCGGCGGACTCCCCCACCGGCCAGGACCGGGAGCTGGCCGCCACGGGCGAGATCCCGGTCGGCGGCGGCAAGATCTTCAAGGACCAGAAGGTCGTGGTGACCCAGCCGGAGCAGGGGCAGTTCAAGGCGTTCTCGGCGATCTGCACGCACCAGCGGTGCTTGCTGGGATCGGTCTCCGACGGCACGGTCGACTGCCCGTGCCACGGCAGCAAGTTCCGCATCGCGGACGGATCAGTGGCCGCGGGCCCGGCGACGCGCCCCCTGCCGGCCGAACAGATCACCGTGGAGGGTGGCACCATCCGCCTGGTTTGACACCTCAGGCGTCCCAGAGCGCCCCGAGGGTCAGCAGGTCCGTGCGGTACTCGACACGGTCGGCCCAGGCGTCCGGCCAGGCGCCGGCGCCCCGGTACGCGCCGGCGAAGGCGCCGGTGAGGCAGGCGATGGAGTCGGAGTCGCCGGCGGTGCAGGCGGCCCGGCGCAGGGCCGTGACCGGCTCGTCGACGAAGAGCAGGAAGCACAGCAGCCCCGTCGCCAGCGCCTCCTCGGCGATCCAGCCCTCTCCGGTGGCCAGGCACGGGTCGGTCTCCGGCGACACGGTCCGTACGGCGTCGTGCAGCCGGCCCAGGATCGCCAGGCACTCGTCCCAGCCGCGCGCGATGTACTGCTCGGGGCCCGGATCCCCGGCCCGCCGCCAGAGGTCGCCGAGCCAGCGCTCGTGGTAGCGAGCGCGGTTCTCCAGGGCGTACGACCGCAGCAGCCCGACCAGCCCGGTCGGCTCGGCGCCCTGTGCGAGCAGGCGCACGGCGTGCGCGGTGAGGTCGGAGGCGGCCAGGGCGGTGGGGTGCCCGTGGGTGAGCGCGGCCTGCAACTGGGCGGCTCCCGCGCGCTGCTCGTCGCTCAGCCCGGGGACCAGGCCCAGGGGCGCCACGCGCATGTTGGCGCCGCAGCCCTTGGAGTGGACCTGGCTGGCGTCCTGCCAGGGGCGGGAGGGGTCCTTCAGCAGCGAGCAGGCCTTCATGCAGGTGCGGCCGGGGGCCCGGTTGTTCTGCGGCGACTGGTACCAGTCGACGAACTCCTCGCGCAGGGTGGAGGCCAGCCGGGTCGGCGTCAGCAGCCCCCGGTCCATGGCCGTGCGCACCGCGTGCCCCAGCGCCAGGGTCATCTGCGTGTCGTCCGAGACGCGGGCGCGCTCGGGCAGGGGCAGCGCGCGCCACGGGCCGTGCTCGGCGAGGATCGTCGGCACGTCGTCGAACTCGGTCGGATAGCCCAGCGCGTCTCCCAGGGCGAGGCCCGTGAGCGCTCCGGTGGCGGCCTGCTTGTGGACGAGGGTGGTCATGCGGGGCGTCCTTCCGGGGTCGGTCTCAGCAGCGGCGGATGGAGGGCGGTGGCGGTCCCGGCGCGGTACAGCGCGGCGGGCTTGCCCCGGCCGCCGGTCAGCCGCGCGGCGCCGGGCACGGGTTCGACGAACCCGGGGGTGGCGAGGACCTTGCGCCGGAAGTTGGGCCGGTCGAGCGGGGTGCCCCACACGGCCTCGTAGACCTGCTGGAGCTCGCCGAGGGTGAACTCGGGCGGGCAGAAGGCGGTGGCGAGGCAGGTGTACTCCAGCTTGGCGCCGACGCGCTCGTGGGCGTCGGCCAGGATGCGGTCGTGGTCGAAGGCGAGCGGCCCCGCCGTGCCGTACGGCACCCAGTCGGCCCGTGCCGCGTCGCTGCCGCCGTGCGCCTCGGGCGCGTCGGGCAGCAGTGCGGCGTAGGCGACCGACACGACCCGCATCCGGGGGTCGCGGCCGGGCTCGCTGTAGGTCCGCAGCTGCTCAAGATGCAGCCCGGAGACGTCCGACAGGCCCGTCTCCTCGGCCAGTTCGCGCCGGGCGGCCGTCTCCGCGGACTCGTCGGGCTGCACGAACCCGCCGGGCAGGGCCCTGCGCCCGGCGTACGGCTCCTGCCCCCGCTCGACGAGCAGCACGTGCAGGGCGCCGTCCCGGAGGGTGAACACGGCGAGGTCGACGGTGACGGCGAACGGTTCGTGGGCGTACTTGTCGTAGCCGTCCATGACGAACACCCCCTTTAATAGTCAGCACGACTATAAAAGGGGGTGCCGGTGGCCACAAGGCCTAGAGGTCGACCTCCTGCATCAGCATCCCGACCTCCGTGTTGGACAGCCGCCGCAGCCAGCCCGACTTCTGGTCGCCCAGCGTGATCGGGCCGAAGGCGACCCGCACCAGCTTGTCGACCGGGAAGCCGGCCTCGGCCAGCATGCGGCGCACGATGTGCTTGCGGCCCTCGTGGAGGGTGACCTCGACCAGGTAGTTCTTGCCGGTCTGCTCGACGACCCGGAAGTGGTCGGCGCGGGCGTAGCCGTCCTCCAGCTGGATGCCGTCCTTGAGCTTCTTGCCCAGGTCGCGCGGGATCGGGCCGACGATGTGCGCGAGGTAGGTCTTCTTCACGCCGTACTTCGGGTGGGTCAGCCGGTGCGCCAGCTCGCCGTGGTTGGTGAGCAGGATCACGCCCTCGGTCTCGGTGTCGAGCCGGCCGACGTGGAAGAGGCGGGTCTCACGGTTGGTGACGTAGTCCCCGAGGCACTGCCGGCCCTCCGGGTCCTCCATCGTGGAGACGACACCGGCGGGCTTGTTCAGCGAGAAGAACTGGTACCGCTGGGTGGCGACGGTCAGGCCGTCGACCTTGATCTCGTCCTTCTCGGGGTCGACCCGCTTGCCCTGCTCCAGGACGATCTCGCCGTTGACCTCGACCCTGGCCTGGTCGATCAGCTCCTCGCAGGCACGCCGGGAGCCGAAGCCCGCGCGGGCGAGGACCTTCTGCAGCCGCTCGCCCTCCTGCTCGGCGCCGGGGAAGGTCTTGGGGAGCTTGACCTCCTTCTTCCCGGCGTACCGGTCGCGGTTGCGCTCCTCGATCTGCGCCTCGTACTCACGGGGGCGCGCCGGAGCCGTGCGGCCCGGCCGCTGGGGCTGCCTGGGCCCGCCCTTGGCACCGCCCCGGGCGGCCCCTCCGCGCCCGGCCTTGGGGCCGTCCTTGGTCGCGCCGGGGCCGACGTCGTAGCGCCGCTCCTCCGGGCGCGGCTTCTTCGGACGGCCGCTGCCCTGCTTGTCGTCGCGGTTGTTGCCGGCGCCGCGGAAGTTGCCGCGACCACCACCACTCCCGCCGCGGCCGCCGCTGTTGCCACCACGGCTCCCGCCGTTGTTTCCGCTGCTGTTCCTGCCGCTGCTGCTTCGCATCAAAGTTCCGTCTGGTCGTCTTCGTCGTCGGTCCCCGGGCTCACCGGGCGGCCCGGCGCGTCGTCGTCGGGCGCGTCCGGGTCGAACGACGGTACGCCCTCCTGGGTCTCGGCCTCGATCGCCTCCGCCTCCGGGAGGAAGGGCGCGAGCTCCGGGAGCTCGTCCAGACCGCGCAGGCCCATCCGCTCCAGGAAGTAGTTCGTCGTCCTGTACAGGATCGCACCTGTTTCGGGTTCCGTGCCCGCCTCCTCTATCAGGCCGCGCTGCAGGAGGGTGCGCATGACGCCGTCGCAGTTCACTCCGCGCACGGCCGAGACGCGGCTGCGGCTGACCGGCTGGCGGTAGGCGACGACGGCCAGGGTCTCCAGCGCGGCCTGGGTGAGGCGGGCCTGCTGGCCGTCCAGTACGAAGCGCTCGACGGCGGGCGCGTAGGCGGCCCGGGTGTAGAACCGCCAGCCGCCCGCGACGAACCGCAGCTCGAAGCCGCGGCCCTGCACGGTGTACTCGTCGGCGAGCTCCCGCAGCGCGTCGGCGATCTGCCGCTTCGGCCGCTCGAGGATCTTCGCGAGGTGCTCCTCGGTCGCGGGTTCGTCCACGACCATGAGGACGGCCTCCAGGGCGGGCTTGAGGTCGAGGCCGGCGACGTCGCGCAGCCCGGCGGGGGTCTCGGTGGCTGGTCGGCTCACGCGTTCTTCTCCTCCTTCGGCGGCTCGGGCGGCCGGTCGAACTCGTCGGTGACGGTCGGTGTCGCGTCGCCGTCCCCGCCGGTCCACCGCACGAGCAGGTCCCCGAGCGCGGCCTCCTGCTCCAGCGCCACGGCCTTCTCGCGGTACAGCTCCAGCAGGGCGAGGAACCGGGCGACGACGGTCAGGGTGTCGTCGGTGTCGGCCACGAGCGTCCGGAAGTCGGCCTCGCCGAGTTCCCGCAGCCGGGCCACCACGATCCCCGCCTGCTCCTGCACGCTGACCAGCGGGGCGTGGATGTGGTCGACGTACACCTGCGGCTTGGGCCTGGGCTGCATCGCCTTCACGGCGAGCCTGGCGAATCCTTCCGCCCCGATGCTGATGACGACCTCGGGCAGCAGCTCGGCGTGGTGCGGCTCCAGCCCGACGGTGCGGGGGTAGCGGCGGGCCTCGTCGTCCAGGCGCCCGCTGAAGATGTCGGCGACCTGCTTGTAGGCGCGGTACTGCAGCAGCCGCGCGAAGAGCAGGTCCCGGGCCTCAAGCAGCGCGAGGTCGGCCTCGTCCTCCACCTCCGCGGCGGGCAGCAGCCGGGCCGCCTTCAGGTCGAGCAGCGTGGCCGCGACGACCAGGAACTCGGTCGTCTCGTCCAGGTCCCAGTCCGGCCCGAGGGCCCGGATGTACGCCATGAACTCGTCGGTCACCTTCGACAGCGCGACCTCGGTGACGTCCAGCTTGTGCCGCGAGATGAGCTGCAGCAGCAGGTCGAAGGGCCCTTCGAAGTTGGCGAGCCTGACCTTGAAGACGCCGTCGTCGCCACCGTCCGCCCCGTCGGCCTGGGCGGCGCTCCCCGGACCGGTCCGTGCCTGCGGGACCGGCGCCCCGGGACTGCCCGTACCGGCCGCGGCGGACGCCGACACGGCAACGACCGCCCCGGGCTCCGGGACGGGCCCCCTGCCATCGGCCTCCGGCTCCGGGGCGGGCTCCCTCCGGCCCTCGTCCGCACGCCCGGCCGGATCCGCCGGCGCGGCGGCCGGAGATCCGGGCCCGGGCTCCGCCGCCACCTGCTCCGCCGCCACCTGCTCGGCAGGCACCCGCTCGGCAGGCACCTGCCCGGCGGGCGCCTCGGCGGCAGCCGGCGGCGCGGGCTGCGGAGCCCCCGGCCCCCTCCCCAGCGCACGCCGGCGGCCGGCCGGGCCGCCGGGGGGTGGTGGGGAGGCGTTCGAGGTCATGGCCCCCGCAGGCTACCGCTACCGCCCGCGCAGTCGGCGTACGAGGATGCTGGCGTCCCCGCGGGTCTCCAGGTCGGCGAGGACCACGGCGACCGCCTCGCGGACGATGCGCCCGCGGTCGACGGCCAGGCCGTGCTCACCGCGGAGCACGAGACGCGCGTGCTCCAGGTCCATGAGCTCCTCGGCCGACACGTACACCGTGATCTTCTCGTCGTGCCGCTCACGGCCACTGGGACGGCGCGCCGCGGCCCGACCCCGCTTGCGCGGGGCCGCTGCGGCACCGGCGGCAGAACCTTCCTGCGCCGCCGGCCGGCGGCCGGAGCCGGAGCGGCTGCGGGACTCCCCGGCCTCGGCCGGATCCGCGTCCGCCGCGACATGCTCGGCGCCCTCGCCGTCCCCGCCCTGCGCGGGCACCGACTGCGGCGCGTCCTCCGCCGCCGCTGCCGCCGCGTCGCCCTCGCCCGCCGGAGCGGGCACCCGGGCGTCGCCGTTGGCGTTGCGCCTGGGCGTGGACGACTGCAGCCCCATTCCCCCTGTCGTACGGAAGAGTTCGTCGGCCCCCGGCAGACTCACTCGGCGTGACACCGGGCGAGCACCTCCCTGGCGAGCTGGCGGTAGGCGGCGGCACCGACGGAGTTGGAGGCGTACGTGGTGATCGGCTCACCGGCGACCGTGGTCTCCGGGAAGCGGACCGTGCGCCCGATGACCGTGTGGTAGACGTGGTCGTCGAACGCCTCGACGACCCGTGCGAGCACCTCACGGCTGTGCACGGTGCGCGAGTCGTACATCGTGGCGAGGATCCCGTCGAGCTCCAGGTCGGGGTTGAGCCGCTCCTGAACCTTCTCGATCGTCTCCGTCAGCAGGGCCACGCCGCGCAGCGCGAAGAACTCGCACTCCAGCGGCACGATCACCTTGTGCGCGGCCGTCAGGGCGTTGACCGTGAGCAGGCCGAGCGAGGGCTGGCAGTCGATGACGATGAAGTCGTAGTCGTCCAGCAGCGGCTTCAGGGCGCGCTGCAGGGTCGACTCGCGGGCGACCTCGGAGACGAGCTGGACCTCGGCCGCCGACAGGTCGATGTTGCTGGGCAGCAGGTCCATGTTGGGGACCGCCGTCTTCAGCAGCACCTCGTCGGCCGCCATCCCCCGCTCCATGAGCAGGTTGTAGACGGTGAGGTCGAGCTCCATCGGATTGACGCCGAGTCCGACCGACAGCGCGCCCTGCGGGTCGAAGTCCACGAGCAGGACACGGCGTCCGTACTCCGCGAGCGCGGCACCCAGATTGATGGTCGACGTGGTCTTGCCGACGCCGCCCTTCTGGTTGCACATCGCGATGATCTTCGCGGGTCCGTGGTCGGTGAGCGGGCCCGGGATCGGGAAGTACGGCAGCGGGCGTCCGGTCGGGCCGATGCGCTCCCGGCGCTGTCTGGCCGCGTCGGGTGCGAGCGTCGCCGCGTACTCGGGATCGGGCTCGTACTCCGCGTCGGGGTCGTAGAAGTGCCCCTCGGGCAGTTCGTCGTAGTCGGCGAAGTGGTTGTGGGGCGCGCCACTTCCGTCGCCGGCCATGGCGTTCACGTGATGGCCATCCATCTTCTGGTGTGCTGTGTGAGTCGCCTGCTGACTCTGGTGGGCTGCGAAGGTGCGCACGGCGACGGAGCCGACAGCCGCGAACCCCGCGGGCCCCTGGTCCCGTGCAGGCATTCCTGGTTGACCACCCCCGGGAGTAAATGTCGACTCATTCACAAGTCGTCTTACCTCCTTGGTGACCAGGAAACTTCTAGACAGGTCAGCGTGGCACCATGCCGACGGTTGGCGACTCTATGGCGTGTCGGGCGTCCGCAGCAACACAATCCGCCGGACCCGGCCCGATGTGTCGGCAATGAAACATCCCGCTGTCAAGGGCGTACGGCCGTCGCACGGCAGGTTTCACCGGTGTGCGAATCGGTTGAAGGGTTACGTTCGAGGCGAGTTGCCCGAGAATCGCGAAGTGACCATACACACATCCGGCCGGACCTTGTCGGGCAAGGTCCGGCCGGGTGCGCAGCGTTGACGACGCATGTTGACGTGTCGCCTTTGCCGTCAGGTGACTTAGCCGACTTACCGGCCGTCGCGTGCGGGTCGGGGGCTCAGCCGAGCAGCGAGGAGAGCTCCACGTGCTCTACGCCGTGCGCCTCCGCCACCTCGCGGTAAACGACCTTGCCGTCATGGGTGTTGAGGCCCTTGGCCAGCGCCGGGTCACGGCGCAGCGCGTCCACCCAGCCGTGGTTGGCCAGTTCCACGATGTACGGCAGCGTGGCGTTGGTCAGCGCGTAGGTGGAGGTGTTGGGCACCGCGCCGGGCATGTTGGCGACGCAGTAGAAGACCGACTCGTGGACCTGGAAGGTCGGCTCGGCGTGGGTGGTCGGGCGGGAGTCCTCGAAGCAGCCGCCCTGGTCGATCGCGATGTCGACAAGGACACTTCCGGGCTTCATCCGCGAGACGAGCTCGTTGGTGACCAGCTTCGGGGCCTTGGCGCCGGGGATCAGCACCGCGCCGATCACGAGGTCGGCCTCCAGGCAGGCCTTCTCCAGCTCGAAGGCGTTGGAGACGACGGTCTGGATCTTCGTGCCGAAGATCTTGTCGGCCTCGCGGAGCTTGTTGATGTCCTTGTCGAGCAGGGTCACGTGGAAGCCCATGCCGATGGCGATCTGGGCGGCGTTCCAGCCGGAGACGCCACCGCCGATCACGACGGCCCGGCCGGCCAGCACACCCGGGACACCGCCGGGCAGCACACCGCGGCCGCCGTTGGCGCGCATCAGGTGGTAGGCGCCGACCTGCGGGGCCAGCCGGCCCGCGACCTCGGACATCGGGGCGAGCAGCGGCAGCGCGCGGCTGGGCAGCTCGACCGTCTCGTAGGCGATGGCGGTGGTGCCGGACTCCAGCAGGGCGTCCGTGCACTCCTTGGACGCGGCCAGGTGCAGGTAGGTGAAGAGCGTCTGGTCCTTGCGGAGGCGGTGGTACTCCTCGGCGATGGGCTCCTTGACCTTCAGCAGCAGGTCGGCGGTGGCCCAGACCTCGTCGGCGGTGTCCAGGATCCGCGCGCCGGCGGTCACGTACTCCTCGTCCGTGATCGAGGAGCCGACGCCGGCGCCGCGCTCGATGACGACCTGGTGGCCGTGGCGCACCAGCTCGTGCACACCGGCGGGGGTGATGGCCACCCGGAACTCGTTGTTCTTGACCTCGCGGGGGATGCCGACCTTCACGTCGATCACGGTCCTTGGCTCAGAGGGTATGGGGGTATTTCTTAGACATACCCGGGCACGCACGGGCACACCGGGAGAGACCGCAGGAGAACGTGCGGCAGAGCCAGTCTAATGAAGGTGTTCCCGCTGTCTAGCCTTCCATTGCATCAATCTTCAGCGGATGCGGTACGGATTTCGCAGGCGTCGGGTTCGGTTTGAAGGTTTGCGTCCCCGAGGATCCGCTCGGCGGCCCCCCGATGCAGCCCGGCGGAGGCGGGATCACCCAGATGTTCGAGGGTGTCGGCGACCCGCAGGTGCAGCGCGGCCTGCAACCGGGTGTCCTCCGCGCGCCTGGCCCACTCGACGGCCTCCCGGCAGGTGCGCAGCGACTCCTCGGGCCGGCCCGCGTACTCCTGGACCCGGGCCAGCTCGCTCAACGCCCGCGCCTGGGCGGCCACGTCGCCGTTCTTGCGGTGGCCCGCGATCGCCGAACGCCAGTTGCGCAGGGCCTCTCCGTAGCGGCCCGCGAAGGTGTGGGCGGCGGCGATGCGCCCGTACAGCCGGGCGGCGTCGGCGCGCTCGCCCCGGGCGAGCCGCTCGGTCAGGGCCCGGCCGAACCAGTCGGCGGCCCGGTCGAAGTCGCCGAGCTCCAGGTGTGCGCCCCCTACGGATTCCATCGCGCGGCCGGTCGCGTAGGTGTCGTTCACCTCGCGTCCGGCGTCCAGGGCGGCCCGGTAGCGCGCCAGGGCGTCGGCGGTGCGGCCGGTGCGGGCGTCCAGGTCACCGAGGTTCAGCAGGGCGGCGGCCTTCTCCCGGGGCAGGTCCCGGCGCTCGGCGATGTCGAGGACCAGGCTGTGGACGACGTACAGGTCGGGGGCGGCCGCCCTGGTTCCGACATGGGCCACCATGGCCTTGACCAGCTGGGACATCAGCCGCCTCGCCAGGGTGTCCAGCTCACCGTCGGCGACCGCGAGCCGGGCCGCGGCGAGCAGCGCGGGCCGGGTCACGCGCAGCCACTCGGCGGCCGCCCGCGGGGTGGCGAAGCGCAGGGCCCGGGGCATGTCGAGGAGCTTCTGGCGCGCCTGGACACTGTCGGTCTCGGTGATCGCGCGGCAGGCCTGGAGCAGCCGCACGGTCCGCTCCAGCATGCGGGCGCGGGCCAGCTGGAGCTCGGCCGGGCGTTCGTGGTGCCGGGCCAGCACGCGGAGCTGGCCGAACAGGCAGCCCGGCACCTCGTACTGCGGCAGCGGGGAGTCCACCGCGTGCAGGAAGCCGAGGGCGACGAGGTCGTCGAGGGTGGTGCGGGCGGTGCCCACCGAGCAGCCGGCGAGCGCGGAGGCGACCTGCGGGTCGACCAGGCCGGCCGGGGCGAGGGCGAGCAGGCGCAGCATCCGGGCGGTGGCCGCGGGCAGGGCGGCGTAGGTGAGCCGGAAGACCCGGCTCAGGGCGGTCCCCTCGGGCTCCTCGGCGCGCAGCTGTTTGGCCAGGTCGGAGACGGCCGCCTTGGGCCGGGCCGCCAGCCAGCCGCCGGCGAGCACCAGCGCGGCGGGCTGCCCCTGGCACTCCTCGGCGAGACCCTCGGCCGCCCGGGGGTCGACGGTGATGCGCACCGAGCCGGTGTGCCGGGCCAGCAGTTCCACCCCGGACTTGGCGTCCAGGCCGCCCAGGGTGCACGGGCGGACGTCCGAGATGCCGGTGAGCGGGCCCTGGGAGACGGCGACGACCAGGCACTCCGGTGTGTCGGGCAGCAGGGCGTCGACCTGCTCGGCGTCGGCGGCGTCGTCCAGCAGGAGCAGGAAGCGGCGGTCGGCCAGAGCGGTGCGCAGGGCGTCGGTGAGGTCGTCCTCGCAGGCGCCGGCCGGGGCCTGTTCGTCCAGGGCGGCGAGGAGGTCGCGGGCGGTGCGCTCGACCGGGACGCGGGTGCCGTCGGGGTCGGTGAGGCGGGCGCGCAGCACCCCGTCCGGGTAGCGGCCCGCGACCTGCCGGACGAGTTCCTCGGCGAGTGCGGTGCGGCCCGAGCCGGGGCGGCCCGCGATGAGCAGCACGCGTGCGCGAGGGGCCTTGCGGCCCGCGAGGGTGTCCAGTCCGGCGCGCTCGATGTCGGCGCGCAGCTCCTTCAACTCCCGTGTGCGGCCCAGGAACCCGTGCTCCCCGGCAGCGCGCCCGGCCGGCCGCACGTCGCCTGTCTCCACGACCTGATCCGTCACGGGCCACACTCCCGTCCACCGCACCTGCGAGCCCGCCGGGACTCCGGTGCGGGCGTGCTCAGAGCCTAGTTCACGCTCTGCGACGTCCCCGGAGGAGCAGGGCGGGCACATCCCCCGATCGGATCAGCAGATCGTAGGACCGGGGCTTCGCGGTGGCGCCCCCGAAGGGGCGCGGGGAACGGCGCGACCGGCCACGAAGGCGCCGCACCACCCGACCACCGCGGCACCCTCTCCCCCGCGGAGCGGCTACGCCTCGAACGGACGCGCAGGCCACGGCGCCTGCGCCGGACGCAGCGCGTCCAGCCCGTCCCCGGCCCGCGCGGCGACCAGCGACAGCACGCCCACCACGAGGCAGTTGTTGTGGAGATCGCCGCCCAGCACGCCCCGGACCAGCTCCTCGACCGGTACCCGGTCGAGCTCCATGTCGGCCTCTTCCTCCGCGACCGCGAAGCGCTCGCCCTCGGCCTCGGACAGATCACGCGCGAGGAAGATCCGCACGGCCTCGTCGCAACCGCCGGGCGTGGTGTAGACGTCGGTCAGCACCCGCCAGTCCTCGGCCTTGACGTGCGCCTCCTCGTACAGCTCGCGCTGCGCCGCGTGCAGCGGGTTCTCGCCGGGGACGTCGAGCAGCCCGGCCGGGATCTCCCACAGCTTGTGGCGCACGGGGTGACGGTACTGGCGCAGGACCAGGACGCGGTCGGCCTCGTCGAGGGCGAGGACGGCGACGGAGCCGGGGTGGACCTGGTAGTCGCGGCCCACCACGGTGCCGTCGGGCATGACCACGTCGTCGGTCCGGACGGAGGTCTTGTTGCCCACGAAGGGCGTGTCCGTCGCCCGGATCTCCCACTCCTCCGGGATGTCCTTGATCGTCATGCCTGTCCTTCCACGTGCCCTGCACGACCTGCCGAAACGGAACCGGGGTGCACACCCTTTGAAGGGATGCACCCCGGCCACCGTACAACTGGTGTGTTACTTCGCAGTCTTCCGCTCGACCGCGGCCTTGACGAGCCCGGCGAACAGCGGGTGCGGGCGCGTCGGGCGCGAGCGCAGCTCCGGGTGCGCCTGCGTGGCGACCAGGTAGGGGTGGACGTCGCGCGGGTACTCGACGTACTCGACGAGCTTGCCGTCCGGCGAGGTTCCGGAGAACAGGATGCCCGCCCTCTTCTCCAGCTCCGCGCGGTAGGCGTTGTTCACCTCGTAACGGTGACGGTGCCGCTCCTCGACGTACTCCTTGCCGTCGTACACCTCGCGCACGATCGAGCCCTCGGCCAGCTTGGCCGGGTACATGCCGAGCCGCATGGTGCCGCCCATGTCGCCCTCACCGGCGACGATGTCCATCTGCTCGGCCATGGTGGAGATGACCGGGTGCCCGGTGGCCGGGTCGAACTCGGTGGAGTTGGCGTCGGAGATGTCGGCCAGGTTGCGCGCGGCCTCGATCACGATGCACTGCAGGCCCAGGCAGAGGCCGAGCAGCGGCACCTTGTTCTCGCGGGCGTAGCGGATGGCGCCGACCTTGCCGTTCACCCCGCGCTCGCCGAAGCCGCCGGGGATGCAGATGCCGTCGACGTCGCCGAGCTGCGCCGCGGCACCGGCCGGGGTCTTGCAGTCGTCCGAGGTGACCCACTTGATCTTCACGCGGGCCCGGTTGGCGAAGCCGCCGGCGCGCAGCGCCTCGGTCACCGACAGGTAGGCGTCGGGCAGGTCGATGTACTTGCCGACCAGGGCGAGGGTGATCTCGTGGTCGGGGTTGTGGACGCGGTCGAGCAGGTCGTCCCAGGTCGTCCAGTCCACGTCGCGGAACGGCAGGTCCAGCTTGCGGACGACGTAGGCGTCCAGGCCCTCGCCGTGCACGGTCTTGGGGATGTCGTAGATCGAGCGGGCGTCGGGGCAGGCGACGACGGCGGCCTCGTCGACGTCGCACATCAGCGAGATCTTCCGCTTGATCGCGGTGGGCACCTCGCGGTCGCAGCGCAGCACGATCGCGTCCGGCTGGATGCCGATGTTGCGCAGGGCCGCGACCGAGTGCTGGGTGGGCTTCGTCTTCAGCTCACCCGAGGGGCCGATGTACGGCAGGAGCGAGATGTGCACGACGAAGACGTTGTCCCGGCCGACCTCGTGCCGGACCTGGCGGACGGTCTCCAGGAACGGCAGCGACTCGATGTCGCCGACCGTGCCGCCGACCTCGGTGATCACGACGTCGACCTCGTCCGTCGCCATGCGGCGGATGCGGTGCTTGATCTCGTTGGTGATGTGCGGGATGACCTGCACGGTGTCGCCCAGGTACTCGCCGCGCCGCTCCTTGGCGATCACGGTGGAGTACACCTGGCCGGTGGTGACGTTGGCCGAGCCGTCCAGGTCGCGGTCGAGGAAGCGCTCGTAGTGGCCGATGTCCAGGTCGGTCTCGGCGCCGTCGTTGGTGACGAACACCTCACCGTGCTGGAAGGGGTTCATCGTGCCGGGGTCGACGTTGAGGTACGGGTCGAGCTTCTGCATCACGACGCGCAGGCCCCGGGCCTTGAGCAGCATGCCGAGGCTGGAGGCCGTGAGGCCCTTGCCGAGCGAGGAGGCGACACCCCCGGTGACGAAGATGTGCTTGGTCGTCGTGGAATTGGGCATGGCCAAGAGGGGGCTCCCGTGGTCGCGATCTGGAGGTGCGGTTCGGGGGTCAGACGCCCACCGGTCCACGGGCTACCAGCGTATCAGCGCCGCGAGGTGATGGCTTCCGGCCACGCTCCGCACACATTCCGACACGGGGCGGTCATCCCCGTCGGCCCCTCACCCGCTGCTCACTCGTTCGGCGTACTCGGCTTGCCCGGACCGGCACACGGATCTTCCGCGTGCGTCGTATCCTGCTCGGACACTCGCTGCCGAGCCCGTCCGGCCCAACGGCACCACCCCCCGCCCGTAAGCACCGGAACAACGTGAGCTCGTCAGTTCGTTGAGCAACAATTGGCGCTTTGCGTCACGGCTGAGTGACCTGTTTTGCTTCATCGCTCAACGACGCATTGCAAGACTTGCCGAAAACCCCCCTTGACCGCACTAGCGACAGCCCCCTTGCGGGGTGACGTGGCCGTTCGACTGGAGTTGCACGTGGCCGGGCGCATCGAAGACTACGCACTCATCGGAGACATGCAGACCGCTGCCCTGGTCTGCCGGGACGGGACAGTCGACTGGCTGTGCCTGCCCCGCTTCGACTCGCACGCCATCTTCGCCGGCCTGCTGGGCACCGAGGAGCACGGCTTCTGGCGGCTCGGCCCCGCCCACGCCTCCGACCAGGAGCCGCCCACCGCGGCCCGGCGCAGCTACCGCGGCGACTCGCTGATCCTGGAGTCCGAGTGGGACACCCAGCGGGGCACGGTCCGGGTGACGGACTTCATGCCGCCGCGTGACGGCGCCCCGCAGCTCATCCGGATCGTCGAGGGCGTCTCCGGCCGGGTGCCGATGCGCTCGGCGCTGAGGATGCGGTTCTCCTACGGGCGGGTGGTGCCGTGGGTGCACAAGCACGAGGGGCGCACGGTGGCCGTCGCGGGCCCCGACTCCGTGTGGTTCGACACATCCGTCGAGACGTACGGCAAGTCGCTGACGACCTACTCGGACTTCACGGTCGCGCCGGGCGAGCGGATCGCGTTCACGATCTCCTGGGAGCCCTCGCACAAGCAGCCGCCGCCCCTGCCCGAGCCGGAGCAGTCGCTGGTGGCGACGGAGGACTTCTGGCGCGAGTGGGTCGACCACTGTACGTACCACGGCCCCTACCGCGAGGCCGTGGTGCGCTCGCTGATCACCCTGAAGGCCCTGACGTACGCCCCGACCGGCGGCATCGTCGCCGCGCCGACCACCTCCCTGCCGGAGGACATCGGCGGCGTGCGCAACTGGGACTACCGCTACACCTGGCTGCGCGACGCGGCCATCACCCTGTCCTCGCTGCTGCGCACCGGCTACCGCGAGGAGGCCCGCGCCTGGCGCGAGTGGCTGCTGCGCGCGGTCGCCGGCGACCCGGAGAACCTGCAGATCATGTACGGCATCGCCGGTGAGCGCGAGCTCGGCGAGGCGGAGCTGGACTGGCTGCCGGGCTACGAGAACTCCGCCCCGGTCCGGGTCGGCAACGGCGCCGCGCACCAGCTCCAGCTGGACGTGTACGGCGAGGTCACCGAGGCCCTGCACCTGGCCCACATGACCGGTCTCGCGCGCAACGACTACGCCTCGCTGCTCCAGCTGAAGCTGATCCGCTACCTGGAGGACCACTGGCAGGAGCCGGACGAGGGCATCTGGGAGGTGCGCGGCCCGCGCCGCCACTTCGTGCACTCCAAGGTGATGGCCTGGGTCGCCGTCGACCGCACGATCAAGCTGATCGAGTCCGGCGACGCCGACGGTCCGCTGGAGCGCTGGAAGGAACTGCGCGACGACATCCACCGGGACGTGTGCGAGCGCGGCTACGACAAGGAGCGCAACACCTTCACGCAGTCCTACGGCTCCAAGGAGCTGGACGCCTCCCTGCTGCTGATCCCGCAGATGGGCTTCCTGCCGCCGGACGACAAGCGCGTCATCGGCACGATCGAGGCGATCCAGCGGGAGCTGTCCACGCCGGACGGCTTCATCCTGCGCTACCCGACCTCGGGCGGCGACGAGGGCGTGGACGGCCTGCCCGGCGACGAGGGAGCGTTCCTCGCCTGCTCGTTCTGGATGGCCGACGACCTGGCGATGATCGGCCGCGTGGACGAGGCCCGCAAGCTGTTCGAGAAGCTACTGTCCCTGCGCAACGACCTCGGTCTGCTGGCCGAGGAGTGGGACCCGCGCCTGCAGCGCCAGGTGGGCAACTTCCCGCAGGCCTTCAGCCACGTGCCGCTCATCGACACGGCGCTGCGGCTGACGGCTTCGGGCGCGTACGGCGGCTGAACGGAGCCTTGGGGAGCGTCACTCCGGCTTGAGGGCCGTGAGCGTGCGCTTCCCGGCCGGGTCGCCCGCCGTGGCCGGGACCAGGGCGATCTCGTCGAGGCCGGCCTCGGCGTAGGCGTCGACGCGGGCGCGGACGGTGGCGGCGTCGCCCACCAGGGCGACCGTTCCGGCGGCCTCGGGCGGCAGGGCCCCCAGCAGGGTGTCCCGGTCGGCTCCCTTGACGGCCAGCTCGACGACCTCGGCGAACCCGGCGTCGACGAACATGTCGCTGTAGCCCGGCACGGGCAGGTAGCCGGCGACGCTGCGCAGGATCTGCGTGAGCGCCTCCGGCTCCGGGTCGACGGCGGCGGGCAGCCAGGCGGCCAGCCGCGGCGGGGTGCGCCCGGCCTTCCCGGCGGCCGCCAGCATGCGCGCCCGCAGCATGCGCACCTGCCCGGGCGAGACCAGGTCGAGGAGCATCCGGTCGGCGTGCCCGACCGCCGTGGCGACCGCGCGCTCGCCGAACGCCGCGACGGTGAGCATCCCCCCGGGCGGCGGCAGCCTGCGCGGGAAGCCGCTGCCGGGCACGACCGGCTCGCCCGGCACGCTGTCCATCAGCGCCCGTACGGCCGCGGCCGACTCCTCCAGGGTCGTGGCGGGCCGGGTCCGCGGGCGGCCGTGCACGCCCTCGACGACCCGCTTGCTGGAGGTGCCGAGGGCCACGCCGACGGGACGGCCGGTGACGGCCGCGGTCGAGGCGGCGCCCCGGACGACGGTCAGCGGATCGCGCACGTTCACCGGCACCGGCCCGGCGGTCAGCGCGATCCGCTCGGTGGCCGCGCCGATCGCCGTCGCCAGGACGAACGAGTCCCAGGTCGGCCCCTCGCCCGCCCACACCTCCCGGTACCCGAGCCGGTCGGCGAGGACCGCGACCCGCAACGGCTCCTCGACCGGGCTGTCGTCCTCCCGCCCCACCGCGACCACGCTCATGTCCATGACGGCGCCCGTACCCGGTCGGCCCGGCCGTAATCCGGGAGGGATCCGCTCGGCACCGGGCGGGGTGTGACCGTCCCGGTGTCCGTCCCGAGATGTCCGGGGAGCATCCGCCCGGGTAGCGTCCGGCCCATGGAGAGCGGGACGGACAGCGGCTGTGACACCCAGGGCGCCGGGATCACCGTGCGGCGGGCGCTGGAACTGCCGGGGCTGCGCGGCGGGCTGCCCGAGGTGCTGGCGGGCGCCGACCGGCTCGGGCGGACCGTGCGCTGGGTGCACGCGGGCGAGGTTCCGCACATCGCCTCCCTGCTCAAGGGCGGCGAACTGCTGCTGACCACGGGCTACGGGCTCGGCACCCGCCCGGCCGAACAGCGGGCGTTCGTGCGCACCCTGGCCGAGCGCGGCATCGCGGCCCTGGTGGTGGAGCTCGGCCCGCGTTTCACCCGGCTGCCCGCGGCTTTGGTCGACACCGCGCGCTCGGCCGGGCTGCCGCTGGTGCAGCTGCACCGCGAGGTGCCGTTCGTCACCGTGACGGAGGAGATCCACACCGAGATCGTCAACGGTCACTACGCACTGCTCCAACGGGCCGAGGAGGTGCACCGGCGCTGCACGCGGGCGGTGCTGAGCGGCGGCGGGGTGCACCAGGTGCTCGGCATCCTGGCCGACTTCGCCGCCAACCCGGTCTTCCTGGAGACGGCGGAGGGGCAGTTGCTGTACGCCGCCGGGGCCGGTCCCGAGGGCGCGGACCCGCTCCAGGTGTGGGAGGGGCTGCGCGGCCAGCACAAGGACGAACCGCCGCTCGCGGGCTCGCTGTTCGTGGACGTGCCGGGCGGCGGCCCCGGCAGCGGGGGCGTCCGGGCGCGGCTGGTGCTGCTGCCCGTGCGCACGCCCCTGGCCCCGGTGCACCGGATGGCGGCCGAGCGGGCCGCGGGCATCCTGGCCGTGGTGCTGATGCAGGCGCGGCAGGAGGAGGAGCTGGCGGCCCGCGGGCGCGGCGACTTCCTCACGGACCTCGCCGAGGGCCGGGTCAGCGCCGAGGACGCCCCGGCGCAGGCCCGTGTGCTGGGCTTCCGGCCGGGCGAGGGGCCGCTGCTGCCGGTCGTCATGCGGCTCGGCGACGCCCTGTCCCCCGGGGGCGGCTGGGCGGTGCTGGCCCGGGCGGTCTCGGAGGAACTGGCGGCGGTGGGCCTGCCGATGCTGCTCGGGGTGCGGCCGGTGGAGGGGCGGGTGCTGGTGCTGCTCGGGCTGCGCGCGGAGCCGGAGCGGGCGACGGTCGCGGACCGGGTGGCGGCGGCGCTGCGGGCCGGGGTGGGCCGGGCCGGGATGCTACGGCCGGGCGGGCAGCCGCCCGTGGTGGTGGTCGGGGTGGCCGGCGGCTGGCCGGCGGCGGCGTCGGGCCTGAGGCACGCGGCCGAGACGGCCACGGCGGCCCAGGGGCTGCCGGACCGGCCCTGGTTCGACGCCCGCCGCCTGGACATCGACCTGCTGCTGTGGCGGCTGCGCGACGACCCGGACCTGGCGGCCTTCGTCGACCGGGCCCTCGGACCGCTCCTGGAGCACGACCGCCGCTCCCGGCCGCCGCTGCTGCCCACCCTGACGAGCTATCTCGCCCACGCGGGGCGCAAGGCGGAGACGGCCCGGGAGCTGCACCTCAACCGGCAGACCCTGTACAACCGGCTGGCGCGGATCGGGGAGTTGCTGGGCTCGGACCTGGACGACCCGCAGACGGTGCTGGCGCTGAGCCTGGCCCTGCGCGCCCGCCGGCACGTGCCGCAGGCCCTGTAGGACGGGGCGGAAATCCCACCGGGCGAGGGGCGCCGGCCTGCCGGCGCCCGCTAGGCGAGCGGCAGCGGCCGGGTCAACTCGTCGTAAACACTGAGCACTTGGGCGACGGTCTCGTCCTCGGTGGGCCAGGTCGCCGCCTGCCGGGCGCCCTTGTCCCGCAGCAGGGCCATGCGCTCGGGATCGCCGAGCAGCCGTACCACGGACTCCGCGAGGGCCCGGGCGTCTCCGGAGGGGACCAGTTCGGCCGCGTCGCCGACGAGTTCGGGGATGCCGCCGACGTCGGTCGCGACGAGCGGCACGCGCGCGTGGAGGGCCTCCTGGGCGAGCACCGAGCGCGCTTCCCAGCGGCTCGGCAGCAGGGCCAGGTCGGCGGCCGCGAGCAGGTCGCCGATGTCGTCGCGGCGGCCGATGAGCCGGACCGGCAGCCCTTCGCTCTCGATCCGCTCCTGCAGTTCGCGGCGCAGCGGCCCCTCCCCGGCGATCACCACCAGCGGAACGGGGTCCAGGCGGCGCCACACGCGCGCGGCGTCCAGCAGCACGTCGTAGCCGCGGTGCCGCTCCAGGGAGCCGACGGCCATGAGCAACGGCCGTCCGATGGCGCCGAGTTCGGCCCGCAGCTTGGGCCGCCGCCGGTCCGGGTCGTCGGGCTCCACGGGCCTGCGGGGTCCGGGCAGCGCCACGGCGGCGAGCCGCGCGTCCCGGGCGCCCGTCAGCCGGGCCCGGTCCACGAGCGCCGAGGTCGTGCCCAGCACCACCGTGGCCCCCTTGACCACCCGCCGCTCCAGGACGCGCAGCAGATGGGCACGCGCCCCCTCGGCGTGTGCCCGGTCGTGCCACGTCACGACCAGCGGGGTCCGCACGCGCCGTCCGCTGAGCGCGAGCACGGTACGGAACGAGGCGTGCAGCCCGTGGGCGTGCACCAGGTCGGCGTCCGCGCAGGCCGCCCGCAGGGCCGCGACCGACACGGGGTCGCTGCTGCGCGGCACGTGCACGTGGTCGGCTCCGACCCCGGTGAAGCCGTAGGCGCGATCCGCCTCGAAGGGGGCGCACACCGTGACTTTCACGCCCCGCGCGACGAGCCCCGCGGCCAGCGAGCGCACATGCGCACTGCTGGCGGCGTTGCCCCCGCCCAGCACCTGCACGGTGCGCAGCGGCGACTGGCCAGGCGGTGAGTGGCTGCTCACGGGGGTCACGTGGCCGGGCTCCTGGTTCGGTCGGGCGGTCACGACGCGGTTTCCCACGCGTACTCCGCCAAGGATGCCAGGACATACGGGGGTTCCGGGAACGCCGGAAGCCCGGCGGCGCGACCGCGGGGCGCGGCAGCGGGGAAATGCGCCGGGCCGGGTCACCCACACGAGTGAAGTTGAGTGACCCGCCCGCCCCGGAGCGCCCCGCCCCGGAGCGCCCGGCCCCGGCCCGTCCTTCTCCGGCCCGGCTACAGATCCGCCCGCGCCGTCGCCAGCAACTCCTCCGCGTGCGCCCGGGCCGTCTCCGAGTCCTCCTGGCCGGCGAGCATGCGGGACAGCTCGCGGACCCGCTCCTCCCCCTCCAGCACCTTCACGCCGGAGCGGGTCACGGACCCGTCGTTCGTCTTCTCGACCAGCAACTGCCGGTCGGCGAAGGCGGCCACCTGCGGCAGGTGCGTCACGACCACGACCTGCGCGGTCTTCGCCAGCCGGGCGAGCCGCCGGCCGATCTCGACCGCCGCCTTGCCACCGACGCCCGCGTCGACCTCGTCGAAGAGGTACGTCGGCACCGGATCCGTCCCCGCGAACACCACCTCGACGGCGAGCATCACGCGGGACAGCTCACCGCCGGAGGCGCCCTTGGCGATCGGCCGGGGCGGCGCGCCCGGGTGCGGGGCCAGCAGCAGCTCCACCTCGTCGGCACCGGCGGGCCCGTAGGCCACGGGCCGCCCGCCGACCTCGACGCCCTCGGGGTCCTCGGTCTGCCGGATGTCGAAGGACACGCGCGCGTGCGGCATGGCGAGAGAGGCCAGCTCGGCGGTCACGGCGGCGGCGAACCGCTCGGCCGCCTCCGTGCGCGCGTCCGTCAACGCCTGGGCGAGTCCGCCCAGTTCGGCCCGCAGGGCGTCCCGCTCGGCGGTCAGCTCCCCGATCCGCTCGTCGTCGCCGTCGAGTTCGGTCAGCCGGGTGGCGCTGCGCTCGGCCCAGGCCAGCACGGCGTCGATGTCCTCGCCGTACTTGCGGGTCAGGCCGGTGAGCGCGGCCCGCCGCTCCTCGACGGCCGCCAGCCGCAGCGGATCGGCGTCCAGGTCGTCGGCGTACCCCGCGAGGTCCCCGGCCGCGTCACGCAGCAGGATCCCGATCTCCCCGATGCGGTCGGCGAGCGCGGCCAGCGCCGGATCGTGCGCCCGCACGGCGTCCAGGGCCCGCTGGGCGCCGGCGACGAGCGTCCCGGCGTCGACGCCCTCGGGGTCCTCCGGATTGCCCGCGAGCGCCGCGTGAGCGGCCGCGGCGGCCGATGCCAGCGCCTCGGCGTGCCCCAGCCGCTCGGCCTCCTCCGCCAGCTCCGCGTCCTCACCGGCCCGGGGCTCGACGGCGGCGATCTCGTCGAGCCCGTAGCGCAGCAGGTCGGCCTCCTGGGCCCGTTCCCGCGCGCGCGTGGTGATCTCGTCGAGCTCGGCCGACACGGCCCGCAGCCGCTTGTACGCCTCGCCGTACTTGGCCAGTGGCACGGCGACGGCGTCGCCGGCGTACCGGTCGAGCGCCTGCCGCTGCCGGGACAGCTTGAGCAGTCCTTGCTGGTCGGTCTGCCCGTGCACGGCCACCAGCTCGTCGGCGAGCTCCGCGAGCACGCCCACGGGCACGCTGCGTCCGCCCAGGTGCGCCCGCGAGCGGCCCTCGGCCGAAACGGTACGGCTGATGAGCAGGGCACCGTCGTCGAGCTCGGCCCCGGCCTCCTCCGCGCGTACGGCGACGGCGGCGTTCTCGGGCACGGTGATCCGCCCCTCGACGACCGCCTTGCCGGCCCCGATCCGCACGAGCGCCGGGTCGGCCCGCCCGCCCAGGAGCAACCCCAGGCTGGTGACCACCATGGTCTTGCCCGCACCCGTCTCACCGGTGACCGCGGTGAACCCCGGCGACAGCTCGACGACAGCGTCGTCGATCACACCGAGCGACCGTATCCGCATCTCCTCCAACACGGACACGACCTTACGAGGTCCGGGCCGCGGATTGCGACCGGCCCGGCCTTGTCACCCGTTAGTGAGGAGCCCCCCGCCAGCCGGACACGGGCAGCGCGAACTTCGCCACCAGCCGGTCCGTGAAGGACGCGTGATGCAGCCGGGCCAGCCGGACCGGCACGGCCCCCCTGCGCACCTCCACGCGCGCCCCGGCGGGCAGCTCCACCGTCCGCCGCCCGTCGCACCACAGCACGCCCGGCGGGATGTGCGGCAGCACCTCCACCGCCAGCACGGAATCCGGTGAGGTCACCAGCGGCTTGGCGAACAGCGCGTGCGCGGAGATCGGCACCATCAGCAGCGCCTCGACCTCCGGCCACACCACCGGTCCGCCCGCCGAGAAGGCATACGCGGTCGATCCGGTGGGCGTGGCGCACACGATCCCGTCACAGCCGAACCCGGTGACCGGCCGCCCGTCGATCTCCAGCACGACCTCCAGCATCCGCTCGGCGGACACCTTCTGCACGGCCGCCTCGTTCAGCGCCCAGTCCGTGTGCACGATGTCGCCGTTCTGGTGCACCACGACGTCGACGGTCATCCGCTCCTCGACCTCGTACGCCTTGGTCACCACCCGGTCGACGACCTTGTCGAGGTCGTCGCGCTCGGCCTCGGCGAGGAACCCGACCCGCCCGAGGTTGACGCCGAGCATCGGCACCCCGGACGCCCGTGCGAACTCGGCGCCGCGCAGCAGCGTGCCGTCGCCGCCCAGCACGATGAGCAGCTCGCACCCGTCGAGGCACTGCGGGGTCGCCTCCTTGACCAGCACCACCTCGTCCGGCAGCGGCAGGTCGCGGGCCTCGTCCTCCAGGACCCGCACGCCCAGGCCGGAGCGCAGCAGCCCCTTCACGACGAGCTCGGCACTGCGCACGGCCGCAGGCCGGCCCGTGTGGGCGAGCAGGAAAACAGTACGAGCTCGGTTCTCGGTCAACGCGGCCCCTCCGCCACTGCTCGGTCGACGTCGGCCGGGTCCAGTTCCGGTGCCCCGGCCCGCAGCCACAAGAAGTATTCGACATTCCCCGACGGCCCGGGCAGCGGACTGGCGGTCACACCCTTCGCCCCGAGCCCCAGTCCCCACGCCTTCTCGGCCACGCCCCGCACCGCCTCCGCCCGCAGCTCGGGGCTGCGGACCACTCCCCCGCTGCCCAGCCGCTCCTTGCCCACCTCGAACTGCGGCTTGACCATCATCACCAGGTCGGCGTCCGGCGTCACGCACCGCACCAGGGCGGGCAGGACCAGTCCGAGCGGAATGAAGGACAGATCCCCCACGACAAGATCCACAGGCTTCCCATCGATCGCTTCAAGCGTCAACTCGCGTACGTTCGTACGGTCCTTGACGGTGACGCGTTCATCGTTCCGCAGGGACCACGCGAGTTGTCCGTAACCGACGTCCACGGCGACGACGTGCGCGGCGCCCGCCCGCAGCAGGACGTCCGTGAACCCACCGGTCGAGGCGCCGGCGTCGAGCGCCCTGCGCCCCCGGACCGCGAGGCCCTGCGGCACGAAGACCTCCAGCGCGCCGGCGAGCTTGTGGCCGCCCCGGGAGACGTAGTCCGGGTCATTCTCGTCGGCCGCGACGACGATGGCGGCGGCGGTCTCCACCTGCGTGGCCGGTTTCGTCGCGACGGTCTTGCCGACGGAGACCCGCCCGGCGGCGATCAGCTGGCCGGCGTGCTCACGCGAACGTGCGAGCTTACGGCGGACCAGCTCCGCGTCCAGACGGCGGCGTGCGACTCCTGCCACGTTCGGTTCAGCTCCTAGGTCCAGGCGGCGACGGGGGCGAGGGGGGCGCCGGAGGTCCCGGGCGTACGTCGAGCGCGGTGAGCGCGTCGCGCAGCCCCCGGTGTACATCCTCGTACACCTCGATGTGGCCGTCCGTGGCGAGGTGGTCGGCGTCGCCGAGCCGGGCCAGGGCCGCGTCCACGCCGGCGTCGCCGGTGGGCGTGCGGGGGACGTTCAGGGGAGCCGGGGCGGCGGGGTCGTGCTCGGGCTCCGCCTGCCGCGTCTCCTGCGGGGGATCCGCCGGGAGATCCGCCGGGATGTCCTCCGGAAGGCTCTCCGAAAAGTCCGCCGGGAGGCGCTCCGGGAGGTCCGCGGGGGGAACTGCGTGGTCCATGCCCCGACGCTACCGCGAACCGCTGCGGTACCGTCGATCGCGATGGCCACGATCGAGGAGTGCCGCAGCGCACTCGACAAGCTCTCGGACAGCATGCAGCGCGCCGACGGGGACGTCCGCGAGGCCGCGGCCCTGGACCGCTCGGTGAGCTGCCACATCACCGACCTCGACGTCACCTTCGTGGGCCGGATGCGGGGCGGCCGGATCGAGGTGCGCGACACGGTGCCCGGACCGCCGCCGGACAAGGCCGAGATCAGACTGGCCATGACCGGCGACGACCTGGTGGCCCTGGTCGACGGCGAGCTGCACTTCGCCACGGCCTGGGGCTCGGGCCGGGTGAAGCTGCACGCCGGTCTGCGGGACCTGCTGCGCCTCAGGAAGCTTCTGTAGCGGCGACCTTCTCCGGTCCGGTCCCCACCGCGGCGTGCGTCCCGTCCGTGTTCCGCACGCGGGCCTTGCGCGCGGCCGGCACGACCAGCGGCGTGCCCGTCTCCGGGTCGTCGATGACCTGGCAGCGCAGCCCGAAGACCTCCTCGACCAGCTCGGCCGTGACGATGTCGTTCGGCGCGCCCTCGGCGATGACCGTACCCTGGCGCAGGGCGATGAGGTGCGTGGCGTAGCGGGCGGCGTGGTTCAGGTCGTGCAGCACGGCCACCAGCGTGCGCCCCTGCTCCTCGTGCAGCTGCGCGCACAGGTCCAGCACGTCGATCTGGTGCTGGATGTCCAGGTACGTCGTCGGCTCGTCGAGCAGCAGCAGCGGCGTCTGCTGGGCCAGGGCCATGGCGATCCACACGCGCTGCCGCTGGCCGCCGGAGAGTTCGTCGACGTAGCGGTCGGCCAGTTCGGCGACTCCGGTCTGCCGCATGGACTCCTGCACGACCCGCTCGTCCTCGGTGGACCACTGGCGCAGGATTCCCTGGTGCGGGTAGCGGCCGCGGCCGACCAGGTCGGCGACGGTGATGCCGTCGGGCGCGATGGACGACTGGGGCAGCAGGCCGAGCGTGCGCGCCACCTTCTTCGCGGGCAGCGACTGGATGACCTGCCCGTCGAGCAGCACCCGGCCCTCGCTCGGCTTGAGCATCCGCGACAGCGCCCGCAGCAGCGTCGACTTGCCGCAGGCGTTGGGCCCGACGATCACGGTGAAGGAGTGGTCGGGTATCTCCACCGACAACTGCTCGGCGATGACCCGCTGGTCGTAGGCGAGGGTGACGTTCTCGGCGGACAGACGGTTCACGGTGCTCCTTCGGTTGTTCAGCCCGCTGCTGTTGTTGCTGCTCCGGGCGCTCGTGCCCGCTGGGGTGCCGGTGCTCATATCCGGCCCGCCTTGCGTTCGGTGACCAGCAGCCACAGCAGGTAGACACCGCCGAGCACGCCGGTGACGACGCCCACGGGCAGCTGCTCGGCGCCGAACGCCCGCTGCGAGGCCCAGTCGGCGACGACCAGCAGGGCGGCGCCCATGCACAGCGAGGCCGGCAGGTTCGGGCCGGGTGAACGGGTCAGCCGCCGGGCCAGCTGCGGCGCGGTCAGCGCGACGAAGCTGACGGGACCGGCCGCGGCGGTCGCGGACGCGGTGAGCAGCACCGCCGCGACCATCAGCAGCAGCCGGACGCGCTCCACCCGCACCCCGAGTGCGTACGCCACGTCGTCGCCCATCTCCATCATCCGCAGCCCCCGGCCGTTGACCAGCACGAGCGGCACGAGCACCGCGCACAGGGCGAGCAGCGGCCACACCTGCGCCCAGTCACGGCCGTCGAGGGAGCCGGTCATCCACACCACCGCGCGGGCCGCGTCCACGATGTCCGACTTGGTGAGCAGATAGCCGTTGACCGCGGTGACGATCGCCGAGACGCCGATGCCGACCAACACCAGGCGGTAGCCGTGCACGCCCCGCTTCCAGGCCAGCACGTAGATCGCGAAGCCGGTCAGCAGGCCGCCCGCGAGCGCGCCGAGCGCGACCTGGTTGGCGCTGCCGGAGAACAGCACGATGACCGTGAGCGCGCCGGCCGTCGCGCCCTGGCCGAGGCCGAGCACGTCCGGACTGCCCAGCGGGTTGCGGGAGATGGACTGGAACAGCGCGCCGCCCAGCCCCAGCGAGGCGCCGACCAGCAGCCCCACCAGGACGCGCGGCAGGCGCAGTTCGTTGACGATGAACTCCTGGCCCGCGTTGCCCTCGCCGACCAGCGTGCGCAGCACGTCGGCGGCCGGGATCGGGAAGTCGCCGGTGCCGATGAGCACCACGCTCGCCGCGAGGGCCGTGATCAGCAGCAGGAGCACTACGGTGAACGCCCGCACGTCCAGGCGTACGGAGAGCCCGCCCGGGGTCCGCACGACCCGGCTGGTCGTCTTCACGACCCGGTTGATGGTCCTCACAGCTGCGCCGTCCTCCGCCGTCGTACGAGAAAGATGAACACCGGCCCGCCGAGGATCGCGGTGACGATGCCCACCTGCAGTTCCGCGGGCCGGGCCACGATCCGGCCGATGACGTCGGCCCCCAGCAGCAGCACCGGCGAGAGGATCGCCGCGTACGGCAGGATCCAGCGCAGGTCCGGCCCGGTGAAGGAACGCACCACGTGCGGCACCATCAGCCCGACGAACACGATCGGCCCGCACGCGGCGGTCGCCGCCCCGCACAGCACGGTCGCGGCCAGCATCGACAGCGCCCGCGTCCGGTTCAGGTTGGCGCCGAGCGCCTTGGCGGTGTCGTCGCCCATGGCCATGGCGTTGAGCGGCCGGGCCAGGGCCAGCGCGAGGACCGTGCCGGTGAGCAGGAACGGCAGAACCTGCTCGATGGTCGAGTCGGTCGCCGCGGACAGCGAACCGAGCGTCCAGAAGCGCATCTTGCCGAGCGCCGCGTCGTCCATGATCATCACGGCCTGGAGGTAGCCGAAGAGCGCGGCGCTGATCGCCGTGCCGGCGAGGGCCAGCCGCACCGGTGTCGCGCCCCGGCTACCGCCGAGGAACCACACCAGCGCCCCGACCGCGGCCGCGCCGCAGAACGCGAACCACACATAGCCGCTGAGCGAGGTGACGCCCAGGAACGTGATGGCCGTGACGACCGCGGCGGACGCGCCCGCGTTGATGCCGAGGAGACCGGGATCGGCCAGCGGATTGCGCGTGAGGGCCTGCAGCACCGCGCCGGCGAGCCCCAGGGCGGCGCCGGCCAGCAGCCCGAGCACGGTCCGCGACAGGCGCTCGGCGACGACCACGTCGCCGTAGGTCCCCGAGTCCTCGAACAAGCCGTGCCACACCTGCCCCAGGGACAGCTCTTTCGCTCCGATCGCGATGCTCGCCAGCGCGACGAGCACCAGGATCGCGACGGACAGCAGCAGCCCGAAGGCACGCGCCGCACGTCGGGTCGGGGGCGCGGGGGCTGTCTCCGCGCGCTGTTCGGGGGGACTCTCGACCAACACGCAGTTAGGTTAGCCTACCCTCGCAATCGATCACGATACGCGATCACGATCCGGGAGCGGCCGCCCCTTCGCACACCCGCCCGCAGTGTGCCCACACCGGACCCTGCCCAACCGGCCGTCACAACCCCAGCCGCGCCAGCGCCTTCCCGCCGTCCAGGGCACACGCCCCGTCACCGGCGGCCGACCACGCGGCGGCGCACAACGCCCGCAGCCCGTCCAGCGCCTCCCCCTCACCGTCGAGCTCCAGCCGCTCCGCGCCGGCCGTGGCCGTCCAGCCACCGCACCGGAACCCGCCCCCGTCGGTCCCGGTCACCTCCGGCTGCCCGCCGAGCATCCCGCGCAGGTCGGCGTCCACGTACGTCGGCCGGTGCTGCGGCGGCGCGGCCAGCAGCTGGACCGCGTCGGTCACGCCGGTGAGCACCAGCAGCGAGTCGACCTCCCCGTTGAACGCGCCCTCGATGTCCGTGTCCAGCCGGTCCCCGACGACCAGGGGCCGCCGCGCGCCCGTCCGCAGGATCGTCTCCCGGTGCATCGGCGGCAGCGGCTTGCCCGCGACCTGCGGCTCGGCACCCGTGGCGATCCGCACGACCTCCACCGCGGCTCCGTTGCCCGGCGCGATGCCCCGCCCGCTCGGGATCGTCAGATCCGTGTTGGACGCGAACCACGGCACGCCCCGGGCCACCGCGTAGGAGGCCTCGGCGAACCGGCCCCACGGCAGGTCGGGCCCGCCGTACCCCTGCACGACCGCCACCGGGTCGTCGTCCGCCGACTCGACGGGCTCCAGCCCCCGCTCCCGCAGCGCCACCCGCAGCCCCTCGCCGCCGATCACCAGCACCCGCGCACCCCGCGGCACCTGCTCACTGATGAGCCGCGCGACCGCCTGGGCGGAGGTGATGACGTCCTCGGCGCCCGTCGGTATCCCCAGCTCCGTCAGATGCCCGGCCACCGTGTCCGGCGTCCGCAGCGCGTTGTTGGTCACGTACGCCAGGCGCATCCCGCCCTCCCGGGCCGCCGCGAGCGACTCGACCGCGTGCGCGATGGCACTGCCGCCCGCGTACACCACCCCGTCCAGATCGAGCAGCGCCGTGTCGTACGCCTCGCTCAGGGCCTGCCCACAGCCCTCGGGCCTCGTCCTGACGCTCCGGCTCATCCCGCATCGCTCCTCGGTTCGACGGCTTTCCCCCGATCATCCCCCATGCCACCGACACCCGTACGATGCCGGGATGAACACAGCAGGTCACTCGGAGGCAACGGCGCACCGGGGCCTGGAACTCACTCCGTTCCGAGGCCTTCGTTACGACCCCGACCGGGTCGGCAGCCTTGCCGCCGTCACATCTCCGCCGTACGACGTCGTGGTGCGCCCCGACGGCCTGCACCACCTCGAGTCCTCCGACCCGCACAACATCGTCCGCCTGATCCTTCCGCAGGCCGCCACACCCGGCGCCCGCAACGAACAGGCGGCGCAGACCCTGCGCCGCTGGCTCGCCGAAGGCGTCCTGACCACCGACCCGGAGCCCTGCCTCTACGTCTACGAGCAGCGCGACGGCCACGGCATGCTGCAGCGCGGCGTCATCGGCGCCCTGCGGGTGTCGGACCCGGCCGAGCAGGTGGTGCTGCCGCACGAGGACGTCATGCCGCATGTCGTCGCCGACCGCGCGGCGCTGATGCGGGCCACGTCGGCGAACCTCGAACCGCTGCTGCTGACGTACCGCGGTGACGACACCTCGGCCACCACGGCGGACCTGATCGAGCGCACCGCCGACCGGCCGCCCCTCCTCGCCACCACCACGGAGGACGGCTTCAGCCACCGCCTGTGGGCCCTCACCGACCCGGCCGAACTCACCATCGTCCGGCGCGACCTGGCCCGCCACCAGGCCCTCATCGCCGACGGCCATCACCGCTGGGCGACCTACCGCCGCCTGCGCACGGAACACCCGTCCCCCAGCCCGTGGGACCACGGCCTGGTCCTCCTGGTCGACACGGCCCGCTACCCCCTGCGGGTGCGCGCCATCCACCGCCTCCTGCACGGCCTGCCGGTCGCGCAGGCCCTCACCGCCCTGGACGGCCGCTTCCGCGTGCGCCGCCTGGACGTGCCGCTGCCCGAGGCCCTCGAGGCACTGGCGGACGCGGCCTGCGCCGGCAACGCCTTCCTCCTCGCCGGCGACGGTTCCTTCCACCTCGTGGACCGCCCCGACCCGGAGCTGCTGTCCCGCACGATCCCCGCCGACCGGCCCGCGGCCTGGCGGACCCTGGACGCGACGGTGCTGCACGCCACGCTCCTGGAGCACGTGTGGCGGATCCCCGAGGACTCCCCGGACCGCATCGCCTACATCCACGACACGGCGGCCACGGTCGCGAAGGCGGAGCGCGACGGCGGTACGGCCGTCCTGATGCACCCCGTCCGCGAGGAGGTCGTCCGCGACCTGGCCCGGCAGGGCGTCACCATGCCGCGCAAGTCGACGTCGTTCGGCCCGAAACCGGCGACTGGGCTGGTCCTCAGGGCCCTGGACCTCTGACACCTTCCCGCGGCACGCGAAAGGGGGCGGCTCCCGACCGGGACCCGCCCCCTTCCTCGCTCGCGTCGGACGTCAGTCCTTCTGCTCCGGCTCCTCGGCCGCGGCATCGCCGTCCGCGCTGCCGCCCGGCACCTCATCGGTGCTCTCGTCGTCGTCCGCGTCGTCATCCGCGTCGTCGGAGAGGACGTCCAGGAACTCCACGCCGTCCAGCTCGGCGAGCCGGTCCGAGGCGTCCGTGCTGCCGTCCCGGTCGGCCTCGACGGCCTTCGCGAACCACTCTCGCGCCTCGTCCTCGCGGCCGGCGGCGAGCAGGGCGTCGGCGTACGCGTAGCGCAGACGCGCGGTCCACGGCTGCACGCTGCCGGCGGCGAGCTCAGGGCTCTGCAGCGTCACGATGGCGGCGTCCAGCTGCCCCATGTCCCGCCGGGCGCCGGCCGCGACGAGCCGCATCTCGACCTGCCCGGCCTTGTCCAGCTTGTGCACCTCGGGCGCACCGGCCATGTCCAGCGCCTTCTCCGGCCGCCCGAGCCCACGCTCGCAGTCGGCCATGACCGGCCAGAGGTCGATGTTCCCGGTCATCCGCTTGGCGGCCCGGAACTCGGCCAGCGCCTCGCCGTACTTCTGGTTGGCGTACGCGGCGAACCCGGCGGCCTCCCGCACGGCGGCGACCCGCGAGGCCAGCCGCAGCGCGATCCGGGAGTAGGCGTAGGCGCCCTCGGGGTCCTCGTCGAGGAGCCGCGCGACCATCACCAGGTTCCTGGCGACGTCTTCCGCGAGCGTCTTCGGCAGACTCTGCAGTTCCTGCCGTACGTCCTTGTCGATCTCGTCGCCCGTGACGTCCTCGGGGATCGGCAGCCGCTTGATCGGCTCCCGGTCCCGCTCGCGCTCGTCACGGAATCGGCCGCCACCGCCGCCGCCCCGCCGGTCGTCCCGTCCGCCCCGGAAGCCACCGGGACGGCCCCCGCGGTCGTCGCGCCGCGGCCCGCGCCCGCCTCGGTCGTCACGCCCACCGCGGAATCCACCGCGGTCACCGTCCCGCCGGTCGTCCCGCCGGTCGTCACGGCGGTCATCGCGCCGGTCGTCGCGCCGGAACTCACCGCGGTCGCCGCGCGGACCGTCCTCACGCCGGAATCCGGGACGCCCACCACGACCGGCGTCATCACGGTCGCGACGGAAACCGCCGCGGTCCCCGCGGTCGTCACGGCCCCGGAAACCACCACGGTCATCCCGCCGGAAGCCGCGATCCCGGTCGTCACCTCGGAACCCACGGTCACGGTCACGGTCGTCGCCGCCACGGAACCCACGGTCCCGGTCGTCACCACGGTAGCCACGGTCACGGGTGTCACGGCGCTCGCCGCGGTCGTCCCGACGGGGGAACCCACCACGGTCGCCGTCGCGCCGGTCGTCCCGGCGCTCATCACGCCTGTCGTCCCGACGGTCGTCCCGGCGGTCGTCCCGCCTGTCGTCCCGGCGGAATCCGCCCCGCGGCCCGCGGTCGTCGCGCCGCTGGAAGCCACCGCGGTCGTCGCGCCGGCCGTAGCCACCACCGCGGTTGTCCCCACCACGGTTGTCGCCGCTCCGGCTGTCGTCACGGCGGTTGTCGTCACGCCGGAAGGAGGGCCGGTCGCCACGGTCGTCACGACGGAAACCGCCCCGGTCGCGGTCGTCACGGCGCGGGCCACGGTCACGGTCACGGTCGTCGCGCCGGCCGTAGCCACCACCACGGTTGTCCCCACCGCGGTTGTCGTCGCGACGGAAACCACCGCGGTCCCCGCGATCGCCGCGATCATCGCGACGGAAAGAGGGCCGGTCACCACGGTCGTTGCGACGGAAGCCGCCTCGGTCTCCGCCACGGTCTCCGCGCTGACCGCCGCGGTCGCTCCGGTCCCCTTCCCGTCGCCGCTGGTCGCGCTCCGGTCGGTCGTCGGGAGAGTTGGTGGACATGGTGACTCCTGTCTTCGGTACCGCAAGTCATTCTCGCGCAGCCGGGTGCCCAGCGCGCAGTGCAAAAACAAAAAGGACCCCTGGTCCCAGCTGAACGCTGGTGACCAGGGGTCCTTCCAAAGATTGTTCGGCGGCGTCCTACTCTCCCACAGGGTCCCCCCTGCAGTACCATCGGCGCTGTAAGGCTTAGCTTCCGGGTTCGGAATGTAACCGGGC
>NZ_JBIBUF010000010.1:184381-350664 GCF_043079125.1 Streptomyces sp. NPDC015242 | reverse complement strand
CCATCCAGTACGAGATCAACGAGATCATCACCGGCCTGATCGGCGTCGTCCTGATCGGCGCCTCCTTCTGGTCCTCCGTGCGCCGCAACCGCGCCATCACGGCAGCCGAAGACCGGAGCGAAGGTGAGCGACCCGAAGCGGCTTCCGCGGCCTGAGGGAAACGCTACGGTGCGGGCTCAGGGCTGCCCTTCCCGATTCCGGGGATTGGGCCTGTCACACGCAGTCGGAGGGGGCGCCTTCGTAACCCGGGGCGCCCCCTTGCCATGCCGCCGGCCCGCATGACGACAAGGTCGCCCGTGCCAGAGGGGTGCTGCGAGTCAGCCGCTGCCTGGCATCTCCTCGCTCCGCCGGCCGCCGGCTCTGCGGGACACCCCCTTCGGGCCGACCTTCTCCTTCATCCCGCTTCCCGGACTTCGCGGCGGTGGATTCCGTCGTGGTCCGCCTCATGGAGGAGTTTCCGGGGCTGTGGCCGGTGTACTGCAACCAATGGCAGGGCGGTACGTCGCGCCGGGGAATTCGAAGCGCAGAGGGGAGGCAGCAGCGGGGTCGGGCACTCGGGACAGCATGGACGACAACGACAGGCAGTCAATCGGCGACCCGCAGCGCGGGACAGTGGAGCGGCTGGTGAAGGCATGGCTGGCCGAGACCGAACATCACGACCATGACGCCGCCGGCAAGGCCCGAGCCGGCTGGGAACAAGGTTCCCTTCCTGAGCCGGCTGCACACGACCTGGCCACGTGGGTCACCGCGCGCGTCACGGACACGGCGTTCAACGAGGACGAGGGCCCGCACGTCGAAAGCGACGTCCGGATCACACCGGCGGACAAGGACGCCGTGCACCGCTGGCTGCGCTCGCAGGGACACTCAGTCTGACCGGCCGCGGCGTCGCGATCCCACCGCATCACGAGCATGGCCGTTCAGGCCAGTGAGTGTGAGGATGCCGGTGACGTAGCGGCTGGTGCCGAACTGCTCGATCAGATTCCTACTGGTTGACCGGGACCCGCAGGATGCGGTCGTCACCGGGTTTCGGGTCGACGCCGCCCCAGGTGGAGCGGTCGGTGTTGGAGGTCACCAGCCAGAGGGCGCCGTCGGGTGCGACCTCGACGGTGCGGATGCGTCCGTACTCACCGCGGTAGTGCTCGACCGCCTCGCCGGTCACTCGGCCGGAGTGGACGGGCGGTTGCCACAGGCGTCGTCCGCCGAGAGCGCCGATCCACAGCGAGCCGGCGGCGTAGGCCATGCCCGAGGGGGAGGCGTCGTCGGGGTGCACGGTCCAGATCGGTGCCGTTCCGGTGCTGCCTTCGATGCCTTCGGTCTCGGGCCAGCCGTAGTCGTCGCCGGCCCGCAGGACGTTGACTTCGTCCCAGGCGCGGTGGCCCAGTTCCGAGGCGTAGGCGGTACCGTCCGGGCTGAACGCGATGCCCTGTACGTTGCGATGCCCGGTGGAGAAAACCGGACTGTCGCCGGGAACCGTGCCGTCTGTACGGATGCGCAGCACCTTGCCGTTGAGGCTGGAGTCGTCGGCGGCGTTCTCCGGTTCGAACGCGTCACCGGTGCCGATCCACAGATGGCCGTCCGGGCCGATGGCGAGCCGGCCGCCGTGGTGGCGTTCGGCGGTCTGGATGCCGTCGAGCAACACCCGGTCCCGGCGCAGCGACCGGAAGTCCTCGGCGATGCGCAACGCGACGATCGCGTTCTCGTCCGCGCCGGTGACCGAGGCGTAGACCGTGCGGTCGGTGGCGAAGTCCGGAGAAGCGGCGATGCCCAGGAGACCGCCCTCGGCCTTCGGCACGACACCAGGGACGGCGCCGACGGTCCGCGGCGGGCCGCCGTGGGCGGGTATGCGTTTGATGAGGGCCGAGTCGCGCTCGGAGACCAGGGCGGACCCGTCGGGAAGGAAGGTCAGGCCCCACGGCACGGTCAGGCCGGTGGTGATCTCGGTGGGTTCGCCGAGGGTGGCGATCGGGTCGCTGGATCGGTCGGCGGTCGCTGTGGCGCCGGGAACAGCCTGGGTGGCCGGCTTGTCCTCTGGAGATTCCGAAGAGCAGGCGCTCAGGCTCAGTGTCGCGGCAAGGGTGGTGGCGAGCAGCGATCGATGGAAGAGATATCGCATGAGGCCCTTCGTTTCAGAGGTGCTCGGGGTGCGGGCCGGTACGGCCCGCACCCCGATCGAGGTGGTCGATCCGGGCCACCTGGCGGGGGCCGAGCATGAAGTCGAACACCGCGGCGTCCTGGTGGATGCGGTGCGGGGAGGTGGTCTTGGGCGAGGCGATGCCGCCGCGCTGCAGGTGCCGGCGCAGGGCGATCTGCCCTGGGGTCCAGCCCAGCTCCTGGGCAATCGACTGGTACACCGGGTCGTGCGGCACCGAGTCGGCGCCGGGCGGTGAGCAGGCCGCGACGGCGATGCCGAGGGTGGTTCCCATTCGATCTGTTCGCCGGAAAGGGGGAGGCGGCGGCCGGGCATGACCTCGGCCGCCGCCGGAGGTCAGGAGCGGTAACGGCCGCTGAGCACGTTCAGGACGTCGGCGTAGCGGCCCTCGGCTTCGGCGTTGCGCTGCCACTTGACGCGCTCGACCAGGATCTGCTCGGCCTCGGGGTCGGTTTCCAGGAGACTCATCACCTCGTCGAGGAAGTCCTCCAGGGGCATGGCCACGTCGGAATTCTGCTGGTTCATCAGCGTGGTCCGGGTGGCCGGCGGTACCAGCTCGATCACCTGGACGTTGCTCTTGGCCAGCTGCACGCGCAGGCTTTCGGTGAAGGAGTGGATTGCGGCCTTTGTGGCGTTATAGGTCGGCGTGGCCGGCAGCGGGACGTACGCCAGGCCGGAGCTGACCGTCATGACGGTCGCGGCGGGCTGGGCGAGCAGGCCGGGCAGGAACGCGTTGATCAGCCGGATCGGGCCGAGCAGGTTGACCTCGACGGTGCGTTCGGCGACGTCCAGCGATGCCGGGTCGCGAAGGTCCTCGGGCTCCATGATGCCGGCCATGGTGATGAGGGTGTCCAGGGCCGGGTAGCGGGTGGTGAGCTCGCTGCGGGCGTCGGTGATCGACTCCGGGTCGGTGGTGTCGATGCTGATCGTGCCCAGACCCGGGTGCTCGGCGGACAGCTGCTGGAGCAGCTCGGTGCGCCGGCCGCCGACGATGACGGTGTTGCCCTTGTCCCGCAGGCGAAGGGCCAGGCCGAGACCTATGCCGGAGGTCGCGCCAGGGATGAAGACGGTGTTACCGGTGATGTTCACGAAATTCTTTCCATTGATTTCGGGCACCCGGAGGTGCCCACGTTTCCGCGATGCTGGTGAAAGGCAGTGAGAATCAGGCGAACTTCTGATTCCCGAGTACGCCCAGGAGCGCCATCTGCTCGTGGGCATTCGACCCGGGGCGCGGCCGGAAAATAACGAGGCGGTGACCGGTCGCCGGGCTCAGCACGACGTCGCACTGCAGGTCGAGTTCGCCGACCAGCGGGTGCCGGATGAGTTTGGGCGCCGACGTCAGCGCCCCCACGTCTTGCTGCGCCCACAGGTCGGCGAATTCGGCGCTGCGCTGGAGCAGGTCGGTCACCAGCCCCCGAGCGAACCGATCGCCCATCGAGCGCTGGGCGACACCGGCGCGCAGGTCGGCCGCGTAGGCCCGGCCGATGCGCTCGTGCTCGGCCGGATCATTGCTGTCCCGCGAAGCCGGGTCGGCGAACCACCGCCACGTGACGTTGGACTCATAACCGGGCAAACCGGTCCAGACCCCCAGCAGGTTCTCCGCGGCACGGTTCTGCGCGACAACCGTCAGCAGATCGTCTGCCACCTGGGCCGGCGTGTGCTCGAGCGCGTCCAGCAGATAGAGCATCGCCGGGTCGACGTGGGCCAGTGGTGAGCGCGGCTCCGGCGGCTGCTGCCCGGCGAGGCGGAACAGGTAGTCCCGTTCGTCGCCGGTGAGCCGGATCGCGCGGGCCAGGCTGGCCAGCGCCGCCGCGGACGGGGTGCGTACCCGTCCCTGCTCCAGCCGGCCGTAGTAATCCGGCGACAGCGCCGCCAGAGTCGCGACCTCCTCCCGGCGCAGGCCGGGAGTGCGGCGCCGACCGCCACCGGCAAGACCCACATCCTCGGGCCGCAAGCGTTCCCTCCGGTGCCGGAGAAACTCCCCGAGCCCTTTGTCATCCACGTCGGCCTCCCTTCTTCGTGGCGTGCACCCAGCATCACCGGAAAGAACCAGGATATGAAGGACACGTTTAGCCTAGGTATCCCATGCCCTGGCTATCGCCCGATCCGCGACACGGAAAATTGCGCGATGCGGCTTTTGCATTGCTGGTCTGAACTCAGGGTCTTCGAATAGTGCCGAGGTGGGCGGTTCGCCTGCTGAGGGCCGGTTGCGGCGGCTTGTCGACTTCTGTCGGCGGTGGCCTTGGACGCAGAACAGGCGTAGCCGCTGGTGATCGTGTGCTGCTCCCCCGCTACTTCGCCGTCACCCTCCGCCAGCGCATCGGCCGCCGCGTGGCCGAGGGGTTTCAGCTCGGCATGGCCCTGCAGGGCCCGACCGCCGCCCGCCGTCCTCTCCCACCTGCCTGCTTGATCGAGCTGCCCGTCTACGCCGGCTACCGACTTCCCGAGCAGTCTATGAATGCCTGGGACATCGAGGCCGCCCTCAACCCGCCGGCCATCATTCCCGCACCGGAAACGCGTCTGCTGTGGCAGCGGCTGGACCTGATCTCCACCCGCTTCCGGGACGCCGAAACCCTCACCCGACTCGCCCCCGCGCAGCTCTCTCTGACCTTCACCGAGCCCGCTGCCGACATGCTGCTAAACCTGAGTGCCGAGCTGCGTCTGTACCCATGCGAGCCGGCCGAGCCGACAGGCCACCTCACCGGCGCGGCGAAAGCCGTACTGTGCCTCGTCTGCGGCCGTCACCAGCCAACGGCCGAGATCCAGGTCACGGGAACCGTCACCTTGGACGACCGGCAATCCCTCCTCCCCCGCTCGAAACCCGCACCACCACGGGTGCCGACGCCCCCACCGGGGCCCGGCACCCCGCGTCCTCCAGTGCCCCGTACGGACACGCCCCGCGGACAGGAGGAAGGCAGCTGCTTCCGATGAAATCCCGACGCGTGCTCATCACAGGAGCCTCGGGCGGCAACGGTCGGGCAGTAGGCGAACTGGCCAGACAGTGCCATCGGGCGATCGGCCTGGCATGTCCCCCTCGACACATTCCCCGCGAGCTGCACGCAGTCGACCTGTCCGACCGCCTCCGCCACGGATGGCGCGCTGCGCACCGTCGTGGCCGAGGGCGCCGTCGACGCCATCGCCCAGCAACCTCTCCGGCGTTCCCGCCGGGCGCTGGACCGGACCGTCATGAACAACATCACTTCCGACACCGCGGTGGACCGGGCCGTCACTGAGATCGTCCACGACGGAGGCTGTTCCCAAGAACGGCTCTCACGCTTCGTGTGATCGGGCGCCGATGTACCCGGGGTGAGGTGATTCGAGCGACGCCGAGGCCAGGAGCGAGAGCTTCTCGGCGTCCTGGCTCTGGGGGTCCGGGTGCAGGATGACGAGCATCATGTTCCCTGCCCCGGCAATTGCCAGCTTTTCATGGTTCAGGTTCAGCGAACCCACTTGCGGGTGATCGAAGCGCACACGTCCGCCCTGGAGCTTCTTCACGTCCTGACGCGCCCACAAGGCACGGAAGCGCGGGCTGGCCAGAGAAAGTTCTCCGACGAGTTCGATGAACCGGGGGTCGTTTATATCAGCGCCGACAGATTTCCGGAAACCTGCGATGAATTGCTGGGTCGCACCCTCCCAGTCCGAGAAGAAAGCCCGCTCGGCAGGATCGAGAAAAAGATCACGCATGCGGTTGGCGCCGACTGTGAGCCGCGGAGAAAGCGCGACGGCAAGCGAGTTGGCCGCAAGCACGTCCATGTAGCGCCCCTCCACGAATGCCGGCTGACCAAGGGTGCTGAGGAGCTTGGAGATTCCGGATGGAACAGTTTCCTTGACTGCTGACTGGCTCCGACGGCGGCGAGGCCGGTCGGTAGCCAGAGCGGCAAGGTAATCACGCGCCTCGTCGTCCAGCAGAAGAGCATTCGCGATGGATTCGAGGACCTGAGTGGACGGCCTGCGGTCACGTCCCTGTTCCAAGCGCAGATAATACTCGGCGCTGACACCCGCAAGCATCGCGACCTCCTCGCGACGCAGCCCAGGAACTCGCCGCGTGCCAGACATGGCAATTCCGACCTTTTCCGGAGTGATGAGGTCGCGTCGGGCACGCAGGAAGTTGCCCAGCGCATTCGGTTGATCGTCCATTTCTCCAGGGTAGCCATCCGCTTGCGTCTCTGCCTGTCCCTGCTGCTACCAGGGAAGCCGGGGAACTGGCTGCTGTCCCCAGCTCAGCGAAACTTCGATACATGACTCAAAAGCGCGTACTTGTCACTGGCGGCTCCGGATTCATCGCCGGTCACTGCATCCTTCAACTCCTCCAGCAGGGCTACCTCGTCCGTACCACGATCCGGTCCCTGAGCCGCGAGGCCACCGTCCGATCCGTCCTGGCCGACGCCGGGATGCAGAACGGCGACGCCCTGACATTCGTCGAGGCCGACCTGATGGACGACGCCGGGTGGCCGGCAGCCGTTGCCGACATGGACTTCGTACTCCACGTCGCTTCGCCGGTACGCCCCGGATTCGTGGACAACGCGGACGACCTCATCGTCCCGGCCCGCGAAGGCACCCTGCGCGTACTGCGCGCAGCACGCGACGCCGGAGTCGCACGCGTGGTACTCACTTCGGCGTTCCATGCCGTCGGCTGGGGCCATCCACACGACGACCGCGTCTTCACCGAGGCCGACTGGACGGTCGTCGGCTCCCCCGAAGTCGATGCTTACGGGGCCAGCAAGACCCTCGCCGAGCGTGCTGCCTGGGATTTCGTGCGGTCCGAGGGAGGGCCGACGGAGCTCGTCACCATGCTGCCCGTGGCCGTCATGGGCCCTGTCCTCGGCCACGATGTCTCCGGTTCCAACATGCTGGTGAAGAGGATCCTCGACGGCGACATTCCCGGCTTCCCCGACCTCTACTTCCCGGTGGTCGACGTACGCGACGTCGCCGCCGCGCACATTCTGGCCATGACAGAGAAGCGAGCCGCGGGCGAGCGCTTCCTGATCGCGAACGGCCCCGCGATCGCCATGAAGGATCTGGGAGCGTGGATCAGGGCTGACCTCGGCGCAGCAGCTCCGCACGTCCCCAAGCGCGCCATTCCGAGCGCCGTGGTGCGGGCCGGAGCTCTCTTCAACCCGGAGATGCGGCACATTGTGCCGGAACTCGGTTATGTCAGGCGACCGTCCCATGCGAAGGCCCGTCACATCCTGGGTTGGCAGCCGCGCCCCGCACACGATGCGGTGATCGCTGCCGCACGAAGCCTCGTAGCGAAGGGACTGGTGAAGAAGTAACGGCGCACCGCACGGGACCCAATGACTTGAGATCCCGTCGCCCGGCGATGACGCCGGGCGACGGTCCCGTGAGAAGGCGGCACACTTCTGCGCAGCCCTGTCGGGCGGGCGACCGTCTGGAGCAGCTGCGCACACAGTCGCTTCGGCGGCGAGGCCGGCCGGGCTGCCCAGGAGGGGAAAGGCTTCGCGGACGCAGGCGGCGACGTCCGGCTGGAGCAGCGAGCAGACGCAAAGTGTGGCGGCGTCACCTCTTCCGGGACCTGCCCTCCAGCCTCCTTCAACACGCATCAGCATGAGGTCGAAACGGCTCAATGACCGTGCTCAGAAGGAAATCGGGATGCGCGTCGAAACTTGACAAAGTTGTTCTTGACTACGCCCACCCAGGCGCTCGACCGTTCCATCATAAGAATCGAGATGCCGCGAAGTAACGGGACGGGACCGGCATCGAGGAGAGCAAGGGTCTGGTTCGGAAAGGGCGTGCCACTGTCACTGGTCCCCGCGGCCCGTGCCTGACACGCGCAGGAGGAGACGATGAAGCAGAGCGGCTTACTCGATCACGTAGCGGAATTCGAGCGCGTGTGGAACGATCCGGCCTACACGCACTCGGCACTGCCTCCGCTCGATGTGAACGAGGCGATCGCGAACAGCTACGAGGCGCCCACCCCCTTCACGATGACCCGCGACATGCTGTGGGACATGGAGGTTCGCAAAGCCCGCAATCCCGCGCCGTATCTGCCTTCGGTGATGCAGCCCGGGAGCGTGCGCATCTGGGGCGAACAGCCGACCGGTGACGACGAAACGGAGATTTTCGTACGTGCATCGATGCAGCATCCGTGGATCGGCGGCTCCGACTACGGCTTGGTCCTTGAGCAGGTGCGTCTGGACCCGGCCGCCCAGCGCGTCACGTTCATCGGCGCGACGCAACTCGTCGACGATTCCGGTGAACTCGTGAAGGCTGACGCGTTCCAGCCTCTCTTCCAAGTCGAGCACGCGGTGGCCGGTACCGACTCCCGACCGCTGTCACTGTGGCGGGTGGCCAACCTGACCGACGCTCGGACAACGAGAGAAGCGCTCAGTCGGTGTTTCTCGCAGCTCGCGAACTCGCCATGGCTGTACGAGTACATCGAGATCTACATCAGGAAGGACCTGCGTGTAGACCTCAGGCGACGCCACATGCATGGGACGTCTCACTCTTGAAGTCCCTGACAGATGCGTTGGACGTGGCGGTGGGTGATCGACTGGCCGGGGAAGCCGGCCCTGGCGCGGCGCATGGTCAGCAGAAGGTACAGGGGATCGTAGGTGCAGGTGGCGCCGCCGCCCGTGCAGGCGCTCCTGCTTCCGTCCTGGCCGGTGAGGGTTCTCTTGGTATGTCAGGCCCACGTCTGGTGGCGTGTGCCTGCGCACGGCAGAGTGCGCAGGCCTTGAGCTGCACGATCACAGAGAGAGTACGGCCGAGGCCGACGGTGCGGACCTGGCCCGGGAGTTCGCGCAGGTTCGACGACAAGCTGTTGCGGCGGTCCGGCTCTTCCCAGGCGGCGACTCCGGTGATCTCTCCGCCGGGCCGGATGCCGTGTGCCGCCTCAGCGCCCTGTCTGGGAAACGCCCTGCACGATCTGCACGACCACGTCCAGAATCCACTGCCCAAACGCTGTCGGAGCGATCAGCACCCCGAAGACCAGCACCATGACAACGGTCAGCTTCTCGTCGTTCCGGCTGCGCGCGTGCGTACGCCGACGCAGCCGCAGGATGATGATGACCGCCAGCAGAACCGCCACATTGATCGTCACCAACACCGGACCAGCCCTCCCCGTCAGGCACCTTCATCGACTTGTGTAGTCCAGGAGGCTCCAGGCGGCGGGCCAACTCCCGACCATTGGCGCCAAAGTGCTCCAGTCGGGCTGGATCCACGGCCTTGACCAGGGCGTACAGGCCCGAGGCGTCTCAGGGTTCAGCTGGGCCCGTCTTCGCCTCTGCGGCTGCCGGCTATCCCCGCGTTGCCGGGAGGACACAATCAGATGTGACCCAAGCGCGGATACATCGAAACACCCCCGCGCTGCGGCGCATCTACGGCGCCGGGGCCGCGGACCGCTGGGATCGGGGCGAACATGTGGCCACGGGGCGGACCAACTTCGTCGACAACGCGTCGCGCAGCCACAGGATGCAGGCCGAGTCCGTGCCGCAGGACATCCGCCGCGCGGACTCCCCGTGGCAGGGCATGTCCGGGGCCAGGCTGCGGTGACCTGGCCCAGGCTGGAGCCGGCCGATCTGGACGCGCCGTTCGTCACCTCGCCCGTGTCGGCGGCGGCGTCCTCTGATCTGCTCTCTCCCCCGCTCGGAGGTGGTCTCCTTCATCGGGCCGGCCACCGAGATGACAGACCTGGTCGACCGGTGCCGCACCGACAAGGCCGTGGACGTGGCGGTCGCGCACGGTCCGGGCGGGGGTCCGCACGACCCGCCTGGTGGTCGAGCTCGCGCGGCGGGTGTCCGACCGCCCTCCTGAAGCCGAACGCTCAGCCGACGACCCGGAAGCACCGTGGTCTGCCGGGTTCCTCCACCTGGACCTGCCTGCGCAGCAGCCCTCGCCGTACGCGATGCTCCGGCACCTCATCCGGCGCGTGCTGGTCGTCATCGACTACGCCGAGTCCCGCCAGAGCCAGATCGAGCAGCTCCTGGCAGCGCGGACCCACCGGCAGGCGCATCCCGTCGGCTACGTACGACCGGGCCTCTGTAACGCCTGGGGCTGTACGCGCTGAGTGCAAGGGCGCACGTGACCGTGAACAGGCCGCGCCAGTCTCGCCAGGACCGCATCCGGTGGGTGCGGTGCAGGCGTAGTGGGGGTAGTGGGCGCGTGGGCCTGCACTGGGCGAGCAGGGAGGGCACGGTGGGTGACGACGGCGGGCAGAGCTGGTCGTTCTTCACTGCGCATGCCAGAGTCCTGGCCGAGATCGCCCGCAACCCCGACGCACGCATGCGGGACATCGCCCTCACCTGCCGCATCACCGAACGCAGCGTCCACAGGATCGTCACCGACCTGGAGCGTGCCCGTTTCCTCTCCCGCCGGCGCATCGGACGGCGCAACCACTACCTCTTGCATCCGGACCGCGAACACCGTCACCCGGCCGAAGCCCACCTGCCCGTGCCCGCCATGCTGGATCTCCTCACCGGCCACGGCCACGCGACATCCGAAACACCGATGCCTGCAAGGCGGCCCTACCTGGAAAGGCACTGCGGCTGACGGAGAGGGCCTGCCGCATCAGCGAGCGCAGCGCTCACCGGATCGTCATCGATCTGGAACGGGCCGGGTTCCTCACGCGTCGGTGCAACGGCCGGCACATTCGCTACGCCCTGCACCCAGAACGGCCTCCGGCGTCCGCAACCGGTCGCGGATGGCCGGTGAGGCCGGCCAGCAGGGCGGGGACGACCAGGTGGACATCAGCCGGGTGACGGCGGCCGCGTCGCGCCGACGCGGTGCTGCTCCGCCGAATGGCAATGAATGCCGGAATTCCGGCGGCCGGCAATCTTCAAGTAGAACCCGGGGAGTCCATTGCGCAAGGTCAGCCTTCCCGCCAGGGGATGAATGAGGGACGGATACGGGAACGATTCGGGGGAATTCAGTGACATGCGCGGTCGGCTCCGCCGGCCCCGCGCAGGGGAGCTGCACCGTCCGGCCGCCGGCGGCGGCGACCGCACGCGCGCGAACGTACGGCGGCCGGCACCTTCGGAGAGGTGCACACCGATGAAACATGCGCGTGACACATGCTGTTGTCTCAAGCCCGCTGTTGCGAACGATTCGCGTCAACTACCCGCGCGCACCGGCCCCACGGCCCGCCCGCAAGCTCACGCCTGACCTGCGGAAACGGCAGGTTGCCGCAGGTAAACCCCCCGGCGCGGATCCCTCGTCACCCTTGACCCCGGATCATGCGTCAATCAACGCTGTACCGCCACACCGCCCCCACCGGTTGGTTCCTTCCTCCTTCCGTCCGGGGCTTGAGCGTCGTACCGGTATGCATTCACGGGGGGTCCCATGCCTGATCACCGCGCGCCCGAGAACCGTCTGAGCGGCCGGATATCGGCAGCCCCGAGCGAGTTACTGCACAGGGAAGTCCTGGAACCTCAGTTCCGGTACGAATCCGAGAATCTTCTTCCCTGGTACGTTGCCATCGAGAAAGTCCTGGTCCTCGAATACTGCCGTATGGAGCTGATCGACCGGGAGGAGACCCGGCGCATCGGATCCCTGCTGGACGGGATCACCGCGGAGGAGATCCGGGCCGATCCGGACGCGAACTACTCGGACATCGCCTTCGCCATCGAACGCCATGTGGAGCACCGGCTCACTCCGGCCGTTCCCCGGTGGCACGTCGACCGCAGCCGCAACGACCTCCAGGCGTGTGCCCAGCTCTTGTTCGGCAAGGACCAGGTGATCCGGGCCGCCGCGTCGCTCGCCGCGTTCGGCCGGTCGGCGCACCGGCTTGCCGCACGGCACCTGCACACGCCGATGCCCGGCTACACCCATCTGCAGTCCGCCCAGATCATCACGCCGGGCTTCTACCTCGCGGCCGTGGCGGGCCGGGCCCTGCACACGACGGAACGACTCCTCCACACCTATCGCGGAATCGACCTGTGTCCCCTGGGCGCCGGCGCGATGGCCGGTCAGGAACTGCCCTGGGACCGCGGCAGAATGGCGCGTCTCCTCGGCTTCCGGAGGGCCGATCCGCATGCCCTCGCCGCGGTCGCGTCACGCGACTGGGTCCTGGAGGTCACCGCCGAACTCTCGCTCCTCGCCACCTCGCTGGCCCGTTTCTGCACCGACCTGATGACCTGGGGCAGCTCCGCGTACGGCCTGATCGAGCTGCCCGACGAACTGTCCGGCATCTCCTCGGCCATGCCGCAGAAGAAGAACTACCCGGTCCTGGAGCGCATCCGCGGCCGGTCGGCCCACCTCGTCTCGCTGCACCTGGACGCCGTCCTCGCGCAGCGCAACACCCCCTTCTCCAACACCGTCGAGGTCTCGAAGGAAGCCGGCGCGCACCTGCTGACCGTCTTCGACACCCTGCACTCCACCCTGAGCCTCTTCACCACGGTTCTGGACCACCTCCACTTCCGTGAGGAACGCGCGCTCGCCCTGTGCGAGCGGGAGTACCTGGGCGGGTTCTCCCTGGCCAACCTGCTCACACTGGAGGAGGGGGTGCCCTGGCGCAGGGCACAGGTCGTCGCCGGGCGGTTCATCACGGCCGCGGTGGAGCGCGGCCTGTCCCCCGCCGAGGCCGATCCCGAACTGCTCAAGGCGGTCGCCTCGGAGAACGGCTTCGACCTGGCCCGGCCCGAACACCTGCTCACCGAGTCCTTCGACGTCCGGCGGGGCCTGCTCCGCAAGAACTCACCGGGCTCCACGCACCCTGATTCCGTCCGCGCGTTGCTGGCCGAACAGGCCGCCCGTTTCGACGCGGCCGAGAAGGAATGGGCCGCGAACGCGCAGAGGACCGGCGCCGCGCTCGCCGAGACGGACAGGCTGCTGGAAATCCCGGACACAGGAGCCGGATCGGCCTCGCCGGAAGGCTCAGACCGGTGAACGCGGACAAGGGCGCCTTAGGTTCCACCACTCCCGTCCTCGGGGCGACCACCGGCACGGGCACGGCCCACGGCACGTTCGGGGAACTGCTGCAGGGAGTGCTCGACGAGAACGGCCTGGATTTCCTCGTCACCTTCCCCATATCCCTGTCCTCGACGGCCGGCTTCCAACTGGTCGAAGGCGCCGGGGAGATCACGGTCCGGCCCGCTCACAAACAGAAGGCCCGGGCCCTGGCGGAACGCATCCTGCGTGACCGGCGGGTCGCCGGCGGCGGGGTGCTGACCCTGATCAGTTCCATCCCCGAGGGCAAAGGGCTGGCCAGTTCGTCCGCCGACCTGGTGGCCACGGCCCACGCGGTGGGCGGCGCGCTCGGCCTGCGGTTCACGGAGAGCGAGGTCGAGGCGCTCCTGAGGGGCGTGGAGCCGTCCGACGGCGTCATGTACCAGGGCGTCGTGGCCTTCTACCACCGGCAGGTCCGCCTGAAGGAGCGGCTGGGTTTCCTGCCGCCGCTGACGATCGTCGGACACGACATCGGCGGCATGGTGGACACGGTCCTGTTCAACCGGTCGCCCAAGCCCTTCGACGCGGCCGACCGGAAGGAATACAGCAGGCTGCTCGACCAGTTGCGCGAGGCCCTCCTGCACGGGGACCTCGACACGGTCGGCGAGGTGGCCACCCGCAGCGCGCGCAAGAACGCGAAGATCACCGCGCGGGAGTACTTCGACGACATCCTGCGCATCTGTCACGAGGTCGAAGGGCTCGGCCTCGTGCTGGCGCACAGCGGCACGAATCTCGGAATTCTGCTGCGCGACGACCTCAGCGACCACGCGGACCGCCTGGCCCACGCCAGGAAGTCCTGCGAGGCACTTCCCGGTTCCGTCTCCCTCTACCGCTCGATGGGACCGGACAGTTATGGCACCCGCGGTGCCTAGGCAGAACGCGACGTCTCCCGGGGGATCCCTGTGAAATTCGACAGCATGGTCGACGCCGTCGGCCGCACTCCACTGGTGCGCCTGCGGACCGCATCGCCGGACGTGGAGGTATACGCCAAGCTGGAGTTGCAGAACCTCTTCGCGATGAAGGACCGGGTCGCCCGGAACATGCTCCTGGAGGCCGAACGCACCGGGGCGCTGCGCGACGGGGCGCCCATCGTGGAGAGCTCCTCCGGCACCATGGCGCTCGGTGTGGCCCTGGTGGGAACGGCGCTCGGTCACCCCGTGCACATCGTCACCGATCCGCGGATCGACCCCATCACCCTGGCCAAACTGCGTGCACTGGGCTGTCAGGTCCACGTCGTCGAAGCCATGACCAGCCACGGCTGGCAGAGCGCCCGGCTGGAGGAGCTCGAGCGGCTGATGGCGGACCTGCCCGGCGCGTTCTGGCCCCAGCAGTACAGCAACCCCGACAACCCCGGCGCCTACCGGCTGCTGGCCAGGGAGATCGAGGAGGACCTCGGCCGGGTGGACGTCCTGGTCGGCTCGGTCGGCAGCGGCGGCTCGCTGTGCGGCACGGCCCGGGCGCTGCGGCGCGGGCTGCCCGCGCTGCGGGTGGTGGGCGTCGACTCGGTCGGCAGCGTGCTGTTCGGGCAGCCGGACGTCCCGGGCCGGCTGCAGAGCGGGCTGGGCAACAGTCTCCTGCCGAAGAACCTGGACCGGCGGCTCATCGACGAGGTGCACTGGCTCAATGACCGGGAGGCGTTCGAAGCCACCCGTGCCCTCGCCCGGGAACAGCAGGTGTTCGCGGGCAACACGTCCGGGTCGGTGTACCGGGTGCTGACGTACCTGGCGGCGCACGCCGAACCCGGGACCCGGATCGTCGGCATCCTCCCGGACCGCGGCGACCGGTACGTCGACACCATCTACGACGACGGGTTCTGGGAGGAGAAGGGGCTCTCCCGGCTGGAGTCGCGGCCGGCCCCGGTGCCCGTCTCCCTCGACCAGGTCGTGCGGGGCTGGTCGGTGGCCTCGCTGCGCAAGCTGCCCGCACCCACCCGACACCTGCTGTTCGTCGAGTCCAACACCACCGGCACCGGCATGCAGGCGCTGTCCGTCGCGCGCCGGCTGGGCTTCGAGCCGGTGCTGCTGACCAGCGCGCCCGAGCGGTACGCGGGACTGGACGAGGCCGGCTGCCGAGTGCTCGTCTGCGACACCAACTCCCAGGCGAAGCTGCGCCGTACGATCCAGGACGAGTTCCGCCGCGAGGACCTGGCCGGGGTGACGACCACCAGCGACTTCTACGTCCCCGCGGTCGCCGAGCTGACCACCTGGCTCGGCATGCCCGGCAACCCGGCCGACGCGGTGGCCGTGTGCCGCAACAAGGCCCTGCTGCGGGAGCGACTGCGGGAACACGGCGTCGCGCAGCCCGGCTTCGCCACCGTCACCGACGCCGCCGAGGTGCCCGCCGCCCTGGCCGCGGTGGGGCTGCCCTGCGTGGTCAAGCCCGCGGACGACTCCGGCTCCAACAACGTGCTGCTGTGCCACACCGAGGACGAGGTCACCGCCCAGACCCGCAGGATCCTCGGCATCCGCCACAACGTCCGCGGCATGCCCACCGCCGGCACCGTCCTGATCGAGGAGTACGTCGACGCCCCCGAGTTCAGCGTCGAGATGTTCGGCTGGAACGACCGCACGCACTGCGTCGGGATCACCGAGAAGACCGTGACCGGGCTGCCCGGCTTCGTCGAGTACCGGCACGTCTTCCCCGCGCCGCTGCCTGCGGACCAGGCAGCGTCCCTCGAGGACGCCGTGCGCCGGGCCGTGTCGGCCGCCGGCATCACCCTCGGTGCCACCCACACCGAGGTGCGCCTCACCGCGGACGGGCCGGTGATCATCGAGATCAACCCGCGGCTCGCCGGGGGGATGATCCCGGAGCTGGTCCACCTGGCCACCGGTACGCAGCTGCTCGACCAGCAGGTACGGGTCGCGGCGGGGCTGCCGCCCGAGCCGACGCGGGAACCGGTGCGGCACGCCGGCATCCACTTCCTGCTGGCGGACCGTCCCGGGAAGCTGGCCGCGCTGTCCGGGGCGGACCAGGCACGGACCGTCGCCGGAGTCGACCGGGTGGTCGTCACGGCCCGGCCGGGAGCCGAGGTCGGCCCGCCCCGCAACGCCTACGACCGCCTGGGCTACGTCATCGCCCACGGCGACACCCACGAACAGGTCATCAAGATCCTGGCCGAGGCCGTCGGCCGGACAGCCGTCGTCCTGGAGGGCGACGACGCATGGGAGGGGCACGCCCAGTGATAGAGCTGCGCAGCGACACATTCACCCTGCCGACCGGGGAGATGCTCCGGGCCATGGGCGAGGCGCCCCTCGGGGACGACGTCTACGGCGAGGACCCCACGACGAACCGGCTGGAGCAGCTGGCCGCCACCACCCTGGGCAAGGAGGCGGGATGCTTCATGCCGAGCGGCACCATGGCGAACCTGGCCTCGATCATGGCCCACGCACCGCGCGGCACGAAGGTGCTGGTCGGTGACGAGAGCGACATCTACATCTACGAGGCCGGCGGCGCCTCGGTGTGCGGCGGGATCGTCTACGAACCCGTTCCCACCCAGCCGGACGGGCGGCTGCTGCTCACCGACCTCGCCAAGGGGTTCCCGGACGACCCCGACGACCCGCAGTTCGCGCTGCCCGCCCTGATCTGCCTGGAGAACACCCACAACCGGTCCGGCGGTTCCGTGCTGCCGACGGAGTACCTGCGCGAGGTGCGCCGGTTCGCCGACGAACGGGACGTGCCGATCCACCTCGACGGCGCCCGGGTCTTCAACGCGGCCGTGGCCGCGGGCGTCCCCGTCGCCGACATCGCGCGGTACGCGGACTCCGTCCAGTTCTGCCTGTCCAAGGGGCTGTCCGCCCCGATCGGCTCCATGGTCGTGGGCACGCAGGCGTTCATCACCCAGGTGCGCCGGATCCGGAAGATGCTCGGCGGCGGCATGCGGCAGACCGGTGTGGTCGCCGCGGCGGGCATCCTCGCCATCGAGAACGCCGGCCGGCTGGCCGAGGACCACCGCAACGCGGAACGCCTGGCGTCCGGCCTGGCGAAGATCCCGGGCATCGACGTCCTCCCGGCCGAAACCCGCACCAACATCGTGATGTTCCGGGTCACCGACGAGCGATTCACCTGGCAGACCTTCGCCCAATCCGCGGCCCGGCACGGTCTGGCCGTGGCGGAACTGGGCCACGGGCGGCTGCGGGCCGTCACCCACCGCGGGGTGAGCGCGCAGGACGTGGAGGAGGCGATCGCCGTCGTCGAACGCGTGCTGGCCGATCCGGCCGGGCCCGCCGGGGCCGAGGCGGGAGCCGGTGACCGTGCCTGAGCAGCCGATCCCCTCGTTCCCCACTCTCCCCGCCGCGCTGTCCCACTGGGCCGCGGTGCGCCCGGACGACGTCGCCTACGTCTTCGCCTCGTCACAGGAGGGCCCCGACCACACCGTGGGGTACCGCGCACTGGAGCAGTCCGCGCTCGGCGTCGCGGCCTTCCTGCAGAAGACCGCGCGGCCGGGTGACCGCGTCCTGCTCCTGCTGCCGCCCGGCCTCGACTACCTGACCGCCTTCCTGGGCTGCCTGTACGCCGGGATGGTGGCGGTACCGCTGTATCCGCCGCGCCCGGGTGCGAAGCTCGACCGGATCGAGGCGGTCGTCCGCGACTGCCGCCCCGCCCACGCGCTCACATCCGGCGCGCTGCTGGAACACCTCCAGGACCTGCCGCGCACCGCCGGTGCACAAGGACTCCGGCTGTACGCCGTCGAGGGGATCGGGCAGGCCGGACCGGGGGTGTACGAGCCGGTCGCGCTCGACGGCGGCGACCTCGCCTTCCTGCAGTACACATCGGGCTCCACGGGGCAGCCCAAGGGCGTGATGGTCGGTCACGGCAACCTGGTCGAGAACGAGCGGGCCATCACGGAGGGGTTCGGGGTCCGCTCCGACGACGTCATCCTCAGCTGGCTGCCGCTGTACCACGACATGGGGCTGATCGGCACCGCCCTGCTGCCCCTGTACGCCGGGGTCAAGGCCGTGCTGCTCGACACGTTCGCGTTCATCCACGACCCGTTGATCTGGCCGGAGGCCGTGTCCCGCTACGCGGCGACCTGCTCCGGCGGTCCCAACTTCGCCTACCAGTTGCTCGCCGACCGGTACGACGCGCAGCGCCTCGCCGGGATCGACCTCGGTTCCTGGCAGGTCGCGTTCAACGGAGCGGAACCCGTCATCCCGGCGACACTGGAGAGCTTCGCGGCCCTGTACGGGCGCCACGGCTTCGACCGCGGTGCCCTCTACCCGTGCTACGGGCTGGCGGAGGCCACCCTGTTCGTCTCGGGTGCCGAGCGCATGGGCGGGTACCGCAGCCTGGCGGTGAGCCGCCGCGCGATCGAGGGCGGCCGTCTCGAGGAAGCGGGGCCCGCGGAGGACGGGGACCGGCTCCCCGTCGTGGCGTGCGGCCGGGCGGCCGCACGCACCGAGATCGTGATCCGCTCGGGGGACGGACACGCCCTGCCGGACGGGGAGGTGGGCGAGATCTGCGTGCGCGGCCCCGGGGTCGCGGGTGGCTACTGGGAACAGCCCGAAGCCTCCGAGGAGACCTTCCGCGCCCGGGTCACCGGACGGGAGGGCACCTTCCTGCGCACCGGCGACCTCGGTGCGCTCCGCGACGGCCAGCTGTATCCGGTCGGCCGGAGCAAGGACCTGATCATCGTCGCCGGACGCAACTTCTACCCGCACGACATCGAGAACCTCGCCTCCTCCGTCTCCGGCGACCTGCGCCGCGGCTGCGCGGCGGCGTTCCAGCCGGACGCCGCCGGGCCCCGGGTGGTGCTCGTGGTGGAGGCGGCGCGGTCCGCCGCCGCCCGGTTGCGGGCCGACGCCACGGCGGTGCGGGAGCTCGGCGCCGCGGTACGCCGCCGGGTGGGGGCCGAATGCGGTCTCGACGTGGCCGACGTCGTCTTCGTCTTCCCCGGTTCCCTCCCCAAGACCTCCAGCGGCAAGATCCGCCGGGCCGAGACACGGCAGCGGTTCCTCGACGGCCGGCTGCGCCTGATCGGCGAGACCCGGGCGCCTCACCCGGGACCGCAACTGACAGGCCCGGAAGTCGTGCCGCCCGACCCGGCGGACCGGAGCCTGCGCCCCGACGCGGTGCGCGGCGCCCTGGCCCGGCTCGTGGCGGCCCACGCGGGGACCGAGCTCGCCGCGGAGGACTTCGCCCTGCCGCTGGCGGCGCTGGGACTGGACTCGCTGAAGCTGGTGGCCCTGCGCGGCGGCATCGAGCGGCAGTCCGGACGGCGCCTGGACACGAGCCTGTTCTTCGGCGACCGCTCCCTCGACGACGTCGTCGAAGCCCTCGCCGGCGCTCCGGCCGCCCCGGAGCCGGGCTCGGGACAAACGGCAGAGGATCCCGGTGCCCTGCCGGACCCCGGCAGCTACCCGGCGACGGAGGGGCAGGTGCAGTTCCAGTTCCGGCACGAACTGCTGCCTGAGGACACCGCGCACAACCTGCCGGTCGCCCTGCGCGTCGGACGCCGGCTGGAACCGGACCGCATCCGCGACGCGGTCGCCGCCGTCATCGCCCGGCACGCCGCGCTGCGGAGCACCCTCGGCGAGCCCGGTACCGGCACCCAGGTGCTGCACGAACCGGGCACCCTGCCCCTGGACTTCACCCACTGGGAGACGGCCACCGACGACGAGAGCGAGGCGCTCGGGCTGCTGCGGAGCGTGGCGCACCGGCGGTTCGACCTCACCGGCGGGCCCCTGGTACGCACGGCGGCGGTGCTCTCACCCGGCAGCACCGTGCTCCTGCTGACGGCGCATCACGCGATCGTGGACTACTGGTCGTTGCGGATCGTGCTGGCCGAGCTGCTGTCGGCGCTGCTGGATGTCCGGCTGCCCGCTCCCGGCCCGGCTCCCGGTGCCGTGGACTGGTGCCGCCACCAGGCGCGCACGCTGGAGACACCGTCCGTCCGGGAGAGGACCGCCCGGGCGGCCGAGAAGTGGCGTCCCCTGCGTGAGCATCTCCTGTTCCCCTCCGACGGGCCCGCACCCCGCAGGCGCACCCCGGCCGGGGTGGTGGACTTCGCGCTCGACGCGGATCTCACCCACCGGGTGTACGCGGACGCCAAGGCGCACGGCCACACCCCGTTCGTCCTGCTCGCCGCCGCCTATCTGCGCGCACTGCACGAGGTCACCGGTCAGGAGCGGATCGTCGTCGGCACGCCGTACCACAACCGCGACGACTGGCGGTTCGCCGGCACCGTGGGCTATCTGGTCAACATGGTGCCGCTGCTGGGCGACTTCCGCGACGGCACCGATCCGGCGGGCCTGCGCTCACGCACCTGGCGGGAGGTGCGCGGCTCCCTGGAGAACGCGGACGTGCCCTTCTTCCGGCTCGTCAAGGCCCTGGAGCCCCCTCGGCACGGCCAGAACCCCCTGTTCCAGGCGACGTTGACGTTCCAGCAGTCCGCGGACGGCCTGCTGGACGACGGGTTCTCGATCCCCTGGAGCGGCAGCCGCCAGGTCCTCGGCGGCGTCGAGGTGCGGGCCTTCGACATCCCGCCGCGCGACACGGCCTTCGCCGTGGGCCTGTACGGCGCCCGGGACGGCGACCGCCTGGTGTTCCGGCTGGAGCACCAGGAGCACCTCCTCCCTGCCCGCTCCGCCGGGCTCCTGAGCGACGCGTTCCGGACAGCCCTGGGCGCGCTCGTCGCCCAGGCCGCCCCCTTGAGCCGTACCGGCACCGCTGGAGGCTGACATGAAGGAGAAGACCGTGCCGACCTCGCCTCTGACAGGCGTGGACAGCCTCGCCGAAGGCTTCACCGTCACCGTGCGGGCCCACGGGGACCGCACCGCCGTGCGCTGCGGCGCCCGGGCGCTGACCTACCGTGAACTCGACGAGCGGGTCCGTGCCCTGGCCGCTGCGATCACTTCCCGCTCGGTGGCGCCGGAGCGTCCGGTCGGCATCCTGCTGGACCGCTCCACGGACATGGTGGCCGCTGCCCTGGCCGCGCTGTGGACGGGGTCCTCGTACGTACCGCTGGATCCGTCGACACCGGCGGCCCGCCTGGAGCTGATCCTCGAGGACGCGGCGCCCTCGGTGGTTCTCACCTCCCGGGACCTGGCGGGGCGACTGCCCGGGGCGGTGCCGGTGGTGCACGTGGACGACGCGCTGCCGGCCCCCCTGGCCGGGCCACCGGCGCCGGTGGCCCGGGACACGCGCGCGTACGTCATCTTCACGTCCGGGACGACGGGGCGCCCCAAGGGCGTCGAGGTCTCGCACGGCAACGTGCTGCGCCTGTTCACCGCGACCGAGCCCCTCTACGGTTTCGGCGCCGACGACGTGTGGACGCTGTTCCACTCGTTCGCCTTCGACTTCTCCGTGTGGGAGATGTGGGGGGCGCTGCTGTACGGCGGGTGTGTCGTGGTGGTGCCCCGCGAGGTCGCCCAGGACCCTGAAGGCTTCCGGCGCCTGCTCCACCAGGAGCGGGTGACCGTCCTGAACCAGACGCCGACGGCGTTCCGCCAGCTCATCGCCGAGGACGCCCGGCACACGGACCGGCTGCCGCTGCGCTGGGTGGTCTTCGGCGGGGAGGCGCTGCACTTCTCCGACCTCGGCCGCTGGGTGGCCAAGTACGGGGACGACGCCCCGGTGCTGGTCAACATGTACGGCATCACCGAGACCACCGTGCACGCCTCCCACCGCCGTGTGCGCGCCGCCGACCTGAAGGACGGGCGCTCGCTGATCGGCCGCCCCCTGCCCGACCTGGACTTCACCCTGGTGGACGACTCCCTCGCGCCGGTGCCCCGGGGTGAGACCGGCGAGATCCTGGTGACCGGTCCGGGCGTGGCCCTCGGCTACCTGAACCGGCCCGAGCTCACCGACGAGCGGTTCGTCGACCTGCCCGGCGCCGGCCGGGCCTACCGCTCCGGCGACCTGGCCCGGCTCACCGAGGACGGGGAGTTCGCCTACGAGGGCCGCAAGGACGACCAGGTCAAGATTCGCGGCTTTCGTATCGAGCTGGGTGAGATCCAGGCGGTTCTCAACGACGTCCCCGGCGTGCTCCAGGCCACCGTGCTGGTCACCCGGCCGCAGGACCCCGCCGGGCCCGTCGTCAAGGCGACCGAGCCGTCGCTGCGGATCACCGACGTACGCGACCTGGTGCGCGGTGGCTCCCGGGTCCGCCGCGGGACGCGCGACGACGTGCCCCGGATCGTGGCCTATGTCGTGCCCGGCGCCGACCTCGACGCCGACGACCTGTTCGACCGGCTGCGCCGGCGCCTGCCGCCGTACATGATCCCGGCGTTCGTGGTGCCCGTCGACGCGATCCCGCTCAACCACAACGGCAAGGTCGACCAGGGCCGGCTGCCGGAGCCCACCGCCGCCACCTGCCTGCGGGAGTCGGCCCCCGGCCTCGTGCCGTCCGATGCCCCCGGCCCGGGGGCGGACGCCCTCGCGGGGGCCATCAGCGCCGTCTTCGGTGACGTCCTCGGTGTCGCGGGGGTCGGGGAAGACGACTCCTTCTTCAGCGTGGGCGGTGACTCGATCCTCGCGCTGAAGCTGCGGGCCGAGGCTCTCAAGCGCGGGATCCTCCTGGAACTCGGCGACATCTACGCCCTCCAGACGCCCCGCGCGCTGGCCGCCGTCGCCGAGCGGGCCACGGAGAGCGAACAGCAGCCGCCGGCCGCGCCCTTCGCCCTGCTCGACCCGGCGGACCGCGAGGCGCTGCGGGGAGAGGACGTCGAGGACGCCTATCCGGTGGGCACGCTCCAGGCGGGGCTGCTGTTCCACAGCGCCTACGAGAACGACGTGAACATGTACTGCGACATCTTCATGTTCCGGCTCCGTGGGGGCGCCTACGACGCCGAGGCGATGCGCCGGGCCGTGGCACGTGCTGTGGAGCGCCACGACATCCTGCGCACCTCCTTCCACTTCTCCGGCTACACGCAGCCGCTGCAGGTGGTGCACCGCTCGGCCGCCGCCCCGATCACCGTGGAGGACGTGCGCGCACTGGACCCGCGGGAGCAGGAGGCACGGCTGGCACGCTGGCAGGAGGCCGAGCGGCGCACGCCGTACGACTGGGCGAAGCCCCCGCTCATCCGGTTCGCCGTCCACCTGCTCGCCGACGACGAGTTCCAGTTCGCCATGAGCTTCCACGACGCGCTGCTCGACGGCTGGAGCGAGTCCTCGCTGATCACCGAGGTCCTCACCGACTACTGGGCGCTGCGCGAGAACCGCGCCCTCGCCCCCGTGCCGCGCACCGAGCGCCGCTACGCCGACTACATCGCCCTGGAGCAGCAGGCACTGACCGACAGCACGGTGCGCGACTTCTGGTCGAAGGAGCTCACCGACGTCGAACCCACGCTCCTGCCGCGCCTGGCCGCCGGATCGCCGGACGCGCACCAGGGGACCATGGGCTTCCTCGCGGTGGACATCGACCCGGATCTCTCGGACGCGCTGGACGACCTGGCCCGCGATCACAACGTCTCCCTCAAGCACGTCCTGCTGGCCGTGCACGCCCGGGTCCTGTCCGCCCTCACCGCCCGCGACCGGGTGCTGCTGGGCGTCGAGTCCAACGGCCGGTTCGAGGGCGAGGGCGGCGCCGACGTGCTGGGGGTCCACCTCAACGTGGTGCCCTATCTGCTGACCGGCCGGGGCCCGGCATGGTCGGACCTGATCCGGGCGGCCTTCGACAAGGAGAACGAGCTGCTGCCGGTGCGCCGGTACCCCTATGCCGAGCTCCAGCGGCTCAGCGGGGCCCGGGAACTGACCGACATCAGCTTCAACTACACGCACTTCCACAGCTACGAGCGGCTGGCCGGGGCCACCCGGTTCGAGGTGCTGGACGCCAAGGCCTACATCCAGACCCACTTCACGCTGCGCACGGAGTTCAACAAGGACCCCTTCTCCAAGCTGCTCTCGCTGGACCTGGAGGCCAACGTCCAGCGGGTCACCGAGGACCAGCTGCGCACCGTCGGCCTGATGTACCGCAACGCGCTCGCCCACGTGGCGGCGCATCCGCACGCGGTGCCCACGCAACGCGACCTGCTCGGCGAGGACCAGTGGCTGCGGCTGCTGGAGGGGGCCGGGCAGCCGCCGGTGCCCCTGTCCGCTCCGGGGTTCCTCAGCCGTTTCGAGGAAGCGGCGGTCCGTTACGCCGGCGAGGTGGCGGCCCGGTGCGGCGACGACGCGCTGACCTACCGGGAACTGGCGGCCCGGGCCGGGGCGCTCGCGACCCGTCTGCACGACCTGGGCGTCCGCCCCGGTGAGGTGGTGGCGCTGGGTGCCGCCCGCGGACTGGACCATCTGACCGCCGTCCTGGCCGTGCTGCGCTGCGGCGCCGTCTACCTGCCCCTGCCCGGCGGCCCGGTCCGGCGGGTGGCCGCGATGCTGCGCACCAGCGCGGCCGGCACGGTGCTGTGCGACGCCGGCTTCCGGGCCGCCGTCACCGAGGCCGCGGACGGGACGGTGCGGGTGCTGGACCTGGCGCGGACCCTGCGGGAGTCCGCGGGCCTCGCGCCGCATACCGGTCCGGTGCCCGCGGGGCGGGACGCCGCCTACGTCATCTTCACCTCGGGTTCGACCGGTGAGCCCAAGGGCGCGCTGCTGCGTCACGACGGCATGCTCAACCACATCGAGGCGAAGCTGCACGATCTCGGGATCGGCCCGGGAGATCTCGTCTCGCAGGACGCGGCGGCCACGTTCGACATCTCGGTGTGGCAGCTCCTGGCCCCCCTGGCGGCCGGCGCCACCACCGTGATCTACCCCGACGACATCAGCCAGGACCCGCCGCGTCTGCTCAGGGCGGTGGCCGAGGACGGCATCACCGTCCTGGAGGTGTCGCCGTCCGTCCTCAGCGTCTTCAGCTCGGAACTGGCCTACCACGGCACCGAGGCGTTCCCGCCGTTCGCGCTGCGCTGGGTGGTCTCCAGCGGCGAGACGCTGACACCCCGGTGCGCCAACGCCTTCCGGCGGCAACTGCCGCGGGTGCGCCTGCTCAACATGTGGGGCGCCACCGAGGTGTCCGACGACTGCACCCACCACGAACTGATCGGTGAGGCGGACGAGCGGGCGGCGTCGGTGCCGGTGGGCCGGCCGATCCGCAACGCCGCGGTGTACGTGCTCGACGCCGACCGCCAGCCGGTCCCGGTCGGCACCCCGGGCGAGCTGTACGTCGGCGGACTGTGCGTCGGCGCCGGCTACGTCAACGACGAAGAGCGCACCGCGGCGGCGTTCGTCCCCGACCCGTTCGCCGGTGACCCGGGCGTGCGCGCCTACCGGACCGGTGACTGGGGACGCCGGCTGCCCGACGGCACCTTCGAGTTCATCGGCCGGATCGACAGCCAGCTGAAGATCCGGGGCCATCGCGTCGAACTGGGCGAGGTGCGGCGCGCGCTCGACGGCGTCGACGTCCTGCAGGAGAGCGCCGTGGTCGTGCGGGAGACGGACGGCGCCAAGCAACTCGTCGCCTTCTTCGTGCCCAAGGTGGCCGGTGACGCCGCGGGCGAAGGGGCGGGCGCCCACGGCCCGCAGGTCCGCCGTGTCGACGTGCGGGTCCCGGAGCTTCGCGACAGGCTCGCCGAGGTGCTGCCCCGATACGCCGTGCCCGACTACCTGATCCGCCTGGACGACCTGCCCCGCACCCCGCACGGCAAGGTGGACACCAGGGCACTCGCCGCCTGGGACCTGACGGCCGCGGCCACCGGGACCGAGGAGGACACCGAGCCCGCCACCGCCACCGAACGCGCGGTCATCGACGTCTGGGCCGCCGTGCTCGGACCGGACCGCCGGCTCTCCCCCACCACCCACTTCTTCGAGGCGGGTGGCCACTCCCTGCACGCGACGCAGGTCATGGCGCGTCTCAGGGACCGCCTGGGACAGGACCTGCCGCTGCGCATGCTGTTCGAGCACCCCACGCCGCGCGCACTGGCCGCCCGGCTGGACGAGCTGGGGACACGGCGGCCGTCCACCACCGCGGACGTCCTGCGGATCCCGCCCCGGCCGGCGGACACGCAGACCTTCCCGCTCACCGCCGGACAGGCGAGCCTGTGGTTCCTGCACCAGGTCGACCCCGACGACCGGGCCTACGACAACACCTCGCTGCTGCGTCTGTCGGGGCCCCTCGACGTCGAGGCGCTGCGCGGTGCCGTCGACCTGCTGGCCGACCGCCACGAGATCCTGTCCGTCCGGTTCGGCGCACGCGACGGTGTCCCCTTCCAGGAGCCGGCGCCCGCGGCACGGGTGCGGCTGGAGGTCGAGGACGTCGGCGCACTCGGGCTCGCGGACCCGCAGGCCCGGATCGCGCATGTCCGCGGGGAGGCTCTCGCCCACCGGTTCGACCTGACGAGCGGGCCGCTGGTCGTCGCACGGCTGTACCGCTTCTCCCCCACCGAGCACATCCTGCGCTGGAGCAGCCACCACACCGTCTCCGACGGCTGGTCCACCGACGTGGCGGTCAGGGAGATCACCGAGGCGTACCTCGCCGCCACCGAGGGCCGGCCGGCCGACCTGCCCGCACTGCCGGTCCAGTACGGCGACTACGCCCTGTGGCAACGGGACTTCCTCTCCACCCGGGCCGGTGAGGAGCAGACGTTCTGGCGGACGTACCTGGACGGCTACCCGGGCGAACTCCCGCTCACCACCGACGAGGAACGCACCGCCGACCGCTCCCGCGAGGCCGGGCACCTCGCCACGGACTGGGACCGCCGGGACACGGACCGCGTCCGGGCGTTCGCCCACGCCCACGGCAGCACCCCGTTCATGCTGTTCCACACGGCGGTGGCGGCCGTCATGTCCCGGTTCGCCCAGCAGTCCGACGTGGTCCTCGGCGCGGCGGTCGCCGGACGCACGCTGCCGGAGACCGAGAACCTGATCGGCTTCTTCGCCAACACCCTGCCGTTCCGCTACCGCGTCGAACCGGGCGGCACGGCAGCCGAATTGTCGAAATCCGTGACCGCGAGCGCACTGCGGGCGCTGGAGCACCAGCACCTGCCGTTCCAGGAGATCGTCCGGGTCACCGGAGCCGAACGGCGGCCGGACACCGCACCGCTGGTTCAGGTGCTCGTGACGGTGGACAACTTCCCACTGGACCTCGACGGGATACCCGGTCTGGTCGGCGCCCTGGATCAGCTGCCGCCCGCCACCAGCCAGTTCGACCTGTCGTTCCGGTTCGCGGAGGGCGACGCGCTGCGGCTGACGCTCCAGTACGACGCCACTCTCTTCACCCGCGACACGGCCGCCCGACTGCTGCGGGCGGTCCGGGCGATGCTGGACGGCCTGCTGTCCCGGCCGGACGCCGAGCCGCACCGCGTCACGCTGATCGACGCCGTCGACCAGGAGTCGCTGCACCGGATCTGGCAGGACGTCAGCGGCGAGCGGCTCGACTTCGCCGACTCGGCCGAGGCGGCGCGCGTGGCCGAGTCCCCGCACTGGGAGACGTTCCTCGGCCGGCTGGACGAGAACGGCCTTCTGTCGGCCCTCCTGCTCGCACTGTGACGGACCCGGCGCCCGCGATCCGGGCGGAAGGAACTCATCGATGAACAAGGACCGCGTGGAACAGCTGCGCCGCCGGGTCGCCCTGCGTGCCGGGCGGCCCGGCACGCAGACCACCTCGGCGCCGGCCCCGTCCGGAGTCGCCGACGCCGGGTCTTTGACCGAGGCCTTCGCCGCCGCGGTGCGGGCCCACGGCGACCGGGTGGCCGTACGGTGGGGGCGGCAGACGCTGACCTACCGGGAACTGGATGAGCGGGCCGCCGCGCTCGCGGCCGCGCTCGCGCCCCTCAGCGGGGGGCCGGCGCGGCCGGTGGGCATCCTGCTGGAGCGCTCGGCGGACATGGTGGCCGCCGCGCTCGCCGTGCTGCGGGCCGGCTGCTGCTACGTGCCGCTGGATCCCTCGACCCCACGGGCCCGCCTCGACCTGATCCTGGAGGACGCCGACCCCGCCGTGGTGGTCACGTCCCGCGCGGGGGCGGCCCTCCTGCCCGGCGGCCGGCGCACCCTGCTGGTGGACGAACCACTGCCGTCGCCCCCGGGGGACTTTCCGCCCCCGGCGGTGGACCGCGCCAGCCGCGCGTACGTCATCTTCACCTCGGGCACCACGGGCCGGCCGAAGGGCGTCCAGGTCACCCATGGGAACGTCCTGCGGCTGTTCAGCAGCAGTGAGGGCCACTACGGATTCGGGCCGGACGACGTCTGGTCACTGTTCCACTCCTTCGCCTTCGACGTGTCGGTGTGGGAGATGTGGGGGGCGCTGCTGTACGGCGGTGCGCTCGTCGTGGTGCCCAAGGAGACCGCCCAGGACCCGGTGGCCTTCCGCGCGTTGCTGCGCGACGAGCGGGTGACGGTGCTCAGCCAGACGCCCACCGCTTTCAACCAGCTCGCCGGCGAGGATGTCCGGCATCACGACCGGCTGCCCCTGCGCTGGGTGGTGTTCGGCGGGGAGGCCCTGCACTTCTCCGACCTCAAGCGCTGGACCGCCAAGTACGGGGACGGTGCCCCTGCCCTGGTGAACATGTACGGCATCACCGAGACCACGGTCCACGCCTCCTTCCGGCGGATTCGTCTGCCGGACCTGGACCAGGGGGCGTCGCTGATCGGGAGGCCCCTGCCGGACCTGCAGTTCCTGCTGCTGGACGAGGAGCTGACTCCGGTCCCGGACGGCGAGATCGGTGAGATCGTGGTGACCGGGCCCGGGGTGGCGCTCGGCTATCTGGGGCGTCCCGAGCTGACCCGGGAACGGTTCGTGGAGCTGCCCGGCGGCCGCGGTCGCGGTTACCGTTCCGGCGACCTGGCCAGGCGCGTCCCCGACGGGGAGTTCGAGTACCACGGCCGCAAGGACGACCAGGTCAAGATCCGCGGCTTCCGTGTCGAACTGGGTGAGGTGGAAGGGGCCCTGCGGGCCCTGGACGGCGTGGCCGAGGCGGCTGTCGTCGCCCGGGATCTGGACGGGCTCGGCCGGACGCTCGTGGCCTACGTGGTCCCGGACGGGCCCGGGGTCCCGCCGGCCACGCTGCGCCGCCGGCTGGGCCGGGTGCTGCCCGAGTACATGCTGCCGGCGGTGTTCGTCCCGCTCGACCGGCTGCCGCTCACACACAACGGCAAACTCGACCGCCGGGCGCTGCCCGATCCGCCCGCAGCCGACCGCGCCACCGTACCGACCGGCGCACAGCGGCCCGACGGGACGCACGGGACCGGCGAGGAGCGCTCCGCGCACGGGACGCACGGGTCCGGCGCGGACCCCGTCGCGGCCCACGACCCGGTGGAGGCCCGGATCGCCGCGGCCATGTCCGACCTGCTGCACGGGGAGCCGGTCACCCCCACCGACGGCTTCTTCGAGTCGGGCGGTCACTCCCTGCTGGCGACCCGGCTCCTGGCCAGGATCCGCACCGACTTCGGAGTGACCGTCGCCCTGCGCGACTTCCTGCGCGCCCCCACCGCCCGGGACCTGGCCGCCGCCGTACGCGACCGGAAGCCCGTCAGGGACCCGGACGGCGGGCCGGTGCCGCCCCTGGTGAAGGCGCCGGATCCGAACCGGCCGCCGGTCACGTCCGGCCAGCAACGGCTGTACTTCCTCTCCCGCATGGAGCCGGGCAGCTCGGCCTACAACCTGCACCTGTCGGTGCTGCTGGAGGGCGAGGTGGAGGTGACGGCGCTGTGCCGCGCCTTCACCGCCCTGGTCGACCGGCACGCCCCGCTGCGCACCGTGCTCCGGCTTCAGGACGGCGAGGTCATCGCCGTCGTCCTGCCCGCCGAGCGGTTCCGGCCTCTGATCGAGGAGCCCCCCGGGGACGTGGGCGGCCGCACGCCGCAGGAGGTGCGCCAGGCGGTCGAGCGGCTGTCCGAGGAGGAGGCGGCCCGGCCGTTCGACCTCGAACAGGACCTTCCCCTGCGGGTGCGGCTGGTGCCGTTCGGACCCCGGCTGCACGCACTGCTCGTGACGCTCCACCACGTGGCGGCCGACGGCTGGTCCAACGCCGTCCTCGGCCGGGAACTGGGCCTGCTCTACGCGCACTTCGCGCAGCATCCGCATGACACGGCAAGCCCTCTGCCGCCGCTGGCGGCGACCTACGGCGACTACGCGCACAGCATGCGGGAATGGCTGGCCGGCCCGGCGGCCCGGGGCGACATCGACTACTGGGAGGGACGCCTCGCGGACCTGCCGGCGGAACACTCCCTGCCCCTGGACCGGCCCCGGCCGGAACGCATGACCTACCACGGGGACACCGTGACCCACGCGGTGACGGGTGTGCCGGCGAAGGCGGTGCGCGCGGCCTGCCGGTCGGCCGACGTCACCCCGTTCATGCTGCTCCAGGCGGCCTTCGCGCTGTTCGTCGCGCGCCGCGGCAAGAATCCGGACGTGGTCGTCGGGACCCCGGTGGCCAACCGGCCGTCGGTCGACTTCGACGACGTCATCGGGATGTTCGTCAATACCGTGGTGCTGCGTACGCGGGTCGGGGCGACGGGAACGGTCCGCGACCTGCTGGCGCAGGTACGCGACCAGACCCTGCGCGACCTGGAACACCAGCACGTGCCCTTCGAGGAGCTGGTCAGGCGGCTGAAGCCGGAGCGCACCGCGCGGCACTCCCCGCTGTTCCAGCTGATGCTGGTGGTGCAGAACAACGAGAGCGTGCCGCTGCGCCTGGACGGCGTGCGCGTGACGGCCGTGCGGCTGCCCCGGCAGGAGGCGAAGACGGATCTGGTGCTGGACGTCGTCGAGGACGGTGAGGATTTCCAGCTGCGCTGGAGGTACAACACCGACCTGTTCCGGGCGGAGACCGTGGAGGCGATGGGCCGGGAGTTCACGGAGGTGCTGGCGAGGATCAGCGACGATCCGCACACCCCGCTCGCCACGCTGCTCGCCACGGGTGGGCCCGGGTCCGCCAAGGGGTCCGCCACTGGCTCCGCGGGGACATCGGTCGCAGAACGGCAGACCTCCGGCGTCCTGTTACCCCTGCGCACGCACGCGCACGGGGCACCCCCCGTGTTCGCGTTCCCGGGTGTCCTGGGACTCGCCGCCTCCTTCGCCCAGCTGTCCGCCTGCTTCCCCGAGCGGTCCTTCTACGCGCTGTCCACCAGGGAGGTGGTCCGCGCGCACGGTGACGGCCTGACGGTGCCGGTGCTGGTCGAGGAGTGCGCGCGCGTCATCGCGGCCGAGGCGGCGGGGCGGCCCGTCCACCTGGTGGGCCACTCGTTCGGCGGGGCTCTCGGACACCACGTCGCCCGGAGCCTGGCGGAACGGGGCGGGCGGGTGCTGTCGCTCGTGCTCCTGGACTCCCTCGCCCCCGAAGCGCTCCGCAGCGAACTGTCCCGGCCCCGCGAGCGGCTGCTCGCCTCCTTCCTCGGCAGTCTCGCGGCGGCCTTCCCCGATGCCGGCCGGCAGCACGCCGCTGCCGTGTTCCGGGAGCTGGGCAGTGTCGACGAGTCCGAGGTGCTGCGCCGTGCGGAGCAGCGGCTGGGCTCCGCCGCCGAACTGCTCGGCGGATCCCTGCGGGAGGCGTTCGCCGATCACCTGCGCCTGGCCGCCCTGGACTGGCCGCCCAGCCGCCCCGGCGCTGTCCCCACGCTGCTGGTGGAAGCCATCGAGCACGACGACCGGCGGACGTCACCGCGCACCGGCTGGGAGGGGCTCCTGGCCGGCCCGCTGCGCTGCGAGGAGATCGCAGCGGACCACGAGGGAATGCTGCGCCGTCCGCACACCGGGACGCTGGCCGAGATCATGCGCCGCTTCTTCTCCCCGTACGACGATGCCGACACCACCGTGAAGGGACCTCAGCCACGATGACTCGCACCACCGCCTCGCCCCCGTTCATCGCGAGGCTGCTGATCGTCGGTTCGGGCATCATGAGCCTGGCGAACTCCTTCACGGTTCCGTTTCTGGCGGTGTTCCTGCGCCGGGAGTTGGGGCTGGCGCCCTCGACGGTCGGTTTCATCGTCGGTTCGTCGGTGTTCTTCTCCGTCCTCGCGGGCTTCCTCGGCGGTTCGCTGTCCGACATCCTGGGCCGCGCCCGGCTGCTGCTGCTCTCCCTGCTGGGGGTCATCGGGTCCTTCGTCGGGTTCTATTTCAGCCATCACCTCCTGGCCGTGTTCCTGTGCAACGCCGCCCTGTCGATGAGCGCGGCGTCCTTCGGCCCGGTCGGCAAGGCGATGCTCAGCGACGTCCTGCCCGACGAGAAGCGGGTGAAATGGTTCTCCTACCAGTACCTGGCGCTCAACATCGGCTTCGCCGTCGGGCCGCTCGCCGGTGGGTTCGCCGGCCTGTCCGGCGGGCGGACCGCGTTCCTCGTCTCGGCGGCCGTATACGTCTGCTACTTCGCCCTGCTGGGCACGAGCCTGCTCCTCGGCAAGGGCGCACGGGCGGCCGCAACCCCCGGGTCCGTCCGCGAGGGCGGCGAGCGCTTCGGCACGGTGGTGCGCGGACTGCTCGACAGCGCGCGGGTGGTGGCCACGGACCGTCGCCTGCTGTGCTTCATCGTGGCGGGTCTGCTCCTGGAGGCCGTGCACGGCAAGATCTCGGCGCTGCTCGCCCAGCACCTGGCCATCGGTTTCGCGGACGGGACGGCGATCCTCGGCTACCTGCTGACCACCAACGCCGTGACGGTGGTGGGGTTCCAGATGATCGCCTCACGCTTCTCGGGCAGGCGCGACCCCGTGACGTCGATCATCATCGGCGGCCTGCTGCTGTTCGCCGGCATGGTGGGCTTCGCGGTGGCACAGGAGGCCTGGCAGTTCGTGGTGGCGATGGTCGTCTTCTCGGTCGGCGAGACCTTCATCGTGCCGGCCGAGTTCGCCATCATCGACCGGATCGCGCCCGCGACCAACCGCGGGAGTTACTTCGGCGCCCAGACGTTCGCCCAGTTCGGCGGGTTCGTCGGGCCGTTCGCCGGAGGCCTGCTGCTGGCCGGGTTCGGTGGTACGGAGATGTTCCTGGGCGTGGGCTCGCTGGCCCTGGTCAGTGTGTGCATCTACGTGCTCGTCGGACGGCGTGTCCCCGGCATGTCGGCGGGGTCTCGCGCGGAGCAGGAGGACACACGTGAGCCGGCGTGACCGCGTGATGCACCACGCGCTCTCCCTGGTGGCCCTGCCCAGCCGCCTGGCTCAGCCGGACAGCGGGTCCCTACGGCTCGCCGGGCTGGCCCGGGGGGCCACGATCCGGCGTGACGAACGCGGGGTGCCGTGGGCCGAGTCCGACAACGAGCGCGACCTGTACTTCGCCGCGGGCTTCGCCCAGGCCCAGGACCGGCTGTGGCAGATGGACGTGCTGCGGCGCCGGGCCCGGGGCAGGTTGTCGGAGGTGTTCGGCGCCGTGACCGAGCAGGACGACGTCCGGGCCCGCAAGCTGGCGCTGACCCGTGTCGCGCGGCTGTCCGAACGCCTGCTGGAGCCGCGGCACCGGGCGGCGCTCATCGCCTTCAGCGCCGGTGTCGACGCCGCCGTCCGCCGGATGCGGCGGCGGGGCGGCCTCCCGGTGGAGTTCCTGCTGCTGCGCTACCGTCCCGAGCCGTGGACCCCACTGGATTCCGTCCTCATCGTGAAGTACCTGGGCTTCGACCTCGCGGTGAACATCAAGAACGAGCTCTTCCGGGCCCGGCTGGCCGGTGAACGGCCGGAGTACCTCCCGGCGTTCGCCGAACCCAGGTACCCGGCGGACGGGCCGGTGACGGTACGGCCCCGGGCGGGCGCCGGGCACGGCCGGAGCGCATCCGCCGCCTGCCCGGCCGTCGGCGCGCTGCCGCCGGAGTCCCGGCGCTGGCTCGACGGGCTGCTGGACGGCGAGCATCCGATCGGGTCGAACGCCTGGGCCGTGTCCGGCGCTCTCACCGCCTCGGGCCACCCGATTCTGGCGAACGACCCGCACGTGCCCTTCACCCAGCCGAGCCTGTGGTACCAGATGGGCCTGGCCCTCACCGGCCGGGACGGGCAGCAGGACCGCGGCTACGGCGTCACCGTGCCGGGGGTGCCCGGCCTGATCGCCGGTGCCAACCAGCGCCTTGCCTGGGGCATCACCAACTCCACCATCGACACGCAGGACCTGTGCGTCCTGCCGCCCGGCCCCGGTCCGGCCACGTCCTGGTGGGAGGACGGCACGGTCGCGGTCCGCGGCCGGGACCCCGTCACCGTACGGGCGTCCGGCGGGCCCGGCTATGTCGAACTGGACCCGCCCGTCACCGGGTCGCGGGAAAGGTACGGCCTGTTCTGGAGCGGGTTCGAGCCGTCCGTCGAGATCGCCTGCTGTCAGTCGATGTGGCGGGCGGACGGGCCCGGGGAGTTCCGTGACGTCCTGCGGGGGTTCGGCGTGCCGGTCCTCAACGTCGTCTGGGCCTGCCAGGACGGCACCGTCTCCGTCAAGACCGCCGGGCGCGTGCCCGCACGGCTCCCGGGGAGCGGACGCGCGCCCGACGAGCACGCCCGGGTGGCGGCGTCCTGGCAGGGCTTCCTGGACTTCGACGATCTCCCCGAGGACACCGATCCGGAGCGGGGGTACGTCGTCTCGGCCAATCACCGGATGCTGCCCGACGGCGCGCTGCCGGACGTCGGGGCCGACTGGGTGGCCCCCTATCGCGCCGAGCGGATCGAGGAGCTGATCACCACGACGGACGCGATCACCGCCGAGGCGTGCGGCGCCTGGCAGGCGGACGTGTCGAACGGCCGCGCCCGGCGCGTGCTGCCCGCGCTGCTCGCCGCGCTGGCCGAGGATCCCCCTCGCGCGCCGCTTGCGGCGGCCTGCCACCGGCTGCTGGCGGACTGGGACGGGCACGACCACGGCCACCTGGCCGCACCGCTGGTCTTCTTCCGGCTGCTGCAGAAGGTGACGGACCGTTGGGTGCGCGACCGGCTCGGAGCGGACCTGGCGGCGGCGATGCCCGACGTCACGCTCCAGGTCGACCACCTCCTCACCAGCCCCGAGGCCAGACGGCGGCTGGGTGAGGACGCCCCGCTCGCCGCGGTCGTCGGCGGCGCGCTCGCCGAGGCCGCCGCCTGGATCGCCGATGAACAGGGCGACGATCCGGCGCTCTGGCGCTACGACCGCACGCACCGCATCCGTGACCGGCACGCGCTGGCGCGGGCGGTGCCCGGCCTGCGTGCGCTGTTCGGGGGGAGCACCACGCCGGCCGGTGGAAGCGGGCACTCGGTCTGCCTGATGACACCGGACCGGCAGGGGACGGTCGTGGAAGGGGCGCCCTGGCGCTTCGTCGCCGAACTGCGGCCGGACGGGCCCCGGCTCTGGGACGTGCTGCGGCACGGCAGTTCGGGGCACCCGCGCTCGCGCCACTACGAGGACCAGACGCCTGCCCATGCCGCGGGCCGGCTGTACCCGGTGCCGCTGGAAGGACCGCCGCCCGGCACGTCCCGCCTGCTGTCACTGCGCCCCCGCCGAGGAGGAACCACGTGAAGCAGCTGCCCGGAACCGTGCCGGGAGGGGCCGGGGACACCGCGGGCATCAGGCGTTCGCTGTCCCTGCACGCCCCGCTGCGCAGGACTCCGCACCGCCTCCTGCGCGCGATGCTCGACGCCTTGCCGGAGGACGGCCTGCCCGAGGACCCGGTGGCCGAGCTGGAACGCAGGATGTGCGCACTGCTCGGCACCGAAGCCGCCCTGCTGTTCCCGACCGGGACGATGGCGCAGCAGGTGGCGCTGCGGATCCACGCCGACCGGCGCGGACGCCGCGCCTTCGCCGCCCATCCGCAGACCCACCTGGAGGTCTGGGAGGAGCAGGGGTACGCGGTGGTGCACGGACTGCGGTTCCGGCCGGTCGGTGACCGGCACCGCCTCCTCGAGACGGCCGACCTCGCGGGTGTGGCGGAGCCCCTCGCGGCGCTGCTGCTGGAACTTCCCCAGCGCGACGTCGGCGGCCGGCTGCCCGCCTGGGACGACTTGCTGGCTCAGGTCGCCTGGGCACGGGGGCACGGTGCGGCGGTCCACCTGGACGGGGCCAGGCTGTGGGAGGCACAGCCCTTCTACGGGCGTCCGCACGCCGAGATCGCGGCGCTCTTCGACACCGTCTACGTCTCGCTCTACAAGGGCCTGGAGGGGATTCGCGGCGCGATCCTGGCGTCCGACGCACGCACGGTCGGCGAGGCCGCGGTGTGGCGGCAGCGGCTGGGGGGTGCGCTCGACGACGCCTGGCCCCTGGCCGCGGCGGCGCTGGTCGGACTCGACACCGTGGCCCCCCGCATGTCCGCCTTCCGGGACCACGCCGTGGCCATCGCCGCCGCACTGCGCGAGGACGGCGCCGTCCATGTGGTGCCCGACCCGCCGCAGACACCGCTGTTCCACGTCCATGTGCCCGCCGGCCCGGAGGCGACCGAGGCGGCCGCGCGGGAGATCCTGCGGGAACACGGCGTCCAGCTGTACCTGCGCCTGCGAACCGCTCCGCACGACGGCCAGTGTTCCTTCGAGGTGTGTGTGGGAGAGAACGCGATGGACTTCACGCCCGACGAGGTCGCCGCGCTCCTGCGCGAGCTGGTGCACCGGGCCCGCGGGACGCACCGCCGACAGATGTAATAATAATGGTTACGACCAGGATCGAGGGGCGTGGGAGGTGGAGTCCGACATGAGTGCCAACAGCAGACTGACCATCGCGGCGCACACCCTGGTCTGGATCGGGCTGTATCAGCGGCGTGGTCACGAGGTCGCCACCTCCGAGCAGATCGCGACGAGCGTCAACACCAACCCCGTGGTGATCCGCCGCCTGCTGGGCGAGCTGCGCAAGGCCGGCCTGGCCGAGTCGCGGCGAGGTGCGGGTGCGGGGTGGATGCTCGCGCGGGACCTGGCGGCGATCACCCTGCTCGACGTCTATCGGGCGATCGAACCGGGACCGGTCTTCGCCCTGCATCGCGCGACGCCGGACCCCGAGTGCGTCGTGGGCCACGGCATCGGACCGGCCATGACCGCCGTGTACGACGACGTGGAGGCCGCCCTGAGCAGGGAGCTGGCCAAGACCACCCTGGAAGACGTGCTACGGGATGTCTTGAGAGCCGCCTGACCTCGGACCGGCTTTCCCTGATCGAGGGGAGCCGCGTTCCACACCCACTGATGTAACAAGAACAGTTACAGTGACCGGCAAGTAGTAAGGGCAAGGACGATGACGACAGACACTCAGACCTCTCGGACCGTGGCCGAGCAGTTCCTGGAGCGCCTCGGCAGGCAGGATGCCGACGGCATTCAGGAGCTGTTCGCCGAGGAGATCGAATGGCACGTCCCCGGCAGTGACGCACTGCCCTGGACCGGGCGCCGTACCCGCCGGGAGGAGGTCGCGCCGTACTTCACGACCATGTGGCCGCACTTCGCGCACGGCCGGAGCAAGGTCGTGCTCGAGCGCTTCATCGTCGACGGTGGTGACGTGGTGCTGCTGGCGGTCTTCACACACACCGCCGTGTCCAGCGGCAAGGAGTTCACCACACCGGTGGCCATACACCTGGCGGTCGAGGACGGCCGGATCGTTCGCATGCACCTGTACGAGGACACACTGACCGTCGCCGAGGCGTTCGACGTCGGCTGAGCGGAGGACACTCGAGGACCCCGCGGCCCGGAGCGGCCCGGCCGGGCAGGTGCGGCACCCGTACCTGCCCGGCGGCGTTCACGACGTCGGGGCCGGTGGCCTCCACCGTCCCCGACTGCGCCGCACGCAGCGCCCAGGGCGAGGCCGGCCGTGTGGGCGAGCGTGGCCAGGTCCACGGTGCGGCCGTCGGCCAGCGGGCGCAGCACCGCCTCCGCTTCGGGGGCGAACTCGTACACGGTGCCGACGCCGGACAGACCGGCGGACGGGGCGACTCACGCAGGGACGCTGAGCGGCGGATGGTCGAGCACGCGGGGCTTGTACTCCACCAGCTGGATGCGGCCGTCGAAGGTGCGGTGGTCGATCATCTCCAGGGCGACGTCCGGATAGCCGTCGTAGATGCGTTCTTCGCCCGTGGCCCCGGTGATCACCGGGAACATCACCACCCGGAAGCGGTCGACGAGTCCCGCGCGCAGCAGGGACCGGCACAGGCTGAGGCTGCCGATCGTGCTGAGGAGCCCTGAGCCACTCGACTTCATGGTGCGGACCGTTTCGACGGCGTCGTCGCGGACGAGCGTGGAGTTGGCCCACGTCAGTGGCTCCTTGAGTGAGGAGGAGAACACCACCTTGGACGCTTGCGTGAGCTCGTCGACGGAGGCCTCTTCTTCGGGCCTGAACTCGTCTTGGCCGTTCGGGACCTCGCCCGCGGCGAAGCCGGACATAAGACGGTAGGTGTTCGCTCCCATCAGGTAGGTGGCCTCGGGCTGCTCGCTGAGCCATGCGAGGTACTCCGGGCCCTCGAGGCCCCAGAATCCGGGCCAGCCCTCCCCCGATGCACAGCCGTCGAGGGATGTGATGAAGTCGACGAGAAGCTCCGACATGGCGGTGTCCTTTCCTGGGGTGTCACAAGCTCGGACCGGCCGGCAGTCACAAAGTCATCGGCCGCGCTGCGGAGTAACGAGAGAACCCATGCCCCTGCGGCAGATCAGCTCGGCGGAGCATCACCCACGAACGGCCGGGGCTGACCGCGCGCCCAGACCGTCGGCGCGCAGGGATCAGTCGGGGCAGCGCCCGCACTCGGACTAGTAGCTGTCGTAGCGGGGCTTGCCGGCCGGGCGGTAGACACCGACGATCGTGCCGCTCTTCGTCGTCGAGACGCTGACCGGTTCCAGGGCGGTGGGGACAGCTCCGTCGGCGAAGAGTCGCTTGCCGGTACCGATGATCACCGGATGGATGGTCAGCCGGTACTCGTCGACCAGGTCGTGCCGCATGAGCGTCTGGGCGAGATCACCACTGCCGACGACGTTGATGTCGCCGCCGTCGGATGCCTTCAGCTCGCGCACTGCGGCGGCGACGTCGTCCTGCAGCAGGGTGGAGTTCTCCCACTCCAGGGAGGTCAGGGTCCTGGACGCCACGTACTTGCGCATGCTGTTCATGCGCTCGGTGAACGGGTTGTCCGGGTCGGCGGTCGGCCAGTAGGCCGCGAAGATGTCGTACGTCTTGCGGCCGAGCAGCATCGCGTCGGCGGGCTCGTACCAGGCGGCGATGGCCGCGCCGACCTCGTCGTCGGAGACCGGCTTCTGCCATCCGCCGTGCTCGAAGCCGCTCTCGGAATCCTCGTCCGGACCGCCCGGTGCCTGCATGACGCCGTCCAGTGACAGGAACGTGCAAACGATGATCTTGCGCATGGTGCGCTCCCTTCCGTGTCGAGGGGTGGACCGCGAGGCCGTCCGAAACTCATCGGCGGGGGTCAGGGCCCGGAGCTCAGAGCTGCTTGCGCTGCCCCGCGCGAACGGGCCGGTCGCAGGAGCGACGCACAGCTCCACCACGGTCCGTGGGCCTGCCGCGGGAGCCGGCCGCGCGCCGCTGTCCGCCCCGGTCGCGCAGGTCGAGGCCGGCGTCGGTCGCCCGAGCGGCGGCTGCGCGACGACGGCGGCGAGGACCGGTGCCAGGACTCACCGGTACAACCGGATCACAGGTGCTCGATCAGCTTGTCCAGGGTGATGGGCACGTCGCGCACCCGGATCCCGGTGGCGTTGTGGACGGCGTTGCCGATCGCGGCCGCCGAGCCCACCGTGCCGATCTCCCCGAGACCTCGGGCGCCGAGGCTCCTGGTCCCGGCCTCCTCACTGCCGTCGCCGAGCGGCCCGGTGAGGATGGGGTCGGGACGGCCGAGCAGGTGCACGTCGATGTCGGGGACGTCGGCGTTCACGGGCACGAGGTAGTCGGCGAGCGTGCTGGACGCCAGCCGCCCGGTGTCGAGCTCCAGCGGGTTCTCCTCCAGCAGGGCGTGCCCGATACCGAAGATGACGCCGCCGACGAGCTGGCTCCGGGCGGCCCGGGAGTTGATGACGCGGCCGACGTCCGCGACCGTGGTGAATCGGGTGACGTGAGTCTCGCCGGTGAAGCGGTTGACCCGCACCTCGCAGAAGTGGGCGCCGAAGCTGTGGTGCACATACCGCGGGTCGGCCTCGCCGGCCGACTCGGCGAGGGCGGTGACGCCAGGTGAGTCGACGACGGCCAGCAGGCGGCCGAAGGTCATCGACCGCCCTTGACCGTGCAGGACGCCGCGCTCGTAGCGCAGGTCCTCGGTGTTCGCTCCGTGCCACGGCGACCTGTCGTCGGTGACGGCGAGCCGCTTGAGCTCCTTGATCGCGTCGCGGGCGGCGTTCACGATCAACGGCACGGTGGCGTGCGTGGCGCTGGATCCGACGGCGGGCGCGCCCTGTGGCAGCAGGGTGTCGCCGATCTCGGGCGTCACTCGCGTCAGCGGGATCTCGAGGGCGTCCGCGCCGCAGATCCCCACCATGGTGGCTCCGCCGGTGCCGAAGTCCGAGATGCCGGTCGAGACCACGGCGGTGTCGTCGTCGAGCAACCGGATCCGCACGCTCGCGGCCCGGCGGTGCGCCGGGTAGATGGCGGTGGCCATGCCGGTGCCGTACAGCCACTGCCCGTCGACGCGCGAGCGTGGCTCGGCGCTGCGGGCCGACCAGCCGAATCGCCGCGCGCCGACGCGGTAGCACTCCTCGAGGTGCTTGCTCGACCACGGCAAGCCCGTGGAAGGGCTCTTGGTGGCGTAGTTGCGCAGCCGCAACTCCACCGGGTCGACGCCGGTGGCCACGGCCAGCTCGTCCATCGCCGTCTCCAGGGCGAAGGACCCGGGTGCCTCGTTGGGGCCGCGCATCGCCCGGCTCCCGGGAAGGTCGAGGGTGGCCAGCTGCGCATCGACGTGCAGGTTCGGCGTGCGGTAGAGCGCGTCCGTGGTGGCGTGCGCCGGGGTCATGGGGAAGGTGACGGTGGTCGGGCGCTCGGAGACGCTCCGGTGACTGATGGCGTTGAGCACGCCGTCGCGGGAGGCGCCCAGCCGGACGGTCTGTGTGAGCTGGGGCCGGTGGCCGGTGAGGGTGAACATCTGCTCGCGGGTGAGGACGAGGCGGACCGGGCGGCCGATCTCCCGGGCCGCCGCGGCGGCGAGCGGGGTGTCGCTCCACAGGATGACGCGGGCGCCGAAGGCACCGCCCACGTACTTCGTGATCAGCCGGACGTTCCGGGGCGGGACACCGATCCGCTGGGCCGTCCCGAGGGCGTACGCCGAGGGAACCTGCGCGCCGGCATGGATGGTGACCTGGTCACCCTTCCAGACGGCGAGGACGGCGTGGGGCTCCATCGCCGCATGGTGTTGCATCTGCTGGTGGAACTCGGCCTCCACGACGACGTCGCTTGCGGCCAGCGCGGCGTCGATGGAGGCGACGCCGGGTGCCAGGATGGTGAGGCTGCTCGGTGACCCGCTGAGGGTGGGGCCGGCCGGAGCGTGGGGCTCGTCCGCGAGCGAGGTGCGCGGTGGCCGGGTGTCGTAGGTCGCGGTGACCCTCGCGGCGGCGTCGCGTGCCTGCTCGGGGGTCTCGGCGACGACCATCGCGATGGCCTGGCCGTGGAAGTGGACCTCCGCGTCGCGTAGCGGCACGTAGTTCTCGACGAAGCCGGCGAGCGGGCCGGTGATGGGGTGCAGGTCCAAGCGGGGGTCCGGCGCGGCGTACACGCGCAGGACACCGGGTGAAGCCAGCGCGGCCGCCGTGTCGACGCCGGTGAGGGTGCCTCGCGCGATGGTGCTGGTGACGAGATGGGCGTGTGCGAGGCCGGGGGCGCGATAGTCACCGGAGTACTCGGCCGCGCCGGTGGCTTTCGGTCTGCCGTCGACGCGCTCGGTCTCGCGTCCGACTGGGGAACGGGTCATCGTGAATCCTTCAGCTGCTGGATGCGAGGGCGCCGGTCGACGGAGCACGGTGGTGGATGGGCACCCCGGTGCTCAGGGGTGCCCCGGAGCCGCCGTGCCGGTGGGCGACGACCTCTGCCGCGATCGACAGCGCTGTCTCCTGCGGGGTGCGTGCTCCGAAGGTCGAGGCCGATGGGCGAGCGCAGGCGATCGAGCTCGCCACTGGTGAGACCGGCGTCACGGAGCCGGGTCAGGCGTTCCTCGTGGGTGCGGCGGGACCCCATGGCCCCCACGTACGCAACCGGCATGCGCAGCGCGGCGGTCAGGAGAGGCAGGTCGAACTTGGGGTCGTGGGTGAGCACGCACACGACGGTGCGCTGGTCCAGCAGGCCGGCTTCGGCCTGGGACCCGAGATAGCGGTGCGGCCACTCGACGACCACCTCCGCGTCCGGGAAGCGTTCCGCGGTGGCGAACGTGGCCCTGGCGTCGCAGACGGTCACCCGGTAGCCGAGGAAGGAGCCGAGCCGGGCCAGCGCGGCTGCGTGGTCGATGGCGCCGAAGACCAGCATCCGAGGCGGCGGGGAGCTGCTCTCCACGAGCAAGGTCATCGGCTCTCGGCAGTAGCGGTCGGCCACCCCGAGCCCGAGCGTGCCGGTCCGCCCGGCGTGCAGGGCACCGGTGATCCGTGCCCCGGCGACCTGGTCGAGCAGTCCGTCGCCGAGCGTGCCGGCGACGGATCCCCCGGGCCGCACGACGACCGCACGACCGAGGTGGGTCTCCGGGCCGCGGACGATCGTGGCCACGGCCACCGCCCGGCCGCCCGCGGCATCGGCCAGCGCCGATTCGAGCCATGGCTCGGTGGTCGGGTCGTGGTGGCGCAGGAAGAGCTCGATGGTGCCGCCGCAGGTCAGACCCGCGTCGAACGCGTCGGCGTCGCCGTACCCGAACCGCAGGGACCTGGGGTGGTGGTCCCCGGCCAGCATCTCCCGGCACGCGTCGTGGACCGCGGCGTCGACGCAGCCGCCCGACACGTTGCCCAGCACAGTGCCGGCCGCGTCCACGACCAGGGACGAGCCGGGCTGCCGCGGAGCGCTGCCGGCAACGCTCGTGACGGTGGCAGCCACGAACGGGACCCCGCGACGGACACGTTCGACCAGGTCAGGCGCGATCTCAAGCACAGGCGCCGCCAGATCCGGGACCGACCGCCTCGGCGGAGTCAGGCCGGGCGGGGCCGCCGCGCCGGCCGCTCACCGGCTCTCCTGCAGTTCGGTCAGCGCCCGTACCAGGGTGCGACGCAGCAGCGCGGGCTTGAACCGGTTGTGCTCCCGTGGCCGGGCACCGTCCGCGGCACCGGTGACAGCCGCCTCGAACGTCGTGGAGGTTGCGGGCCGACCCGTCAGGGCGCGTTCGACGGCCGTCAGCCTCCACGGCCTGGTCCCCACTCCGCCCGCGGCGATCCGGGCGTTCACGATGGTGCGCCCGCGCAGTTGCAGCGCGACGGCGGCCGAGGTGAGCGCGAACTCGTACGACTGCCGGTCGCGGATCTTCAGGTACAGCGAGTGCGCCGCCCAGGGCGAACGCGGCACGGTGATCCCAGTGATCAGCTCGTTCGGCCGCAGCACGTTATCTACCTCGGGGGTGTCACCGGGCAGGGTGTAGAACGTCTCCAGGGGTACGGTGCGCGTGCCGCGCGCCGAGGCCAGGTGGACGGTCGTGCTCAACGCCACCAGCGGGACGGCGAGGTCGCTGGGATGGGTGGCGATGCAGGCGTCGCTGGTGCCCAGCACGGCGTGGCTGCGGTTGATCCCTTCCAGGGCTGAGCAGCCGCTGCCGGGCTCACGCTTGTTGCACGGGGTCGTGACGTCGCGGAAGTAGCTGCACCGTGTGCGTTGCAGCAGGTTGCCGCCGATGCTCGCCATGTTGCGCAGCTGGGCCGAGGCACTCAGCTCCAGCGCCTGCGCGACCATCGGGTAGTGCCGGCGCACGGCAGGCGCGGCAGCCACGTCACTCATCCGTTCGAGCGCACCGATGTGCAGACCCTCGTGGTCCGAGGTGATGCCGCCCAGTGGCAGCCGGTTGATGTCCACGACGCGGCCGGGTGACACCACCTCGAGCTTCATGAGGTCCACCAGGGTGGTGCCACCGGCCAGGAACGCGGTGCCGGGCCCGGCGTCCCGCACAGCCTCACGGACCGTTCGCGCCTGGGTGTAGGTGTAGGGCCGCATCAGCGCATCACCCGCTGCGCGTCCCGGATGGCGTCGACGATGCGGGGGTAGGCGCTGCAGCGGCAGATGTTGCCCGACATGCGCTCACGTATCTCGTCGTCGGAGCGGGCGGGGCCTTCGTTTTCGACCAGGGCGACCGCGGACATGATCTGCCCCGGGGTGCAGAAGCCGCACTGCAGGCCGTCGTGGTCGACGAAGGCCTGCTGCATGGGGTGCAGCCGGTCGCCGTCGGCCAGCCCCTCGATCGTGGTGACCTGGTGGCCGCTCGTCGTGGCGGCCAGCGTGAGGCACGACAGCACGCGCCGGCCGTCGATGTGCACGGTGCAGGCGCCGCACTGTCCCCGGTCGCAGCCCTTCTTGGTGCCCTTGAGGTCGAGCCGCTCGCGGAGTGTGTCCAGCAGCGTGGCCCGCGGGTCCACCCGCAAGGTGACCGGATCGCCGTTGACGGCGATCCGTACCGTCACCGGCGTCACGCCGTCGACGGTGGCTGCCGGGGCGGCTTCTGCCGTCCCGGCCTGTCCGGTCAGCATCGGCGCCACGGTGACAGCGGCCAGGCTCCCCCCTACGAAGCTGCGCCGGGACACACCCGGACCGGCGCCTCCCACGTCGTTCTGATTGTTCATCAATGCCTCCTGGCTGATGCAGAGTTAGGGTCGGGGAAGGCCGGCGCCGCGACCGTCCGTGTGGTCTCCGGGTCGAGCGCTGCTCCCAGGCTGGCCGCCGGGAGCGGGATCATCCAGGCTCTCCCGATCCCAGGCTGAGGCCGAGCTGAAGGAGCCGGAGCGGGCATCGATCCGGGCCCGCGGGATGATGCGGGATCGGATCGGCCGTATGTGACGCACCACGCGTCGGGACGGTGGAAGAGGTCCGGCCTGCCCGGCCCGGCCAGTAACCACGGAGGACAGCGCATGACGACCGACTGCTACGAAAGTCGATGCCGACCTCGAGCGTCGTCAGGACGGCATCCCGGCGGAGTAGGTCTTCGATGCGCCGGTTCAGTTCAGTGTCTGTGTGCCGATCACGGACAGGACCTGCAGCTTCTCGTAGCTCTCCGTGCCCGGGACGGCGGTGTAGACCATCAGGGAATGGGCCTGGTCCGGATCGATCAGGCGCTGGCAGTTCAGCTCCAGGGCACCGACCTCGGGGTGAACGAAGTGCTTGACCTCGCGCGGGCGGATCCCGATCTCATGGTCGTCCCAGACCCGCCGGAACTCTTCGCTGGAGTCCAGGAGCAGATCCGCCAGGTACGCGGCTCGGGAGTCGGGACCCCGGAGGGTGACGATGATGCGCAGGCCTGCGGCGTACATCCGGGTCATGAACGCGTGCTGCTCCGGGGCGTACAGTTCCCGGGCCCTGGGGTCGGTGAACCACCGGTAGCCACTGCTGCGAGCAGGACCCGTGTACTGCGTCGTGTCGCCGGTGAGGGCGACGCCCATCGGTGTCTGCCGCAAGGTCTCGCCGAGCTCGGTGACGATCTCCGCAGGCGTGTCGTGCAGCCGGTCCAGGATACGCAGCAACCCCGGGTTGATGTGCTCACTGGAGGTGTCACGCGGCGGCGGGTTGTGCCCGGCCAGCCGGAACAGATGGTCACGCTCGTCTATGGACAGATGGAGTCCCTGGGCGATGGAGGCGAGCATCTGCGGTGACGGCTGCGGACCGCGCTCGCGCTCCAGACGGGAGTAGTAGTCGGCCGACATGTTGCACAGCGTCGCCACCTCCTCCCGCCGTAGCCCGGTGGTTCTGCGGCGCCGTCCCCGAGGCATGCCGACGTCCTCCGGCTGCAGCGCCTCACGACGGTTGCGGAGAAAACCCGCCAGCCCTGCGCGATCGATCACGGCGCTCCCCTTCCGAGAGGTCTGCCTCGTTCCCCATGCTGTTTCACTTCTATCGCGCGTGCATGCGCGTATCCACGGCTTGCCGATCCCCCCTTGGGACGGCCTCGCCACGTCGGGGCACGGCCGACGGGCCTTCCCGAGCGGGGCGGAGTCGGCGTCGCCGCCGCGCCTGTGGGCCACCGGTCCACGCCGATCGTCGGGGAGCGAATCGGATCGATCAGCATGGGTTCCTTGCCACTCCCCCCTCGGTACTGCCGCGTTCCTACCGCCCATGCGCCCGCCGAGCCGGCTCGTCGTTCCGCCCCTCCTCGACCGCGCGGAGGGGCGGATCGGCGAGCCCTGGACCGGTGAGTCCTGGTTGCGCGGCCGACGACCGCCCAGCATGGACATACACGCCGAACGCGGTTGACGTGTCACCTAACGAAAGAGGCCACTGATGGCTCGGAACATCGACATCACCATCCCCGATCTGTCCGGGAAGCTCGCCCTCGTCACCGGGGCGAGCGACGGGATCGGGTTCGTCATGGCCTCCCGTCTCGCCCAAGCGGGAGCGGAGGTGATCATGCCGGTCCGCAACCCCACCAAGGGCGAGCAGGCCGCCGACCGCATCCGTGACCTCGCCCCGGGCGCGAGAGTCACCACCCGGGCCCTGGACCTGGCCTCGCTCGACTCCGTGACCGCCCTCACCAAGCAGCTCGCGGGCGAGGGCCGCCCGATCAACCTGCTCATCAACAACGCCGGCGTGATGCAACCCCCGAGCCGCCTGACCACCCAGGACGGGTTCGAGCTGCAGTTCGGTACCAACCACCTCGGGCATTTCGCCCTCACCCAGGGCCTCCTGCCGCTGCTCATCGAGGGCAAGGCCCGAGTCACCCACCAGACCAGCATCGCCGCCCGCAGCGGCGCGATCAACTGGGACGACCTCAACTGGGACCGGGACTACGACGTCGCGAAGGCCTACCGACAGTCCAAGATCGCCGTCGGCCTGTTTGCCCGCGAACTCGACGTCCGCAGCGCCGCGGCCGGCTGGGGCATCACCAGCAACCTTGCCCACCCCGGCGTCTCCCCCACCAACCTCCTCTCCGCCCAGCCCGGCATGGGGCGGCAGAAGGACACCGGCGCCGTCCGGTTGATCCGCGTGCTCTCCCGCCTCCGCATCCTCGGCACCCCCGCCACCGCCGCCCTCCCCGCACTCCTGGCCGCCACCAGCCCGGACGCGCGAGGCAGGCAGTTCTACGGCCCCGACCGGGCCGACGTCGGCGGCGCCCCGGCCGAGCAGATGCTGTGGCCCCCACTGCGCGACATGGACGAGGCCCGGAAGATCTGGGAGGCGTCCGAGCGGCTGATCGGAGCCCCGTTCCCGGCCTGACGTTCCGGCAGCACCGGCGTCGACGGCGTCGACGGCGTCACCACCATGCCGGCTTCGGCACGAGCCGAGGCCGTAGCTCTCTACGCCCAGGTGTCGGTCGACGCGATCCCCGCCGCGTATCCCGAGGTCGACTTCGAGCTACTGCGCACGGTGGAGAAAGGCCGGCGCACCTCGCTCGCGGCTGTGCAGCCCATCCCGGTCTGACCGCCGCTGCCGAGTAGGAGGCGGGACCGACCGTGGGATGCGGCGGAAGGCCGGGCCCGCTGTATGTCGTCCCGCTTGGCCCGACGCCGCCGCGTCACCGCCTGAACTTCAGCGCACCCCTCCAGCACGGCAGGCAAGATCAGGCATCCCTTTGCCACCACCGCCATACATGGGAGGGTGATCCACCGAGTGAAGCTCCCCGTGAAGGCGAACGCCTGACAGCCTGCAGCGCGTTGTACGGGACCCTCGCAAGAACACGGCTGGGGCACCCGGGCTACTTCCCTCTCCCCGCGCCTCGCGTGCCCCGCCCCTGGTTGCCCCGTCCGACGGACACGCCTGCGCGCTGCGGGAGACGGGTCTGTGGTCTCTGGTAGGACGGGAGCCGTGAACTGGAACAACAGGACGGCAGCCCAGAACCGGACCCTGGCTGAGGCGGGCGCCCTGCTCGCTGAAGCCCGCCGCAAGGCCGCGGACCTCGTGCGCGCCTCGGGCGCGGACCTCACGTCCGAAGAACGCGACTGGGTGGGCCGCCCCTGCCTGGCCCAACTCGACCCCCCGCCGACCCCGCGCTTCTGCGGCTGCGGCGACTACGGCGGCTCGGGCGGCGATGACCCCTGCCCGAACACCTGGATCGACTTCACCGGCCCGGACTTCGGCACGGGATCGCCTATCAGGACTTGCGAGCACACGGAATCCGAGCACGCCCACATCTGACCGGTCAGGAGTACGTGGATGTCCGAATCGAAGCGGCAGGACAGGACCAGCGAGCAGTCGCGGATGCTGGCTGAGGCTGCTGCGCTGCTCGTCGAGGCGCAGGACAAGGCCGCGGCGATGATCCGCGAGTCGGGGTTGGAGCTGAGCTCCGCGGAGCGGAACTCGCTCGAGTTCGCGTGTTCCGGAGAGCTGCCGCCTCCGCCGACCCCGCATTGGTGCCGATGCAAACGTTACCGGGGCTCGGGCGGCGACGATCCCTGCCGGACGGAGTTCCCCGACCACGGCGGTGTGGGCGGAGACCAGTGGGTGAGATGCGGGCACCCCAAGGACACCCACGGCGTGTTCTGACCCCGGCACGGTACGGCTCCGTGGCTGCGTCAGTGTCTGCGGGAGTCGTTTCGAGCCGGCTTCGGGAGTCGTTTCTCGCGTGTGATCGTGTGCGATGTCAGCAAGTTGTGATCAGCGGAGGACGTGGCGTACCCAGGCCGTTGGGCCCTCGGCGCTTCGGTTGCGGGTGAGCAGGTCCGCGACCCGCGCGATCATCTGGCTCTCTGCACCGTCGCGGGTGGTCGTCGGGTGGTACGCGAGCACGAAGCGGCGCTGCTGGTCGCGAGTGGAGAACGCGGCGTTCTTGTAGCCGTACGTCTCGCCGGTCTTGCCCCAGAGGGTGATGCCGTTGACGGTGGCCTGCTGCAGGCCGGTGCTGTAGCGAGCCGGGGAGCCGTCCAGCATGCGCACATTGCTCGGGGGCAGGGTGAACATCAGCTGGAGCAGCTCGGGTGGGAGCAACTCGCCGGAGAACAGCGCGGCGAGCATCCGGTCGAGGTCGCCGGTCGTGGAGATCATGTCGCCCTCGCCGCGGCTGGAGGACTGATCGTGGACAGTGATGTCCCGCAGGCTGCCGTCGGACATCGCCAGATAGCCGTGCACGTGCCGGCCATGGATGCGCGGGTCGTCGCCGGGTACGAGGGTGCGCGCCAGGTTCAGCGGTCGCAGTACGCGGTCCGTGACGGCCTCCCCGTACGGGCGGCTGATTACCTTTTCGATGATCAGTGCGGCCAGTACGTAGTTGATGCCGCGGTACTCCTGCCGGGTACCCGGGGTGAACTTCAGCGGTCCGTGTGTCGCCGTCGCCACCCACTGCTGCGGCGTCCAGTGGTCGAAGCGGTGGCGGACCACCTCCTCCGGGGTTCTGGGGTCCGGTATGCCGACGTGGTCGGGCAGACCGCTGGTGTGGTTCAGCAGGTTCGCCACGGTGACAGCCGCGAACCGGGTCGGCAACAGCCCTGGCAGGACGCGCCGCACGGGCGCGTCCAGGTCCACCCGGCCTTCTGCTACCAGCTGCAGCACCACCGTGGCGACGAAGACCTTGGTGATGCTGCCGATGCGCACCTTGTCATGTGCCGTCGGTGGACGGTGCGTCCGGATGTCGGCCACGCCCGAGGTGCCGCGCCAGTGGCCGGCCGTGCCGCCGACGCACAGCTGAGCCGCGGTCGACGGCGGGTGCTCCAGGTCGTCGATCGCCGCCTGCAGAGCGGTGGGGTCCAGCGGCGGGATCGGCGTGGTTGAGGCGAGGGCGCGGTGGGCGGGCAGCACCGTGGTGGCGGCCAGCGCGGCCGTCCCCGACAGGGTGAGGCCCACAAAAGATCTGCGTGACAGGCGCGTTGAGGTCATGCCCCTCACCCTGTCAGCGGGTAGGTCCCGTGGGCGTCGGGGTTCACCCCGCACTGATCCCCCATCACACCCCGACCCGCCCCGCACGATGATGCCTGTATGGCACCCACTCCGAGTAAGGCCCACCCGACCGCAATGACCGCGCGGGTTACCGGCCACTGCACACAATGCCCGTACGCCTGCACGAACGCCCCCTCGGCGGCCTCACCTGCTCAGTACCCGCACCACCGTCGCCTCCAGCATGCTCGATGCGGCGCTCAGGCCCCGCCGACGGCGTAGAAGAGGACGTAGTGCGAACCGTCGCCGTACATGTTCTCCGTCAGTTCGCCCTGGGGGCCGCCGGGCTGCACGGTGGCCGTGCCGATGATGTCGTCTGAGCCTGCGTCGACTTCCTTGACCCAGATGGTCTCGGGGCCGTCGAAGCGCCTCTTCTCGAAGCCACTTCCTATGTTGCGGTGGCGGCCGCCCTTCATCTCCATGTCGAAGAGTAGTTCGCCCTTGAACCAGACGCGGACGTGATCGGCTCCGAGTCCGCTCGTCGTCTCGTGGCACTTGATGGACTTGAAGATGACGTCAGGCATGAGCTTCTTCCTCTCGGCGAGGGTGACGTCAGGGGTCTTCAGTCGGCTCGCCGGGCCGGAGGCGGCCGATGAGGGCCATCGGTTCGTCGAGTCGCGAGGGCTCCGAGGCCGGTAATTCCATAGTGATCCGACCGTGGAGCCCTTGCAACCGTCGTCCGGGCCGCAACGAGGGCGAGGAGTAACGCTCGCACGAGGTCCCGCGTCTGTGGAGATGCGCACCCGGAACCAGTGGACAGCTTCGCGCGGGTGCCGGGGCCAAGCCGGACCATGGATAGGGGGCGTCTGCGGGTCCAACCCTGCCCGGCATGGCCGCCGCCCCCGCCCGGCTCGCCGAAACCCAGCAACGCGCCCGGTAGCAGCCGCACGGCGAGAAGCATCACCGCCATCGGTCCGATCCCCCGCCGCGCCGACCGCCTCTGCCGCACACCCCTCATCGTCTACGGCATGTGGCGTGCGGTCGGCGTGCTCGATCGCCCGGCCACTCTGTCCTGGGACGGGGCGGCCGATGGCCGTCTGCCCTCTATGCGAGCGGGTCGCCGGCATTCTGGACGGCCCTGGCGATCCAGGCCATGGCTTCGGGCACGTCGTAGTTCCCGGCGTGCGGCTGGTTCCATGCAAGCCGATAGTCCAGGTCCTCGACGTCCTTGTCCGCGGCCAGTGCGCGGTCGAGGTTGACCGAGACGGTGAAGGCGGTGTCCCGGTCGCGGGTGCCGTGGCGGACGTACCAGTTCGGCGCAGTGTCGGCGCCGGTGCCGATGAAGTCCATCGGGTTGATGAGGTGGACCTGGTCGTCGACGGTGGTGCTGTGCTGCGCGGTGTATCGCTTCCAGGTCAGCCCGGTGTCGTCCAGGCCGCTGCCGTCCCCGGGCACGTCGTTGTGGTTCCAGCTGAACTCGGTGTAGTTGAGGTACGTCTGCGCCGGCGGGCCGAAGAGGTTGGTCTCGGTGCGGCTCGTGGTGTTCCCGTCGACCCCCACGGCGTCGAAGGCGGGGGTCGTCTTGAGGGCGGCCTGGGTGGCGACGAAGGCGAGGTACTTCGCCATGTCGACGGAGCGCACCGTGCGGGTGGCGGTGTCGACGTCGATCCAGTCGTTGACGTACGACTTGGTGGTGCCGCCCGCCGTGATCTGGAAGGTGCCGCCCAGCGGCGGGATGGTGCGGGCGGGATCCGCCTTCAGGTAGTCCTCGGCGGAGCGGACGACCTCCTTCTCGATGGTGTCGAGCATGGTCGCGGCGGTGAGCCGGGAGCCGTCGGGGTTGCGCAGACCGAGGCTCTTCTCGTACGCCGCGAACCGGGCCGCCATCTCCGCAGCTTCCTCGGGCGAGGGGTTCTGTCCGGTGGTGTCACGGGTGCCGAGGGTGTTGTAGAGCCATTCGTAAGCGATGTCGGCGTTGCCGAGGTCGGTGATCGGGCAGTAGGCGTTGACGGCGAAGACGTCGTCACGCAGGGTGCTGCGCCCCTTGGCATCGATGCCGGCGGCGCCGACCGCAGCGAGGTACGGGATGTACTCGCCACTGTTGCCGGAAGCGCCCAGGATCGACGCCAGCGCGCCGCCGCCGCTGGTGCCGTTGACGACGATCCGCTGCGCGCTGCCGGGCATCGCTGCGTCGTTCAGACGCAGGTAGCGTACGGCTGCCTTGGCGTCGGTGACGGCCGAGGGTGCCTTGCCGGGGAACGAGCCGTCGGCACCGACCAGTCCGCGGCTACGGCTGGCGACGTCGACGAAGACATAACCCGCTTTCAGGGCTGCGCCGACGTTGCTCGTCGCGCTGTTGTAGGAGGCGCCGGCGGTCACGCTCGCCCGTACGTAACTCGCCATCCAGCCACCGTTGTTCACGGCGAAGTAGAGGGGCGCCCGCTGGTCGCCGAAGGCGCTCTCGGGGACGAACACGTTCATGCTCTGGTAGCCGCAGGCGGTGTTGGGGATGGTGGTGCTGCCCCCGCCCGGACCGCCGGGCTGCTGCGGCGCCGCGGCGACCGGGTTCGCGACGTAGCAGATCTCCTTGTACCAGCGCACGTTCACGGGACGGCCGTCGACGGTGACGGTGATCGTCGTGTAGCGGGAGGAGTCGAAGGCGAGCGCCGCGTCCTGGGAGTCCGCCGCATGGTCACGGCTCTGGGCGGGGGCAGCCGCCGCGACGGTGGCCGGTGCGGCGACGGACGTCAGGACGAGGGAACCCGCAAGCGTCACACCGCCCAGGAGGCGTGTGCGGGTCACGGCGCGTTCCGCCCGCACGCTCGGCCGGTGGACGCGTGCGTCTCGTCCGCGGGGCGCGGTCAGCCTCTGCATGGGTCTCTCCCCTTCATCGAGCACGAGTGCTTCGCTGATGCCTCGGGATCAAGGCGTGACGCACGCTATAAGGTTGTCAACAATATGGCTAGCAGTATCTCCGACATCCACAGGCGTCATGGCGGCGCAGCCACAGAACCGCCGTCCGGCGGCGGTAGGGGGCATGGCTACGGCACAGGTGGCCGAGTCGTCCGGGTGGTGGCCGGTTGGCCAGGTTGGCGCGGAGGATCGTCTCGGCGAGGCGGCCGGTGTCCGGGGTGCGCAGAGTGTCCGGCAGGCGCAGCAGGGTCGCGGCGGTCACGGTGCTCCAGTAGTGGGGGAAGACGTCGCCCGCCCGGTTCTCGCCGAACCGGTAGCCGTCCCAGTGGCGGATGGCGATGCCGCGCAGGCGTGCGTGAGGGCGCGGGCCGCCTAAGGCCAGGAGCCACGGCAGCCGCGACGTCGACCACGCGTACTACTGGGACAAGGGCCATGCCACCAACGAGGACCCGGGCGACTTCATCAAGTGGGTCGCCAAGGTGACGGGCCACACGAGCTAGCCACCGGCACCGTCACACCGCACGCGCGTTCCGCCACTCCCTCCCGGAGCTGACCGTCGTGGACGCCCTGAACACGCTGCGCCATCTGAGCCACTGCCGACGTGAGATCACCGCAGGGCGGCGAGCCGGCGGTGGCGCCGGACGATCCCCCCTCCCCCACCGGTGACCGGCCCTCGATGAGGGCAGTCGGGCGCCGCCTGCCGCGTCCGCTGCGGCTCGCCTCCCCTTCAAGAGTGAGAACAGAATCGTTGACAATTCTGTTCGCCTAGATTTAGCGTCGACAGGCACTCACTCAGGGAGGGCAGATGCCGAAGGAAGCCCGTCCAGGCTCCGGAGAGCAGGCCAAGCAGTACGCGCTGGAGCGGCTCAGGAAGGCGATCCTGCAGGGCGAGATGGCGCCGGCCCAGCGGCTGGTGGAGAACGAGCTCGCCGAGAGCTACGGCGTCACGCGTGCCAGTGTGCGCGCCGCACTGCTGGACCTGACCTCCGAGGGGCTGGTCGAGCGGATCCGCAACCGCGGTTCGCGGGTGCGGGTGGTGACGGTCGAGGAGGCCGTGGAGATCACGGAGTGCCGGATGGCGCTCGAAGGGCTGTGCGCGGCCAAGGCGGCGACCGAGGCCACCGACGCGCAGCTCGACGAGCTGACCGGCCTGGGCAAGGCCATGTCCAAGGCGGTCGCCGACGGCGATCCGGTCACCTACTCCGAGCTCAACCACGACCTCCACGCCCTGATCCGGGACGCCTCCGGCCAGCACACGGCCGTCGGTCTCCTGGAGCGGCTCAACGCCCAGCTGGTGCGCCACCGCTTCCAGTTGGCGCTGCGGCCGGGACGTCCGCAGCAGTCCCTGAGTGAGCATCTGGCCCTGATCGAAGCGATCAGGGCCAGGGATCCGCAAGCGGCCGAGACGGCCGTGCGCGCCCACCTCAGCAGCGTGATCGACGCCCTGCGCGCCGACTGACGACGCGCTCCTGGGGCGGGTGCGGCACTGTCACCAAGGAGATTCAGCATGACCCACGGCAACGGCGCACCCGCCGCCACCCCGCCCCGATCGACCCTCGTCGTCACCGCGCACGCCGGTGACTTCGTGTGGCGGGCGGGTGGAGCCATCGCCCTGGCCGCCTCCCGGGGCGAGAAGGTCACCATCGCGTGCCTGACCTTCGGCGAGCGCGGAGAGTCGGCGAAGGCGTGGCGGGAGGGGAAGAAGCTCGACGAGATCAAGGCGATCCGTCGTGCGGAGGCCGAGCGCGCCGCCGCGACGCTCGGCGCCGAGGTCCGCTTCTTCGACGCCGGCGACTACCCGCTGGTCGCGACCGCCGAGCTCACCGACCAGCTCGTGGCCGTCTACCGGGAGACACAACCGGACGTCGTGCTCACACACCCGGTCGAGGACCCGTACAACGGCGACCACCCCGCCGCCAACCGCATGGCCCTGGAAGCCCGCGTCCTCGCCCAGGCCATCGGCTACCCCGGCGAGGGCGAGATCATCGGTGCCCCGCCCGTCTTCTACTTCGAACCGCACCAGCCCGAGATGAGCGGCTTCAAGCCCGAGGTCCTCCTCGACATCACCGAAGTCTGGGACACCAAGCGCAAGGCCATGGAGTGCCTCGGCGCCCAGCAGCACCTGTGGGACTACTACACCGACCTCGCCGTGCGCCGCGGAGTCCAGCTCAAGCGCAACGCCGGCCCCAACCTGGGCCTGGCCCACAAGACCATGGCCGAGGCGTACATGCGGCCCTACCCGCAGATCGCGAAGGAACTCGCCTGATGCCCGGCATGATCGTCACCAACCCGCCCAAGGCCGCCCCGAAGGACGTCGAAGCGCTCGCCGGCTACGGGACGGCCACCGTCGGCGAGGCCATGGGCCGCACCGGCTTCCTCGGCACGCGTCTGCGCCCCATCCAGCAAGGCGTCCGGGTCGCGGGCACCGCTGTCACGGTGCTGTGCTGGCCCGGCGACAACCTCATGATCCACGCGGCGGTCGAGCAGTGCGGCGAGGGCGACATCCTCGTCGTCACCACCACCTCGCCGTGCACGGACGGCCTGTTCGGCGAGCTGTTCGCCACAGCTCTCGCCCATCGCGGGGTGCGTGGCGTCGTCCTGAACACCGGTATCCGCGACACGGCCGAACTGCGCGCGATGGGCTTCCCCGCCTGGTCCGCCGCCGTCAGCCCGCAGGGCACGGTCAAGGCGACCGGCGGCAGCGTGAACGTACCGATCGTGATCGGCGGCCAGGTGATCCACCCCGGTGACGTGATCGTCGCCGACGACGACGGCGTGGTGGTCGTCCCGCGCGAGCGCGCCCACGACACCGCTGAGGCGTCCGAGGCCCGCGAGCAGAAGGAGGCCGCGGCCCGCGCCGCCTTCCTGGAGGGGCAACTGGGCCTCGATCGCTACGGGTTGCGGGAGACGCTCAGCCGTCTCGGGGTGACCTACCGCGCCTACGAGGAGGCCGAGTCGTGACCAGCCCCGCGGAGATCCGCTGCATGCTGATGCGCGGCGGGACCTCCAAGGGCGCCTACTTCCTGGCCGACGACCTGCCCGCCGAAGAGACCGTCCGCAACGAGCTGTTGCTGCGGGTCATGGGCAGCCCCGACCCGCGCCAGGTCGACGGCCTCGGCGGCGCCCACCCGCTCACGAGCAAGGTCGCCGTGGTGTCCCCGTCGACCGATCCCGAGGCCGACGTCGACTACCTCTTCCTCCAAGTCGCCGTGGACCGAGCAGAGGTCTCGGACCGGCAGAACTGCGGCAACCTGCTCGCCGGTGTCGGCCCGTTCGCCGTCGAGCGCGGACTCGTACCAGCGGGGACCGCCGAGACGTCCGTGCGCATCCGGATGGTGAATTCCGGTGACTTCGCCACGGCGACATTGCCGACCCCGGGCGGCCGCGTCGACTACCGCGGCGACACGGAGATCTCCGGTGTACCCGGGAGCGCCGCCGCCGTCGTCATCGAGTTCCCGCCGGGACGAGGCGAGTTGCTGCCCACGGGGAACGTGCGCGACACGGTCGCCGGCGTCGAGGTCACGTGCGTCGACAACGGCATGCCGACCGTCCTGATCCCGGCCGAGGCCCTCGAGGTCACCGGCCAGCAGGGCTTGAAGGACCTGGAGAGCAACCGGGAACTGACCGCCCGGCTCCACGACATACGACTGGCGGCCGGGCACCTGATGGGACTCGGCGACGTCACCGGCACCACCGTCCCCAAGCTGACCCTGCTCTCCGCGCCCCGCCACGGCGGCGCCGTCACCACCCGCACCTTCATCCCGGACCGCGTCCACACCTCCATCGGCGTCCTGGGCGCCGCGAGCGTGGCGGCCGGGCTGCGGATCGAGGGAAGCGTCGCACACGGCATCGCGGCCCTCCCCGACCACGGTGACCGGATCCGCATCGAGCATCCCAGCGGATTCACAGACATCGAGAGCAGCATCGATCGCACCCCCGAGGGCGGCCTGAGAGCACGTCGCACCGCCGTCGTCCGCACCGCCCGCAAGATCTTCGACGGCACCGTCTTCCCCGCACCACGCACAGGAGGTCACTGATGACCCCGCCTCTCGGCGACATCGCCCATATCGGCCACGCCCAGCTGTTCACCCCGGACCTGGACGCCTCCGTCGCCTTCTTCACGGACTTCCTGGGCATGACCGTCAACGGACAGGACGGCGACACCGTCTACCTGCGCACCTTCGACGACTACGAGCACCACAGCCTCGTCCTCACCGCCCGTGACCAGCCCGGCCTCGGCCGGCTCGCCCTGCGCAGCTCCAGCGAGGAGGCGCTGTGGCGTCGCATCCGGGCCATCGAGGCGGCAGGCGGCACGGGAAGGTGGACCGAGGACGAACCCGGTCTCGGCCGGCTCTACCTCACCACCGACCCGGACGGCCACGAGCACGCCCTGTACTGGGAGAGCGAGCACTACCAGGCTCCCCCGGCCCTCAGGCCCTCGCTCAAGAACCAGCCACAGGCGAAACCCAACCGCGGCGTCGGCGTCCGCCGCCTGGACCACATCAACTTCCTCGCCGCCGACGTCCTCGTCAACGCCCAGTGGCAGGAGCAGCTCCTCGGCGCCCGTCCCACCGAGCAGATCCGGCTCGACTCCGGCAAGATCGCGGCGCGCTGGCTGACGTACACCGACAAGTCGTACGACGTCGTCTACACGTCCGACTGGACCGGCAGTGCGGGCCGCCTGCACCACATCGCCTTCGCGACCGACACCCGCGAGGACATCCTGCGCGCCGCCGACCTCGCCATCGACAGCGGCGTCTTCATCGAGACGGGCCCGCACAAGCACGCCATCCAGCAGACGTTCTTCCTCTACGTCTACGAGCCCGGCGGCAACCGCATCGAACTGTGCAACCCGCTCACGCGCCTCGTCCTCGCCCCCGACTGGCCGCTCATCACCTGGACGGAGGAGGAACGAAAGAAGGGCCAAGCCTGGGGCCTGAAGACCATCGAGTCCTTCCACACGCACGGCACGCCGCCCGTCCAGCCCTGATGTGACCTCTCCCCGCAGGCCCCGGGGGACGGCCAGCCGCACCCCGGGGCCGAATCGTCGCCTAGATTGTCAACAAAAGCGTTGACGTATCGCATGCGGCTTTTTAACGTCTACGCCACAGCGAGCTCGCGGCTCCCGGCGCGGAGTCCGCAGCTCAGGGGCGCGCTCCGCCCGTCCTCCCCACCGGCCGCGCGAGCCGTACCGCGCCCACCACCCTTGCAGCCAGGGACCAGGGCCACTTCCTGACGTCCCGCACGAGAGGAAACAACGATGTCCTCCTCCGCCACCTCCCCGCTCGCCCCGGTGACCGGGACGACGGCCCGCCGCAGCCGCACCGCCGTCATCGCCCTGTGCTGGGCACTCGTCCTCCTCGACGGCATCGACACGTTCATCTACGGCTCCGTGCTCCCGAAGATGCTCGGCGACCACAGCCTCGGCCTCACCCCCGACCTCGCCGGCACGATCGGCAGTTACGCCAACTTCGGCATGCTGCTCGGCACGATCCTGTCCGGCATGGCCTCGAACTGGATCGGCCGCCGCGTCACCGTCTTCGCCAGCGTCGTGATCTTCACCCTCGCCACACTGGGCAGCGGCTGGGCCCAGTCCTCCGGCCAGTTCGGCTTCTTCCGCTTCGTGTGCGGCTTCGGCCTGGGCGCGCTGCTGCCGATCGCGATCTCGTACGGCATGGAGTTCACCTCGCGCGGCCGTCGCGCCCTCGCCACCGGCATCATCATGACCGCCCACCAGACCGGCGGCGCCCTGGCCCCGCTGATCGCGCTCTGGCTGGTCGACGACCACGGCTGGCGAACGGCCTTCATCGCCTCCGCGGTGCCTGCCCTGATCCTGCTCCCGGTCGCCTTCAGGCTGCTGCCCGAGTCGCCCACCAACCTGCTCACCCGCGGCCGCCGCGCCGACGCCGAGGTGCTCGCCGCCGCCTACGGCACCGAACTGGCCGAGCCGAAGGCGCACCGCGGGGACAAGCTGGACGCGCTGAAGAACCTTTTCCGGCACGGCCAGTGGTCCACCACTCTGTGCTTCTGGCTGACCTCCTTCGCGGGTCTGCTCCTGGTCTACGGAGTCGGCCAGTGGCTGCCGAAGATCATGGTCGAGCTCGGTTACGACACCGGCGACTCGCTGCTCTTCTCGACGTTCCTGAACGTCGGTGGCATCTGCGGCATGCTCATCGCCGGCCGCACCGCCGACCGCATCGGCCCGCGCAAGGTCGTCATAGCCTGGTTCCTCCTGACCTCCGTCTTCGTCTACCTCATGGGCGTCGAGATGTCGGTCGGCGTCCTCTACACGGTGGTCTTCTTCGCCGGGCTGCTGCTCTTCTCCGGCCAGACCATGGTCTACGCGACGGTCGGCACCCACCACAACGACGAGGACCGCCCCACCGCCCTCGGCTGGGTCTCCGGCATGGGCCGCTTCGGCGCCATCTTCGGCCCGTGGATCGGCGGGGCGCTGATCGCGGCCGGCAACGCCGACATCGGCTTCACGATGTACGCCTGCGCCGCCGTCTTCGGCGCACTGATGATGGCCTTGGCAGCCCTGACCATCAAGACGCGCACGGCCACGCAGGTCTGACGACAGGAAGACGACAGGACCCTCCAGCGCCGAGGGCTTGTGAGGGTCGCACCACGTGGTCGTGCTGATCGGGCCGCGAGCAGTTCATGCGGACGCTCGGCCGGGGTCTCCCGGCCGAGCGGGTTGCGTGGCGGTCGAGTCCGCCCGTCGACGGCAATCGAGCCGGACGCGCGGTACCCGACGCCTCCGAGGAACCGGCGGAACAGCCCGTCATGGCCGCCACGGCGGGCCGGGGCCGTCCGGGCCTGCGTGATCGGCTTGTCCGCAGCGAAGCCGATAGCCCTGTCGGCAGCTGCCTCGTAGTCCCCGTCAGCGACTGGCCTCCGAATTCGCCAGCCCTGCATCGCCATCCCGCCGTTCGCCCGAACACCTGCGGTTCCGGCACACAAGACGCAGCCCTCGCCGCGTCGGGTGGCTCGCCCGCTGCCCCCGGCTCTCGACGACTCGGGGGCAGCCGCAGCACGTGACAGGTCGAGTGGATCCGATCAGCCTCGGCGGCCGCGGTTCCGGCTCACCCTGCCATAAATGATCATGGCTATCAGGGCGGCGACGGCAATGCCGAGGATCACCAGCCCAGCAGTGCCTTCGGGCATGACGCGGCCCTCATTGGCCAGCAGGTAGGTACTCGTCGTTTCCACTGGTTCTCCTCTCACGTGCCTGACCTCACGACCAGGCGTCAGTCGCCTTGTTCTCCACCGCGTTGCCGACGTACTCAGCTCCCGTGAAGCAGGCGGCTCCCACGACGAAGCCTCCTGCCCCGGCAGTCGGTGCTCCAGCGGCTGTCGCCACGGCGCCACATGCCGCGCCGGTGACGCTGGACGCCACCTCGCCCACCACCACGGCAGCGGCCTTGCCGTAGTCACCGTCGAGCAGGGCATTGCCCGTCTTGTAGATGGCGTTGGCCCGGGTCGCTCGTCCGGCGTTCTTGAGCATCCCCTTCATGGCTCCTTCGACCGAGAAGAGCCCATTGGGATCGATCCGGTTGACCGGGTCGCCTTCGGCGTAGAGGTAGGGGTTCTTCTCCTGGCCGGAGGGGTCGGGCTGGGTGAAGCGGCCGATGTTGGCGTCGTAGTAGCGGGCCTGGAGGTGGTACAGGCCTGTGGGGTCCTGGTAGTTGCCGGCGAAGCGGTAGGGCTGGGCGACCGGTTCGGACGACTGCGCCAGGATGCGCACGCCGCGCGGGCTGTAGGTGTAGGTGTTGACCTTGTTGCCGTCCGCGTCCGCCAGGGCGACCACGCTGCCGATGGCGTCCGTGAGGTAGTAGTACGTCTTGCCTCCGGTCGTCATGGAGTTCAACGTGCCCCCGGGCTCGCGATTGAAGCCCATGTCCACACCGGCAGTCGTCTTCGCCGACAGACCCAGCGGGCCGTTGTGGAAGGCGGTGTCACCGAGCTTGATGCGCTCGCTCTGGTCGGTCGAGCCGTACTGACCGGCGTACGCCTTGCCGCCCACCGTGATCGACTTCAGCTGCGAGTGGTCCGTGTACGACTCCCCCGTGCGGGCGTAGTCGTCCGTGGAGGCGCCGGCCGTCTCGTTGCCGATCGCGTCGTAGGACCAGGGGCCGCTCGTCGTGGACTTGGCGGTGAGCTGCTGGGCGTCGTTGTAGGTGTAGGTCGTGCCGCGCGGGCAGCCCTGGTCGGTGCCCTGGGAGGTGAGGTTTCCGGCCAGGTCGTAGCAGTACTGCCAGGAGTCCGTGATCGCTCCGGACTTCTCCTCCTTGGCGTAGGAGAAGCGGCCCGCTCCGTCGTAGGAGTACGTGCGCTTGGTGTTGCGGACGTTGTCCGTCAGGGTGCGGATCTTGGAGCCGTCCGTGGCGGCGTTGGTGCCGTAGCCGTAGGTGTAGGCCAGGTCGACCAGGGTGCCTTGCGGAGAAGTCGCCTTGATGGTCTTGGGGCGGCTGGAGTTGTCGACGTCGACCCTCTGCACCGTGCCGCCGGGGTAGGTGGTCGTGGTGCGGACGTCGTTGTTGTTGTACTTGTACGTCGTCACGCGGCCCTGCGGGTCCTTCAGCTCGCTGAGCTTGTTGACCTCGTTCCAGGTGTAGTCGGTCGTGCCGGCCGGGTCCTGGTAGTAGTCGACGTTGCCGGCCGGTGTGTAGGCGAGCAGGGTCTGGGAGCCGTCCTGGAGGTGGCGGACCGTCTCGCGCTGGAGCGGGTCGAACTCGTACTTCGTGATGCCGGTGCCGTCCGAGCGCTGGACGATGTTGCCGTCGCCGTCGTACGAGTACTCGACCTTGACCGTGTTCGGTGAGGTGACGGTGCGGATGCGGTCGAGGTTGTCGTAGGTGTACGTCTTGGTGATGCCGCGGGCGTCGGTGACGGTCTTGGTGCGGCCCAGGTCGTCGTAGGTGAACGTCGTCCTGCCCAGCGGCGCCGGGGGCTCGACCCACTCCAGGTTGCCCTTGGCGTCGTAGTGGAAGTCGGTGACGACGGTCTTCGTCGACGTCATCTTCGTCTTCGCCTTGCAGCGCTGGCCCTCGAAGCCGCCGCAGGTGGGGGTGGCGGGGTTGTAGTCGTAGGAGACGGTGCCGCCGCCGGTGCCGGTCTGCGCGACCGAGGTGGTGTTGCCGACTGTGTCGTAGGTGAAGCTGGTCTTCTCGCCGTCGGCGTTGGTGGAGTCCTTGGGTACGTCGCCGCCGGCGATGGTCTGCCAGGTGTTGACCGTCTTGCCGCCGGTGGGCATGGTGACGGTTTCGATGTTGTTGCGGGTGTTGAAGCCGTAGTCGGTGACGTTGCCCGGAGTGGTGCCCGAGCCCATGGCGTCCGTGGTGGAGTCGATGTTGTTGTTGGCGTCGAACTTCGTGGACCGTTTGCGTCCCAGGGCGTCGGTCACCTCGGTGACCCGGCCGTCGCCGTCGTGGGCGTATGTGGTGGCGTGCAGTTCCGGGTCCTTGGCCGTGGTCGTCCCGGCGGCCGTCGGGGAAGCGGCGGTGTAGCTGTAGGTCCAGGTCGGGCCGGTGTGGCCGTCGCTGTGGAACCCTGTGCCACGCAGCATGGAGGTGACCCGGTTGACGTCGTCGTAGCTGAAGACCGTCACCCGGCCCTCGGCCGTGGTGATCTTGTCGATGCGGCCGGAGGAGTCGTAGCGGAAGGAGACCGTCTTGCCCTCGGCGTCGGTGGTGGAGGCAAGGTTGCCGTTCGCGTCGAGGTTGTAGACGGCGGTGCGGCCGGTGTTGTCCTTGGCCTGCCACTGCGACGGGTAGGTCTTCACCAGGTCGATGAAGCGGCCCGAGCGGGTCTCGGTGAGCTTGAACCCCTTGTTCTCGCCGTTCTCGTCGTGCTGGGTGACCGTGATCGTGCCCTGGTTGCGGTCGGTGATCTTCGTCAGGGACCCGTACTGGTTGTAGGTCTCCTTCGCACCCGACTTCCACTTGGTCAGGGTGTAGGTGCCGTCCGCGTTCTTCTTCAGGTCCTGCGAGTAGCCCTTGGGTGTGGTGAAGGAGCCGTCGCTGTTCTTGGTGAAGCGGACCGTCGCACCGGAGGCGTCGTAGAAGATCACTTCCGAGGAGCCGATGGACAGGTAGCGCTCGTACTGCTGCCACCAGCGCTGCGAGACCCGGCCCCAGGGAGCGTCGAGGGAGTTGTAGGTCCGCGCCAGTTGCAGGCGCTGGCCGACGCCGGCGATGTCGAAGTCCGTCGCCGTCAGCATCAGGTTGCCGGTCGAGTAGTCGATCTTCGCGGTGAGTGCGTCAGTGATCGCGAAGCTGGTGTAGCGGTGCCAGGGGACATTGCCCTGGCCCTCGGGGATGACGCTCAGCGCTGCGGCGTCCGCGGCGGCGCTCCGATCCGGCGCCTCGCCGCCGCCCGCCTTGCCCGCGGGGCCCTTGACGTGCTCGCGCTGCCAGGGCAGGAACGCCTCGTCGGTCGGGTTCTCGGACCGCTCGGACGCCACCGGGCGGTTCTCACCGACCTTCACCGCCGGCATCTCGAAGTCCGGGCTGTCCTTGCCCCAGGCCGACACCGGCTTGTCGTCGGCCGCCGCCGCGCCCGCGCCGGGCAGGACGGAGACGGCCAGGGCGATCGAGGCGATCGCTGCCAGGGAAACGCCGGTTGCTGATCTCTTGCGGGCACGCCGAAAGGGCATGCCGAAGGCACGCTCGTGCATGACTTCCCCCCACAGGAAGGCAGATCCCGGCGGCCCCAGCGGCCACCGGGCGCCCACAAGTTGTCACAGAACTCGCACAAACGTCCGGGCCGTTCCCGGCAACTCACCTCTCATGCGGGCAGGAATCAGCCCTTCCCGTTCGATTGACGAAACGACATGAACGAGACAAATGATCAGTCTCCACGGCTCCGGGACGGCCGCTGGGGGCAGGTGTGGCCTGTGGCAATTGGCCAATACCTCCCCCTTCAGCAGGGTGTTGAGGATGACCTGCGGGAGGGACTCCCCTGTGGCCGCCCGCCCTCGACCGACGGCAGCACCGTCCCGGCCGACTGCGCGTCCCCGGCCCGGCGGTGCTCGTGGGAGTCATGTATGTGCTGCGGACCGGTCACGCAGCTGGGCCAGCAGGCCGTCGAACGCCTCAGGGCGGCCGGTCGCATCAGCCCACGCCGCCGTGAGTTCCTCTGTGTCAGCGGTCTGCCGGCCGTTATCCGGCCTGGAGACTTCGGACTTGGTCCAGCCGCCGCCGAGGCGCCGCCTGTGTGGCCTCTCCCTCGGGGACCATGCGTGGATGGTAATCGCGTCGACGGCCACTTCACCTTGGCGAGGCTCTTGTTCCAGGAGATGCGTGTGCTCACGCGTGCTCACGACGTCTGGCTCACTGCCAGCCGGCTCACTTGCTCATCGCTCGTGTGCCGACAGGCGGGTGACGCGGTTCTGGTCGCCCTGGGGCGCCCCCTCTGAGAGGGCTTGTGCGCACCAGATCGTCTTGCCGTTGGTCATGTGCCGGGTTCCCCACCCCTGCGTGAGCTGGGCGACGAGCAACAGACCCCGGCCGCCCTCGTCGAAGACACGGGCCCGGCGCAGGTGGGGAGCGGTATTGCTGGCGTCCGAGACCTCGCAGATCAGGGAGGTGTCACGGATCAGCCGTAGCTTGATGGGTGGTTCGCCGTATCTGATGGCGTTGGTGACCAGCTCGCTGACGACGAGCTCGGTGACGAAGGATGCCTCCTCCAGGCCCCAGGTGCTGACCTGGTCGACGGCGAACTTCCTGGCGAGCGGCACCTGGGCCGGGTCGGGTTCGACGTCGCAGTCGGCGACGTGGTCGGGATCCAGGCCATGAGTACGGGCGAGCAGCAGGGCGGCGTCGTCGGTGCGGTGTTCGGAGAGCAGGGTGTCCATCACTGTGTCGCAGAGGGCCTCCAGCGAGGTGACCGGGCGGTTCAGCACCTGCTGCAGTTGGGCGAACCCCTGGTCGGTGTCGCGTTCGCGGCTCTCCACCAGTCCGTCGGTGTAGAGGGCGAGCAGGCTGTCCTCCGGCAGTTCCAGCTCGGTGGCCTCGAAGGGCAGCCCGCCGATGCCGAGTGGGGGTCCGGGGTGTGCGGCCACCGGGACCCTGGTGCCGTCCGGGTGGATGACCAGGGGCAGGGGGTGGCCTGCGCTGGCCAGGGTGAGGCGCCGGGAGACAGGGTCGTAGACGGTGTACAGGCAGGTGGCGCCGGACTCACCGGTCGGCTGGAAGTGGCTGCCGGGCTGGAGATCGCTGGCGAGGTGGAGAACCAGGTCGTCCAGGTGGGTCAGCAGTTCGTCGGGGGGCAGGTCGACGTCGGCGAGGGTGCGAACCGCGGTGCGCAGCCGGCCCATGCTGGCCGAGGCGTGCAGGCCGTGGCCGACGACATCGCCGACTACCAGGGCGACCCGGGCTCCGGACAGGGGGATGACGTCGAACCAGTCGCCGCCCACTTCCGTGTCGGTCCCGCTGGGCAGATAGCGGGACGCCACGTCGACCGCCTCCTGGTGCGGCAGCCCTTGCGGCAGGAGGCTGCGTTGCAGGGTCAGAGCGGTCGTGCGCTCTCGCGAGTACCGGCGGGCGTTGTCGATGGCGACGGCTGCCTTCGCGGCAAGCTCCTCGGCGAGGATCAGGTCGTCGGCGGTGAAGGCCTCCGGCCGGTCGAGGCGGCAGAAGGCTACGACGCCGAGCAGCGCGCCGCGCGCCTGAAGCGGCACGGTGATCCGCCCGGTCAGGTCCTGCGCGGCGAGGGTCTCGTCGATCACCGGGTTGCCCGGCGGCCAGTGCGCCGGGTCGGCGGCGAGCCCGGGCCCGAAGGCCCACTCGCTGCCCTGGCCGGGTTCGGCGGCGAGTTCGACGGTGGACCTGCGGGTGGCCATGCAGCGGGCGGCGACCGAACCGGCAGTGTGCGTGACCGGTGTGATGGGCTCCGCGGCCCGGCCGGCGTCCTCCTTCGTGGAGTACCGGGCGGCACGGCTGAGCCGGACCGTCTCGCCGGGAGTGAACGCGGACGCTGAGGGAGGCTCCTCTCCGCGCAGAACCTCGTCGAACAGATCCACGCTGACGAGGTCGACGAAGCGCGGCACCGAGGTCCGGGCCAGTTCCTCAGCGGTGCCGATCACGTCGAGTGTCCGGCCGATGCCGCCGCTGGCCTCGTTGAGCATGAGCAGGCGTTGCCGAGCCCAGTACTCGGCGCTCATGTCGAACCCCCAGTTGGCGACCGCGCGGATCCTGCCCTCGCTGTCCCGGACCGGCCAGATGCTGGTGGCCCAGGCGTTGGCGTAGTCACTGCCGCGAGGGCGGAAGACGGTGATGAGACGCGCGGGCTCACCCGTCCTGGCCACTTCCGAGAGCTTGTCCGTGTAGGGCTTGTCGTCCCTCTCGGGAAACAGTGTGCTGTCGAATTCGGGCAGCACCTCGCGGTACTGCCTACCGAGTACTTGATCCTCGGAGTGCGCTATCACCCGGCCCGAGGAGGCGTTCATCCACAGAAACCGCAGGTCAGGGTCGTAGACGCCGAGAGCGAAGGGGCACTGCTCGAAGGCTCGGTCGGCGATCAGCGGGCGGCTTCCCCAACGCTGGAAGGTCACGACCTGGCCGAGGGCGCGCCCGTCGGGGCCGGACAGCGGTTGAGTCGTCACCACGGCGTCCACCGCGGACCCGTCCCTGTGGCGCAGAGCAATGATCTCCGGGTGGCCGGTGTCCTGCCCCCCGGGGAGGCCGAGCAGCGGGGAGCCGACCAGCAGGTCGCCCACCGGGCGCCCCACGGTGTCCTCCGCCGTCCAGCCCAGGAGCAGACGCCCTCCCTCGCTCCAGCCGCTCACCGTGCCGTCCGCGTCGATCACCGCGACGGCAATGGGGGCGTCCTGCCTGTCGGCCATCTCCACGCGCCACGCTCCGTCCGGGCAGCCGGTCCCGTGAGGGCTGCTTCCAGCCTAAATCGGCGCCCGCTTCACTGCGCTCCGGCCAGTGCGCCCGTTGCCGGCACCGGAGCAACCGCGGGGCCTGGGCCTCCGCTCCCCCACGACCGCGGTCGCCGTGTGTCCCCCGACACCGCCAGGTGTTGATCACGAGCGTTGTTGACGCCGGCCGGGCTTGATCACGGCGGATACGTCCGGCGTGGTGGTGCTGTCCAGGAACGCAGCTGCGCCGCTGGCCAGCAGAGGGCGAGGCCGGCTGCACGACTGTTCCGGTCGGCCCCGCAGAACGCCGCACCGGGCCCCGCAGCGCTGAAGGACCGAGTCTCACCGACTGCGACGAGAGCGCAAGCTGTGCCTGGCCCGCATCGGACCGAGTCTTGGCCTGCCGGTCTCCCCGTCCACCAGGTCCTGGCCCGGCAGAGCCTCATCCGCCTGACTTGGCTGGACCGGCCCACCGGCCAGGCCATCCGCCCCTGCGAACGCAGCCGACCCGGTTCCGGACTGATCCCGGTGACGGCACAATCACCAACGGCACGTACGTCTGGTCGGATGTGCAGCGCAGGGCACGGTGAAAGCAACGCCGCGACGGATGCGCGCTGGGGCTGCCGACGTGATCACGGCCCATGGCAAGCACCATGGAACACGGGCTTCAGGACGGTGCTTGCGTTTGGTGTGCAGCGTCGTAGCGGCTTCGGTTGGCGTTGATCTCCCGGCGGTGTTCGGTGGCCCATTCTCCGAGAGCAACGACTGAGTCCAGTAGTGTCGCGCCGAGTTCCGTGAGCGTGTAGTCCACGCGTGGGGGAACACTGGGGTGGACGGTACGGGTCAACAGGCCGTCGCGTTCGAGTTGCCGCAGCGTCAGGGTGAGCATGCGCTGGGAGATTCCGGTGACGGTGCGATGCAGTTCGCCGAAGCGCAGGGTGCGGTCGCGGAGTTGGCCAATGATGAGGATGCTCCACTTGCTGCCGATCAACCCGAGGATCTGGAGCACCTGCCGGCACGCTTCATCCTCCGGCTCGCGGCTGGAGCCTGTTGTTGGAGGGTGCGGGGCAGAGGAGATCTCTCTGCGAGGTGCCAACGGTTACCTCCGTGTGTGTGACTGACATGAATGTGCCGTCTTGCCGCGGCCCTCTCGGTAACAAATCATGGGGCCACTCACAAACAGTAAGTGACCGGCGCGGAGTCGAGGCGGCGCTGCTCCGATCACGGTGATCGGAGAGGATCCTCCGTCATGAAGACGCTCGTTGTCGTCGGTGCCGGCCCGGGGCTGGGGATGGGGGTGGCTCGCGCCTTCGGCCTCAAGGGGTTCCAGGTCGGGCTGATCGCCCGTACCAGAGAGAAGCTGGACACCCTGGTCAGTGAGCTGGCGGAGCTGGGCATCACGGCGGCCGCGTTTCCTGCCGACATCCGCGATCGCGACGCTCTCACCACCGCACTCACCGCGGCGAGGGACATGTTGGGGCCCATCGACGTGCTCGAATACAGTCCCAGCCCGACCGGGCCGATCACCCATGCCGCACAAACCACCGTCGACTCCGTCTCCGCGCAGTTCGAACTGCATGTGCTGGGCGCGGTGACGGCCGTGGGTCACGTACTGCCGGAGATGCTGACCCGAGGTGAGGGCACGCTCCTGCTGACGACCGGCGTCTCCTCGACAGTCCCCGCACCCTTTCTGGCCAACGTGGGAATGGCCATGGCCGGCCTGCGCAACTGGGCACACACACTGCACGCGGAACTCAAGCCGCGGGGAATTCACGCGGCCACGGTGACGATCGCTTCCGGGGTCATCCCCGGCGGCGGTGAGGCCGACCCTGACGCCATCGGCGCCCGCTACTACGGCATGTACCAGCAGCGGAACCGCGCCGAAGAGGTCATCGGCGACCTGGACGCTTTCCGGTCTCTCGTCGCCCAGACAATGAGGCGCGACAGCTCGGCCATTCCGGTCAGTCCCGCTGAGTAGGGTCTGTCCGGCGGATCCTGCCAGGCTCTTCCTGAACACAGCCGGAGCGGAACTCCCGCTGTCGTCGCCTGGTGTCCGACCGCGATCTCCGGGCGCGTCGGAACGACGTTCGTGACGGAAGGTGGGATCTGCCTGCCCTCGGCTTGGTGTCGGCCGGCAGGCAGGACGAGTGCACCCGCAGCGAAGTGGGATGCGGCTCCGCCGCGGGACTCAGGGCCGTGATCGCCATGGCAGCGGCACATCAGCCCGTGCCGTCGCGGGGGCCCGGTGCGGCGGCTCATCGGCCGGCGCGGAAATGGTCGAGGATTGCATCGCCGCAGTCGTCCGCGCCGACCCGGGTTCGTGTGAAGGCCAGCACACCGTCGTCGTTGCCTTCCGCTTTTGCCCTGGCCAGCTTCTTCTCGATGTCCGCGATGTACTCGGCGCACTCGGCGCTGACGGGCTTCTCGGGCTGCGGGTCAGGCGGCGGAGAGGCGTTGAGTGCGGCGGTGGCCGCGAGAGCGGCCACGCACAGCACCGCCCACGTGGCGACCCACATGCGGCGGCTCATCCGTAACGGCTTTGGCATTCAGGCATCTTACGAGCGTCCGCTGCGATTGTCGTCGGTCGCACGACCCGGTCGGCCCACAGCCGGGCGCCGCCAGCGGTGGCCGGACCGGCTCATCTGTACGCCGTCCTGCGTTGGTCCTGACGCGGGTTCCTACCGTCGGACATCGCCGCCCTCGCGAACGGATCCGCAGGTCTCCGCACGCCCTCGACCCCTTCGCTGAAGCAACTGCTAGCCGTACGAGTCCACGAATTGATTCAGGACGAGAGCAGCAGTCCCGAGGACGGTCAGGACCAGCCCGGAGCGCAGGAAGGCGGGACCGATAATGGTGACCGAGGCGGCCTGGGTCGTGAGGGTATGCCAGTCCCGCAGGCGTCGGATGTCCTCCGCACTGAGCCACCAGAAGCCCGCACCGATCACCAGCAGGAGGAGGCCGAAGGCTCCAGCGAGAACGCCCACGACGGCCAGGAACTCTTCCCGGTCGCTGCTGCCGCTGATGCTCAAAGTCGCCACCAAGAGCGGCACCACGCCCAGCAGGCCGAAGATCACCCCTCGTCGCGCGACGTCCATCGGTCGCAGTCGCGGAAGTATCACGCCATCTCGGTCCAGAGCCATGGCCAGTACCCTAGCCCGCCCGGTCCGAGCGGGCGGCGACGTCCCGCGTCGGCTCGTGCCGAGTGGTGCGCCCGCCGCAGCGTCGATCTGATGGTCCGCCCAAAGGCAGCTGCCGGGAGCCCTGTTCATCGCGCGGGCGGCCCTTGAGCCGGCGCGAAGCTGCCGCGCGCGCCGTCGCCAGGCAGGACGCGAGGGGCATGAATACGATCAGCACCTGCGATGCCACCACGCCAAGTCCGGGTTTCCTGTCGGCTCGTGATGCGTTCGTCTGAGGAGCACCGCGTCCAAGCGCTCGACCTGCACTCGAAGTTCGCCGGCGGCCCTTGGCGGAAGCAGGAACAGAGCTACTTGCAGCTTGTCCCGGGCCCAGCCCTCGCCGCAGCAGGGGCAGGTGAACTCCGTCTCCCACTGCCTCCACCGGCGCCTCGTGCCGTGAACACGCACGGACCATACGCTCAGAGCCACCGCGACGATGCCCGGAGACAATCGCTCCCGTTCGAGCACACGGACAGCGGCATTCGCCGCTCCCGACAGACCTGGAACATCGCGATACCGCACCCATGGTCCACCCCAGCCGCGGTCCCGCAGCCGGAGTGAAGCTGGTCTTCTACGCGGCACGGCCCCTTCGGATGTACGTCATGGGCGGCATACTCCCACAACTGAAGATCGGCCGGGCAGACCCCCGTGGCGATAGGCATCGAGGTACGGTCCGGCTGAGTTGTTGCTCTACAGCTCGAACTCGATGTGCTCGATGTCGGTGAAGCGGATCTCCTCCAGCGAGCCGGCGCGGCGGCCGCCGTCCTGGAAGTACAACTCCTTCAGGCCTTCGGCGGCGATCTGCTGCAGCTGCTGGTCGCCGGCGCCGGACTGCTGGGCGTCGAAGAGGCGGGCGGCGTACTGCGGCGGCAGCGCGACGGTCAGGTGTCGCAGCCGGGCGTCGTCGGTCGTGCCGATCGGTGCGGTGTAGCCGATGCGGGCGCGGGTGTCGATGACGATGCCGCCGGTCGTCGCCGCCTGCCGCCGGGCCCTGGCTCGGACCTGGGGCTGCCATCGCCTGGTCACCTCGCGCTCCAGCCGGGCCGCGAGTTCCGGGCGCGGCTTCTTGATCTGGTTCTTCACGTAACGCTCGACGGTGCGCTGGGAGATGCGCAGCATCTGGGCGACCGCCCTGGTGCTCTTGAGCTGCTTGACCAGGTAACGCATCTGGGCGGGCGCGGTCTTGGGCGCCGGGCGGGTGAACGCCTTCTGCACCGCGGCCTCCAGGCCGTCACCGAACAGGCTCATCGCGACTTTCTCCTACTCGCCGTTGTCGATGTCGGTGACGGTGCCGTCCTTGATGTAGCGGGCGAGGTTGAGTTCCGGTGCGTCGAAGCGCTCGCGGACCTCCTCGCCCCACAGGACGCTCTGGGTGCCTTCGTGTTTGACCAGGCCGGGGTTGACGCCGAGTTTGAAGCCGCCGGGCAGCGGCCTGCCCTCCCGGTAGGGCAGGAAGTCCACCGGCGACGGGCCGTCGGCCGCGTAGACCACGCAGTCGGACAGGATCGCGATCGGGTACTGGCCGGTGAACGCCGCGTGCTTGACGATCTTGCGGTGGAGGTTGATGCGGGTGCGGGAGATGACCGCTGCGCGGATGTCGGGCCGCCAGGTCGGACGGGACAGCGCGCGCCAGGGCTGGCCGGGGCGCCAGCCCTCGCCGCGGGGGCGTTCGCGCAGTTTGCCCAGGCCGCCCTTGACGGTGGCCTTGATCGCCGACACCACGATCGCCAGCTCGGGGTCGCGCTGCCGGTAGCTGTCCATGGCCTTCAGGAAGGCAGCTGGCTCCATGTCGGCGTGCACGCCGAGGTCGGCCATGGTGGCCAGGTAGGCATCGCGCAGCCGCTGGTACCAGCCGTCCAGGTAGCGGCCGTTGTCGTAGCGGACGTACGCCTCCAGCGGGCGCACCTCGTAGCCGAGCTCGACGGCGTAGGCCACGGTGGGGGTCGCGTACCAGGCCGGGCCCTCCGGGCGCTCACCCTTGGGCGTGAAGGGGCTGGGCAGCAGACCGGCGTCCAGCTCAGCCCACTTGTCCTTGCCGATCCTCACCCTCGACAGGTCGACGTGGGAGAGGTCGACCAGCCAGGCACCTGGCAGCTTCGCGTCGAACACCGGCTGCTCGACGTGGGTCGGCTCGCCGAGGCCGACGACCAGGCCGTTGGCTCCGGCGGCGAAGGCCATGTTCACGTCGATGCCTACCAGGTGCCGCAGGGTGCACTCGTCGTCGGTCATCGGCCGTGCCCAGTCGTAGGCCTCCTCGAACAGCTTCTCGGCGGGGCCGCGAACGTGGAAGCGCGGCAGGTCCGCCAGGAGCGGGTGCCCGTCCGGGGCCTCGCACGGGGCGCAGTCGACCGGATCCTTGCCGAGGGAGCCGGGGTTGTGCTCGGAGTGCCGGCGGCCGTCGGCATCCGGTTCGGAGGCGCGGGTCGGCGGGTGCAGCGCGGTCATCAGCTCCAGGCCGGTCACGGCGGTGGAGCCGCGCGGCGTCATGACCCGCGACGCGTACACCCCCAGCACACGGGCGAGTTCCGCCGGTGGCAGTTGCGCGGCGTTGCCCCAGTGACGGGAGTCGAGCGCGTGCCAGGACGGGATGCACAGCTGCACGCACGCCCGCTCCGACCCGCTGGCCGGGCGGTAGATCCGCGCCCACGGCCCCAGCCCGCGCTTGGTCAGCTTCCATTCCGCACGCGCCAGCTGCCTGACGACCTTGTGAGACTCCGGGAGACGGCCGGCGCGCCGCTCCTCGTCTGTGAGGGCGACCGGCAGGCCGTAACGCTGCAGCGCGGCTTCGGTCAGCACAAGCAGGGGGTCCGCGTCCTTGCCCGGGCCCGACAGTCTCGGCTGACCCAGCCTCGCCTCCGACAGCGTCCACTCCACCAGGGCCGGAAGACTCTTCGCGGGCAGGTCCAGGACCAAGCCGCCCGTGCAGAAGGCCAGGACCTGCCCGTCGGCGTCGACGTCGACCACCGCGAGCGGCCCGTTCGCGAAACGACCGTCCGTGCTTCTGCTCCTCGACGGAGCATCGGCCGGCGCAGCCTTCCGCACGGCGGAGCGGCGCGGCGTCGACGCGCTGCTGGCGGCGCGCGCTGAGGGGGGTGCGGACCGTTCGGCCGGCGTGGCGGGCGTGGCGGGCGCGGGGACGGCCTGAGCGCTCTCCTGTCCTGTGGAGGGCGCGGGCGCGACTGGGGCCGGGACCGGGGCTGACGGTTGCGGCTGTCCCGCCGACTCGGGGCGGCTGCTGGTCGGCGTGGGTGCGGTGGCGGGCGTGACGGGCGCGGGGTAGAGCTCCGCCAGCCTGTTCAGCAACCGTGCGTACGCCTCCCGCTCCGGTCCACGCGGCTCGACCGGCTTCTTCAGCGACTCCCAGCCCGACACTGTCGCCCGACGCACCTTCAACGCGGCGGCCACCTCGTCCAGCGTGAGACCGTGAGCCTGTCGCAGACGCTTGCGCTCCTCCACTGGCGGCAGCGCAGCGCGGGACGCGACCAAGGCGTCGACCGCGTCGAACAACTCGGACATGCAGCACCTCCAGCGCTCACCCTACCGTACGGATTGCGTACGGTTTCCGTACGCACCGGAGAGTCGGGCGAGGTGTCGACAACAGCTGGGGCAGGTGATGTCGACGACCGCTGTGCCCTGTCGCCGCACCACCGCCTGGGCGTGCCCGTATACGGACTTTCCACTTGTTGAGATATGCAGGCCGCCCCGACCAGCCCGTGAAGGTGTGGGCGAACCGTGTCCAGGGCGCTGAGGCGGTGGTCGTCCATGGCGAGCGGGTTGCCTTCTACGGCGGCTGTGGCGGGGAGGGGGACCGGCTCGCCCACGGAGAGGTGACCGAAACTTGCATCGCGCCAACGGACGTCGGCCTGCTCGCCCTTGCCGACGGACACCTGCCGGGCCGCCGCCGGGGCGTCGGCCGAGGAAGCGGGATTACGTCCAGGCTGAGCCTTTCACCGCGGAGGGCCGGGAGCGCCCGCTTCCTGAACTCTCGAGACGAGGAACGATCGCTCGACGCGGGCGTCGACCCGTGGACGGGCAGGCGGTTGAACAGGTTCGACTGAGTCGCTGCGAGAGGCAGCTCTGCCGGGCGTCGAGTCCGACCTGCTGGAAACCGTGCGATGTCGGTGTCGCTGAGTGAGAAGCGGTTCAGGGGGCGTCGGCGGCGTCCTGGTGGGCGCTGAGCGCGTCGGCGGTGCTCCGGTAATGGGGCAGGAGGCTGTCCACCCCGGTGAGGGTGAGCATGCGCATCAGCCGGTCGGGGACGGCGGCCAGGGCCAGGGAGCCGCCCGCTGCCTGGGCGCCGTGCCAGATGCCGATCAGTGCGCCGAGGCCGGCGGAGTCGCAGAAGCCCACACCCGACAGGTCCAGGATCAAGTGGTGGTGGCCCTGGTTGATCAGCTCCAGCGCGCGGGTACGCAGTCCGGGCGCGTTGTGCAGGTCGATCTCGCCGGTGACGGTGGCGACCGCTGCGGGACCCGGGGTGGGGGTCAGGGTCAGCTCGATGTCGTCGGTCATGGCCGTCAGTGCTCCTCGCCGGCGGGCGCGGCGGTGGTGTGGGCGGTGGATCCGGCCCCCGTCGTGGCGGTGGCCTGGTCGGGAGCGGGAACCGACAGAGCGAGCAGGGCGACGTCGTCACTCGCGCCCTCGGGCAGGGTGTCCAGCAGACCGACGGTGTCCTGGATCAGCTGCGCCGCCCCGCACGAGGCGGGACGAGCGGCGAGGAAGGCCGTCAGGCCCTCGTCTCCGAGCATGGCGTCGGTGCCGGTGTGTGCCTCGGTCAGGCCGTCGGTGTAGAGGAGCAGGGCCTGGCCGGGGGCGAGGTGGAGGGTGGTGGAGGCGAAGCGGGCTTCGGGGAAGGCCCCGATGAGCATGCCGCCCTTGGGGCGGACCGCTTCCGCCCGCGTGTGCGTGCCGGGCCCGGCTTCGGGCGGGGCGGGGCTGAGGTGGTAGGCCGGGGGGTGCCCACCGGTGGCCAGCTCCACGGTGAAGCCCCCGGCCGCATCAGGGGTGAGGGTGGCGAAGACCGCTGTGCAGAACCGGCTGCCCGCCCACACATCAGCCAGCAAGGCGCTGTTCAGGGCCTCGAGCACCGCGACGGGATCGTCCGTGTGCTGGGCGGAGGCGCGCAGGGTGTAGCGAGCCAGGGAGGTGATGGTGGCCGCCTCGGCGCCCTTGCCGCACACGTCTCCCAGGAACAGTCCCCACTTCCCGGAGTGCAGGGGGAAGACGTCGTAGAAGTCGCCGCCCACGTCGTGCACGGACGCGGTGTGGTAATGACAGGCCAGCTCCAGACCGGGCACCGTGGGCAGCGCCGGCGGCAACAGAGTGCGCTGCAAGGTGGAGGCGAAGGAGGCGATCGCCGCCTTGTCCCTCTCCGCCTGCTCCCGGGCCGCCCGCTCCGCCTCGGCGGCCCGTTGCTCCTGGCGCACGGTGCGCAGTGCGGACAGACGCAGCTCCATCTCGTCCATCACGATCGCCGCAAGATCGGTCAGGGTGGCAGTCTGTTCGGGCGTGATGGAGCGGGGCTTGGTGTCCAGGACGTTGACGGTGCCCAGCTTGTGCCCGTCCGCGGTGGTGATCGGCGCGGCGGCGTAGAACCGGACCCCCAGCGGACCGGTGACCAGCGGGTTTCCGCAAGCGACGTCGTCGAGCAGAGTGTCGGGGATCACCAGGGCATCGTCGCGCAGCACCGCCGAGCCGCACAGGCCCGGATCGCGGCCGATCTCACTGACCCCGGTCAGGCCGTGCGCGGCCTTGAACCAGATCCGGTCCTCGTCCACGATCGTCACGGTGGCCACGGGGACGTCGAACAGACGGGCCGCCAGCGCAGCCACCCGGTCGAACGCCCCGTCGGGCGGGGTGTCGAGGATGTCGTAGCGGCGCACCGCTTCCATCCGACCGGCCTCGACGACCTTGTCGGGCACCAGATGCAGGCGCTTGCCAGGAACGCCGTCCTCGGATGCCGAAGCCTGCTCGGGCATCGGCCTTCCACCTTCCTGACCTTCCGCAGCCACCGGGCGCGACGCGGACCAGCGGAAAGCCTAAGCGTAACGAATATGCGGAGGCCATCCGGGTGACCTCTCGCAGGATCACCACCGGTGTCGATGACCTTGTTTTCTCCCGGGGCCCGACGGTTCAGCGCCTGGCGGTCCGGCACGGACGACCGGGCGCGGGCCCGGTCGCCAGTCAGCCGAGCGGCTTCTCCAGGACCGCCTTGCGGTGGCTGAACGTCTCGATGGAGTACCGGCCGTGGTAGCTGCCCGTGCCGCTCTCGCCCACGCCGCCGAACGGCAGGTCGGAGACGGTCAGGTGGGCGAGCGGGAGGCCGTGGCCGAGGCCGCCGGAGGAGGTCTCGGCGGCGAAGCGGCGCCGGGTGTCCTCGGACTCGCTGAAGACGTACAGGGCAAGCGGCTTGTCCCGGTCGTTGACGAAGCCGATCGCCTCGTCCAGGCCGGGCACGGTGACGATCGGCAGGATCGGTCCGAAGATCTCCTCCCGCATCACGGGTGAGGCGGGGTCGACGTCGGCGAGGACGGTGGGCGCGATGTACTTGGCCGTCCGGTCGCTCTGCCCGCCGACCACGACGCGGCCGGAGCCGAGCAGGCCGGTCAGCCGGTCGAAGTGGCGCTCGTTGACGATACGGCCGAACTCGGTGGAGGCCGCCGGATCGGTGCCGAACAGCGCTTGGACGGCCCGGGCCAGCGCCGGTTCGAGGGCGGCGGCGGTCGCCGGGTCGGTCAGAACGTAGTCCGGGGCGACGCAGGTCTGTCCGGCGTTCAGGAACTTGCCGCGCGCCAGCCGGTCGGCGACGACGTCGAGGTCGGTGTCGCGGTCGACGAACGCCGGGGACTTGCCGCCCAGTTCCAGGGTGACCGGGGTGAGGTGCTCGGCAGCGGCGCGCATGACGATCCGGCCGACGGTGCCGTTGCCGGTGTAGAAGATGTGGTCGAAGCGCTCGGCGAGCAGTGCGGTGGTCTCCGGGACTCCCCCCTCGACGACGGCAACGGCGTCGGTGTCGAGATGGGCGGTGAGCAGCCGGGTCAGGACGGCGGAGGTGGCGGGGGCAAGCTCGCTGGGCTTGGCGACCACGGCGTCGCCGGCGGCGAGGGCACCGATCACGGGGGTGAGCAGCAGCTGGACCGGATAGTTCCAGGGGGCGATCACCAGGACGACGCCGAGCGGGTCGTACTGCGTCCAGGCGCGGGCGTCGGCGCCGAGGTGGGCGGGGACCGGGGCGGGTTCGGGGCGCAGCCAGCCGTCGAGGTGGGCGAGGGTGTGGTCGATCTCGCGGACCGTGAAGTCGATCTCCGTGCGGTAGGCCTCGGTGGTGCTCTTGCCGAGGTCGGCGCGGAGGGCGGCGGCCAGCTCGGGACCGTTCTGTGTGAGCATGTCCCGCAGCCTGCGCAGCTGGCCGGTGCGCCACTCGACGGGCTTGGTACGGCCGCTGCGGAAGGTCTCCCGCAGACGGGCGACGGTGGCGGCGGGCTGCTCGGGGGCGGGGTGGGTCACGATGCCTCGCTGAAGTCGGAGGTGCTAGATGTATATGCCAACATTTCATGGACCAAAATACATTCCCGCTCGGGAAGGGTGCGGCTCGCCTACCGGGACCCCTGCGTCTCCCCTGCATCTGGCCACTCGTCGATGTGGTTCGTGGCTGTGGCGGCGCGGTGCCGGGGCGGCCCGGGCCACGGCCGAGGCGCCGGCGGCCATGCGTGTCCGAGTCCGGGACCGTTGTCAGGGCTTCAGCTGCGGCAGGCGCCTGCGACCCGCCGGCACGGGGATGTGCGCCGGCCGGCTACGACGCGTGGGCCCGCCGCCGCGGCTCGGGGTTCGTCGGTGCCCGGGTCGCCTCGTGCCCTGATCGGACGGCGGCACCACTGGCCAGCGCCAGACCGATGGTGAACAGGGAGAAGGAGACCACGCCCGTGATGCTGCCCGCCGCACCGGCCCGGACCGGCCGGATATCCAGCTGTGCGGGTGGACACGAGCCCCGGGGGCCGGCGAGTCCACAGCCGCCTGCCCTCCGGGGAAGCACCTCCCTCTCCGGCGGGTCACCCGCGGGCGACGTCGGTGCAGTAGACGTCCCTGTCCGGCAGGTGGCCGGTGGCCAGGAAGGCAACGGTGGCCTTGTCGGCGCAGGCGGAGCCTTCGCCGTGGACGGAGTGCCCACCGTTGTCGACCCCGACCAGCACAGAGCCGTCACCGAGGGACTTGCGCAGCCCGACACCGCTTTCCCACGGGGTGGCATGGTCCCGGCGGTTCTGCAGGATCAGGGTGTTGCGCGGGCCGCCCTTGACCACCTTGACCGTCGTCTCGGCCGGCTTGTCCCAGTAGGCGCATGCCCAGATGTTGGCGGGCATGCCCGCGGTGAGCGGCCACCTCTCGCGGTCGGCGGCGGTGCGGGCGGCGTAGCCGTCGACGTCGTGCGGCCATTCGGCGTCGCCGCAGGTGAGGGCCATGAACATGGTGGCCTGGTTGTCCGCGGGGATGTCCGGGGACGTCGGTGTGCCGGCGAAGACCTCCTTCAGTACGGCGAGGTCAGCGGGCGTGGCGCTGCCGTGGCTCAGGTCGTCGGCGGCCTTCCAGAACTTGGCGAGCAGGGGAAGGTTGTCGTTGTGCAGAAGCAGGGCGTAGGTCATGTTGCGCAGCAGCGCCCCGTCCAGTGACATCGAAGCGCCGGGAAGCGCCGCAGGCGTGCGGTCGAGGCGGTCGGCGAGGGCGAGATAGGTGCGCGTCACCTGCGCGACGTTCGTGCCGAGCTGGAGGGTTCCGGCCTGGGCCGCGGCGACGCGGGCGGCGTCGGGGAACCGGTCGGCCATGCCCTTGCCCCAGGTGTCCGCCACCTGGTTGGCCCATACCTTGGTGGGATCGACGTTGCCTTCCAGGATCATCCGGTCGGTACGGCCCTGGAAGAGGGAGCGGTAGACGGCGCCGAGGTAAGTGCCGTAGGACTGGCCCCAGTAGGAGATCTTGCGCTCACCGAGCGCCTGGCGGATGCGGTCCATGTCGCGGGCGGTGTTGGCGGTGTTGTAGTACCGCAGGTTCTTGCCCGCCGTGTCGGCGCACTGCTTGGCGTCGGTCTTGGCGCGGGTCACGTTCTTGGTGATCGAGCCGTCCGCGGCGGGATAGGGGAAGAGCCCGGACACGCTGGGGTCCCTCAGACCGCAGCTCTGGGGTGTGCTGTGTGCGACGCCGCGCGGATCGAAACCGATCAGGTCGTAGCGGTCCAGGACGGCGTTCGGCAGTTCGGACGCCATGGTTCGGGGCATGCCGAGACCGCCCAGCGCCGGCCCGCCGGGGTTCAGCAGCAGCACGCCACGCCGCTTCCCGGGCTGTGCGGTGGACAGTCGGGAGACCGCCACGTCGATCTTCACGCCGCCCGGGTTCCGGTAGTCGAGTGGCACCTTCAGCGTTCCGCATGCCAGGTGGGAGTCACGGGTGTGTCCCCCGGCCAGGGCCGGGCACTCGCCCCAGGTGATCTTGGTGTCGCCCGTGGTCTCGCCGACGCTCTTGCCCGCTGCCTCGGCTGACGGCTGCGTTCCCCAGGCGTCGGCACCACACGCGAAGAGCGCGGTTCCTGCCAGGGCGGAAACCAGCACGGTGGCGGCGAATCGGCGGCTCCTGGGGTGACCGTGCTGCGCTGAACTGCGTGTCGTGGTCATGGTGTTGTCCTCCGCTGCTACTGGTCCGGTCGGCCTTCTCCGGCCGTTGTGCTGACGACTGGAGTCAACAAGAGACCACCGGTGGCGCGCGTCACCCCGGAGAGGACAACAACGGGTAGCTCGCTCGGGGGATCCCGGTCCCCGGAGCGAGCACCGCTTGAAACGTGTCGCTGGCTGTGCGGCTCTCCTCGGCTCCCCTCGGCTCTCGTCGGATGTCGTCGGATGTCGTCCCGCCGATGGAAGCGGACGTCAGTTACGGGTCCCGCCCATGTGATCCGGTCCCCGATGGTCCGCTTCGTTCCGGTCCCCGATGGTCCGTACGCCGTCCGCACGGTGATCTCGGCCTGTGTTCACTCCTCCACGGGGGCCAGCACCACATGCCAAGCGGCCTCGCGGATGGCATCCAGCAACATCCCGTCCTGGTGGCGAATGCCGGCGCTCGTTGCCGCGTCCGGTCCGGTGGAGCGGTGCGGGGGTTCACCGGAGGCGAGGCACTCGTCGTCGGGGTCGGTCACCAGCAGCAGGTCGAGGGACAGTTCCAGGAGGTCCACAGGAGTACGGGCCATGGCGGCGTGCGGGGCTGTGCAGGTGCGGTTCAGGCGATGCGCGGCCGCCTGCCACTGATCGTCGTCTCGGGGGTGAGCCGCGCAGGGCGCTTGGTCGTGCAGGTGCAGGAACCGCTGGATCCAGTGCTCGGTGCGTGTGTCCGTGAGGAGTTCGACGGCCGCCTTCACGGGATCCTCGGCGCGGCCTACGGCTGTCTCGGGCATGCTCTGCTCCTGCGTCGGAAGTGATGGCGCCGGGTGAGGCGGACGGTGCTCCGGATGCCGCCTCCACAGCGCGGTGGGTACGAGGGTGTGGGTGCTCCGGGTCGCGGCGTCGTGGGGCGGCCGCCGAGCCGCCGGCCCCCGATTCCGGGCTGCTCCCATGAAAGCCGATGCGAATGTCCAACGGAGCGTTCGCACGTGCTCATCGGTTGCTCACTACTGTTTGCCGGTGCCCCCCCCCCGCGAGGACTCCGCGGGAACAGAGGCAACCCTCGGAGGGTCCCTGATCGCTCGGGGGATATCGAGGTTGCCGATCATGCCGAAATCCTCACGGGCAGCGGTGGGGCGGCTGCCTGACCGGCGGTGGGATCGTCCCTGCGGTCAGCTCCGCTTCTCCGCGGTGGTCTTCAGCACCCGCAGCCAGGCCCGGAGTGATTCCTCGAGCGCGAGGTGCATGGCGTGAGGGTTCGCTTCGACCGGGGCGCCTGCCCAGGACTCGCGGGTGCTCACCCGGACGCCGTCGCCGGTCTCCTCGAACTCCCAGACGTGGATGCCGGTGATGCCGTGGGCGAGGCCGCCCCGGACGATGCGGCGCCCGGGGGCCAGTTCGGCGACGGTGGAGCTGATGTCGAGGCCGGCCGTCGTCCAGTCGAACACCGCTCCGACGGCGAGGGGTTCGCGCAGGACGGCGGTGTCGATGCCCGTGTTCCACCGCGGCCAGGAGTCCACGTCCGTGTGCATCCGCCAGATCGTTTCCAGCGGGGCGTGCACGCTCTGGTGCAGTTCGACGACGACGGGGGCGGTGCGGTCGATGTCCATGCTGTTCTCCAGTGACGGTGAGAGTTTTCCGGTGTGGGATGCGCCTCGGGCCCGGACTTTCAGGACCTGCCGGGCAGTGGCGCTGCCGCGCCGGTACGGCTGCGGAGCAGGTGGACGACGCTTGCGGCGGCGGCCAGCAGTGCGATGAGGGCTGCCGCCGCAAGGGCACGGCGGTATCCGTGCGCCTGGGCGGTGAGCGCGGGGGCGGCCGGGGCCGCGAGGGGCGTGAGGACGGCGAGTCCCAGTGCGCCTCCGACCTGCCTGGAGGTGTTGATCAGCCCGCCCGCGATGCCGGCGTGCTGCGGTTCGGCTTCGGCGACGCCCAGGGCGGTCAGGGGCACGAAGGCCAGGCCCAGGCCGGTGCCGATGAGTACGGAAGGGCCGAGCAGGTCGGGCAGGAACGCGCCGTCGACGGGGAGGCGGGCGAGCCAGAGCAGGCCGGCGGCGAGCACGACCAGGCCGGGCAGGAGGGTCTTGGACAGGCGCCCCGCGCCCCAGGACGCGACCATGAGGCCGGCAGCGAGCGGCAGTTGGGTCAGACCCGCTTCGAGGGGCGAGTAGCCGAGCACCTTCTGCTGGTAGAGGGGGAGGAAGAAGAAGGTGGCGACCCACACCGCTCCGAGCAGCAGCATCAGAAGGTTGCCGGTGACGAGGGAACGGTTGCGCAGCAGTGCCGGTGGCAGCAGGGGGTTCCTCGCGCGTCGCTCGATCGGCACGAGTGCCGCGAGCAGCGCCAGTCCGGCCGCCGGGAGAACGACATCGGGCAGCGGGGTCGCGTCCTCGGCGCCGAGTCCGTAGACGAGGAGGGTGAGGCCGGCGGTCACGGTGAGTGCGCCGGGCAGGTCGAGCCGGGCGGTGCTGTCGCGGATGCCCGCGGCCAGGAGGACCGGGGTGGCCACAAGGCAGGGCAGGGCGGCCAGTGCGCTGACGGCGAAGACGGCCCACCACCCCAGGCTGCTGGTGAGCACCCCGCCCAGCAGGACTCCCGCGGCTCCGCCCGCTGCCGAGGCCGCGCCCCAGATCCCCAGGGCCTTGCCGCGGCCGGGGCCCGATGGCCGGTGGGCCAGCAGGGCGGCCAGGCCGGAGGGAGAGAGCAGGGCCGCGCCGATGCCCTGGACGGCGCGGGCGGTGATGAGTGGTCCGGCGCCTGAGGGGATGCTCGCGGCCAGGGATCCGGCAGCGAAGAGGAGGAGACCGGACAAGAAGGCCGTGCGGTGTCCGAGGAGGTCGGTGAGGCGGCCGCCGAGAGGCAGCAGTGCGCCGAAGGCGATGAGGTAGGCGTTGACGGTCCAGGCCAGACCGTCGGGTGTGAGATCCAGGTCCTGTCCGATGGCGGGCAGGGCGACGTTCACGATGGACGTGTTGAGCACGACGAGGAACTGCGCGCCGGCCAGGAGGGAGAGCAGGAGCGCCGGGCGGTGCGGTCGGGGCGGGGGAACGGGGCTGGACATGATGCCTTTCGCGAAGCGGTCCGGATCGGGAGCGGGGCTGTTGCCGCGGCTGACGTTCAGGAGCGCTGCCGGCCCGGTGTTCCGGGCTCGGGGTGGACCTGCTCGGAGCGCTGCTTGAGGTTGTCCAGCCAGTCCTCCAGCGAGGCGTCCAGAGCTGCCTGGAGGTAAGCGGTGTGGGCGTTGACGGGCTCGCCCGTCCAGGACTCTTCGGTGTGTACGTGGACCGCGCCCTTGGTCTCGGTGAAGGTCCACACATGGACCGCGGTGATGCCCTGGGCCGGTCCGCCCCAGACGATGCGGCGCTTGGGCTGCACCTGCTTCACCGTCGAGGTGATGTCCTCCAGTCCTTCGGTGGACCACACCCACGAGGAGCCCGGGCGCAGCCTTCCGGGGGTCTGCTTGACCGAGGAGCTGACGTTCGGCTGCCAGGCGGGCCACTTCTCCACGTCGGTCTGGATACGCCAGACACGCTCCAGCGGGGCGTAGATGATGATGTCGTCCCGGGCGATGACGGGGGCTGTCTCGTCGATGCCGATCGGCAGGGGCTCTGCGGTTCCGACGGCCAGGGGCAGCACGGCGAGGATCGCGGTGACGGTGGTGAGCATGGCAGTTCCTTCGGAGTAGGTGGAGGACAGGGACGAGGGCCACGAGTGGGCGTGGTTGTTCACTCACATGCGACCGCGCCGGAGGCCGACGGATGTCACGGGGGCTCACCCCACGCAAGGGCGCGGCGAGTAAGGGAATCGAGCCGCAGCCCACCCTTCGATCTGTGAGTAGTCAATCACTCCCTCTCGTCGGCCGTCAACCACTCCCCCTTCACACCCTCGCCGCCGAGGCCGCCGAGGCCGCCGACCACATGCTCCGGGAGCACGCGACGGCAGCCGTTGCGGGCCGTCACGCCCACCCTTCCGGCCGCAGAGGAGTCCGTATCGCCGAATAGGGAGACCCTCGCACGGACGCCGGTCGTGCGAGGCGGCCACTTGACACCCCTCTCGAGTGAGTGATTGAGTACTCACATGAAGACGGAACGACGCCGCCAACTGTCCACGGCCGACGAGCGCCGGGAGACAGTCCTGCGCACCGCCATCGGGGCCTTCGCGGCCCGGGGATACTTCGGGACCACCACATCGGAGGTCGCCAAGGCCGCCGGCATCTCGCAGGCGTACGTCTACCGCCTCTTCCCCAACAAGGAAGCCCTGTTCACCGCGGTCGTCGAGCACTGCTTCGTCCGCGTGCGAGCCGCCCTGGAAAGCGGCGCGGCGAAGGCCGAGAGCAGCGCGCCCGAAGCGGTCCTCGACTCCATGGGTGACGCCTATGCACGCCTGATCAGCGACAACGACCTGATGCTGGTCCAGCTGCACGCCCAGGCCGCCGCCGTGTCCGAGCCGGCCGTCCGGGAGGCGGTCCGGGCAGGGTACGCCCGCACCGTCGAGTACGTCCGCAGCGCCTCGGGGGGCAGCGAGGAACAGGTCCAGCAGTTCTTCGCCACCGGCATGCTCTGCCACCTGCTGGTGTCCATCGACGCCGGAGCCGTCTCGGCGCCCTGGACCCGCACCCTGACCGCTGGAATCGTGCATTACTGATACGGCCCCCTGAAGGCGGCCGCCCAGGTCTGCGGACCAGCGGTCGCTCTTTTTGGCCCCAAAGAGTGAGTGTCTAACCACTCACACATCACCGATACTTCTCACGAAGCCGAGGTTCACGATGACGAGCAAGCCCTACCTGACCGGTCACTACTCCCCCGTCGCCGACGAGATCACCGCGACCGGGCTGACCGTGGAAGGCACCCTGCCCCCGGACCTGACCGGCCGGCTGATCCGCAACAGCCACAACCCCAAGCCCGGCATCACCCCCACCCACTGGTTCAAGGGCAGCGGCATGGTCCACGGCGTCCGCCTCACCGGAGGACGCGCCGAGTGGTACCGCAACCGGTGGGTCCGCACCCCCGCGCTGGAGGGCGCCCCCTACATGACCGAACAGGGCCCGGATCTGACGGTCAGCACGGCCGGCACGCACGTCATCGAGCACGGCGGTCGCCTGCTGGCCCTGTCGGAAGCGGCCCTGCCCTTCGAGCTGACGGCCGACCTGGAGACGGTCGGCGCCTACGACTTCGGCGGCAAGCTCACCTCCGCCATGACCGCCCATCCCAAGGAGGACCCGGCCACCGGCGAGCTGCACTTCTTCGCCTCCTCGCCCTTCCCTCCCTACCTGATCCACCACGTCGCCTCCGCCGACGGCCAGGTGCTGGACAGCCAGGAAGTGCCCGGCGCGACCGCCGCCCTGAAGCACGACTTCGCGATCACCGAGCACTACGTGGTCTTCCTGGAGGGCTCGGTCACCTTCGATCCGGCCGAACACTCCGGGATCCCGTACGGATGGAACGACGCACAGCCCACCCGCATCGGTGTCATGCCGCGCGGAGCGGGCGGCGCCCGGCAGATCCGCTGGTTCGAGATCGCCCAGGGTTACGGCATGCACTTCGCCAACGCCTACGAGGACGCCCGCGGACACATCGTCGTCGAGGGGCCCACGGTGGGCCGCGAGGGCTGGCAGCGTTCCTGGAACTGGTGGGTCGGCGCCCAGGACCGGGGCGCCGAACCGAACTCCGGGTCCCGTAGCCGCCGCTGGACCGTCGACCTGACCGCCGGCGTCGTCCGCGAGCAGCAGACCGACGACCTGACCGTGGAGTTCCCCACGATCAACGACAACTTCACCGGCAGCGAGCACCGCTTCCAGTACGCCCTGTCGTTCCCCGACGACCTCGGCGTCGGCAATCACACCCTGGTGAAGTACGACCGCGTCACAGGCGCCCGCCAGCTCCTGCCCTTCGGCACCGGTCAACTCCCCAGCGAGGCGGTCTTCGTCCAGGCGGACGGCACCACCGGCGAGGACGAGGGATATCTCCTGACCATCGTGAGCGACCTGAACGCCGACGCCTCGAAGATGCTCGTTCTCGACGCCTCCGACCTCACCGCGGCCCCGATCGCGACGATCCACCTCCCCCGGCGGGTGCCCGCCATGATCCACGGCTCGTGGATCCCGGACACCGCCCTGTGACCCTCCCTCCGCGCCCGACCCGGCCACGTACCGCCTCCCCCGTTACCAGGAGCGTTCCCATGAGCAACTCCCCTGCCACCACCCCCGCGTTCACCTCGACCGTCACCGAAGCGGTGCTGCCCGGCATCGTGGACCCGGAGCACATCCAGGTGCGTACCCGGCCCGCCCGCCCGGCCGGCCCCGGCCAGGTGGTCCTGGCGATGGAGGCCACCGGGATCTCCTTCGCCGAGCAGCAGATGCGCCGCGGCAAGTACTACGACCAGCCGCCCTTCCCGTTCGTGCCCGGCTACGATGTCGTCGGACGGGTCGTCGACGTGGGCGAGGGCGTGCCCGGGGACCTGCTGGGGCGGCGCTTCGCCGCTCTGACCAAGACGGGGGGATGGGCCAGCCACGTCACCGTCGACGCCGGCGATCTCACCGAGGTACCCCAGGGCGTCGACCCCGCCGAGGCGGAGACCTTCGTGGTCAACGGCATCACCGCCTGGCAGATGCTGCACCGTCTCGCCGAGATCCGGCCCGGCCACGTCGTCCTGGTGCACGGTGCGAACGGTGGCGTCGGCTCCACCCTGGTCCAGCTCGCCCGCATCGCCGGCGCCCGGGTCGTCGGCACCGCCTCGGCCAAGCACCACGACGCCGTCCGGGCGCTGGGGGCCGTCCCCGTCGACTACCGCGCCCCCGACCTGGAGGACCAGTTGCGCGGACACGCCCCGCAGGGCTATGACGCGGTGTTCGACCACGTCGGCGGCGAGGGCATCGTCACCTCCTACCGCCTGCTCGCTTCCGGGGGCACCCTGGTCTCCTACGGCACCGCCTCCACCCGCGACGTCCGGGGCTCGTCGAAGGCGCCGGTCCTCAAGCTGTTCGCCCGCCTCATGATGTGGAACGCCCTCCCCAACGGCAAGGGCGCCCACTTCTACAACATCTGGGCCGGGCGGCGCCGGCTCGGCACCTTCCGCGCCAGGCTCCACGCCGACCTGTCCCAGGTCTTCGCCCTGCTCGCCGAAGGCTCGCTCGTCCCCCAGGTCGCCGCGCGGGTGCCGCTCGCCGAGGTCGGCGAAGCGGTACGGCTCGCGGAGTCCGGCACCGTCGTCGGCAAGGTCGTCCTGGTGCCGTAGACACACGACGGCCGAGGTACGGCCGGCAGCCCTCTGCCCCGCGTGCCGCACCCGCGGGGCAGAGGGCTGTGCCGGGAGCGTTCGGTCGAACCGGAGGGACGGCGCAGGAAAGGACGACGGGCGGCGGCACCGGCGAGTGCCGCAGAACGCGGATCAGCCGGGAGACCGGCAGTCGCCGGCGTCCTCATCCAGGAGGGGCGGAGGCGGTCGTCAGATGGTGGCCCAGAGCTGCTTGTCGCCGTGACTGTCGGTGGCGAAGCTGACGGTCCCGGCGTTCCACCCGGCGAGCCTGTACTCCGAGTCCACAGGACCGATCTTGATGCGGTTGCCGCCCCGCGAGCCCATGCCGATGAGCTGCCCGTAGTCCTCGACACTGCACGGGGACAGGTAGGGCTCGGTGCCCAGCCGGCCGAAGTTGTGATCCAGGCACATGCCCGTGGCCACGTGCACCAGCATCGGGCTGAGGTCGCCCGGAGCTGATGTGCTGTTGTGGCGGAGGATCTCCATCCACTTGGCATTGGCGTCACACGGTCCCTGGCGGACCGTGCGGTCGGCGTGGCCGGACAGGCACCGGCCACTGGCGACGTTCTGCACGGTGTACTGCTGCTCCGCGTGTGCGGGCGTCGCCGCGAGCACGGTGGAGAAGGTGACACCGGCCAGAGCGGTTCCGAACAGGACACTGATCTTTTTCTGCACAGTAACTGACTCACTTTCTCGGGGTACTTCACCACCCGCAACGGTGAGGTGGCCGGGGAGGTTCAACCGGCTGCCGTCCTCACCGCCTCCGTGAACCACACGTCGTGAGTGACCGTTGCCCGGTATGAGACAGGCACCGCGTCGTTCGTACACGGCAGTGACGCCTTCGGTGCGATGACCTGCCGGAGAGTTCAGGAGTGGACACCGCGCCTCCGCAGCGCGAGCTTCAGGGCTCGCACCGCGTAGTGAGTCCGTGATTTGACGGTGCCCTGGGCGATGCCGAGCAGCTCGGCGGCCTCAGCGACGCTGTGGCCCAGGAAGTAGGTGTGATGCAGGATCTCCCGCTGCTGGGGTGTCAGATCGTCCATCGCGTCCTGGACGATGTGCCGCGTCAGGGTCCGTTCGCTGTTGTCCTCGACGGGGATCACGACGTCATCGACGGCGCAGGCGCTGACGGGCCGGACGAGCCTGGCCCGGCGGTCGTCGATCACCAGGTTCCGTACGACGGTGAAGAGCCAGGGCCGCAGCCCGTCCTCCTGGTCCACGAGGAGGTCGATGTGCCGCCATGCCCGGATCGTCGCCTCCTGGAGGATGTCCTCGGCCCGGGGCCGGTCCCCGCCGAGCAGGCGCGCCGCGAAGCGTACGAGGGCGCTTCCGTGTTCGGCGTAGATGACGCGTGCGAAGCGCTCGCAGTCCCTGGTGCCGGCGTTCAGGCGTACCGGCTGCCGGTCGTGCTGCGGTGCGCGCGTCCGTGAAACGCGCATGCCCGGCCGGTCTTCGATGGATTGCCCCGTGACGCTGGCGGCTCTCATGTCTCCTCCTGGCTGTGACTTCACCCCGCCTTGGTCGTCGGCGGCGTCGTCAGCGCCACCCTCACCCGTTCATGTACTCACTCGACAGACCGATGGGTGCTCACTTGCGCTCACCACGGGTCCGGACCCGGTGCCGCCACCCGCACTGCCGCCGGGTGGCGTTCACCGGCCTTCGCATCCGCCTCCGCAGCGGTGAACCCGTCCGGCTCTCTGCTCGTAGCGGCCTGCGACCCGACAGGGGCAACAAGTACCAGGAGTGGGAAAACCCGAGCGGACAACGGCCGCCCGCCGTGGCATCCCGGTGCCACGGCGGGCGGCCGTGCCTCGTACGTCGCCCTGCCGCCTACGGCTTGAGGATCTGGTCGTAGGCAGCCGCCGCCATCAGGAGCTGGCCAAAACCGTTGGGGTGCGCCGCCAGCGACCCCGCAGCCGGAGTCAGGGACTCGATGAAGCGGCGCGAACGCGGCTGGCACATGTCGTGCCCGATGGTGGGCGCGTAGGTGTCCGCGTAGGAGACACCGGTGCCGCCGGCGGCGGCACGGCGGGCCAGCGCCCTGTTCAGCTTCAGCGTCGTGTCCCGCAGGAAGGCGAAGTCCCCTCTGGCGAAGGCCACTTCAGCGCACCCCACGCCGTTGTCAGGGAACAGCGAGGGATAGCCGACCACGACGATCTTGGCGTCCGGGCTGCGTCGTCTGGTCTCGGTGATCGTGTCGCGGACGCGACCCTCCACCGTGTTGATGCGCTCACCGAGCACGTCCTTGCCGGTGGTGAAGTGCTTCTTGCACGGGCTGCCGCCGGGATCCGAGGACCTCACCAGCACACAGGTGGCGAGCACCCCGGTGAAACCGACGTCGTTGCCCCCGATGGTCAGGGTGACCAGCTTGGTGTTCGGCGTCAGCGCGTCGATCTGCGGTGGCTTGGTGCCCTGGGCGTTGAAGATGCTGTGTGTCGTGGCACCGCTGCACGTGACGTCCTTGAACGCCCGGTTCTTCCCCGCGGACGTGCCCGCGACGAGGGAGGGGTAACTGCCCGTGGTGCGGTCGCACTCGGCGTCCTTCACGCCGGAGAGCCCGGCTCCCGAGGCGTAGGAGTCGCCCATCGCCACGTAGTTCGGACCGTCACCGGCCGCCTGTGCCGGCGCCGTGGGGAGCAGGCCTGCTCCGGCCACGGCGGTCACGACCGCCGCCCGGCACATGCGGGACAGCCGCTTCGAATGGTGTGTCATCACGCCCCTGATGGATGGTGGGTGGAGGGGCCGGTCCTGAGTGCACACGGCCCGGTGCGGACCCCCCGGCCTGCGGGGTTCGTCCATAGTGCGCAACGCAGGGTTCGAAGGGCCGGTTCACCCGTGCCGGGGAGACTGCCGTGCGCCGGCGGCCTGCTCCAGGCATGCGTCAGTCATGCGCGACGGGCGGTTCCCCTTGCGCACCGTCGATCGAACCGTCCGGGTGGACGGGCCGTAGCAGGGGGTATGGGGCCCGAGGCGGTCACCCGCGTTCGGACCGGGCCCGTTCCTTCACCAGCCAGCCGCAGCCCGCTGAGGGCAGGAAGCAGTTCCCTGTGCACACCACCTTCACCGCCGTCATGGCCGTTGTCATCGTCATCGCTCTCGGCGCCACCGCCACCGCCGCGGGCCGCTGGTCCGGACCCTGGTGGCTCGTTCTGGTCGCCGCGGTGGTGGCCTACCCCTTCACCCACGTCCTGTTGGACCACGTCTCCGACGCTCCGGGCGGCTGGCTTCGCAGGGCCTTCCAGATCGCCTGCTCGATGCTCCTGGCCGTACTCGCCGCTCCTCTCTACAACCGGCTCCGCGGGCGGGAAGGCGACGCCCCGGCCTCCCGGTGAGGGGCAGCCGGGGAGCGTTCTCCGGCTGCGTGGGCGGTGCGGGCGGGCCGGCGGTTCAGGAGGTGAACGGGACGGCGTCGGCCGGGTCGGTGTGCCAGTTGGTGGCGAGGGGCTTGTCGACGGTGACGCTGCCGACGTGGAGGGAGAGGGGGTTGGGGTCGTCCTCACTGACGGAGGCGATGACCGTGCTGTATTCCGTGCCGGTGTCGCTGTTGGTGCTCTTCGGCGTGACGCCCGCGTAAGCCGTCCTGTCGCCGTTGAGGGTGATCTCCTCGCCCGCGACCTGCTCGGCCGGCCCGGCCTGCGTGCCGCCGGAGCCGAAGGCGAAGACGGGCAGACCGGCGGGCAGCACACAGGTGATGCCGGACTTGGCCTTGACGCTGACCTGGTAGTAGCCGCCGGCCTGCGTCATGGGCTTGGCGGACCACTGGAGATCGTTGGTGCCGCAGCTCTGGCCGTAGCCGCTCTTGCCTGCGGCGCCGGAGCCGGCCGGCGACGAGGACGTGCCCTGGGCCTTGCCGCCGCCGTCGGCCTTCGACGGGCCGGTCTTCGCGACGTCGTCGCCGCCGCTGGCACCGCCCCGCGCGGCGCTCGGCGTGGGCGTGGGAGCCGCGGAGGACGCCGTCCCGGTCTTGTCGGCGGCGTCGGTCGAGCCGCTTTCGCAGGCGGTCATGAGCAGTCCGGCGCTCAGGGCGGCGGAGACGGCGAGGGCGGTGCGCAGGCGGCGGTTCATGGCAGGTGTTCCCTTCCGGTCGGTGAGCGGGCCTCGGTGTGGGCCGTGGTCCCGCGCTCTCGATCGGAACGACGGCCCGCTTGGGCGACGGGTTCGACCGGGGAACCTGATCACGACGCTCTCGTCACAGCGCTGTGACGAACCGGGCCGGGCCCTCACCTCACGGTCGACCGCGGCGGCTTCGCGTGAACCGCCCTGCCGCCCGGTCGTGGTGGCGCTGACGGGCCCGGTCCGGTCCTTAAGGTCGGGCGGTCCTGGCCGGAGCGACGGACGGTGGCGTGCGCGAAGGACGCACGCCGCTGCAGGCCCGGGCGACGGGAGCGGCCGCCCCACCGAGGCGAGCGCTTGCGGTGGCTCGCGCCGCGAAGGTGGCCTCACACGCCGAGCGCCGCCAAGAGCTCCATGCGAGTGGGACCCGGCTCACCGTACGGGGGACGGAGGCCGAAACGTGCGATCCGTGCGGCCAGTTCCGCGTCCGGGAGCCGTGCTCCGGGACCGGTGAGCAGGGCGGCTCCAGCGGCGTAGGCCCTCAGCAGGTCGGGGTCGCGGAACTTCAGGGTGTCCAGGGCACGCCTGACATGCCAGGTGCGGTCATCGGTGACGTACACCGTGGGGTCGGCCGCCCGCAGCGCGTCGATCTCCGCGAGCCGGTGACGGTCCCAGTCGGCGAGACCCCGGCGGACCGGGCCCAGCGTCGATTCCGTCGTCTGCGCGAAGGACAGGGCCAGCTTCTCCGGATCGTCGTGGACGCCGGTACGCAGCAGATCCCGCAGCGCGACGGCGTGCAGCGCCCCCATCGACAGGCCGAGGCCGAACAGCGGGTTGGTCGTGGCCCAGGCGTCCCCGATGCTCAGCACACCGGTCGCGACCGGGGCACCGTCGACGACGAAGGTGCGGTGCCTGCTCTCCATGCCGGACATGGCCATCACGTCCGTGACGGGTTCGCCGTACTCGGCCAGGTGCGCGACCTGCGGCAGCAGTGCCACCGCACGGTGCCAGGCGTCCGGACGGGCCAGCGCGCGCAACGCCCGGTCCCGGCTGGAGATGCCGACCGACAGCGACCAGACACCGGCGTCCCCCGTGGTCGCGACAGTAGAGACGCACGCGTAGTGGGCGCTGTGCGCGGGCGGCATCTCCGGTACGGAGCCGTCCGCCGAGCGGAAGTAACGGGTGTACGCCAGGAAGCCGTCCTCCGCACGTTCTTCGAGGGGGCCGGGTGCTCCGAGATCCCGCAGCATCCTGCCCACGGCGGAGTTCCGGCCGCTCGCGTCGACGACCAGGTCCGCGTGGACGGCCTCACCGTCCCGGGTGAGCACCCCGCGGACGTGAGGGCGCCGCGGCACGCGCTCGTTGCCGGGCAGCAGCGCCGCGACGGCGGTGCCGCGGCGGACCTCGAGCCGGTCGCATCCTGTGGCGACCTGGTCGAGCGCTGCCTCCAGCAGCGGTCGGCGCGCGGTCATCATGGCGAAGCGCTCGTCGCCCGGTAGCCGGGCGCCGGCCTCCCCGAACCGCCGTGGGCCGTCGAGCAGGTTGGTGCGTACCGCACCGCGGGTCTCCAACTCCCTTTTCACGTCCGGCAGTTCCGCCGCCAGGGTCCTGAGCACCGCGGGCAGCAGCAGGTGCGGATGACGAAACTGGTTCACGCCCGGCCGATGCCACCCCCGCCACAGCTCGTCCCCGCTCGCGTCGGGCGCGGGAGCGCCGTCGCGTTCCAGCACGGTGACCCGATGCCCGTCACCGGCCAGCATCATCGCGGCCATCAAGCCGACGGGCCCGGCGCCCAGCACAACTACGTCCATCACACCTTCTCCTGATCGCACGTGGTGACGGTCAGGTTCGGCGTGATCGTTGCTCGGTTTCCAGACCGGTCCCTGCTCGGTACGGCCGGACGGTGCTCACTCAGGAGCGGCCGGTGGGGTGGGCTCGGTACCGTACATCTCCTCGCGCCACAGCGCGTCGCAGAGCCGGGTGATCCCTTCTGTGAGATGGCGGCGGTAGGTGCTGAAAGGCAGCCCCAGCCGCGCGGCGACCGCCTGCTGGGTGGGCCGGCCCCGGCCCAGGTAAGTGGCGGTGAGCGCCCGGTGGAACCGATCGCCGCCACGCTGGTGGCGCAGGTTGTCGGCAGCACGTCGCACGATCTCGGGCAGGGACAGGTCCCGGCCGGCCACCAGACGGCTGTGGCACAGCGGATTCTTCGCCAGTTCGCCTGGCTGGTCCAGGGTGCGCAGCGCCTCCCGTACGGCGTGGTCGAACTCCTGACGGGAGAGCACGGCGAACACCTCACCCGCCCTCACGTGTTCCGCTTCCGAGACGGGGGCCGGTGTCGCCCCGGAGGTACGGGCCAGCATCAGCCGGTTCTTCTGCTCGGCCCAGGCCCACAGGGGCTTCACCCGCCAGTCGGTGGCGAACAGCGCGTAGGTGGTGCGTCCGACGCGGGGCCGTTCGGTCAGTGGCCACAGGCCGAGACTGGTCAGATAGGGCGTCCAGAAGTCCGCCGCTCTGACGACGATGTAGGTCCAGGTCAGGCCCTTGTCCGCCCGGGCTACCTCCGCCAGGGACCGCCACTGGTGCAGATCCTCCACCGGCGAGATCTTCGGGTACTCCGGTGATGTCACCGTGAAGCGGGAGATGGCCAGATGCTCCCCGGCGCGCAGGGCGGTGGTCGCCTGGGTGTGGCGCCAGGCCGCCTCGGCGACGGGATCCGGCTCCGTCTCCGCGCGGGTGGTCAGACGCAGCCAGGCGGAGAAGCCGACGATACGGTCGTCCCGCGTGGTGCGGCACACCCGGAAAGCCTGTGGTTGCCGTTCGAGCCAGTGGCGCGCCAGCGCGGCCGACTGGGGGCCTTCGACGCGGGTGGCGAGATCCAGCAGGTGCGGGTGGTCGGCTGGTTCGCAGGCCGTCAGCCGGACCTCGCCCTGCCGCCAGCTGTTGTAGTCCGACATGTGCTGGTCGTCGCGGTACAGGTACAGGAAGGCGCCCACCGCGGGCAGGATGCCGCTGTCGGACGAGACGCGGATCTGGTCGAACAGGTGACGGCTGACACGGCCGTGCAGCTCCGCGTACCCTTCCGGGTCCCGCCAGCGCAGGTCCGCCTCCAGGGCTCGGCGCACCAGATCGTGAGGGAACAGGCCCTGATGGGCGGACTCGATGAACGGCAGGTCACGCAGCCAGGCGAACAGTTCGGCGGCGGCGTCGCCGAGGACGGCGCGCAGCAGGGACTCGGTCGTCATGTGGGCGCGGGCGCACACCTCGAGGGCGCGCCGGTGCAGTGGTGAGGGCACCTCCCCGACCAGGCGTGCCAGCAGCGTGCCGATGACGTCGCGGCCCGGTTCCCAGCCGGCGGCTCCCTCCTCCTTGAGCGCCACCGCGGCACCGAGCACCAGGGCGAGGGGGTGGCCCCCGGTGAAGCCCAGCAGCGCTTCCTGCGCGGGCTGCGGTACCCCTCGGGCGTCCAGGAACGCGGAGGCTTCCTGGGGAGCGAGGTTGCGCAGGGCGATGACGCGCAGCAACGTCGACCACCCGGGGTCCAGGGCCCAGGCGTCCTCGGGAGGGCGCCGTCCGGCGATGACGACGACCGTGCCGAGGGGCAGTCGGGGCAGGAACCGGTCGCGCAGCCAGCCCTCCAGCGCCTGGCAGTGTTCGAAGGTGTCGATCAGCAGCACGGTGCGCTCGCCGGCGTGACCGGCTTCCTTCTCGAAGGCCTCCGGTGTGGGCTGGGTGATGCGGGCGTCGATGTCCAGGACGTCGCGGCCGGCGTTCCTGGCCTCGGCCGCGAAACGGCGCAACAGCATGGACTTGCCGATCCCGCCGGGCCCGTGCACGTACAGCACCGACGGCTCCCCGTCGGCTCCGGACAACGCCGCCCTGAACACCGCGAGCTCCGTGGTCCGCCCGGTGAACGCGCGATCTCTTGCCTGCTGCAGCCGGTCTCCCACGAGAGGGCCGTCGCTGATCATGTCCGGGTACCTCTTGAGTCGTCTTCGGGGGGGCGGACGCGAGTCCGTCTCAGTTCGTCGATGATCTCACCACACGGGAGGCGAGGCCTGGGACTGCTGCGGCCTGCGCATCCAGGCGTGGGCTGCCAGAGCCGGCTGGTCCCCGCCGGGCGTGCTGAGGCGCCGGCTCCTGCTCGTTGATCTGCTCAGCAGAAACACAAGCGGAACAGAGCCTGCCGATCCCCCCGAACGTCTCCATCTCGCCTCCATCCCACCTTGGAAACCATTCCCCACGTCTGCCGGCTTCCCCGTTCGATTCCGGACTGCCGTGACACACAGGCACCTTCGAGACAACAGGTGCACGTGCTCGGACGCCGGCACCGTCCGGACGAACCGGGGCCGGGAGCCGCACGTCGGCCACCGCCGTCAGGTTTCGCGTACCGGTGCGTACACGTCCGCCCCCAGCCCGAACGTCCAGGCGACGCCCTCCCGCGCCGTGCGGGTCGAGGGCGGGACACGCAGCCAGTACGTGCGCCGGGTGCCGTCCGGTTCCGGCGTGCTGTTCAGGACCTCGACCATCACCACCGGCTCGTCGCCGTTCAGGTCGATCCGCCACAGGGTGCCCGTCTCGTCGGAGTGCAGGGGGCGCGCGCCGGAGTCCGCCAGGTAGCGCTCGTAGCCGTAGTACTCCAGCATCACCCTGCGCAGCTCGGCATTCTCCTCGGCCCGGATGCGGTCCGGTGTCAGCGTGGACAGCTCGGCGAGGAAAGCGGCGGGGACCGGCATGCCGCGCCAGGCGTGCAGAGCGAACCCGTCCCGGTAGGCCAGGGCGGGACCGTCCCCGCGGTCCAGGCGGCCCGCCTCGTCGCGGTGCAGGGCGACAGGGCGTTCACAGACGACAGCGACGGATGCGAACGGCCACCACCAGCCCGCCGTGCGGCACACCGCGCCCAGGCCGTCCAACGGCGCCCGGTCGGTGGGGAAGGCGGCGAGCCAGGGCGCGTCGTGCTGGCCCAGCACCGCGTCCAGCAGAAGCAGCCGGATCGCGGTCTCCTTGGCGCGGTCGCGGGCACTTGTGCGACCGGTGGACTCGGACCCGCCGCCCGTGCCACCCGAGCCGGCGGTGTCGCCCGCGCCGCCGCACAGGTCGTTCAGCAGCCCCGTGCGGATCCGGTCGACCAGCGTCTGGGTGGACTCCCAGAGGCGGCCACCGGTCGCCTCCCAGTGAGCCGACCACCCCGCAGGGCCCAACTCCCGGTGCAGCCGGTCGCGTTCGAGCGCCCACGGCCTCGTCCGGATCTCCTCTCGCACGCTGGGGCCCCTGCCCTCCAGACTCAGCAGCAGCGTGACCGCCGCGCGCGGGGAGTCGGCCCACAGCACCCGCTCAGGTTCCGCGAGACCGGCACGCCGGTAAGCGAGGCGTACACCTGCCTCGGCCGCCGCGCGGTCGGCCGGAGCGGTCGCCGTGGCACACGCGCGCCAGAATCCGATGTCTTCGAGGACCCTCGTCCTCTCCCCCGCCCCCGTCCTCGCCTGGAACTCCTCCGGCCTCTCCGTCGCCGTAGAGGGGGAACCCGTCGAACCCGTCACCTTCGCTCCTTCACCGGCCTCATCGGCCTCATCGGTTTCATCGGTTTCATCGGCCTTGATCAGCTTCATCGGCCTGATCGGCTTGATCGACTGCATCACTTCGTCGACTGCACTGCTTCATCGACTGCACCGCTTCATCGGCTGCAACGACTGGATCCACTCCGTCGCCCCCGTCGCGCCCGTAGAGCCCGTCGCGCCCGTCTCCTCAGTCCGCAACGATCCGCACGGACCCCGGCACGTACTCCCGCTGCCGGATCACCCGATACCACCCCCGGGGAAGGGGGATCGCCGCATGCTCCTCGTGCACCACACGTCCACCCTGGGGCAGATGCAGCAGCAGAGGACCGAACGCCCCACGCTCCCGCACCAGTTCACCCGGGCCGACAACCGCGTGCGCGTGGCCGGTGACCTCGCCCAGCGCCAGCACCAGCCGGCCCCGCGCGTCGCGCGGCTCCCGGGGCGCGGCGGCGACATGCGCCGGCACCGCCTCATCGTCCAAGGGCACGATCAGCACGTCTCCCTGCCGGTACACGGCAGCCTCCCTCCCACCGGCGCCCACGCGCCGGACTCATGACGCAGACCGTAGGGGCAGCTACTGACAACGGGCCCAACCACGGCCCCCGTCACGGGCACTGTCAGTGCCAGTTGGTAGAACTGCGGTCACGACGGAACGTCCCGTCCCCCTTCACACCCTTCACAGGAGCAGCCGCATGACCATCGGTTCCCACCTCGACGCGTTCTACCGGCTGCCCGCCCACACCTTCCCCGGCCCCGACGAGCGGACGAACGACCTGCCCGAGGCGGACTCGGTCGCATGGCGCATCACCAGCGACGTCTACGACTCCGACGAGGCCTGGACCAAGGCCTTCGCCCGGTTCCGCGCCACCGTCGACACCACGCGCGTGCGTGCGCTCATCGTGGGCGCCTGGCAGGAGGCGTACGAGACCGACCCGTCCGACGTCATCGAGGCGCTGGTGGCCGCACGGGACGGCTTCCCCGCGCTGCGGGCGCTGTTCATCGGTGACATGGTGATGGAGGAGTGCGAGATCTCCTGGATCAACCAGACCGACGTCACACCGTTGCTCAGCGCCTTCCCCGACCTGGAGGAGCTCGGCGTCCGGGGCGGGACCGGGCTGCGTTTCCCCGCCCTGAGCCACTCCGGACTGCGCAAGCTGACCATGGAGTCCGGCGGGCTGCCCGCCGAGGTCGTCCGCGGTGTCGCCCACAGCGACCTGCCCGCCCTGGAGGTTCTCGACCTGTGGCTGGGCACACCCGACTACGGCGGTGACAGCGAGGCCGCCGACCTGGAGCCCATCCTCTCCGGCGCCCGGCTTCCGCGTCTGCGCCACCTGGCCCTGTGCAACAGTGAGATGCAGGACGCCGTCGCCGCGGCAGTCGCCTCCGCTCCCGTGGTCGCACGCCTGGAGGTGCTGGACCTGTCCATGGGCGTCCTGACCGACGACGGAGCCTCCGCCCTCCTGGCCGGGCAGCCGCTCACCCACCTGAAGGAACTCGACCTGCACCACCACTACATCAGCGAACCCCTCCTGGAGCGCCTGCGGCAGACGCTCGAACCCGCCGGCGTCGCCCTGGACCTGGACCGCGACGACGCCGACGAGGACCAGGACGGCGACGGCACGGTGTGGCGGTACGTCGCCGTGGGCGAATGAGCACCACGGGCGTGCACTCCGGCCGGTCCCCCGGCCGCCGCTTCGCGGTCGTGGGCAATCCGGACAACCGCCGGGTCACGCTGTTCGCCGAGGCGGTACGCGCGGCCGGACTGCCGGCTCCGCGCGTCGTCCCCTGGCCGGAGGTACTGCGCGCCGGCGGAGCCGAGTTCGACGACGGGGAGATCGTCCGTATCGACTCACCCGGGGAGAACACCGCCGTCGACCGGCTGCTCCGCGGCGTCGAGGATCCCACCCGGGTGGAGGGCTCGGCCCGCTGGTACGCCGGGTTCACCGCCGCGCTGCGCACCCTGCGCGGCGGCATACGCCTCGACGACCCCGACGACCTGGCCGTGCTCTTCGACAAGCGGCGCTGCCACGCCGTCCTCGACGCGGCGGGCGTGCCGGTCCCCGCCTCGCCCACGTCGGGGCCGGGGGCCGCACCGGTCCGCGGCTGGGACGACGTACGCACGCTGATGCGGGAGCACCGGATGCCCCGGTTGTTCGTCAAACTCGCGCACGGCTCCTCCGCTTCGGGCGTGCTGGCGGTGGAATCGGCGGGAGGCGGGCGCATCCGGGCCACCACCTCGGTGGAGATCGGGGCGGACGGGCGGCTCTTCAACTCGCTGAAGGTGCGCCGCTACGAGCGCGAGGGGGACATCGCGGCCATCGTCGACACGCTCGCTCCCGACGGCCTGCACCTGGAACGCTGGCTGCCGAAGGCGTCGCAGCAGGGCCGCGTCGCGGACCTGAGAGTGGTCGTGGTGGCCGGCCGAGCCACCCATGCGGTGGTGCGCACCAGCCGCTGGCCGCTGACCAATCTCCACCTCGGCGGCAGCCGGGGCGACCTCGACACGGCCCGGCGGGCCGTCGAGGCGGCAGGCGCCCGCTGGACCGACCTGCTGGACGCGTGCGAGCGGGCAGCGGCCTGCTTCCCGCGCACCCTGTGCGTGGGCGTCGACCTGCTGCCGGCCGTCGGGTGGCGCAGAACCGCCGTCGGCGAGGTCAACGCCTTCGGCGACCTGCTGCCCCGGCTCACCGGCCTGCCCGGCAGCGGAGCGGAGGGCCTCGACACGTACGCCACCCAGGTCTCGGCCGCCCTGCTCGCGTACGGCGGCCGACCCGCCGACTGACCACCGACACGACCACCCCGACGAGCACGACCAGCACAGCCACAGCCACAGCCACAGCCACAGTGAGTAAAGGCAGCCGCAGCCGGCCGCACCAGGCAGCCACAGCAGCACAACCCCTACGACCAGCACGACCGCACGACAGCACGCCGACAGAACAGGAACAAGCGCCCATGCCGTCGCCCGCACCGCCCCCTGAGCCGCTCCCGCCCACGCCGGAAGCGGGCGACCCGGACATGAACGAGATCGTCGGCAGCCACGACCTGCTCCTGGTCACCCTCGACACCCTGCGCTACGACGTCGCCGCCGAACTCGCCGCCGCAGGACGCATACCGAACCTGACCCGCCAGCTGCCCGGCGGCCGATGGGAGAAGCGGCACGCCCCGGGCAGCTTCACCTACGCCTCGCACCAGGCGATCTTCGCGGGCTTCCTGCCCACCCCGGCCGCGCCCGGACCGCATCCGAGACTGTTCGCGGCGAGTTTCGCCGGCAGCGAGACCACCGCCCCGAAGACCTTCGTCTACGACACCCCCGACCTCGTCTCCGGGCTGGCGAAGGTGGGCTACCACACCGTCTGCATCGGAGGGGTGGGCTTCTTCAACAAGCAGGGCCCGCTCGGCTCGGTCCTGCCCGGGCTCTTCGAGGAGTCGCACTGGGAGCCGGAGTTCGGCGTCACCTCCCCCGCGTCCTTCGAGAACCAGGTGGCTCGCGCGGAACAGGTCATCAGCGAACTCCCGTCGGAGCGGCGGCTGTTCCTCTTCGTCAACGTGTCCGCCCTGCACCAGCCGAACTGGTTCCACCGGCCCGGCTCCACCCGGGAGGACGGTGACACCCGTGAGACGCACGCCGCCGCGCTGGAGTACGTCGACCGGCACATCGGGCGACTGTTCGCCGCGGTGAGCAGCAGGCGCCGCTGCTTCGCGATCGTCTGCTCCGACCACGGCACCGCCTACGGCGACGACGGCTACACCGGCCACCGTCTCGGGCACGACTGCGTCTGGACCGTGCCCTACGGCCACTTCGTCCTCGAACCCGCATCCTCCACGACCGCACCGGCGACGCACCCCGCCCCCCGCCCGACGGAGACCGCCCGATGACCGCCACCGCGTCTGCGACGGCCGCGACCCGAGCCAGGGCCCCGCTCGCCGGCGGCCCCTACCAGAGCTACGTCTACGCCTACCCCCACAAGACGGCCTACCGTCCCCTCCCCCACCGCCCCACGCTCGACTCCCTGTGGGCCGCCGAGCCGAAGGACGCCCTCTCCCTCTACCTGCACGTCCCCTTCTGCGAGGTGCGCTGCGGCTTCTGCAACCTCTTCACCCGCATCGGCGCCCCGGACGGCCTGACCGGCGCCTACCTGGATGCCCTGGAACGCCAGGCGGACGCCGTGCGTGAGGCGCTCGGGGACGGCGACGAGGTGCGCTTCGCCACCGCGGCGTTCGGCGGCGGCACCCCCACCTTCCTCACCGCCGCCGAGCTGGAACGCCTCTGCGACATCGCCGAGCACCGCATGGGCGCCGACCTGCGCGCCGTTCCGCTGTCGGTCGAGGCGTCGCCCGCCACGGCCACCGCCGACCGGCTGGCCGTGCTGGCCGCCCGGGGAGCCACCCGCCTCAGCCTGGGCGTACAGAGCTTCGTCGACTCCGAGGCCCGCGCCGCCGTACGCCCGCAACGCCGCGCCGACGTGGAGTCCGCGCTCGGACGCGTCCGCGACGCGCGCATCCCGGTGCTCAACATCGACTTGATCTACGGCATCGACGGCCAGACGGAGACCACCTGGCGCCGGTCCCTGGACGCGGCCCTGGCCTGGCGGCCCGAGGAGCTGTACCTCTACCCCCTGTACGTGCGCCCCCTCACCGGTCTCGGCCGCCGCGGCGGCGGCCCCGACCCCGCATGGGACGAGCAGCGGCTCCGGCTGTACCGCGCCGGCCGGGACCACCTGCTCGCGCACGGCTACACCCAGCAGTCCATGCGCATGTTCCGCCGCGCCGACGCCCCGCCGCAGGGTGCCGACGACTACGCCTGCCAGACGGACGGCATGATCGGCCTCGGCTGCGGTGCGCGTTCCTACACCGCCGGCCTGCACTACTCCTTCGACTACGCCGTGGGCATGCAGGAGATCCGCGCCATCATCGACGACTACGTCGGCGCCACCGACTTCTCCCGCGCCGAGGTCGGTTACGCCATGGACGCGCACGAGGCACGCCGCCGTCACCTGCTGCAGTCGCTGCTCCAGGCAGAGGGGCTGCGCCTCGACGACTACCGGGCCCGCTTCGGCGTCTCCCCCGCCGACGACTTCGGCCCCGAACTGGCCGCATTCGCCGAACGCGGCTGGCTGGCCGACGGCGACTCCGAGACCCTCCGGCTCAGCCCGGAAGGCCTCGCCCACTCCGACGCGATCGGCCCCGCCCTGTTCTCCCCGGCCGTGCGCGCAGCCATGGCCGCCTACGAGAGGAAGTGACCGGCCCGCATGGACCTCACCCTCCTCTATCGCGGCCCGCTGGCCTCCTGCGACTACGACTGTCCCTACTGCCCGTTCGCCAAGCGCCGTGACAGCGGCGCCCAACTGCGGGCCGACCGCGCCGCCCTGGACCGTTTCGCCGCCTGGGCCGCGAGCCGGACCGAGGACCGTCTGTCCCTGCTGTTCACTCCGTGGGGCGAGGGGCTGGTGCGCTCCTGGTACCGGCGCGCGCTGGCGGACCTCTCCCGTCTGCCGCACATCCGGCGGGTGGCGATCCAGACCAACCTGAGCTGCCGCACCGACTGGCTGGCCGAGGCCGATCCCGGGACCATCGCCCTGTGGTGCACCTACCACCCGGGCCAGACCCCCTACGACCGCTTCCTGGCCAAGTGCCGCCACCTGGCAGCGCGCGGCATCCGGTTCAGCGTCGGCATCGTGGGACTGCCCGAGCACCTGGAACCGGCCCGCCGGCTGCGCGCCGACCTGCCGGAGCACGTCTATCTGTGGGTCAACGCCGCCGAGGGCCACTCCTACACGGACGCCGAGGCCGACGTGTGGACGGCGCTGGACCCGCTCTTCCCGTACAGCCGTCACCCGCACACCAGTGCCGGTCTGCCGTGCCGCACCGGCGACTCCGTGATCTCGGTCGACGGTGAAGGCACCGTCCGCCGCTGCCACTTCGTACCCACCCCGCTGGGCAACCTCTACGACGGCTCCTACCGCGCCGCCCTGCGTCCACGCGCCTGCCCACTCGCCGTCTGCGACTGTCACATCGGCTACGTACACCTGGAGACGCTGCCGCTGTACGACGTCTTCGCCGGCGGAGTGCTGGAACGGATCCCCGCGCAGGTCCCGGGGGCCCAATTCGGGTCCTGATCCGGGTCCTGATCCGGGTCCTGATCCGGGTCCGGGTCCGGGTCCGCTTCGGGGCCGTCAGCGATGCGTCTGCCGACCGTCATCCCGGTGCTCGGTGCCGGCCACAGGCGGACAGAGGGTGCCGCTGCTCTCGGACGGCGCCGTCGACGGTATTTGTTTCGGGGGGAAGTGATCGGCGTTCGCTGCCCGATCACCGCGCCTCTGCCCATGAACACCGCCCCCTCCTGCGGATGCCTGCGCTCCGATGAGCCCTTTCACATGCCTTGGGGCCGGTGGTGGGAGCAAAGCCTGCATGAGGCGTGGGAGACGATCCGGCCACGGCGTCCGCAGGCTGTCCCGGATCGGCACGAGCAAGGACAAGGCGCACTACCGGAAAGCGGGGCTGGAGCGGGGAGCCCTTCTCGAAGCGGCTAGATTCGGCACGCCAACTACGAGTTCCTGGGGGATGCCATGACAGATGAACCACAGCAACACTCCGAGCCTGGGCCTCTGTTGAACTTGGGTTGCCTGATGTTGCTGGTGACCTTCGGCGGCCTGGCGACGATGCTGTACGGGCTGGCAGTGCTGATCTTCGGCGACACCCCGGCCTCGTCCGCCGTCACCGTCCTCCTCGCGGGCCTGGCCGCTTCGGTCCTGGGCGTCGCCGTCATCAAGCGGTTCCCCAATGCCGTGCAGATGAAGGGATACACCCCATCGGCACGCGTCACCCGCCTGGCGGTCGAGCGTTCGCTGGGCGATCACCTCTTCACCCGCAAGAACACCAGCCCGCTGGAGATCGTGGCCGGCACGGTGACCGTCGGCGCTGTGATCGTGGGAGCCCTATGGGGCGTGAACTGGGTCCTCAGCAAGACCGGGACCGACATCCCAGGCCTCCGCAAACTGGTGATGACCGTGGTGCTTTGTCTGCTCGCGGCACTCGTCCTGGTGATCATCGCGCTTCCGGTCCTGTTGTGGAGGATGCCCAAGGGATTCGTTCGCACCCATCTGTACGCGGGTGGGCTCGTGTACACCTCCTACGGCCGCCCCCGCGCCGTGACCTGGGACGACGTCGACCACCTGGTGCTCTCACGACAGGCCCACAGAGCCAATCTCTTCGGCGGCAAGGTGGTCGCCTACCACGTGGTCACCCGTGACGGGCACCGCCTGCGGATCGACGCCCATCCCCACCTGGAAGCCGACCCTCTGGGTGAGCACATTCTCAACGCCGTTCGACTGCGCCAGCGCCCGGTACTGGAGGGCGGACCGGCGGCGGGCGACCCCGGTCACCGGCGGATCTAGCGCTTCGGCAGCGAGTCGAGGTCGGCGCGGGGCCGCGGCGCCACTCACCGAGGGCGGACCTGGAGTCAGCCGCCCTCGGCTCCGCAGGCGGAGGGGCCCTGCCAGGTCCAGCAGGCGTTGACGGTCTCGCTGTCCAACCGTCCATCAAGTGATCCGGCAGCACTAAGCGCCAGACCGGTGAACCTGTGCCCCGGGCGCGCCCACCGGAGTGCGGCGCGAGGAACGCCGCAACAGCACCCCGTGGGACGGGACACGGCACTGCGGGCGACCGCTGCGAGGCAGGGGCGCGCCCGGCGGCCGCCCATGATGGCTTGGGCGCGGGTGCCTGCGCTGCGGGTCAGTCCGGCCGGGTAGCCGAGCGCGGCGGCGGCCTGCGCGGCGTCCACTCCTTGCTGCTCCATCACGTCGACCCTCCGCTGCGCGCGCGGCGCGGTCAGTGCGGCCTGGGCGGTGTCGCGGTGCACGCCGAGCTGCTCGGTGACCCCGGCCACGGTGAGGACGGTATCCACCGCCGAGCATCCGGCCAGAGCCAAGGCGGTCGACGGCATGCCCGCCAGCGTGGGGACTGCGCGACGTCAGTAGTCGCATCGATTGCCCACCGTGCCCTCCGGCACCACGTGATCGTTTGAAACGCTGTGACGATCAACGCCCTCTCGGTGCAGGCCGCGGGCCGGGCCGTCGTGGCCGTCGCGCTGGCGTTGCTGCTCACCGCAGCCTGCACGGCGCGGCCGCGACCGGCGCTGCCTGCCTCGGAACGGGGACGCGACGCCCTGATCGCGACCGCTCAGCAGGTCCTCGTGAACCGGTGCCTTCACGCCCGGGGCGCCGCCGGTCCGCCCGCACGGCAGGATGTGCTGTTCGGGACCGGGCCTGCTGAGCTGTCGATCACGCTCACCACCGGTCACACCGTCCGCGCCCACACCGACGGCTGCCTGGCCGAAGCCCACCGCCACCTCTACGGCGACCAGAAACGCTGGTTCCACGCCCAGGTCATCGTCAACAACCTGCGCCCCGAGGCCCAGGCCCGGCTCCGCGAGGACCCCGCCTACCGCGCCGCTCTCGCCCGCCGGGAGGCCTGCAAGGACCACGACACCGCGTGCATCCGGTCAAGCGGCCTCGAGCGGCTGCGGGACCGGCTGGAACCGGCCCGGCTCGCACAAGTCCGCGCCGCGCACCGCGACGCCATCACCACCTACAACCGCCTGCGCGATCGCGCAGTGCGGCACGCGGCCCGCCTCTTGGCCGACCGCCCCACCCCCTATCAGAAAGGCAACCCACCCTCATGACCGTCAGCAGGCTTCTCACCTCCGCCGCCGCGGCCCTCCTCGCCCTCACCGGCAGTCTCGCCGCAGCGACGCCGGCCGGCGCGGCCGACTGCCCCAGCGGCAACTTCTGCGCCTGGGAGCATGCCAACTTCGAGGGCCAGCGGGCGAACTGGCACGGCGACGACGGCTGGTGGGAGAGCCACATCGCCGACGCCGACTCCTCTTGGGCCAACCACGGCATCGCAGGCCCGGGCATCCCCGCCTACGTGCAGGTCTACAGCTCGGCCCACCAGGGCGGGCACATGACCATCTGCCTCGCCCCCGGCCAGGAAGTCGCCTACAACGGCGCAGCCAACGACAGTGGCGACTCACACACTTGGGCCATGAGCTGCTGACACCCGACACGCTGGGTGGCCAAAGTCGTGGTGGGCCTTCCGCGACGTCATCCCGCTGCTCGCCGGCGCCCATGGGGAACCCGCGACGGAGCTATGGCGGGTCGAGCCCTACGACCGCAGGGACTGGCCGCCGCTGCCGGGTCCAGCCGATGCGCGGCTGGACCCGGCTCCTGGCTGTGTGAAGCGGCCGAAGCCGGCGTCTAGTAACGGGCCTGGAGGTAGTACAGGCCCGTGGCACCGGTCTCCACCACGGTGCCTATGTCGCACTGCCGCGGACGGCAACAAGGCCGACACCTATGCCTACAGCCCGCGCCGCGTGGCCGAGTGAACCCGATCAGCCTCGGCCTCCGCGGTTCCGGCTCACCCTGCCATAAATGATCATAACTATCAGGGCGGCGACGGCATTGCCGAGGATGACGCACGTGAGAGAGGAACCAGTGGAAACGATGAGTACCTACCCCCTGGCCCCACGACCAGGCCAAAGAGGTCCCAACAGAAGTTGTTGATCAAGTGACCGTCGGCTTGTCTGCTCGTTGGTCCCAGCTTCGGCCCCGGCTCTGGCAGCAACGGGGCACCTACCCGCCGAGCTGGAGCGACGCCCCACCCCAGTCACCCCCGCCGCGCCGCGCGGACCGGCTGCGCGCCTACCTGGCGGAGGCTCAGTTCACGGCCGCGCCGCTGACCACACCTCAGCTGCTGGACGCCGTGGCAACGCTGCTCGACCACTGGACCCTCGGCGCCCGGGAGAGCGCGGCACTCGCCCGACTCCTCGCCGACGCCGAGGGACTGCGGCCGGCCGGCCGCGTCACCGACCGGCTGGGCCGGCGCGGCCAGGCCTACGTGACCGACACGCCCGGCGTCCGCCACATGCTGATCATGGACCCGGCCACCGGCGCCGTCCTCGGCCTCGAAAGCACCCTCACGGCTCCCCAGCCCGAGTACGGCGTCGATGAAGGCGCGGTCATGTCGTACAGCGCCTGGACGCGCTGATCACCTCTTGGGCACACCGGGCTCCCGGGCCGCCGCGGAAGCCCGCCGGGGGACGGGCTCTCGTCCCGTGCGCGTGTGCACGAACGTCATGCGAGAGACGGTTCCCACCACCAGGCGACGGATGGTATCGACGGAGGTGAGACATCGGCCGGCGGGGAGCAGGTGCGGGTGGCGGTGGTGGTGACGGCACCGGGGTGGAGGCCGTCGGGGTTGCTGTAGCGGTCGGCGGTCAGGCCCCAGTCGAGGTTGCCGGGCAGAAGGTGGGCGAGGTGAGCGACATAGGTGTGCAGTGGGGGACTCGCCCCGCGCAGAATCTGGTGACGCAAGGTGATGAAACGGTGAGTGAGCCGATTGCACAGTTCCACTGCCCGCTCCATCGCCTCCGCTCGGCCGCAGTGGTGCTCCCGGCTGAGCACGTCCACCAGGTTGAGCCCTGACGGGGTGCTGCCCCCGGCTTGTTCGAGCCACCGTTCCTTGCCGTAGGAGAAGAGGTCGTCGTCGAACGCCGCCGTGGTGAAGGCCAGTTCGGTCAGGGCTCGCACCGGAGGTGAGGACAACTCCGGCTCGGGGATCTCCACGCCCTCGATGATCTCCGCCCAGCACAGAGTGGCGGCACCCGCCGCCGTGTGCTGCCGCATGTGGGCGTAGTCATCCAGGGTCGGGGTGCTCCGCGCGGCGCGGTGGCCCAGTTCCCACAGCACGGCGAGGAACCAGGCTCGATGGGCATCGGCGCAGCGTCGGATCTGCGTGGGGGTGGCCCACCGGTGTGCTCGGCGCGCCAGGTCACCCACCGCTGCCGGCACGAGGTCGTCCATAGGGCCGTCCGGCTGCGCCTGCGGCGCTTCCAGTGTTCGCACGATCCTCGTGGCGAGGTGCGCGAATCGGGACGCGCGCCCGCCGGACGGGCCTTCGTCGCAGTGCACATCGTCGAAGTGGAACATCAACGTGCACCAGTCGACCGCGAGTTGCAGACGGTCAGCCGGTGCCCGGGGCATGATCCGCCCGTAGAAGCCGGGGCAGTCGTTGCCTCGCAGACGAACGCGCTGCTGCTCGGTCAGTGGGAGGCCGAAGCTGTCGATCCATTCCGCGGTGCGCCTCGCCATGACGTCTTCCTCGGGATGGCGGAGGGTGGGCAGCGGACAGTAGCGGGCTGGAATGTCCACCGACACGGTCTCGTGGTCCGGCACAGGTTCACCTCCTGACGCGCCCGGCGCATCGGCGACACCTCGGCGGGCCGGCCGGAGATCCCTTCGGCGCTGGGCGGATCACGTCGCGCGGCCCCGTCGGGTGGTGACCTCCATCAGAAGTCGGCGGGGACGCAAGGCCGTGGACAGTGCCACCGGGCGGACGTCACTTCCCGGGACGAGACGCAGCCGGCGCCTGGCGATGATCGTGGACAACAGCATGGTGCTCTCGGTCAGGCCGTAGGCTTCCCCGGCGCACTTGCGGGCGCCGCCACCGAAGGCCGCGAAAGCCCCCCGTGGCAAGCCGCGGGCGCGTTCCGGAAGCCACCGGTCAGGATCGAAGACGTCCGGATTCCGGTGCACCGACGGGTTGCGGTGCACTGCCGGCGCGCAGAAGGCCACGGTGGTGCCGGCGGGCAGGCGGCGTCCGGCCAGCTCGGTGTCGTCGGTGGTCACTCGCGTGAACAGCCAGCCAGGTGGATACAAGCGCAGCGCCTCGGTGATGACCCGCACCGTGCAGGGCAGATCGGGCATGTCACCGACGTCACCGACACCGGCTCGGCGGTCGGCGAGCGCGCTGTCCGCCTCGTCCTCCAGCTGCTCACGTACGTGCGGATGGTCGTGCAGCAGGTACAGGGCCCACGAGACGGCCGCGGCCACGCTGTCTGCCCCAGCGACCACGAGCGTCAGCACCTGGTCGTGGATCTCGTCGTCCTCCAGCCCGCCCTTCGCTCCGTTTTCGTCGTCCCGCGCGGCGATCAGGGCCGACACCAGGTCGCCGCGGTCGGTGCCGCCACGTCGCAGCTCGGCGACGAGGTCAGCGATGCCTCGGCGCAGTTCACCCACGGCACGGTCGAAGCGGCGATTGACCGGCAGCGGCAGGCGCTGCAATGAGGGTGGAACGAACATGCGGAAGGTGAGCTGATGGAGCACCGTTTCCACCGGGCCGCGGAAGCGGTCCACCACTGCATCTGCGTCCCGGGCGGCGAACAACGTGCGCAACACCGTGCGCAGGGCAGCGCCGAACAGTTCCTGATAGGCGTCGACGACCCGGCCCTCGCGCCAGCCTTCCACCAGCGCGGCGGCTTCCTCCTCCATCACCACCGCGTACCCGGCCAGTCGCGCGGGGTGGAATGACGGCTGGATCAACCGACGCTGGCGGCGGTGTTCGGCGAACGCGCAGCTTCCCACCCCGTTGCCGATGGTGGCGCGCACCCGATCGAAGAACGGACCGCCCTTGTCGAAGACCCGGTCGTCGGTCAGCACCCGCCACAACAGCTCCGGCTGGCAGGGCACGAGTGCCCGGACCCCACCCAGACGCACCTCTACCAACTCGCCCTGTTCGGACAGCTGTCGTGCGAACCGCAGCGGACGCCGCATCAACGGCCAAGCGTGGCCGATCACCGGAAGTGGCCCCGGCGCCACCGGGGCGTTGCAGGTCGGTGAGACCATGAGCCCTCCTGACGAGCGGTCAGCGGTCGCCCGCTCACCAACCGCACGCCCTCACCCTCCACCGTAAAGGCCCCTGCCGGACCACGCACAGACGCCATGACGCCAAAAACGAAGAAGCACACGCTTCCGCACACGGCTCCGACGCTGAGCCCTCGCAGCGTCGGCGACGAGCCGGCGGGGCTGTCCTGAACGGCGAGGTGAGCAGCCGAGGGCAGGCGGCCTGATGAATCGGTGTCCGTTCCGTGGCAAGGCCGTCCCGTTGCATCGGTGCTCGATCACTCCGGCGGACGACGGCAGCCGGCAGCGCGTCGTGAGGGGCCGGTCACCGGCGTACCAGCGCCGGATCGACGCGGGTCAGTGCCGCGGGCACGTCCAGGTCCCAGCCGGAGCTGTACGCCGTGCTGAAGTCCGCCTCGCCGAGCGCCGCTTCGGTGCGTGAGCGCAGGGTCCGGAGGTGGGGGTCGGTGGGGTCGTGGGCGCCGCGCAGGCGTGCGGCCGCGCCGAGGATGACGGCCGCGTCGTGATGCTGTCCGTGGAGGGCCGCGAGACCGGCCACGGTCACTGCCACGGTCGCCACGATCGGGAGGTCCTGGCTGTGGAGCGCGGCGGCGTATGCGTCGTGCAGGACGTGCGCGGCCGCCGGCGCGTCGGCGTGCCTGAGCCAGAGTTCGCCCCGCACGGTCGCGATCAGCGCCTGGCCGTGTTCGCCGGCGTGCTGACCCCGCGCGCGCAGGCCCGCTTCGGCCGCGTCGATGAGCCGCCCGGCGCGCTCCAGATCGCCCGTCTGCACGTGCAGGCGGGACTCGCGTGCGTCGAGCAGGACCGCCAGTTCGGGTGAGGCCGAGCGCAGGGCGCGTTCCCGGGTCGCGGTGATGATCTCGGTCGCCTGCGCGGTCCGGCCGAGGCGGAGCAGGAGGTCGAACCGGCGCAGGGCGATGAAGACCTCGTCGCTGAGGCTGAGCACTCCGAACTCACCGGCCAGCCGTTCGGCGTCCCGCAGGTCGTCCAGCGCGGCGTCGAGTTCGCCGTCGTACTGGCGCAGGAGTGAACGCAGGGGCAGGGCCGTGGCCACGGCCCAGTGGTCGCCGGCCCGGGTGAAGCAGCGCAGGGCTGCCGAGACGTCGTCGCGTGCCTGGTCGAGGTCGCCCCGGTTCTCGGCGGCGCGAGCGCGTGAGACGCGGGCGTAGCCGGCCAGCCAGAGGTCCGGCCCGTCGACGAGGCCCTGGACGAACGCCTCGCTCCTCGCGGACGGGTGCAGGAGGGCGAGTCTGACGGTGGTCAAGGTGCCGGCGAAGCCGGGGAGTTCGTGGTGGCGCAGCAGACGGTCGGTGAGGGCGGACAGGTCCTGCTCGTCCTTGTGGAAGAGGTCGTTGAACAGCGCGCTGTGACTGGTGCGGGAGTTGAGCTGGAGCATCGCCCGGGCGATGTCGTGCCTGGCGCCCGGGTGCTCGGTCGGCAGTGCGACGGTCTGCCCGAGCCAGTGGGCGGCGTCATCGTGCCGGCCGCGGATCTGCCAGTACCAGGTCAGGTCGAGCGTGAGTGCGGTCGCGGCGTCGGCGTCTCCCGTGTCGCAGAGGTGGCGCAGGGCGGCGATCACGTTGTCGTGCTCGGCGCGCAGCGTGTGCAGGGCGCCGAGCTGGTGAGGGCCGCGGGTCAGTGGATCGTAGTGGGCCACCAGGTCGGCCATGTAGTGGGCGGCCAGGTCCCGCACGCCGACGAGGGTGTCGTTCGCGGCCAGGCGATCCAGACCGTACTCCCGGATCGTCTCCAGCATGCGGTACCGGCCGGTGTCGGGTTCGAGTTGCAGCAGAGAGCGGTCGACCAGGTCGGCGAGAAGTCCGGGGATGCTGCGGACGGGCACTGTCGTCCCGGTGCAGACCGCGGCGGCCGACGCGGGCCTGACGCCGCCGGGGAGCACCGCGACGCGCTCCGCCACCGTACGCGCGTCCTCGTCCAGGAGGTCCCAGCTCCACGCGATGACCCCGCGCAGCGTGCGGTGGCGGGCAGAAGCAGTGCGATTGCCCGTGGTGAGGAGCCCGAACCGGTCCGACAGCCCGGCGGCCAGATCGGTGAGGGAGAGCGTGCGCAGACGGGCGGCCGCCAGTTCGAGGGCGAGCGGCAGACCGTCCAGGCCGCGCACGATGCGCAGCACATCGGGCAGCGTGTGATCGTCGACCGCGAATCCGGGGCGCACGGCGGCCGCCCGCTCGGTGAACAGGCGTACCGACGGTGCGTCGCGGACCTGCTCGACGCCCGCGTCCGGGCCGGGCAGGGGCAGGGGACCGAGCGGGACCAGCGTCTCCCCATCGATGGCCAGGGGCTCGCGGCTGGTGGCCAGCACCCGTAGTCCGGCGCATCGCGGCAGCAGCGCCGCGACCAGGTGCGCCGCGGCGTCGATCACATGCTCGCAGTTGTCGACGACGAGCAGGCTCTCGCGGCCGTCGAGCCGGTCGGCCAGGACGTCGACATCGTCGGCGGGCTCGTCGCGCCGCGCCGAGTCGCCGAAGAACGCGGGGCCGCGCAGACCGAGCGCGGCCAGCACGGCCCCACCGACCTTGCCGGGTTCGGTCACCGAGGCGAGGTCGACCAGCCAGGACCCGTCGCGGTACGCGGGGCGCTGGAGACGGGCGGCCTCGAGGGCGAGGCGGGTCTTGCCGGCACCGCCGGGGCCGAGCACGGTGACCAGGCGCCCGGAGGCGAGCAGCGTGCCGATACGGGCGAGGTCGTCCTCACGGCCGATGAAGCCCGTCAGTGGCGCGGGCAGATTGCCCGGGCTCCGGGCGGCCTCCGCGGCGTCCACGAGGGCAGGCGGCTGGAACTGCTGGGCAGGCGGTTCGGGCTGCCGGACGGGGGATTCGGGCTGCTGGACGGGCGGTTCGGACCTCTGGACCGGTAGTTCGGGCTGCTGGACGGGCGGTTCGGACCTCTGGACCGGTAGTTCGGGCTGCTGGACGGGCGGTTCGGATTTCTGGACGGATGGTTCGGACCGCTGGGTCCGCAGCAGGCGCAGGTGCCGTTCGCGCAGCGCCGCTCCGGGATCGGCGCCCAAGGCGTCCGCCAGCCGCGCGCGGAACTGCGCGTACCGGGTCAGAGCCTCGGCCTGACGCCCCTCGGCCGCCAAGGCGTCCATGAGCAGCGCGACGGCCCGCTCGTGCAACGGCTCCCCGGACAGCAGTCCGCTCAGGCGAGTGGCGGCCTGACCGGCGCGCCCCAGGGCCAGCTCGGCCTCGGCCAGGTCGACGACGGTCTCGAGGGACGCCTGGGCCAGGCGGGTCGCCGCCGCTGGCTCCACCGCGGCGACAGCGAGGGGTTCGGCGCCGGGATGCCCGCCCCACAGAGCCAGGGCCTCACCCAGCCGGGCCGCCGCGCCCTGCGGGTCACGTGCGCGCAGACGCTCCCGCCCGGCCGCAGTCAGGTACTCGAAACGCAGCACGTCCACGTCTCGTGCGTCCACGTCCAGCCGGTAGCCGCCGCCGGCCTGCACGACCGCACCCGGTCCGCCCAACGCCCTGCGCAGCCGCGAAGCGAGCGCTTGAAGGGCGTGCGCGGGACCGGCCGGAGCGTCCTCGGGCCAGATCGCGTCGATGAGAGTCTGCTGCCCGACCGGGCGGCCGCCGGCGAGCGCCAGCCGCACCATGAGCTGCTGCAGCCGGGAGCCGGAAACGGGCACGACCGTACCGCCACGCGACGCCTCGAACGCGCCGAGCAACGTGATGCGAAGCCGCGCATCCCCATCCATGACCCGATCCTCGCGCGAGCGCCCTGCGACGGCAAAATCCGAGCGCGCCTCCTCGGGCGTGCGCCTCGGGTACCGGAGGACATCGCGCACGCCGCGCTCACAGCGCGCACAGTCCTGGAAGCTGATTCCCACCGGCCGGTGTCAGCGCTATGTGCGCCCTCTGTGAGCGGACCGCGCCAGTCTTCGAGTGCCGCGGCGGAGAGAACGGTCGCCGCGGGCGACTCCACGACTCACGCGCTCGGACAGAGGAGGTTCCCGATGACCGGGACCACCGGTGCCACCGGTACCACGACCACGAACACCCCGACCACCGGCAGCACGACCACGAACACCCCGACCACCGGCACCCCGGGTACCGGCACCCCGGACACGGCCGACGGCGGCTGGGCCCGGACCTGGGGTGCCTCTCCCCACGCACCGATCAAGGAGTTCGGCCCCCTGCCCTCGTTCGCCGACACCACCCTGCGCCAGGTGGTACGCATCAGCGGCGGCGGGCAGCAGCTACGCCTGCGCGTCACCAACGAGTACGGCACCGAGCCCCTGACCATCGGCGCGGCCCGGATCGCCCTCGCGGCACCCGAAGGCGGGATCCGTCCCGGCAGCGGGCGTGAGATCACCTTCGGCGGCAGGTCGGCCGTGACCGTCCCGACCGGGGCGCCGATGCTCAGCGACCCGATCGAACTGTCCCCGCCCGCGCTCTCCGAGCTGTCCATCAGCCTCTACCTGCCCAAGGCGGTCGAGAGCCCCACCTGCCATGCCATGGGCGTGCAGACCGCCTGGACCATGCCGGGCAACGGCGTCGACGCGCTCACCCCGCCCGCCGGCGCCGCGTCCCTCCCCCTGCAGGCCCTCGTCTCGGCGATCGACGTGCGCGCCGGCACCGCAGCCACGACCATCGCGGTCATCGGCGACTCGAACACCGAGTGCTCGGGCACGACCCCGGACACCAACCGGCGCTGGACCGACCGCCTGGCCGAGCGCCTCGCGGAGCTCGACGGCCCCACCGTCTGCGTCTCCAACCAGGGCATCAGCGGCAACCGGATGCTGAACGAGGGCCTGGGCGATTCGGCCCTGGCCCGCTTCGACCGCGACGTACTGGCCACGCCGGGGCTGCGGTACGTCGTCCTGGCCATCGGCCTCGGCGACATCGGCGTCTCGTACCCGCCCCGGGACGGCAGCGGCCCCGCGCCGGAGTTCCTCGCCATGTTCCCCGGCGAACCGGTGACCGCCGACGACTTGATCGCGGGCTACCGCCAGCTCATCGCCCGGGCCCGGGCCCGCGGAGTGCGCGTCTACGCCCCCACCCTCACACCGTACGAGGGCGACGAGATCTTCACGCCGGAGGGCGAGCGTGTACGCCGGCGGGTCAACGAGTGGATCCGCACCAGCGGCGCCTTCGACGCGGTCATGGATTTCGACGCCGTCTGGCGTGACCCCGCCCACCCGGGCCGGATCAGGGACGGATTCCACGCCGGTGACCACCTGCACGGCAGCGACGCGGGCTGCCGCGCGCTGGGCGACTCCATCGACCTGGCGCTGTTCCGGTGAGCCCCCCACCACTGAACTGGATGACGAGAAAGCGAGAAAGCGAAATGCCGAGATGTCGAGATGTCGAGATGTCCAGGAGAACGTGTGATGCATGACGTGGTGATAGCGGGCGCGGGCCCCGTCGGGCTGCTGGTGGCCTGCGAACTCGGCCTCGCCGGCTGCGATGTCCTGGTCCTGGAACAGGACGCGGGGACCACCCCAATCAAAGCCATGCCGCTCGGTATGCGCGGCCTGTCCGCCGCCTCGCTCGAGGTGTTCCACCGCCGCGGACTGCTGCAGCGACTGCTGAACGCTTCCGGCGCCGACACTTCCCACGCCGGCCATGACGGCCACCCGGATCCGGACCCGCGGGTGGCACCGGCGCCTCGCAGCGTCGCGCACTTCGCCGGCATGATGCTCGACCCGGCGGACATCGACGCCGACGCCCTGCCCTACCGGCTGCCCAGCCCGGTGCCGGAAGGCGTGATGACCAGCCTCGAAGCGGTGGAGACCGTACTGGCCGAGCAGGCCGCCGCGGTCGGCGTCCGGATCCGCCGCGGGGCCCGGGTCTCCGCCCTGCGCCAGGGCCCCGGCAGCGTCACCGTGCGGGCCGGGGACCACGAGTACCGGGGGCGCTGGCTCGTCGGCTGCGACGGAGGACGCAGTACCGTACGCCGCCTCGCGGGTTTCGAGTTCACCGGTACCGGACCGCAGTTCACCGGCTACACCATGCTCGCCACCGTGGCCGATCCCGAGGTGCTGCGGCCCGGCTTCACCCTCACGCCGACCGGGATGTACCTGCAGATGCCCACCCCCGGACACATCGGCATGCTCGACAGCGACGGCGGCGCCTTCGACCGCACCCGGCAGCCGACCGTCCAGCACCTGCAGGAGGTTTTGCGCCGCGTGTCCGGTACCGGCGTCACCCTCGACGACGTCCAGCTCGTGTCGACCTTCACCGACCGGGCGATGCAGACCACCTCCTACCGGCAGGGCCGCGTCCTGCTCGCGGGAGACGCCGCGCACATCCACTCGCCGCTGGGCGCGCAGGGACTCAACACCGGCATCGGCGACGCCGTCAACCTGGGCTGGAAGCTCGCCGCGACCGTCCACGGCCACGCCCCCGACGACCTGCTCGACACCTACACCCGGGAGCGCCACCCGGTCGGCGCCGGGATCCTGGACTGGACACGTGCCCAGAGCGCGGTCATGAAGCCGGGGCCGCATGCCCAGGCCCTCCGGGCCCTGGTCCGCGACGTGCTGGGCACCCGCGACGGAACGACGTACGTCCACCACCGGACGTCAGGCACCTCCACCCGCTACGACCTCGGCAGCACGCACCCCTTGGTGGGCCGCAACGCGCCCGACTTCCACTTCACGGACGGAACACGCCTCGGCGACCTCATGCACCAGGGGAAGGGCGTCGCCGTCGACTTCACCGCCGGCCGACGGCTCGCCGGTGCCCCTGCCCGCAGCCGGGACCGGATCCGGTATGTCGCCGGACGGGCAAGGAACGAACTGGGCTGCGGCGCCCTCCTCGTCCGCCCCGACGGCGTCGTCGCCTGGGCCGATGGACCCCATCCCGACCGCGACGCGTTCACCCGGGCCGCCGCCCGCTGGTTCGGCGGCGCCACCGCCTAGTCACCACCTGGGACACCGATCATCTCGGTACGGCCATACGCCCTTCGAAGCCCGCCTCCCACAGGGCGTTCCGGGCCGCCGGGACGCGGCAACGAGGGCACGTGGGAAGCCGAGGAGAGGACGACGACCGAGCATGACCGGCACGGAACAGGCCACTTCGCCCGTCGTGGACCAGTCGGTGCTCGACGACCTGCGCCTGCGCCTGGACGGCAACCGCCCGGTCGACGTCCCGGCCGGGTTCGGTTGGCCGCGCGGTGTCGACGGGGACTACCTCGCTGTCGCGGTCGGAGTGGCAGACATATCCATCCGACGTGCCCTACCGCAGGACCTGCTGAGTCAGCGCCCGGGAGGAGCGGATGTCCAGCCACTGCGCGACCACCGACAACAGTCGCATCGGTGCCGCGGTTCCTGGCTCCCCGGCTCTCTCGTGAACCGACCGCTGGATCACCGGCGTAGTGCTGAAGCAGGACGGCTACCGGACCCAGCGCGCCGCGCACGCCGGCCGACGGACGCTGCCGCGCCTCGGGCAGGTAACCGACATGCCCGGAGCACTTCCCCGCAGTCGACGCGCAAGGGCACCGGTCCGTCAGGCCCTGACGGCGGCCTCGGTCCGCCCGGCGGCGCGCGGCTGGGGTGGGGCCGTCGCGGTGCGCCGGTACGCGCTGGGGCTGATGCCCCGGACCCGTTTGAACGCCGCGCTGAACGCGAACGCGTCGGAGTAGCCCACGGCGCGGGCGACCTCCGCGACCGTCACCGTCTCGCGCTCGGTCAGCAGGTCCGCCGCGAGCGTCATGCGCCAGCGCGTGAGATAGGTCAGCGGCGGCTCGCCGACCAGGTCGGTGAACCGCTTCGCCAGCGTGGCGCGCGACACCCCGGTCCGGGCGGCCAGCGAGGCGACCGTCCACGGCGCCGCCGGTTCCCCGTGCAGCAGGCGCAGCGCGCCACCCACCACGGGGTCGCGCCCGGCGGAGTACCAGCCCGGCGGAGTGCCGCCGGGCCGGTCGAAGTACTCGCGCAGCGCGCACACCAGCATCCAGTCCAGCAGCCGGTCGAGGACGACCTGCTGGCCCGGCGTGTCGGCGGCGACCTCGGCGGCGAGGTGGTCCCACACGGGATCGGGCCCGCCACCGGATCCCACGCGCAGTACGACGGGCAGCGCGTCCAGCAGCCTGCGGCTGATCTCGCCGTGCACCGGATAGGCGCCGACGACCAGGGTCGTCGTGTCCTCCCCGCCGGTACCGGCGTCGTGCCAGCCGAGCCGGTACCGGGTCCCGCCCTGCTCGGGCGTGGAGCAGAACGCGCCGCACGCGACGGGTTCGGCCCGGGTGCCCACCTCGTCGACGAAGAGGAACGGCGCGGGGCCCCGCACGATCACCGTCTCGCCGACGGCGAGACGCTCGGGCGGACGGCGCTCCGGCACGATCCATCCGCCTCCGGAGAGGACGGTGCACAAGGTCAGCGGTGCGCCGTCCACGAAGTGCAGGGACCAGGGCGGGGTCAGGGTCGAGCTGCCGAACAACGAACCCTGGGCCCGCAATCCGCGCAGCAGGTCACCGAAAGCATCCACCCGCCCAGGCTAAACGATTCAGACGATCACCCAGGTGATCTGGCTCATCACCCATGGAACCGTCCGGGTGGGTGCCGTTGAATCGCTGTCATGAGCAACGACGTCACTCTTGTCCTCGGCGCGACCGGCAACACCGGCCGGCGGGTGGCCGCCCGGTTGCGACTGCGCGGCACACCCGTGCGCGCCGCCTCCCGTTCCGGACAGACCCCGTTCGACTGGTTCCACCCCGCCGGCTGGGATCAGGTCCTGCGGGACGTCACCGCCGCCTACGTGGTGCCCCCACCCGTACCCGGACCGGTGCACGACTTCGTGGCGCGGGCCGAGGCCTCCGGTGTGCGGCGCCTGGTCCTGCTCTCCGGTCACGGCGCCGACGATTGGGGCGACTCCCCCTTCGGGCTGGACATGCGCTCGGCCGAGGACGCCGTGCGCGGCTCGGCGCTGGAATGGACCCTCCTGCGTGCCTCGAACTTCGCCCAGAACTTCGACGGGCACCCTTTCCGCGTCCCGCTGGCCGCAGGCGAGCTGGCACTTCCGGCCGGTGCGGTCCCCGAGCCGTTCATCGACGTCGAGGACGTCGCCGACGTGGCGGCCGCGGTACTGTCCGAACCCGGCCGGCACGCCGGTCGGGTCTATGAACTGACCGGGCCGCGCGGGCTGACCTGGGCGGAGGCCGTCGAGCTGATCTCCCGGGCGTCCGGGCTGCCCATCGTCTACCGGCGCGTTTCCCCGGCCGAGTACACCGCGATGCTGATCAAGGACGGCTGGAGCGAGGACGAGGCCCAGCACCTCACCGAGATGTTCGTGCTGCTTGAGCGCGGGGCCACCGCCTGGACCACGGACGACGTCGCCACCGTGCTCGGACGCGCGCCGCGGACCTTCGAGGACTTCGTCCTGCGGGCCGCGGCCGCGGAGGCCTGGCGGTGCTGATTTCCGCGGCCTTCCGCCGGGCGTACCGCACTCCGGAAGGCCGGGCACCGCGCGCCCTCCCGCACATCGACGCGACGTGCCGACGTCCGTTCTTCACCTGACTGGAGCCCTCATGCATACTCTTCTGGTCGCCGCCAACCCGGACCTCGAATCCCTGACGCACTACGTGCTGGGAAGACTCGAGGCAGCGCTTCGACCCGGCTCGGTCGAGATCGCCGACCTGTCCGAGGAGCGGTTCGACCCTCGGTTCACTCCTGCGGATCGTCGGGCGTACCACGAGGGCGGCAACTACCCGTCCGACGTCATGGCCGAGCACCGTCGTCTTGAGCGTGCCACCGATCTCGTGCTGGTCTTCCCCGTGTACTGGTGGTCGATGCCCGCACTGCTGAAGGGGTGGATCGACCGTGTCTTCGTCAACGGCTGGGCCTTCGAGCACTCCCCCGCTTCGGGCCTGCGGCCGAAACTGCAGCACCTCACCACCCATCTTCTGCCCATCGCCGGTGACGACTCCGGTGCGTACGAGCGCCACGGATACGAGAGCGCGCTGCGGACGCAGATCGAGCACGGCATCGTCGACTACTGCGGCAGCCGGCGCGGTCGCACGGCGTTCATCTACGAATCCGAACAGCCCTCCTCCGAAGCGACGGTGCGCGGTGTCGACCGTGCGGTGCGGAGCATCAGCGAAGCCATCCATGCCCGTCTGGCGGGATGAGGGAGGTCGGAACGCGAGCCGGCCCCTGTTGCGGGCAGGATGACCGTCTCGCCGCCCCGGCCCGCATCGTTGGCAGCTGGCGGAAATGGATGGAGTGCACGGCCGGGCGGGGCTGACACTTCCCCAGTCGTGCCGGGCGACCATGTGCACGCCTCCGCAGGTCCCGGCGGGCCAGAGGTTCATGCACATGGTCGCGCTCAAGGAAGGACTGCCGCCGGTGGCCTACAGCAGACGGGACGGCTTTCAGTTGTCGGTGGAGAGCGAAGTCTGGATCTTCTACGACGGGGCGATCTTCCAGGCGGAACTCACCGGTCACCAGCACGAACGAGACCCGGCCGCCGGCCGTGCGCGAGCGGCGCTGCCCCAGCGACACCTGGGACTCAGAATGGGCCATCCTCGAACCGCTGCTGGCTGTCCCGGCCTGCGAGCAGCCCACGGGCGGCCGCCCGGAAAGGGTCCGCGCCGCAACGTGATCGATGCGCGACCCTTGGCCGTGGACATGCGCGGCATGCCGTTGACGGTCATGGTCACCAAGGCCTCGCCGCACCACAGCACCCCCGCCCGCGAATAGCTGTTCCGCCGGCGCCTGCCCCCTCCCTGACTGATCATTTCGGAATGAGGTTTGGAGTCGTCGCAAGCAGATGATGCTCACCCTCACACCGGATTCATCACGAAAAAATCAGTGAAGGCTGCCCGCGCCTTGGTCGAATGCCTCCCTGTGTCGTTCGACTTCGGGGAGGTGGTCGGCGGTCCAGGAGCGCAGGATCGAGAAGGGCTCCTCAAGCGTGCGGCCCAGCGGTGTGATCCGGTACTCCACAGCAACGGGGCGTTGCGGCAGTACCCGGCGCTCGACGAGGCCGTTGCGTTCCAACCGTCGCAGTGCCTGCGTCAGCGATTTCTGAGTGACCCCATCGAGCTCTCTCTTGAGCTCGTTGAAGCGTCGCGGCTGCCGGCACAACGCGGCCAGCAGCAGATGACCCCACTTGTCCAGCAGTTGATCCAGGAGCTCGCGCTGCGGGCCAACGATGGTCTCGTGACCGGCCCGATCTTCGGGGATACCAGGTTTCTTTGAAGTACCTGCCATGTACCAGGTATACCAGAGATACCGGCGACCCAAAGGAATCTCATGACCGAACAGTCCCTGCCCAGCCTCGATCTCAAGCGCCAGGACGGAGTGCTATGGGTCTCGATTGATGTTCCGCCCGTCAACCTGATGACGGCGCAGCTAATGCTCGACCTGGACGCCGTCGCCGCATCGGCCGAGAAGGATCCCGATCTGCACGTGATCGTGGTCCAGAGCGCCAATCCGGAGTTCTTCCTGGCGCACGGCGACCTGTCATTCGTGGAGGACCCCGCGACCTACGCCGCCCTCCCGGTCGCGGAGGAGACGCTGGTCGGGACGGGCCCGATGATGCGGCTTCATGAACGTTGGCGGCGTCTGCCTCAGACCACCATCGCCAAGGTCGCGGGACTCGCCCGTGGCGGTGGAGCCGAGCTGGTCTCCAGCCTGGATCTGCGATTCGCGGCCCTCGAGACTGCGGCGTTCGGCCAGTTCGAGGCACTGATCGGCATAGTCCCTGGAGCCGGTGCAACTGCCCACCTGCCCCGCCTGGTGGGTCGCGCTCGCGCTCTCGAGATCGTGCTGACAGGCGGGCTCGTCGACGCGGCGACTGCCGAGCGGTGGGGTTGGGTGAACCGAGCTCTGCCCGCCGCGGATCTGGATGAATATGTTGAGTGGGTCGCACTGGCCATCGCGTCTCTGCCCGACGGTGTCCGCGCCGCGGCCATCGAAGCAATCGACGCGGCCGGCGGCACGCTCGAGGACGCACTGCGCGCGGAAAACCGCCTGCTCGGCGAAACGTTCACTCCCGCGTCTGGAGAGCTCGCCCGGGCAGCGCTCGCGGCCGGGGTTCACACGCGCGAGGTGGAGCTGAACCTCGAAAAGGTGCTGCGCGCGAACCTCGTCCGGCATTCGTAACGAGTCGCCGCTGCGCGGGTGGAGTGCAGAGTTGTCCGTACGGTCCGTTCGGCGCTTCGGGCCGAACGACCGTACGGGCCGCCTCCCACTCTGTGAAGCTGATGGACGACCGCGCGGCCCTGCGAGGCATCGTTTCAGGTACTGCGTAAGAACGTGAGTTTTGGCTGGGCCAGGAGGAGTCCCCTGCAAGCGGGTCCATCCGCGCGGGCGCCGAGACACGCGTGCCTGCTGCAAGGGCAACAAGGGATGGATCTACACGGCCACGTTCTACGCCGCACCTGAACGCTTCGCGGGTGAATTCACTGACTCTTACGGGCGCGAGGGTGTGAGCGAGGACGTCTTGCACAAGGTCACTCGCCGCACTCCTGGCTTCCACGCCTGGCAGGATCCTCACTGGCTCGTCCATTGCCAGAACGCGGCCGCCTTCGTGGGCGAAGCCGGATACACCGAGTTGGCGGCGCATCCCGAAGCCCTCGACCAGCTGCGGACCGACATGCGCCTCGACGGTTGGCACGACGAAAACCAGCTTGAGCACTTCCTGGCCCACCTCGGCGACGGTGCCACCGCCATGCTCTTCCGCTGCATCGTCTGCGGCACTCACCTCGCCTACGCCGACGCATCCTAGAAGTCGTCTGCTAGGCCGTGCAGCTTGCGGGCTTGCGTCGACGCTGGCTGCGCCGGGACCGGATCGGCGGTATTCCGTGTACCAGCGGGATGAGTTCCTGGCTGTCGTGTGTGTTCGCGGCGGAGATGCCGACGGACAGGGCAGACCGGTCCGCTCCGTGACCAAGTGGATCTTCGAGCTGTACTTGCCCCGATCCACAGCATTCGGGCCTGTCAGGTCCCCCTTCTCAGGGCTCTCATGTTCACGGAGTCGATCGCGCGTCGGGACCAGTCCAGCTCGCCGCGGGCACCGAGCTCGTCGAGGATCAGGCAACAACTCCCTCATCCGGCACCAGTCGCTCAAGGATCCCCACCGCCGCAAGCTGTCGAACTCGCCAAATGAGAAGACCTGTGAGCAGCCATCTCCATTGGCCCAGCGGCGCGCCGGATTGTGGGTGGTCGCGAGGGAGGGCTGTGCCGCATGATCACGTCATGACGAGTCCTGCCGCCTTCCGGGACCGGACCAACTGGTCCGGTGGCTACTACGAGCTGGCCATAGAGGTCGGGTCGTGTGACGATGCCGAGATCCAGGCCGTCCTGAGTGCCCTGTGGTCCGCCGCCGACGTGCACGGGTGCTTCGGGCTGAGGGACCGTGAACCTGAGGAACAGGATCCCGTGCCCTGCACGGTTGGATCACTGGCCGAGTTCGGACACCTCCTTGGTCAGGTCCGCCTGCCGACAGGCGAAACGGTCGTCTGCGGTTGTGTGGCTGTCCGGGGCGGTGACGAAAGCAGTGACTGGCTGGACTTCTACGTCCCCGCCGGTGCGTTGGACAGGGCCGGCCTGGCCTACTGGAACGGCCAGCCCTTCTTCCGATCCGCCGTGATGGACGACTGGCTGGCGACCATCGGCAGGGAGACGTTCACCAGAGCGACCTTCAGCTTGGGGGTCGTCGGGTTCGAGGTCTCTGGCTGCTCGAACGCTGCAACCCTGGCAGGCCAGATGCCGAACGAGCGAAGCATCGGATACCTCCTTCCCGTAGAGGGCGCCCTCCACTACGGGGCCGCCAACACCAGCTCCTCCCGGAGTCGGGTATGCGGTAGCAGATGAGACTATCCACCTTGCCCCGAGTGCCGTGCGCTCATCTCACCGGGCTGACCGGTGGCGTCCGGTCCGGGGTGGATCTCAGATCCAGGTGGGCACGTTCCCCCCGGCGTAGCGGGCGCCGCAGCCGCCCTGGGGCAGGATCTCGTCGATGGCCTTGAGGCCGGCGTCGGTGAGGGTGAGTTCGGCGGCGGTGCTGTTTTCCTCGACGCGCTCCTGGCTGCGGGTGCCGGGGATGGGCACGATGTGCTCGCCCCGTGTCAGGAGCCAGGCCAGGGCGAGCTGGGAGACAGTGGCACCCTTGGCCACCGCGAGGCCGGCGAGCCGGTCGACTGCTTCGACGTTCTTCCCGAAGTTGCCGGGCTGCCAGCGCGGGTCGACGTAGCTCCTGGAAGAGGGCGGCAGTGAGGCGGGCTCCACGCGCGCTGTCGCCGCCGCCGCAGGCATCACGGCCCCAGCGCTGTACCGGATGTTCGACGACAAGGACGGACTCCTGACCGAGCTGGCCGCCTACGGGTTCGAGATGTACCTGGCCGAGAAACGGGAGGCCTTGGCGCTGACCCCCGATGACCCGGTGGCCGACCTCTACCGCGGCTGGGGACCTGCACGTCGCCTTCGGAGTGCAGCCCGGGCGGCGCCCCCCGGCAGCGGACGAGGCCCACGCCCTGCTGGTGACACTGCTGGGCCGGGCGGCCGACGCCGGGCGCCTTCGGGTTCCGGTGGCGCAGGCGACTCGCGTCATCCACGCCGCGACGACCGGTGCCACGCTGGCACTGATCGGCGAAGAACCCTCGGAGCGGGACCTGACCGTTTCGGCACGGCTGCGGGACACCGTCCTCGCCTCGATCACTACGGACCCGCCCGCCTCATCCGCGTCGGACCTGGCCTCGCGCGCACTCGCCCTCCACGCCGCGCTGGAAACCGCGCTCGCCACCAAGCCCGCAGCCGCGGACTCCGGGGTGCCCTTGCGAGACACCGAGACGGCGCTGCTCCGCGAATGGCTCCAGCAACTGGCAGGCTGAGCCGGGCCACCTGCTCCGCGGGCAGTGGGCGTGCGGTCATGGACGCCCACCCAGAGACGCACACTCCGTGTACACGGGCTTGACCACCGCCGCGCGCGCATAGCTGTCGCATATCCCCGTCGGAGTTCGATACCTCAAGCATGTGACATAAAATCTTCGAATGCCCTCCCTGCGCGCACTGGAATGCCTGATCGCTGTCGCGGACACCGGATCGATCACTCAGGCCGCGCTGCTGCTGCACTCCTCGCAACCCGCCGTGTCCCACCAGATCGCCACCCTGGAGCGCGAGACCCGTACGGCTCTGCTGCGTCGCGAGGCACGCGGGGTCAGGCTCACCGCCGCGGGGCGGGTCGCGGTCGCTGACGCCCGGCGGGCGGTCGAGGCGGCCACCGCCGCTGTCCGGTCGGCGCGGGCGGTGGGAGAAGCCGGGGGCGGGTTGCTGCGGATCGGCTGCGCCCAGAGCCTTACCGTCGCCTTGCTCGCCCCAGTGCTCCGCGACTGGCGCCGGCGTCACCCGGAAGTGACCATCACTCTGCATGAACTCGCCGTCATGGAGGAGGCATTGAGGCTGGTCGAGTCGGACGACGTCGACGTCGCGGTGCTGCCTGACCCCCCATCCGACCGTTTCCACCTCACTGCCGTCGCCGAGGAGGAGGTCGTGCTGGCCGCGCCCACCGGCCACCCACTGGCCCAGCAGGCCTCCGTGCGGATCCAGGACCTCGACGGCGCGCCCCTCGTGCACTACACGGCGCACAATCGCCTCGGCGCATGGCTCGATCAGGCCTTCGCCCGGGCCGGGGTCCACCCGGAGGCGGTCATGCGGACGTCCGTCACCGCGACGGCACCCCAACTCGCCGCGGCCGGACTGGGTGTCGCGGTCTGTCCGGTGAGCGCGGTCAGTGCGGGCTTTCCGGGCGTGGTCCGGGCGTTCTCACCGCGGTGGACCAGACAGTTGATGGCGGTGACGTCCGCCGAACCCGATCCACTCGTCGCGCGGTTCATCGCGGGGCTGCGTCGTCGCGGCGTGCGGGTCCCCCGCGGCGTACAGACGCAGCTCGACGCAGGCGCCGTGACCAGGAGCGAGTGAAGGGCTCCGGTCCGTACCGGGTCCGCGGGCCGACGGTGAGCTTGAGGCACCGACGCCCCTGCCTACGTCGCCTCTGACCTGTTCCTGTCGAGTCCTGTACCGGGTGACCTCAGACCTCTGGATGCCTCGGGGCTGTCTCTGCGGAAGGCCTGGCATCGTCGTCGCCGTCAGCCTTGCCATCGTCGCGGCCGTCCCCCACGTGACGTCCGCGCCAAGGAGTTCCCTCGCCGATCTGCGGCACCTGGTCGCCGCCGCCCGCACCGCGAGATGCATGCCGACGACTGACATCCCTGACATCGCCCGTCCGACGAGCACGCCCTCCGGCGCCGCCACAGGTGAGCCATCCAAGACATCTATGGTTCCCCGTCTACTCATGAATGGCTTCGAGGGAAGAACAGCCAGCCCGTCATCGCTGAACATCACATGGCCTCCCGCCCACAGCGGAGCGGGAAGCGTCTTACGCGAGAGAGAAGGCTCCCATGTCACAGGCATTCATCACGGGCGGCTCGGGCTTCATCGGACGGGCCCTGATCCGCAGGCTCGTCGCAGAAGGCCACACGGTCCGTGCGCTGGTCCGCAGCGCGGCGTCGGCCGACAAGGTCGCGGCCCTCGGCGCGCAGCCGGTGCAGGGCGAGTTGACGGAGCCGGCCGGCTGGCAGGACGCGGTCGCAGGCAGCGACGTACTGTTCCACCTCGCTGCCGAGACGGACATCACCGCCGACCGCGAGCGCCACGAGCGGGTGACGGTGGGGGGCACCCGAGCGGCTGTGGAAGCAGCCCGTACGGCGGGGGTCGCCACCTTCGTCCACTGTGGCAGCGAGGCCGCGCTCCTGGCCGGGGAACCGCTGCTGGACGGGGACGAGACCGCGCCGCTGCGGCCGGACTCCGAAGCCGCCTACTGCGGCCAAGGCCAAATCCGAGCAGGTCGTGCTGGACGCCGGCGCACCGGGCTTCACCACCGTCTCCATACGGCCGCGGTTCGTCTGGGGCCCTGACAGCAGCCTCACCGAAGGCCTGGCCGCAGCGGCCAAGGCCGGGCAGTTCGCCTGGATCGACGGCGGCCGGCACACCACCGATGTGACGTACGTGGACAACGCCGTCGAGGGCCTGATCCTCGGGTGGCGGCACGGCCGGCCCGGTCAGGCGTACTTCGTCACCGACCAGCATCGGGTCGTCCTGCGGGACTTCCTGGAGACCGTCTTCTCGCTCTACGGCGTCGACGCGCCCATCCCCGACATGGACGCCGAAACCGCGGCCCATGTGGTGCCGGTGCCCGCCCGGTGGTTCGTCGGACAGTCGTGCACGCTGCGCACCGACAAGGCCGTGACGGAACTGGGATACCGGCCCGTCGTCCCGCATGCCACCGGTTTCGCCGCCGTGCAGGACGCGCTCGCCTCCGAGGCCGCGTGACGGCCTCGCGGCATTGCGTCGGGCTCATCGCGCCATGCGCTTCTGCGGGCGGAAGCGCGATGGCCCCGGCAGCACCGCGGGCGTGAATACTGGCCCCCTGCTTCAGTGCCCGGCCATCCCGAGTGGCCGGGCGTGCCGGTGGGGGTGGGTCCGGTCACGGGTGGCTCTGAATGCGGGCAAGAGAAAGAAGGGTGCGGTCGCGTGATGCGTCTTGCGGTGCTGGGTCCTGTTCGTGCGTGGCGGCGGGACGAAGAGGTCGACCTCGGGTCTCCACAGCAGCGAGGGCTGCTCGCACTGCTGCTTCTGCATGAAGGGCGCCCGGTGGAGACCGAGGCGATTCTGGAGGCCCTGTGGGGCGAGCACGGGCCTCGGGGCGCCCGGGGCACCGTCCGCACGTACGTCTACCGGCTGCGACCGATCCTCGGCGACATGGCGGTCATCGAATCGACGGGCAGTGGCTACCGCCTGACGGTTCGTGACGGGACCTTCGACCTGAGGAGGTTCCGGGAGCTGACCGCCCAGGCTCACCGGGCGCGCCGCGCCGGCGCCACGGCGAGCGCCGCCGACCTCCTGCGCCAGGCCCTCGGCACCTGGCAGGGACCGGCCCTGTCGGGTGTCCGGGGTCCCTTCTTCGAGCTGGAGCGCGACCGGCTGGAGGAGCTGAGGCTGGCCGCTCTTGAAGAGGTGTTCGATCTTGAGCTGGAGGTCGGCGGGGCGTCCGATCTGACGTCCGAGATACGGGCGGCCGTGAGGGAGCACCCACTGCGTGAGCGGCTGCACGAACAGCTCATGCTGTCGTTGTTCCGTGCCGGCCGCCGGGCCGAGGCTCTGGCCGCCTTCCAATACACCCGGCGGCTTCTGCGCGAAGAACTGGGCGTGGACCCCGGGCCCGCCCTTCGGTCACTCCACGACCGCATCCTGCGCGAGGGCGAGGATGCGCCCGTCCCCGCGGGCCGTGGGCCGTCCTCGGCCCTCACGCCCACGCCGGTCCCGGCTCAGCTCCCGGCGGACCTGGCCGTGTTCACCGGGCGCCGCGCGGAGATCGCGGAACTGTCCTTGACGCTGCGTGACGCCGCGCACGCTCCGGTCGTCGGCATCACCGGCCTGGGCGGGATGGGCAAGACCGCGCTCGCCGTACACGTCGCGCACACCCAGCGGCACCTGTTCCCCGACGGGCAGCTCTTCGCCGACCTCGGTGGTTTCGAGGACCCGGCCGGCCCGCTGGAGGTGCTCGGCCGGTTCTTGCGTGCGGTCGGGGTGTCACAGCTGCCGGCATCGCTGGACGAACGCGCCGCGCTGTGGCGTACGACGGTGTCCGGCCGTCGCATGCTGATCGTCCTGGACGCGGCATCCGGCGGCGAGCAGGTGCGTCCTCTGCTGCCGGCCACCCCTGGCTGTGCCGTCATCATGACCAGTCCGCGCCGCATCGTCGACCTGCCCGGCATCCCCTGGCTGCGTCTCGGCGTTCTGCGGCCCGAAGACGCACTGCACCTGCTCGCCGCCATATCCGGGACCCGGCGGGTGTTCGCAGAACAGGAAGCGGCCGGCCGCCTGGTACAGGCCTGCTCCTACCAGCCGCTCTCGGTGCATGTGGCGGCCGCGCGGCTGGATGCCCGGCCGTCGTGGACGATCGACCAGATCCTCGCCCAGCTCGAGGACGACCTGCGCCAGCCGGTCGTCATGCACGCGGACTGCAAGATCGTCGACAGGCCGTTCCGAGAGGCCCAGGCGCGCATGGACACCTTCCACCGCGACGCCTTCCACCTCACCGCGGTTCCCGACTGCGGCCGCCTGGATGCCGCCATGGCCGCGGCAGTGCTCGACCTGCCGGTCAACGAAGCCACCGCGGTCATGGAAGCCCTCGTCGACGCTCATGTGGTGGAGTCCGGCGAGAACGGCGACTACCGCTTCCTCGGGCTCGTCAAGGCGTTCGCGCGGCGCCAGGCCCTCAACGGGCTGGGACACCAGCACTGCCAGCAAGCACTGCACCGGCTGCTGCGCCACTGTCTGACCACCAGGAACACGGCCGGCGAAGAGGATCTGCGCGCGTTGGCGGACCAGATCACTGATCTTCCGGACGCTCTCGCGGAGATGGTGTCGCTTTCGCTGCCCTGATCCCTGCGGCGCCGCGCGCGGTGACGCGCCTGCACATGCCCGGCTCCGCACGCGGTGAGAGTCGCGCGGGGAGAAGCCTTGCGGCGCGTGGGTGAAACGCCCCGTCGACGCGCCATCGACGCCGCGTCGACACGGGCTCGATGCAATGCACACATGCTCGATTCACTCACACGCGCCGCTCTGGCAGCGCAGATCACCGGACCCGTACTCGGCCCGGAGGACGAAGGCTTCGCCGCGGAGTGCGCGCCTTTCAACCTTGCCGTGACCCACCGCCCCTGCGTCGTCGTCGGAGCCGCGAACAGCTCCGACGTGCAAGTCGCCGTTCGCTTCGCGGCACAGCGGCGTCTGCCGGTCGCCGTCATGGCCACCGGCCACCAGGCGACCGTCCCGGCCGATGACGCGGTCCTCATCACCACTCACCGCATGGCCCAGGTGAGCATCGACCCCGCAGCGCGCACGGCCCGCGTGACGGCGGGGGCCCGCTGGCAGCAAGTGATCGACGCGGCGGCCCCGTTCGGGCTTGCCCCGCTCAACGGCTCCTCACCGCTCGTCGGAGTCGTCGGCTACACCCTCGGCGGGGGCCTGAGCCCCACCATGGGCCGCGCCCACGGATGGGCAGCCGACCACGTCACCTCCCTGGACGTCGTGACAGCCGACGGCGCGTTGCACCTCGTCGACGCCGCGTCGGAACCCGACTTGTTCTGGGCGCTGCGCGGCGGGAAGAGCAACTTCGGTGTCGTCACCGCCATGGAGTTCGCCCTCTTCCCGGTGGCACAGCTGTGGGCGGGCGGCCTCTTCTTCGACGGTGCCGACGCGGCAGCCGTCCTGCACACCTATGCCGAGGTCACGGCCGACGCCCCCGACGAGTTGAGCTCTTCGATCGCCCTGCTGCGCCTGCCGGCGCTGCCCGGTGTGCCCGCCTTCCTCGCCGACCGGTTCGCCGTGCACGTCCGCATCTCCTACCTCGGCCCGGCAGCCGAGGCCACCCGGCTGGTTGCGCCGCTGCGGGCGGCCGCACCCGTCCTCGCGGACACTCTGGGCCCCATGCCGTACGCGTCCTTCGCCGAGATCCACAACGATCCGGCAGACCCGGCACCCTTCATGGAGCGCACCGCGATGCTGCGTTCCCTGCCCGCCGGGGCCGTCGAGGAGATCCTGTCCGCCGCGGGCCCGACGGCCGACTGCCCGGTGCACTTCGTCGAGTTGCGTCACCTGGGCGGCGCCCTGGCCCGGCCCGCGGACAACGCCGTCGGACACCGGGACGCCCGGTTCGCACTCTGGATCGTCGGTGTCGGGGCACCCGACGCCTTCACCGCGATGAACGTCTACGCCGATGAGCTGCTGCAGCGGATGCGTCCCTGGTCCACCGGCGGACGGTACCTGAACTTCATGGCGGCCCAGGACACCGGCGTGTCCGACGTGCGGGCGGCGTACGACGAAGCCGACTATCGCAGGCTCCGCGGCGTCAAGACGCGCTTCGACCCGGACAACCTCTTCCGTCTGAACCACAACATCCCTCCCGAGGAGCGCCCGATGTCCGACGACAAGCTGCAGCTCTTGATCGACCACGCCGCGATCGCCGACGCGCTGCACCGCTACACGGCAGGACTCGACCACGGCGACGCCGAGCTGCTCGCCTCGTCCCTGACCGAGGACGCCATGGTCGACCTGACGCCGGCCACGAGCAAGATCGGGCTCGACTTCCCCGCGCTCAAGCCGCGCGACACCATCGTCGGAGCGCTCATCCCGGCGGTCGGCCCGCTCGACACCAGCCACGTGATCAGCAACATCCGCGCCACCGTGGACGGCGACACCGCTCACGTGAACTGCTACGCGATGGCTCAGCACTACCTGCCACAAGAAGGTCCCAAGCCGGACCGGACCCGGCACGCGCTGATGATGAACCGCTACGACGCGGACCTCACGCGCGACGGAAGCGCCTGGCGCATCAGCCGGCTGACGATCGACAACGCCTGGTTCGAGGGCGACGAGACCGTCCTGCTTCCCGGCGACTGAGCTCACGGCGGGACCGCCCCACCGGGGTGGCGCTCCTCCCGGCCGAGGAGCACCACCCCGGTGCTGCCGGTCCCCAGCATCACTGCCGCAGACGCGCCCGTAGCCGCTCTGTCGCACGAAACCGCCATGGGCCGACCACACCCATGCCCTCGATCCCCGCCCTCCAGTACCCGTTCGGGAGCGTTCCAGCGTGTCCACCATCCCTGATCCGCCCGACCCCTCTCCGCACTCCCACCCGGACAGCGTCCCGGGACGGCTCAAGGCGCTGATGCGGGATCTCCGCCACGGCGCGTGGCGGCCGACCCCCCTCGAAAATCGCCTGGCCGAGACGCTCGCCCGGTCGGCCGCCGGGACCGGGTCGCTCAGTGCGGTCGGCATCCGGGCCGCGCTGTGGGAGGGGTCGATGACGGCCATCCACGAAAACGGCGGACGTTTCATCACCCTTCTCGGCGACCTGCTGCCGCTGGTCGAGAAGCCCGACGCGACAGCGCTGCACACGGCGGGCCTTGCCCTCGACCTCGTCGAGACGATCACGCAGACGGCACCGCACCGACAACCTGCTCCCCCACCGGAACCATGTCCCTGCCCGAGCGAGGCGGGCGGCGATCCGCGTGAAACGCCACCGCCGCCCCGGTCACCGGGTACCCGCGAGGACAGCAGACCCCTGCGCGTGGACGCGGCACGCAATCACGCCCGTCTGCTGAACGCCGCGGCACGGCTGGCCCGGGAGCGTGGACTGCGGCACCTCACGATGGAAGCGGTGGCCACCGCGGCAGGTGTCGGCAAGGGCACCGTCTTTCGCCGGTTCGGCGACCGCACAGGGCTGTTGCAAGCCCTGCTGCAGCGCTCCGAGGACACCTTCCAGGCCGCTCACCTCGGCCGCCTCGAACGAGCAGACAGCCGGGACAGGGCCATCGAGCAGCTTCGCGCCTTCGGGGTGGCCGCCATACGGCGCTATGCCGCGGAGATGGAACTGCACCTGGCCGCCGAACCCTCCCCCGACCAGCGCTACCGGCGCGGACCTCGCCGCCGGTATCACGAGCGGGTCAGCGTCCTGCTCGGCCTGGCTGCCCCGGAAGCAGACGCGGAACTGCTCAGTCACGCCCTGCTGGGCTACCTGGAGCCCGCCCTGCTCTGGCACTTGAGCGACCAGTGCGGCCTGCCCCTGCAACGGCTGGAGAACGGCTGGCTCGAACTGGTCTCCCGACTCGTCCAGAAGCCGCAGCCCCACGCGACGTGACCCGAGGGAGGAGCGCGGCGTGAGGACCGGCTGCGCGAGGAGGCAGGCGGCGAGGCCGCCGCCGTGGCCCACCGTCTCGGTCTTCTGCGGGAAACCGTCTGAACGACCGCACCGAACGGGCAGACTGGCAGCCGACCGAGGAGCCGGGCGGTAGCCGTTGGGGGCGCTGGAATGAAGTACGCGATGCTGGTGGGACCGGGCGCCGCGCCGGAGGGCGCGGCCCGGCTCGATGTGCCGGACGGCGCCACCCTGGACGACACCGCCCACGCGCTCGACCTGCTGCTCGCGACCCGGCCGGCGCTGGACCGTGTGGTCCTGGCCGTGGGCGGCACGGTCGTCGGGGTCACCACCCGGGCCCACCTGAGCACCGTGCGCGCGCTCGGGGTCGTGCGAGGCGCGGGTGAGGAGGACCGTGGCCGCCAGCCGGTCGAATCCACCCAGTACACGCTGCTGACCTTCCGCTGCCCGTCCTGCGAGCGGACGGCCTGGACCGCCTTCTACGACGAGCGGTACCGGCCGATGTGCGAGACGGACGGCCACGGGCCGATGGAACTGCGGTGAGCCGCCGATGAGCCAGGCCGGCCTCGCCACCGTCGCCACGGCACCCGCGGGCCTCGCCCCGGGCAGCTCCGGACGGTTCTTCCTCGTCTCCTATCTGCCCAGCTACGCGGGGGCGTTGAGCATCCTGTGGCTGGTCTGGGCGGGCGCCCCCGGCGGCGCCCTCTCCATGCGCCGCGCCTGGCGCACCGCCGCCGGACTCGGCGTCGGCGAGATCGTGCTCATCGCCGCCGGCATCACCGTCGTCGCCGTCGTCTTCCAGCCCCTTCAACTGGCCATGGTGCGGCTGCTCCAGGGCGGCTGGCCCGACGCCCTCGGCGCGGGGCTGTGCCGCGCCCGGCAGCGCCGCCGCAAGGCCCGGCTCGAACGCCGTACGGTCCTGCCCCCGGCCGCGGGCGACGCGGCGCCGGCGGAGGTGACGGCGGCCGCCGTGCAGCGGGCCGGTACGGCCGCCGCGCGGCTGCGCCGCCGCTACCCGCTGCCCGATCACCTCGTCCGGCCCACCGCCCTCGGCAACGTCCTGACCGCCACCTTCGACACCGCAGGCCGCGACCACGGCTGGGACGCGGCGGTGGCCTGGCCCCGGCTCTACCCGGTCCTCGGCGACCGGTCGCGCGCCCTCGTCGACGACTCCCGCGACTCCCTCGACAGCGCGGTGCGGCTCGCCGTCACCGGGGCGGCCACCGCGCTCACCGCCGCCGGTCTGCTGTGCTCCAGCGGGTGGTGGCTCGCCCTCGCCCTGATCCCGCTGGCCGTCGCCTGCGTCGCCTACCACGGGGCCGTCCAGGCGGCCGTCGCCTACGGAGACGCCGTACACACCGCGTTCGACCTGCACCGCTTCGACCTGCTGCGGGCTCTGCACCTTCCGCTGCCGGCCGGCCTCGCCGAGGAGCGCGCCCGGGCCTCGGCACTCTGCGCGTCCTGGCGCCAGGGGCTGCCGCCGCCTGACACCTACGAGCATCCCGAAGTACCGCCCGCCGTATGACCCGTTGAGTACCGGCCCGAGACGATGCGCCCTACCGTGGCCCCATGGCAGCGATGGGGGAACACCGCCGCAACGACCGCGTCCTGGCTCTGCACGAGCGCGGACTGCGGGAACTCGACGACTACATGCGCTCCCGTGACCCCTCCGCCCTCGAACGGGCCCGGCGCGTGTTCCACACGACCGTGGAAGCCCTCGGCCCGCACACCCCCGACCGGCACGTCCATTTCCGGAACCTCGCCTACACCGAGGCGCTGACGTACGAGGAGACCGGTGCCTCCGGGCCGCTGCGGGACGCCGTCGCCCTGTACCGCCAGGCCCTCGCCGAGGCCCCCGCCGGCCACCCCTACCGGCCCGCCTACGCCTACGGGCTGGGCCGCGCCCTGCGCCTGTTGTCCGGAGCGACCGGCGAGCCCGCTCACCTCGACGAGTCCGTCGAGTGGCAGCGGCGGGCACTGTCCGGCGGACCGGCCGCCCGGCTGGAGGCCGCCGGGCAGCTGGCCGGTCTCGCCGAGACGCTCCTCGACCGCCACCTCCTGACCGGCGACCGGGCGGACCTGGAGGAGTGTGTGGCGCTGTACCGGCAGGCCGTACGGCTCACGCCCGAGGCCGGACAGGAGGATCTCGCGATCCGGCTGGTCAACTTCGGCTCCGCGCTCGGCGCGCTGCACAGGGTGACCGGCGATCCCGGCCACCGCGACGAGTCCATCGACGCCCACTCCCGGGCCCTCGCCCTGCTGCCCGCCGACCGCCCGCAGCAACGGCTGGGCCTTCTCGACGTCCTCGCACAGGCCGTGCAGGACCGCTACGACGCCTCCGGCCGGCTGGAGGACCTCGACACGGTGATCGCCCTGCGCCTGCGCGCCGTCGCGCACACCGACCCCGGCACCACCGACCACGGCGAGGCCGCCCTGCGTGCCGCCGACGCGCTCCTGGACCGGGCCGTCAGGACCGGCCGGTCCCACTTCGCCGACCAGGCGATCGCCGTGCTGCGGCGCGCCGTCGCCGGCCTGCCGGCCGACAGCGCCGAACGCGGCGTGCTGACGGGCATTCTCGGATCGGCGTACGACACCCGGTACGACCTGACCGGGGAGGCCGCCTCCCTGGACCAGGCCGTCGCCCTGCTCCGAGCGGCCGTGGACACGCCCGGTACCGGACACCACAACGCCTGCGGCCTGCGCACCAAACTCTCCGCCGCCCTGCGGAGCCGGCACTCGGCGCGCGGAGACCTCACCGACCTCGAAGAGGCGATCGCCGTGCACCGCGACGCACTGGCCGCCGGGGCCGGCCTGGACGCGGAACACCGGGCCCTCCACCAGGCGAGCCTCGCCGCGGGCCTGAACCAGCGCTTCGGCGTCCACGGCGACATCACGGATCTCGACCGGTGCGCCGAACTGTGCCGCCAGGCCCTGCTGGTACTGCCCGAGGGCGACGCGAACCGTCCGGTCGTCCTCATGCTGCTCGGCGACACCCACCTCGCCCGGTTCTTCCACACCGCCCGCCCGGAGGCGCTGGGCCCGGCGCTCGGCGCCTTCCGGCAGGCCCTCGACGCCGCCGACCCCCAGCAGCGGACGGCCGCGATGAGCAACCTCGCCCGCGCCCTCCTCGCCCGCTTCGACCACGCCGACGGCACACCGGCCGACCTGGACGAGGCGATCGGCCTGCAGCGCCACGCCTTGAACCTGCTCCCCACCCAGCGGGAGGTGACCGGCTACAACCTCGCCCAGTCCCTGCGCAGCCGCTACGAGATCAGCCACGACCTCACCGACCTCGAGGAGGCCGTCGCCCTCCTGCGCACCGTCGTGCGGGACCGCCCCCGCCACGACCCGGACCGGAGCAAGCCCGGCACGGCCCTCGCCGAGTGCCTGTACAGCCTGCACCTGCGGACCGGGAACCGTGACCTGCTCACCGAGGCCCTCACCGTCGCCCACGACATCACCACGATCACCTCCGCCCCGGTGCGCGAACGGCTCGCCGCCCACGTCACCTGGGGCCAGGTGTCCGGCGTACTGGAGGACTGGGACACGGCGTGGCGCGCCCTGCGCACGGCCACGTCGCTGCTGCCCGAGCTGGCGACCCGCAGCCTCACCCGCAGCGACCAGCAGTACGCTCTGGCCCGTCTGCCGGGCATCGCGGCGGAGGCCGCCGCCTACGCCCTGCAGGCCGGACGGCCCCGGGAAGCCCTGGAAGTCCTGGAACACGGCAGGGGGGTTCTCCTCGGCCGGCTGCTGCGCACCCGCGACCTCGACCTCGACCGGCTGCGCCGGCAGGCACCCGCCCTGGCCGACGAGTTCCTGCGGCTGCGCGAGGAGGAGACCGACCAGCCGGCCGGGCCCTCCGTACCGGCGGCCACCACCGAACAGGCGGCCGAACGGCGTCGCGCCCACGCCGCCGCGTGGCAGCACCTGCTGGGCCGGATCCGGGCGCTGCCGGGGTTCGACGGCTTCCTGCGCCCGCCCGCGGCCGAGGAGATCCTCCGCCAGGCGGGCGACGGACCCGTCGTGCTCCTCAACATCAGCATCCGCTGCGACGCCGTCATCGTGGCCGGCGGCACGATCGACGTCCTGCCGCTGAAAGTGCGTTCCGGCACCGTGGCCGAGCAGGTGGCCGTCTTCCTCGACGCCACCCGCGCCGCCTCCCGGCCCGGAGCCTCCCTGGAGGAGATCTGGTCCGCGCAGGAGACCCTCTCCGGCGTACTGGAATGGCTGTGGGACACCATCACCGGACCCGTGCTGCAGCGTCTCGGCCACATCGAACCGCCCGCCCCCGGGCAGTCGCCACGGCGGGTGTGGTGGTGCCCGCAGGGCACGCTGGCGTTCCTGCCGCTGCACGCCGCCGGCTACCACGGTGCCCGGGCCGAACGGGACCGGCCGCGCTGCGCCCTCGACCTCGCCGTCTCCTCCTACACCCCGACCGTCGGCGCCCTGCACCACGCGCGCCGACGTCCCGAACCCGCCCCGTCAGGCGCGCGGGCCCCCCTGGTCGTGGCCATTCGCGACACACCGGGAGCAGCGCCCCTGCCGAACGCCCCGCACGAAGCGGAAGCGGTGCGGACACTGCTGCCCGGAACCGCCAGGGCAACCCTGCTGACCGGCGCCGAGGCCACCCGCGACCGGGTCCAGGAGGGCCTGCGCTCCAGCCCGTACGTCCATCTCGTCTGCCACGCCGTCACCGACCCGCACGACCCCTCCGCCTCGCGCATCCTCACCCACGACCACGGCGAAAGGGCGCTGACCGTCGCCGACATCTCCGCGCTGCGGCCGTCGGGGGCCGGCCTGGCGTACCTCTCCAGTTGCTCCACCTCCGGGACCCGCCCCGAGCTCGCGGACGAGGCGATCCACATCACCAGCGCCTTCCAACTCGCCGGATTCCGCCATGTCGTGGGCACGCTGTGGCCCGTCACGGACGAGATCGCCCCGCGCATCGCCCGGTCCTTCTACGGCCGGCTCCCGCACGGCGCCGCGCACGCGCTGCACGCGGCCGTCCGGCAGGCGCACGCGGAGTATCCGCTGCTCCCGTCGCTGTGGGGAGCGCACATCCACATCGGCCCGTGATCGCACGGACGGACCGGGACGCCCCGGAGACGGCCGAGGAAACGCCCCGGAGAGGCCGAGGGACACCCCAGGTGATGATCACGCGACGGGTTTCCGCTGTCGCGACGGGTCGCCCCTGGCTGCGCCCGCCCGCGCCGGCCTCGTCTCCCGGCCGCGAGTCTCCTTAGCCGCGAGCGGCGCGGACCATGCGCAGGTTCTCCCGGGCCTGTGCCGTGCGCCGGTCGGCCGTGCCGTAGAGCCGTTCGTAGCCGGCGACGACAAGGCGGCACTCCTCCTCGGCCTGGGCGTGCCGGCCCGCGTTGAAGAAGGTGGCGGCCAGGCTGGTGCGGTACTCCAGGACGTCCGGATGGTCGGGGCCGTGCAACCGTTCCATGCCCGCGACGGCCGCCCTCAGTTCCGCCGCGGCCTCGTCGACCTTGCCGAGCGCCTGGAGCATGGCGCCCAGCGTGGCGTGTGCGGAGAGCGTGTCCGGGTGGCCGGCGCCCTTGATCTTCACCGACTGCCGCACCGCGTCGCGCATCGACCGCGCGGCCTGGGCGACATGCCCCAGGCGGTGCTGGACGGCGGCGTGGTTGATCCGTGCCGTCAGGGTCAGCTCCGACTTCCGGCCCAGCAGCCGCTCGGCGTCGCGCAGCACCGAGAGGTAGAGGGCCCCGGCCTCCTCCAGCGCGCCCCGGGCCCGCAACGCCCCGGCCAGGGTGTTCCGGCTGCCGAGCGTGTCCTCGTGCTCGGGCCCCAGCACCCGTGTCCGGCGTTCGAGCGCGGTGCGCGCCAGTCGCTCCGCCTCCTCGTGCCGCCCCAGGGCGAGCACGACGAGGGCCAGGTCCGCGAGGGCGGTGAGCGTGTCCGGGTGGTCCGGGCCCGAGGTCGCCTCGCGCCGGGTGAAGACGGAACGGCGCAGCCGCTCCGCGTCCTCCGGCCGTCCGCGATCCCATAACAGGGAGGCGAGAGCGCTCAGCGCCTCGAGGGTGTCCGGATGGGCGGGCCCCAGATCGGCCCCGCGCTCCGCCACGACCCAGCGGAAGACCTCCTCGGCCTCGCCGAACTCCCCTTCCTGGCAGAGCTGGTCGGCCAGCTCGAACGAGAGCCGTACGACCTCGGGATGGTGCGGGCCGCGTTCGGTCGCGAGCTGCCCCAGCTTCATGCGCGTCATCCCGGACGGGGTCAGGGACAGCTTCACGTCCACCACGGGGTTGCCGTCCTCGCCCTCGTGATGGGTGATCCGGTACGAGCCCAGGCCCTCCAGCTCACCCTCGCCGACCACCCCGTCCGGTGCCGGTGACGGTCCGGGCACGGGGTCCGAGGAGGGCTGAGTCCGTGCGGCCGGGCTCTCCGGGCCCGCGTGCGCGCCGCGTCCGCGCCGGCGGAACGGCCACCTGCCCCGGCCCGCCCTGTCCGTATCGGTCATCCTGACTCCTTCGTCGACCGAGGGAGTCGTTCCCCGTCCACCGGCGGTCCACCCTCCGCGCGTCCGCCCTCTCACCGCACACCGCCCGCGGCCGGTCCAGCCGCGACAGCACGTGTCATGCCTGGACGGTGGGGCGCACGTTGATCTCGCCGATCTCGACGTCGTCGGGCTGCTCGACGGCGAAGGCCACCGCGCGGGCGACAGCCTCGGGTGGGATGCCCACCGCGTCCATGTTCCTGCGCGTCTGCTCGCGGAGGTGCGGGTCCGCCATGGAGTCGGCGAGATCGGTGCGGACGTATCCCGGCGAGATGGCCGTGGTGCGCACCACCCCGTCGGTGGACTCCGTGCGCAGGCCCTCGTGCACGGTGCGCACCGCGTTCTTGGTCGCGGCGTAGACAGCCATCGAGGGGGACACGGACAGGCCCGCCACGGAGACGATGCTGACCAGGTGGCCCGACCCTTGCGCGCGGAAGACGGGCAGCGCGGCGGCGACGCCGTTGAGCATGCCCCGCAGGTTGACATCGATCATGGCCAACCAGCCTTCGGTGTCGAGGGCGGCCAGCGGGCTGATCGGGGCGACACCGGCGTTGTTCACCAGTACGTCGATACGGCCGAATCGGTCGACGGTGCGGGAGACCAGGCGCTGCAGGTCCTCGGCCCTGGTGACGTCGACGACGCACGCGGCGGCACGTCCCCCCGCCTCCCGGATGTCCTGCGCGATGGCGTCGATGCGCTCGCTGCGGCGGGCTGCGAGGACGACCGCGGCGCCGCGCCGGGCGAGCAGCCGGCTGGTGGCTTCGCCGATGCCGCCACTCGCTCCGGTGATGGCGACGATCTTGCCCTGAAGAGAGAGCATCACTGCCTCCAAGTAAAGTGGACACGTGTCCGCTACGCGATCCACCGTACCGGACACGTGTCCACTTGTCAGGGGCGGAACGTCGGGAGAGGCCCATGAACGCGCCAGCACGCCGTCCGGACGCGGTGCAGAACCGGACCCGTATCGTGGAGGCCGCCCGCGCAGCCCTCGCCGAGTCCCACCACGTCCACCTCAACGAGATCGCCAAGCGCGCCGGAGTGGGACAGGGAACGCTCTACCGCAACTTCCCCAACCGCGAGGCGCTCCTCGCCGAGGTCTACCGGCGCGACGTCGAAGAACTGGTGACCGCCGCCTCCGCTCTGCTGACGGAGCACGAACCCGTGGAAGCCTTGCGCCAGTGGCTCGACCGAGTGATCGACTACGCCGAGATCAAGCGCGGCGTCCTGGCGGCGCTGGAGCCGGCGGCGTGGCAGGACCTCGTCGCCCACAGCCAGAACCCCATCGAAGGAGCCCTCGCTCAGCTCCTGGACGCCGGGAAAGCGGCCGGTTCCGTCCGCGCCGACGTGGACGCCCACGGCGTCCTCCTGCTCATCGCCTACCTCGGCCGACTGGACCGGGAGACATGGGCAAGGGCACGGCCCCTGATGAACGTCATCCTCGACGGCCTTCGCCGCCAGGACGCGGACGGGTGACGGCAGCGGAGCGGGTGGCACGATCCGGCTGCGGCGATCATGCTCTCGATGCGTCCCGTCGGTGTCAGTGCGCCCTGGCATGATCGCGGGCATGACTGATCCGATCGTGGAAGAGCTCGCTCTGAGGACGGCCGAGGAGCACGGCGTTCCCCGACCGGTGGCGCAGGAACTGCTCGCCGGCTCCCGGCCGTGCCTCCACCTGGTCCCCTTCGAGGGCCTGACGCCCGCCCAGCGGCGACAGGCCCGTCCCGCCGCGCGCACGGGAGGCCTCCCCTGCCTGCCGGACGGCGTCGACTGGCCCGACGGGCGCCAGCCGCTGATATTGACCGTCGACTGCGCAGCGCTCCCCCGCGACGCCCTGGACATCGAACTGCCGCCCGACGGCAGCTTGTTGTTCTTCGCCTCGATCGAGTACGAGCCGGAGTCGTCGGCGATCCTGCACGTCCCGTCCGGCGTGCGGACCACACAACGCCCGGCGGCATACGTGCTCAACGGGGAGCCGGAGCAGGTCCGGGTCTACCAGACGGATGATCTGTATCCGGTGCCGGGACTGACCGTCTCACCCGATTGGCGCGACGCCCCGGCGACCAGCGCGTTCCTGGACGGTGGCGCGGACCGCGACGACGTCCTGGACGATTTCGGCGACGCCGTGCGCGATGCGGCAGCGGGCGGCGCCGCACACGGAGTCGCCGTTCAACTGGGCGGTTTCTCCAGGCCCTGGCAGTCGGCACCGGACGAGGGCGACCTCGTCCTCCTTGCGCAGATACACGGTCAGTCGATCGACCTCGGCGTCTTCACCCAGACCCTCGTCGTCGGCACCCGCGAGGACATCGCCGCCCGCCGGTACGGAGCCTTGGAGTTCGAGCAGCAGGTCTGAACAGCCGCCTGCGTCCTCACCACAACTCCGGTTCCCTTGCGGTGGTGGCGGCTGGAAGAGCCCCGGGTAGCCCTGCCGGCCGGTGGCGATCTTCGCAGAGGCGTCACGGTCGCGGTCGACGCCCGCGGTGCGGGTGCGGAGGCTGGGGTGCGGTGACCGGCGATCGGCGCGACCCGGGTGTGTTCACGGCAGCAGGCGCTGTTCCTTCGCGACGGCTACGGCGCCCGCGCGGTTGTCCACCCCCAGCTTGTCGTAGATCCGGCGCAGATGGGTCTTGACCGTGGCCTCGCTGATGAACAGGGCCCGGGCGATATCGCGGTTGCCGAGGCCGCGGGCGAGCTGGGCCAGGATGTCGCGCTCGCGGCCGGTGAGGGAGGGACGCGGGCTGCGCAGGCCGGCCATGACCCGGCTGGCCACGGGTGCGGACAGCGCCGGACGGCCTTGGGCAGCGGCGTGGATCGCGGCGAACAGCTCCTCCGGGCGTTCGGCCTTGAGCAGGTAGCCGGTCGCGCCCGCCTCGATGGCGCGGGTGATGTCGGCGTCCGTGTCGTAAGTGGTCAGCACGAGGACGTGCGGGGACGGGCCGGGGGCGGTCGTGAGGCGGCGGGTGGTCTCCACGCCGTCGATGCCCTCCCCCAGCTGGAGGTCCATCAGCACCACGTCCGGCGCCAGCCTCGCGGACAGGGCGAGTGCCTCTTCGCCGGATGCCGCTTGGCCGACCACCTCGATGCCCGGGGCGCTGTCGAGCAGGGCGAGCAGTCCGGCCCTGACGACCGCGTGGTCGTCGCAGACCACGATGCGCACGGCGGCATGGCCCCGGGCCGGGTCGACGGGGTGGGTCATGGGGTGGTCTCCAGGGGGACGACGGCGGACACGACGGTGCCCTCTCGCGGCGACGACTCGACGGTCAGGGTGCCGCCGAGCTGCCCGAGCCGGGCCCGCATGGCGGGCAGACCGTGACCGCGCGTCCCGGCCGGTACGGCCGCCGCCGGGTCGAAGCCGCGCCCGTCGTCGGTGACGTCCAGGACGACCTGGTCCTCCAGGACGGTGAGGGTCAGCACGGCGGTGCTCGCGCCGGCGTGTTCCCGCACGTTGGCCAGGGCTCCCTGGGCGACGCGCAGCAGGGCCGACTGGACGCGGTCCGGCAGCAGCGGGGTCCGTGCGCCGGTGTCCAGGTGGACGCGGACACTGAGGTGGTCGCCGGACTCGCGTGCGGCGAGGGCGTGCAGTGCGGCGTCGAGGCTGCCGCGGGTGAGGTCCGCGGGGGCCAGGTCGTGCACGAAGCGCCGGGCCTCGGCGAGGTTGTGCTCGGCGACGGAGGCTGCGGACCGGACGTGGTCGCGTGCCTTGCCCGGTTCGGACTCCCAGACCCGCTCCGCTGCCTGGAGGAGCATGCGCTGGCTGGACAGACCCTGCGCGAGGGTGTCGTGGATCTCCATGGACAGCCGCTGGCGTTCGGCGAGGGTGCCGGCACGGCGCTCGGACGCGGCGAGTTCACGGCGGGTGCGGAGCAGGTCGTCGATCAGGGAGCGCTGCCGGGCGGCCTGCCTGCGGGTCTGCAGGAACACGGCCGTGGCGATGGCGGCGACGGCCGGGGGTGCGAGCAGCTGGTTCGGGTCGACGTGCCCGGCGAGTCTGAGCTGCGCGGCGACGACGAACGCCGTCAGGACGGCGACCAGGACGAGCGCCGCGCGAGTCGGCAGGGTGCGCAGGCCGGTGTAGAAGAGCGGTACCGCGCACCAGGCGTAGCTCGGCGCGAGGACGACGAGCACCATCCACACGACGACGACCAGCGCGAGCCACGCGGGTCCGAGCCAGGAGGGCCGGGGATCGGGCGATGGCCGGGGATCGGAAGACGGCCGGGGATCGGAAGACGGCCGGGGGCCGGAAGACGGCCGGGGGCCGGACGGGTGTAGCGGGGTCGGCTTGACGCGCTGCCGCCGGACCGCTCGCCGCCGGTCCGGTCTTGCCGTACCGCCGGCCAGCGCGGGTCCCAGCAGGTGCAGGACAGCCAGGGCGAACGACAGGGCGATGATCCAGGGCGTGCGGGGCTCACCCGGGTGGCGTGTCAGGAAGCGGGCCAGGGCACCACCGAGCAGCAGGAAGAACGCCGCGTGCAGCACGGCGCCCAGCCACCGGTCGTGCCGGTCGTGCCGGTTGTGCGGCTTCCGCATCCGCCCGTGCCTCCCTTCCGGTCGTTTCCCCCTGCTCGCTCACGCTGAACTGCGCAAACACTGCCATTGTCGCCGCTCGGGACACCCTGGGGGTCAACCGATCGGATGACACCGCCGTCGTCCGATCCGCACGCCGGGAACAGCCGGAACACCGACCGGGCGGGGCAGGTGAGGGGGCGAGGCTGGGCAACACGACGGGCGGCCCGGACCACGGTGGCCGCCCACCCGTCCCGAGGAGCAGACGAGCATGAAGAACCTGTCCAGGCGCGCCCGCATCAGCACCGGCGCCGCCGCCCTGGCCGTAGTCGGCGCCGCGGCCTTCGGCACGGTGACCGCGAACGCTTCCGCGCCGGCCGCCGTAGCGGCGGACTCCGTCACGGCGGGCTCCGTCACGGCGGGCTCCGTCACGGCGGGCTCCGTCGCGGCGGGCGCCACGACCACCTCCACGCATCTGACGATCGACGCCGCCACCCGCGCCGCGCGGGCCGCGCTCGACGCCGCCGAGGCGGAGCACCAGCGGGTCACCGTCGCCGTCGTCGACCGCAACGGCAACACCATCGTCACGCTCCGCGGCGACGGCGCGGGCCCGCAGTCCTACGAGTCGGCGGAGCGCAAGGCGTTCACCGCCGTGTCCTGGAACGCGCCCACCTCCGAACTGGCCGGACGCCTGGAGCAGACACCCCACCTCAAGGACATCCCCGGCACGCTCTTCCTCGGCGGCGGCGTCCCGGTCACGGCCCGCAACGCGCCGATCGCCGGTATCGGCGTGGCAGGCGCCCCGTCCGGCACGTTGGACGAGAAGTACGCTCGGGCGGGCGCAGCGGGCCTGAGCCGCTAGGGTCGCCCCTTCACCGCATGAGTGGTGGCGTGACGCATCCCCCGCGAGAGCTACAAGAGCCGTCCATGTGCGGGTGATTCGCGGGCAGCGCCGGATTCCTACCGTGGTTCTCAGGTCGCAGTCTGTGCGACCGCTACAGGGGAGGCCACCATGCAGACCACGTCCACCGCACCGCACACAGAAGGCCCCGGCCCGGACACCGGACCCGACCTTCACCAGGCCCGCGGCGCTCGCGGCGGTCTCGGTGGTCGTCTCGCCCGGCTCGTGGGCTCTCCGCTCGGCTGGATGCCGGCCGGCCTGGTCGGTGTCGGTCTGGTCTCGGGTCTGACCGCCACGGGCCCCGGACCGGTTCCGGTGCTGGGTGCGGTCGCCGCGGTGGGCGTGTACTGGCTGGTCATGCGCCGTCTCGCGGGACGCTCGACGCCCGAGATCGCCCGCCGGGGAGCCGGCCGGGAGGCGCTGCTGGGCGGCGCGATCGGCCTGGGCTTCGTCGGGGTGTCCACCTTGCTGATCACGGCGTTCGGAGGCTACTCGTTCTCCTGGGCGGGCCATGGCTTCGTGGCGGTCGTCTGGTCGGCGGTCATGGTGCAGATCGGCACCGCGGTCACCGAGGAGCTGGTGTTCCGCGGTCTCGCGCTGCAGGCTCTGGAGCAGCTGTGGGGCAGCCGGGCCGCCATCGTGGTCACCGGGTTGTTCTTCGGCCTCGCGCATCTGGTGACTCCGGGAGCCAACGCGTGGAGTGCGCTCGCGATCGCCGTGGAGGCGGGCGTGATGCTCGGCGCCGCGTTCCTGTGGCGGCGTAGCATCTGGTTCGTCGCGGGTCTGCACTTCGCCTGGAACACCACCGAGCAGCTGCTCGGCATCCCGGTCTCGGGGCACACCTCCGAGGGGCTGTTCACCGTCGACGTGCATGGTTCCGCCGTGCTGACCGGCGGTGACTTCGGGCTGGAGGCGGCGCTGTTGCCCGTCGTCATCGGGATGCTGCTCGCGGTACGGATGTTCGTCCTCGCCCGCCGCGGCGGGAATGTGCTGCCCCGCCGATCCGCACGACACACTCAGGCCGGCTGACCGGAGGAGACGGTAGTGACGTCCGATCAGGCGCCCTGGAGCCGCAGTTCGTTGCTCCGGGCGCCGCTCGACTGGTGGGAAGAGCGGGACGCCCTCCTCAAGGACGGCGTCCTCGCCGCGGTGCTGGCCCTGTTGGCCTTCGTGCCCACCCTCTCCAACATCGGAGCACAGATCGGGGATCTGCCCGAGCGGCCGGCGAGCGCGCTGAGCGTCGGGCTGACTCTGGCCCAGACCCTGCCGCTGGCGGCCCGCCGGCGGTGGCCCGCCGGCTGTCTGGCCGTCGCCGCGGGCGCGTTCGCCACTTATCAGGCGCTGGGCTTCGCGACGACGTTCGGGAGTCTGGGGCTGTATCTGGCCCTGTACTCGGCCGGGGCCCACCAGGTCCGCTTCCGCCGTGGCCTGGCGGGTGTGATCAGCGCGGGCTATGCCGTGCTGGCCCTCGTCCTGGACCGTCTCGGCTCACCGCTGGGCCTCGCGGACCATCTCGCGTTCTACCTGACTCTGACCGTGTTCTGGCTGGTGGGCAGCACCGTACGCACCCGGCGGACACAAGAGGCGCAGCGGCGGCGGTTGACCGCCGAACTGGCCACGGCCGCGGAGCGGGCACGCATCGCCAGCGAGCTGCACGACGTGGTCACCCATCACGTGACGGCCATGGTGGTCCAGGCGGACGCGGCGCAGTTCCTGCTCACCTCCGCACCGGACAAAGCCGGCGAAGGACTTACGGCAGTCAGCGACACCGGCCGTCGGGCGCTGACCGAACTGCGGTACCTGCTGGGCGTGCTGGAGGCGACCGGCGAGTCGGCGTCCGCCGACCGGGCACCCACCCTGGGACGCCTCGGGGACCTGGTCGAACAGGCCCGCCGGTCCGGGCAGCCGGTCGAGTTCAGCGAGCGGGGAGAGCGGCGAGCACAGTCCGTGGACGTCGAACTGGCCGCCTACCGGGTGGTGCAGGAGGCACTCACCAATGCGATGAAGTACGCCGCCGGGCGAAGCACGCACGTCCTCGTCCGGCACGGCGAGGAGCACATCGAGATCAAGGTGACCACCGACAGCCCCGCCACCGCCCGGGCGGCGGCGCCTGCCGTGCGGGAGCCGGACCTCGCGGGCGGGCGTGGGCTGGTGGGGCTGCGCGCACGGGTGAGGATGGTCAATGGTGAACTTGAGGCCGGACCCCGGCCCGAAGGCGGGTTCGAGGTCCATGCCAGGATTCCGTCCAAGCCCGCATCGGAGTGACCCCGTGAGTGATGCGCCGCCACCGATTCGCGTGCTCGTCTGCGACGACCAGGCACTGGTGCGCACCGGATACGTCACCATCTTCTCCGCCCAGCCCGACATGGAGGTCGTCGGCGAGGCCGAGAACGGGCACGAGGCGGTCCAGGCCGCCCAACGCCTGCGTCCCGACGTGGTGGTGATGGACATTCGGATGCCCCTGCTCGGCGGCATCGAGGCGACCCGGCAACTGGCCGGTCCCGACGCCGAGGCACCGCCGAAGGTACTGGTCGTCACCACCTTCAACGTCGACGCCTACGTCTACGACGCGCTGCGTGCCGGGGCCAGCGGCTTCCTCCTCAAGGACGCGCCCCCGGCGGAACTGGTCAACGCCATCCGGACGGTCGCCAGGGGCGAGGCCCTGCTCGCCCCCGCCGTCACCCGCCATCTCATCGGCCACTTCGCCGAGCACCTGCGCCCGGCCGACACCAACCGGCCGGCCAGGGACGATGTGGTACGGGCATTGACTCCACGCGAGTTGGAGGTGCTCCGGCAGATCGCTGAAGGACTGTCCAACGCGGAGATCGCCGCGCGGCTCTTCATCACCCCCGAGACGGTCAAGACCTACGTGTCGAGGATCCTGGCCAAACTCGGCCTGCGCGACCGTGTCCAGGCCGTCGTCCTCGCGTACCGGGTCGGGCTGGTGTCCGGGGGTGAGTAGGTACGTTCCTGCCGTAGGAGCCGGGCTCCGGCTCCGGACTGGTCGCGAGCGATGGCCGGCTCCAGTTGCCGGAATTCTCATCACCGACACCCGCATGCAGCGCATTCATCACCCCTACGACGGCGGTGCCGACATCTTCCTCACCACACCCGAAGAACGGGACCGTATGCGCGATCGGCACGCCGACTGGCTCTCCGCTCACCCCTCAGGTCTCTGACCGGCTCCGATCACTGCTCAGCTCTGCACCGTCTTCACCGCAACCGTCACGGCCTCGCGTGAGTCGAACTCTGCGAGGTGCTCAACGGGGGGTGACCGGAATGGCGCAGTCGGACAGGGCGCGGCGCTGGGCTCGGTGGCTGGCGGCACACCGGTGGTGGCAGCACGGGCTGCGATGGCTGCTGATGGCCGTTCTCGCGATGCTCTTCGCCACCATCGCCCACTTCGCCGGGCTGCCCCAATGGACGTTGATGATCGGCGTTCCTCTGATGCTGGCCATGGACGACGGGGTGGCCTGGTACGTGAAGCGGTGGTCCGCCGAGCCGGGCCGTCCCGGCGAAGAAGAAGTGCCCGGCTGACCCGTCTGCTTGTCGTTCGGGGATCCGTCCTGTGTGGCGCGCTGCACCCGCCGGGATGCGGCTGCGCCCCCGGCGACGGCCGGAGACCTCGGGCAGTCCTCAGGACTGGGCGTCGTGGTCGCTGCCGAAGTCGTGTACGTCGGTGGACAGCAGGTGTTCGGCGGCGCCTTCGAGGGCCTTGGCCGTCTCGGTGGAGCGGGGGAGCATGGTCTTCTCGTAGGTGCGGATCGCGTCCGCGACGGTGGCGGCGTCGGCGAGAGCGAGGGCGAGTTCGGCGGCGTCGAGCATGGCGAGGTTGACGCCGACGCCGAGCGGGGGCATGAGGTGGGCGGCATCTCCGAGCAGGGTCACCGTGGGGTTGTGCTCCCAGGTGTGCGGGACCGGGAGGGCGAAGATCGGGCGGTCGACGTAGGGGCCGTCGTTCTCGGTGATCATCCGGCGCATGCGGGGCGACCATCCGGTGAACTCGTCCAGGAGCAGGGCGCGGATGCCGTCGGTGTCCTCGTCTGTCAGGCCGCTCATGCTGATCCAGTCGGCCGGGACGCGTCGGATGATGTAGACGCGGATGTGGTTTCCGCTGTTGCGCTGGGCGAACAGGGCGCGCTCGCCGTCGGCTGCGTGGGCGCTGCCCTGACCGACCAGCTCGGCCAGGTCCGGGTGCCGGTTCTCCACGTCTGAGAACCACGCTTCCAGGAAGCTCACCCCCGTGTATTCCGGGACGGCTGGGGACAGGGCCGGGCGTACACGGGAGGACGCGCCGTCGGCACCGATGACCAGATCGGTCCGGATGGTCGTGCCGTCGGTGAAGTGCAAGTGCCGCGGCCCGTCGTCCGGGCCGCTGATCGTGTCGAGTGCACGGCCCCAGTGCACCGTTCCCGGTTGCAGGGAGTCGAGCAACAGGTCACGCAGCTGGCCACGGTCGATCTCCGGTTTGAACAGCTCGTCGGCTGCCGGGACTTGGTGGGACGTGATCGCGCCGGTCGGGTCCAATTGCCGCATTTCCTGCCCTTCGGGACGGGCGAGCTCGAAGAACTCGTCGAGCAGACCGGCCTCGCGCAGGGCGAGTTGACCGTTGTCGGCATGCAGGTCGAGAGTGCCGCCCTGGTTGCGCGCGGCGGGGCCCCGGTCGCGGTCGTAGACGGTGACCGCCATGCCGCGCTGCTGGAGGATACGGGCGCAGGTCAGTCCGCCGGGGCCGGCGCCGATGATGCTGATGCGCGCCTGGGCGGGTTCTGGAGAGTTCATGATGGTGCCTTTCAGTCGTCGAAGAGGGGCGAGCAGGCCGGGAGCCGTCGACCTGAGGAGCGACACCGGATGTGCCGACGGAAGGGCCTCGCAGATGAACAGGTCGGCGCGGCGCAGACGACGGACCGGGCCGACGAGGATGCGCCGCTCGGCGCTCGCACACTCCCATAGAAACAGAGCGAGTCGAAAAGTGCAACGACTCTACTTAGTGACTGATTCGACTCTCGGGTACGATGCAGCCATGACCGTGCCCTCTGTCAGCCGCCGCGACCGCAAGAAGGCGGCCACCCGGCAGGCGATCGCCGACGCCGCACTGCGACTCTTCCTGGAGCGCGGCTACGACCAGGTGAGCATCCGCGACATCGCCGAAGCCGCCGACGTGTCGACCGCTACGGTGTTCAAGCACTTCAGCGGCAAGGAAGCGCTGGTGTTCGACCAGGACGAGGACCGGGAGTCTCAGCTGGTCGCCGCGGTGCGGCAGCGCCGCTCCGATCAGAGCATCCTCGATGCCCTTCGACAGCACGTCCTGGACACCTGGCCGTCCATCGAGGCACATCCTCAGGCGACCGAGTTCACCGACCTGGTGAACTCCACGCCGGCGCTGCGCGCCTACGCCGAACGCATGTGGACCCGGTACACCGACAGCCTCAGCGCGGCCATCGCCGACGAGTTCGGCGTGGAGCACGACAACCTGGCATGTGTGGCTCTCGCCCGGTTCGTGCTCGATGTCCCGGTGCTCGCTCGCGGCCGGCAGGACCGCCGGGCCGCCGTCGAGACGATCTTCGACATCCTCACCCACGGCTGGGAGCCGCCGAGCAGGCCGCCCGCGCCGTAGCGCCTGGACCTCGTCCCGCACGGGATGGCCGGCTCCGGCGGCCGGCGGGTCCCCGTGCATCGTCGACAAGGCGACAACGGCCGCGTCGGCCGTGGACGTACATGCCCGGACCTATTGCCTTGCCGTCCTGACACCGGCCGGGGATGCTGAGCGGGTGCCAGGACAGGGGAAGAAGAGACGACGGCAAGAGGAGGCGCGGCAACGGTTCGCCGCTCGCACCGCGCCGGACGCGGGACGGTGGGAGGTGATCCTCGAAACTCGGGACCACGCGGAGATGGTCACGCGGTTGCGGGAGCTCCAGGCGGCAGGCGTCGACGAATCGATGACGCGGATCGACACGCTGTGCGGGCGCCTGACACTGCCGACCACCTACCGCCTCAGCCACTTCGTGACCGGCCCCGCGCGGCAGCCGTAGCACCAGCACCCGCGTCATCGAACTCGGGTTCCGTGATGGACGCCCTCTGCTCCTCCTGCGGCCAGGAAGAAGACAGCCGGCATCGGGCCCGCGCGCTCACCGTCCTGCCCGGGCCGCAGGCGTCGCCCGGGGCGCGGTCCGCTCAGGCGTCGATGATGACGGGGATGATGAGGGGCTTGCGCCGGTGGGTGCGGAAGGCCCAGTTGGCGACGGCGCGCGCGATGAGCTGTTCGAGTTGGCGTGCGTCACCGACGCCTTCCTCGGCCGCCGTGGCCAGGGTCTTCTCGATCACCGGGATGACCGGCTCGAAGGTGGTGTCGTCATGGACGAAGCCGCGGGCCAGGAAGTCGGGCGCCTCGGCCAGTGCGCCGGTGTCCGCGTCCACGATGGCCACCACGGTGACGACGCCTTCCTCGGCGAGGGTGAGCCGGTCCTTGAGGGACGCCTCGGTGGCACCGCCGACCTCCATGCCGTCCACGTAGACGTTGCCGGCCGGGACCTTGCCGGTGATGGAAGCCCGGCCGTCGACGAGATCGACGACGACACCGTCCTCGGCGATGACCACTCGCTCGGGGTCGACCCCGGTACGGATGGCGAGGTCGGCGTTGGCCCGCAGGTGGCGGTACTCGCCGTGCACGGGCATGACGTTGCGCGGCTTGACGATGTTGTAGCAGTAGACGAGTTCGCCGGCGCTCGCGTGCCCGGAGACGTGCACCTTGGCGTTGCCCTTGTGGACCACGTGCGCGCCCCACCTGGTGAGTCCGTTGATCACTCGGTAGATGGCGTTCTCGTTGCCGGGGATGAGGGAGCTGGCGAGCAGGACGGTGTCGCCCTTGCCGATGCGGATCATGTGGTCGCGGTTGGCCATGCGGGACAGCGCGGCCATCGGTTCGCCCTGGGAGCCGGTGCACACCAGGGTGACCTTGTGATCCGGGAGTTTCTCCAGCTCCTTGGTGCTCACGACCAGACCGGACGGGACCTTCAGATAGCCCAGGTCACGGGCGATGCCCATGTTGCGGACCATGGACCGGCCGACGAAGGCGACCTTGCGGCCGTGCTCGTGGGCGGCGTCCAGCACCTGCTGGATGCGGTGCACATGGCTGGCGAAGCTGGAGACGATGACCCGGCGCGGCGCGGTCCGCATCACCTGCTCGATCGCCGGGTTCAGCTCACGCTCGGAGGTGGTGAAACCGGGCACTTCCGCGTTGGTGGAGTCGGTGAGGAACAGGTCCACGCCCTCCTCACCGAGCCGGGCGAAGGCGCGCAGGTCGGTGATGCGTTCGTCGAGAGGGAACTGGTCCATCTTGAAGTCACCGGTGTGCAGCACCATCCCGGCGCTGGTGCGGATCGCGACCGCGAGGCTGTCCGGGATGGAGTGGTTGACGGCCACGAACTCGCAGTCGAAGGGCCCGAAGCCGCGCCGGTCCCCCTCCCGTACCCGCACGGTGCGCGGCCGGATGCCGTGTTCCTTGAGCTTGGCCTCCAGGAACGCCAGCGTCAGCTTGGACCCGACGACCGGAATGTCGGACCGCTCGCGCAGCAGGTACGGGACGCCTCCGATGTGGTCCTCGTGGCCGTGGGTCAGCACCACGGCCACGATGTCGTCCAGGCGGTCCCGGATCGAGGTGAAGTCCGGCAGGATCACGTCCACGCCGGGCTGGGTCTCCTCCGGGAAGAGCACGCCGCAGTCGACGATGAGCAGCTTGCCGGCGTGCTCGAAGACGGTCATGTTGCGGCCGATCTCCCCCAGGCCGCCCAGGGCGATGACCCGCAGCCCTCCTTCCGGAAGGGGCGGGGCGGTTTTCAGCTCGGGGTGCGGATGACTCATACCCTGACGCTACCCGACACGGGGATGGGATGATCCACGGCCTGCCTGCCGGGCGCGTGCCGGGAGGCGAGGAACACGGGCCGTCGTCCCGTCGCCGTCGAAGGCTCCGACTGCGGACAGGCCCTGGCCGCGGGTCGCAGCCGATGCCGGGTGGCCGTGCCGGGTCGCCGTTTCGGCGGCTCCCGTGGCCCAGCGGATCAGCGGTGGTCCGGGAGGTCCGGGGGGTCCGCGGGGTCCGGGTGGTGGACGCTGAGGCTGCCGTGGGCGGACAGAGCGCTTGCCACGTCACCGGGTTCCCGCCGGAGGGTGGCGTCCAGGAAGGCGAGCGTGGTCTCGGCGACGACGTGCGGGCTGCCGGTGCGGCCCAGGGAGCCGGTGATCGAGGGTACGGGCGGCAGGTACAGGGGGCCGTCCATGAACGTGAGGTGCGCGGCGCCGGGAACGGTGAGCCGGTAGCTCGTCGCGGTGCTGTGCTTCAGGGCCTGGGTGAGGCGGGGCATGTAGTGCGGGTCGGTCCCCGGGGTGATCGCCTGGGTGAGCGCGAGCGCCGGCCGGTGGAGGGAGGGGGAGGTGGGACCGTGCGGATAGCCGTCCAGATCGATGACGGCGTCGAACCTGCGGTCCTGCCGGGCCGCCTGGAGAGCGGCGGCACCACCCATGGAATGGCCGGTGACCGCGGTCCGGCGGGTGTCCAGGCGTCCGGCCGGCGGTCCGGCCGTGTCACCTCGGTCCAGGTGGGTCAGCCGGGTCAGGACGAAGCGGAGGTCGGCGGCCCGGACAGCCGTCCAGCCGGCCGCCAGCTTGTCGTCCTGGGCCCGGTCTCCGGTGGAGTCGGTCCTGGTGCGGACCGTCCGGCCGTCATCGAGGACGACCGCGGCGGAGTCGTACGGGTGGTCGAGGCCGACGACCGCATAGCCGTGGCTGGCCAGTTCCTCCGCCCAGGCGGTGTTCTGGGTGCGGACTCCGCCCGACCCGGGAGAGAACAGCACGACCGGGAACCGTTCGCCACCATCGGCCACCGGCGCGTCGAAGACCGCTCGGGTGCGGGCACGCGGGACGCCGTCGACGAGGAAGCCGGGCAGGCCGACCTGGCGGGCCAGGGCGTCGGAGACGGTACGTGCCTCCTGCTCCGTGCGTCCGAGGTACTGGGCCCGCTGCGCGCCCGCGGGGCTCTTCCGGGCGGGATACCAGAGCTGGACCACAACCGTGCGCCGGTCGTGCGGATCGGCGGTGAACGTCTCGGGGCGGCTCGGGTCGGTCCACTGCAGCACCCGGGTGCCGACCGCGAAACGGCCCGACGGCTCGGGGAAATCGGGCACAGGAAAGGCCCAGGCGGCGACCGGACCCGTGACTGTCAGGCCGAGGCAGGCCACCGAGCCCGGCAACGCCAGCCACCATCGGGCCCGCCACACCGGCCGGCCGGTACGGCGTCGCAGCAGCGGCGGGAGAGCGAACGGCAGCGTGACGGCAGCGCCTGCCAGCACCGGCAGCATCTGCCAGCGGAACCCCACCACGCTCAGCACGATCGCGGACAGTGCGAGAACCGCCACCGCCGCGATCACGACGCGGGGGCGGGCCGCGGGGGGAAGCCAGCGTGCCACCACCAGCGCCACGGCGCTGAACAGGGCGATGATTTCCAGCGGGGACATGTACAGCCCCGCGATGATGTCGGTCACCCGGTCATCCTCAGGGCGGGGCACGCGCTGCCACATCGACCCCAGGTCGCGATCACATGCGACCAGGGTCGCACGTGAGAATCCCGAATCAACGGCCACTGTGCGACCGCAGGAGGTGACGGGCTCCTCCTGCGGTCGTATCACGGTGACGCGGTCTCGGAGTTACTGGTAGCGGGTGAGGCCGTCGTCGTGGAACCGAGTGACGACTTCACCGCGCCTGTGCGCCTCCTTCACGCAGTCGTGTGGTCCTGTCCTGGTCACGCGTGGTGCCGGACCCCGGCCGGGAGGCCACCTCCGTGCCGGTCTCCCGGCCGGGGCCGCGACCAGGGTCAGAAGGAGCCCGAGTTCAGCGCCCTCTGGAGCAGGCGCGTGGTCTCCGCGTCCCAGTCACCGTCGGGCTCGGCACCGAGACGAGTCCGCAGCGCGGTGATGGTCTTCGGGCCGACGATGCCGTCCGCAGCGACCTCCAGATACCTCTGCAGGGCCTTGATGGTCAGCGGCCCGAACGCGCCGTCCACCTCCAGTCCGGCCTTGGCACGGCTGTTGAGGGACCGCTGGAGCGCGGCGCACGTGGCCGGCCCGAACTCCCCGTCCACCTTCAGGGAGTCCACGTGCTGGACGAGGACCCGCGGCCGGATCGGCTTGTCGCGGCCGGCCAGGACGGCCTTCATCATCGCCGCGGAGTTCGGTCCGTACTGCCCGTCCACGGTCAGGCGGTACTTGGCCTGGAAGACCTTCACCGCCTTCTCGGTGGCCGGCCCGAAGTCGCCGTCCACGGTGAGCTTGGTCTTCAGCACCGTGTTCAGGTTCTTCTGCAGCGTCTTGACGGCGTTGCCCTTCGAGCCGCGCCGCAGGATGCCGTCGCCGCCGGGCATCGGGGCACCGCCGCCCTTGTAGGCGGGGCGGCCGTAGCCGACGATGCAGGCGGAGTTGCGGCGCCTGCGGCGGAAGGCGTCGGAGGTGTTGCCCTCCAGGGTGGTGATGGTGCGGTTGGAGTGCACCGCTTCGACGATGCCGACGTGGTCGATGGCACCGATGGAGCGGGAGCCGGACCAGTCGAAGAAGACGATGTCGCCGGGGCGGATGCCGCCGATGCCGTAGTGCCAGCGGCCCTTCTTCTGGAAGTAGCGGGCGTGGGCGACGGTGTAGGCGAACTTGCCGCCTATCGCGGACAGGTTGTCGGAGTGGGCGGCGGCGTAGCTGACGGCCATGTTGCACCAGGGGCCGCGCATCCCGTACCACCGGGTGACGATGTTGTTGTTGGAGCCGGGCGGGTTCTCCCTGACTCCCAGCAGCTTGCGGGCCGCCGTGAGCATTCCCTTGACGTTCCCCATGTCAGATCTCCACATCTTCCGGGAGGGCCTGGACGTCGCCGTCGACGGCGACGTCGGGGTCCTGGCTGATGCCGTCCTGGCTGGGGTCGACGTCGAAGACCCCCGCGCCGCCGACCGGGTACGGCGACTGCTGCTCCTGGGCGGGCTGTTCCTTCGCGGGCTCGGTCATGAGCCGTTCCTCTCTCGTGTCGGATCGCGCCGGCCGCGGACCTTGAAGGGCCGGGCGGCGGTGGGCGGCGCCGTCGCGGTGCCGCTCGACATCGAGTTCAGCGGGCGAAGTGTTGATAAGCAGCCCGCATTTGTGCAGGTGAACAATTCGCCAGTCGCGCTGAGCCGCTTTGCGCGGGCCGGGGGCGAGTCCTACCGTGACTCGCGTCGGGCCGTGCTGCCGGCACGGCGTCAGGGGGACGGCCGCTCGGCCGGCGCACGGCACGCACCGGCCGGGCAGGGGGCCCGGGTTCGAGGGGCCGGACGCAGACGGGGGAACGGGGGACACGGAATGGGGCGCAAGGAGAAACCGCTCGACCGGGACGCGGGTCCGGTGCAGCGGTTCGCGGCGGACTTACGGGCGTTGCGCGCCGAAGCGGGTGCACCGACGTACCGGACGATGGCCCAGCGGACCGGTTACTCGGCCCCCGCGCTGTCGCAGGCCGCCGCCGGGGAGAAGCTGCCGACACTGGCCGTCACCCTCGCCTATGTGGCGGCGTGCGGCGGAGACGCGGGCGACTGGGAGAAACGCTGGCGGGCCGTCACCGGCGACCTGGCCGCCGTGCCCCGGGACGACGCCGGGGACGAGGAGTCGCCGTACCGCGGCCTGATGCGGTTCGAACCACGTGACGCGGAGGTGTTTTTCGGACGCGACCGGCTCGTCGAGAGCGTGGAGGAACTGGTGCGCGCCCACCGGTGCGCCGTGGTGCTCGGTCCCTCCGGCAGCGGGAAGTCCTCCCTGCTGCGCGCCGGGCTGGTCCCCCGACTGCGCGAGGGCGTGGGGCCGGGGACGCCGCTCGCGGCCATCCGCATCCTGACGCCCGGCGCCCATCCGGTCAGCACCCACGCCGAGCGGTTGCGGCCCGCCGAACGGCCCGGCGACACCCTCGTCCTGGTCGACCAGTTCGAGGAGGTGTTCACCCTCTGCCCGGACCCGGCAGAACGCGCGCAATTCATCGACCTGTTGCTCACCTCCCGCGAACCGGCCAGCCGGCTGCGAGTGGTCCTCGGCGTACGCGCGGACTTCTACGCCCGCTGCCTGGAACATCCCGAACTGGTCCGTGTGGTGCGGGAAGCGGGCATACCGGTGGGGCCGCCGAGCCGTGAGGAGCTGCGTGAGGCGATCGTGCGGCCCGCCTCCGTCCGGGGACTGACGGTCGAACGAGCCCTGACCGCCCGGCTGCTGGACGAGGTGACGGGCGAGCCGGGCGGTCTGCCCCTGCTGTCGCACGCGCTGCTGGAGACCTGGCGGCGCCGGACCGGCCGGATGCTGACGCTCCGGGCGTACGAGGCCGCCGGTGGGGTCCGGGGTGCCGTCGCACAGACGGCCGAGGACCTGTACGGCGAACTCGGCCCCGCCCAGGCGGCCTTGGTCCGCCGTACCCTGCTGCGGCTGATCGCGCCGGGCGAGGGCACAGCGGACACCGGCCGCCCCGTGGACCGCGCGGAGCTGCGCACGACCGGCCCGGATTCCCCGGAGCAGACCGACGCCGTGCTCGAACGGCTGGCGCGGGCCCGGCTCGTCACCCTGGACGGCGACACCGTCCATCTCGCCCACGAGGCCCTGATCACTTCCTGGCCGCGGCTGCGCAGCTGGATCGAGGAGGACCGGCACCGCCTGCACGCCCTGCGGCGGCTCACCGAAGCGGCCCTGCTCTGGCAGGGACTGGACCGCGACACCGGGGCCCTCTACCGGGGCGCGCGTCTCGCGGAGGCCGAAGAGATCTTCACCGGCCCGGACGCCGTCGCCGATCTCACCCCGGTGGAACGCGAGTTCCTCACCGCCAGCCGCGCTGCTCTCGCCCGGGAACGCCGTCGTCTGAGGGGCCTGGCCGCCTCCGTCTCGGTGCTGCTCGTACTGGCCCTGATCGCGGGAGTGGTCGCCTGGCAGCAGAACCGCTCCTCGGACCGCCGCCGGCTGGAGGCCGCCGCCGGCCGCGCCGCCACCGCCGCCGACACCCTGCGCTCCTCCGATCCCGGTCTCGCCCTCCGGCTCGCCGTGGCCGCCTGGCGCCTGGACCCCGGTCCGGAGACCCGTTCCGCTCTGCTCGGCGCGCTGGGCCGCGACGAACCGGCCCCTTTCACCCCGCACCGGGCCGGTACGGCGGACGGTTACGTCCTGGCCGACGACGGCCGTACGCTCACCACCCTCGACGGGCCCGACGGCATCACCCGCTGGGACCTGCACACCCGCCGGCGGATCAGCGATCACCGGTCGCCACCCGGTGACCTCGCCGAGCCCACGGCCACCCCCGACGGACGCCACCTGCTCGTTCAGGACATCGAGGCGGGAACCCTGCGCCTGTGGGACGTCCTCGCGGAGCGCTTCCGCGGGCCCACCGTGCCCGACCCCATGATGGAACCGAAGGTGGCCGCCCTGCCCGACCTGGTCGAGGCCGGCACCGACGAGCCGCAGGTCATCACCGCGGTGGCCGGCAAGGCGTTTGCCCACGGTTTCAGCTCCAGCGGGCACGCGTGGACCTCGCAGGACGACGACAGGCTGAGCGTGTGGGACACGAGGAGCGGACGGCGCCTCTTCCGGATCACCCTGCCCGACGGAGACATGGCCGCCTACGACGTCACGGCGGACAACAAGACCCTCGCCGTGTGCACGTCCAAGGGGCTGCGTCTGTGGGACGCGCGCACCCGGCGCGGCCGCGACGTCGACTGGTCTCCCCGTCCCGTGTGCGGGGTGGACGACGTCCTGAGGATGGCGCCGGACGGACGGGCCCTGACCGTCCACGGCCCCGACGGCCTGCGCCGCTGGGACATCCGGTCGGGCAGGCAGCTCACCCGCATCGACGACAGGACCGTGACCCGGTACGTGCTCACTGAGGACGGACGGTTCGTCGCAGGCGTGAGCGACGACGCGATACAGCTGTGGATCCCCGGCCGGTCCGACGTCCCCGTCCTGCGACACGAACTGAGCGATCGTGTACCGGAACAATTCGCTCTCGATGTCCGCGCGGGGGTGCTCCGCTACGTCGTGCGGGGAACGCGCCACACCGGAGTGGTGCGGACCGTCGACATCAGCCGGGTGGTGCGCGCCACGTGGAACCGGAAGACCACCGGTGAAGCGGTACTCAGCTCCGACGGAAGCACCCTGGCAGCCCTCCGGGGCCGAGGCGGAAAGACCGGGCATCTCACCGTGTACGACACCCGGACCGGACGGCCGCGGTCCGAGCTGCGCGGACTACTGGTGCCCCGGGACGACGATCCGTGGACCACGCCGAAGCTCCGGCTGAGCGCGGACGGACGCCGCCTCGCCTACAGCTGGAGACGGAGCACCGACGACATGGCCCTCAACCGCGTGACGGTCTGGGACACCGTCCGGCACCGCCGGCTGAGCACCGTACGCATACCCTTCGACAGCACCTGGGACTTCACACTCAGCCCCGACGGCCGTGAGGTGACGGTCTCCGACGGAGTACGGCCGGCCCTCACCGTGTGGAACGCCGACACCGGCCGCAGACTGCGGCGCGTCACCGGACAGCCGGAGGACTCCTCGGACATCGGCTCCGTCAGCGCGATCTCCGCGGACGGCCGCATGCTCCTGCACGACGACGGGACGCTGATGGCCACCGCCGGACGCACCGGGAAGGTGACTCTCGACGACCACGCGAGGGCGGTGTTCAGCCCGGACGGTGACACGGTGGCCCTGCTCGACATGAACGACCGCATCACCCTGTGGGACACGCGGCGAGGCACCTCACTGGGCATCCTATCCGGCGGCATTTCCTTGACCGGCCCCTCCGCCGGCCAGTCGTCGACGACCGCGCTGGCCTTCTCACCGGACGGTTCCGTCCTGGTGGCCGCCGGGGCCGGGGGCAGCGTGAGGATGTGGGACGTCTCCTCCCGCCGCCCCCTTGGCACGGCGCTGTCCACCGCCGGTGACGAGATCACGTCCCTCGCCTTCTCGGCGGACGGCGGCACGCTGTTCGCGGCGGGCCGCCATGTGTCCGTCCAGCGGTTCACCGTGGACCCCGGCCGCATGGCCGAAGCGGCGTGTCGCCGAGCGGAGGGAGGGCTGACACGACCTCAGTGGCGCGCCTATCTGGCGGACGTGCCGTATCGAGAGGTGTGCGATCGGGGGTGAGCAACCCTCCCCAGGGCCGGTGCGAGGGCTCGCCGCGGGGCATCGCTAGGGGCGCTGCCCCACCCGGTCCACCACACCCCTCGCGGCCACGTACGACCACTGCTCGTAGGTCGTGGCCGCGTGCTTGCCCTCGCGCTGGTCACGCATGCCCAGGTACTCGTACGTCTTCGCGTCGAAGATCAGCACCTGCTTCCCGTCCGCCCAGGCGACCTCGGGCGGGCCCACGTACCGGATGCCGATGCCGGCGCGGCCGCCCACGTCGGTCCGGCCGGGCAGCACCTCGACTCCCGGGACGGTGGCGAGGGCTTCGAACGCGGCGGGGCGCAGTCCCTTCGGCAGAACCGGGGCGCGCAGCAGGCCGGAGAGGAAGGTGTGGACCTTCGGCCACTCGTCGGCCTTCACCGGCCGGCTGTAGTCCGGCTTGCCGGTCACGTCACGCAGAGCGATCGACAGCTTGTCCGGCTCGGTGGGCAGCTGCTTCAGCTGCGACCACCTGCGCGGCGGCCAAGCGCGCTGCCCCGGCTGGTCCGGCGGGACCCACTGGGCGCGACCCAACTCGCTGACGTAGGACTTCTTGGTGCCGTCGACCGAGTTCCAGCTCTCGTCGACGTACGTCTTGGTCCGGCCGCCTCCGACCGGGGTTTCCTCGATGATCTCCTTGGCGTAGAGGAACTGGTCGTCGCGCGGCGCGATCGGCCTTTCGAGCCTGCGTTCCTCGGCGGCCGCCCCTCGCAGCACGGTGGCCGCGCTGACCGTCCGGGTGCGGGGCTCGGTCCCCGTGTTCTCGGCGACCACCACCGTGGTGGTGACCGCCGCCGCGGCAAGGGTGGCCACCGCGATCCGCAGCAGCGGACGGCGGCGAACGGCCGCGGGTGCGGCGGCGGGAGCTCGCATCGCCTGATACAGGCGGAAGCGGGCACGGGTGCGGACGGCGTCCGTGAGAGGAGGCGCTTCCGCGTCCCACTCCTTCAGGAGCTCGAGTTCATTCATCGTCAGATTCCTCTCGAAGAGTGGTGGGATCGGACCCGCCCAACGCCTCACGGACTTTTCTGCGTGCCCTGTGCAGCCGCGACCGGACAGTCCCCACCGGCACCCCAAGCGCGCGTGCGACCTCCTCGTAACCGAGGTCGGCCCAGGCGACCAGCAGCAGCACGTCCCGGTGCCGGGCGGGCAACCTGGACAGCGCGCGGGCGAGTTCACAGCTGACCGCCTGCGCGCTGACCCGGTCCACCACCCGGTCCGCGAGCGTCCCGTCGGCTTGATCGCCGGGTGGCGACGAAGGCAGTTGTCCGAGCGCCTTCAGACGCCTGGCCTCGGCGCGCTTGTGGCGGCCGATGAGGTTGGTCGTGATTCCGAACAGCCACGGGCGGGCGCTGGCCAGCGCCGTGTCGTACCGGAAACGCACCTGGAATGCGGTGGTGAAGGTCTCCGCCATCACGTCCTCGGCCGCCTCCGCACCCAGCCGACGCGCCGCGTATCGGTACACGGAGTCGGCATGGCGGTCGAAGAGCACGGCGAAGGCTTCGGGCTCGTCCCACGACCGTGCCACCACCGAGGCATCACTGTCCTGCCCCACCCTGACGCCTGGTTCGGCGGTCATCGGGGCTCCTTTCATCGATTCACCGCTTCGAAATCCTGCGCTCTCACCGGTACTTCGCCACCCGCGGCAATCCGGTTCCCCCGGATCCGGTGGGCGGGCCGAGTCCGACGATGGCCGGCGCCGTCACGGGCAGCCGTCAATGCCCTGTTGATGCCATCGCCGAGCCCAAGCGCACCCTGCACGTCGTGTGGCACATGGTCACCGCCGATCACTCTGTCCGCCGATCGGCCACGCCCACTGCTGCAACTCCCGCAGTGGATGCTGTTGTTGCCGGTCGCGGTCCTCGCACTCCTCGGCACCAGGTGAACCGGCACCCGCATCCGTACCTGGTACGCCGTCACCTTTCACGGCCGTCGCCAAACAGCACCCGTTTCATTCTCCGACCCCCGCCGGATAACATCCTTTCACCTTCAATTTGCCTTGACCACGGTAAGTTGACAATAGTCACTAAGCGTGTTATTATTCAAGCAAGCGGCGCGGGTGGCGCTTCAGGCTTTTCGCACACGCTCTTACCGTGGAGGGGCGGCACATGGAGAGTTACTCCTTATCCGCGTCCGGGATCCATCCACCGCGAGCCCGGCCGGGAGCTGATATCAGCGGCTCGTCGTCGCGGCCCGCCCGTTGATGCGGGCCGCACCGCACCCACGCGACTCCTCCGCCGCCGAATGCCGTTCAACAGTCCCTCCTCGACACACTTCCTCCGGCCACCGTCCGCCACCGGGTGGCGGTGCGCCCCGACACCCGCTCACCGACCGACCGCGCGACAGCGGCAACCGCCGCATCCGCGCAGGTTCCGGGAGATCCCACCCGGACGACGGACGGTGAGCTGAACCGCTTCAGTACGACGGGGGCGACTACGTGGTATCCCACCCGAGCGATACCACGTCGAGTGGAAGGGCATCCGTGTTACCGGTAGATAACGTTGTCCATGAAGCCGCCGAACCCATCACCCCGTCCATCGAGGCCTTCGGCCATATGCGATTCCGCATCGGGCAGCAGGAAGTCGCCTTGGGCTCCCCCCGGCAGCGTGCCCTGTTCGCGGTCCTGCTGATCGGTATCGGCAAGACGGTGCCCGTGCACGACATCATCAGTGCCTTATGGGGGCCGGCTCCTCCGTCGGCCGTGATGGGCACACTGCACTCCTATGTGTCCCGGCTCCGCAAGGCCATATCCGATGTCATGCCGACGCGGCACGAGATCCTCGTCAGCATGCGGCACGCGACTCCCGGATATCAGCTGGAGATGTCCCCCGAATACACCGACGTCCACCGGTTCGAAAGTCTCGTGGCATCCGGACGCACACGCTTCTCCGCCGGAGACCTCGCCGGGGCCCGCAGCGACCTGGACCGGGCCATGGCGCTGTGGACGGACACCCCCTACAGCGAACTGGCGTCGTACGACTTCGCCGCGCTGGAGGCGACCCGCCTGGACCAACTGCGGCTCCAGGCCCTGCAGATCTGGGCCGATGCGTGCCTGAACCTCGGGGCACACGACGAGGTGGTCGGGGAACTGAGCAAGGAGATCCGCCGCAACCCCATGTTGGAACGGCTGGGCAGCCAGTTGATGCTGGCGCAGTACCACAGTGGTTCACCCGCGGAAGCCCTCATGACGTACGAGCGGATCCGCTCCCACGTCTCCGCCGAACTCGGAGCCGACACCAGCAAGGAACTGCAGGAGATCCACCAGGCGATCCTGCGCCAGGACCTGCCGGCCACACTCCCCCAGCCGCTGCGCGAGAGCCGGCCTGCGGTGATCACCACGCGTCCGGCGCACACGGCCCCCGCGCCCCCTCCGCCCGTCACCACCAGCGCCCCGGCCCGGCCCCGGGCCCTCAGAGGGGCGCCTCCGATCGGCAGCCTCATCGGGCGGGACCAGGAGTTGGAGCAGCTCCGCTCGATGGTGATGGGTGACTTCCCCCGGCGGACGGTGCTGATCACCGGCGAACAAGGCATCGGCAAGACGCGCCTGCTCCGGGAGCTGGAACAGGAACTCAAAGCGGCCGATGCGGAGGTGGTCTGGGCGCATTGCACGGGAGGCGGAGGACCCAGCCGCCGGACATGGGGGCAAGTCGTGCAGAAGGTGCTCCGGCTGCGCGGGCACCTGCTGCGCGACCCCGCGGCGACCGCCGTGCCCGGGACGTTGCACCGGCACGAGTACCACCGGCCCCGGGACGGCGACTTCGGACCGGCGGACCTCGACGACATGGCATACCAGCAGGCTGTGATGCATCTGCTGCTCAGTGCCGCGGCCGACAAGCCGCTGGTGATCATGCTGGAGGATCTGCACCTCGCCGACACCCCCACCCTCGAACTGCTGCGCCTGCTCACCATGGAGGCCCACGAAGCGCGCCTCACGGTGCTCGCGACCGTGCAGGAGCACTCCCTCACCTGCCGCCCCGACCTGCGGCGTGCGACAGCCGACCTGCTGCGCGCGGACAGCGTGGGCAACCTCCATCTGACCGCGCTCTCCCCGGTCGAGGCACACGCGCTGATCCACGAAGTGCACCACGCGCCCGTCCCCTGGCACCACGTGTCCTTCCTGCACCGGGCCACCGGGGGGAACCCGTACCTGCTCACCGCGCTCGCGCGACACGAGGATCTGAGCGACGTCCACAGGGACCTCCTGGCTCCCCTCTCCTTCGACGTCCGGACGGTGCTGCACAGCCGCCTCACCGAGCATCCGCCCGAGGTGATCGCCGTGCTGGAGGTGTGCGCGGTCATGGGGCCGGTCATCGACCACTACCTGCTCACGTCGGTCCTCGAACAGCGGGGAATGACCGGCACCGTCAAAGGAGCACTGGACACCGGTCTCCTCACCCGCAATCCCGCCGACGCCGGCGACCTGCGCTTCAGCCAGTACCTGATACGGGACTACCTGCTCGAAGGGCTCGACGCCGTGCTGAAGGCGCAGTTGCACCTGAGCATCGCTCAGGCACTGGCCGACCGGACCGCGCACCACTCCCGGTCGGTCGTCGGGCCGGACCTGACGCATCACTGCACGCAGGCCGCCGTGGCCCTGGATCCGCACGAGGCTGTGCGACCGATGATCGCGATGGCGGACCGGGCCGAACTCCTCAAGCGCTGGGGTGAGGTGGTGATGTGGCTGGCTCAGGCATCCGCCGTGCTGCGCTCACGCCCCCGCAGCAGTGAAGCCGCGCACGCCGACCGCGCCCTGCAGAATCGCTTGGCCCGGGTGAGGACCATCTGTCTCCGCTGCATGGCGAACAAACCGTGTTCCAGGGCGGACACCGGAGCCGGAATGCTCAGACGTGATGTGCCCGGGTCGTGCTACACACCTCGCCCCGCAGCGAAAATCAAAACGAGCCTGCAGAAAACTTGACGGACTTCTTGGAATCTTCTTGGCTCGTGCCGTCACCTGGTTTCGCGGGGCGACGTCCGGACCCTGTCATCCATGACCTCCGGCCTCCGCCCCGCCCTGCCCGCCGCATTCTTGACGCGCTCTTGCATTCCGGGACGGCGGCGCGATCCGAGGTGTTCCGCGCCTTTCCCGGACGCTAGCGTGAAAACCGGCCCGTCTCCGTGGCAGCCCGCCGATCGAACGGACAGGAGAAGTCCTTTGACCACTTCCATGCCAACAGTACGGCCGGACCGGCGCCACCTCGCGTCCGGAATTCCCGGTCCGCGTTCCAGCGCGTGGGAAGAGCGGCGTCGCGCTGCGGTCGCCAAGGGTGTCGGCAGCGCCGTTCCCGTGTACGCGGCGGCGGCGGATCCCGGCCTGCTGCACGACGTGGACGGAAACACGTTCATCGACTTGGCGTCCGGTCTCGGTGTGACGGCGGTGGGCAACGCGGCTCCTCACGTCGTCGAGGCCGTACGGGAACAAGTGGGGCTGTTCACCCACACCTGCTTCCTGACCAGCCCCTACCCCGGGTACGTGGAGGTGTGCGAGGAACTGTCGAACCTCACTCCGGGGCATCATGACAAGCGCAGTGTTCTGCTGAGCACGGGTGCCGAAGCGGTGGAGAACGCCGTCAAGGCCGCCCGGGCCGCCACCGGCCGGTCCGCCATCGTGGTGCTGGACCACGCCTACCACGGCCGCACCAACCTGGCCTTGGGCATGACCGCGAAGAACGCGCCCTTCAAGCAGGGCTTCGGCCCGTTCGCCCCGGACATCCACCGGATACCCACCTCCTACCCGTACCGCGACCCGGAGGGCATGACCGGCGAGGAAGCCGCCCAGCGAGCCCTTGAGGCACTGGAGCGCCAGGTCGGCGGGGAGAACGTGGCTGCCGTCGTCGTCGAACCGGTCCAGGGCGAGGGCGGGTTCATCGTGCCGGCTCCGGGCTTCCTGCCCGCCCTGCAGCGCTGGTGCCGGGCGCACGGTGCCTTGTTCGTCGCCGACGAGATCCAGAGCGGCTTCTGCCGAACGGGCACCTGGTTCGCCTCCGAGCACGAGGACGTCGTACCGGACCTGGTGATCACCGCCAAAGCACTCGCCGGCGGGCTGCCCCTGTCCGCCGTGACGGGGCGGGCCGAGATCATGGACGCGGTGCAACTCGGGGGTTTCGGCGGCACCTACGGCGGCAATCCGATCGCCTGCGCCGCCGCTCTGGCCTCGATCGAGGTCATGCGCACACGGCACCTCACCGACGCCGCGCGGGCCGCCGGCGACACCCTTTTCACCCGCCTGGGCGCCCTCGCCGAGCGGCACCCGGCCATCGGCGAGGTCCGGGGGCGTGGGGCGATGGTGGGTGTCGAGATCGTCGAACCGGGCGGCAAGCGTCCCAGCCCCGAGGCGGCCCAGCGTGTGGCCAAGGCCTGTCAGGCGCGTGGCGTCCTGCTCCTGACTGCCGGCACCCATGGCAACGTACTGCGTTTCCTGCCTCCTCTCGTCATTCCCCCGGCCTTGCTGACGGACGCGCTCGACGTCGTCGAGGAGTGCTGTGCCGAACTCCACGGATGAGGTGTCCCGGGCCGGTGCCGCTCTGCCGGTCCGCAGACTCGGAGCGCTGACGGTCCCGGCCCAGGGACTGGGTTGTCTGAGCATGAGCTCCTTCTACGGGAGATCGGACCGCGATGAGGCGATCGCCACCGTGCACCGCGCGGTGGACCGGGGCGTCACCCTCTTCGACACGGCCGACGTGCAAGGCCTCGGAGAGGGCGAGCGGCTGGTCGGCGCCGCCATCGCCGGGCGACGCGATCGCGTGATGATCGCCACGAAGGTGGGTCTGGAGCGTTCGGCCAGCGGCGAGTTCCTCGGGGTCCGCGGTGATCGTGCCTACATACGCGGCAGGTGCGAAGGCTCGCTGCGCCGGCTGGGCGTCGACCGGCTGGACTTCTACACCAAGCACTGGGCCGCTCCCGGGGAGCGGATCGAGGAAGCCATGGAGGCCATGGCCGAGCTCGTGGCCGAGGGCAAGGTGCGCCACGTCTGCCTGTCCGAGGTCTCCGCCGACACGATCCGCCGGGCCCACGCGGTGCATCCCGTCACCGCGGTGCAGAGTGAATGGTCCCTGTGGACCCGCGGCATCGAGCGGGACGTGCTGGCCACCTGCCGTGAACTGGGCATCGGCATCATCGCCAGCTGTCCGCTGGGCCGCGGGTTCCTCACCGGCGGCGTCACCTCGGCCTCGGCGTTGCGGCCGGAGGACTTCCGGCGCACACTCCCCCGTTTCACCGAACGGAACATCGGCCGCAACCAGGCCCTCGTCGAACGGCTGCGGCCCATCGCACGCCGTCTGGAGATCACCCTCGCCCAGCTCGCGCTGGCCTGGCTCCATCACCAGGGCGACGACATCGTCCTCATCCCGGGTACGGCTCGCCGGGACCACCTCGAGGAGAACCTGGCCGCGGCGTTCGTCTCCCTCACACCGCAGGATCTGCGGGAGACGGAGGCGGCCGTGGCCGCCGGTGAGGTGCACGGTGAACGCTACGGCCCGTTCCTCATGGAGCTGGTGGGCAACTGAGCCAGCACGGCCGTGGGGGGGGGCGCCGCCCCGGTGCGGGGGGGGGGGGCCGCCCCGCGCGGCCCGGGGCGGGCCCCCCCCGGAGAAAATGCCGGAGGTGTTTTAGCCGGGGCCCGTTATGTACACC